>CAVGCV010000007.1:0-93982 GCA_963627995.1 bacterium | reverse complement strand
AGTAAAAAGTTGGGAAAAGTAGGATGAAAATCCGAGAACTCGACTTTACACCCTACTTATTATGTTTATATGATGTATCTCTTTCTTAGATATTTTATCCAATCCTGATGTTTGTCCGAAGTGAAGATTTTACTTATCATATCAAATAAGGATTCGTATGTCAGATCAATAAAACTTGCCTTGCCACACTCGGTAAGCAACGACTTATATTCGGGTATGGCGTGTTCGTGAAAATGTTTATTGCCTTGAGGGTAAAGATGTATATGGTGAAAATGCCGGATTTCTCCTCTACACAACATGGAATATCCCAAGATATGATTACGCCAAATTTGACGTAGATGGTTTGCTTTTATGAATGAAAGGGTGTCTAATGCCGGAATATACCAATGCGATTTCCTGGTCATCTGATGGTATAATCCATTTGTGTCCTCAATATCTTGTTTCTCCTTAACTCCTATAGGATAACCATTCTCGGTGTATTTCACCTCGATTCCAACCCCTCCGATAGAACCATCAGAAGAAACATATTCAATGAATACGTCAAAAGAAGTTCCGTCATTTAGATATTCACTTTTATCAGTTTTTCCTGCAAACTCAATACGTATGCGTTTTATCTTTGATATACCTCCGCCTATAATTTCGTTAAATAGTATGACAGTTGCACTTAAGTCTTCTTCCATTGGAGTGAAGATGTTGTAAGGGATGTGCTCGCTCCGTAGCATATTGGAAAACAATGCAGAAGTTTTAAATGATTTAACCTTGCTCTTAATCAGTTCCTTGTAAGTATCACAAAATATAAACCCCTTCTTAGCTGCATCGGGAGAAAGAAAGACTTGTGGATTCCTTTCATCATAAAAATCATTCAATTCATTTTCTCTGAACGCAAACTGATGAGCACGTGCCTTTGCCTTAAACTCATCATCATAACGATAAGTTTTTCCACTAATCATTTTTCTGTGAGATTATTTGTTTAAGTTCTTAGATGAATAATGTTGAGTCTTTCTCAAAATAGTATCTGACTAATCTCAGTACACTTTCCATACAAGAGAAATTTTACCGATACGGCGGCATCCCGTCATCATCGTGAATTGGGCGTTCTCCTTGGCCCTCTCGCGAATCTCCACGCAAAGAGGCAATATCTTCCTGTTCTATCAAAAAATCTCATACTTTGTATCCTTTCTGATTGACGTGTTCCGAAACCACCATTTCCGAAACGACGATTCCGCTACTGCAAAAAAACGGTAAGACAGCTATTCAATGCGGACTTGTTCGGCAAACATTTTCCTTTTGCATCCCGATTCCATCGTCCCGCACTCTTGTATCACCGCGTCACGGCGTCGGCAATACTACATGTCGGCCATGGACACCCCTTTGTAAGAAAGGGCATAGCCCTTGAACTCTCCCGTAGCACACAAGAATGCCTCGGCTTTTTTCTCCAATGTCGCCATGTCGATATTTTCGGCCTTTCGCTTCACCTCGAAGAACGCAGCCGTTTCATCCAGTTCGTTCTCGGCCACGATGTCTATCTCGTTTTCACCCTTGCGGTCCCACCAGCCGCCGATGCGAGTATAGGCTTGCCGCTCGATCAGCACCCGCTTGAACCACCGTTCGAGCATCAGCCCGCTGAACGTTTCGTAGTCCCTGTTTATAATCGACTTCACGCTGCCGTAGTTCTCAATCTCCAACATGTAGCTGTACTTGTATATGAAGCGGAACCAGAATGTGAAGAAATTGTCCTCAATCGTATAGCGCACATTCTTGGCGGAACTCTTCTTGAAAAGGGGCTGTTTCTTGGATATGACCTCATATTCCCTTTCCAACTTAGTCAGGTAGCCGCCGATTTCCCTGCCCACCACGTTTTCGATTTCCGAACGGGAGGTCTTCCCTCGTGCGATGGCCGACAGGATCGAAAAATAGATACCGTAGTCCTTGCCGAACTCCTCAATAAGGATTGCCTTGCCTTCGCCCAGAAAGATGGAGTCGGCTTTTACGATGTGGTCAAGCATGGCCGCCCTAGTCGTTGCCCCGGCATCCATGAGCAACTGCACATATTTCGCCACGCCGCCTGTAAAGGAATACAGGGCCAGCAGATCTTCCGCCGTGTAGTCAGGACGGTGCTCCGCAAGAATCTCCTTCAGTACGGTCGGAGTGAACGGGCGCACCGACATGAAGCGGGTTTGTCGGTTATACAACGGCTCTTTCTTATCCTTGAATATCTTCATCATCATCGAGTATATCGAGCCGCACACGATCAGGTTGATACGGGCTTTCGGACTGTATAGGTCCCAAATGCGCTGCATATCGCTGTACAGCGATTTGTTCACGCGGAAAAACTCTTGGAACTCGTCGATAAAAAGCGTGATGGGACGCTCCACGGAAATCTTCATCAAATACTCGAACACCTCGGCAAAGCGTTCTGTGCGTC
Organism: bacterium; assembly: GCA_963627995.1. GTDB lineage: Bacteria > Bacteroidota > Bacteroidia > Bacteroidales > Bacteroidaceae > UBA3839. The sequence continues at coordinate 91,557 of CAVGCV010000007.1, read as the reverse complement.
CCATTGTCGGAACACCTAACTTGTTCTCTATTTCGAGCCGGTAATCCTCGCACAAGTCCCCCTCTGCTTTGCGGGCGACAAAGAAATAGAGAATCGGACCGTCCTCGTATGCCTTCCACACAAGCGAAGTCTTACCGATGCGGCGACGTCCCGTCACCACCGTGAATTGGGCGTTCTCCTTGGCCATCTCGCGAATCTCACGCAAAGAGGTTATCTCTTCTGTTCTATCGAAAAATCTCATACTTTGTATCCCTTCTGGTTGATGTATTCCGAAACCGTCGTTTCGGAAACGACGGTTTCGATACTGCAAAAGTAATGCAAATTTCCAGTAAAACAGCTATTCAATGCGGACTTGTTCGGCAAACATTTTCCTTTTGCATTCCGATTCCATCGTCCCGCACACTTGTATCACCGCATTGCCCCGGTTTTTTATCCGGCATCTGTTGCCCAACCGTTATACTACGCTGTTTTTTCTTTTCTCTCCTCTCACCCTTATCGCTTATCCGGCTCATTCCTGCCATCGCCGGTCGGTTTTCCAGACGCAAATTTGGACTGACGCGCTTGTTTCCGTCGCTTTGAAGTGCTTTTCTCGAAAAATTCTTCCTTTCCGTGAACGTGAAAGAGTAATTTTCCAAAAAAAGCGGCGCAAACAGCTTGTTCGTCAGTACCTGTAAAGCATATGTAAATCCCAAGCGGTTCAGGCAGAAACTTGCGTTTTGGCTCGTGCCCGAAAGGAATTGAACGCTCACCTTTCAACCCTACCGCCCGGTATGGTTGCCAGTTCCGACATGTCGGCCAACTTCACGTTGTCAACATATATTTCGCTGACTTCCTGTCCGTTTATCTTGAAGCTGCCATTTTCGCTTGACACATTTGGCAAGAATCAAAGCACTTCACTGACGGATTTTCCCTCGGCAATGGCCGAGCCTTTGAGGTTCGTTGTGTATCCGTCAACATCCTTTGTCGTGCGCGAGGAAACAACCGCGACCTCGTCCAACTTCAGCTCTTTCATCTCTTGACTTCGGGCTGGCGAGACAAACGACAAGAGCACAACCACAAAACAACATTTCATCTGTTTGGAAATCACATTCCCTTTGGTTTTGAATTGTTCAACATTACATTGCAAATATAGTTAAAGACACAATGCAAGAACTGGCAGCCGACGCCCACACTTCCTGTCTTTTTGCACTGCGAACGCCCTAACGGACGATTCGGACGAGGGGCAAACATGCTGAGCGCACAGAGCAGACATCGGGCAGGCAGGCCCCGCCAGCCAACACCCATGCCGGGCGCACCATATAAAATAAAAAGGAGAGGTGCGAACAGCTCGCACCTCTCCCCTCTCATTCAGGAGACGCCTGTTTTCAATTACCTCACAAGCATCTTCACGGTCTGGCCGTTGCTCATCCTGACGATGTTGATGCCTTTCTGCGGAGCAGAGAGGCGGACGCCGCTGAGGGAATAGTAAGCGACCGGCGTCATTTCTGCCGAAGACGCATTCGGACGGATGTCCTCGATGCCTGTTGCAATCTTGTCGACACTGTTGCCCGGGCCGTAGTAGTACAGGCTCCATGCGCCCACCACCGCGTAGTCGTTGGCCAGCGTCTCTGTCTTGGAGAGGCCGATGGTGGCTTCGCCGTCAGCGCCCACATAGAACGGCAGCTCATTGAGGTAAGCGCCGGCTGCGAACCACTCCACCGAGCCGGTCGTCCCGTCGGGGGCATAGAGGCCGTTGGCGAGCGTGTAGTACTTGCCGCTTGCGGCGTGGTTCTCGGCCGTCGCGCCCTCGGTGAGGTTCATGACGGGCGTCGTGTACTTCTTCTCCGAGGTCTCGGCATAGAGCGTCGTGAGGTGCGTCTCCGTGCCGCTCGCGATGTACTGCTCCTCCTCGTTGTAGTAGCCTGCGCGGTAGTAGGTGTGCACCGTCACCTTGTAAGTTCCCTCGGGAAGGCCGGTCAGCTTTTGGCTCAGTTCGAAGCCCGCCTTGTTGTACGACACGGAGTTCTCCTTGTAGCCGTTCATCGCCGTCGTCACCCATCCCTCGATGTAGGTCGAGTTCTTGTCGCCCTTGGCCGGGTCGAACGTCGGATTGACGATGAGGGCGGTCACGTCGGTTGCGTCGGGCTCGTCGGCCTCGACCTTGTACAGGTGCCATGCGCCCACCACCGCGTAGTCGTTGGCCAGCGTCTCCGTCTTGGAGAGGCCGATGGTGACCTTTCCGTCCTCAGGAACGGTGAAATCGATCCTGTTGAGATAAGCGCCGGCTGCGAACCACTCCACCGAGCCGGTCGTGCCGTCGGGGGCATAGCGGCCGTTGGAGAGCGTGTAGTACTTGCCGCTTGCGGCGTGGTTCTCGGCCGTCGCGCCCTCGGTGAGGTTCATGACGGGCGTCGTGTACTTCTTCTCCGAGGTCTCGGCATAGAGCGTCGTGAGGTGCGTCTCCGTGCCGCTCGCGATGTACTGCTCCTCATCGTAGTAGTAGCCTGCGCGGTAGTAGGTGTGCACCGTTGCATAGTACTTGCCTGCCGGGAGGCCGGTCAGCGTCTGGTTCAGTTCGAACCCAGCCTTGTTGTACGACACGGATTTCTCCTTGTAGCCGTTCATCGCCGTGGTGGTCCATCCCTCGATGTAGGTCGAGTTCTTGTCGCCCTTGGCCGGGTCGAACGTCGGGTTGACGATGAGGTCGGTCACGTCGGTGACCTTTTCGCCGGCAGAGTCGTCGCCCATGTAGAGCAGGCTCCAAGCGCCGACCACCTCGTAGTCGTTGGCCAGCGTCTCCGTCTTGGAGAGGCCGATGGTGACTTCGCCGTCGGCGGGAACGGTGAACGTAAGCTCGTTCAGATAGCAGCCTGCGTTGAACCATTCGACAGTGCCGGTCGTGCCGTCGGGGGCATAGCGGCCGTCGGAGAGCGTGTAGCTCTTGCCGCTTGCGGCGTGGTTCTCGGCCGTCGCGCCCTCGGTGAGGTTCATGACGGGCGTCGTGTACTTCTTCTCCGAGGTCTCGGCATAGAGCGTCGTGAGGTGCGTCTCCGTGCCGCTCGCGATGTACTGCTCCTCATCGTAGTAGTAGCCTGCGCGGTAGTAGGAGTGTACCCTCACCTTGTACTTGCCCTTCGGCAGTCCCGACAGCTTTTGGTTCAGTTCGAATCCCGCCTTGTTGTACGACACGGTGTTCTCCTTGTAGCCGTTCATCGCCGTCGTCACCCATCCCTCGATGTAGGTCGAGCCCTTGTCGCCCTTGGCCGGGTCGAACGTCGGGTTGACGATGACCGAAGTGTAGTCCACGGGGTTGTCTTCCGAGGCCTGCTCGCCGCCCATCTTGATGGACACCACGGCTGCGTTGAGGTCGGATATGGCCTGCTCCGCCTCTGCCGTGCCATAGGTCTGCGCGTCGTAAGCCGCCTGGGCCTTGTCGAGGAGGGCCTGGGCCTTGCTGATGGTCACCTTGTCGGCCGTCGTGTTGTTTGCGATGGCGCTGGAGAGGCCGCCAAGCGCAACCTTGAAGTTCGTGTACGCCAGCGTTCCCGCCTCGACATTCTCCATCGCCTTCTTAAGGGCCACGAGGGCTGCGTAAGAGTCGGCCGGGCTCTGGGCTTCCGAAATCGCGGCGGAAAGGGCGTCGATTTCCGGCCGGCCCGCGTAGTTCGCGAGGAGGGCCTGGGCCTTCGGAACAGTGAGCGCAATCACCTCGGCAAGAACCGTCTCGTTCTTGGCGCGGAACGTAAGCGTGGCGCCGCCGGCCCAGAGGCGGCAGTTCTCATTGGTGCGGACCTTGTTGGTGACGCCAATCCGCATCGTCCCGTCCGTCACCAGTCCATACACCCTCGTGGGATACTTTCCTGCGGCGAACGCGGCAGACGCCTCGGCCGGCTCGTTGATGTTGTCGGCAGAGCCGGAGGCTATCTTCGTCTCGTAGGAGTTGATGTAGGCATAGGCCTGGGCACCCGCCTCGTATTCCTCCGAATAGTCGGCTCCCGGACGGAACGCGGCCTGGAGGTCGAACTCATAGAGGCCGTTCTGGAGCCCGGTCAGGGTCTGGTAGACATCGCACACCATGTTGTTGGCAGACATCACGGGGAATGTGGACGTGTCGCCGTCGGGCCACGTGGGGCCGACGACAGAGGTCCATCCGCCCGCCTCCGCGAACTTAGGATTCTCGAGGAGGGTCGTGCAGTCGTCGCCGTCGGCCATGTCGGTTGCCAGGGCCACCTTCAGCAGGTTGCTGACGTATTCCGTCTCCGCCGCAATCTGCGCGGTCGTCAGCAGTCCGTTTTCAAGGATGTACACGGCGCCGCCGTTGCCGTTGAAGCTACCCTCGGCGGCAGTGTCGTCGATGAGGTAGTCGCCCAGGATGTCGGCCGCCGCGTTGGTGTTCGAAAGCGCCGCCAGCTTGGCTTCGGCGTCGTCGCACACGTCCTTGTACTTTCCGTACGCGCCGGCACTTTCCGCCATGGCCACCGAGGCGGCGTTGAAGGCGGTGAGCGCATCGGCTGCCGCAGCGGCGGAAGACGCGCCGGTGAGGGCGGACTTCGCGGACAGATAGGAGGCGAGAAGGGACTTCTCGCAGTAGACGGAGCCTTCGGCAACGAGGGCCTCGTAGTCCACGTCGCTCGCAATGGCTGTCTCGGCTATGTACCGGTATGCTTCCGACGTGTTGCCCAGGTAGTAGAGGCCGACATTGTCGAGGCCAATCCAGTTCGGGCCCTTGACCCGGACGTCAAGACCGATTTCAAGGGTGTTGCCGGTGACGATGGCATAGACGTCCGTCGGCTTTTCCATGTCGATTTGGGTTGCATTGACTGGCGCGCTGTAGCCGCCCGCATAAAGGTAGGTCCCGCCCGTCACGTTGGCAAACGCCAGGGCATTGAGGTGGTAGACGCCCGCGGGAAGGCCTGTTGCCGTGGCCGAGACCTTGCCGACGGAGAAAGCGTCCCAGTTCCAGTTCTCATAGTGGTTGCCCGTGGCGGCGTAATCGGCGGCGTTGTTGCCGTTGGAGGCCTGCTTGTTGGAGGCGCTTGTCGTCGACGTCCAGCCGCTGTAATCCGAGTCGTTGAAGTCGGTGGCGATGCCCAGGAGCGAAAGGACTTCCACCGGGCTGGCGACGGTCGCGACGTTCAGCTTGGCCTCGAAGATGGCCTGCCTGAGCGCGGCAGCCGCGCTGTTGAGCGCATCGAGCGTGCTGCTCGTGTCGCCGTAGACGCCTTTCGCACTGGCCAGAGTTGCCGCATCGACCGCGTAGCTGCCGGCCTCGGCGATGACCTCGCCGAGGGCCATGGCCGCGTCGTACCGCTTGACGGCGGCCACATGGGCGGCATAGTTCTCGGGCGTCACGAAATACCAGACGGTATGGGCCTCCGCCAGCTCCTCAGTCGTATACTGGCCCGGGTCGCAAAGATAGACGCGGGTGTCGTTCTTTGCCGGAATGACGCCAAGGTACGAGTCCGGGTAGTCCGTAGGATTGACCATCTTGTTCTTGTCGGAAACGCCAATCTTGTACGTCCCGTCGTCCTGCGCCTCGAACGTGAAGCCCTGGTTGTTGGCCGAGGCGCTCGTCGCCTGGTCCACCCAAAGGTTCTCGGCGTTGTCGTCTGTGAAATAGAGGCTGGCGACCTGGCCCTTCATGCCGCCCTGCTCGACGTAGTTTGTGATGAAATAGGTCTTTCCGTCCCAAGCGACATCGCCGCTCTCGAACTTCTGGACGTACACCTTGTGCCCGGCGGTCGTGCTGACGCTTGCCCGCGTGCCCCACTCGTTGGCGCCGACAAGATAGGCGCCCGCCCCCTTGTTGTAAAGGTATGACTCTGCGCCGACAGACATGGGCGTGGCCGCTGGGGCGGCCGGCTTCGTCCACTGTGCATAAGAACATACGCTTACCAGCAGGGAAAGAAGAAGTGCTGTAAGTTTGTTCATAAAATAGATAGGTTAGTTTTGTTAGTTTCTGCAAATATAGCCTTACTCGTGCGAATTTCCATTGGAACGCCGCGGGATTTTCTCCTTTTTCACAACATTTTCACAATCGTCGCCCCCTTTCGGCCCTCGCGGACGGCAGCGGCCCGCAACAGGCTGGACTCCAAGTTCCTGCAAGGGTGCGGAGAACCTCTGCGGAGAAAATATTTTTCCTCCGCGGAGACCGGGCGTTTCCTCTGCGGAGGAAAAATATTTTCTCCGCAGAGGCTTCCGCAGCCCTCCGCAGTGTTTTTCCAGGCGTTTCCAACACGCTGTGACACAGCGGTTTGCAGCCGCATGAAAAAAAGCGCAAAAAAGAGCCTCCATCCCTTTGGCGGGGACGGAGGCTCCGGGGGGAGGGGTGTGGGCGTGTGTGCTTAGCGCTCGATGGTCTGCGCCCGGTCGGGGCCCACGGAGACGATGACGATGGGCGTCTCCAGCTCTTGCTCGAGGAAGGCGATGTAGTCGCGCAGCTGCCGGGGGAACTCCGTCTCCGACGTCACGTGGGCGAGGTCCTGCTGCCAGCCGGGCAGCTCCTTGTAGACGGGCGTGATGCCCGAGCTGATGTCGTAGGGGAAGTCGCGCGTCGTCGTCCCGTCGGCCATCCGGTAGGCCGTGCAGGCCTTGATGGCGGGGAATTGGTCGAGCACGTCGCTCTTCATCATGATGAGCTTCGTCACGCCGCTCACCATGATGGCATAGCGGAGGGCCACGAGGTCGATCCAGCCGCAGCGGCGCTCGCGTCCCGTCACCGCCCCGTACTCATGGCCGATGTCGCGGATTTTCCGCCCCGTCTCGTCGAAGAGCTCGGTCGGGAACGGCCCTGCGCCGACGCGCGTGCAGTAGGCCTTGATGATGCCGTACACCTCGCCTATCTTGTTGGGGCCTATGCCCAGGCCGACGCAAGCGCCGGCGCAGACGGTGTTGGAGCTGGTGACAAAGGGATAAGAGCCGAAATCCACGTCGAGCATCGTGCCCTGCGCGCCTTCGCACAGCACGGACTTGCCGTCGCGGAGCAGCCGGTTGATTTCGTGCTCGGAGTCCACGAGGCGGAACTGGCGCAGGTAGTCGATGCCCTCCATCCATTTCTTCTCCACCTCCGCGATGTCGTAGCCGGTGTAGTTGAGCGCCTTGAGCATGGCCTCGTGCCGCGCCTTGCGCGCCGCGTATTTTTCCTCGAAATTGTCGAGGATGTCGCCCACGCGCAGGCCGTTGCGCGAAATCTTGTCCGTGTAGGTGGGGCCTATGCCCTTGCCCGTCGTGCCCACTTTGTCCTTGCCCTTGGCGGCCTCGTTGGCGGCGTCGAGCAAGCGGTGGGTCGGCATGATGAGGTGCGCCTTCTTCGAGATGTGCAGCCGCTCCTTCAGGGCGTGGCCGCTCTTCTCCAAGTCCTTGGCCTCGTCCATGAACAAGTCCGGGGCAAGGACGACGCCGTTTCCTATGATGTTCACCTTGTCGCCCTGGAAAATGCCCGACGGGATGGAGCGAAGCACGTATTTCTGTCCCTCGAACTCCAAGGTGTGGCCCGCGTTGGGGCCGCCTTGAAAGCGTGCCACCACGTCGTAGCGGGGCGTGAGGACGTCCACGACTTTTCCTTTTCCCTCGTCGCCCCACTGGAGGCCTAAGAGTACATCTGCTTTCATGATGCTTGTTTTACGTTTTGTAAGTTCGTGCCGTTCGATTCGCCGGCTGGCGGGAATCGCCAAAAAAACAGCGCAAAGTTACAAAATTCAGTCTGAAAAAAAAATGTATAGTCTCCTTTGTCACAAAAGTGGTGGTTCTTCCGACAATCCGGCAGCGTCAGCCGAGCATGTCGAGCGTCTTTTGCGCTGCGGCCCGGAGCTGGCGGTTCCCGCTCGCGAGCGCCGCCGCGGCGTGGTCGGCAAGCTCCTGCGCGGAGCGTTCGGAGAGGCGGGCGCGGCGGACGACGTGGATCAGCGTGTAATAGCCCAGTATCTGCAGCATCTCGTCGTCGGCCGCCACCCACTGGAAGCCCTGCTGCGACGCCGCGCGGAGATGGCTGAAGAGGTGGAGGGCCGCAATCTGGGCGAGCTCCACCGTGCGGATTTCCCCGCCCCAGATGTCCGCCACCCCGGGAAGCATCGCCTCGGCCGGATAGAGGAGCAGGGCAAGGATGCGGCACTCGCGCACAGGCTCGTTCCAAAGGGCCTGCGCCAGTTCCGCGACCTCCACGCGCCGCCCGTTCCCGCTCTGTCCGCGGACGTCCTGCCGGACTTGCCCGGCCAGCTCCTGCAGGCGGGGCAGCTCCACGCCGAAGTTCACGCGGTAGTCGGCCGTCATGCCCGCGTCGCGCATGGCCGCAGCGGCCACGCCATTCATGCCGGCACGCACGTCGGCCTTGATTTGCCTGATAAGTTCTTGGATTTCCTGCATGGCGTCCTTCAAAGAAAGCGGCTGCGGGTGCCCCGGCGTACGGAGCGCCCGCAGCCGTCTGCTTCATTCTTCATCCGTTATTCATTGACGAGCGGGAGCGTCGCATAGTCGCGCGAGTAGCGGAGCATCTGGTCGGCGTACTTCTCGCCATAGGAGACCGTGACGTCCGCTATGCTGCCGTCCGCGTTCGTCACGGCCGTGTAGACGGGGTTGATGAAGCCCTTGTAGGGCGCGAGGTTCAGCCGCTCGTAGCGCGCGAGGATTTCCCTGTGGATTTCGGGATCGACCTTCACGCCGTAGCCCTCCACCAGCCGTTGCGCGCCGGCATAGTCGCCCTCGCTCTTCACGCGCTGGACTTCGGCCAGGAGCTTGCCGAAGAGCGTCCGCAGCCGCCCGTAGTCGTTGATTTGCACGTAGGTCTTCCCGTCGCGCGACACAAGCTCCACGACATCCTTTCCGGCGGCGGCGCTCCGCCCCTGCTCGTAGCACCAGTGGGCGATGAGCGAGCGGTTGCGCATGTGCGCCTCCTCGATGTTGTTGCCCGGCTGGATGCGGACGAGCTGCGTGAGCAGGCCGTTCATCATGTAGGTGTAGTACTGTGCCTTGTAGGCCTCGCCGTCGGGCGTGAGCCCCAGCTCCTGCATTTTCGGGTCGGCCAAGTAGTAGAGGCCGAAGAGGTCGGCACGCGCCTCCTCGATGGTCGAGCCGTAGGCCCTCAGGCTGTCGGGGTCGATGCCGTCCAAGAGCCGTCCGCTCCCGTGCCCCAGACACTCGTGGAGGTCGGTATGGAGGTCGTCGGTGAGGTCGCCGTACTTGTCGACAAGGGCTTTCACTTCCTGGCTGACGATGAACTCGTCGCTGAAGCCGTTGCCTTTCGCCGCGAGGTTGTAGGCCTCGGTCAGGTTGCCGATGGTGACCGACTTCGAGCCGTGTTCCTTCCGCACCCAGTCGGAATTGGGCAGGTTGATGCCGATGGCCGTCGACGGGTAGAGGTCGCCGCCGAGGATGGCCGCCGTGATGACCTTGGCGCTGACGCCCCTCACCTCGCTCTTCTTGAAGCGCGCGTCCACGGGCGAGTGGTCCTCAAACCACTGGGCGTTCGCGCTCAGCGTCTGCGTGCGCTTCGTCGCCTCCAAGTCCTTGAAGTTCACGATGCTCTCCCACGAGCATTTCAGCCCGAGCGGGTCGCCGTAGCACTCGATGAAGCCATTGACAAAATCGACCAGCGGCTCCGTGTTCTCCACCCACAGGATGGAGTACTCGTCGAACGTGTGCAGGTCGCCCGTCACGTAGTAGTCCACGAGCTTGTCGATGACGGCCTGCTGCTTCGCGTCCTCGGCAAAGGGGCGCGCCTTCCTCAGGCAGTCGACGATGCGTGTCAGCGCCTGCCCGTAGAGCCCGCCGGTGGTCCAGCGCTTCTCGGCAACCTTGCCCGACGCGTCCTTCACCAGCCGGCTGTTCATGCCGAACATCACGGGGCGGGAGCCGCCCTGCGCCTTCTGCGCGGCATAGAAGGCCTCGGCCTCGGCCTGCGTCACGCCCTCGTAGTAGTTGCTGGCGGAAGTCTGCACCAAGTCCTGCCCCTCGGCCAGGTTCACCCGCTTCGGCATCAGTCCGGGGTTGAAGATGACCTCTTCCAGCGTGGCGAGGTCGCGGCCCACCTCCCGGAGCTCGCCGTGCCCCTCCACCGCGTCCGCGGCCGCCTGGCGGAACCACTGGCGCGAGAATCCGGGGACGAATTTCTCGCAGCCGTAATGGTGGTGGATGCCGTTGGAGAACCACACGCGCTTCAAGTACACCTCCATCGCCTTGAAGTCCGCGCCGCCGCGGTCGCCCTCGTAGTCGGAGTAGATGGTCTCGAGCAGCTTGCGGATGCGCAGGTTGTACTTCCCGTTTTGGTCGTACAGGATGTCGCGCCCCAGCAGCGCGGCCTGCTGCAGGTAGTAGATGAACGTCTTCTGGCGGAGCGAGAGCTGCTCGAAGCCCTCCACCTTGTAGCGGAGCATCTGCAGGTCGGCAAACCGCTCGTCGGAATACTGGAAGCTGTCGGTTTGCGCCGACGCCGTGGCTGTCTTGGCAGTCGTAATTGCTGCAATGGTCATGAGTGTTAGGAATCTTTTCATACAGGGTATGTGACAAGCGTTGTGTTCGTTTTTCTCAATGGCGCGTGCGGCTTGCGGAGGACGGCGGAGCGAAGCACTTGCGCGTGCGCGCCGATCCGTCGGACAGGAGCTGCCGCTCCACGCAGACGCCGCCGGACGGGGCGAGCAGGGGGCGGCCGTCGAGGCCGAAGTAGCGCGTCTCCACCACGAAGGCCGCGTCGGCCGCCGTTTGCCCGACGGCCGTCGGATAGGTGTTGAACGCTATCACCCCGTCGTGGATGTAGGCCGGCAGCCAGTTCGCGCCATCGCCGCCGACGGTGGCCGGGAGAATCCAGTCGTCGAAGCCCTCCTCCTTGCACACCACGCGGAACACATAGGCTCCGTCGGCGTACGCCTTGTCCAGCTTGCACTGGAGCGTCTCCCAGCTTCCCATGCCCATGAACGAGGGTATTTCGTAAGCGAGGGGCGACACGCTCACCTCGCCGGCCATGCCGCCCGCCGCGTCGCAAATGGCAATGCCGATCGAATAGGCGCGGTCGGCGGACGTGCGGTTGTAGAAGGGGGGGACCATCAGGCCGAACTCGCCGTCCGCGCTCGGCGCATAGTCGGCCAGCCCGTCCTTCGGCTTCAAGCCGCCGTCCACGTAGAGGGGGACGGCGTTGCGCTGCGCGTGCGTGCCGTCACGGTCGGGCTGGATGCCCACGATGACGGACTGCGACTCGGAGAACGAATCGGAGCCCACCTCCAGCGTCGTCAAGGCGTAGAACCCGTTCCCCGATCCGCTCCACCCCCAGTTCACATGGACGTAGCCGTTCGTGTCGTAGCCGTCGAGGATGAACATGTGCCCGCTCTCCGACCCCGTGGAGGACGCCGCGCCCATCAGGACGGGGCGGCCGGCGTCGAGCTCGCCACAGATGACGGCGTTCCATTCCTGCTGCGTGGCGAAGCACTCGCGGAAGAGCGTGCGGATTGTGGTGGCGTCGTAGCCGAAATTGGTGTACATGGCGGCCATGGCCAGGTCGTCGTACGTGCTGCTGGCGCCGGCCGCATACTGCATCCGCGTGGCCACGCCGCAGTCGTAGCAGAGCTGCGACACGGCCGCCTTGGCCGTCCCGAGCCGGTTGCTGGGCGTGGACACCTTCATCGCGCTCCAGTCGTAGGTGCTGTTGGCGAGATTGCCGCTGTGCATGCGGATCGACATGTACCTGTAGCTGCCCTTGCCCTGCGCCGGATGCTGCCAGTAGTACATGACCTGCGCCATGGCCGTGGCCACGCAGCCCACGGGGCAGGCGAGTCCCGTTTTCGTCGCGACCAAGGCGTTGAAAGGGTCGCCCTGCCCCCAGGTCGTGGGGACGAGCGCATCGACCACGGGCGCGGCGTCGGCCAGTGCCGCCCGCACGGGCGCGGCCGTCCTCCCGCCGCGCACGTCGGCCGTGTACTGCTCGACGGAGGCCAGCCACGCAGCCAGCCCGTCGGGCAGGTCGTCCCGCGCAATCGTGCCGCCGCGCGAATAGCCCAGCACCTCGGGCAGCGCGTCGTCGCCGGCCACGAGGGCGAACCCCCCGCCGCCGGCGGCATTGAACACATAGTAGGCGGGCAGCCCAGCCGCGCCGCCGTTCGCCCGAGCTTTCACCGCCGCCGAAACGTCCACGGCCTCCACCCGGCCCGCGCCCAGCACCCGCTCCGCCACGCGGCGCGCCTCCGCCGCGCCAATCGGGCGCGCCGAGGCCACCGCCGCAACGGCCAGCGCAAGGCCCAACGTTAGAAGTCTTTTCATGCCTGTCGTCGTCTTCTTCTCCGCCGCCCCGACATTGAGGCGGCGCCGCGTCCGGGGCTTCGCCGCGGGCTGCCGCCCCGCGCCCCGTGCGCCCGTATGATTTTGCAAAGATAATGAAAATCATTCAGACGCGCGCCCGTGCCGCGCAAAGAAAACGCCGCCGCTGCCCGCTCCGCCGCGCGAAACCGCCTGCTCCGCACGCCCCGGGAGCGGCGGAACGCACGCCGGACGCGCAAAAACACCGCAGTGCGGCCGGTTTTTTGGCGGAAAAGCCGTAAATTTGTCCGCAGATGCCGGAAGCGGGGCCTCCCCGCTTCCCTTTCCTTACTTCCACATTTTTCCCGTCATTAACACGAAAGACGCATGTACACCACCCTCGCCATCCTTGCCGCGGCTGCCGTAGGCTTCGCCGTGGGCAAGCTGCGTTCCGACCTCGTCGCCCTCATCGCCCTCGTCGCCCTCCTGCTGTTCGGAATCCTCACCCCGCAGGAGGCGCTGTCGGGCTTCTCCAACTCCGTCGTCATCATGATGGCCGGCCTGTTCGTAGTGGGCGGCGGCATTTTCCAGACGGGACTGGCCAAGATGGTGAGCAGCCGCATGATGCGCCTGGCGGGGAAGAGCGAGCTGCGCCTCTTCCTCATCGTCATGCTGGGCACGGGCGCCATCGGCGCGTTCGTGAGCAACACGGGCACGGTGGCGCTGATGCTGCCCATCGTGGTGAGCATGGCGGCAACGGCGAAAATCGACGCCGGCCGGCTGCTCATGCCCCTGGCCTTCGCCAGCAGCATGGGCGGCATGCTCACGCTCATCGGCACGCCGCCCAACCTCGTGATCCAGGAGACGCTCGAGGAGAACGGCTACGAGCCGCTGCGCTTCTTCTCGTTCCTGCCCGTGGGCGCCGTGTGCATGGCCGTGGGCGTGGTGGTGCTGCTGCCACTGAGCCGCTGGCTGCTGACGAAGAAGGACAAGGACGACGCGCACGGCCGCCAGCGCGGCAAGTCGCTCAACCAGCTGGTGAAGGAGTACCGGCTGTCGGAAAGCATGGGGCGGTGCGCGGTGACGCGCGGCTCGGCGGCCGTCGGGAAGACCGTGGCCGAGCTCGACATCCAGCACCGCTACGGGCTTACCGTCGTGGAAATCCGCCACGAGCAGCAGGCGGGGCGGCGCAGCCTCATCAAGAAGGTGACGCAGAACGTGGCCACGCCCGACGTGACGCTCGCCGAGGGCGACATCCTCTACCTCTCGGGCGAGGCGGAGCGCTGCCGCCAGTTCGCCGCCGACTTCGGGCTGCGGCAGATGGTGGGCGGCTCGATGGACTTCTACGACATCGGCATCGCCGAAATCGTGCTGCTGCAGCAGTCGAAGTTCGTGGGCCTGCGGCTGAAGGAGTCGGGCTTCCGCTCGAAGTACAGCATCAACGTGCTGGGCATCCGCCGCAACAACGAGTACATCATGGAGGGCCTGGCCGAGCAGAAGATGCAGTCGGGCGACGTGCTGCTCGTGCAGGGCACGTGGGCGAACATCGGCCGGCTGAGCCAGGACGAGGAGCACTGGGTGGTGCTGGGGCAGCCGCTGGAGGAGGCGGCGCGCGTGACGTTCGACTACAAGGCCCCCGTGGCGGCGGCCATCATGCTGCTCATGGTGGCGGCCATGGTGTTCGACTTCATTCCCGTCGCGCCGGTGACGGCCGTCATCATCGCCGGGCTGCTCATGGTGGTGACGGGCTGCTTCCGCAGCGTGGAGGCGGCCTACAAGACCATCAACTGGGAGAGCATCGTGCTGATTGCGGCCATGATGCCCATGTCGGTGGCGCTGGAGAAGACGGGCGCGTCGGCGCTGGTGTCGAAGTCGCTCGTGGGCAGCCTCGGGTCGATGGGACCCACGGCGCTGCTGGCCGGCATCTACTTCACCACGTCGCTGCTCACGCTCTTCATCAGCAACACAGCCACGGCCGTGCTCATGTCCACCATCGCCATGGGGTCGGCCACGCAGCTGGGCGTAAGCCCCTACCCGCTGCTGTTCGCCGTGGCGGTGGCGGCCAGCATGTGCTTCGCCTCGCCGTTCTCCACGCCCCCCAACGCGCTGGTGATGCGCGCGGGCCGCTACACGTTCATGGACTACATCCGGGTGGGCCTGCCCCTGCAGGTCGTCATGGGCATCGTGATGGTGCTGGTGCTGCCCCTGCTCTTCCCGTTCTGAGCGGCGGAGGCGGCATCCCCCGCCCCGCCGGCGCAGCCCGGCGGATGCGGATTGCGTCCGGCGTCTCCAAGCAGAGCGCAAGCACCTGGCCGACAGCTGCTTGCAGAACAACGGGAAGCGCGCGAAAAACGTCCGCAGTGTTTTCCCCCGCGCTCCGCAGAGAAAACATATTTCGTCCGCAGAGAAAAACCTTTTTCTCTGCGGACGTTTTTCTGCCGCTCCGCAGTGTTTTTCAGAAAAGTGTTAAGCGTTTGGCTGCCAGGTGCTTGCAGTCCGTGTAGAAACAACATGGGCGAACGGCGCGCCTGGATGCCGTTCGCCCCCAGATTGGCCTCCCCCCACCCGGAACACCGCCCCGCGCAGCGCCCCGTCCCGCCGTCCGGGGCTCTGGCCTCTCCGCAGGCGGAAGGAAAAAGGGAACGCGCCGCCCGGACGCATTCCCTTCTCCTCTCTATTATGTGTGTGTCTTGTCCCGCGTGCGGCGACGCGCTCACTTCACCTCCCAGGTGTCGTTGGTCTCGAGCAGCTCGGCGAAGTTGTGGTAGTGCTTCTTCGCCTTGACTTCCTCAATTTGCGCCGTGACGGCATCGTCGTAGGTGGGCGCGTCGACGTCGCGAATCACGCCGAGCGCGACGGGGAAGTCGGGGCCCTCCATCTCGGCGAGCTTGAGCTGCAGCGTGTTGTCCTCGCAGTGGGCGTCGTGGACGAGCAGGTCGTCGACCGTCACGCCGTTCTCGCCAATCCTCACCACCTTCAGGCCGAAGCCTTCCTGCACAAGGCCGAGCTCGCCGTTCTCGCCAAAGACCATGGGCTTTCCGTGCTCCAGGTAGATGGCGTTCTTCTTGCGGCTGGGCGCGGAGTAGACGCTGTCGTGCGTGCCGTTGTTGAAGATGACGCAGTTCTGCAGAATCTCGCACACGGCCGTCCCGCGGTGCCTGTACGCGGCCTTGAGGACGTCCACCGTTCCGGCGGCGTCGGTGGCCACGGCGCGCGCGAAGAAGTGGCCGCGCGCGCCGAAGCAGAGCTCGGCGGGGCGGAAGGGGTCCTCGACCGTGCCGTAGGGGCTCGACTTGCTGACGAATCCGCGCGGGCTGGTGGGCGAGTACTGCCCCTTGGTGAGTCCGTAGATGCGGTTGTTGAGCAGGATCATCTTGATGTTCACGTTGCGGCGGTTGGCGTGGATGAAGTGGTTGCCGCCGATGGCCAGGCCGTCGCCGTCGCCGCTCACCTGCCACACCGTGAGGGCGGGGTTGGCGACCTTCACGCCCGTGGCGATGGCCGCGGCGCGCCCGTGGATGGTGTTCATGCCGTAGGTGGCCATGTAGTGCGGCAGGCGGCTGGAGCAGCCGATGCCCGAAATCACGGCGTTCTCACAGGGCGGGACGCCTATCTCCGCCATTGCTTTGTGGAGCGACGCGAGGAAAAAGTGGTCGCCACATCCCGGACACCAGCGCGGCTGCCCTTTCTTATAGTCGTTTGCAGTGTATGCCATTGTTTCTTTGGGTTTAGATGATTGCGTTGAACGAGGAGACCAGCTCCTCCACCACGAAGGGCTGCCCCTTCACCTGGTTGAACTGCGTCGGCACGAAGCCGTCGACTTTCATGCGCAGGTAGGCGGCGAGCTGTCCCATGTTCTGCTCGGCCACCACCACGCGGGGGTACTTGCGCAGCACCTCGGGCGTGTTCTTCGGCAGGGGGTTGATGTACTTGAAGTGGGCGAGCGCCACTTTCTTGCCGGCGGCGCGCATCTCGTCCATCGCCGCGTGAAGGTGGCCGAACGTGCCGCCGAAGCCCACGACGAGCAGGTCGGCGTCGTCCTTGTCGCCCAGCACCTCGAGGTCGGGTACGGCAATCTTCCCGATTTTCTCCTGGCGCAGGCGCGTCATGAGGTCGTGGTTCTCGGGGTCGGTGGAGATGGTGCCCGTCTTGTCGTCCTTCTCCAGCCCGCCAAGGATGTGCTCAAAGCCCTCGCGTCCGGGCACTGCCCAGTAGCGGACTCCCGTCTGCCCGTCGCGCTGGTAGGGCGTCCACGTGCCGCGCAGCTCTTCGGGGACGTAGGGCGGGCGGATGGACGGATAGTCGGCCAGGCTGGGGAGCTTCAGTGCGCCCGAGCCGTTGGCGACGTAGGCGTCCGTCAGCAGCACGACGGGCGTCATGTGCTCCAGCGCCATCTTCGCCGCCTGGTAGGCCGCGTCGAAGCAGTCGGTGGGCGACGTGGCCGCCATGACCGGTATGGGCGACTCGCCGTTGCGCCCGAACAGCACCTGCAGCAGGTCGGTCTGCTCCGACTTCGTGGGAAGCCCCGTGGCGGGGCCGCCCCGCTGCACGTCGATCACCACAAGCGGAAGCTCCATGATGACCGCCAGGTTCATGGCCTCAGACTTGAGGCAGACGCCCGGCCCCGACGTGGAAGTGGCCGCCAGCGCGCCGGCGAACGACGCGCCTACGGCCGACGCGCATCCCGAAATCTCGTCCTCGCACTGCACCGTGGTCACGCCCAGTGACTTGTGCTTCGACAGCTCGTGAAGGATGTCGGTGGCCGGCGTGATGGGGTAGGAGCCGAGGTAGAGCTTCAGACCCGCCTTCTCGGCAGCGGCGATGAGGCCGTAGGCCGTGGCCTTGTTGCCCGTGATGTCCATGTAGCGCCCGGGCGCCTTGACCTTGGTCTCGATGCGGTAGACGTTGGCCACGCTCGAGTGCGTGTTGTGGCCATAGTCGTAGCCGGCCTGTATGACCTTGATGTTGGCCTCGGCCACACCCGGCTTCTTGGCGAACTTCTCGCGCAGGAAGTTGAAAGCGATGTCGAGGTCGCGGTCGAACAGCCAGCACACCAGCCCCAGCGCAAACATGTTGCGGCATTTGAGGATGGACTTCGTGTCCATGCCGCTGTCGGCCAGGCAGTCCTTCACCATCTGCGTGATGGGGCAGGCAATGACGCGGTCGGCGTCGATGCCCATCTCCCCCAGGGGGTCGCCGGTCTGGAAAGCCGCCTTCTTCAGATCGGAGGGGCCGAAAGCGTTCGTGTCTATGATGATGGCAGCGCCCGGCTTGGCATAGCGGTACTGGGTCTTCAGCGCGGCCGCGTTCATCGCCACCAGCACGTCGCACTTGTCGCCCGGCGTATAGACCATTCCGGCCCCGACGTGCACCTGAAAGCCGCTCACGCCTGTCAGCGAGCCTTGTGGGGCGCGGATGTCCGCGGGATAGTCGGGGCACGTGCTGATACTATTGCCAACGGTGGCCGAAACCGTCGAGAAGATGTTGCCGGCCAGCTGCATGCCGTCGCCCGAGTCGCCCGAGAAGCGCACGGTCACCTCGCTCAACTCCTTGATTTCTAAACTTTCTGCCATAATTGCTCTTTAGTGTGTTTCAATCTTTCTATCCATATTCGGTGGCCGAATAATTATGCAAAACGCCGTCCGCCTTTTGCATATATGCGCCAAAAACGCCGCAAAGTTCTGAAAAATATACAACTTTTCAAAACTTTACGGTGAATAAATGCATTTTATCGCCGGGAAACCGCCGTTTCTTACAAAACGTAAGCAGAAAGACGGAATCGGCGGGATTCCGCACGAAAAGCCGCGCGGGCTACCTGACGGCGACCTTCGTCGCGGAAGACGCGCCCCCACTGCGTGCGGATGAGGAGCGCGTCGGGCGCGTGGCCGATCTCGGCCGCGAAAACTACGGTTTCCGGTAGTGCGCCCGCCCGGCAAGCACTTTCCGCACGCGCGGAAGGCCGTCACGAAACTGCGAAAGGAGAGAAGCGACCTTCTCTCCTTTCGCAGTACCCAGAGCCGGGATCGAACCGGCACGGATTGCTCCATTGGTGTTTGAGACCAACGCGTCTACCGATTCCGCCATCTGGGCATGGCCGTGCGCCGTATCCTCGGTGCAAAGGTACGACTAATCATCGAAACGCCCAAACAATGCGCCGTTTTTTGCGAAGCGTCCGCTCCCCGCGCGGAGGCCCGCGGCTGGCGCGGGGCGTGGGCGCAGGGCGCGCGGCGCGGCGGCGGGAGCCTACTTCTCGAAATGCTGGTAGTCCTTGCTGCGCCGCCAGTCGCCGCCCCACGCGAAGCCGCGCTCGGCAAAGAGCCGGCAGAGGAGGTCGCCGCGGCTGATTTTGTAGTCGAACGCCGCCGCGCGGCTGGCGTAGGGCCGCCCGTTGGCGGGGCTGACGAGGCGCGCGCCGCCACGGCCCGTCCTGACGTAGGGGTTGTAGCGCGGGTTCACGTCGATGGCGCGCCCACGGCTGTGCTTCGACAGCGTCGCGGTGCCCGGCACGTTGCGGTGGTTGAAGCACGACGTGTTGTTGTCGGCCATCGACCGCTCGTCGTCGCCGCCGTACTCGTCGATCAGAACCATCCGCTCGATGGGGTAGCGCGCGGCGTAGAGCCGGCGGAAGATGGCCACGAGGTCGGGCGCGATGTCCTTGTGGCACACCAGCTCGCCCAGCTGCGTCTGCCCGCCGAGCGTGCGGTGGAGCAGCCTCAGGTAGCGAAGGTCGGCGCGCGCCACGGGGCACCCCTCCTTGTACGACCGCCCCCGCATCCGCGCGAACGTGCCGTCGTCGATGTCCAGCGCCACGAAGCAGCTGTCGGCGCCGTAGGCGGCCACGGCGGCGTCCGACACCACCTGCCCCGCCCGCCACGCGCGCAGCGTCCGCAGGTCGGCGGCCAGCCGAGGGTCGCCGTCCCCTGCCCGGGGCGCGCCCTGGGCGCAGGCAAGGCACGCGCCGAGCAGCGCGGCGGCGAGCGCCCAGGGGCGGATGCGTGCTGAGAAAGCCTTCATGGAGCGCAGGGGCTATTTGGCGCGGCCGAACACGAGCGTCACCACCGACAGCGGCGGCAGCTCCACCGTCGCCACGCCGCGGGCGAAGCGCACGTCGCCCGTGCGCGCCACGCTCTCACGCGCCGTCGTGCGGTAGGCCGCCACCGTGGCGCGCCCCTTGCGCGCGAACGAGCGGACGTCGATGTCGTGGCGGCGCGGGCTGCCCGCGTCGGTGTTGACGACGACGGCCACCAGCTCCCGCCCGTCGGGCGCGAGGGCGGCGAGCAGCTGCGGGCAGTCGGTGTCGATGTACGTGTATCCCTGGCGGATGAAGTGCGTGAAGTGGTAGCGCACGTCGTAGTTCTTCACGCGCTCGAACCGCTCGCGGCCCCAGTCGCCCCGCACCAGCGACCACTGGTCGCCGAACTCCTCCACATACTGCCAGTCCACCCAGGCGTCGGGGCGGAGGTGGCGGATGTCGTCGATGAGCCGCTGCGCCATCATCAGGTTGCCGTGGATGCCGCGCCCGCCGTCGCCCGACTCGCTCATCCACAGCCGCTTGCCGGCGGCGCGCGCCAGGCGCGAGAGTTCCTCGCGATCGGCGTTGCCGCCCTTGTAGCTGTGCGTGTTCCACTGCGCCACGCAGCGCAGCGCCTCGCCGTCGGCGGCATAGGCGCGGAAGTCGCGCACGCTCTGCGCGATGTCCGTCTCGTCCGAGGCCGACAGCTCGGTGCGCAGCCCCGACGCGCGCAGCATGGGCGCGATGACGCGCACGAACGCCACCTGCGCCTCCGTCCCGAAGTGGCAGCCCTCCTGCGAGCCGCCGGCGTACCAGTAGTCCGTCACCGGCTCGTTGAACGGCGCGAGCGTGCGGAACTCCACGCCCTCCGCGTCGCGGAAGTGGAGGCACACGTCCACCAGGTAGCGCGCGAACGCCTCGTAGTTGCGCGCCGGCACGTTGTCGTCCGTGGCGCGCCGCGCGCCGGCGGCGCACCCGCTCTCGGTCAGGAAGTAGGGCGCGGAGTTCGAGAACGCCTCCACCACCGCGTCGGGCCGCCGCTCGCGGATTTTCCGCAGCACGCGCCGCTGCGCCGCGTCGCGCTCCCAGTGGTAGGCGCCGCCGACGCTGTCCTTGAAGCCCTCCATCTCCGCGCGCAGCCCCTTGCCGCCCTCCGCCCCGAAGTGGTGGGGCCGGCAGTTGCGCCAGAGCGGGTCGTCGCCGCCGCCGATGTTGTAGCGGAAGATGTTGTAGTTCAGGTGGCGGGGCGACACCAGCCACTCCACGAGCGTGTCGAGCCGCTCGTCGCTCCAGCGGCCGCACATGTTCGCCCACCAGCAGAGCGACACGCCCCACCCCTCGTTCACCTGCGCCCGGCGCGCCGTGTCGATGGTCGTCGCCACCTGCGCCGCCGCGCCGAGGGGAAGGAGCAGCAGGGCGAGCAAAAGAAAGTTCCTGTGTGTCATGTCGTCGTCAGTCTTGTCGTTCGGAAGCCGGCCGGCGGCGCCGTCAGAAGCGCGCGCGCACGCCCGCCATCACCGTGGCGCGCGGCATGGGGAAGCCCCTGGCCAGCTCGTAGCGCCGCCACAGCAGGTTCTCGCCGCGCGCGAAGAGGCGCAGCCCGTCGGCGGGCTTGTACGTGAGGCTCGCGCCCAGCAGGGGCACGTCTTCCTTCGCCTCCGCCTCGCCCACCTGCGTGTAGAGCCCGCCCAGCCACTGCAGCCCGCACGTGGCCGCCCAGCGGCGCGCCTCGTAGGCCGCCCCGGCGTAGGCCTTGTGCTCGGGCGCGCCCTCCGTCCTCGTCGCGCGGCTCATGCGCAGGAAGCTGTAGTTGGCGTCCACGCGCCAGCGCGTCCCCACGCGCAGCGACGCCTCGGCCTCGCCGCCCCAGTTCTCGCCCGCGCCCGTGTTGCGGTTCATCCGCTTGCCGTCCGCCATGACGACGGCAATCAGGTTGTCGATGTCGGCGTAGAACACGTTCGCCCCCACGCGCAGGCGTCCGTCCATGAGCCGCTGCGCGTAGGCCAGCTCGTAGTTCACCATCCGCTCCGGCGCGAGTCCGGGGTTCACGGCGAACATGAACAGCTCCTTGAACGTGGGGTTGCGGAAGCCCTTGCCCACGGTCGCCTTCAGCTCCACGCGGCGCGGCAGGTGCAGCGCGACGCCCGCCTGCGGCACCAGCTCCGTGCCGACGTGGCTGTGGCGGTCCACGCGCAGCCCCGCGTCAACCGTCGCCCACGCCGCCACGTCCTGCCGGAAGTCCACGTAGCCGCCCAGCTCGTCCTCCGTGCGGTCCACCAGCGTGCGGTCGCCCGCGCCCGGCGCGATGGAGTCGTTCCAGGCGCGGCCGCCCATGTGCTGCCAGTCGAGGCCCAGCGTCGTGCGGTTGCCGCTCCACAGCGACGCGCTCTGGTACAGGCTCGCGCCCGCCATCACGTCGTCGTGCTTGTACAGGTAGCGGCGCGGCGCGGCGCCCGGGTGGTAGCCGTCGTCCACGCGGTGGTGCCCGAAGTCGCAGAACACGCGCGCCACGCCGGCGGTGCGCCCGTAGTCGTTCGACACGCTGGCCGAGGCGAAGCCGCGCGTCACCCACATCCGGTTGTCGATGTAGGGGTTGTCCGCCTCCCCCGGGTTCTGCGACTTGAAGCGCGTGAGCGTCGCCCCGGCCTCGGCGCGCCAGCGGGCGGAGATGTCGCGGGCGGCCTTCGCGAAGCCGCCGTACTGCTCGAATCGGTAGTTCGCGCGGTGGCCGTCGGTGTGGTTGAAGCCCAGCCCCCCCGCAAGGGCGAGGCGGCCCCGGCGCGCGCGGCTCGCCACGTGGCCCTGCACCGTCCCGTAGGAGCCCGCGGCCGTCTGCACCTCGGTCTCCGCGCCGTCGCGCGGCATGGCGCGCGTCACGACGTTCACCACCCCGCCCATGGCGTTCGAGCCGTAGAGCAGCGACGCCGGCCCGCGCACCACCTCCACGCGCTCGGCCATCGGCGTGGCGTACATGTCGGCGACAGGGTGGCCGTACAGGCCCGCGTACTGCGGCTGCCCGTCAATCAGCACCAGCAGCCGCGCGCCGCCGCCCACGCCGCGCACGCTCACGCTCCCCGCCGCGCCCGTCGACACGCCGTAGCCCGCCATGCCGCGGCTCGTCACGAACAGGCCCGGCACCTGCTCGCCCAGCGTGGGCAGCACGCTCTCGCGGTAGGCCTCCGCCAGCTGCTCGCGCCCCACGACGCTCACCGTCACCGGCAGCAGCCGCGCGTCGGCCTCGCTCCGCGTGCCCGTCACCACCACCTCGCCGCCCGTCACCGTGCGCCGCACGGGCTCCTGGGCGCCCGCGCCCGCCGCGCCCGCTGCCAGCAGGCACAGCGCGAAAAATCCGTATCTCATGCACATGCGTGTTTTGCGTTTCGCGCGCGCCCCGTGCGCGCACGCCGCAAAGATAGGGATAAACGCGCGCGCCGCCGCGCGCCGCCGCGCATTTTCGGGAATCGGGGTAATAAAAAGTCCGCCCCGCGGCCCGCCCTCCGCCCCAGCGCGCCAGGAAACGCCCCGCGCCGCGCCGAAAGTTCCGCCCCGCCGCACAGGAAGTTGCGCGCGGGCGCAGTGGAAAAATATTTCCAAGTACTTGGAGATATTTTTCCAAGTACTTGGAAATTTTCGTCCAAGTACTTGGAAATTTCGGCGCGGCGCAGCGGCCGAAGACTTGCGGCGCGGAGTGCCGGCATTTCCGGCGCGGAGGGAGCGGAAGCGCGGTGCGGACGGACTGGAAGCGCGGCGCGGAGGGGGGCCCCGCTTCGCGCGCGTACCTATTTTTATATCGAGGGGCGGGGGGAAGTCAGAAAAGCGGGCGAACGTGGTGGGCTTGGCGAAAAAAACGCTACCTTTGCGAGGAATTTTGCCCGCCGCGCGGCGCGGGAACGGGCTTCCCGGCGGCGCCGGGGCGGGGCGGCAAGGACTAACGACAGAAACACAAGCAAAGGAAATGGCACAAGAAGACGTTTTCAAGAAAGTGGTCTCGCACTGCAAGGAGTACGGGTTCGTGTTCCCCTCGAGCGAGATTTACGACGGGCTGGGCGCGGTCTACGACTACGGGCAGAACGGCGTTGAGCTGAAGAACAACATCAAGCAGTACTGGTGGCAGAGCATGGTGCTGATGCACGAGAACATCGTGGGCATCGACTCCTGCATCTTCATGCACCCGACCGTCTGGAAGGCCAGCGGCCACGTCGACGCGTTCAACGACCCGCTCATCGACAACCGCGACTCGAAGAAGCGCTACCGCGCCGACGTGCTGATTGAGGAACAGATAGCGCGGTACGACGAGCGCATCGAGAGGGACGTGGCGAAGGCGCGCAAGCGCTTCGGCGAGTCGTTCGACGAGGCCAAGTACCGCGCCGAGAGCCCGCGCGTGGCGGAGGAGCAGAGGAGGCGCGACGCGCTGCACGCGCGCTACAGCGGCGCGATGAACGCCATGGACCTGGCGGAGCTGCGGCAGATCATCCTCGACGAGGAGATTGTCTGCCCGGTGTCCGGCACGAGGAACTGGACGGAGGTGCGGCAGTTCAACCTCATGTTCAGGACGGAGATGGGGAGCACCGCCGACGGGGCGATGGCCGTCTACCTGCGCCCGGAGACGGCGCAGGGCATCTTCGTGAACTACCTGAACGTGCAGAAGACGGGGCGCATGAAGCTCCCCTTCGGCATCGCGCAGATAGGCAAGGCGTTCCGCAACGAGATTGTGGCGCGGCAGTTCATCTTCCGCATGCGCGAGTTCGAGCAGATGGAGATGCAGTTCTTCATCAAGCCCGGCACGGAGCTCGACTGGTTCGCCCGCTGGAAGGCGGCGCGCATGGCGTGGCACCAGAACCTCGGCTTCGGGGCCGGGAACTACCGCTTCCACGACCACGAGAAGCTGGCGCACTACGCCAACGCCGCCACCGACATCGAGTTCAGGATGCCCTTCGGCTTCAAGGAGGTGGAGGGCATACACAGCCGCACGGACTTCGACCTCTCGCAGCACGAGAAGTTCTCGGGCAAGTCCATCAAGTACTTCGACCCGGAGCGCAACGAGTCGTACACGCCCTACGTCATCGAGACGAGCATCGGCGTGGACCGCATGTTCCTGAGCGTCATGTGCCACAGCTACTGCGAGGAGAAGCTGGAGAGCGGCGAGACGCGCGTGGTGCTGCGCCTGCCCGCCGCGCTGGCCCCGGTGAAGCTGGCGGTGATGCCGCTCGTGAGGAAGGAGGGGCTGCCGGAGAAGGCGCGCGAGATCATCGACGCCCTGAAGTTCCACTTCAACTGCCAGTACGACGAGAAGGACTCCATCGGCAAGCGCTACCGCCGCCAGGACGCGATAGGCACGCCCTACTGCGTGACCGTGGACTTCGACTCGCTCAAGGACGACAGCGTGACCATCCGCTTCCGCGACACGATGGAGCAGAAGCGCGTGAAGACGAGCGAGCTGCGCGGCATCATCGAGGACAACGTGACCATCACGAGCCTGCTGAAAAAACTGGGATAGGATGGAACGACGCACCCCCACCACCCTCCGCGCGGCGACGGCCGCGCTGGCCGTCGCGCTGCTGTCGCTGACGGCGTGCAGCGAGAAGCAAGAGGCCGGCGAGTTCGACGGCTGGAAGGCGCGCAACGACGCCTACCTCGACTCCGTGGCGGCCGTGGCGCGCGCGAACGCCGACGGCTCGTGGACGATGTACAAGGCGTTCAGCCTGGGCGACCCGTCCGCCATGGACGGGCCGAGCCACTACTACGTCTACGTGCAGAAGCTGGAGCGGGGCGAGGGGACGCTGCGCCCGCAGTACAACGACTCGGTGAGGGTCCACTACAGCGGGCGGCTCATCCCGAGCGCGTCCTACCCGCAGGGCTTCAACTTCGGCAAGAGCTTCAACGGCGCGGAGCTGGACGCGGCGACGGACGTGCCGTCGCTCTTCGGCGTGAGCCAGACGGGCACGGGCTTCTGCACCGCGCTGATGAACATGGTGGAGGGCGACCGCTGGCGCGTCGTCGTCCCCTACTACCTGGGCTACGGCAGCACGCCGTCGTCGACGACGGGCATCCCGGCCTACTCCACGCTGCTGTTCGACGTGACGCTGGCGCGCATCTACCGCTACCAGGTGGACACCGACACGAGCTGGTGGTGACGGACTTCGCAAAGGAGGGGCTCATGGGCGGCGACGACGCGGCGAGACGGCTGGAGAACAAGGGCGTGCGCCCGACGGCGAACAGGATACTGGTGCTGCGGACGCTCGCGCGCGCCGGGCGGCCCATGAGCCTGTCGGACCTGGAGCGCGCCATGCCGCAGATGGACAAGTCGAGCATCTTCCGCGTGCTCGCGCTCTTCAAGGAGAGCGACGTCGTCCACGCCTTCGAGGACGGGCGCGGCGTGCTCAACTACGAGCCGTGCGGCAGCGAGCGCGGGTGCAGCCGCGCCGACAGCCACGTGCACTTCTACTGCGAGTCGTGCCGGCACTCGTTCTGCCTCGACGACATCCACGTCCCCGCGTTCCTGCTGCCCGAGGGGTTCACGCCGCACTCCGCCTCGTTCGTCGTCAAGGGCGAGTGCGCGGAGTGCTGCCGCAGGCGCCGCCGCATGTAGCGCGGCGGTGGAAGAACGGATGCAACCCGGTTGCAAAGTCTCCCGGAACGGAGGACTTGCAACCGGGTTGCATCCGTTCCGGGCTACCTTTGCGGCGGAAACCTAAAAACAAGCGGAAGACAATGGACCGGACAAAACTGTGGAGAATCGCCGCGGCAGCCCTGCTGCTGGCGGGCGCGGCGGCGGCGGAGCGGACGGCGGGCCTGGAGACGTGGCAGCTGCTCCTGGCGTATCTCGTGCCGTACCTCGTGGCGGGCTACGACGTGGTGGGCGGGGCCGCGGTGAGCCTGTGCCGCGGCAAGGCCTTCGACGAGAAGTTCCTCATGTGCGTGGCCACGGCGGGCGCGCTCGGCATCGGCTTCCTGCCCGGCGCGGAGGCGGAGTTTGCCGAGGCCGTGTTCGTGATGCTCTTCTTCCAGGTGGGCGAGCTGTTCGAGGACTACGCCGAGGGGCGCAGCCGCCGGTCGATAGCCACCCTGATGGAGGCGCGCCCCGACACGGCCAACGTGGTGCGGGGCGGCGAGGTGCTGGCGGTCGCGCCCGAGAGCGTGGCCGTGGGCGAGGCCATCGTGGTGCGCCCGGGCGAGCGGGTGCCGCTCGACGGCGTGGTGGAGGACGGGCTGTCGAGCCTGAGCACGGTGGCGCTGACGGGCGAGAGCATGCCGCGCGACGTGGGCGCGGGCGACGAGGTGGTGTCGGGGTGCGTGAACCTGTCGGGGGTGCTGACGGTGCGGGTGCGCAAGACGTTCGGCGAGTCGACGGCCTCGCGCATCATCGACCTCGTGGAGAACGCGGGCGAGAAGAAGTCGCGGAGCGAGACGTTCATCGCGCGGTTCGCCCGCGCCTACACGCCCGCCGTGGTGCTGGCGGCCGTGGCCCTGGCGTTCGTGCCGCCCTTGTTCGGCGCGGGCTACGCCGAGGCGCTGCCCGTGTGGCTCGGCCGCGCACTCACGTTCCTCGTCGTCTCCTGCCCCTGCGCGCTGGTGGTTTCGGTGCCCCTCACGTTCTTCGGCGGCATCGGCGGCGCGTCGCGGCAGGGCATCCTCGTCAAGGGCGCGAGCTACATGGACACGCTGGCCAGGGCGGGCGTGGTGGTGTTCGACAAGACCGGCACGCTGACGAAAGGGCGGTTCGAGGTGGCGGCCGTCCATCCCGACCGCACCGACGGGCGCACGCTGCTGCACCTCGCCGCCCACGCGGAGCGCTACTCCACCCACCCCATCGCCATGTCGCTGAAGGCGGCGCTCGCGGACGAGGACGACGGGTGCCGCGTGGAGGGCGTGGAGGAAGTGGCCGGGCAGGGCGTGCGCGCGGTGGTGAACGGGGCGGCGGTGTGCGTGGGCAACACGCGCATGATGGACGCCGTGGGCGCGAAGTGGCGGCCGTGCCACAGGGCGGGCACGACGGTGCACGTGGCGGTGGACGGCGCGTATGCCGGGCACATCGTGGTGGCCGACCGCGTGAAGGACGACGCGGTCGCCGCCGTGGACGGGCTGAAGCGGATGGGCGTGGAGCGGACAGTGATGCTGACGGGCGACCGCCGCGAGGTGGGCGAGGCCGTGGCGGCCGAGCTGGGCATCGACGAGGTGCGCGCCGAGCTGCTGCCCGCCGGCAAGGTGGAGGCCGTGGAGGCGCTGCTGGCGCACAAGCCGCGGGGGAAGAGCCTGGTGTTCGTGGGCGACGGCATCAACGACGCGCCCGTGCTGGCGCGCGCCGACGTGGGCGTGGCCATGGGCGGGCTGGGCAGCGACGCGGCCATCGAGGCGGCGGACATCGTGCTGATGGACGACAAGCCGTCGAAGATGGCGACGGCCGTCGGCATCGCGCGCCGCACGCTGGGCATCGCGTCGCAGAACGTGGCGTTCGCCATCGCCGTCAAGCTGCTCGTGCTGCTGCTCGCGGCATTCGGGCTGGCGACCATGTGGATGGCCGTGTTCGCCGACGTGGGCGTGACGGTGCTCGCCGTCCTCAACGCCATGCGGACGCTGCGGACGGAGTGAGACGCGCCGGGAAAGACGTGTCGGTGGAAAAAAAGGAAGGCTGGCCCGCCGGCCCGCTCCTGCGCGAGGAGCGGGTCAGCGGGCCAGCTCTTGGCAAACGCGGTCCTGGAAATCGCGCCCCGTGGCGGATTTCAGCACGCCGTTGTTCATGATGGAGAACGCGAGCAGGTGGCCGTTGGAGGCGCGGACGTAGCCGGCCAGGCAGCTGACCCCGGTGACGGTGCCCGTCTTGGCGCGGACGTTGTTGTGCGCCGGCCCGGCCGGCATCCGCCGCTCCAGGGTGCCGTCGATGCCGGCGATGGGCATCGCGTGGTAGAGGGCGGGGAACGCGCCGCCGTCGCGGTAGGCCAGGCGCAGCACGGAGACTTCGACCTGTGGGCTCACGTAGTTGTAGAGCGAGACGCCGCTTCCGTCGGCCACCTTCGCGTCCGACGTGCCCGCGCCGGCCCTTGCGAGCATGCGCTCCACCTGCCGCGCGCCGTCTTTCCACGTGGCGTTCTGCCGTCGCTCCTGCGCCGCGAGCAGGTAGAACATGGACTCGGCGTAGAGGTTGTCGCTCTCTTTCATCATCTGCGGCAGCATCTGCTCGACGGTGCGCGTGCGCGTGTAGATGTCCGTGCATTCGGGCGTGCGGGGGTCATGGCTCGTCACGTCGGTGCAGAAGGGGCGGACGCCCACGCCCTGCTGGCGGATTTCCCACGCCAGTGTCTCCACAAAGTGCCGCTCGGGGTTGGGGAGGCACTTCTTGCCGCGTCCCTCGACGGGCTTCCCCCCGTTGACCAGCAGGGGCGAGAGGTAGGGGATTCCCTCGGACGGCACATCGTCCCAGCACCATCCGTTGCCGAGGCGCGCCGTGTCCGTCATGCTGACGTCGGCCACGATGCGCCCGGCGATGCTGTCGATGCCCTGCCGGCGGACGGAGAGGGCGATGTCGCGCAGGTCGGCAAGGGAGAAGGCGGGGTCGAAGCCGCCGCGCACATAGAGGTTGCCCTGAAGGGTTCGGCGATAGACGGTTTGCGTGTCGACTGTCATCGAATCGGGCGTGCCCGAGGCGACGGCGAGGCGGAGGGTGTCGGTGGTGACTGGGCCGTCGGTGTAGGCGCGCGTCCGGTAGGTGTGGTTCTTGCCGAGCAGGAGGAGCGCGCTGACAGCGGTCAGGACTTTCTGGGTGGAGGCCGGCCGCATGACTTTCTGCTGGTTGTAGCCGAAGAGGAGCGAGTCGGCGGTGAGGTCGTAGACGCAGATGCCCGTGTGGTAGGGGGCGCTGTCGGCCTCGCGCACGAGGGGCGCGAGCCGCTGGCGCAGCTGCGTGGCCCATGCGGCGTCCGTGTCGGCCGTTTGGGCGGAGCCGCCTGTGCCGCAGCAGAGCGCCGACAGAAGGAAGAGGAGGCGTTTCATTGCTTGCGATGTTTTTCGATGGTACGGACAAAGTCCTCGTCGTTCTGCGGCACGACGGCTGTCTGCCGTCCGCCCGAGTGGCGGATGAGCAGGAACGAGTGGAGGCTCTTGCCGAAGACGCGCAGCCCGTGGATGCGCTCGATGGTCTCGATGTCGGCGATGGGGATTGTCCTGTCGCGGGCGAAGCGGCCGGCGTGGATGACGAGGTTGCCGTCGGCCACGGTGTAGCACGTGTGTGTCATCCGCTCGACAATCAGGACGATGAGCAGGAGCGAGGCGGCGATGAGCACGGGCTGCCTGTTCCACATGAAGTAGACGGCCACGCCCAGCATGGCCGCCACGAGCAGCCAGCTCTGTGGCTGTATCTTCGCATGAAAGACTCGTTGCATGGTGCGATTGGTTTCTTGCTGCGCGGAAAACGGCGCAAACTGCGTACAAAAATACGAAAAAAAGGAAAAAAGACTGCGGAGAACTCGCTTTATCCTTGGTTTTTCATACTTTTGCATATTTGTTGTATAACCGAAACCATCCCATGATACGCAAATTCGACTTCCTTGTCATCGGTGCGGGCGTGGCCGGCATGAGCTACGCGCTGAAAGTGGCGAGGGCCAAGAAAGGCAAGATTGCCATCATCTGCAAGACGACGCTCGAGGAGGCGAACACGACCAAGGCGCAGGGGGGCATCGCCTCCGTCACGAACCTGCTCGTGGACAACTTCGAGAAGCACATCGAGGACACGATGATTGCGGGCGACTGGATCAGCGACCGCGACGCCGTGGAGCAGGTGGTGCGCCGCGCGCCGGCGCAGATTCAAGAGCTCGTCGGCTGGGGCGTCGAGTTCGACCGGAACGACGGGGGCGGCTTCGACCTCCACCGCGAGGGCGGGCACTCGGAGTTCCGCATCCTGCACCATGCCGACGACACGGGCGCGGAAATCCAGCGCGGGCTGATGGCCGCCGTTCGCGGCAACCCCGACATCGAGGTGCTGGAGAACCACTTTGCCGTCGAAATCATCACGCAGCACCACCTGGGCGTCCGCGTCACGCGCCGCACGCCCGACATCGAGTGCTACGGCGCATACGTCCTCAACCCGAAGACGGGGAAAATCGACACCTACCTGTCGAAAGTGACGCTGATGGCCACGGGCGGCACGGGCGCCGTCTATGCCACGACCACCAACCCGAACATCGCGACGGGCGACGGCATCGCCATGGTCTATCGCGCCAAGGGGAAGGTGAAGGACATGGAGTTCGTGCAGTTCCACCCCACGGCGCTGTTCCACCCGGGCGAGACGCATCCCGCCTACCTCATCACCGAGGCGATGCGCGGCTACGGAGGCATCCTGCGCCTGCCCGACGGCGAGGAGTTCATGCACAAGTACGACGAGCGCCTGAGCCTCGCGCCGCGCGACATCGTGGCACGCGCCATCGACAAGGAGATGAAGATTCACGGACTGGACCACGTGTGCCTGGACGTGACGCACAAAGACCCCGCGGAGACGAAGTTCCATTTCCCCAACATCCACGCCAAGTGCCTGAGCATCGGCATCGACATCACCAAGGAGTACATCCCCGTCGCACCCTGCGCCCACTACATGTGCGGCGGCATCAAGGTGGACCTCGACGGGCAGTCGAGCATCCGCCGGCTCTACGCCGTGGGCGAGTGCTCCTGCACGGGACTGCACGGCGGCAACCGCCTGGCCTCGAACTCGCTCATCGAGGCCGTCGTCTATGCCGACGCGGCGGCACAGCACTCGCTGAGCGTGATCGGCGACTACGACTTCAACGAGCGCGTGCCGCAATGGAACGACGAGGGGACGATGTCGAACGAAGAGAAAGTGCTCATCTCGCAGGACATGAGAGAGGTCGGGCAAATCATGTCCACCTATGTGGGCATCGTGCGGAGCGACCTGCGGCTGCGCCGCGCGTGGGAGCGTCTTGACCTCCTTTACGAGGAGACCGAAGACCTCTTCAAGCGCGTCAAGGCGACGAAAGACATCTGCGAGCTGCGCAACATGATCAACGTGGGCTATCTCATCACGCGCCACGCGCTGGAGCGCAAGGAGAGCCGCGGGCTGCACTTCACGGTGGACTACGCAAAGCACGCGCTCGACGGGAAGCCGGACGCCAAGCGCTTCAAGGCATGACACACTTCACGAGAAACACTATTCAACCAACCCTTTTATGAAATTCAAGCACCTACTGACTGCGGCCGCCTCGCTATGCCTCTGCATCCCGGCATCCGCCCAAATCGACGACGAGATGACGCTGGCCGAGAGCGTTCCCCAGCTGCCGCTGGACGCAAGCGTACGCAAAGGAACGCTTCCCAACGGGCTGACCTACTACATCCGCCACAACGCATGGCCCGAAGACCGCGCCTACTTCTACATCGCCCAGAAAGTGGGCTCGATGCAGGAGGAGGACGACCAGCTCGGGCTGGCGCACTTCCTGGAGCACATGTGCTTCAACGGGACGACCCACTTCCCGGGCAACAAGCTCAAGACCTACCTGGAGAGCATCGGCGTGAAGTTCGGCGAGAACCTCAACGCCTACACGTCGTTCGACGAGACCGTCTACAACATCGACAACGTGAAGACCGACCGCGAGCCGGCGCTCGACTCCTGCCTGCTCATCCTGCACGACTGGAGCCACGACCTGCTGCTCGAGGACGACGAGATTGACAAGGAGCGCGGGGTCATCAACGAGGAGTGGCGCGTGCGCCGCAGCGCCAGCCAGCGCATGTACGAGGCGATGCTCCCCGACATCTACCCCGGCTCGAAGTACGCCCACCGCATGCCCATCGGCACGATGGACATCGTGATGAACTTCCCCTACGACGCACTCCGCACCTACTACAAGAAATGGTATCGTCCCGACCTGCAGGCCGTCATCGTGGTCGGCGACATCGACGTGGACAGGATGGAGCAGAAGATCAAGAGTGTGTTCTCGGACATCAAGGCCGCGGAGAACGGGGCCGTTCGCGAGTACTACCCCGTGCCCGACACGCCAAGCCCCATCGTCAGCGTCCAGAGCGACAAGGAGCAGACGAAATCGGTAATCAGCATGATGTTCAAGCGCGACGTGTTCCCCGAGAACCTAAAGAACACGGCCGCCTACTATGCGCAGTCCTACATCGAGGGCATGGTCAGCATGATGTTCAGGATGCGCATCCAGGAGATGCTGCAAAAGGAGAACCCGCCTTTCATGAGCGCAAGCATGGGCAAAGGCAGGTTCTTTGTGTCGAAGACCAAGGACGCGTTTTCCGGCAGCGTGGTGTTCAAGGAGAACGACCACGAGCGTGCTTTCTCCGCTCTCTACCGCGAGATGCTGCGCGCCGCACGCTACGGCTTCACCGCCGCAGAATACGAGCGCTGCAAGCAGGAGTACCTCTCGCAGCTGGACAACCAGTATGCCCAGCGCGACAAGGTGTACTCCAGCCAGTACGTGAGCGAATGCGTCAATAACTTCCTCGACAACGAGCCCATGCCGGGCATCGAGTGGATTCACGCCAACATGAAGGATATCGCCAATCAGATTCCGCTCGAGGCCGTGAACGAGTACCTGTCGCATTCCATCGACAAGCGCAGCTATCCCGACGGCAAGAACGTGGTCATCACGATGTTCGCGCCCGAAAAAGACGACGTGACGCTGCCGACAAAGGACGAGCTGCTCGGCATCCTCCACAAGATTGAGGCCGAGACCATCGAGCCCTACCGGGAGGAGGTGAACAACGAGCCCCTCATCACCACGCCGCTCAAGGGCTGCAAGGTGAAGAGCATCACGGACGACGCTTTCGGCGCGAAACTCGTCACGCTCAAGAACGGCGTCAAGATTCACGTGAAGAAGACCGACTTCACGCCCAATGTCATCCAGATGGAAGCGCCGAGCTGGGGCGGGAACTCGCTCTATCCCAACTCCGAATACCACAACACGGCCAACATCGGCCTCGTCACCGTCGGCGGGTGGGGCAACTTCTCGAAGAGCGACCTCAACAAGAAGCTGGCCGGCATCCAAGCGTCCGCCTCGCCCTTCATCGGCAACCGTGTCGAGGGCGTATCGGGCAACTGCGTCACCAAGGACCTGGAGACCATGCTCCAGCTCACCTACCTCTGCTTCACGTCGCCGCGCCGCGACGACGCCGCCTTCAAGTCGTACATCGAGCGCTGGAAGGCCAACATCGAGAACGAGGACCTGAATCCTTTCACGGCGCTCAAGGACACCGCCAGCCGCGTGCTGTATGACAACAACGTGCGCTCCGTCCGCTGGCGCAAGGCCGACATCGACCGCATCGACTACGACCGCCTCATCCAGCTCTACAAGGAGCGTTTCGCCGACGGCAACGACTTCGAGTTCTTCTTCATCGGCGACATCGACCTCGACACCGCCCTGCCCCTCTTCCAGAAGTACCTCGGCTCACTGCCCGTCCTCAAGGGCGAGGAAGAAGCCAATGTCATCGACGAGCGCATCGCCAAGGGCGAGGTGAAGAACTATTTCGAGAAGGAACTGCAAACGCCCAGCTCGGTCTCCATCTTCGTCTACCACGCGCCTGTGAAAGAGACGCTCCGCGTGGACCTCACCACCAGCATGCTCGAGCAGCTGATGACCATGCTCTACACCGAGACGGTGCGCGAGGACGAGGGCGGCGCATACGGCGTGCCGGTCAATGGCGCTGTCAGCAACTATCCCGAGGAGCTCGTGTCGTTCCAAATCACGCTCCAAACCGCCCCGGAGAAGCGCGAGCGCATGACCGAGGTCATCTACAAGGGCATCGACGACATGTGCGACAACGGCCCGAAAGCCGAGAACCTGCAGAAGGTGAAAGAATACATGCACCGCCAGCACGTCGAGGCACTCAAGAACAACGGCTACTGGCTCAGCGCGATGGTGAACTTGGCACGCGAGGGCCAGGACAACGTGACGGACTACGACCGCCTTGTCGATGAAATCTCAGCGGCCGACATCCAGCAAATGGCAAGGACTGTCTTCCGCAGCGGCAACCACATCGAAGTGGGCATGTCCACGCCGCTCAAGTAGCATCCGACCGTGCACAAGGAAGTCCGCGGGACAACGGCCTCAACCGCCGCCGTCCCGCGGACTTCCTTTTTTTCCCGACACGCCCGGAGGAGCGTCCCCGCCCTATCCGTACTTCTGCCGGTCGGCCTCCGTAATCGGACGAACCACGCGGCACGGATTACCCGCCGCCACGACACGGGGCGGCACGTCGCGCGCCACCACGCTTCCTGCCCCGACGACACTGCCTTCGCCGATGGTCACACCCGGCAGCACGGTTACGCCGCCGCCAATCCACACATTGTCCTCCACCGTGATGGGACGGGCGAACTCCAGTCCCCTGTTGCGCCGCTCCGCATCGAGCGGATGCCCCGCCGTGTAGAAGCCGCAGCCGGGCGCGACGAACACGTCCTTCCCGAACGTGACGCGCGCCTCGTCCAGTATCACCGTTCCCGTGTTGAGGAAAAGCCCGTCGCCCGCCACGATGTTGTAGCCGTAGTCGCAGAAGAACGGGCCGACCACCGTCAGCCGTCCTTTCACGCATCCGAGGATTCGCCGCAGCAGCGCCTGCCGCTCCGCCTCCTGCGACGGGCGCAGGCGGTTGAGGTCGTACAGCAGCTCGGCACAGGCCGCGCGCTCGGCCAGCAGCTCCTCGTCGTAGTTCGCGTCGTAGAGCCTGCCGGCCGCCATCTTCATTTTCTCTGTTTCCATGCCGTTCCGTCCAATGGTGGTTAAGACGATGCAAATATAGCACCTGTCCGGCAGATGCGGAATGCGCGGGGGCTTTTTCCCGCTTTTTTCACCTGGAGACGACGGAAAAGTGCCCCCGGGCCTTCATGCCCTCGTGGCGCATGGACGCACCCTGCACCGAGGAGAAGATGTAGTCGCGGCGGCCGTTGCGGAGGGTGACGCAGATGCCCACGGCGGAGGGGTCGCCGCTGCGCGGCTTGAAGTAGCCGACGGACTGGATTTCGCCGGGCTCGTCGGTGTCGCTCGGCTCGAGCACCGCCACGAAAGGGCGCGTCCAAGCCTCGCCGTGCTGGCGGGCCACGAAGGTGAGCACGGGCTGCTCGACGATTCTATAGGGCTGGTTGGGCATCCGCTCGTACTCGAGGTTCACGGGCGAGAGGGCGCGGAACACGTCGCGGTCGGCATAGCCCTGCATCCACAGGTTCATGTCGATGCGGCGGCCGTCCGGGCAGGTGGTGGCAAAGGTGGCGCGGATGTCGCGGTCCGTGCGCGCCGCGTGCTTGTCGTGGATGTAGGAGTAGGCGTAGAGGTGCCCGCCGGCGAACGCCAGCTCGTCGGTCGGCCGGAGGCCGAGGTCCGTCCCGTCGGCGGCGGCGAGCGCCATCTGCTGGCCGAGGTTGTGGTAGAAGTAGTCGTGCGTCTTGTCGCGCCCGTCGTTGCGGCGGCTGCGGAAGATGTCGATGTAGTAGCCGCCCGTCTCCGACGTCTTCACCACGCCCACCACGCGCACCTGCCGCGCGTCGGTCTCCGGCTCGCGGAATTCCACCGCCGCATACGCCACGCTGTCGAAACGGCCCGTCCCGTTCGTCGCCGGATAGCGGCTGAGCAGCCGGAACGGGTGCTGCGACATCATGACGGGATAGCTCGACACGCCGTCGACGCACACGGTGTTGTGGGCCGGGAACTGCGAGTAGTACTCGGCATAGTCGAGACCGCCATAGAGGTTGCGCCCGATGCCCGCGTCGGGCGCGAGCACATAGCCCTTGCCGTAGAGCTCGAGCGAGATGCCGTTGGCGTGCTGGTGGTTGCCAAGGCTTCCGTTGAGCGAGGCCATGAGGTCGTGGCGGGCGTGCATGCCCGTGCGCAGGGCGAGCCACGACACGTTGGGCGCGTGGAACGACTGGCTGACGTGCCGCTCGATGTCGGCCGCCGGGGCATCGGGCTGCGCGGCGGCCCGCAAAGCGCGCGTGCTGTCGGCGAGCGCACGGAGGCCATGCCGCTCGGCGTAGGCGGCGAGGCAGTCCATCGCCGCGCAGTTGAGATAGCCGGGATGGGTGTCGCCGAAGCCGGCAATCATGCGGTTGGGAAACAGGTACTGGGGCAGCGCCCCGACACTCCTCCTCAGCACCGGAATCTCGGCGAAGAGGTCGATGCCGGCCAGCGTGTCGAGCTCGTTGGCGATGGCGGCGAAGTCGGCGACGACGTTGCAGCTGTAGCCCGCCGACTCGCACCAGACGGCGGTCTCGGGGTCGAACCCGTAGTCGGCAAGGCGCTTCAGGCCCCACTGGCGGATGCTCGACCGATTGACGACGACGTCGGTGTAGTGCCCGCGCCCCCGGCGGTCGGCATAGCACGAGTCGGGACGCAGGACGGCGGCGATGCGCGCGACGAAGCGCGCCTGGATGATGTTCCAGTTGTTGTGCGGCACGCCGCCCGCCACGATGCAGTCGGCCCACTTCTTCAGCGCCGCGTCGTAGGTGTCCTCGCCGGGCAGCGGCGCGTCCCGCTTGAGGAGCCTGTAGAGCTCCGTCACCTCATTGACGATGTCCTCGTGGATGACCTCGAAGCTGGCCATGCCGACGAGCGTCTGCTGGTGGCCGCGGTTGAGGTCGTGCGGCACGTTGCGGAAGTAGATGCCCCGCAGGTAGGTGTCGAGCACGGGCAGCGCCAGCCGCCGGTAGGCCGCGTCGCCGGTGCGGGCGTAGAGGCGCGCCGCGTCGCGCGCGAGGCCGAGAATCTCGCGGTTCACGTTGGAGATGTTGCGCCCCGTCTTCGACGGATGCGCCTTCTCCATCACGCCGCTCTGGCGGTTGATGTAGGTCACGCTTCCCTCCTCGTCGTCGTCGAACGGCACGATGTCCTCCAGCCGCGGGCGGCTGTAGGAGGAGGCCGTGTTGCGCGTGCCGTCGAACTTCACCGTCGGACTCGGCGCGCGCCCGCCGGCAGGGCGCGCGAACGCCTCGCCGTTGATGTGCACGTCGGTGGCGTGCGTCGCCCAGTACATCTGCAGGCGCGAGACGAGCCACAGGGAGTCGGCCTCCACATGGCGCAGGACGGCATCGACGCGCGCTCTCGCGGGGTCGTCGGCGCGGAGCGGGCTGGCGGCGGCCGAAACGAGGAAGAGGACGGCGGCGAGCGCCGCGCGGAGGGGGAGGGGGCGTTGCTTGTGCATGTTGTTCAATGATATGATGATGGGGGGCGACTTGTCTGGCACGCTACGGGGGCGGGGGACGCCCCCGCCTATGGCTCGAAGGTCACGTCCTCCACGTGCTCGCCGATGAAGACGCGCGCCATGTCGGCCGTCTTGAACCACGCCGGCTTGCCGTCCATGCCGTCGTGGATGGGGCGGCCGTTGACGACGAAGTTCTTGAAGTGCACGCCGCGAATCTTGCGCTCCTCGTTGTAGCCGTAAATCTGGCTCAGCTCGGAGCGGCTGCCCTTGTAGTCGATGTTGCTGAAGGTGACGTTCTCGATGCCCGCGCCCGGCGCCTTGCAGTACTTCTGGTTCCACGCCACGCGCAGCGACAGCAGCTGCCCGCGCCGGAAGTCCTCCACGCGGATGCTGTCGAACGTGATGTCGCGCACCAGGTTGTTGTCGCCGGCATTGATGGCCATGCAGCCCTGGTAGTCAACCTGCGCCTCGTGCTCGTCGAGGATGTCGATGTCGCGGTAGCACACGTCGGCAATCGTGTCGGGATGCTCCGCATTGCCGTGGAGGCCGATGAAGATGGGGTGCGCCACGTCGGCCCACAGCACGGAGCGGGTCATGCGGATGCGGCGCGCACTGCCCGCGAAGCCCTTGCGCGTGGCGTAGACGGTGGTGCAGTCGTCGCTGGTGCGCGCGAACACGCGGTCGTAGCTGACGTCGGAGCTGGCGAACACGTTGAAGCCATCGCCCCAGCCGTAGGAGCTGATGACCTTCACGTTGTCGACCGTCACATGACGGCTGCCGCCCACGGCACACTGCGTGGTGACGAGCCCCTCGACCTCGACGTCGCGGCTGCGGCGCACGTAGATTCCGATGGCGCGCTGCGGGTAGACGAACCCGCGCCCGCACACGCGCACGCGCTCCGCGTCGTCGACATGAATCTCGCCGTCGACCACCGCGCCGCCCGCCACATAGACGGTCTGCCCCGCCTGCGCCTGCACGCTGTCAATCCTGTAGTGGCCGGGGCCGAAATACACGAGCGAGCGGCTCTCGTAGCGTCCCGGGCGCCGGCTCCGCACCACGCGCAGGTCCTTCTCCGGCAGCCCCGCGGGCAGCTGCTCCAGGGGGTTGGCGAAGAGCTGCAGGTTGTGGTGGATGTCGCCGTTCACCTCCACGCTCAGGTTCTCGGGGCGCTCCAGCGTGAAGCGCAGCTCGTCGCCCTCCACCGCCGGCACGATGCCGCGGCTCAGCGGGCGCACCGCCGCGCGCTCCACCGGCTGGCGCAGCGAGCGCACGCGCACCTCCGCCGCGCCGCCCATCGAGAACGTCGCCATCGACGACTGCTCGACGTAGGACTTCTCGCCGTCCTTGGCGCACACCCTCACGGCGTAGGTGTCGACCGCCTGCCATTCGCCGCCCGGCGTCCGGACGGCCACCTCGAAGTCGGCGGCGAGCGTTGCGCCCGCGGGGGCGGGATAGGTCACGACTTGCGCCCGCGCGGCGAGGCACAGCGCGAGGGCCAGCAGGGAAAGATTCTGTCGTTTCATACACGCGATGTTTTTTTCTACGTGCAAAAATAGTCCCTTCCCCCCGACATGACATGCACGTTTTGTTGTAATCTGTATGCACGTTTTGTGCAAAGCACCTGATTCGCAACATTTCCGGCCCATTCGGCACATGCTGCCGGGCGGCATCTGTCGCTCTCGCTTGGCGGCGCGCACTGCCCCCGGAATCCTCCACACCTGAACGGGGAGGATGTCATCTGAGCGGTATCTGCTCGCTCTCGGGAAACAACATCGGCCTTGCCTGCTTCTTGATTTTGAAAACGACGGTCGGGTACATCGAGGCGCCGTCAAGTCCCACTGTCGCCTGCAGGGCCTTGTTCTCCTGTCCCTGTGCTTGCAGGGAATAGTCGTGCATGCCAACACGCTTGAAATACTGGCGCACAGGCCCCGTGGCGCCAAGAATGTTCTTTTTGTAGCCTGTTTCTGTAACCAGCACCAGCGTATGCTCTACATTCTTCCGCCAGTCTGAAGTCGAAATACTTGTCGTCGGTATATGCCTGCAAGAACCCCTCGCTGATGCCGCCGGCGCCAGCGAACAGGTCGACAAACGTCACCCCCCCTGCGTGATTCTGTAAATTCCCTTTTTTGTCCCATATACACAGCCGAATGCGCCCGGCGCCGTTTACGTCTGCAAAGATACACAGAAAAAGACAACGAAGAATGCTTCTTGCATTTTGATGCCGCGCGGCGCCGAACTTTCATCCCCCTCCCCGGGTTGTTAATAAACGCTAACGGGTGCAAACGCCGCCATCCGGGCGGCGAGGAGGCCTCCGCCCCCGCGAGCCAGCCTAAGCCTGCGCGTGCGGAGGCTGGCCCGGGGGGAGGGCGCGGAATGCCGGATTTTCCTCCGCAGAGAGCGGGGGGTCCCCTCCGCGGAGAAAAACATTTTCGTCCGCAGAGGAAAAAGTTTTTCTCCGCGGACGTTTTTGCGGGCTGTCCGCGCGTTAAAAACCACCCCGATTTTAACACGCCGGGGCGAGCTGGCTGCGAAAATCGGCACCCGCGGGGGCGCGGAGCCCGGCGGCGGGCTGTCCGAGCCGGAGGGGCGCGCGGGAGCGGAGGCGGGGGAGGCGCACTCTCCCCGCCCGTAACCGGCACATTATGTGGCGTTTGCGCGGGCCGGAGTTCTTAAAAAATCATACGGCGAATAAGTTTCTCCTTTTATTATAAGGATGGGGAACTGCTTTTTTTATAATTTTGCAGCCGAAATTTTGGAAAACAGCATAGAATATGGCGCAGAAGAACCTGGTGATTGTCGAGTCACCCGCCAAGGCGAAGACACTGGAGAAGTTCCTGGGCACCGACTACAAGGTGCTGTCGAGCTACGGGCACATCCGCGA
Organism: bacterium; assembly: GCA_963627995.1. GTDB lineage: Bacteria > Bacteroidota > Bacteroidia > Bacteroidales > Bacteroidaceae > UBA3839. The sequence goes on along the minus strand of CAVGCV010000007.1, from coordinate 51,331 downwards.
CCTGAAGAAGCGGGATTTCAGCGTGGACCTCGACGACTTTTCCCCCCTGTACGAGATTCCCGAGGAGAAGAAGGCGCTGGTGGCCAGCCTGAGGACGGCGGCCGCGAAGGCCGACACCGTGTGGCTCGCGTCCGACGAAGACCGCGAGGGGGAGGCCATCTCGTGGCACCTGGCGCAGGTGCTGGGCCTGAGCGTGGAGCAGACGAAGCGCATTGTTTTCCATGAGATCACGAAGACGGCCATCCTGCGGGCCATCGAGCAGCCGCGCCACATCGACATCAACCTGGTGAACGCCCAGCAGGCGCGCCGCGTGCTCGACCGCATCGTGGGCTTCAAGCTCTCGCCCGTGCTGTGGCGCAAGCTGAAGCCCTCGCTCTCGGCCGGCCGCGTGCAGTCGGTGGCCGTGCGGCTCATCGTGGAGCGCGAGCGCGAGATCGAGCAGTTCGAGGCCGAGTCGTCGTTCCGCGTGACGGCGGAGTTCGCGGCCGACGGCGTGGCCGCGCCGCTCAAGGCCGAGCTGAACCGCCGCTTCGCCACGGAGGCCGAGGCGCGCGCCTTCCTCGAGGCGTGCAGGGGCCGCGGCTTCGTCATCCGCGACATATCGAAGAGGCCGATGCGCCGCGTGCCCGCGCCGCCGTTCACCACGTCGACGTTGCAGCAGGAGGCCGCGCGCAAGCTGGGCTTCAGCGTGGCGCAGACCATGTCGGTGGCGCAGCGGCTCTACGAGGCCGGCCTCATCACCTACATGCGCACCGACAGCGTGAACCTGTCGTCGCTCTGCATCGGCGCGTCGAAGGCGGAAATCGAGGCACACCTCGGCGCGCGCTACGTGAAGGCGCGGCAGTACCAGACGAAGTCGAAGGGGGCGCAGGAGGCGCACGAGGCCATCCGCCCCGCCTACATGCAGAACCACGAGATTGAGGGCGCGTCGGCCGAGCGCCGGCTCTACGACCTGGTGTGGAAGCGCACGATCGCCTCGCAGATGGCCGACGCGGAGATGGAGAAGACGGTGATCCGCGTGGAGATGGAGGGCGCGCCCTCCCCCACCGCGGGCGACGCCGACCTCGCGTTCGTCGCCACGGCCGAGGTCGTGACGTTCGACGGCTTCCTGCGCGTCTACCGCGAGTCGTTCGACGACGACGGCGCGGCCGACAGCGAGCAGGCGCCCATCGACGCGCAGTTCGCCGAGGGGCAGCGGCTCGCCTACCGGGAGGTGCAGGCCACCCAGCGGTTCACACAGGGGCCGGCGCGCTACACCGAGGCGTCGCTCGTGCACAAGCTGGAGGAGCTGGGCATCGGCCGCCCGTCGACCTACGCGCCGACCATCTCCACCATCCAGCAGCGCGAGTACGTGGCCAAGGGCGACAAGAAGGGCGAGAAGCGCGCCTACACGCAGCTGACGCTCCGGGCGGGCAAGGACGTGAGGGCGGCGGGGAAGTCGGAGGTCGTGGGCAGCGAGAAGGGCAAGCTCCTGCCGACGGACATCGGCACGGTGGTGAACGACTTCCTGGTGGAGAAGTTCCCGCGCATCGTGGACTACAACTTCACGGCCAGCGTGGAAAAGGACTTCGACGAAATCGCCGAGGGCCGGGAGGACTGGCAGCAGATGATGGCCGACTTCTACCACGAGCTGGAGCCGCAGGTGGAGCGGGTGCTCAGCGAGCGGACGGAGCACCGCGTGGGCGAGCGCGTCCTCGGCACGGAGCCGGGGACGGGCAGGCAGGTGGCCGTGCGCATCGGGCGCTTCGGGCCGCTCGTGCAGATCGGCACGGCCGACGACGAGGAGAAGCCCCGGTTCGCCACGCTCAAGCGCGGGCAGAGCATCCAGAGCATCACGCTCGACGAGGCGCTGGAGCTGTTCAGGCTGCCGCGCACGCTGGGCGAGTACGAGGGCAAGCCCGTGTCCGTGGGCATGGGGCGCTTCGGGCCCTACGTGCTGCACGACAGGAAATACGTGTCGATACCGAAGGAGGACGACCCGCTCTCCGTCGGCCTGGACGCGGCCGTCGCCCTCATCGAGGAAAAGCGGCGGAGCGAGGCGGAGAAGCACCTGAAGGCGTTCGACGGCGAGCCCGAGCTGGAGATACTGAAGGGGCGCTTCGGCCCCTACCTGCACTACAAGGGAGAGAACTACCGCATCCCGAAGACGGTGGGGAATCCGCTCGGCCTGACCGCCGCCGACTGCCTTGAGCTCATCAAGGCGCAGGCCGGCGCGCCGAAGTCGCCGCGCAGAAAAAGACAGAAGTAGTGCGAAGAATCATACTCGTAGGCTACATGGGCGCCGGGAAGACGACCATCGGCAAGGCGCTGGCGCGCGAGGCGGGACTGGAGTTCTACGACCTCGACTGGTACGTGGAGGACCGCTTCCGCACGACCATCCCGAAGATATTCGCCGAGCGGGGAGAGGAGGGCTTCCGCGAGATGGAGCGGAAGATGCTCCACGAGGTGGCCGAGTTCGAGGACGTGGTCGTCTCCTGCGGCGGCGGCACGCCCTGCTTCTTCGACAACATGGACTACATGAACCGGCAGGCGGAGACCGTCTACCTCAAGGCCACGCCCGAGGTGCTGCGCGCCCACCTGCTGACGGGCAAGTCGCAGCGGCCCCTCATCCAGGGCAAGTCGCCCGAAGAGCTGCGCGACTTCATCCGCCGGTCGCTCGTCCAGCGCGAGCCGTTCTACGCCAGGGCGAAGCACACGCTGGAAATCGGCGTCATCCGGCAGCGCGCGCAAATCGCGGGCTACGTGGACGCGCTGCGCAGGGCGCTCGCCGTCTGACCACAGGCCGCCCGCACGGGCGGCGCACACACAACGACCAACCCCATCCCACCCCCTTATCCCCCTGACCAAGCATGAGAAAATGGCGCATCGAAGACTCCAGCGAGCTGTACAGCATCAGCGGCTGGGGCGTGAACTATTTCCATATCAACGAGAAAGGCCACGTGGCGGCCACGCCCTTGAAGAACGGCGTGGAAATCGACCTGAAGGAGGTCATCGACGAGCTGTCGCTGCGCGACGTGGCGGCCCCCGTGCTGGTGCGCTTCCCCGACATCATCGACAACCGCATCGAGAAGACGGCCATGTGCTTCCAGAACGCGGCGAGGGAGTACGGGTACACGGGCGAGAACTTCATCATCTACCCCATCAAGGTGAACCAGATAAGCCCCGTGGTGGAGGAGGTCATCAGCCACGGCAAGAAGTACAACCTGGGGCTGGAGGCAGGCTCGAAGCCCGAGCTGCACGCCGTGCTGGCCATGAACATGGAGGGCGACTCGCCCATCGTCTGCAACGGCTACAAGGACCAGAGCTTCATCGAGCTGGCGCTGCTGGCGCAGAAGATGGGGAAGCGCGTGTTCGTGGTCGTGGAGAAGCTCAACGAGCTGGAGATCATCACGCAGGTGGCGAAGAAGCTCAACGTGCGCCCCAACATCGGCATCCGCATCAAGCTCGCAGCCTCGGGCAGCGGGAAGTGGGAGGAGAGCGGCGGCGACGCGTCGAAGTTCGGGCTCTCGTGCGGCGAGCTGCTCACCGCGCTCGACTACATCGAGAAGAACAGGATGAAGGACTGCCTGCGGCTGATACACTTCCACATCGGCAGCCAGATAACGAAGATACGCCGCATCCAGAACGCCCTGCGCGAGGCGTCGCAGTTCTACGTGCAGCTCCGCAAGATGGGCTACGGCGTGGAGTTCGTCGACTGCGGCGGCGGGCTGGGCGTGGACTACGACGGCTCGCGCTCGTCCAACAGCGAGAGCTCGGTGAACTACAGCATCCAGGAGTACGTGAACAACTGCGTCTACACCTTCGTCGAGGCGGCCCGGAACAACGGCATCCCGCAGCCCAACCTCATCACCGAGAGCGGGCGCTCCATCGCCGCGCACCACGCCGTGCTCATCATGGAGGTGCTGGGCACGGTGGAGCTGCCCGTGATGCCCGAGGAGTTCGAGGTGAGGGAGGGCGACCACGAGCTGGCCAAGGACCTGTACGAGATATGGGACAACCTCTCCACGCGCTCCATGCTGGAGGACTGGCACGACGCGCAGCAGATTCGCGAGGAGGCGCTCGACCTCTTCGCCCACGGGCTGGTGGACCTGAAGACGCGGGCCGAGATCGAGCGGATGTACTGGGCCGTCGCCCACGAGATCAACACGCTGGCGCACACCATGAAGCACGCGCCCGAGGAGTTCCGGATGCTCGACAGGCTGCTGGCCGACAAGTACTTCTGCAACTTCTCGCTGTTCCACAGCCTGCCCGACGCGTGGGCCATCGACCAGCTCTTCCCCATCATGCCCATCCACCGGCTCGACGAGCGCCCCAGCCACAACGGGACGCTCCAGGACATCACCTGCGACTCCGACGGGAAGATATCGAACTTCGTCACCCACCAGACCGTGTCGCACATCCTCCCGCTCCACGCCCTCAGGGAGCACGAGCCCTACTACATCGGCGTGTTCCTCGTGGGGGCCTACCAGGAGATACTGGGCGACATGCACAACCTCTTCGGCGACGTCAACGCCGTGCACATCACGACCGAGGCCGGCGGCTACCGCATCAACAAGATTGTCGACGGCGAGACCGTGGCCGACGTGCTGAGCTTCGTGCAGTACAACCCCAAGAAGATGGTGCGCAGCCTCGAGGTGTGGGCCAAGCAGTCGGTCAAGGAGGGGAAGATCACGCTGGAGGAGGGGCGCGAGTTCCTGTCCACCTACCGCTCCGGCCTCTACGGCTACACCTACCTCGAATAAGGGCGGGGACGGACGGACGCGGCGGCGGCAGTCCGCCGCCGGGCCGGCGCGCTACGACAGTCCCTCGACCTGCCCGTCCACGATGTCGATGCGCTCCGCCTGCGGCGACCTCGGCAGCCCCGGCATGCGCAGTATCTCGCCGGCGATGGCCACGACCATCTCCGCGCCGCAGTTGATGACGAGGTCGCGGATGTGGATGTTGAAGCCCGACGGGCACCCGTAGATGGAGGGGTCGGCCGTGAACGAGTACTGCGTCTTGGCGATGCACACGGGGAAGCGCAGGATGCCGCCCATGCCCTCGGTGGCCTGCGCCATCTGCTCGAACTGGCGGATCCTGCGCTCCACGGCCTTGCCGTAGGTGATGGTCGCCGCGCCGTATATCCTGCGGCACACCTTCTCTATCTTCGTCCTGATGTCGTCGCCGTCGTCGTAGCAGAAGCGCAGCGGCTGCGACGGCCGCTCCTCCACCGTCTCCACCACGAGGCGCGCCAGCTCCTCCGCGCCCCGCCCGCCCTCCATGAAGGCGTTGTTGACGGCGAAGCCCACGCCCGCCTCCGCGCAGTGGCGGCGCACGATGTCCAGCTCCGCGTCGGTGTCGGTGGCGTAGCGGTTGAACGCCACCGCCACGGTCTGCCCGTAGCCCTGCAGGTTGCGGATGTGGCGGTCGAGGTTCTCCAGTCCGGCCACCAGTCCCTCCTCGTCGGGCTCCCTGATGCGCTCCAGGGCCACGCCGCCGTGCATCTTCAGCCCCTGCGTGGTGGCCACGATGAGGGTGAGGCTCGGCTGCAGTCCCGCCTTGCGGCACTTGATGTCGTAGAACTTCTCCGCCCCGAGGTCGGCGCCGAACCCCGCCTCCGTCACCACGTAGTCGCCGAACGACATGGCGAGCTTCGTGCCGAGGATGGACGAGCAGCCGTGCGCGATGTTGGCGAACGGGCCCCCGTGCACGAGGGCGGGCGTCTGCTCCGTCGTCTGCACGAGGTTGGGGTGGAGCGCGTCCTGCAGGAGCACGGCGACGGCGCCCGCCACGCCCATGTCCTTCACGCGGAACGGGCGGCCGTCGATGGTGATGCCCAGCAGGATGTTCTCGATGCGGCGGCGCAGGTCGTCCCGCCCCGTGGCGAGGCAGAGGATGGCCATGATTTCCGAGGCGGGCGTGATGTCGAAGCCGCTCTCCATGGTGATGCCGTCGGTCTTCGCGCCAAGGCCCGTGACGATGAAGCGCAGGTTGCGGTCGTTCACGTCGAGCACGCGCTTCCACAGCACCTCCTTCAGCGCGAAGCCCTCGTCGCGGTGCTGGTAGAGGTAGTTGTCGAGCAGCGCGGCAATCATGTTGTGCGCCGACGTGACGGCGTGGAAGTCGCCCGTGAAGTGGAGGTTGATCTTCTCCATGGGCAGCACCTGCGCGTGGCCGCCGCCGGCCGCGCCGCCCTTCATGCCGAAGCACGGGCCGAGCGACGGCTCGCGCAGCGCCACCACGGCGCGCTTGCCGATGCGGCACAGGCCGAGCGCCAGCCCGATGCTCACGGTGGTCTTGCCGATGCCCGCCTTGGTGGGCGTGATGGCCGTGACGAGCACCAGATGGCTCTTGCGCGCCCGCTCCTCGTCGATGAGCCGCTCCGGCACCTTGGCGATGTAGCGGCCGTAGTGCTCGATTTCTTCCGTGGGAATGGCAATCTTCCCCGCCACCTCGTCGATGGGGGCGAGGACGCACTCGCGTGCAATCTGGATGTCAGTCTTCATAAGCTGTCGGAATATGGATGGCGCGAAGTTACGAAAAATACGCCAAACGCGTCTCGGGACACGCCGCAGAAAAAGAAGCCGCGACAAAAACAAGGAGCGGCGCCGGAAAACCTCCGCGGTGTTTCGTCCCGCGCTCCGCGGAGAAAATAAATTTCGTCCGCGGACCGGAAACTTTTTCTCTGCGGAGGTTTTGCCGCCCCGTCCGCAGTGTTTTTCCGCAGGGGCACAACGCGGCGCAAGCCCGGCGGAGGCGGCCTCCCCCGCCGCCCCATATATATATATATAAAGGAAGCGCCGCAAGGCGGCAGGCGCCGCCGGGGTTTCCCGCCCGGACCGCCCCATCCAGCCTGGCACGCGCTGCGCCCGGGCTGGGGCGGGACGAAAGGGGCGGCGGCATTTGGCGGCAGGGGGAGGGGCGCGCTATCTTTGCACCGCCGGAAGGGAGGAAGCGACCTCCGGCAACGGCCGGGACAGACGCCCGCACGGGCCCGGCGGGCGGACGGAGCGGCCGGAAGAGAGACACACACCATTTACTATGAACCTGTGGCGGCGCACGCACGGAGCAACGGAGGCGGCTCCGCCACGCAACACATTCAAATCCATTATGGCAAAGATTGTATTGAAGGCCAAGTGGCAGCGCATGGCTGCGATGAAGAAGAGCGCGTACCTCACCCGCTCGGTGACCTACACGAAGATTGACAAGGAGGAGCTGCTGCGGCGCGCCGCCGCCAACTCGCAGATCGGCGAGGGCGAGCTCTACAAGGCGATGTGCGCCGTGGTGAAGGAGTTCGAGAACTTCCTGATGAACGGCCACTCGGTGGAGCTGCCGAAGGTGGGCACGTTCCGCTTCTCGCTCAACGCCCGCGCGGCGGACACGCTGGACAAGGCGGGCGCGGGGGCGGTCTACCGGCGGAGGGTGCTCTACCTGCCCAGCACGAACGTGAAGAAGCGGCTGAGCGAAATCAACCTGACGGGCGAGGCGGACGAAAGCACGGAGACGGGCGACTGACGCGGCGGGCGCCGGGAGGACGCCGGGAGGGGCGGGAAGGGATTCCCGCCCCTCCTCTTTCCGCCGCGTGGTTCTTTGGCGGAAATGTCGTAACTTTGCGCGGAGAGGACAAGCGTATGACACACAAGGAACGGAAGGACGCCATGGCGGGAACGACGGACGAGCTGTACATGCGGCGGTGCATCCAGCTGGCGAGGAACGGCGCGCGGAACGCGCCGCCCAACCCGATGGTGGGCGCGGTGGTGGTGGGCGGCGGCCGCATCATCGGCGAGGGCTACCACGTGCGCTGCGGCGAGGGGCACGCCGAGGTGAACGCCCTGGCCTCGGTCAGGGCGGAGGACGAGCCGCTGCTGCGCGGGGCCACGATTTACGTGAGCCTGGAGCCCTGCGCCCATTACGGGAAGACGCCCCCCTGCGCCGACCTGATTGTGCGCCGGGGACTGCGGCGCTGCGTGGTGGGCTGCGTCGACCCCTTCGCCCGGGTGCAGGGGCGCGGCATCCGGCGGCTGCGCGACGCGGGCGTCGACGTGGCCGTGGGCGTGCTGGAGGCGGAGTGCCGCGCGCTGAACAGCCGCTTCATGACGTTCCACCGCCTCCACCGCCCCTACGTGACGCTGAAATGGGCGCAGACGCCCGACGGCTTCATCGGCTGGAGGGGGCAGACGCCGGAGCGGCCGTTCGTGGTGTCGAACCGCTACACGCAGATGCTGTGCCACCGCCTGCGGGCGGAGCACGAGGCCATCGCCGTGGGGCAGCGCACGCTGGAGGCCGACCGCCCGTCGCTCACGGTGAGGGCGTGGACGGGCCGCGACCCGCTGCGCGTGGTGCTGAGCCGCCGCGCGGAGGGCGCGCCCGAGGGCTGGCTGCGCTTCGCCTCCATCGGCGCGCTGCTGGCCGGCCTCTGCGAGCGCGGCGTGCAGTCGCTGCTGGTGGAGGGCGGGCGCGAGACACTGCAGGGATTCATCGACGGCGGCTGCTGGGACGAGGCGCGCGTGGAGACGGGGACGCGGAGCTTCGCGGACACCGTGGGCGACGCTGCGGCCGAGGGCGTGGCCGCGCCGCTGCTGCGCGGCGCGCGGCTCGCCGGGCGGAAGAGTTTCTTCGGCCACGAAATGGCCACGTGGCTGCGCGTGGCGGAAGACGGGAACACCGCCGCCATGCACGCGTAAGGCCCTGTGGATGAGGTTTCCCCGCATCGGCGACGGGTCTTCCGCCCCGACAAATTTGCCATAAAATTCATTAAAAGAGAGCGCGCCGGCGCCGAAGTGCGAAAAATGTTCGTAATTTTGCATCTTGAACCATCGTGCCGAGCCGCGGGATGCCGCGTTCCGGCACGGGAAAAGTCCGAAGACTCATCATGAAGAATGTTTTCACAGCCATAACGCTGCTCGCCACAGTGATGCTGTCGGTCGTGTCGTGCCTGAAGGAGGAGGAGGCCGCCACGACGGCGGAGTGCTTCATCAGCGCGGTGTCCGTGGGCGACATCGCCTCCACGCTCGCCACAAAGACGGCCGACGGGCGCGACAGCACCTACACGAAGACGCTGAGCGGCAAGAGCGTGTATTTCAACATCGACCAGGTGGACAACAAAATCGTGTCGGTGGACTCGCTGCCGTCGTGGGTGGACGTGAGCCGCGTGGTGCCGACGCTCACCTACACGGGCTACCTCTTCTGCCGCCAGCGCGGCGCCGAGCTGTTCGGCTCGTTCGCCAACGGGACGGACTCCGTGGACTTCACGCAGAAGGTGGAGTTCCTGGTGGTGGCCTCCGACGGGGCGACCTCCAAGCAGTACACGGCGGAAATCCGCAAGCGCACGAGCGACAGCGACTCGCTCTACTGGACGGCCGTGGAGGGCACGGACGTGGAGACGCGCGGCGCAAGCCGGATGGTGGCGCTGGACGGGCGCGTCTACCTGTTCTCCGCGAGCGGCGGCATCCCGACGGTGACATCGGCGGACGCCGCGTCGGACGGCACGTCGTGGACGGCCCCCGCCGAACTGGCGGACGTGCCGTCGATGGACGCCGCGTCGGTCACGGCGTTCAACGGCAGCCTGTTCGCCCTCGACGCCGACGGACGGCTCTACCGCTCCACCAGCCTGGAGGAGGGCAGGACGTGGGCCCTGGCCAGCGGACGGACGTTCGCGCGCCTGCTGGCCGCCGACCGCACCTACCTCTACGCCTCGGACGGCGCGCGGATGCTGGCCTCGGCCGACCTCGTGAACTGGGAGGAATGCGGCGCCGACGACATGGAGATGCTGCCGGAGGGGGCGGTCGGCTACGCCGCCTACGCCACGAGGACGAACACGTCGCTGCAGAACGTGGTGATGCTGGGGCTGTCTCCGAACAACACGGCCAACGCCGTGGCATGGTACAAGATTTCGGCGGCGGACAACGAGGTGAACCAAAAATGGGCATACATCAAGGTGACGGCCGACAACGGCTACGGAATGCCGAGGCTGGAGCACCTGCAGCTGCTGCACTACAACGGCGAGCTGCTGGCCTTCGGCGGCCGCAACGCCGGGGCTTCGACGGAAGACGGAGCGGAAGCCTACGGGCGCGTCTACCGGTCGGCCGACAACGGCGTGACGTGGCACGCGGCCACCAGCAAGGTGGGGCTTCCGTCCGAGCTGAAAGGAGCGGCCGGCAAGGCCGTACTGGCGGCGGTGGGCGGCGGCAAGATATGGCTGCTGCAAGAGGACGGCAGGCTCTGGCTGGGCGCGGTGGGCTCCACCGCCCGATAGCAACCGCATCCGAACGCTTATGGGCAAGCTCCGCGACTTCCTCCACGCCACCCCGGCCCGCTGCGCCGCCATGCTGTCGGTGCTCGGCGGTCTGCTGCTCGCGCCGCCGGCGCGCGCGCAGGACTTGGAGTATGCGCTGGAGCTGGGCGCGATGGCCGGAGGCAGCTTCTACCTGGGCGACGCCAACTACTCCTCGCTCTACAAGCGCACGAAGGCGGCGGCGGGGCTGATGGGGCGCTACAACTTCGACCCCCGCAAGGCCCTGAAGTTCAACGTCGCCTGCGGCGGCATCTCGGGCGACGCGCTGCTGCAGGACAACCGCTATCCCGAGAGCGCCGAGACGGAATGGGCGTTCGACAAGTCGGTGGTCGACGTGGGCTGCCAGTTCGAGCTCTCCTTCTGGGGCTACGGGCTGCACGCCGGCTACAAGGGACACCGGCGGCTCACGCCCTACGTCCAGCTGGGGCTGGGCGCGACGGCGTGCGGTGACGTGCTCACCATGAACGTCCCCGTGGGAGCGGGCGTGAAATACAAGCTGGGCGAGCGCTGGAACGTGGGCGTCGACTGGTCGATGCGCTTCAGCCTGAGCGACAAGCTGGACGGCATCGCCGACCCCTACGACATCGCGAGCGGATTCCTGAAGAACAAGGACACCTACTGCTTCACGATGCTCTACTTGTCCTACGACCTCTGCCCGAAGTACCGAAAATGCAACAACGATTAGGGAAGCAACGTACAAAATGTATATAGAAAAGGTTGACAGGCAACGGGTCCCGCGCCACGTGGCCATGATCATGGACGGCAACGGCCGCTGGGCCCAGGCGCACGGCATGGAGCGCACGATGGGACACCAGGCCGGCGCCGAGGCCGTGCGCAAGGCGATAGAGACGGCCATCCGTCTCGGCGTGAAGTACCTGACCCTCTATACCTTCTCCACCGAGAACTGGAACCGGCCGGCCAGCGAGGTCGCAGCCCTCATGGCGCTGCTGATGCAGAACCTGGAGGAGGAGCTGTTCATGAAGAACGACGTCCGCTTCCGCATGGTGGGCGACATCGGCCGCCTGCCGGCAGAGGTGCAGGACTGCGTGCGGAGCATGGAGGAGAAGACCAGGGGCAACGAGACCATCACGCTGGTGCTGGCCCTGAGCTACTCCTCGAAATGGGAGCTGACGAGAGCCGTGGCCGACATCGCCCGCGAGGTGAGGGACGGCACGCTGCGCCTGGAGGACATCTGCGAGGACACCGTCGGGCAGCACCTGGCAACGCGCGGCATCCCCGACCCCGAGCTGCTGATCCGCACGGGAGGCGAGGAACGCCTCAGCAACTTCCTCCTGTGGCAGTGCGCCTATTCCGAGTTCTACTTCACCAAGGTCTTCTGGCCCGACTTCGACGAGGACGAGTTCTGCAAGGCCGTCTGCGACTACCAAGGCCGCCAGCGGCGCTTCGGGAAGACGGGCGAGCAGGTGGCGCGCGAGCAGGCCCGTCCGGCCGGGGCTTAGGATTGGGGACGCAAGACCCGATTACCATTCCAAGAAACAAACACAAAGATGAACAACATACAGCGCATCATTCTTTCGGCGACGTTGCTCCTGCTCAGTGCCCCGCGGGCGGTGGCGCAGGAGGGCAACGCCACGGAAAAGCCCAAGGTCATTTACGGAACGGCCACGCCCCGCCGCTACCCCATCGGCGGCATCGAGGTGGAGGGAGCGTCCAACTACGAGGACTACGTGCTCATCGGCATCTCCGGCCTTTCCGTAGGGCAGGAGATCCACATCCCCGGCGACGAGGTGACGGACGCCGTGAAGCGGTTTTGGAAGAACGGGCTGTTCTCGTCGGTGCGCATCGAGGCCGACCGCATCCAGAACGACAGCGTCTATCTGAAGATTGCGCTCGCCATGCGCCCGCGCGTCTCGCAAATCAACATCAACGGCGTGAAGAAGGGCGAGAAAGACGACATCGAGCAGAAGATAGGCATCATCAAGGGCAACCAGATCAACCCGAACATGGTGGACCGCGCCAAGGGTATCATCCGCAAGTACTACGAGGAGAAGGGCTTCAAGAACGCCGAGGTGGAAATCTTGCAGCGCGACGACGTGAGCAAGGCCAACGAGATGCTGGTGGACATCAACATCGACAAGCACGAGAAGGTGCGCGTCAACAAAATCCACATCACGGGCAACGACCACATCAAGCGCGGCAAGTTCGTCGGCGGCTTTTTCGGCGGCGGGCTGCTGAAGAAGACGAACGAGAGGGGCTTCAAGAGCCTGTTCAAGACGAAGAAGTTCATCGACGAGAAGTTCGCGGAGGACAAGGACCGCATCATCGAGAAGTACAACGAGCTGGGCTACCGCGACGCGCAGATTGCGCGGGACAGCGTGGCCGACCTCGGCAACAACCTGGTGGACGTGTACATCGACATCGACGAGGGCCAGCGCTACTACGTGCGCGGCATCAACTGGGTGGGCAACACCATCTTCTCCACCGACGCGCTCAACAACACCTTGCAGATGCAGCGCGGCGACGTCTACGACCAGAAGCACCTCGACAAGCGCCTGCAGGCGGACGAGAACTCCGTCAGCAACTCCTACTACAACGAGGGCTACGTGTTCAGCCGGGTGAAGCCCGTGGAGACCGAGATTGACGGCGACTCCATCGACCTCGAGATCCGCATCGAGGAGGGGCGGCAGGCCACCATCAACAGGATCAAGATTTACGGGAACACGCAGGTGTACGAGGACGTCGTGCGGCGCGAGCTGAAGGTCAAGCCCGGCGACCTCTTCTCGATGGACGCCTACCGCCGCTCGGCGCAGGAAATCATGCAGCTGGGCTTCTTCGACCCCGAGCAGATGGACTTCAAGCCCGTCCCCGACGCCGTGAACGGCACCGTCGACATGAACCTCGGCCTCACGCCGAAGCCCAACGACCAGGTGGAGTTCTCCCTCGGCTACGGCTACACGGGCGTCATCCTGAAGGCCGGGCTCAAGTTCACCAACTTCTCCATGCGCAACCTCTTCGGGCGCGACAAGCTGCGCCGGGGCATCCTGCCGCGCGGCGACGGCCAGCAGCTGGAGCTGAGCGCCTCCACCAACGGCAGCTACTACCAGTCCTACAGCCTCTCCTTCTACGACCCGTGGTTCGGCGGCAAGCGCCCGAACTCCTTCTCCGTGTCGGGCTTCTACTCCCGCTACACGGACATCAACTCCAGCTACTACAACAACTCCTACATGAACAGCTACTACTCCATGCTCTATGGATACGGCAGCTACAACAACTCCTACTACAACAACTACAGCTCCTACTACGACCCCGACAAGTACCTCCAGGTCTACGGCCTCTCCATGGGGTGGGGAAAGCGGCTCAACTGGCCCGACAACTACTTCAGCCTCTCCGCCACCCTTTCCTACACGCGCTACTCGCTCAAGGACTGGGAGTACTTCCTCATCACCGACGGAAGCTGCAACAACATCAACCTCACCCTCTCGCTCTCGCGCTCGTCCATCGACAACCCGATGTTCCCGCGCATGGGCTCGCAGGTCGGGCTCTCCGTGTCGCTCACGCCGCCCTACTCGCTGTTCGACGGCCTCGACTACGCCGACCTCAGCTCGCGCACATCGACGGCCGACGCCGACCGGATGCAGAACCTTCAGAAAATCTACCGCTGGATCGAGTACCACAAGTGGAAGTTCACATCCAAGTTCTTCACGCCCCTCTCCAGCGCCAGCAAGTGCTTCGTCCTCATGACGCGCTTCGACGCCGGCTTCCTCGGCCACTACAACAGCCACAAGCGCTCGCCCTTCGAGACGTTCTACATGGGCGGCGACGGCATGTCGGGCTACTCGTCGAGCTACTACTCCGAGACCATCGGGCTGCGCGGCTACGACAACGGCGCGCTCACCCCGCGCGGCTACGAGGGCTACGCCTACACGCGCATGGGGCTCGAGCTCCGCTACCCCCTCATGCTGCAGGGCTCCACCAACATCTACGCCCTGGCCTTCGCCGAGGGCGGCAACGCGTGGAGCGACGTCAAGAAGTTCAACCCGTTCGACATGAAGCGATCGGCGGGCGTCGGCGTGCGCATCTTCCTCCCGATGGTCGGCCTGCTCGGCATCGACTGGGCCTACGGATTCGACAAGGTGTTCGGCTCCAAGAGCTACGGCGGCAGCCAGTTCCACTTCATCCTCGGGCAGGAGTTCTAGCCGGACGCCCGGCGCGCGGCCCGCGGCCCGACCTCGCAGACAGACAAACCCCAAAAAACTCACTGATTATGAAGAAAGCACTCATCACCCTCGTGCTCGCCACAACGGCGTTCGTGGCAGCCAGCGCGCAGAAGTTCGCGCTCGTCGACATGGAGTACATCCTCAGGAACGTGCCGGCCTACGAGCGCGCCAACGAACAGCTCAACCAGGCGTCGAAGAAGTGGGAGGGCGAAATCGACGCCATCCTCAAGGACGTCGAGGCGCAGTACAAGAAATACCAGTCGGAGTCCGTCTTCCTGTCCGACGCGCAGAAGACCAAGACCGAGGAGGCCATCATGCAGAAGGAGAAGCAGGCCAGCGAACTCAAGAAGAAGTACTTCGGCAGCGAGGGCGAGCTCTACAAGAAGCGCCAGAGCCTCATGTCGCCCATCCAGGACGAAATCTACAACGCCGTCAAGGACATCTGCGACCAGCGCGGCTACCAGCTCGTCGTCGACCGCGCCTCGGGCGGAAGCATCATCTACGCCTCGCCCAAGATCGACATCAGCGACGAGGTGCTCACGAAGCTCGGCTACGCCCACTGAGCCGCCACGCCAGGCAACGAACCATCATCCAAAAACCAATAAAACAGAAGAATGAAAAAAGCAATTCTCACGCTCCTTGTGGCACTCCCGATGAGCGTATTCGCACAGAAGTTCGCGCACTTCAACTCCGCCGAGGTCATCCAGGCCATGCCCGAGTACACTGCGGCGCAGACCGAGCTCCAGTCCATGTCGAAGCAGTACGAGGAGGAGTTCAAGCGCATGCAGGACGAGTTCCAGACCAAGGGCGAGGACTTCGAGAAGAACCAGGCCACCATGGTCGACGCCGTCAAGCAGCGCCGCCAGCAGGAGCTCCAGGACCTCTACCAGCGCCTGCAGCAGTACGAGCAGACCAGCCGCCAGGAGCTCGCGAAGGTGCAGAACGAGAAGCTCCAGCTCATTTCCGAAAAGGTGTCGGCAGCCGTCAAGGAGCTCGGCGCGGCCGGAGGCTACGTCTACGTCATGGACGCGACGAGCGGCATCCCCTACATCTCCGAGACCCTCTCCGCCGACATCACCGCGCAGGTGAAGTCGAAGCTCGGCCTCAAGTAAGGCGGGCTTCCCCCCGCCCCGTCTCGTGCGGCACGGAGCGTGCGCGGCCCAGGGCCGCGGCGCGCTCCGTGCCGCCCTCTTCCATTCCTTTCTTTTTTCCAAAAGACACCGGCCCCACACCATGAGCGACGGAAACTTCAACCGCTCCCTCCTGCCGCGCAACGACCTCTCCGCCGGCCTGCGCCTGGGCAAGGCGCAGATGCGGGCATGGGCGGAGCAGTCCCTCGCCGAAGTCCTCGGCGAGCTCCTGCCCGACCTGCCCGCCGTCCGCCGCGCCGCCATCCGCGAGCGGTTCGCGGAGCTGCTGAGAGAAAAAGGGAACGCATCGCGCTGATGCGTTCCCTTTTCGCCTGCATGCCCGGCGGGCCGCCCTCCGCCCGTCACTCCTGCACGTACACGCGCTGCACGCGCGTGGAGATGCCCGTCAGCACCTCGTAGGGAATCGTGCCGAGCGCGTCGCTCAGCACCGTCACGGGCAGGTCGCCGCCGAAGATGACGGCGTGGTCGCCCTCGCGGCAGTCGATGTCCGTCACGTCAATCATGCACACGTCCATGCAGATGTTGCCCAGGTAGGGCGCGCGCCGCCCGTTCACCAGGCAGTAGCAGTTGCGGTTGCCCAGCCGGCGGTTCAGCCCGTCGGCGTAGCCGATGGGGATGGCCGCCACGCGGCTGTCGCGCTCCACGTACGAGCGGCGCCCGTAGCCGACGCTGTCGCCGGCCGGCACGCGGCGTATCTGCAGGATGGTCGTCTTGAGCGTCACCACGTTGTTGATGACGCGGTTCGTGCGGGGGTCGATGCCGTAGAGCCCCAGCCCCAGGCGCACCATGTCGAGGTGGTACTGCGGGAAGTGCTCGATGCCCGCCGTGTTGCAGATGTGGCGCAGGATGCGGTGGGCGTAGGCGGCCTGCAGCTGGCGCGCGCCCGCGTCGAAGCGGCGGAACTGCTCCTGCGAGAACGTGTCGAGCCCGTCCTCGTCGCTGCCCACGAAGTGGCTGAACACCGAGCAGGGGATGATGGCCGCCTGCCGCCTCAGCCGCTCCACCAGGCGCGGCATGTCGCTGTCGGGGTCGAAGCCCAGGCGGTGCATGCCCGTGTCGAGCTTGATGTGCACGGGGAAGTTGGTGATGCCCTCCTTCTCCGCCGCGCGGATGAGGGCCTCCAGGATGTCGAAGTTGAAGACCTCCGGCTCGAGGCGGTGGTCGAAGAGCATCTTGAACGAGGTCATCTCCGGGTTCATCACCATGATGTTGGCGGTGATGCCCGCCTTGCGCAGGTCCGCGCCCTCGTCGGCCACGGCCACCGCCAGGTAGTCCACCCCGTTGTCCTGCAGCGTCTTCGACGCCTCCACCGAGCCGATGCCGTAGCCCGACGCCTTCACCATGCACGTCACCTTCACGCGCCCGCCGCCGCCCGTGGGGCGCAGGAAGTCGCGGTAGTGGTTGAGGTTCTCCACCAGCGCGTTGAGGTTCACCTCGAGGATGGTCTGGTGCACCTTCAGCGTCAGGCGGTCCGACAGCTTGTCGAAGCGGAACTGCCGCGCGCCCTTCACGAGGATGAACTCGTCGTGCAGCTCCGCGAACAGGCGGCTCTCCAGCAGCTCGTCCGTCGTCCGGAAGAAGTGGCTCTCCATGGGGAAGTAGGCGGCGCACGCCGCGATGCCCTCGCCCACGCCCACGAGCTTCTCGATGCCCCGGCTCGCCGCCATCTGCGCCACGCGGCTGTAGAGCGAGCGCGGCGACTCGCCGCTTTGCAGGATGTCGGACAGGATGAGCGTGCGCCGCTGCCGCCGCGTGTCGGGGCGGCGCGACATGAAGTCGAGCGCGATGTCGAGCGAGTGCACGTCGGAGTTGTAGGTGTCGTTGATGAGCGTGCATCCGTTGCGTCCGTCCTTCACCTCCAGGCGCATCGCCACCGGCTCGAGCCGCTCCATGCGCCGGCAGATGTCGTCGGGGCTGAGGCGCAGGCTCACGCAGACGGCCAGGCAGGTGACGGCGTTCTCGATGGCCGCCGCGTCGATGAAGGGGATGGTGAACTGCCCCACCTCGTCGTTGATGGCGAAGCGCACCGTGGCCTGCCGCTCGCCCTTCTCCACGCCGCGCACCACGATGGCCGCGTCGCCCGGGCGCGCGTTCTCCTGCGTGTTCCACGCCACCCGCTCCACGCCGGCGGGGATGGCCGGGGCGCAGCGCGCCACGCACGTGTCGCTCATGTTCACCACCGCCGTGCGGCAGCCGCGCAGCAGCTGCAGCTTCTCCATGCACTTGATGTCGAGCGTCAGGAAGTTCTCCTGGTGCGCCTGCCCGATGTTGGTCACCACGCCCGTGGTGGGGCGGATGATGGCGTTGAGCCGCTCCATCTCGCCCGGGTGCGACACGCCCGCCTCGATGATGGCGATGTCCGTGTGGCTGTCCATGAGCCACAGCGAGAGCGGCACGCCCACCTGCGAGTTGTAGCTGCGCGGCGAGCGGCACACGTTGTAGTCGGGCGAGAGCAGCTGGTAGAGCCACTCCTTCACCGTCGTCTTGCCGTTGGAGCCCGTGATGGCCACCACCGGCACCGCGAAGCGGCCGCGGTGGTGCGCGGCCAGCGCCTGCAGCGCGCGCAGCGTGTCGCCCACCCGCAGGAACACCGCCCCGCCGGCGTCGGCGGGCACGTCCTCCACCACGAAGTAGCGCACGCCCCGCCGGCGCAGCTCGCCGATGTAGCGGTGGCCGTCGTTGCGCCGCGTCTTCAGCGCGAAGAACAGCGTCTCCTCCGGGAAGCAGAGCGAGCGGCTGTCGATGAGCAGCCAGTTCACCGCCTCGCGGCCCTCCCCCTCCGGCGCGGCCCGGCCGCCCGTCCTCTCAGCGCCGATGATGCGCGCTATTTCCTCAATCGTGTATTGCATAGGCTACGTTCCGCACTCCAGTCCATGCCGGGGTGCGCCTTGTTGATGTCCTCAATCTGCGCCAGCGCGCGCCCGGCCAGCTGCCGCGTCGCGGCGCCGGCGGGGTCGGACGGGCGGTGGGCCAGCGCGGCGCGCACCGCGCGGCACCGCCGCGTCAGCTCCTGCTCCCCGGGCGGCACGAACGTGTCGGTCAGCCGCCCGTAGATGTAGTCCTCCGCCAGCGGCGAGGGGTGCACCATGTCGTCGGCGTAGAAGCGGTAGTCGCGCAGCTCGTCCGTCAGCAGCTCGTAGGCGGGGAAGTATTCGCACAGCCCCTCGCGCTCCAGCGCGTCCACGGCGAGCAGCAGCTCCGCCTTGCCCAGCTGGTTGGCGTGCAGCCCGTCGCGCCGGTGGCGGACGGGGCTCACGGTCATGACCACCGCCGCGCCGGGATTCGCCGCGCGCAGCCGGCGGATGGTGTCGCGCCACACGGCGGCGATGGCGGAGGCAGGCAGGCGCTCACGCGCGAACAGCGCGTCGGGCTGCTTGTGGCAGTTGGCCACCACCGCGCCCGTCGCCCGCAGGCGGTAGGCGTAGGCCGTGCCCAGCGTCACCGCCACCACCGCGCCCGGCGCCAGCAGCCGCCGCGCAGCCGCCTCCTGCGCCGCGTTCATCCGCGCCACCAGCTCCGCCGCCGTCGGGGCGGAGAAGCGGCCGTGGTGCATCCAGCTGAACGCCACGCCGCGCGCCGCGTCCGCCACGACCTCCGCGCAGTCCTCCGCGTAGCGGCGCCCGTCGAGGCAGCGGCCGATGTGGTCGGCGATGGAGAGGGGGTTGTAGAGCGTGCCGAACGGATTGGCCACGCAGTCGAACTTGTCGGCGCGCAGCCGCGCCCCCATGCTGTCGGCGAAGCACGAGCCGAGCAGCAGCAGCGGGGTGCTGTGGCCGACGCGCAGCCGCGACGGCTTGATGGCGATGGGGGTGGTGAACTGCATGAGGGCTTCCGGCCTGGCTTCCTTTGTGCAAAGGTAGCGGAAAAACCGCTGAAAAAAACACTGCGGAGGGGCGGAAAAAACGTCCGCGGAGAAAATATGTTTCCTCCGCGGACGAAATTTGTTTTCTCCGCGGAGCGCGGGAGGAAACTCTGCGGACGTTTTTCCGCCCCCGCCCCGCCGCCGTCGGGGCGCGCCCGGGCGGCCGGCGGCGGGGGCGTGCAAAAAAAAACGGCGGACGCGCCCCCGGTGTCCCGGGAGCGCGCCTGCCGTTCAGGCACGTAGGGGGGAGAGCCCTACTTTAGCTTCAGGTTGCGGAGAGCCCTGCTGAGCGCCACCGGCCTGTTGCCGTTGTGGGCCTTGCGCTCGATTTTCGCGCTGCTTGCCCGGCGCATCTTCACGCTCGAGGTCGCCGCCCCCGTGTTCGGGTCGAAGGTCTCGGTGCCGTCGGCGACCGCGGTGCCGTCGTCGAGATAGTAGATGAGGCTGAACGTGTAGATGCCGGTGGCCGGGTCGTAGGAGCTGGGCTGCGCCGCTGCGTCGGCCGTCGTCAGGTCGGCGACATAGACCATGCCGTAGTTCTCCACCTCGTAGCCGGTCGGCTGGCTCTCGACGAGGATGCCGCCCGCGGCGTCCATGGTGAACTGCAGCTGCGCCCCTGCGCCCCACGGCGCGAGCTTGTAGGTGCCGGCGAAGTCGTCGCTCTTGAACAGGCTTGCCGCTTTCGCCTGCGGCTCCTCGTCGGTCCCGAAGAACACCGAGTAGGTGTAGGTGCCCTTCGCCAGTTCGCTCCACGACGACGTGCCGCCCGCGATGTAGACGAAGTCGGCGTAGCTGAAGTCACGCATCGCCCCGTCCTCGTCGAAGGAGAGGAGGACGACGCTGTACTTGCCCGTTGCGAGGCCGTCGGAGGGTATCCGGATTTCCTGCGGCGTCTGGCCGGTTGTCGTCACCTTGACGTCGGCGACGTCGCCCGCGTACGAGCCGTCGGCGATGGCCATGACGGTTTCCTCCGTGAAGTCGGCGGGCAGGACGGCAGCCTTGGCCGAGGCCACGTCGGCACCGAACCATGCGTTCGCCACGACATGCAGGTTCTCGCTGCCGTCGATGAACTTGCCGGCGTAGGCCACGTCGGCGCTGTAGTCGCTGCGCTCGAAGTTGCCGTCGATGGTGATGGTCTCCTCGCCCGTTATCAGCTCGAAGTTGTCGTAGTCGGGGAGGTAGTAGGTCATCGGGAGGGTGATGATGCCGGCGGCCGCGTCGTAAGTGCCGTAGGCACCGGTGTCGTCGTTTCCGCCGATTTCCGCCTTGAAGGTGTTGTTGTCGCAGACGCTGATCACGTAGCCGTAGATTGCCGTGGTCGTGGCCTGCGGCGACACCTTCGCCACGCCGGTCGCGCTGTTGCACTCGACGAAGAGGTCGATGCCGCCGTCACCGCCGTCGAACCAGCCGCCGATCCGGAACTGCACGACGTTCTTGTCGGTGACGCTCGTGCGGCGCGAGATGCTCAGCGGGCTGTCGTCGCCGGCGTAGTAGGCGTTGTAGGTGTAGGTGCAGGTGCCGTCCCCGTACTTCTCCCATTCGCCGTAGGCGATGGCGCCTATCGTCCCCGTGAAGGACGAGTGGCCGTAGGGCGTGGTGTAGGCCTCGTCGGCAATCCTGAGGGTCAGTTCCTTGAAGTCGTCGTAGGCGATGGCGTCGGGGTCGTAGGTGATGACGTAGTCGGCGGCGGCCTTCCCTGCGGGGAAGGTGACGCTCGCGGGGAAGCTGTAGGCGTCGCCTCCCTCGCAGGTGGCGGCGATGGGCACGGTCAGCTCCTCGGCCGTGTCGATGCGGCGGAGCGTGACGGTGGCCGATGATGCCGACTTCGACACGTAGATGGCCGACTCAAGGTCGCTGGGGAAATAGACCTGCTGCCCCTTCGCCTCACCCGGCACGTAGTCGTACTCGTCGTCGGACGAGCAGGCGGAGAACGCTGCCGCCGCCAGCACGAGTGCCAGTCCGAATATGGATTTCATGAGTTTCATCTTTCTTGAAGGATTAAAGGTTTAATATTCGTAGTCGTCCACCGTCTGGGGCACGCTCGAGTAGGGGTTCCCGCCCACCTCGTCGTTGGGGATGAGCTTGTTGTACTCCAGCTCCGACTGCGGGATGCGGTAGATGAGCGCGTTGTCGCCGGCCGCGATGTTGAACACGGTGTGCGACTCGAAGCCTCCGCCGCGGCGGTCAACGCCCTTCTGCAGGCGGAGCAGGTCGAAGTACGACAGCCCCTCGCCCCACAGTTCGATGCGGCGCTGCGTCCACACGGCGTCGGCAAGCTCGTCGGCCGTCGCGGAGCGGGTGGTGTACGACGGGTCGCGGTAGGTCGTCACGAACGTCATGAGCACTTCCTTGGCGCGGTCCGTGCTGCCCATGCGGGCGTAGGCCTCGGCCTGGATGAGGTACATCTCCTCCACGCGCATGAGGGGGATGTCGGAGGCGTTGGTCGACGTGCCGAGCTCGCCCTTGTAGGGGCCGAACTTCACGTTGGTGTAGGCCGGGGCGCCCTTCGCCTCGAGGAACTCCAGCTCCGCCTGGTTGAGGTTGCTGCTCTGGCCGCTTGCGTCGAGGAACCAGCCCTTGCGCACGTCGGTGCTGCCAATCTGGTTGAAGAGCGAGACGTTGACCTTGCGCCAGTTGGCCGCCTCCGACGTGTAGCCGTAGCAGAGCGAGCACATGAACGACGGGAAGTTGCAGATGCCGGTGGTGACGCAGCGGTCGGTCTCGGCCACCACGACGCCCCACATCCACGAGTGGTCGGACGAGTCGGTGAAGCCGGGGCGCGCCAGCTCCGCGCGCGTGTAGGGCGTGGCGTCGGTGGCGGCGATGGCGGCCGTGGCGTCGTCGGCGGCGGCTGCCCAGTTCTCCATCACGAGGTTCACGCGGGCACGGATGCCGTAGGCCACCGCGAGGTCGACGTAGCGCTTGTCGGCGCGCGCGTGCTTGTTGTCCTTGAGCACGTCGATGGCGCTGTTGAGGTCGGAGAGGATCAGCGCGTAGGTCTCGGCCACGGTGGCGCGCGCGCAGCCGTCCTTGGCGGCCTCGTCGGCGTTCTGCTCCGTGATGAGGGGCACGCCGAGCGCCTTGTCGGGGTCGATGGCGCTGTACGGCTGCTGGAACATCTGCACGAGGCTGAAGTAGGAGTAGGCGCGCGTGGCCAGGCCCTGCGCGCGGTAGAACTGCGCCTCGTCGCTGGTGCTCTCAGGGTTCACCTCGGCCAGCAGCGCGTTGGCGGAGCGGATGTCGTTGTAGAACACCCCCCAGTGCTGCTTCACGTTGTAGGACGAGTTGAGCACGTCCCTGTACTGCATGGGCTGCCAGTAGAAGATTTCCATCTTCTCGCTCGACACGACGTCGGTGCCGCGGATGTCGGTGTTGAGCATGGTGGAGCCGATGCCATAGTCCAGGTGGTAGTCGCTGCCGAGGACGTTGGCGTACAGCTTGAAGTTCTCGAAGCACGACGAAGCCGATGCCTCCAGTCGCTCGGGGAGCTGTTCCTTCACTTCCGCCTTCTGGTCGTCGGTGATGTCGCGTCCCCACGGCTCCGTGTCGAGGCAGCTGCTGGCGAGCAGCGCGCACGAGCCGAGTATGAATAGTCTGATGGTCTTCATTGTTTTTGTTCGATGATATGTTGTGTCTGCTTTTGTTTAGAATGTGAGCTTGATGCCGCCCGAGACCATGCGGCGCGCCGAGTAGGTGGCGCCGTCGGTGGAGGCGAAGCCGCGGCGCGGGTCGAGGCCCTTGCGGGCTGAGAAGATGGCGACGTTCTCGGCCGAGGCGTAGACGCGGATGGCGTCGATGCCGATGGGCAGCGTGAGGGTCTTGGGCAGCGTGTAGCCCAGCGTGACGTTGTCGATGGAGAGGTAGTCGGAGCTGGTGACGAAGCGCGTGCTCATGGACGTGGCGTAGAGGTCGGTGGTGACGAAGCGCGGCACGCCGGTGTTGGGGTTGTCCTTGGTCCACGCCTTCAGGAGGTCCTTGTGGAAGGTGGTGCCCTTCGTGCTGCTCGAGCCGGTGCTCATGAAGTCCTGGTAGCCGTAGTCGAAGATGTCGCCGCCGAGCTGGTAGCTGGCCTGGATGCTGAAGTCGAAGCCCTTCCACGCGAACGACGTGCCGAAGCCGCCGTAGACGTCGGGCAGGATGGTGCCCGTCTCTTCGCGCGAGGTGTCGTAGGCCGCCTGCCAGTCGTCGGTCTTCACCCAGCTGGTGGTCTCGTTGCCGTCGGCGTCGGCGGCGGTCTCCTTCGTCCAGTATTGCGCGATGCCGGTCTCGGGGTCGACGCCGGCCCACTTCACGAGGTAGAGGTTGTAGATGGAGCCTCCCTCGCGGTAGATGCGCATGCCGGTGGTGTACTGGCCGTTCTCGTAGTCGTCGGACAGCTTGAGAATCTTGTTGCTGTAGTGCGTCAGGTTGAGGTTCACGCTCCATTCCATGTCCCGGTTGCGGACGATGGCGTAGCTTGCCTCGAGCTCGACGCCGCGGTTGCGGATCTTGCCCATGTTGACGGGAATCGTGGAGTAGCCGTTGGAGATGGCCACCTTCTTGTAGTCGAGCAGGTTGTCGGTGACGCGCGAGAAGAACTCGAACGAGCCCGACAGGCGGTTCTTGAAGAGGCTGAAGTCCACGCCCACGTTGTAGGAGGAGGTCTTCTCCCACTGCAGGTCGGCGTTGCCCTTGTAGACGAGCGTTCCGTCGGAGAACGTGCCGTCGGCGCCGGTCACGCGGTAGCGGTCGGCGTAGGCGTAGAGCGACTGGCCGTGGTTGTCGTTGCCCACCTTGCCGTAGGAGGCGCGGAGCTTGAGGAGGTCGACGGCGCCGACGTCCTTCAGCCATTCCTCCTTCTTCATGTCCCAGCCGAGGCCGAAGCTGCCGAACGTGCCCCAGCGGTTGCCCTTGGCGAACACCGACGTGCCGTCGCGGCGCAGGCCGACGTTGGCGAAGAAGCGCTGCTGGAAGTTGTAGTTGCCGGTGAAGAAGAAGCCGGCCGTGCTGTACTCGGACTTCGAGCCGCCCACGTTCTTTTGGTCGATGACGTTGTAGAGCGTGTTGTCGAACGGGCGGTACATGTTTTGCCCGTTGCCCCAGAAGTTGCTGCTGCGGTAGCGGTAGCCGTCGAACCCGGCCGAGGCGGCCACGGTGTGGTCGCCGAAGGTGTTCTGGTACGACAGCACGTACTGGTGGTCGAGCGCCGTGATGCGGGAGTGCGTGTTGCTCACCTCGCCGCCGTATGCTGCGCTCTGGCCGTAGATGGGGTTGGAGATGGTCTCGAGGAGCGTGTTGTCGGCGTGCAGGCCGATCCTCACCGTCGCGCTGAAGCCGTGCGTGAGGTCAGCCTTGGCAAACCAGTTGGCGTTGAAGATGTCCGCGCGGTTCTCGTTGCTGTCGTAGAGGAAGGCCGAGGCCGGGTTCGCCAGCGCGCTGTACGGGCGGATGAAGTTCGTGCTGGCCTTCGTGCCGTAGTCGTACACGGGGTGGCCGTAGAGCGCGTCCCACTTGACGCTGCCGTCGGCATTGCGCACGTACATGGGGTAGATGGGGGCCATGTAGTAGGCCACGCCCCAGGCGTTGCCGGTGGAGTTGCTGGAGTCCTGTTCGTTCTGGAAGTTGTAGTTGGCGCGCGAGTAGGAGACGTTCGAGCCCACCCTCAGCCACGGCTTCACCTGGTACTCGAGGTTGGCGCGCGTGGAGAAGCGCTCGTAGCCCGAGCCATGGATGACGCCCTCGTCGTTCAGGTAGCCGCCCGACACGTAGTAGTTCAGGCGGTCGTCGGCGCCCGAGATGCTCAGGTTGTACTCCTGGCGCAGCCCGTTGCGGAAGGTCTCGTCGGCCCAGTTGTCGGGCGTGTAGTAGTACTGCCCGTCCGAGTAGCCGAGCGTGGCGTTGGGGTTGAGCTTGCCGTTCGTGCCGATGAGGAACTGGCCCTCGGGCACGGTGTAGACCTTGTAGGCGAGGATGTCCTGCATGTCGGTGTTCGACTGCGCGTGGGCCTGCGCGGCCGTGTACTTGCCGCTCGCCATGAGGGTGTTGTAGATGCCGGCGTACTCCGTCTCGAGGTACTGCGCCGGGTTGGTCATCACGTCGTAGTTGCCGATCTCGCGGCTCACCGATCCCCACTTGGCGTCGAACGTGATCTTTGCGTCGCCGGCCTTGCCCCGCTTCGTGGTGATCATCACCACGCCGTTGGCGCCGCGCGCGCCGTAGAGGGCGGAGCCCACGGCGTCCTTGAGCACGGTCATCGACTCGATGTCGTGGGGGTTGATGGCCGTGAGGTCGCCGTCGTAGGGCATGCCGTCAACCACGTAGAGGGGGCTGAGGTCGCCGTTGAGCGAGCTGATGCCGCGGATGCGCACCGTGGGGGCCTCGCCCGGGTCGCCCGAGGTCTGCAGCGTCTGCACGCCCGCCATCGTCCCGACCAGCGCCTGCGTGGCGCTGGTGTACTGGTGGTTGGAGATGTCCTCGGCCTTGATTTCGGAGGCCGCGCCCGTGTAGGCCACCTTCTTCTGCGTGCCGTAGGCCACGACGAGCACGTCGTCGAGGCTCGTGGCCGACGGCTCCATGAATATCCTCATCTTGGGCTTGATGGACACGTAGGCCTCCTTCAGCCCGACAAAGCTGACGCGCAGCACCTTGGCGCCGTCCGGCACGCTGCCGATGACGAAGTCGCCGTTCATGTCAGTCGTCGCACCGACCGTCGTGCCCTGCACCAGGACCGATGCGCCAATCACTGGCTCGCCCGTGGCCTGCTCGATCACCCGGCCGACCACTTGCTTTTGGGCAAAAGCCGCGCCCACCATGCTGGCACAGAGGACGAACAGTAGAAATAGTCTTTTTCCCATTACAGATTGATTAGATATGATTTGAACAATAAAAGAATTTGCCGCTTCGCGCCGGGCGGGAGGCACCTGCTTGCGCCCCGTGCGCGCCGTCCGGGAGCGTCCGCCCCGCGGCCGGGTGTCTCTCTTTCGCCCTTTCTCCTCCAGCGGCCAGCCGCGCGGCGCATAAAAACTGCATGGAATCCGTGCGCGCCGCCGCAATGCACCGCTGTTAAAATGCTGCAAAATTAAACAAGTTCCGATTAAATTTGCTTAATTTTTACTTTTTTTCGTGCATTTCTATGCAAATTTTATGCTTTCGGCAAATTCTTTTTCTTTTCGGATGCATATTTCGTGCATATATTCACGGCGCGGCTTGTATTTTTTATGCGCCGGGCGGCGCGCCCCGGACGCGCCGCCCAGCGCGTTTCGCCGCGGAGGACGGGCGGGCGGACACCGCGCAAAAAACGTCCGCAGAGAAAAACTTTTTCCTCTGCGGACGAAATATGTTTTCTCCGCGGAGACCGGGGGCCAGTCTCCGCAGAGGTTTTCCGCGCGCGCCGCGCCAGCGCGCAAGCGGCTGAAAGCGTGCGGGTTGCGCTACTTGTTGCGCCGGCGGAAGCCGGGGAACATCTTGCGGAAGCGGACGAGGTGGTTGGAAATCCGCCCGCCGGCCACCACGAGGCTGACGGCGACGACAATCAGCACCAGTCCGACGAAGTTGGAGGGGGTGAGCGTCTCGCCGAACACGGTGAGCCCGATGGCCACGGCCGTCACGGGCTCCAGCGCGCCGAGGATGGCCGTGGGCGTGGAGCCGATGCACTGGATGGCGGTGGTGGTGCAGAGCAGCGACACGGCCGTCGGCAGGAGGCCGAGGGCGAAGAGGTTGAGCCACAGCCACCACTTGTCGGCGGGCGGCAGGTGGATGCCGTCGCCCGCCAGGCCGCGCGCCACGTAGACGCCCCAGCCGAAGAGGAGCACGTAGAACGTGACCTTGATGGTGGGCACGTTGCGGAGGGAGCAGTGGTTGATGCCGACGATGTAGACGGCGTAGGAGAGGGAGGAGGCCATGACGTAGGCCACGCCCGCGGGGCTCAGCGTGCCGCCGCCGCTCACCTCGTTGAGGAGGTAGATGCCGGCGAGCGCCATGGCGAGGCAGAGCACAGTCTGCGCGGTGAGCCTCTCCTTGAAGACGAGGGTCATGATCAGCGCCACCATGATGGGGTAGACGAACAGGAGGGTGGAGGCCAGCGACGAGGCCATGTAGTTGTAGCTCAGGAAGAGGAAGAGGGAGGAGAGGGAGAAGAGGACACCGTAGGCCGCGAGAGGCGGCACGTCCCTGCGCGCCACGCCGAAGCTGCGCCCGCGCGCCCGGAGCATGACGGCCAGGATGGGGATGGCGAAGAGGTAGCGGAAGAAGAGCACCGAGTCGGGCGACATGCCGGCCTGGTAGAGGGGCAAGGCGAACAGGGGGTTCATGCCGTAGGTGGCGGCGGCGACGGCGCCCAGCGCGTAGCCCTTCACCTTTGTGTTCATTGCCATGGGTCGATAGTCTGTTTTTATTGGGGGGGGATGGCGGGTTGTTCGGGAAAAACCGTGCAAATGTACGACTAAAAGCGGAGGAACGGCGCGCCGTTCCTCCGCTTTTTTGGCGTTTTCGCCCGCCGGGGGGGCGGTCAGAATCCGCAGGGGGCTTCGGAGGCGCGGAAGTCGCGGTAGTCCGCGGCCTCGGAGGCGAAGGCGAGGGTGAGGACGGAGATGCGCGCGCCGCGCGCCCGGGCCAGCTCGCGGCCGCAGGCGAGGAGCGTGGCCCCGGTGGTCAGCACGTCGTCGACGAGCAGCACGTGCCGCCCCTCGACGCGCCCGGGGCGGACGAGGCGGAAGACGCCGTCCACGTTCTCGCTCCGCCGGGCGTGGTCGAGGCGCGTCTGCGAGGGGTTGCACCGCTCGCGGCGCACCACGTCGCGCCACACGGGCAGCCCCGTGGCGCGGCGGATGCCGCGCGCCACGTAGTCGGCCTGGTTGTAGCTGCGCCGCAGCTGCCGCCTCCAGTGGAGCGGCACCGGCACGAGCGCGTCGATGCCGCCGAAAAAACCGGCGGGGAGCAGCTCGTCGGCGAAAATCTCGGACAGGTGGGCGAGGTGGAGGGGGCGGGCGGCGTACTTGGCGCTGAGGACGAGCCGCCGCGTGCCGGCCGTGTGGTAGTAGAACATGGCGGCGGCGCGCTCCACGGGCAGCTGCCCCCAGAAGAGGCGCTCGATGTAGCCGTGGCTGCCGCCCTCGTGGCGCACGCGGGGGAGGCCGCGCAGGCAGCCCACGCACAGCGAGAGGCGCTCGCCCGAGAGCCGCCGCCCGCAGGCGCAGCAGGCGCGGGGCGCGAGGAGGTCGGCAAGGTCGCGGAGGAGGTTCAAGGGGCGAGCAGGGTGGTGAGTTCGTCGACGGTGGCCACGATGCGCAGGGGCTTCGCGGCCTCGAGCTCGGCGCGGTCGCCGTAGCCCCACAGCACGCCCACGCAGTCGACGCCGGCGGCGCGCGCGCCCAGCACGTCGTACTTGCGGTCGCCCACCATCAGCGCGTCGGCCGGGGCGGCGCCGAGGCGGCCGAGGGCGTGGCGGACGACATCGGCCTTGGTGTGGAGCAGGCCCTCGTCGTCGCGGCCGGCGACGAGGTCGAAGTAGGCGTCGAGGCGGAAGTGGCGGAGCACCTCCCGCGCCAGGGCCTCCGACTTGGAGGTGGCCACCGCCAGGCGGTAGCCGCGCCGGCGGAGCGTGCGCAGGCAGCGCTCCACGCCCTCGTAGACGGTGTTCTCGAACATGCCGACGGGGATGTAGCGCTCGCGGTAGACGGCCGCGGCGCGGCGCGCGTCGTCGTCGGAGAAGCCGTAGAAGAGCTTGAAGCTGTCCTCGAGGGGCGGCCCCACGAAGGGGCGGAGCGTGCGCCAGTCGGCGACGCGGATGCCGAAGGCGGCCAGCGCGTGCTGCGCGCACCGCATGATGCCCTCGCCCGAGTCGGTGAGGGTGCCGTCGAGGTCGAAGAGGAGGTGGCGGCGCCCGCCGGGCGCGCTGGCGGCGGGGGCGGCGGGAACGGGGATGGCGCGGGGGGCGCGCTCAGCTTGTGGCATGGGTGTCGGGGTTTTGGGGGAGGCAGACGACGCCCTCCTTCTTCATGCCGTCGATTTTGACGACGAGGGGGCGCTCGAAGTGCACGTGCCGCACGTGGGCGGTCTCGTGGGCGGCGGGCATGGCGTTGAGGACTTCCTGGCGGTAGACGCCGTCGCCGAGGTAGTCGTTGATGGTGAAGTAGCCCACGCCGAAGGAGGTGAGGTTCTGGAAGAAGTGGGTGCCCTGGCTCGGGTCGACGCGGTAGTTGGTGAGCCCGGCCTCGACGATGACCTTGGCGGCGGAGATGGCCGGCCACTTCACCGGCACGCCCAGCCACGGGTCGCTCGTGCCCCAGCGCCCGGGGCCCACGAGCACGTAGCCCGCGCCGGCACGGAGGAGGGCGCGGTTGATGGTCTCCACCTCGTCGGCGACGGCGGCGTTGCTGGCGGCGGAGTAGGCGGGCGCGCCCGTGGCGGGGTCGACGGTCTTCACGTACACGATGTCCTGCACGTCGGCGACCACGCCGTGGCCGATGGCGTTGTGGGAGCGGATGAGGGTGTCGCGGTCGGGGATGGCGGCGATGTCCTCGTCGAGCTGCGCCTTGTTGTCGACCATGGGGCGTATCTGCAGCAGGTGGAAGTCGCCCGTGCGGTCGGCGCCGAGCCTGACGGCGAACTCTATCTCCACGGCGCGCCGCATGTCCTCCTGCCCGTACCTCAGGACCAGCGAGAGCAGCTCGGGCAGGGGGAACACGCCGTGCTGGAGCACGCCGCAGAAGGTGACGAGCTTGCGCCCGCCTTCGTAGACGCCGTCGCGGACGACCTGGTCGTAGGGGTCGAACGTGGAGGCGATGTACTGGAGCGAGCCGTCGGCCTCGGCCTCGCGCACGGGGAGGCGGAGCAGGTTGAGGTCGTCGCCCACGCCGAGCTCGGGCGAGGGGTCGCGCAGGTCGAGGGCGTAGAACTGGGTCTGCGTCTCGCGCAGGGCCATCTCCACCTCGCTCGTCTGCAGCACCTTGTCGGGGTGGGCGGGGCAGACGCGCAGGCTCAGCCCGCCGTCCACGATGTACTTGCCCAGCCCCAGCGCCATGCTGACCACGCCCTCCTCGGCGCGCTCGTCGCCGATGGGGTAGTAGTTGACGCTGCGCGCCACGCCCGAGATGTTGGGGTAGAAGCGGTCGCCGTAGCGCGTGCCGACCACCTCCTGCAGGATGACCGCCATCTTCTCCTGGTCGATGACGTTGGACGTGGCCGCCATGTAGTCCTTGCTGGCGCGGTAGAACACGGAGGCGTACACGCCCTTGACGGCGTCGGAGAGGAGGCGCAGGCGCAGGTACTTGTCGGCCACGTGGGGGATCATGTAGGTGGAGTAGATGCCGGCGAAGGGCTGGTAGTGGCTGTCCTCGAGCAGCGAGGAGGAGCGGATGGCGATGGGCTGCCGCACGACGTCGAGGAAGGTCATCAGGTCGTCGGCCAGGCGCTCGGGCAGGCGCGCGTGGAGGAAGTACTGGAGGATGTCGGCGTCGGGCAGGTCGCTCAGCGCCACCTGGTAGAGCTCGTTGGTGTCCATGAACTCGTCGAAGATGTCGGTGCAGAGCACCACCGTCTTCGGTATCATCACGTGGGCGCCGGGGTGCTTGTTGAGGTCGGCGTGCCGCTTGATGATGTGGTCGATGAAGGCGATGCCGCGCCCCTTTCCGCCGAGCGAGCCGTCGCCGATGCGGGCGAAGTTGGAGTAGCGGTCGAAGCGGTCGCGGTGGAAGACGGCGACCACGCCCTGGTTCTTCATGCGGCGGTAGGAGACGATGGCGTCGAAGATGATCTGCCGGTGCGCGTCGACGTCCTGGAGCGAGCGCCACGTGATGTGCCTGAGGAACTCGGAGATGGGGAACAGGGCGCGCGAGCCGAGCCAGCGCGACACGTTGTTGTGGGAGATGTGGTAGAGGAGCGACTCGCGCGGGAGGGTGAAGATGTTGTCCTGCAGGTCCTTCAGGTTCTTGATGCGCGCCACCTCCCGCATGGTGGCGGGGTCGCGGAAGATGAAGTCGCCGAAGCCGAAGTAGCGGGAGATGAGCTGGCGGAGGTCGACGTTCATCTTCTTCGAGTTCTTGTCGATGAACGACGCGCCGCACTTCCACGCGAGCTCGCGCTTCTCGCTCTCGGAGGACTCCATGATGAGGGGCACGAACTCGTCCTCGCGGCGGATGGCCGAGAGGAGGTCGAAGCCCGCGTCCTCGTCCTTCACGCCGTTGCGGGGGAAGCGGCAGTCGCTGATGACGCCGAGGACGTTGTTCTTGTGGCGCCGGTAGAGCGCCCACGCCTCCTCGTAGTTGCGCGCCAGCACTATCTTCGGGCGGCCGCGCATCCGCAGGGCCTCGAGCTGGGAGTTGAGGGCCTCGGTGGCGAAGAGCAGGCTCTGCTGCAAGACGAACTTGTAGAGGTTGGGCAGGATGGACGAGTAGAAGCGGATGCTGTCCTCCACGAGCAGAATCATCTGCACGCCGGCCCGCACGTCGTGCTCCAGGTTCATCTTGTCCTCAATGAGCTTGATAATGGAGAGCAGGAGGTCGGTGTTGCCGAGCCAGCAGAACACGTACTCGAAGATGGAGAGGTCCTCGTGCTCCATGCGCCGGGTGATGCCGTGGGAGAAGGGCGTGAGCACCACGATGGGCACTTGCGGGGTCTTCGTCTTGATGTCGCGGGCGATGTCGAACACGTCGTTGTTGTCCGTGCCCGGCATGCAGATGACGAGGTCGAAGTTGCGCTTCTGGAGCTCCACCTCGGCCTCCTCCTGCGAGGCGACCTGGAAGAAGCGGGGGGGGTAGCGGAGGCCGAGCTTGGAGTATTCGTCGAATATCTTCTCGTCGACGCGGCCGTCGTCCTCCAGCATGAAGGCGTCGTAGGGGTTGGCGATGAGCAGGACGTTGAAGATGCGCTGCAGCATCAGGTCGACGAACGAGGTGTCGTGCAGCACCGGCGTCCGTCTGCCCGTCGGGGCACAGGCTGCCGCCGCGTCGCCGTCGTCGGTGCCGCGCAGCGCGCTGTCGGTGTTTTCGTCTTTCATTGCAAGGGGAATGGGGGGGGCGGGAAGCGGTTCACTTCCCGACGGTTCGCGTGCTGCGCACCTCGTGGCCGTAGGAGCGGTAGCCGTCCACGGGTATCTCCACGCCGGGCTCTTCGAGCGCGCCCTCGTGCGGCAGCCGGAAGCGCAGGTACTTGATGGCCATGCCGCGCGCGAGCCACATCTGCTCGTAGTAGGTCTGGATTTCCGTCAGGGAGGAGTCGAGCTCTGGCCGGGGCGCGGCGTAGAGGTCGTCGGAGGCGGCTTCGACGGGCATGGCGTTGGCCTCGGCCATGAGGCGCGTGTAGGTGTAGAGGAAGGGGGAGTCGGTCTTCAGGTGCACCGTGCCGCCGTCGGCGAGGAAGCGCCGGTAGCGCGCCATGAAGTACGTGGAGGTCAGCCGCCTCGACGCTTTCTTCATTTGGGGGTCGGAGAACGTCAGCCAGAGTTCCGCCACCTCGTCCGCGCCGAACATCCGGTCGGTCAGCTCGACGTTCGTGCGCAGGAAGGCCACGTTCGTCAAGCCCTCTGCCACGGCCGTGCGTGCGCCGTGCCACATCCGCGCGCCCTTGATGTCGACCCCGATGAAGTTCTTCCCGGGAAAGCGGCGCGCCAGGCCCACGGTGTATTCGCCGCGCCCGCAGCCCAGCTCCAGTACGATGGGGTGGTCGTTGCGGAAGAAGTCCTCGTGCCAGCGGCCACGAAGCAGAAAGCCCTCGCGCTGCAGCTGCCCGAAAGGACATTGCACCACGAGGGGGTTCTGTTCCATGTCGGCAAACTTTGCCAGTTTCCCTTTACCCATAGAAGCGTGTCAGGCCGGTTGTTTCAGCACATATTCGCTGCGCACGTCCTCATAGAAAGCCGCCATCGCCGCGAACAGGTAGGCGTAAACGGGATAGAGGCCGATGCAGCAGCACAGGAATCCCACAATCCACCATCCGACAAACGACAGCTGGAGGACGAACAGCTCCCAGCGGTGTCCCTGCATCATGTCCTTGCTCATGCGCGCCACCTCCTTGGCTGAAAGGCCGGGGTTGTCATACTTGACGAACGGAACGGCCCAATAGGAGTACTGCTTCATGAGGCCGACGACAACGGCCACGACATACAATGCAGCAGCCAACACGCCGAGAATCACGCCAATGACAGTCGTGGCGACCGTCCCGACCCCCGCCAGCGCAAAGGCCATGAAAGCCAGAACGACAGCCACCACGACGGGCACCAGCACCCATGCCACGACGATGAGCATCGCCCACAGCATGGCCTTCACCACCGGCATGTAAACGGGCAGCAGCTTCTGCCAAAGGTTCTCGAACACGAAAGCCCCCGTGCGCTGGTTGTCGAGAAAAACCACGCTCGTCGAATAGCGAAGCGGACTCGACACGAAGATTCCCCAGCAGATGCTGAGGACGAGTGTAATGGAAACAAGGGCAAGCAGCACAACGGCGAGGGCCGGATTTTCTGCTAACGAATCCTTGACGGAGCTTTGGTCCGTGACTGTCGAGACGAGTTGCGACAGCCCGCTCATACTGCCTTCGACAAAAGTCAAGACAAGGGCTGCCAGCGAGGCAATCACCCATTTTTTGGCAAGCGCCTGCCGCGCGGCGGTTCTGTATTCTGAACAGCTTTTCATTGTTCTTTGCTTTTGGTTATTCGATGACGACGGTGGTCCAGCCGTGCTTGTCCTCCTCAACACCGTACTGGATGCCGCGCAGGTGCTCGTAGAGTTTCGTCGACACCGGCCCCGGCTTGTCGCCAAAGCTGTAGCGCTTGCCCGTCTCCAGGTCGTCGATGTAGGAGATTGGGGAAATCACGGCAGCCGTGCCGCAGGCTCCGGCTTCCTCGAACGTCTCCAGCTCCTCCTCGGGAATCTGCCGGCGCTCCACCGTCATTCCGTAGTCCTCGGCCAGCTGCATCAGGCTCTTGTTCGTGATGGAAGGCAGAATCGACGTCGATTCCGGCGTGACGTAAGTGTTGCCCTTGATGCCGAAGAAGTTGGCCGCGCCGCATTCGTCGATGTATTTCTTTTCCTTCGCGTCGAGGTAGAACTCGCAGGCATAGCCCTTCTCGTGCGCCAGGTTGTTGGCGTAAAGGCTTGCCGCATAGTTGCCGCCGACCTTGTACTTGCCCGTTCCGAGCGGAGCGGAGCGGTCGAAGTCGCGAACAATCACATAGGGGTTCGACGAGAACCCGCCCTTGAAATAGGGGCCTACGGGCGTGACGAAGATGAGGAACAGGTACTCCGTGGCCGGATGCACGCCCACCTGCGCGCTCGTGCCGATTAGCAGCGGACGCACGTAGAGCGTCGCCCCGCTCTCATAGGGGGGGACGAAGCGCTCGTTGAGCCTGACCGCCGCCTTCACCATCTCCAGAAACTTCTCCGTCGGCAGCTCGGGCATCAGGATGCCGCGGCAGGTGCTTTGCAGGCGGGCGGCATTCTCCTCCGGGCGGAACACGCGCACCTTGCCGTCGGGGCAGCGGTAGGCCTTCAGCCCCTCGAACGCCTCCTGCCCATAGTGCAAGCTCGTTGCCGCCATGTGCAGGGGGATGGTCTCCTCGCTACAGATTTCAATTTCGCCCCACTTGCCGTTACGATAGTAACAGCGAACATTGTAGTCGGTCTTATGATAACCAAATCCAAGGCTCGACCAATCCATTTGCTCTGCCATAATCTCTCTTTTTTATCTTTCTTGCGGATTCTTCCGCAAAATTATCTAAAAATTCCGACAACGCATCAAGCCCGTTTCATTTTTCTGCCCGCAGCCACGCCGGGCTTTCACTCGTTCACCGCTCCGCAATGCGGGCAAACGCCCCGGCAGCGGAGTTTCCGGCCGCACTTCCCGCACGTCAGCGTGCAGCGGATGCGGCGGAAATAGACGGCCACGACAACAGCCACGAAGAGGGGCTGCAGCACGTAGCCTATATAGGCGAACGTCGCCCACGACATGACGAGATAGACGAGGACGACAAGGCTGCACATCTCCAGCAGGTACGACACGCCCCGGATGAAACAGAACGTGTGGTAGACCTCTATCAGCACGGCCCCGGACACGACGGCAATCAACCACACCAGCACCACCAGCGCCGCCATGACGGGAGGCAGGACGAAGGGGTTGAGCGTGGGGTGGTAGTAGTATTCCTGCCAAAACTCCGGCACGAAATTCTGGATGCTGGCATAGAGCGTGGCCAGCGACGCCACCAGCACCAGCAAGAGGGGCGGATAGAACGAGGGCATCTCGTCGAACCGCACGATGTGAAGCCGCGTGCCGACGGCGCGGCGGACGAGGAAGCCCACGAGCCCCAGCGCCACAACCACCGACATCCACACCATCCGGCTGCCCGTAAGGACATACAGAATCCTGGAAATCTGCTCGTCGGGCACGGTGCCGCGAATCAGTTCGGTTTCCTCAATCCAGCCCATCGTCAGTTGGTCACGCGCCACCTTCACCCACACGGTGTCCGCCCCCACGCTGTCGGGCGACGGCTGCGCCTTGATTTGCGCCACCACCAGCAGGTCGCCGCAGCGCACGCGGCACGTGTCGCCAATGAGGTCGCCCATGCGCGGTACCAGCGTCAGGCTGTCGGCCGTCACCACAAAGTTGTAGTTCTCCGAGTAGTGGTGCGTCAGCCGGAACGCCAGGCTGTCGGCCTGCTGCTGCGTCAGCACCTGCGCCGAATCGGGCGCAAAGGGCGGCTGCGCCACATTGCGCTCCACGTCGAAATGCGCCAGCACGGAGTCGGCGCGGGAAACGGAGTCGCTCCGCCCGCCTCCCCCACCCTCGCCGCCGCCAGCATGGCAGGCCGCGAGGAGCGCAAGCGTCGCGAGAAGGACAGCGAAGGGCACCAATCGTTTCATACTTGCAAAGTTATGGATAATCGCCGAATCCGCAAGGACTGCCGTCGGCTTTACTCGCAGACGACTTTCATCAGGCACGCGCGGCAGTCGAAGTCGAGCCGAAGCCGCCGCCCCGTGGCCAGACGGAGGAAAAGCTGCGCAGGCGCGGGCTTCCCTCCGTTCTTATGGCACCACCCCATCGCATGACGCAGGCAGTGGCGGCAGAGCATCACGGGAACGCCCGGCTGATGCCGAAGCTCAAAGGCCGGCTCGACGTCCGTCGCGCCGCGCGCCTCATAGAACTGCCGCGCCGACTGGTTGGACACGTTGGCCCAATAGGGAATCTTTCCGCCAAAAGGCGATGGGGCCGGAGCGGCCGCGTCCGCCCGAGGCTGCTCCGGCGCATCGAGCCCGCTCGCCGGCAGCGGCATGGCGGACAGTTGCGCGACCAACTCGCGCCGCCACTCCGCCACCACCGACGAGGGGATGAAGTAGTTCTTCCTGTAGCCGATGGTGAGCGACGAAAGCCGGAAGGGCGTGTTGCCGAGACGCGCCAATTGCCGCTCCAGGTTCGCGCGCTGATGCGTGCGCGCCAGTTCTGCGGCAAGCGGCTTTCGGACAGAGGCCACGCGCGCGCCGTCGGTCACGGTCAGCAGGAAGTCCCCCTCCTCGCGGTCGACAAACACCTCCACTGGCAGCGTGCGCTCGGCGCTCTCCCGGGCAAGCACGTCCTCAAAGCGCTTGTCGTGGTTGCGGAACAGCTTCGTTCCCGCCCGAAGTCCGTGCGGACAGTCCAAGAGGAAGAGCCGGCTGCCCTCCACGCGGTTCACGCGGAAGCCCACCAGCTTGCCGCCCTGCTCAAAGAAGCACAGGCCGTCGCCGTTGGCAAACTGCGCCGCGCCGTCCACCACAATGCTGTCGGTGAACACCCGCGCCACGCGCCCCACAGGCGCGCCCATGGCCTTCGGCGTGTCGAAAGAGAAGATGTCGGGCGTGCGCCCGTAAAGGAAATAATCGGTGAAGCCACGGTTGAACGACTTCCGCACATCGGGGGTGAAGCGCAGCCTCACCACTCCGCGCGAGGCGCGGCAGTAGCGGTCGGGGTGCTTCGCCACGAGGCGGTCGAGGGCCTCGGAATAGGCGGCCGTCACGTTCTTCACATACGCCATGTCCTTCAGCCGCCCCTCAATCTTGAACGAGCTGGCCCCGGCGTCGGCCAGGTCCTCCAAGGCGTCGAGCCGGCACAGGTCGCGGAGCGAGAGCAGGTGCTTGCCCGCCAGCAGCTTCCTCCCGTCGCCGTCCTCCAGGTCGAACGCCATGCGGCACACCTGCGCGCACTCGCCCCGGTTGGCGCTGCGCCGGCACAGTGCCTCGGAGGCATAGCAGCGCCCACTCAGGCTCACGCAGAGCGCGCCATGCACGAACACCTCCAACCGCACTCCGGGACAGGCCGAGTGGATGGCGCGGATGTCATCCACCCCCAGCTCGCGCGCCAGCACCACCTGCTCGTAGCCCTCGCCGGCCAGCCAGCGCACCTTCTCCGCCGTGCGGTTGTCCATCTGCGTGGAGGCGTGCAGGGGCAGCCGCCGCCCGCCGTCGGAGGGCAGCAGCCGGCGCACCGCCATGTCCTGCACGATCAGCGCGTCCGCGCCGGCGTCGCGCAGCCGCGCCAGCAGCCGCCGCACGGCAGGAAGCTCGCCGTCGTAAAGGATGGTGTTCACCGCCACGTACACCTTCGCGCCAAACTGGTGGGCGAAAGCCGCGAGCCGCGCGATGTCCTCCACCGAGTTGCCCGCCGCCTGGCGCGCGCCAAACTGCGGCGCGCCGATGTAAACGGCGTCGGCGCCGTGGCGGACGGCCTCGATGCCGATGTCGGCGTTGCGTGCCGGCGCCAGCAGCTCAAGCGGTCTCATACGATTTGGCTGATGTCGAACGGCGTGCTCTGATAAACGTAGTAGTTCAGCCAGTTGGAGAAAAGCAGGTTGGCATGGGCGCGCCAGCGCACCACCGGCGCATGGGCCGGGTTGTCGTCGCGGTAGTAGTTCTGCGGGATGCGGATGGGCAGGTGCTTCTCCACGTCGCGCCTGTACTCGCCGTCGAGCGTCAGCGGCGCGTACTCGCCGTGCCCCGTGATGAAGAACTCGCGCCCCTCGCGCGCCATCACGATATGCACGCCGGCCTCGGGCGACTCGGCAATGATGTCCAGTCCCGGCACCCGCTCGATGTCGGCGCGGCGCACCTCGGAATGGCGGCTGTGGGGGCAGTAGAACTCGTCGTCGAACCCCCGGAAGATGGGCAGCTCGGGGCGCAGCGCGCGGTGCCGGAACACGCCGAACACCTTCTGCTCCGTCGGGTGCTTCGGCACGCCGTGGAAATGGTAGAGCGCGGCCTGCGCCGCCCAGCAGATGTAGCAGGTGGACTGCACGTTGTGGTAGGCCCACTCGAACACGTCCTCCATCTCCTGC
Organism: bacterium; assembly: GCA_963627995.1. GTDB lineage: Bacteria > Bacteroidota > Bacteroidia > Bacteroidales > Bacteroidaceae > UBA3839. Next base: position 12,597 of record CAVGCV010000007.1, on the reverse strand, counting down.
CAGTAGGTCACCTCCTCGTAGTCCATCTGCTCCAGCGGCGCGCCCGTCACGATGAGCCCGTCGTACTTCTCGCGCCGCATCTCCCCGAAGTCGCGGTAGAACGCCATCATGTGCTCCACGGGCGTGTTCTTCGACGTGTGGCTCTTGATTTTCATGAACTCAATCTCCACCTGCAGGGGCGTGTTCGAGAGGATGCGGATGAAGTCCGTCTCCGTCGTGATCTTGATGGGCATGAGGTTGAGGATGGCGATGCGCAGCGGGCGGATGTCCTGTCCGCTGGCGCGCGTGGTGTCCATCACGAAAATGTTCTCCTGCTTCAGCAGCTCTATCGCCGGAAGCCGGTCGGGAAGTGTCAGGGGCATGGCTTTCTGAGTTTGCCGCAAAGTTACGGAAAAAAGACGAAAGCCGCGCCATCCTTTCCCCCGGCACAAAAAGCGCCGGCAGGACACACGCCACGGGTGCGTCCTGCCGGCTGCCGGCTCGCGCTTCCTGAGGGCGGGCCGTTATTTCAGGTCGGTGATGGCCGAGAAGTCCTGGTCGCCATAGTCCTGGTTCTCGCCGCCCATGCCCCAGATGAACGTGTAGTTCGACGTGGCCGCAGCGGCATGGATCGACCACTCGGGCGAGAGCACCGCCTGGTCGCCGCGCATCCAGATGTGGCGCGTCTCGTCCACCTCGCCCATGAAGTGGCACACGGCCTGGTCCTCGGGCACCTCGAAATAGAAGTACGCCTCCATGCGGCGGCTGTGCACGTGGGCCGGCATCGTGTTCCACACGCTGCCCGGTTTCAGCTCCGTCATGCCCATCTGCAGCTGGCAGGAGTCGAGCACCTTCTGCACAATCATGCGGTTGATGACACGGTCGTTCGAGCCCTCGAGCGAGCCGAGCGCCAGGATGTCGGCGTCGGCCTTCGTCACCTTCTTCGTCGGACACTCCTTGTGGGCGGTCGTCGAGTTGAGGTAGAACTTGGCGGGCTTCGCCGCGTCGTCGCTGGCAAACATCACGTCGCGGTCGCCGCGGCCGATGTAGAGGGCCTCCTTGTAGTCGAGCTCATACTCCTCGCAGCCCACCTTCACGCGGCCCTTGCCGCCCACGTTGAAGATGCCCACCTCGCGGCGCGTCGTGAAGTACGGGGCCTTCAGCGGGTCGATGGCCTCGAGCCTCAGCTCCTCGGCCACGGGCATCGCGCCGCCCACGACCATGCGGTCGTACATCGAATAGACGAGGTTCACCTCGTCGGCAGCGAACACCTTCTCAATCAGGAAGTCGCGGCGCAGGCGCGTCGTGTCGTAGCGCTTCGCGTCCTCGGGATGCGCCGCATAGCGGATTTCATAGTTCGTCTTCATAGCTTTGCAGTATTAAGTTCTGTTCATGGTTGCTTTTCACCTGCAAAGATACACCTTTTGCCCGTCAAAGCAAGCGGACGCAGGAATCTTCGTCGCCCGAGCCCCACAACAAGCCGCGCACCTCACGGCCTGCCCTGTTCCGCTCCCTCCGTTTTCAAGGACTTCAGGCATCCCAGCTCGTGGAAATCCCCAAGAGTCTTCAGGCTCTTGAACACGGGAGGCAGCGGCTGCCCGAGCTGCGACAGCTTGAATTCCAACTCTGCAATCTCGCCCTCGATAGACTCTGACCGTCCGCGTCCTCCCTCCAACGCCCGTTGTAATTGGTAGCAAAAGCGTTCAATCAGCAGTTCTGCCACTTTCTCGTCGTTCCCGAGCAGCCGACACCGACGGACAAGCTTTTGGAAATCCTCTTCATTTGTTCCCACAGCCTGCCCAAGCAAGAAGCTCTTCCTCATCGCCCTCACATCGTTCGTCATGCCCCAAATCTTGAAGAACAGGACAACCGACAGAACGCCACATATTAAATACAACAGGACAGAGAAAAAAAGGGAACCATCACTGCCGTCATGATAGGCAAAGGCCGCCACGGGCACGGAGGGGAGCGACAGAGCGAGCAGCATCTTCTTCATAACTTTTGAGTTTTTAGGGTTCAACCAGGGTCGCGGGAATGGCGGAATTCGCAAATTCCGTTCCCGCATGCCAAAGATAGCGCGATTTCCGCACATTCTCCACTCTCCACCGCCATTTTTGGCAAAAAGGGCGGCGAGTCCCTTCCGTTCCGCCGTCCGGGCCTCCGCCGCCCGAAGCGAGCGCCTCCACAAGGGGCCTCCTCTTGACGGGCAAGCCTGCCGCCGCCAGCCTACTTGGCCAGGACCTTTGTGGCAGACGAGGCGCGCCGCACGACGTAGACCCCTCCCGGGCAAACGTCACGCACGCGCACGCCGCCAAGGGTGAACACCTCGTCCGTGCTGCCGGCGGAGGAACTGTGGCCGGCGGTGCCGATGGAGGTGGAGACGCCGTCGATGTTCAGCACCACCGCCCGGCCGAGGTCGTCGGGGTCGTCCAGCGCAAGGACGGCGCGGTAGGCCGGTACGGACGTGCCGCCGGAAGGGCTGAAGGTGACGCCGTCGAAGGCGAGGACACGCGCGTCCGTGGCGGTCGGCGCATAAGTGCCCCCGATGCGGACGCCGTCGATGAGCTGCGCCGCCGGCGCGTCGGGGCGGAGCGTCGCGTCGGCAACGGCGAAGCCGCCGTCGTGCCTGGGGCGGACGAGGTAGGCGCGGCCGGCCTGCATGCCGGCGCGGGGCGCGAACGTCAGCACCAGCTGCGAGGGCGTGCGCTCCACGCCGACAGCCTCCTGTATGCTGCCGAACAGGGAGTCGCCCTGCGCGGGCGTGAGGTCGAACGGCAGGCAGAGGGTGCGCCACTGCCCGGCCCGCGCCGTGAGGTTGGCCTGCACGTCGGCGACGGTCGGGACGGCGGGAGCGGCGTAGCCCGTGTTCTCGTCGAGCGCCACGACGGGGCGCTCGATCCGCTCGAGGCGGAAGTTGTCAATCTTGAACCACGTCTCGGCCGGCGCGCCGCCCGTGGCCACGCCAATCGTCACGGGCCGGTTGTCCTCGGGCTGGACGAACGTGAGGCACAGGGGCTGCATGGGATAGGTGTCGTCCGTGCCGGCCGACACGACCTGGTCGCGGAAGAAGGCGCGGCTGTCGTTGGCGAACAGCTGCTGGTCGCCGACGCGAAGGGCGTCGAGGCGGTTGGAGGCGTGCATGTCGACGCTCAGCACGTAGGTGCCCGCCGGAAGGCCGGAGAGGGTCTGGCTGATGCGCGCCGACTTCGCCGCGCTGCCGTCCCACGCGCCGAAGATGTACTGCCCGTCGGTGGCCTCGGGGTCGCCCGTGCCGCCGCCGCGGTTGACGCCCGACCACTCCGTGTTGCACGCGACGTCCCATCCGTCCGTCGTGCCGGTCTCAAAACTCGGGTTCGCGATGAGGGCCGTGCAGTCCTCCGCCCGCGCCGCGGCTGCCACCTCCTCGGCGAGGACGACGCTCGTCGCCGTGCCGTCGTAGCCGACGGTGGCCAGGTAGCGCGTTTCGTGGCGGTCGCCCGTGCCGCGCTTCTCCGACACGAGGCAGAGGCGGAACGTGCGCGCCGCGAGCATGCCGTCGAACCGTCCTCTCCGCTCGCCGATGGTAAGCGTGCTCGTCGCGTCGTCCCAGGCGAACGGTATCTCGCTGCACTCGCCCCGCTCGTAGCCGTAGCCGTCGGCGGCGTCCTCGTAGAGGGTGAAGCGTCCGTCGCCGCCCGGATAGACCCTCACCTCCAGGCTGTCCCAGTCCTTCTCGCCCATGTACTGCACGTCGGGGCCCCACGGCAGGATGGTGCCGGCCCGCACGTAGAGCGGGATGACGTCCATGGCGGCCTCCGCCGTCAGCGTCTGCCCGCCCTCGTGGGCGCGCCCCGTCCAGAAATCGACCCACTTCTCCCCCTCGGGAAGATAGACCTCGCGCCGGGTGGCGTTGTCCGTCACGACGGGGGCGACGAGGAAGGCGTCGCCGAACATGTACTCGTCCCTCACGCCGCGGGCCTGGCGGTCGTGGCGGAAGGCGGCGGGCAGCGCGCGCATGAACGTCCCGTCATGGGCGCTCACCTGCCAGGCCGTGCTGTAGAGGTAGGGGGCGAGGCGGTAGCGCAGCCTCACGTACTTCAGGATATGGTCGAAGTCGCCGTGGTCGCCCTTGCTGCCGAACTGGTAGATTTCGCGCGGCGTGCCGTCGCCGTGGAAGCGCATCATCGGGCAGAACGTGCCGAACTGCATCCAGCGCATGTAGAGCCGCCGCCACGCGGCGTTGCCCACGCCGCCGGCGTAGCCGCCCAGGAAGAAGCCGCCGATGTCGCTGTTCCAGTAGGGGATGCCGCAGGCGGAGAGGCTGCACCCGGCGGGTATCTGGCTGGCGAGCGCCGCCCAGCTGGCGGTGACGTCGCCGCTCCACGTGTTGGCGCCCGTGCGCTGCTGCCCGGCGAAGGCCGACCGCGTGAGGATGGCCACGCGCTTGCCGGCGAGGCAGGGGTCGCCGGCAGCCTCGGCCGCGCGGTGGTGTCCGGCCACGCCGCCCACCTGGGCCAGCGGGAAGGCGTTGCGGAGGCTGCGCCACGTGCGGCCCTCGCCCGACACGTAGTCGAAGCAGGCCGCGTCCGGCGCGCCATAGTAGTCGGGCTCGGTGGAGTCCATCCAGTAGGCGTCGACGCCCTTGGAGACGAGGCCGTTGTAGAGGTGCCTCCAGTACACGCCGCGCGCGTCGGCGCTGTAGCAGTCGTAGGGGCGCACGCCGTAGCCCGGGGGGTAGGTGCCGCTGTTGCCGACGTCCATGAGCCGCCCCATCGCGTCGAGCTCCTTGTAGGGGGCGGAGGCGGGGCCGAAGTTGGCCCAGATGGAGACCATGAACTTGGCGTGCTGCGCGTGCACGTCGTCAATCATCGCCCGCGCGTCGCTGTAGAGGGGGTTCTCGAACGCAAGGGCGTTCCAGTTGTCGTTGCCGCCCCAGTACTGCCAGTCCTGCACGACGCAGTCGAGCGGGACGCCGAGCGCGCGGTAGCGGCTGACCACCTCGCGCACCTCGTCGGTGCTCGTGTAGCGCTGGCGGCTCTGGTAGAGGCCGAAGCTCCACAGGGGAGGCATGGGGCAGCGGCCGGTGAGGGCGCGCATGAGCGAGAGGACCTCGTGGGTGTCGTCGCCCGCCATCACGTAGTAGTCGATTTCGTTGCCCGTGGACGTGAAGCTCGCTCCGCCGGCGTTGTCGGCGAACGTCGTGGGCGAGTAGTTGTCCCAGAACAGCCCGTAGTTCTTGCTCGACTCGAAGTAGGGGATGCACACCTTCGTGTTCGCCTGCTCCAGGAGGACGGTCTGCCCGCGCTGGTCGAACAGGCCGTTCTGGATTTGCCCCAGGCCGTAGATCTGCTCGTCGTCGTCGAGCGCGAAGGCGTCCGTGACGGTGAAGCTGTCGAAAGGCCCGTCCTTCTTGGCCGTGAAGCGGGCGGCGCCGTCGCGCTCGGCAACGAGCGGCGTGCCGTCGGGGCGGAGCACCTCCACGCGGCCGTCCCGGAACCGGTAGCGCACGGCCACGCCGGCGGCGGAGACCACGACGGCGGTGTCGCTCTCGCTGGCGGCAACCGCCACCGCCTCGGGCGCGGCCACCACCGACAGGCTCGCCTTGCCTGCCGGGCTGGCGGTGGGCGTCTTCACCACGCGCACGGTGTTGTCGCCGTAGAAGGTGACGCGCGTGTAGACGTCGTTGCAGCGCGCCGACAGCCCGTCGCTCCCGACCGTCCAGCTCACGACGGGGACAGCCGCGCGGTAGGCATCGACGGCGGCTTCCAGCAGGGCCTGCTGCTCGATGGCGGCGAGGAGGGTGGCCGCGTCCGTGCCGGCCGCGCCGTAGGCCGACTGCGCCTGCGCGGTGCGTGCGCCCAGCTCGCTCCTTGCGTCCGACTCCGCCGCGCCCTCCAGCAGGGCCGCGGCCCTGCCGATGGTCTCCTGGAGCGCGGCCAGCACCTCGTCGCGTATCTCGTCGGTGCTGGCGTAGCCCGCCGCGCCCATGGCCTCGGGACAGGCGAGGGCCAGTTCCGCGCCGGAGCAGAAGCGGATGTCGCTGACGGTGGCCGCGTCGGCGGTGGCGGTCAGGCCGATGGCGGAAATGAGGGCGCCGCCGTAGCCGGAGATGACGATTCGGGGCGTTTGGAAATTGACGTTCCCGTTGATGTTGGGCGCGTTGCGCAGGTCCCACGCGAGGACGGCGGAGCCGTCGCCCGCCGCCAGCGCGAAGGCCGGCTGCTCGCTCCTCGCGTTGTTGAATCCGTTGAACCACCACACCTGGCTGTCGCCGGCCTTGGCGCTGAGGTTCGTGCCCCTGATGACGAACCAGTTCTGCTTGTTCGAAAAGTAGTATGCCCCGTCCTTCGACTTGTCCATGCCGAAGGCCGTGTTGTTGGCGCCGGCCTGGCGGATGGTGAAGGTGTTGGCCGCCTCGTCGTAGGCGACGGCCGTCCTTACGCGGTCGTCCAGCTTGACGTAGTCCTTGCAGTGGAAGCTGAACGGCTGCTGCGCCGCCGCGGTGGCGGCGGTCAGGACGCACAGGTGGAGGGCGGCGCGCGCCCTCCGCCGGATGTCCCTGGCGATGTCGTGGAATCTCATGGTAGCAGTTGTTGGTTAGGTGTCGCCGTGGTGACCGCGGCAGTGCAAAGTTAGCGTCCGCCGCAAGTTCCGCAATGGAACGAATGAAGAAACGAATGCGATTTTTGAAGAAACGAATGCGACTCTTGTTGAAAACAGCTGGAAATCAGCGTCCCGGGGCCGCCCAAAAAAACACTGCGGACGGCACAAAAAACGTCCGCAGAGAAAAAGTTTTTCGTCCGCGGACGAATTTTATTTTCTCCGCGGAGCAAAGCCCTTCGCTCCGCAGTGTTTTTTCAGCAAGAGCCAGCGCGCTGAATATCAGTTTCGCCCATTAATTGCCAAATGTCCTTTTTGTAATTTGCTATTGACAATTTTTTTGAAGCCGCATAAGCATTCTTGCGCATTTCATTCAACCTATCCGGATTGCCCGAGAGCATCTTAATGGCATCGACAAAATCGTCAGTCGTTTTACAAAACACAGTGTTGCTTTCGTTGCAGTAATCCCGAATAGAGCCGACATCGCTACATAGCATTGCAAGTCCCATTCCCAAAGAAGTACAGATGACATTGCTACCCACCGTATCCTCCATGACATTTAGCGAGATGTCAGCCATGCTCATTTCATATTTCAATGTATCTTCAGGGACAAAGCCAAGAAGTTTCACATTTTTGCACCCAGCAAACATGTCATCGACATTCTTCCGCCCTTTACAGATAACGAAATCTGTTGTCGGGCATTTCTTCACAATATCCGCCAACATATTGAATTTTCTTGCCATTGTCCCCATCACGATTATGGTGGGGGCGGGCTTTGCTTCTATTGATGCCACCGTGTAGTAGGAATTATCTACATAGTGGAATGACGTGTGTACATTCTTTATGCCCAAGCCTTTTAGAAAATGCGTAAGACTTGACCCTAATGTTATCACGCAGTTCACTTTGGCTGCCTCTTTTCTTATTTGGGACTTCGTGAATCGTTGTTCCAAATACAACGGGGTCAGATGGGCCATTGCATATATCAAGGCCTTGGGATGGAAAAAACGAACCACGCTTATCATCCATACGTGGAAAGAACCACCAAACAAGTGTTCGGTAAACAATATTTTATCTCCTTTTTTATAGGTCAGCGCGACTTTCAGGGCAACAAAAAAGGCTATCAGCCGATTCAAATATCTTACGCCAACACCTTTTTTATTTAAGACATAAAGACGAGTGTTGGAATCATTCTTGCAAATTTGTTCATAAAGATACCGCATGCCGGCATGGTTACCAGACGTGGATTTAAAATCATGACAAATAACATGTATCATATTGCTCTCAAATTTTTAGTGGTCACAGACGAAGACCACAAATTGCTTTTCAGAAAATCAATCGATTGTTTTCTATGAACATCCAACATTTTGTTGGATCTATTCCAGTCAATGTCAAGGTTTATCGAGTCGCATTTGAAGTTACCATCAACCAACCTGTCTTCCAGGCCAAACAATGACAACAAGTCCAATATTCGGCTATTACCTCTCTTCTCATTCCCTATCACATAGAATGGGCGATTAAACAATATGGAGAACACTGTTCCATGAAAAGAGTCCGTTATAACAAATTCGGATGTACTGACAGCCTTAAGCCATTTTTCGACAGAATCAAGAGGTGCATATTTGTCTCGATTCATGATATCAAAAACCTGACATGAAAGTTTTGACGCCAAACGGGCTATCATTGTCTCTTTTTCTTGATTTCTATCCAAGATATAGGCAAAAAGATTCTTTCCGTACGTGACATTGTCGTTTCCAATGATGTGACAATAGTCTTTCTTGTCCAACAGCATCGTTGGATCCAATGTCACTTGGGCTTTTTTATATCCAAAATAATCCTGCACGATTTTTTGACCGGACTTCTCCCTTGTCGACACCGCCGAGAATACATTCAATAATTTGGAACATTTATTCAGTTCCTGCTCCGTATACTCCACATTATCGCAGCCGAACGAAGCCGCATACGCCATTCTCCGAATATTCTCAGGAATATACTTAAAGAAGTATTCTTCTATATCGGGGACATACCGCGGCCGCCATACTTGGTCACTACCGACAATGACTGCATCCAAATTCAAGGATTTGACAATTTCATAATCCGAGGTTTTATAAAGCGGCTGGGTTTTTGGCTGCAAATAACGCTCTACAAAGGAACACATGTTTTTTCCTTTCTGTGCATGATATGCCTCCATGGATTTTATATTGTAAAACCGTTCTTTCTTATCCAACAAGCGGTTTATTATAAACGCTTTGAGTTTACCTACTCCATAAACCTTTATATTCTGCCTGCGGTTGATGATTATTGGCTCGTGTCCTATTTTGCGCAGGACACTCATCAAAGCATAACACTGAAGATAGCCTCCATAATTGTTGTTGAACGGAACCGTCAATATACCAATCTTCATACCTTACTTTTTATTTTGTTTGCCACCAAAACGAATACTTTCCTGCGAGTTTCCTTCTCTATGCCACAATAGAGCACAATACATAGAATACCCACGACAAGCAATCCCCCTTCTATCACGTAACCACCAAAATGGGAGGGGGTCACAGATGTAATCTAACAGGAAAGCCAGCACCAAGGCCATCGCTGTAACCCGTACGCACGGGACAAACACACCCAGGATGTTTTTCCAAGAGTACTTGGCTATCTTTGTTATCAATATTGGCTTTATGACCAAGCCGAGCAGTACATACGTCGCAAGGCTTGCCCAAGAAAGAGCGACGGGAGAACAACCCATCTTGAAGAACAAATAGATAAGGGGGAATCTCAACAGTCCGATGGTTGGTGACACCAATGCATTCTCTTTCAAACGTCCCATGGCATACAATGCCGTGTAAAAAGAAGTATCAAACACTTGGAACAAACTCTGAATCACGATTAACTGAAGGAATATAACCGTATATTCAGGAACAACGCCCAACCAGATGTGGAGCAACGGAGCTGCCAAGAAACAAATAGGCAAGCAGAGAACCAACATCAAATAATATGAATATTTCGTGGAAGACAACAACAGCCGATGCGAGCCTTCCACATCACCTGCTGCAAGCCGTTTCACAATCTGAGGATTGGAGGCCGTTCTGAAATTGTTCACGAACTGCGTAGCCGCCATATTTACTTGAATGGAAATGGCACGAGCCGCGACCACTGCCGGTTGGAAAAACATATTCAATAGAATCAGAATGCCCTGACTGTTCAAAGCCACCGAGCAATGGGCGAACAAGCTCCACCCCGAAAAAGCAGCTATCTCCTTGAAAACTCTTTTATCAAATATAAATTTGAAAACAGTCTCTTTGAAGTTGCGGATACAATAAAGCCGATAGAACGCCATCAATCCTGCTTGGACAAAGAAAAGCAACAAAGCATAGAGCTTCAGCCGGTCGAAGTCGCCAACAGACAACAGATAGCAGATTCCAAGTTTAGCCGACACCTCCACTATGCTCGTGTAGGCATATATCGACATTTTTTCATGCGATATGATGCTTGCATTATACGGCACTTGCGTTAAGGTGAAAACTGCTGTCAATATTGAAACATGATAGACAAAGACAGCTGCACCCATTCTGTCTTCAGGTATAACCAACTTGTTATACAAGAACCATAGTCCTATGGTCTCTGCTATCAGGATGACAACAGCAGATATAATGACATGTATAATTAATGTGGTAGAAAAAGTCCGGCGCAATTTGTCGAAGTTGTTTTCCCCCAAAGCATAAGTCAGAAAGCGGGAAGACCCCGTACTTAATGCGCCATTGATAAAAGAGAGGAAACCAACAATCCCGCCTACGGACTGATAGATGCCATAATTATCAACACCTAATTTCTGTAAAATCACTCGCGATGTATACAATGAAATAATCATTGTAAACATCATTCTGAAATACAGGAAAAGCGTGTTCTTCGCTATTTGTCCGTTACTTCCCATCACGATTTGCCCTACCGATTTTGACTGGTTTATACGCAGCCAGCACGAACATCGACAACCAGAGTTCACTACTTGCCAACGAGCCGCTCATAAATCCGTGAGTTGTTTCTGCCACAAAAAGCATTGCAAAAAACATATAGGCATTATTCGCGCTGAAAGACGGAATGACTTTTAAGAACAACAGATAGCCCACATAGAGGAAGAAAGGAATACTACCCAAATAGCCCATTGTCATTACCGCTTCAATCCAAATATTGTGTGGATGGTATCCAAAACACCATTCGGTAGAATCCGGCATTATCAACCCAGGATAACGCCCCCATAACGGATACGTTGCTATTTGGTCATTGGCATATTCATGCAAGATCTCTCTACCGTTCAGGTCTCCATAATAATAGAACTCTGCGAAACTCTGGCCTATTCGCTCGTTTGCAGCCGTCAAAATTTCTATAATGTAATCCACATAAAGCGGGAATAAGCTATAACCCACAACCACTAACGCTATTATGCCCATGGCCTTTTTAAGCGTGTACTTACGTAAAAGCCAAAAACACAGCAAAACCATTGCAATGGCGAACAACGGCCCTCGCTTACCCATAGACAAGATGAAGCCCACATTGACCAAGCCTAAGACCAGCAAGAAGCCTTTACCAAACAAAACCTTATCCCAAGCATATAAAATCGCCACAACAGTCAACACAACTTGATAAGAAAACAGAATTAATGTGACCCCATTATAGATCAAAGCGCCAACCAGAAAAAACTCCACACCATATTTACTGAGCATTACAATCACCAGAATTGCATTTGCAATGGTGGAATATACAACAAATTTGGAAATAATCTTGTCGAACATCATCGTCTGCTTTTGCATATAAATGGATACCGACAGCGCAAACATCAGATGATACATCAAAGATGTTAAAGAGTTTGTACTATAGACCAAACCTTTCAGCCCTTTTACTTCCAATGGAGGGTTTATATTTGTTTCATAATGGAAGAAAAGCAAATAAATTGCAGCCACTATTATTACGGCAGCCCGCTGCTTTACAATACTTTTGAACGAGGACTTGTAAATAACGCACAGCAATAATACAATGTTCAAGAGCCTGTAAATACGTCCAATTAACAATAGCATTGAGGAGTCTGTCAAATTATTGACAACACCTGTTAAGGGCATCCACAAGAGGAGGACCAAAATCAAAATATTTATTCTCTGAAACATTTTCTATTATAAAGAGTGTAATTTCATGCCCAAGCGTTGAATGGCTTTTACAATTTTCTTATCAGAATGAAGCTCTGTATAGTAGATGAATCTATCATAAACAGATGCATTATGCAAGTAATCAATGAATCCCGTATTCCTTTTTGAATTTGAATATTTTCTTACAATATAATCCCATGTAGCATCAAATCTATAGTCTATACCTAAAAGATAATTATGGCTTTGATAAAACCTAACGGTTCGTTCGAGACCTTCGTGTAAAGATATCGTCGTCTTAAATTCAGGGACAACACTTTTGATTTTTCTATTATCCAATAATTGGTTGATACCTCTTCCACCAAGAATTTCACCTTTCCGAAGAGGCATTTCTTTTGCCAATTGTTCTTTTGTCAAATTAATGTATGTTGGTTCAACATTTAGTATATCAGCTAATGTGCCAATGACATCTTTCCATTTATGGCGTTCATCTCCAACAACATTAAAACATTGATTGTAAGCTTTTGCGTTTCCGATTAATCCAACAAGACCTACCGCAAAATCTTCAACTCTTGTAATTGTAGAGATGGCTTGTCCTTTATCCCATAAAATTATGGGCTTATTCTTTAGTAGTCTTTGTATAATGGTTCCATGATAGCCGTAAGGAGGAGTAATACCATATGGTATGCGAGTGTTTCCATATGTCACAGCGGGTCTAACTATCGTATAGTTCAAATCGAATTTAAAAGCCATACTGATTAGTTTCTTTTCACACGCAACTTTGTTTATGCTATAGTTCCAAACAGGGTTTTCCAATTGCGAATTTTCATCACAAACATAATTTCCTTTTCCCTTATTATATAGGGTGTAAAGTCTGAACCATCAAAAATCTTCCAGAATAATGTCGTTGAGAGCC
>CAVGCV010000006.1:0-116181 GCA_963627995.1 bacterium | reverse complement strand
CTTGGACGAAAATTTCCAAGTACTTGAAAAAATATTTCCAAGTACTTGGAAATATCGCCACGGCGCGCCCGCGCCCAACTTACGGCGCGCCGCGACGGAACTTCCGGTGCGCAGCGGAGGGAAAAGCGGCGCGCCGCGAACAGAAATCCGCCGCAGCGGGACGTTCCTCCCACTGCGGCGGATGGCGGAAAGCCGCGCGGACGGGGTGCGGAGAGGCGGCTACACCGCAGCGCGCCGCGCGCGGCGCCGGCCGGCGAAGGCCGCGGCCGCGATGACCGCGAGCGTCAGCGACTCGGCCACGGGGATGCAGAGCCAGATGCCCTGCACGCCCATCAGGCGGGGGAGCGTAAGGAAGCCGGCGACGACGAACACGAAGCAGCGCAGCAGCGTGAACGCCGTGGCGCGCCCCGCCTGCTCCACGCTCTGGTAGTAGCCGACGGCCACGAGGTTGAGCGCGATGCACACGAAGCTCAGCCCGAACACGGGCAGGCCCTGGCACGCGAGCCGATGGGCGCCGCAGGCGGGGTCGAGGAAGGTGGCGGCAATCGCGTCGGCGCCCAGCCCGAGCAGCGCCGTGCCGCCCACGCCGATGAGCAGCGCCGACACCGCCGCCAGGCGCAGGGCCTGGCGCACGCGCCGGCTGTCGTGCGTGCCGTGGCCGAAGCTGATGATGGGCTGCGCCGACTGCACCACGGCGTTGCCCACGTTGAAGACGATGGGGAAGCAGTAGCAGGCCACGCCCCACGCGGCCACGCCGTCCTCGCCGAGGTAATGGATGAAGACGTAGTTGCCCGCCACCATCACCATGGCGATGCCCGCGTCGCCGAGGAACGCGGAGAAGCCGATGCGGAGCTGGTAGCCGATGTTTCGGAGCGTGAGCCGCAGGCTCTTCCACGTGGCGCGCAGGCGGTGGAAGTGGAGCGTGCGGCTGAAGCGCAGGAGGTAGAGCAGCACCATCAGCCCCGAGCAGGTGAAGCTGACGGAGGTGGCTATGGCCGCGCCGGCGATGCCCATGCCGAGGGGAAAGATGAAGAGCCAGTCGAGCACGATGTTCAGCCCGACGGGCAGCAGCTCGCAGCACATGGCGTAGCGCGGCGAGCCGTCGAGGCGGACGATGAAGAGGCCGAGGGTGGCCAGCATGTTGAAGGGCGAGAGCAGCGCTATCCAGAACATGTAGGGCGCCGCGAGCGGCACGAGCGCGTCGCTCGCCCCGAACAGCCGGCACACGCGCTCGGGCCACGCCACCATCACGGCGGCGAGCGCGGCGGAGAGCAGGAGGCCGCCCGCGACGGCTTGCGTGATGTTGATGTTGGCGGCTTTGTTCCGCTGCTGCGACAGGTGTATGGAGGCCACGACCGAGCTTCCGATGCCGAATGTCAGCCCCAGGCCGGAGGTCAGGAGGAAGATGGGGGCCACGATGTTGATGGCGGCGATGGCCTCGCTGCCCACGCCGTGTCCCACGAACGCGCCGTCGGTGACGTTGAGCAGGACGAGGCTGACCATGCCCACGAGCGTGGGCCAGAGCATGCGGCGGAAGAGCTTGCTCACTTTGGTGCGCGCGAAGTCGATGGCGTCGCGCTCGCGCACATCTTTTTCGATGCTGTTCATAGCGGTTTGTGTTGTTGGTGTGTTGGTTGTCGATTTGCGGCGCGCATAAAGGAAAAGCACGCCTTCATTTCTGAAAAAGCGTGCAAAGATGGGTCTTTTTGGCGGAGTTGCCAAATTATGCAGGTGGAAAGTGGGCGGTTTTCGTCAGGGGATGATGACGGTCCCGAGCGTGGGGTGGTAGGTGGCCAGCTTCGGCCGCCGGCCGTTGCGTCCGCGCACCTCCATGCGGCGGAGTATGTCGGCGTAGTCCATGGCCTCCGCGTTGTAAACGATGAAGTCGGCGTTCAGCTCGCCGCGCTGCACGCGCCAGTTCTGCCTGGCGAGCAGGCTGCGGACGGCCTCGAAGTCGTCGTCGGTCCCGACGAAGGCGAACCTGATGCGCGCCATCTTCAGGGCCTCCGCCCGCGAGTTGTGGAGCAGGCGGCGCGCTTGTCCGACGGCGAACGTGAGCGCCGCCCTCGCGTAAATCATCGCTCCGACGGGCAGGGAGAGGAGCAGCGAGCTGTGGCCGTAGTGCTTGCGGAAGAAGATGAGCATCGCCTTGTGGAAGGCATTGACGTAGCGGAGCGACGCGCGGTGCGTGCTTTCGCCCTTGTAGTGGAGGATGGGCACGGGCAGGTAGTAGTTCTTCTGCCCTGCCTGCAGGATTCGGTAGGAAAGGTCGATGTCCTCGCCGTACATGAAGAAGTCCTCGTCGAGCAGTCCGCAGCGGTCGAGGGTGGAGCGTCGCAGGAACATGCACGCGCCGCTGATGATTTCGATGGGCGCGACGCGCTCGGCGTCGAGGTAGCGCATGTAGTAGCGTCCCACGACGCGGCTCTTGGGGAAGAGCGCGCACAGGCCCGTGAACTTGCAGAAGGCGGTGAACGGCGTGGGGACGCCGCGGCGCGACTCGGGCGCGAACGTGCCGTCGGCGTTCAGCATCTTCACGCCCACGCCGCCCGCCTCGGGGTGGGTGTCCATGAAGGAGATGCAACGCTCCAGCGTCTGCTCGGACACGATGGTGTCGGGGTTGAGCAGCAGGACGTAGTCGGACCGGCTGAGGCGTATGGCGGCGTTGTTGGCGCGCGCGAAGCCCACATTGTCCTTGTTGGAGATGAAGTGCACGCCGGGGTGGAGCGGGCGCAGGAACTCCACGGAGCCGTCGCTGCTGTTGTTGTCCACGACGTAGACGGCTGCGTCGATGCCCTGCATGGCGCGCTCGACGGCGTGAAGGCACTGGTGCAGGAAGTGCTTCACGTTGTAGCTGACAATGACGACCGCCAGCTTCATTCGGTGTCGGCTTTGGTGTCCTCGACGTGCTGCCGCACCTTGGCGGCGGTGGGCCAGCAGTAGAGCGCGGCCAGCATGGCGATGGCGGCGCAGAGCAGCCCCGTCGGGGTGAGGGTGAGGTAATGGCACGCCACGCCCAGCGCCATGCAGCAGTACAGCATGGCCAGGCGCACGAGGCTCCACACGTGGTAGCTCCGCAGCGAGGTGTCGAGCGTGTAGCGGTGGATGTTGCGCGTGGTGTTGAGGGTGAACAGCTTGATGGAGAGCGGCACGAGGAGGAGTGTGGCGACGATGGCGGCCGCGTTGGCCTGGTATTCGGCTTGCCTGCACTCGGGCGCGGCATAAAGTCCGTTGGGAATGACGCCGGTCTCGCCCAGGGCGACGACGGCGAGCAGCAGCGCCCACATGGCGGCGTACTCGGCTTTGAGTGTCCGCGCAAGGCGGTTGATGGATTGTTGCATGGTTCAGTTGTTGGCGTTGTAGGGCACGCGGTTCACGATGGAACGCCCGAGGGTTACTTCGTCGGCATACTGGAGCTCGTCATTGACGGCGATACCCCGCGCGAGTGCGGAGATTTTCACGTCGGGACACACGGCCAGCCGGCGCGCGATGAAGAAGTTGGTGGTGTCGCCCTCCATCGTCGGGCTCAGCGCGAGTATCACCTCGGCCACGCCGCCGCCCCTCACCCGCTGCACGAGCGAGTCGATTTCGAGGTCGCTCGGCGCGATGCCGTCCATCGGAGAGATAACTCCGCCCAGCACGTGGTAGAGTCCGTGGAACTGCGTCGTGGCCTCGATGGCCAGCACGTCCTGAAAGTTCTCGACGACGCAGACGAGCGAGTCGTCGCGCGACGGACTGGCGCAGATGGCGCAGAGCTCGTCGTCGCTGATGTTGTGGCACACGCGGCAGCGCTTCACGTCGTGGCGGAGGGTCGTGATGCTGTGGGCAAAATTATCGACCATCGCCTCGTCGAGCTTCAGGAGGTGCAGCACAAGGCGCAGCGCGGTCTTGCGGCCGATGCCGGGAAGTTTGGAGAACTCGTCAACAGCTTTCGACAGCAGTGCCGAGGAATAGGGCTGGTTCATGTCGGTGTTCGTGGTGTGGTTCCGAAGCGTTCGTTCACGCTGGAAAAAAAGAGCGTACCCTTGCTCGGATTTCGGAATCCTTGCAAAGGTACGCTTTTTGAGCGAGACGAGGCTAGCGCACCGCCACTTTCTTGCCGCCGACGAGGTAGAGGCCGCGCGGCAGCGCGATGGTGGCCGTCCCGGAATGGACGCGGCGGTACACGGCGGTGCCGGCCGGGGTGTAAACCGACACGAGTCGTGCGCCGGGCACTGCGACGCGGATGCCGCCCTGCACCGGCTCGACGGACAAGCCGGCGCGCTCCGACGGACGCGCGTCGATGGCCGTGGGGTCTTCGTAGGGCGTGAGGGAACGGACGAAGGTGAGCCGGAAGTCGTCGGCCTTGTACCACGCGCCCGTGCGGATGCCGATGGCAAGCGGCTCGCCCTGCTTCACCACGACGCTGTCGATGCGCGCCTCGGTGAGGTAGTACTTTCCGAAAGGATGGGCCTTGACCGCCGTGTCGCGCGTTCCGGCGAAAAGGGTGATGGTGTTCTCCGCATCGGAGCCGACTTTGGCCGACAGGCGGTAGAGCCCGGCGTTGAGCCCCTCGACCACTTGCGAGATGCCGTTGCCCACTTCGCCGCCCGACGTGTAGCTGTAGGCGATGTAGCCGCCGTCGGCCCCCACGCCGAGATAGTTCAGGCTGGTTGCGCTGCGCGCGCTCACGCCCGTGCCGTCGAGCGTCCATCCTGTGGTGGATCCCGTGGCGGAGAGTGCGGACTGTCCTTCCTCAAACGACGGATTGACGATGTGGCCCGTGCAGTCGAGTTCGGCACGGGCGATGCCTCCGCGCAGCTGCGTCTTCGTTTCCTCGGCAAGGGCAAGGAGGCGTCCGGTGTAGTCATTTACCTCGGCACGGGCGGTCACACTGCGGTCGGTGAAATAGGCCTCCGCGTCGGCGATGGCATCCAGCAGCGCGTCGCAAGCCTCGTCCGTCACGACAAGACGGTAGTCGCGAAGCACCTGGCGCGCCGCATCGATGCCCTGCGCCAGCGACAGGTAGGCAGGGTCGATGAGCAAGTCGGTGTTGGATCGGAAACGGCGCTTCACGTCGGTTGCATAGAAGTAGCCGCGCAGGGGGGCTACGTCGAACGCAGCATCGGACGGGGAAAAATACGTCGCGTCGTCGGGGTCGGTGCAGAACGCGCCAGCCGGGGCCGTGGTCGCGACATACGTGCCCACCACGGCCGTGTCGGCATTCTCCGCCGGCGAGGCGGACACATCGCAGTCCTCTCCCACGACGAGCTGTGACGCCGACGAGGCGGCCATCACCATGTAGGTATTCCCGGCATCGAAGCGGTGGACGACGGTTGCCCTGCTGCCGATGCCGCTGCCCGTATGCGAGTCGATTTGCTTGGCAAGCACGCCATGGGGGACGGGCGCAGAGAATGGCACCGTGACGAACGTCCACTGCTGCGGCTCTATGTTCAGCGCGAGCGTGGCGCGCGCCGCCTTGAACGGCGCTGTGGGCGCGAAGTCTGTTCCGGCTTGCAACGAGAGCTCACCGGACGCCCCTGCCTTCACGACGTTCGTGCCGTAGGCGTCCGACTCGTCCGCCACATAAACGAGGGAGTTCGGTTTTTTTTCAACAAAGGGAACGCGCCCCACGTGGGCGACGGCCGTCAAGTCGAAGTTCTGCGCCTTCTGATTGGAGGAAAGCGTGGCGAGCGCGACAAACTGTCCGGCGTTCCACTCTCCCGAAAAGCGGAGCGTCGTGCCGTCAAGCACGGCGGTAAGTCCATCTGTTTCCTTCACAAGGAAATAGGCTGCCGTGTCTGCCGTTTCGTACCTCGCGCAGTTGTCGGATTGCGGGGCGAGCGGATTGCGCAGCGCGGCATAGTAGAGCTTGCCGGGTTCGATGGGGCACGAGGCTGTGTTGCTGATGGCGAACTGGAAGTCGGCAGAGGACTGCGCGTCGATACTCGCACCGCGCAACGACTTGTAGCCGATGTTGGTGAAAGTCTGCCCATTGTCTTCACTGGCGTAAATGTCGAGGCGCGGGTTGTCCTCATAAAGCGTGCGTCCCAAGTTCCGCACGTGCGCCACGCAATAGGTCTTGTCGCCATGGACAACGGCATAGTCCCTGCCGCCATGGGTCTCGCGCTGCGAGCTGCCCAACACTTCGATGCGGTCGCAGAGCAGGTTGTTGGACGCTACCTCGGGCGTTACCGCAGTCTGCGCCAGCACATTGAGGTTGTTGTCGGTGACGGTGATGTAGTAAGCTGTTGCGGTGAGCGGCTTCGCGCTGAGGTCGAGCACGACGGGCGTTCCGTCGCCGGGCAGCACCGCCTCCTTGTCGCTGGAGCTGGCTGCCGTCAAGGACGAGGGCTTTGCGCTCGTCCTTGAGGCAAAGACGTAGATGCCGCTGTAAGGGAGCGTCCCGTTGTTCGCCACCTCCACGCGCACGCGGTTCGTGTGGTTTTGATAGAATCCGTCGGGAAATGTCACCGACGCCGCGAGATTCTGCTTCTTGGGGGCGACCTTGTAGGTCATTCCTTGCGACGAGGAGAAGCCGTTCATGCCAGTCTGGTCGTCTACCGTGTACCATCCGTCGCCACTGCCTCCCCAGCCGAAGTTGAAATGGAAGAGGTTTCGCAAAGCGTCGTATCCATCGATGACGACGGCATGTCCACCATCTTTTTCATTGTAGCCTGAATAGACCATGGGATGTCCGCTGAGCAGGTCGTTGTAAATCATGTCCTCCCATGTCGCCTGTGCGATGCCGCCCTTGTAGACGCACGTTCCCGTCAGGTTGAAGCAGCGGTTGAAAGTGCTGACAAGGTCGCTGATTTGTCCGGCCGTCGACGAGCCATAAGTGAGGTAAGTGGATGCGCCGAGTGCAAAAACGAAGTCTGCGACGGCCGCATCGTACTCCGCAGGACGGCTGCCGTTGTAGTCGTTCAGCATCAGCTCCCACTTCATGGGCGTTCCTTTGGGAAGGCTTTCTGTGACGGGTGCATCGCCATAGCCATAGGTTGGTGTCGTGGCCTGCAGCGTGGTGGGATTGTCTTTGTGGTAATAATACGCGACCTGCGCTCCTGCCGTAGCCACGCACCCTGTGAGTGCGCGATTCGTCGTGCCCGTGATGTAGGGGCAGCGGTTATTGTATGGGCCTGTCTGATGCCAGTGCGTCGTCATCAGCACGGGAATATCCCTTTTGGCCGTAGCTGCCAGCAACACGCCGCGAGAAGCGGCCTCCATCTGGGAACGCTTCGCGCGGCTCATGTTTTCGCCGGCAGTCTGCACTTCCTCTATGATATTCGCATAATAGTCGAGCCATCCGAGCAGATGCGGAGGAAGCGCAGCCTCGTCAAAATCGCCGCTTTCCGTGAATCCAAGAACCTTGGGCAAGCAATCGTCGCCACTGACGATGACATATCCCAGCCCCACGCCGCGAGAGAAAATGTAGTAAGGCGCAGCTGCCGTTTCCTGTGCCTGCGCTGTCGTTCTTGACTTGACAGCGCTCCAAGCCGCACGTTTCACCAAAACAGGCTTTTCGGCGTGCGGCATCAATTCGGCCGCGATGGCTCTTGCCGCATTTTCATCAATGGGGTCGGCCACGGCCATGAGCGATGCGCACAACGCCGCAGCACAAATTGTCAGTTTGCGAATCATCTTTAGTTAGGTTTTTATTCGTGGTTGTTCAGTGTTCGAGACACACTCGCCGGCAGGAATCAATCGCCGTCGAGTTTAAGCACAGCCAAAAAGGCTTTCTGAGGAACCTGAACATTTCCGATTTGCTTCATGCGTTTCTTTCCTCGCTTCTGCTTCTCCAGCAACTTGCGTTTGCGGCTCACGTCACCGCCGTAGCACTTTGCCGTCACATCTTTTCGCACCTGCTTCACCGTCTCGCGTGCGATGATTTTACCACCGATCGCCGCCTGGATGGCAATGTCGAACTGCTGGCGCGGCAAAAGGTCTTTCAATCGTTCGCACATCTTGCGCCCAAGCGTCACACTGTTATCGACATGAATCAGCGTTGAAAGCGCGTCGACACTCTCTCCGTTCAGCAGGATGTCGAGCTTGACGAGTTTGGACGGACGGAATCCCGCAGGGTGATAATCGAACGACGCATAGCCCCGGCTGATAGATTTGAGCTTGTCGTAAAAGTCAATGACTATCTCTCCGAGTGGCATCAGGAACTGAAGTTCCACACGGTTTCCCGCAATGAATTCCTGTTTAGACAGTTCGCCACGTTTACTCAGGCAAAGCGTCATGATGGGGCCGATGTAGGTGGCCGTGGTGATAATCGTAGCGTTGATGTAGGGTTCTTCCACATGATCAATCAACGTTGGCTCTGGCATTCCCGACGGATTGTGAACTTCCTGCGATCCGCCATGCTTGTCATAGACCATGTAGGACACATTGGGTACGGTCGTGATGACATCCATGTTAAATTCGCGGTCGAGCCTTTCCTGCACAATCTCCATGTGTAGCAAGCCCAAAAAGCCACATCGAAATCCAAAACCCAGCGCAGCCGAACTCTCGTGTTGGAAAGTCAAAGATGCATCGTTCAACTGCAACTTTTCCAACGACGCACGCAGGTTCTCGTAGTCCTCCGTCTCAATGGGATAGACACCTGCAAACACCATCGGCTTCACTTCCTGAAAACCGGAAATCGCCTCCGTCGCAGGATTGGCCGCAACAGTGATGGTATCACCCACCTTCACCTCGGTCGCATTCTTGATGCCCGAAACGATGTAGCCCACATCGCCTGTCCTCAGTTCTTTTCTCGGCACCATGTCCATCTTCAGAACGCCAATTTCCTCGGCTTGATATTCTTTCTTCGTATTGATGAACCGAACCTTCTGCCCTGGACGCATCACACCATTCACTATCTTGAAATAGGCGATAATGCCCCGGAAGCTGTTGAATACGGAGTCGAATATCAAAGCCTGAAGTGGTGCGTTCTCGTCACCTTTTGGATGCGGAATGCGCTCTACCACCGCCTTGAGTATGTCCTCCACCCCCTGCCCGGTCTTACCCGACGCCAAAATGATTTCGCTACGGTCGCAGCCTATCAAGTCCACAATTTCATCTGCGACTTCCTCCGGCATCGCATTGGGCATATCGCACTTGTTGATGACTGGCACAATTTCCAAATCGTGGTCGATGGCCATGTATAGATTCGATATGGTCTGTGCCTGCACACCCTGTGTCGCATCCACAACGAGAAGAGCGCCCTCGCACGCCGCAATCGAACGCGAAACCTCATAAGAGAAGTCCACGTGTCCCGGCGTGTCGATAAGATTCAACGTGTAGTGTTCGCCTCCATACTCGTATTCCATCTGTATGGCATGACTTTTGATGGTGATTCCGCGCTCCCTTTCCAAATCCATGTCGTCGAGCATCTGCCCCTCTGTCACCTGCACCGTGTGCGTGTGTTCCAACAGGCGGTCGGCAAGCGTAGATTTTCCATGGTCTATATGTGCAATGATACAAAAGTTCCTGATATTCTTCATCACGATTCCAGTTCTGAATGGGCAAAGTTAGGCAATAATTTCAACACCTTCAAAAAAAACCATACCTTTGTAAGCCACCATCAGAGGGTACGGACAAAAACAGATTCCATGAAACTTATCCTGCTGACCACTCCCACTTTTTTTGTCGAAGAACCTGTCATTCTCAACGCCCTGTTCGCCGAGGGACTTGATGTGCTCCACCTCCGCAAGCCTGGCGGCGAGCCCCTTTTCTGCGAGCGTCTCCTTCGGCTTATCGACAGACAGTGGCACAAACAAATTGTTGTACACGACCAATTCTATCTCCAGTCCGAGTTCCACCTCAAAGGGATACACCTCAACAGTCGAAACCCCACGCCTCCGACAAACTTCCAAGGCAGCATATCGCGTTCCTGCCACACGCTGGCCGAAGTTTCCGAGTGGAAGCAAAAATGCAACTACGTGTTCCTGAGCCCCATTTTCGACAGTATTTCAAAAAAAGGCTATTCCGCTGCATTTACGCCCCAAGCACTCGAAATGGCGGCGGACGACGGAACAATTGACAAAAGAGTCGTCGCCTTGGGCGGCATCGAGCCAAGCAACATTTCACGGACGCGTGCCTATGGATTCGGCGGCATCGCCATCTTGGGCGGCCTGTGGCGGCACTTCGACTTCCACGCCTCCTCGTCATTCCATGACATCATCGGGAAATTCAAACAAATGCGAAAGCTCAGCGAATAGCCCAAAGCCACACTCCATGAACAGATTTTGCACCATCATCTCAGTCTTCGCCAACAGCTTCATTTTACTCGCGTCGCACGCTCATGCACAACACATTACAAGCGAAGAGTCAAAGCTGCGCATCGCAAGATTCTTCGCAGAGGGAAGCGACGAAGCACATATCAAGCAACGGACCGCATCATCACGCTACACCCTGGCCTATACATCAAGTCACCTCTATGCATTCGACGCGTCCGACGGATTCGTCATCGCCACCGCCAATGCATCGCAGCCGCCCGTCGTCGGCTATTCCCGCACAGGACAATTCGCCCAAGCGGAGCAAAACAGGCATTTCCAATTTCTGCTTTCCCTGTTGGAACGGAGCGCTTCCCAACCCCAGTCAAGCCGCTCCACCATCTATAAACCTACGCATGTCAAAGAATCTGTTGCCCCCCTGACCAACGACTCATGGCACCAGTACGACCCTTTCAACCGACTCTGCCCTAAAATCGACAGCGCCACCTGTGTATCTGGATGCGTGGCCAATGCCATGGCGCAGCTCATGAACTTCCACAACTGGCCGCACCAAGGCACGGGGTCACACACGTACATCGACTCCATCGGGTGCAAGCAAACGCTCACGGCAGACTACTCGGCCCACACTTACGACTGGGACAACATTCTCGACCGCTACGAAGAAGGCACATACACGGAGCAGCAGGCCAATGCCGTCGCCCGCCTACTCGCCGACTGCGGAGTGGCCGTCAATATGCGCTACGGCACAGAAACGAGCGGCGCTGTCCCCATCCGACAGCCCATTGCGCTGGTACGCCACTTCGGCTACGACGAGGGAATACAGATGTACTACCGCAACTTCTTCCCACAGGCAGAGTGGGACTCCATCATGTTCAGCGAGCTCGACGCCGGCCGTCCAATGCTTGTCAATGCGTGGTCGCCTGCGGGCGGGCACAGCTTCACGTGCGACGGCTACGACACCCGAGGGTTCTTCCACGTCAATTTCGGCAACCCTGGCAATGACGGCGACTGCTTCCTGTTCTTCACATGGCTCACTCCCGACCAACCCAAATGGCACGACGTGAACAATCCCGAAGGCGGCCTCAACCTTCTGCAAGCCATCACCACAGGCATCCGCCCGAAGACCAGCGCAACGCCGTCGGCGCAGACACACATTTTCGGGTTCTCCCACATCCTGCCCCTTTCCGACACCACCGTCGTCGTACGCGACCTCTGCAACCTCGGATGGAACACGCTTCCAGGACGCGTGGCGCTGGCACTCAAGCCGGCCGGTGCCGGTCGAAAGACATCCGTCGGCAGCACACCGCTGCTCCATGTCTACGACAGGGAATTTCTGCTCGAAGAACTCGATGACACCACCTACACCGACACCATCGTCCTCCGCGTGCCGTCCGACACGCCCGGTGGCAACTACCGCGTCGTTCCTGTGTACGAAGAGAACGGCCAATGGGTGGAGGCGCGCACCATGGTCGGCATCCCAAACTACCTGGATTGCCACATCGCCCGCGAAGCGTCCGCGCCGCAAGCGGAAATCAGCCTCACCATCCCCGAATGTGCCACGGCACGCCTCACGGCCAGCGATGTCGTGTTCCCCGACACGGTGGTGCGCGGGAAAAAGCCTTCCTACTCGTTCAAAGTCCATAACGAGGGCGCAGAATATTCCGGAAGAATCTACATCGTGCTCAACCCCGTCGCGCCAGAATTGCAACTCGACAGCACCAGCATTCCCACCCGCCATCATGTCATCTGCCAGGAAGGGCTTTCCATCGGAAAGAACGAGACGCTCGTCCGCGCGTTCAACAACACGGCATTCCACTACACGCCAAACGGCCAGTACCACCTCCGCCTAATGGTCGATGTCGATTTGTTCAGCGACTCCGCCGTCGTCATCTACGAGGACAAGAGCCGCACCGTGACCGTTGTGCCTGCGGACTACGCCACCGGCATCAACCCGCTGCCGACAGCCACCGGCATCTCTGCCAACACAGAGCCATCCGCTCTGTACTTCGACCTCACGGGGCGTGCCATCCCCCCCACTCTGCTGCATAGGCACACCGTCTATCTCGTTCGCCGAGGAGCGGCCGTCACCAAAGTCATGCGGTAGGAGCGGCGCGCTGCTTCCATACGGGCGAGGCGCAATACCTGCGTTGGGGGCGCGCTCTTCCCACGTGAAAAAGGCGCGGACTGCGCTGAACTTTCGCCCTGCCATTCCCAGCAGGGTACGGCAGAGAGTTCCGCGCAGTCCGCGCCTTCCTGTTTTTGTATGTTTGCCTAGAAGTTGAACGCTTGGCTCACCGAGCTGTCGGACTCCACGCACCGGATGGCACGCGCGAACATCTCGGCCACCGACAGCTGCTTCACTTTCGCGCTCTTCTGCGAGTAGGGAATCGAGTCGGTGAAAACGATTTCCTGCAATGCGCTGTTCTGGATGCGGTCGCTCGCAGGATCGCTCATCACACAGTGGCTCGCCACCGCGCGCACGGACTTCGCGCCCGCCTTCAGCATCTCATCCGCCGCCTTCGTCATTGTGCCGGCCGTATCGACAATGTCGTCCACGATGACGACGTTCTTCCCCTTGACATCACCGATGATTTGAATCGTGCCGACCACATTGGCGCGCTCGCGAGTCTTGTTGCACAGCACGAGCGGCGCGCCGAGCTTCTTGCTGTAGAGTGCCGCACGCTTCGAGCCGCCCACGTCGGGCGTTGCGATGACAAGCTCGTCGAGGTGCAGCGACTCGATGTATTCAATCAGCACAAGCGAGGCATAGAGGTGGTCCACCGGCACGTTGAAGAAGCCCTGAATCTGGTCGGCGTGCAAATCCATCGTTATCAGGCGGTTGATGCCCGCCACGCCCAGCATGTCGGCAACCAGCTTCGCACCGATGCTCACGCGCGGCTTGTCCTTGCGGTCCTGGCGCGCCCATCCGAAGTAGGGGCAGACGGCAATGATGCTGCGCGCGGACGCACGTTTGGCAGCGTCAATCATCAGCAAAAGCTCCATCAGGTTGTCGCTGTTGGGGAACGTGGACTGAACGAGGAACACGTCCTTTCCGCGAATCGACTCCTCAAAGCTCACGGCAAACTCGCCATCGGCGAAGTGCGTGATGATCATATTGCCGAGCGGACAGCCGAGCTGCTGGCAGATGCGCTCCGCCAGATAGCGTGACTTGGTGCCTGAGAACACCTTGAATTCTCTTGATTCACTCATTGTGTATGTTAGGAATGTGTTTGGAAAAACACTGCAAAGTTACTTTTTTTTTGCGACACACGCTCATCCCAGGGTATATTTGCGCGCCGCTGCGCCTACTGGCGCACGAGCGAGAGGAACTTGGGCGGCACGGGGGTCTCGAACTGCAGGTGCTCACCCGTAATGGGGTGCGTGAACGCCAGCCGGAACGCGTGCAGGCACACGCGCCCGATGGGGTCTTCCTCCGAGCCGTACTTCGCGTCGCCCACAACGGGATGCCCCAGCTCCTGCATGTGCACGCGTATCTGGTTCTTGCGTCCCGTGTCCAGCTTCAGCTCCACGAGGGAGCGGCCTCCGCTCCGCTCGAGCGTGCGGTAGTGCGTGACGGCGTACTTCCCCCCGTTGTCGTAGGGCGTTGAGTAGGACACGAACATCCTGTTGTCCGTCAGCCACGACGAGACGGTGCCCTCGTCGCGCTCCATCAGCCCCTCCACCACGGCCGCATAGCGGCGGTCGCTCACGATGTCGTGCCAGTTGTCGGTGAACATCTGCTGCACGTCGCGTCGCTTGGCAAACACCAGCAGCCCCGAAGTGGCGCGATCGAGGCGGTGCACCGTGTGCACGCTGAGAGTGCGGCTGCGCAGCTTCACGTACGCGTCCAGAATTTTCTTCACGCTGTTGTCCCGCACGCCCGGCGCCGCGTTGGTCAGTATGCCCTCGGCCTTTTCCACCACCAGCAGGAACGCGTCCTCGTAGAGGATGCGGACGAAGCGGCTGCGCAGCTCGTGCGCGTTGCCGCGCGCGGCGATTTGCACCAGCTGCCCCGGTTGCAGCGGCGTGTCGAACTGCGTGGTGATGACCTTGTCGACGAACACCATCTTCTTGCCCAGCAGCTGCTTCGCCCTCGAGCGCGTCGTGCCGGGCACGCAGGTCATGAGAAACTCCATCAGCCCGCACGGACGGCGCACAGGATAGTCCGTGTAGTGGTTCGCGAGCTTGCGGTTGTAGTAGTCTTGCGATGCCTTGCTCATAATGTCATTTTCTTTCCAGCAGCACCACGTTCTCCACGTGCTGCGTGTGGGGGAACATATCGACGGGCTGCACCCTCGCCACACGGTAGCCGGCGTCGAGCAGCGCCACGTCGCGCGCCTGGGTGGCGGGGTTGCAGCTTACATAGACGATGCGGCGCGGAGCGGCGAAGAGGATGGCCTCGACCACCGCCGCGTGCATTCCCGCGCGGGGCGGGTCGGTGATGACGACATCGGGGCGTCCGTGCTCGTCGATGAACGGGCGCACGAGGATGTCCTTCATGTCGCCGGCGAAGAAGAGCGTGTTCCCGATGCCGTTGATTTGCGAGTTCACGCGCGCGTCCTCAATGGCTTCGGGCACATACTCGATGCCCACGACACGGCGCGCCTGCCGTGCCACGAAGTTGGCGATGGTGCCCGTGCCCGTGTAGAGGTCGTAGACGAGCTCGTCGCCCGTGAGCTGCGCGAAGTCGCGCGCCACGCAGTAGAGGCGGTAGGCCTGCTCCGTGTTCGTCTGGTAGAACGACTTCGGCCCCACCTTGAAGCGAAGCCCCTCCATCTGCTCGAAGATGTGGTCGTCGCCGCGGAACACCCGCACCTCCTGGTCGCCGAAAGTGTCGTTGCACTTGTGGTTGTCCACATACAGGAGCGACGTGATTTCGGGAAACGCGCCGGCCACGTGGCGCAGCAAGTCCATCGCCGCGTGCCGGTCGCCGTCCGTCTCCATGCGGAACTGGAAAAGCGCCATCAGTCCGCCCGTGTTGGAGTTGCGAATCATCAGGCTTCGCAGCAGCCCGCGGTTGGCGCGCAGGTCGTAGAACGGCAGGCCGTGCTCCAGTGCGTAGGCGCGCACGGAGTTGCGTATGCGGTCGTTCACGGCGTCCATCAGCCCGCACGACGTGATGTCGAGAATCTTGTCGAACGCCCCCGCCACATGAAAGCCGACGGCGTCCATGCAGTCATACTTCACGTCGGCGCGCACCTCGCTCTCCGTCAGCCACCGCTTGTTGGAGAAGCCAAATTCCAGCTTGTTGCGGTATGCGCGCGTATGCCCGCTGCCGACAACGGGCGCCACGGGCGGGATGTCCACCTTGCCGATGCGCCGCAGCGCGTCCTCCACTTGGCGCTGCTTGGCGCGCAGCTGTTCGGCGTAGTCCAGGCACTGCCACTTGCAGCCGCCGCACACTCCGTAGTGCGGGCAGAAAGGCTCTGCGCGCAGAGGCGACAGCTCATGGAACTTCACGGCCACGGCCTCCATGTAGCTGCTTTTCTTCTTCTTCACCTGGAGGTCCACCACGTCGCCCGGAACGACATAGGGCGCGAAGACCACCTTGTCGTCCACCCGCGCCACCGACTTGCCCTCGGCCGCCACGGCCTCGATGGCCACGCGCTCCAGCAAGGGGAGTTGTCTCTTACGCATAAGTCAAATCAACGGAATTTTATTCTGCTCGCCCTCGCGGCGGTTCACCTCGATGGCGGCGTAGAGGTAGGCGTGCGGCAGCGTCCAAAGCCACGTGGCGAGCACGCCGAGAAAGGCCGTCACGGCCAGCACCGCGAGCATCCACGCCCCGAAGCCCGCCGGAAGGTAGACGGCGTCGCCCTCGGCCATGCTGAACATGGCGGCGCGCCGCGCCAGCCACATCACCGCGGCGGGCAGCGACACCAGCGCGGCCGCAATGCCCACCAGGAAGTAGAGCATCAGCGAGAGCGTGAACACCTTGCCGTACTTGCGCCAGCCGCCCACGTAGCCGCTCCACACGCTGCGCCACAGGCCGCCCTCCCCAAGGCACGCCGAGGGGTAGCACTGCGCCAGCGGCACCGTCACGAGCCAGAACGCCAGCACGGCCAGCGCCATGCCGCCGATCTTGAGCAGCTCCTCGAGCTGCCCCTCGGTGGGAATCCGCCACACGAGCAGCATGGCGTAGGCAAAAGCCGCCGACAGCGCCGCCTGCAGCGCGTTGAGCGCCAGCATCCGCACCGACAGCGACGAATAGCGCGGCGCATAGACACTGCGCCAGCCCACGCCCTCCGCGTCCGCGCCGTCGATGCGCAGGCGGACGAGCTGGAACACGTAGCCGAGAGAGAACGAGTGGAGCAGCACCAGCACAGCGGCCAGCACCAGCGCCACGGGAAGGCGGGCCGCCAGCACCGCCCCGTCGCTGCACAGGAAGAGCAGCCCCGCCGCGCAGAGCGACACGGGCAGCGACACGGGCAGCGACAGCCTCAACAGGCGCAGGAAATGGTCGGTGAGGAAACTGATGCCCACCGACAGGCAGCGCGCCTCGCTGCGGTAGAGGTAAAACGGCTCCGGCGCGTTCTTCTTCTTGTCTTCCATCACAGGCGAAATGTGCCGAACGCGCCGCCCGCAACCAGCCCGCGCGGAAGCCCCCGGCCTCCGCCCCGACGGCACGGGGCCGCGTTCGCGAAATGATTTGCAAAAGTAGGCAAAAAACGATACTTTTGCAACCGCTTAACACGTTTTAGCATGGCACCGCCGCCATTTTCCGCGTGCGCCGCCATGCCTCCGTCCGCGCGGAGCGGACAAAAAACCGACGCAACATGCAACCACTGAAAAGAGTGAAATGGGGCTTCATCGGCTGCGGCGAAGTCACAGAGAAGAAGAGCGGCCCGGCCTTCTCGCGCGTGGACGGATCGGAGGTCGCCGCCGTCATGAGCCGCAACGCGGCGAAAGCCGAGTCCTACGCCAGGCGGCACGGAATCGACCGCTTCTACACCGACGCGCAGTCGCTGATTGCCGACCCCGACATCAACGCGGTGTACATCGCCACGCCGCCCTCGTCGCACGCGACCTACGCGCTCATGGCGATGAAAGCCGGAAAGCCCGCCTACGTCGAGAAGCCCATGGCGGCAAGCTACGCCGACTGCCTGCGCGTCATGCGCGTGTCGCGCCTCACGGGCATCCCGTGCTTCGTCGCCTACTACCGCCGCCACCTCCCCTACTTCCTGCGCGTGCGGCAGCTCGTGGACGAGGGGCGCATCGGCAAGGTGCTGTCCGTGCAGATACGGTTCGCCGTGCCGCCACGCGAGCTCGACTACAAGGGGCGCGACCTCCCCTGGCGGCTGCAGCCTGACATCGCCGGCGGCGGAGGCTACTTCTACGACCTCGCGCCACACCAGATAGACCTGCTGCAAACCATGCTCGGCACCATCACGGAAGCAGAGGGCTTTTGCAGCAACATGGCCGGCCTCTACGGTGTGGAGGACACCATCAACGCGTGCTTCAAGTTCGACTCCGGCGTCACGGGCTCGGCGTCGTGGTGCTTCGTCGCGCACGAATCCGCGCGGACTGACCGCGTCGAGATTGTCGGACAAAACGGGACCCTGTGCTTCTCCGTCTTCGACTACGAGCCGATAGCCCTGCACACCGCCAGCGGACGGCAGGAAATCGTCGTCCCCAATCCGCCGCACGTGCAGATGCCGCTCATCCGCCTCGTCGTCGAACACTTGCAGGGCAAGGCCGTGTGCGACTGCGACAGCAACAGCGCGGCGGCGGTCAACTGGGTGATGGACAAGATTCTCGGCGTGTTCCGCCTCTGACGGCGCGCGCGGCGCGGCGCTTCCCGCCCCCATCCGCAGCGGCGCTTCCCGCGCGGCGCGGCACGCCCGGAACCGTGGCGCACTGAAAATTTATTTTGGGCGCACTGAAAAATTATTTTGAGCGCACTGAAAAAAAACTTGCGGCGCACTCAAAATATTTTTTCAGTGCGCCACGGTTCCGGGCGCTGCGCGCCACGGCCCAAAAAACGGGGGGCGGCCCGCCAAGGCAGGCCGCCCCCCATTTTCGCCGCAAGTGCCGCCGGACGGGCCGGCAGGCTCACACCCAGTAGGCAAGCTCCGTTTCCGCGATGTACTTCAGTCCGTTCTCCACGATCACTTCACGCGCGCGGTCGGTGTTGTCGGTCCGGAAAATGAGCGTGCCCTTGCCATGCGTAAGGAACGTGTAGATGTAGGTGATGCCGACGCCGGCGCGGCTCAGCAGGTCGATGGTGTCGGCAACGCGGCCAAGCATGTTGTCGAACTCAAGGGCGAACACGTGCGACAGGGCCACGGCCACGCCTGCGTCCTTCAGCTCCTGGCACGCGCGGATGGGCTCGGTGCATATCACCCGGTAGATGCCGTAGTCGGCTGTGTCGGCAATGGTGGACGCGATGATGTGGATTTTCGCACGCTTGAGGACTTCAAGCACTTTGACGAGGGTGCCCGACCGGTTCTCGATGAAGATGGAAAGCTGGTTGATTGTCATGGTTGTATCTATGGGTTTGGGGTGATGAATGGCGCGCTACAACTGGCGTCGGTCTATGACGTGGGCGCTCTTTCCTTGGCTTCGCTCAATGGTGTTGGGGGCTTTGATTTGCACTTTCGCCCCGATGCTGAGGACGCTCTTCAGCTTGTTGGCCAGCTTTTGTTCGAGCTCGTTGATGGCGGCCGGCGTGTCGAGCGTTCCCGTGAAGTAGTCCTGGCGGAGCTCCACCTGCACTTGTAGTGTGTCGAGGTTGTTGATGCGGTCGACGACGAGCATGTAGCGCGGGGCGAACTCCCGCATGCTGAGGACGACGCTCTCGACCTGCGAGGGGAACACGTTGATGCCGCGGATGATGAGCATGTCGTCGCTGCGCCCCTGGATGCGGCTCATGCGGACGGTGGTGCGCCCGCACCCGCACTGTCCGGGCAGCAGCGAGCAGAGGTCGCGCGTGCGGTAGCGCAGCAGCGGCATGCCCTCCTTGGTGAGCGTGGTGAACACGAGCTCGCCCGCCTGTCCGCAAGGCAGCTGCTCCAGCGTCACGGGGTTGATGATCTCGGGGTAGAAGTGGTCTTCGTTGATGTGCGATCCGTCCTGCTCTTGACACTCATAGCTGACGCTCGGACCCATGATTTCGCTCAGTCCGTAGAGGTTATAGCCTTTCAGCCCGAGGCGGTCTTCTATCTCGCGGCGCATGCTCTCCGTCCACGGCTCCGCGCCGAAAGCGCCGACGCGGAGCTTTGTCTGCTCCTTCGTGATGCCCATCTTCTCCATCGTTTCCGCCAGGTAGAGGGCGTAGGACGGCGTGCAGGCGATGCCCGTGATGCCGAGGTCGCGGATGAGCTTGGCGTGCTTCTCGGTGTTGCCCGTCGATGCGGGCACCACGGCCGCGCCCACTGTCTCCACTCCGTTGTGGGCGCCGAGTCCGCCCGTGAACAGCCCGTAGCCGTAGGAGACGGAGAAGATGTCGCTGCGCGTGATGCCGTAGGCGGTGAGGCAGCGCGCCATGCACTCGCTCCAAATGCCGACATCCTTCCGCGTGTAGCCCACGATGGTGGGGTTGCCGGTCGTTCCCGACGAGGCGTGGATGCGGATGATTTCGCTCGGCGGCGCAGCCTGCATGTTGAAGGGGTAGTTGTCGCGGAGGTCCTTCTTCGTCGTGAATGGCAGCCGGACGATGTCGTCGATGGTCTGGATGTCGTCGGGGGTGATGTCCATTGCCTGCAGTTTGTGACGGTAGAACGGGACGTTGTGATAGACGTACTCCACTATCTTGTGCAGCCGTTTGCCTTGTAGCGCGCTCATCTCGTCGCGGCTCATGCATTCTTTGTTAGGATTCCAAATCATTGTTTCGTGGGTGTATCCGCAGGTTGGTGCGTTTGGTTTTGACTGGGGTTATGACAGGGGGTGATCCTGGTGGAACGCGCGCATCCGCTCTTCCATGACGGGATAGAGCTCGTCGCGCATCCGGCTGGTGCAGGCGCGGACTCCGCGCTGCAGGCTGCCCGTGGTGGAAAGCGATATGCAGCTAACCCCGTAGTAGAGGAGTTCGCGGAGCAGCTCGCCTCCGTCCATGTTTCCGTAGCCGACGGTGAAGAAAAAGCCGTCGCCAACGGCTTGCGTCACGTCGCGGCCATAGACGATGTGGAAGCCGTTGTCCGTGAATATTTTTTTCATCCGGCGCGCCCGCCGCTCATACTCCCGCGTGTCCTCGACAAAGTTGATGACGCCCTCGCAGGAAAGGCGCAGCATTTCGGCATAGGCGTATTGGGTGGAAGCCGTGCACCCGCTCGTAATCATGTAGAGGATGGAAGCCGTCATGGTCGGGCCAAATACGCCCGAATCGTGGTAACGCTCCGCAAGCGCGGGATAGTGGCGGTCGAACAGGCTGTCGCTGATGCAGACGAGCGCCATGCGCTGGCCCGCGTAGCTGAAAATCTTGGACGACGAAAGCATGAGGATGTAATTGTCCGTGTATCTTGCCACTGTCGGGACATAGGGTGGCTGATAAGGCAGTCCGAGGTTCTTCCGATAGTCCATGCAGAAATAGGCCAAGTCCTCCATGACGACGGCATCGTGCAGCGTGGCAAGCTCGCCGATGGTGCGCAGCTCGCTTTCCTCCAAACAAATCCACGCGGGGTTGTTCGGATTGGAATAAACGATGGCGGCAACGGAATTGTCACACAGTTCGGCCTCGAGCTTCTCGCGCAGCTTTTCGCCACGATAGGCATAGATGTCGAATTCTTTCCACGCTATGCCCAAAACACGAAGTTGCGACTTTTGAATGGGAAAACCGGGGTCGATGAACAGCACTTTGTCTTTACCCCTCACGCGCTGGGTGCACGCGATGAACGAGGCGAACGAGGCGGCGACCGAACCGGTGGTCGGCACGCAGGCGCGCGCGCTGACATCGACGTTCACAAAGGCTTTCACAAATTCGTGGGCGGCCGTCTTCAATTCCGGCACGCCCGCAGCCGCCGGATATTGTGATCCAACGCCTCGGTCGAGGGCTTTTTTCTCGGCCTCCACACCATAGCGGTTCGCCGGAAGGCCGGGCGAGCCCTGGTCCATTCGGATGAACGGAATGCCAGTGGTCTGCTCCAAGTATTGTGCGACGAGAAGGACTTCGCCGATCGTGGCCTTTGACAAGTCGGCCACATGATTCTTCACTCGCGCTTCCTCAAGCAGTTCTTCACTAAAAATCTTCATTTGTCAGGTTGTTTTCGTTCGTGTCGTTTGTACTTCAAGACTGGGGCCGCCGTACTGGAAGAGCCTCCACGCTGCGGACGCGCCGCATCACTGCCCCAAAGCCTCGTAGCCGATGTCGAACGCTCGCAAGTTGCACTCCACGACGCGCTCGCCCTTGCGTGCAAACACGCAGGCAATGGCGCTGCGCAGCTGGTCGGGGGTCAATATGTCAATGTATCGAGCAGACATCCCCAAAAGTATCATGTTGGCGCTCTTCGGCATTTGGTGTAGTTGCGCACAGTGTTCGATGTCGAGCCTTGCCACATGAGGCATAGCGTCCAATTCCGCCATCAGCACCGCCTCGTCGGGATAGTTCGGGATGTTGATCAAGGGGCGCGACGACGTGACAATCCATCCGTCCTTGTGCAAATACGGCAAATAACGAAGGGCTTCCATCGGCTCCATCGATATGATGAGATCGGCCGTACCCAGCGCGATCAAGTCACTGAAAATGTCGTCCGTACTAAGGCGGAGGTCGCTCTGCACGTCGCCGCCGCGCTGGCTCATGCCGTGCACTTCGGCTTGTTTCAGCTGTATGCCCGCCTCTGTGGCCGCCTCTCCTATGACTGTGGCGATGGAAAGGATGCCTTGCCCTCCCACGCCCGATAGCTTGATGTCTTTTTTCATGCGTTTATGATTTTTTCTGACGCTGCTTCCGGGAAAGAGTTTGTATGCACTCGCGCTGCGGTATGATGACGGACACGCCCGGATAATTCAGTTCCTCGCGGATAATCCGTGTGATTTCCTCCATGTTCTTGGGTAAGGGCACAACGACGTGCAGGTGCGCCCGCTCCACCCCCAAGGCCAGACAAATGGCCTCATATTTGTGAGTGCCGCTGGAATCCTGCCCACCCGTCATGGCCGTCGTCAGGTTGTCGCTGATAATTACGGTGAGGTTAGATTTGTCGTTCACGGCATCCAGCAACCCCGTCATGCCCGAATGGGTGAAAGTTGAGTCGCCAATGACGGCTATCGACGGAAAGACACCAGCATCAGCCGCGCCCTTTGCCATGGTAATGGACGCACCCATGTCGACACAAGAGTCTATGGCGCGAAACGGGGGAAGCGCACCAAGCGTGTAGCAGCCGATGTCGCCAAAAATCCGCGCGTTCGGGAAATCAGCGGCCACCGAGTTGAGCGCCGTATAGACGTCTCTGTGCCCACATCCCTTGCAGAGCTGCGGCGGACGAGCAGCCAAATTGCAGGACGTCGGGAAAGCGCGTGCGGTTTCCAGTCCAAAAGCCGCCGCCACATTGTCCGGGGTCAGTTCGCCCGTTCTTGGAAGACGATGCGTTAATCGCCCACCAAGTGCGTATTCGGGAGAGAGCAATTCCCTCACACGTTCTTCGACGAAAGGCTGTCCGTCTTCCACTACGACGATTTCGCGGCAATGTGCGGCCAAGGACTTTATTTGTTCTGACGGCAGGGGGTATTGCGAAACTTTCAATATGGACGTGCCTGCCGGCGCCACTTCGCAAACATAATTGTAGCCTATGCCACAAGCGATGACGCCTATCCCGCCTTGTGCCGACAAGGCCAGTCTGTTGTAGGAAGACGACGCGGCAGCCCGCTGGATGTCGTCCTGTTTTGCAATCAGTGCGTCGTACTGACGGCGTGCATTGCCCGGCAACAACACCCAGTGCGTCCGCTCGTTGTCGGGATGGAGCTCGTTTTGCTGAAGAGGCGCAGCAATACGAACTACAGCTCGCGAATGCGCCAATCGCGTGACGATGCGCATCAGTACGGGCAGCTTCAACCGTTCGGACAAGTTGAACGCATCAACCATCATGTCATAAGCCTCCTGCTGTGTGGACGGCTCGAACATGGGAATCATGGCGAACCTCCCGTAAAAGCGCGAATCCTGCTCATTCTGCGATGAATGCATGGAGGGGTCGTCGGCGGCCAGCACCACCAGTCCTCCATTTACGCCCGTAATGGCTGAATTGACGAACGCATCGGCACAAACATTCATGCCAACATGCTTCATGCAAACCAAAGCACGCTTACCAGCATAGGACATGCCGAGAGCTGCTTCCATGGCCGTTTTTTCATTGGTACACCAACGGCTACGGATGTTACGGCTCTTTGCCATGGGGTGGTTCTGCACATACTCGGTGATTTCGGTGGAAGGAGTTCCTGGATATGCGTACACGCCCGACAATCCAGCGTGCATTGCTCCTAAAGCTACGGCCTCATCGCCCAGTAGCAAAACTTTCTCTGACATATACTTATAGTGTGTGTTCTGAATATTCCTTTTACAGGAAAGAATGTCTCAATTCAAAGTAAAATCATCAGCATCGTCCAACACGGGAAACTTGTCACGGAACGCATTCAAGGTATTCAAATCCACGTCCGCGACAGCCGAACATTCTTGATTTTGTTCACATTCCGCGATTGTAGTTCCATAAGGGTCAATAATGGCGGACGCGCCATTGTAGTGACAGGATGGATCGTCTCCAACCCGATTCACCCCAATGACATAACACTGGTTTTCTATTGCGCGGGCACGAAGCAAAGCACTCCACGCCTCGACTCGCGTCTGAGGCCAGCTGGCAACAATGAGCATTGCGTCATAATCGTTTCGATTTCGCACCCAAACGGGGAAACGAAGGTCATAGCAAATTCCCAACAGAATCCGCACCCCCCGATAATTCACAACCACGCGCCGACTACCTTGCGAAAAGTGCTTGTCCTCGCCGCTATAAGAAAACAAATGGTGCTTATCGTAATGTTCGATTTTTTCGTCAGGACGCACAAAATAAAGGCGGTTGTAAAAAAATCCGTTGCTACTAATCGCAAGACTTCCTGCAAGAGCCGCATTTAACTCCTTTGCCTTCCGCACCATCCAATGGAGCGTCTCGCTATCGTCCGTTTCGGCAATGCCCTGCGGACGTGTCGCAAAACCAGTGGAAAACATTTCTGCAAGGACATAAAGATCTGCGCAGGGCTGCAGGCTTAACATCGCATCCAACCGGCGGACATTTTCCGCAGGATTAGCCCACCGTATGTCGTGCTGAAGTATCGAGATTTTCATGGAAGTAAATTTTCAACGCATAAGATATATAATACAGGGATTCAAGTCATAATAGCGAAATAGTCCACAATTCCAATGAGACGCTTATGCTCATCAACGACCAGCAGTGAATGAATTTTATAGCGTTGGAACATGTTCTGAATTTGTGTGAGCTTTGCATCGGGATTGATTGTCTTTGGACTTCGCGTCATTACGTCTGCAACGGTCACGCAAAGAAAATTCTGCTTTTCACCCTCCACGGCACGGCGAATGTCTCCGTCCGTTATGATGCCAAGAATGCTTCCATCGGACTGTATCACAACTCCAAGCCCCAATTTCCCACGGCTTATATCAATAATGGCATCAACAAGCAGCCTGTCCGGCGGAATTGTGGGCAAATTTTCCGTGTACATCACATCACGGACGCGCGTGACGAGTTTACGGCCAAGCGAGCCGCCCGGATGGAATAGCGCGAAATCGTTCGCCTTAAAATTCCGTTGTTCCATGAGAGCAACAGCAAGTGCGTCTCCCATGGCAATGGCCGCTGTCGTGGAGGATGTCGGTGCTAAATTTAGAGGACACGCTTCTTTCTCGACAAAAACACGTATGTGCAAATCGGAATGCCTGGCGATGAGTGATTTCTCATTACCTGTCATGGAAACGATGGGGATATGGCGTTCTTCAAGCGAAGCGATGATGCGCAACAATTCATCGGTGTTTCCAGAGTTGGAAATCATTAACACCAAATCATCTGCCATAATCATGCCCAAATCTCCATGCAGTGCGTCAAGCGGGTTGATATATACCGCAGGAGTTCCCGTGCTCGCGAGGGTTGCTGCCATCTTCGCACCCACGTGTCCAGACTTCCCAACGCCCGTCACCACCACATGCCCCCTGCAACGGAACATGAGTTCGACCGCCTTATCAAAATTATCGTCGAGCTGCGGAATGAGTTCAATCAGCGCGCTCGCCTCGTCGCGCAAACATTGCTCGGCGCAAAACCGAGGGAATCGTTTCTCCTGTATATTGCGAACGGCCATAACAAAATTATTATAATAAAGACTCAACGACACGTTCCAAGTCCTGCAACTTCAGCATATTTGTACCATCACTCAACGCTTTGTCCGGATTAGGATGAACTTCAAAGAAATAGCCATTTGCACCAAAAGCTTTCGCGGCCAGTGCCATCGCGGGTATAAATTCGCGGTTTCCTCCCGTTTTGCCACCAGCCGCTCCAGGACGTTGCACTGAATGGGTACAATCCATAACAACAATATCCGTAAATCTGTGCATATCAGGGATATTTCTGAAATCAACCACCAGGTTGTTATAGCCATAGATATTTCCTCGTTCCGTCAGCCACACCCGGTTGTTTCCACTCTCACGAACTTTCTGCACAGGATACTCCATGTCCAACCCCGACAGAAACTGCGCTTTTTTTATATTCACCACTTTTCCTGTTTGAGCCGCCGCCACAAGCAGATCTGTTTGACGGCACAAAAAAGCCGGTATTTGAATGACATCCACAATTTCCCCTACGACTTTCGCCTGATAGCTTTCATGTATATCCGTCAGTAGGCGCAAATGATACTTCTGTCGGACATCCTCCAACATTTGCAGCCCTTTCTCCAAGCCTGGGCCACGAAACGAGTGAATCGAAGTCCTGTTCGCCTTGTCAAAAGATGACTTAAAAATAATATCTATACCGTACTTTGTGTTTAATCTTACCAACTCTTGTGCGACAAGCTCAAGCACATCCATAGTCTCTATCACACAAGGTCCCGCTATGAATACAGGTTTCATGTTCTTTCAAATATTATGGCACAAGGGAATAAGTGAGGACAAACTCTGGAAAAACTTTATATTGGATTTCCATTGTCTGCAAATCGTCCGTCTTCATTTCATGCAATGTGACGACACCTTCTTCATTTTCCTCAAATGGAGAAACGCGCAAATGTTTCAAGAAGTCCACTTTCCTACGTTGTAAAACCTTGTAGGCTGTTTCCTTTGCAGACCAATGAATCAACATCTTTATCAGCGTTTCCGCACTTTCGTCGTCCCGAATAAAACGTTGTTTCACACGTTCCACTTTCGGACCTTTCTGTTCGATGTCGATGCCAATGCCCCCTCTTTCAGTCAAAGCTACGGCTACATAGCCACGCGTGTGCGAGATACTGATATCCAAGTTTTCATAATCAGGCAAAAGTGGCGCACCATTTTCCTTGTATTCTATCGGGACTTGCCTTCCCAACATGGTGTAAAGAAGCACGCGTACCGCAACCCACTCTAAAATACGGCCAGAAGAATGAAAGCGAACCGTAGCTTCCGTCTTTACCGTTTCATCATCGGGAAGGATTGCCAAAAGCTCTTCCAAGGCTTCTGTGACGTGCCAAATCGAGATGCGCCACCCATCGCATTGTTTATCAAAATACAGCATAGCTTAGAATGGAGGCTTATCGTCTTTGTCCGACATTGGCACGGAAGTTTGCACATCGGGCTTCTGCGTCGCAGGCGTTGCACCCATACGTTGGACCGACGGGGCGGAGAGCATCTCCATATTGTCAGCCTCAATTTCAACAATTTCGTGATGTACGCCCATCTTGTCATCGTAGGCACGCTTGCGAATCCGCCCCTCTACATAAAGACGGTCGCCTTTATGCACATATTTTTCTACTGTTTCAGCCAATCCTCGCCAAAAAAGGATGTTATGCCATTCAGTACGTTCTGGAACTTGCGTTCCGTCTTTCATCGTATAGCCACGCTCCGAAGTTGCCAATCTAAGGGAAGCCACACAAATTCCTCTGTCGAGATATTTTACGGCCGGTTCCTGCCCAACATAGCCGATTAGCATTGCTTTGTTCATACCTTCACTGTCTTGTTAATCAAAAAATAGTCTAAAATTGTCATTGCGGTCATCGCTTCTACCACAGGCACCGCTCTCGGCAACACACAAGGATCGTGCCGTCCACGCATTTCCAACATCGTGTCATTTCCATCTACATCCACAGTATGCTGTTCACGAAGCAGAGTCGCCACTGGCTTGAATGCAACGCGAAAATAAATGTCCTGACCATTGCTGATGCCGCCCTGTATTCCGCCACTGTGATTGGTGCGCGTGCTGATTCGTCCCTGGTCATTGAAAAAAACGTCATTCAGCACCGACCCGCGCTGTACAACGCCCGCAAAGCCTTCGCCATATTCAAAACCCTTTACGGCATTGATGCTCAGCATTGCAGCTCCAAGCGCACTATGAAGTTTTCCAAAAGCCGGTTCACCAAGTCCAACAGGGCATCCTTGAACAACGCAAGTAATGATTCCGCCGATAGTGTCTCCGTCTGCTTTCACATCCAAAATGAGTTGTTCCATCCGTTTTGCTGTTTTCAAGTCCGGACAACGCACAGCGTTATGCTCTATCTGTTGGAAATCAAGAGATGTATAATCGCGCTCGACAGCAATTGCCCCTACTTGCGACGTATAAGCCGTCACACGAATGCCCAACTCACGCAATGCAAGTTTGGCCAGTGCACCGCCGACACAGCGGGCAATTGTTTCGCGAGCAGAGGAACGACCGCCGCCCCGATAATCACGCAAGCCATACTTTTGCATATAAGTGAAATCCGCGTGCGATGGACGGAATACATTGCGCACATTTTCGTAATCCATAGAATGCTGATTGGTGTTACGTACAAGAAATCCTATCGGACAGCCTGTCGCACGCCCTTCGAACACCCCCGAAAGCAACTCCACGCGGTCGGCCTCATCCCGGGAAGTGGTGATGCGACTTTGCCCAGGCCTACGTCGGTCAAGTTCGCGCTGCACAAAATCCAAGTCCACCTCCACACCAGCAGGCATTCCATCCACCACTCCACCAATGCCTGCGCCATGACTTTCACCAAATGTAGTCAGCGTGAAAATCTGTCCGAACGTGTTTCTCATGCGCATTCCTGTTCAGTGGTGACAATGATGGCATCCGTCGCCATGGTGATGCTCGTGCTCACAATCATCACCACAGCTGCCACAACCACAGCCACAACCGCAGCTCTCGCCACTCATCATGCGCACCATGCCCGTCACTTCGTCGCTTGTTGCCTCACGATGCTCCACCACCTCACCCACAAAATGCAAGTCCTGTCCGGCACGCGGGTGGTTAAGGTCTATCGTCACTG
This sequence comes from bacterium, assembly GCA_963627995.1. Taxonomy (GTDB): domain Bacteria; phylum Bacteroidota; class Bacteroidia; order Bacteroidales; family Bacteroidaceae; genus UBA3839. The sequence goes on along the minus strand of CAVGCV010000006.1, from coordinate 87,577 downwards.
CGTCAGACTTCACTTCTATGATAGTGCCGTGAAAGCGAGCCCCGTCCTCTCCCTGCAAAGGAACAACGTTGCCTTCATAGATATTGTCTTTGTCAAAACGTCCATCGATTTCAAAAACATTCTTTGGTACGTCAAACATCAATTCATCCTTAAATTCGCCATAAGCCTCGGCACAAGGAATCGTAAAATCAAACATACAGCCCTTCTGCAATGGGTCAATCTGCTGTTCAAACGCAGGCAGCACGCAGCCTAAATGGCTGATGAATTGAAACGGATGCCCTGTGTCACACTGCTCAACGAGCGATTCTTGCTCGTCGTCTTCATCTTTCACGTACAACTTATATGCAACCGTGATGTAGTTGTTTTCAACCGCCATAATACTTTTCTTCTTGTATTTTTCCTCGCAAAGATAATGAAAGTTCACGAAACGCGCTAACTTTGCATACATATATCATCCCGTCCGTATGAGAAACTTCCCCCTTTCATCCTATGTTTTGCTTTACATCACACTGTTATTTCTCATAATTTCTTGTGGTGGCAACACTCCTAAACAGCCCAAGAACCATCAACAGCCGACAGCGCAAAAATCCATTGACATCACGCGTGAAATTCCTCTTTCACAAGAGTTTCAACACATCACAAACCTGTCCAGCCTCAACATCGTTTTTACACCAGGAGATTACCACGTGAAAGCAACAGGCGACTCACTCATTGTGAGCAACCTGAGTGCCGCCATCGATGGCGGCGTGCTGACGCTTTCCCTTCCAATGGAAAACAACACCGACTTCAACCGCTTTCCGCAGACCAACAATGCGGTCATCTACGTCTCATGCCCCACCCTCCGAAACATCGCAAACTGCGGAAACGGAGGCTTTCAAAGTTCGGGGAAAATCATCAGCGACCACATAAACATCGGTGGGATGGGTACGGGCGACATTTCGCTCGACAGCGTTGAGTGTACTACTTTTCGCTACGAGCTAAGCCAGTCAAACACCGCTCAGTTCAAACAAATCAACGCAAAAGATGCAAGCATTCTGTGCCACGGAACTGGCGACACACAGGCAAACATTACTGCGACCCACCTTGTCACCATCGACGAAAGCCACATGGCAAATATCAGCAGTAAAGTGTCCGCCCCTGAAATCGACGTTATAACCATCGGAAGTGGCGCAGTGAATTTGCACGTTTCTGCAAAAAAACTATCTGTTTCAGCCCAAGGAACGGGCAACGTAACACTCAACGGACATTGCGACGACCTGCAGTTGAAGCAAGGCACGAACGCACGGGTCTCCAACAACCTGCACTGATTTAGCCACCACACGACATCCCGTGATTGCGTGCTGCGCGGATTCCACCCCGTTGCGGAACGTTTCTTTCCATCGGCCACCTCGTTCGTATCTGCCACACACGACAGTTTGTCACGCATACGAACCCCGCATTTTTCTGCAAGAAGTTTGGCACGGACTTTGTATTTCAGCGATTAAAAAATAAAAGAAATACAATCCAAACTATTATGCAAAACGGTAATATCGGGGTTACAACAGAGAACATCTTCCCCGTCATCAAAAAGTTCTTATATTCAGACCGCGACATCTTCTTGCGCGAGATTGTGTCCAATGCGGTCGATGCCACACAGAAACTGCGCACACTGGCAACAAGAGGAGAACTGAAAGGCGAAGCTGGCGACCTCACAGTGCGTGTCAGCATCGACAAGAAAGCAGGAACACTGACTGTCTGTGATCGCGGCATCGGAATGACCGAAGCGGAGATTGACAAATACATCAATCAAATCGCGTTCTCTGGGGCCAACGATTTCCTCGAAAAATATAAGGACGACGCCAATGCCATCATCGGACACTTCGGGCTGGGCTTCTACAGCGCGTTCATGGTTTCATCGAAAGTGGAAATCAACACACTGAGCTGGCAGGAAGGTGCGAAAGCGGTGCGGTGGACTTGTGACGGCAGTCCGAAGTTCGAGATGACAGACTCCGACAAGAGCGACCGTGGCACGGAAATAGTCATGTACATCGATGAAGACAGCAAGGAATTTCTCGAAGAATCCAAAATCAGCGAACTCCTGCACAAATACTGCCACTTCCTGCCCATCGCCGTTGCTTTCGGAAAAAAGAAAGAATGGAAAGACGGGAAGCAAGTGGACACGGAGGAAGACAACATTGTGAACGTCACCACTCCACTTTGGACGAAGAAGCCCGCCGACTTGAAGGAAGAAGATTATAAACAGTTCTACCGCGAGCTCTACCCCATGAGCGACGAACCTTTGTTCTGGATTCACCTCAATGTCGATTATCCGTTCCACCTCACGGGCATACTTTATTTCCCGAAAGTAAAATCGAACTTTGACTTGCAGAAGAACAAGATACAGCTCTACTGCAACCAAGTCTTTGTGACAGATTCGGTGGAGGGCATCGTACCCGACTTCCTGACGCTCCTGCATGGTGTCATCGACTCACCCGACATACCGCTCAACGTGAGCCGCAGCTATCTTCAAAGCGATTCGAACGTAAAGAAAATCTCCACGTACATTTCCAAGAAAGTGAGCGACCGCCTCTGTTCCATCTTCAAGAACGACCGCAAGGAGTTCGAAAGCAAATGGGACGATTTGAAGATTTTCATCCATTACGGGATGCTCTCCGAACAGGACTTCTACGACAAGGCCAGCAAATTTGCATTGCTGAAAGATACAGAGGGCAAGTACTACACCTACGAGGAGTATCGAACGCTCATCAAGGATGCGCAGACCGACAAGGATGGAAACGTCGTCTATCTGTATGCCAACAACGCTGAAAAAGAATTTAGCTACATCGAAGCCGTACAGGCAAAGGGCTACAACGTACTGCTTATGGACGGCGAACTCGACACCGCGCTGCTCGGACTTTTGGAACAGAAGATAGAGAAAAGCCGGTTCACGCGTGTCGATAGCGACATCATCGACCGCCTCATCGCCAAGAGCGACGACAAAAAAGACGAACTGGCCGCAGACAAAAAAGAATTGCTGCAAGGCGTGTTCTCCACCCAAATGCCAAAGATTGAGAAAACGGAGTGGAACGTAGAAGTGCAGTCGCTCGGCGAGACAGCGTCGCCAGTAGTCATCACGCAAAGCGAGTACATGCGCCGCATGAAGGACATGTCCCGCATCCAAGCCGGCATGGCATTCTACGGAGAGATGCCCAACATGATGAACATCGTCCTCAACAGCGACCATAAACTCGTCAAGATGGTACTGGAAGAAAGCGAAAGCGCAACAAGCGAAAGCCTGAAGCCCGTCAACGCCGAAATTGCAGGGCTGACCGCGCGCCGCGACAGCATCAACCAGCAGAACAAGGATGTGAAGTGGGATGAGATTCCGCAGGAACGCAAAGACGACCTCGCCAACACCGAGAAAGAAATCAATGCACAAAAGCAGAAAAAGACCGATACGATTGCCGAATACGCGAAAGGCAACAAGATTGTTCACCAGCTCATAGACCTTGCCCTCTTGCAGAACGGGCTGTTGCGCGGCGAAGCGCTCAACAAGTTCGTCCGTCGCTCCATCGAGCTCATCTAAAGGAACACCCGTCATTCCCCAACGATGCAAACCGCCATCGTCATCATCGTCGTCGCCCTTGCCATGGCTTGCGCCGCATGGAAAATCGTGCAGCGCATCCGTGGCAAGGACGGTCGCGACGAATGCGATGCCTGTGGCAAGCCAGAGTCCGCCTGCGCCCAATGTCCTTTGAATAACGCTTGCAAAAAAATTAAACACGGCACAGTTTGACAAAAATCTAAAATCAAACTAACTTTGCCACGACTGCGAATGTTGCCGAACGGCAACACGCTCAAACGATAGTTAAAAACGTTATCATTTCATTCAAAAACCACACCATCATGATGAAGAAAACATTCATGGCCGCAGCCGTTGCTGCGACCTGCCTGCTCGCCTCCTGCGACCAAAAACCGGCCTCTACAGGCGAAAACATCGACAACGTTGAGGATGTCATCACTGCGCTTTCCAACAAATTGACCACTACCGATGCCGACACCGCCGCTTTTTCCGAGACAATGGAAAAGGCTATGACGAAGATTGAAGAACTCAACAAGGAGGGGAAAACAGAGGAAGCCAACGCCTACGCGCTGAAACTCCTGCAATGGGTTGAGGACAACAAGACGCTCATCAACGAGAAACTCGGTGAAGATGCCAGCGTTGCATCACTCGTCACCACCCTCTTCACGTTGAATCCCACCGAGGCTGCCGAACAAGCCGGAGCAGCAGCCAGCGCAGACGCCGAATCTGTGAAGAACGCTGCCAAGGAAACGGCGGAGACGGTCGCCAACGAAGCCAAGGCTGCGGCAGAAGCCAAAGCCAACGAAATCAAGGCCAATGCGGAGAAGGCGGCCAACGACGCTGTGAACACCGCTACCCAGAAAGCCAGCGAGGCTGTCGGCAACGCACAGAAGAAAGCCGACGAAGCCATCAACAACGCGCGCCAGCGCAACAACGACGCTGTCTCCGACGCACAGAAGAAGGCCAACGACGCCATCAACAACGCGGCCAACAAGCTCAAATTCTAAGGCGGCGCGGCGCGCAGGAGACACTGCCGGGCCAAACACAGAGGAGGGAAGTTCCACCAATGGGACTTCCCTCCTCTGCGTTATGATTGAATCCGCCACGCGCGGACTCACTTCTTGTCTTTCCGTCCGAAGTCCGGGTCGATGCGAAGGAATGCCGACACGGCGGCGGTAATCACACAGCTGATGGTCACATAAATAAAGAACGCCGTGTAGCCCATCTTGTCGGCAAGCCAACCCGCCATCATTCCCGGCAGCATCATGCCGAGCGCCATGAACGCCGTGCAGATGGCATAGACGGACGTGGAATTCTTCCCTCGTGCAAAATAGATGAGGTACATCATGTAGGCCGTGAACCCGAAGCCATAGCCAAACTGCTCCACGAACACACACGAGTGGATGAGCAGCAAGTCCTGCGTTTGCGTCATGCTCAAATAAATGTAAACGGCGTCGGGCAGGCTGATGGCCAGCACCATGGGCCAAAGCCATTTCTTCAGCCCATGCACCGACACCAGAATGCCGCCGAGCACACCGCCAAGTAGAAGCCCGATGACGCCCACCGTGCCGTAAATGAAGCCCACCGCCTCCGTATCGAGCCCCATGCCGCCTTTCGAAATGTCGTCGAGCATGAACGGATTGACAATCTTCACCAGCTGCGCCTCCGGAAAGCGGAACAACAGCATGAACAGCAGCGCGACAGCCACCTGCTTCTTCGTGAAGAACACTCGCAGCGTCTCCACAAACTCGCCCGACACCGAGCGCAGCGTCAGCGGCTTCTCGCATGCCGCACGCTCCGCCCGGGGAAGCGCAAAGTGGTGGTAGAGCATGATGAGGATGAAGAAACCCGCCAGCAAATAGAACGACAGTGCCCACGACAGGGGTATGTCGTGTGTGATTTTCTCCATCCGCCCGGCGAAGATGACGAGCAGCCCCTGCCCGCAGATGGTGGCAATGCGGTAAAACGTGGAGCGGATGCCGACGAAGAACGACTGTCCCCTGCTGTCAAGCGCAAGGATGTAGAATCCGTCGGCCGCGATGTCGTGGGTCGCGCTGCTGAAGGCCAAAAGCCAGAAAAACGCCAGCGACGCTTGCAGCCAGAACGCGGTGTGGAGCGTGAACGCCACGCCCGCAAAGCCCGCGCCGATGAGCAGCTGCATGGACAACACCCACCACCGCTTCGTCTTCACGGCATCGACGAACGGGCTCCAAAGCGGCTTCACGACCCACGGCAGGTAGAGCCACGACGTGTAAAACGCAAGTTCCGCGTTCGTCAGTCCTAACCTTTTGTACATCGTCACCGAGATGACCATCACGGCCACGTAGGGAAGCGCCTCCGCAAAATAAAGGGACGGAACCCAAAGAAAACCTTTCTGTAGTTTCATCTAAATCTTTCGTAAGTGTGGTTGTGCCACCGCAACGACGCGCCGCCAGTTGTGCGCCATGGCAATCCAGGCTGGCAGGGCCGTCGCCGCGTCGATGGCAAAGAAGAGTTTGAATCCCAGCAGTGTGGCCATCCATCCCGAAACGGCCGTCGGCACAAGCATCGCCGCCACCACCAGCGGGATGAACAGGACGTTGATGGTGTTGCGGTAGCGTTCGCCCGAAAAGTAGCGGACAAACGGCAGGCAGAGGTTGATGCCGAAGCCAAAGCAGAACTGCGCCATGAACGTCATGACGCAAATCACCGGCAGCGTGCCGGCCTCGGGGCAGTGCGCCATGAGCATGTAGAAAGTCGGCGACACCGTGAGCAGCACCGCCATCGTCCACAACATCCGCACGCCCGTGCCGCGCCGCGCCGTCGAACGGCCGTACAGATGCCCGATGGAAAAGGCTATCACGCCCACCGTGCCCTGCGCGAACCCAACCTCCTGCAACGAGCAGCCCAGCCCGCCCGCGTCGCCGGGGCCGAGCAGGAAGAACACCCGCGTGCAGAACATGAGCGACTGCGGCAACAGAAGCAGGAACATGAGGAGCAGCAGGCGCACCGCGTCGGGCTTCTGGCGTATCCGATCCAGCGCCCGGAGCTCCATCCTGACGGTGCCCGACAGCGTGGCGTGCGCGGCGTGCCTGCGGCCGCGCCGCGAGCGCAAGGCAAAAACGTTGGCACACAGGAACAGGAGGAACACGCCGCCAACGAGGTAATTCTCCATCGCCCACGCCAGCCTGACGTTGCGCAAATACACCTCAACAAGCCCCACGAAGATGATCAGCACGCCATAGGTGACGACCACAGCCGTCTGCGTGGAGAGAAACTTCGTCGCGCGGTAGAATCCCTGCTCACGCGCGTGCAGCGCGTGCTCGTAGTACATCCTCGCCACCAGCTCGTGCCAGGCGCAAAAAGCCGCCACCACAAGCATCATGGCGAACAGCCACACGTGCCGCACGCGGCAGTAGTGGATGTAGAGCGCGCTCAGTATCAGGCAGAGGAAAATCCCTATCTCCACGATGTGCACCCACATGCCGTAGCGGCCGAGGCCGCGCACCTTGGCACGGACGAACGTCTTCAGCATCCGGGGCAGAAAGAGCAGCGCCACGTAGAGTGTCGAGAGACACGGCCGCGCGCCGAACTGGTCGAACATAATCAGCGCCACGTAAGTGACCATGGCGGAGGGAACTGCCTCGGCCATGAACAGACTGGACACCCAGCACCAAGTTTTGTTCCTGCGTTCTTGCATAAGCGTGACGTCCCGCGCGCACGTGTGCGCGCGGACGTGCGGTTCGTTTTTAAGTGTAGAGCCTTTCCAGTTTAAGTGTAGAGCCTTTCCAGCACCGCGCCGTGGTAGTAGAAACGCAGAATCTCCTCGTAGGAAAATCCGCGCTCGCCCATCACGGCCGCGCCGATTTGGCACAAGCCCACGCCGTGTCCCCACCCTCTGCCGTGCAGCACGACGCCGTCCGGCGTGTGTTCCACTTCGAAGGCCGAGGACAGCAGGTGCGTTTCCGACAGCGCGCGCCGCACCTCCAGTTCCTTTCCGATTTCCAGCGTCCGCCGCGTTCCGACAATGCGCAGCAGCGAGATGCGCCCCGACGGTCCGCGCTCCAGCGGCACGAGGCCGGTTATTTCGCCGAAGTCGACGCCCAGCTTCCGCGCCACCAGCTCCGACAGCGCGCGCCACGTGTAGCGCGCCGACCAGCGGTAAAAATCCGTCGTCTCGCGGTCGTAGCCGTTCAGGATGCGCGACAGGATGCCCGCGTCGCGCGTGTCGCAATAGGGGTCGGGGGCGGACACGAGATAGGGCTTCTCCACGTCGTCCCAGCAAGTGGAGAACGTTTCCGTCGTACCGCCACAGCACTTCGAGAAGCGCGTGTCGCAAATCTCGCCGCCATAGGTCAGCACCTGGCCGCGCGTCGCATCCACGGCAACACCCACCCGCGCGTTCGTCGCCCGCGTGATGCCTTGGTAACGCTGGCAGTGGTCGTCCGCGCACACGTCGAAGAGCGCATGGTCGTCGCGGTCGTACCAGCGCACAATCCGCCCCTCCGTCCGGCGCGTGGAGCAGCCACCGTCCGCGCCTCCCCGGCGGGCCGGCTGCGCGCGCCGAGCCATCTGAGCCAACAGCCATCCGCGCGACACCACGGCGTGCGCCTTGAGCAGCTCCAGCGAGGCGTCCGCACTCATCTCCGAGGATATCACGCTGGCGAGGTAGTCCTCCACCGGCAGCACGTTGACGGCACGCACCAAGTCCCCGTCGGCCACAAGGCGGAGGCAGCCGCGAAACACCTGCTCTTCGGCGCGCTCCCAGTGGAACTGCCGACCGATGACCACGTCGTGCAGCGCAAACGAAGCCTCCGGGCACACCGGCTCGAACAGCAGCTCGCGGCAAACCCGTCCGCGCCACGCGATGCCGCCGTCACGCCACTCCGCCACCTGCTCGCCGTCGGCACGTCTGCCCTCCACGCGGTAGGCGGCATTGAGCCGGAAGCCCACGCGCCGAGCCCCCACGATGCCCACACTCACGCTCGGCTCAGTCATCGCCCCTTCAGTCTCATCACCACGTCCGTCACTCCGCCGTCATCCAGGGCCACCTCGCGCAGGACGCCCACAAGCAGCGGCTGCGTCATCTTGCGGAAATCCTCCGCGCGCGGCACCACCACCAGCCCGCCCATGTCTATCGCCCCGGGCGACACCGTCAGCCCGCCGACGCCCTGCGCCGCGTAGCAGCCGGGACGGTGCTTGCGGCGCGGCACCACCACGCTCACGATGCGCCGGGTGCCGTCGGCGTGCCCCTCCGTCCACACCAGCACGTTCATCATCGGCTCGCCGCCCTCGTCGTCGGGAGGCAGCGCGGCGTAGAGCTTGCGGAAGAGCACGTCGCCCGCCTCCGCAGTGCGCGTCACCACCACGAAGCCCGGACACACATAGCCCCTCAGCAAGAAAATGCCCGTGCCGTGCGCGTGTCCCTCCAATGCGGCGGCCTCCACCAGCTCTTCGTCCGCAATGGGATAAAGGCGCGAGAGCATCCGGCCGTACGTCTGCGCCCAGTCGCGCTCCAGCGGGACCGCGCCGCGCGACGCCGCCTGAAAGTGCAGGTGGTCGGGGGCCGACGCGCCGCAGCGCGGGCCGTTGTAGAAATAGAACAGGCCGGGGGCGCGCTCCGCCATGCGCAGGAGGTCGATGTAGGCCGCGGCAATGCGCTGCGGCACATGGTCGCGCGCGGCAATCGTGAAGTGGCGCGGCAGAATGGGGAACGGATTCACCAACGCCACGTAGCGGCCCAGCGTGGGCAGCTCCATCTGCTCCGGCGGACGGTTGTCGCCGCACAGGAAGCAAGGGCGGGCCGCCAGCGCGCGGCGGTCGACCGCCGCGCCCGTGCTCACGATGCGCGCGGGATTCCACTGGATGGACAGCGTGGCGTCGCCGTCCTTAAACTCCGAGACGACGGCGCGCTCCAGCTGGCGGTAACGCTCGGCGGCCTCGTCCCACACGGCGAGCTGCCGCCCTGCCATGCGCAGCAGCTCGTCGCCCGACGCCGCCCGACGCCACCGCGCGTTCCGGCGCTGGCGCGCGCGCAGCTCCTCGGTGCGCAGGCCGTCCTTGTAGAGGTTGTTCTGGTTCACGCGCTCGGGGGGCAGCGCCGCGTCGGAATTGCCCTCCCACCGCCGGCAGAGGTAAAGCTCGTCGTAGATGCGGCCGACGCGGTACCGCCGCGAGAGCTTCAGCCCCATGGCGTAGTCCTCGCCGTAGCTCGTGTTGGGAAAGGGATGGCGGCGGACGACCGACGTGAGGAAGGCGCGCGGCGCGCCCAGCCCGTTCACCCGCAGCGCGTTGTTCGCGCCGTTCTCGTCGGTCCACTCCCTGTGGTCAATCAGCCCGGGGGGCAGCGTCTGCAAGTGGAAATCGCACATGCGGTAGGCCCCCACCACCATGGCGCACCGCTCGCGGCGAAACGTTTCGACCACGCGGCGCAGCGTGTCCGTGCCGCTGTAGAGGTCGTCGCTGTCGAGCTGCACGGCGTAGCGTCCGCACCGGGGGCTATCGACGGCCAGCTGCCAGCACCCCCCGATGCCCAGGTCCGCGCGCTCCGGCACGAGGTGCACGCAGCGCGGGTCGGCGGCGGCAAGGCGGCGAAGGATGTCGGTCGTGCCGTCGGTCGAGTGGTTGTCCACGACGATGACGTTGAAGTCGAAGTCCGCCTGCTGGGCAAGCGCGGAACGGACGGCGTCGGCCACCGTCCGCGCGCGGTTCCTGACGGGGATGACCACCGACGCCTCGCACGGAAAGTCGCCCGCCTCCACGCGCACGGCGCGGCGCGTCTCCGCACCGGCCAAAGCGTCGATGTCGCGAAGATGGGCCGTGGCCACGCGCTCCATCTCCACCTGCGCCGCACGGTTGCGCGGATCCACGTAGTCGAACTGGCGCACGCCGCTGGCGCGCGCGTCGTCCTCCACCTCCGCATAGAGCAGCTCGCGCACGTGCGCGATGCCCGTCGTCTCCGCGCGCCGCCAAATCCACAGGCGCAGGTCGTAGAGCGCCGCCCAGCGCCACGCGCGCCCGCCCGACGCGTCCACATAGCCGCGGAGCGCGGACGCGCGGAGCAGCAGGAGCGAGCCGAAGTCGAAGTCGTCGCGCACGGAGCCCGCCTGGTAGTCGATGCAGCGCGCCTCCAGGCGCTCGCCGCCGCGCACCAGCCAGCGGTCGGCATAGGTCCAGTCGGCCCCCGTGTCGTCGGCCACCTCCGCCATGCGCGCCAGCGCGCCGCGCCCCAGCTGCCAGTCGGCCGCCTTGAGGCAGAGCAGCACATAGGGCGTTGACGCCGCCCGGGCGATGTCGGACAACGTGTCCGACGCGGCCAGCCCGCCGGCCAGCACCACCGTGCAGCCCTCCACTTGGGGAAGGCGCGCGTCGCCGGCCAGAAGGAAAATGCGCCCCACGCGCGGCTCGCCTCTCAGCCGCGCGGCCACGGCGCGCGCCGTGGCCGTGTCGGCGTATGGGATGAAACAGTCAATCTTGTTGCTCATGGTGCCATGTGTTATGAAAAGGCGCACGCCGCCCCAGCCCGCCGGCCGCCCAGGCGGCCGTGCCGCGGCGCGCAACGAAAAAAGCGCATCCGGCAACCGATGATGCCAGATGCGCCCTGTCCGCCGTCCGTTGTGGCGTTTTGCCCCAAGAGGTGCGTGGCGGATTCGAACCGCCGTACACGGTTTTGCAGACCGTTGACTAAGCCACTCATCCAACGCACCGGAACAACCTGCATTTGTGAAACGCGGTGCAAAGGTAGCACTTTTCCGACGACCGACAAATTTTCCCATACATTTTTTGCCGCGCGCCCGCACGGAGGCGGCAGAAAAGGCGCGCGCGGCAGTCCGGGGCAACGAAAAATCCGTACCTTTGCGCCATGAACACCGAGGAAAAAGTCGGCGGCTACATCCGGCGGAACGCGCTGCTCGCCCCCGGCGACCGCGTGCTGGTGGGCGTGAGCGGCGGCGCGGACTCCGTGGCCCTGCTGCTCCTGCTCCGCCGCCTGGGCTTCGACACGGAGGCCGCGCACTGCAACTTCCGGCTGCGCGGGGCGGAGAGCGACCGCGACGAGCGTTTCGTGCGCGACCTCGCCGCGCGCCTCGGCGTGCCGCTCCACGTGCGCGGCTTCGACACGCGCGCCGAGGCGGCGCGGCGCGGCGTCAGCGTCGAAATGGCCGCACGGGAGCTGCGCTACGGCCTGTTCGAGCAGCTGCGGCGCGCGACGAAGTCCGCCGCCACGGCCGTGGCGCACCACCGCGACGACAACGCCGAGACGCTGCTGCTCAACCTCCTGCGCGGAGCCGGGCTGCGCGGACTGCGGGCCATGCGGCCGCGCAACGGCAGCGTGGTGCGCCCGCTGCTGTGCCTCGCGCGCGAGGAAATAGCGGACTACCTCGCCGCGCAGGGCGAGGCGTTCGTCACCGACTCCACCAACCTCGTCGCCGACGTGCAGCGCAACAAGATACGCCTCGAAGTGATGCCGCTGCTGCGCCAAATCAACCCGGCCGCCACGGAGCACCTCTGCCAGGCGGCCGACCGCGCCGGCGAGGCATGGAAGGTGTACGAGCAGGCCGTGCGCGCCGCCATCGACCGCTGCACCACCTGCGACGGCGACCGCCTGCGCGTACACACCGGCCCGCTCCTCGCCACCCCCTCGCCCGCCTCCGTGCTCCACGAGCTGCTCGCGCCGCTCGGCTTCTCCCCCGCGCAGGAGGCGGAAGTGCTGCGGCGCACGGGCAGCGTCGGAAGAATCTTTACTTCAGCCACGCACACGCTGTGCGTTGATAGAAAGCAACTTATCATCACAAACAACGAAGCGGAACTGCACAGCGGAGACACCCGCATCGCACGCCGCGAACATCCCTACCGCGCCGACTTCGCCTTCTCCTCCTCGCCGCGCGTCGCCTATTTCGACGCCGACAAGCTGGCCGCTCCGCTCACCCTGCGCCCCGTGCGCGCGGGCGACCGCTTCCAGCCGTTCGGCATGGCCGGAACGAAGCTGGTCAGCGACTTCCTGACCGACGCAAAGGTGGCGCGCACGGACAAGGCGCGGCAGCTCGTGCTCTGCTGCGGCGACGAAATCGCATGGCTCGTCGGCCGCCGCTCGTCCGAACGCTTCCGCATCGACGCAAGCACCTCCACCATTGTGGAAATGCGCGTGGAGTAGCCGCGCGACACACCCCGGAAAGCAAGCCGCCGCAGCAGGAATCCCTCCCCGCCGCGGCGGCTTTTCGGCGCATCCGCACCGCGCGCAAAAAAACGGCGCGCTGAAAAATAATTTTGAGCGCACTCAAAAAATATTTCCGGCGCACTCAAAATATATTTCCGGCGCGCTCAAAATATTTTTTCAGCGCACCGGGAAATCACCCTCTCCGAACCGGCGCAAGAAAGGCGGCGCGCGGAAGCCCCCGCCTCCGCGCGCCGCCCGCGCCCGCACGGCGCGGCCGGATGCCCCGGCCGCCGCGGTCAGCCCTTGCGCTCGATGGACTGCTGGCGCTTCTGGACTTGCTTCCACTGGGCTTTCGCCAGCTCCTGCATATCGACCACTTCGTCCTTCTCGTCCACAATCTCAAAGCCGAGCATGGTCTCGATCACGTCCTCCATCGTCACGATGCCGCGCATGGAGCCGTATTCGTCTATGATGACGCTGATGTGCTCCTTGCTTTCGAGCAGCTTTTGCCAAATGTTCGACACCGTTTCGTTCTCGTTGAAAGAAAGGATGGGGCGCGCCAGCTCCTTGAGCCGCGTGTTGAACTTGTCCTGCGCGAGTTTCTCCAGAATCTCCTGCTTCAGCACGTAGCCGATGACGTAGTCGTCGTTCTCCTCCTCGTAGAGCGGGATGCGCGAGAACTTTGCGAAGTCGTCGGACTTGTAGAAGTCGCGCACGGTCTGCGTGCACTCCGCCATGGTCACGACGCTGGAGGGCGTCATGATTTTGTGGGCGGCGATTTCGTCGAGCTTCAGGAGGCTCTGGATCATCTTGTTCTCTTCCTTCTCGAGCACGCCCTCCTCCGCGCCGGTGGTCACCATGGCGGACACCTCCTCGCGGCTCACCGCCACCTGGTTGGATTTTCCCGAGATAAGGTGGGTGACGCGCTCGATGACGAACACGAGCGGGAACGTGATGAAAATAAGGAACTTTATCGCTCCCGAGGCGGGAATGGCGAGCGTGCGCCAATAGCTCGACCCGATGGTCTTGGGGATGATTTCGCTGAAGAAAAGTATGCAGAACGTGAAGAGGGCGGAAACGACGCCCACTCCGGCGCTGCCGAAGACGTGCGCGGCCTCGGAGCCGACGAGCGACGCGCCCACGGTGTTGGCGACGGTGTTCACCACGAGTATCGCGCCGATGGGGCGGTCGATCTCCGTCTTGAGCTTCTTCAGCCGTGCGGCGCCCCTCACGCCCTGCTGCTCCAGCGTGTTGATGAAAGAGAGCGGCGTGGAGAGCAGCGTCGCCTCAAGGAAGGAGCAGAAGAACGACACGACGAGCGCCAGAATCATGTAGGTGATGATGGGAGCCACACTCCCGTTGGGGGATATCAGCGCGCTATGGACTGCCAAAAGGCATTCCGACGGATATGCGTCTGCATTCATGTAATAGAGACAGGATGGTTTGTGGGTTGCAAAGTTACGAATAAAAGAAAGAAACAGGAAAGGAAAAGCAGGAAATCTGTGCGGACGCGCCTCCCGCCGGGGGCGTGCGCTGATTCCCTGCTTCTCCTTTCCTGTATGCCCGGAGCGCGGCCTAAGCCTCCTCCTTCTTCTCGTCGAGGGCGGCGATTTTCTGCTTCAGTTCGTTGAGGTCCGCGCGCAGCTTCTCCACCTTGCGGTTCAGTTCCTCGACAAGGGCGCTGCCCGACTTCGACTTCGACGAAAGCGTGAGGAAGCCGAGGTTGTTCTCGTAAGTGTTGATTTCGCTCTTCAGGATGTCGTACTGGCGCAGCAGCTTGTCGCGCACTCTGCCGTCGGCGTCCTTCACCTCGCTCCTGAAATGGCTGACGCGCCGCTGCGACGCGCGCTCGCCAAGCGAGTTGTAGAGGCGGTCCATCTGCGCGCGGAATGCCCGATAGACGTTCTCCTTCTCCTTAAACGGCACGTGTCCGACCTCGCTCCAGTCGGCCTGCGCCTGCCGCAGTTGGGGGCGTATGTCGCCCTCCGCCGTGTCGGGGTCGATGGCTTCGAGCGACGCGATGATGGCGCGTTTCTTCTCCAAGTTTTCCTTCTGCTCGGCATACTGCGTGCCGGTAGCTGCTTTCTTGGCCTCGAAGAACGCGTCGCACGCGGAGTTGAAGCGCTTCCAAATCTCGTCGCTGTAGCGCTTGGGGACTGTTCCTATCTCGCGCCAGCGTTTCTGCAGCGCCACGAGGGTGTCGGTGGTCTCGCGCCAGGCGGTGCTGTCTTTCAGGGCCTCGGCTTGCTCGCACAGCTCCTGCTTGAGGCGCAGGTTGTCGTTGAGGCTGTCGCGGACTTCCTTGAAATAGGAGTTCTTGCGCGTGAAGAAGTGGTCGCACGCCACGCGGAAACGCTCGAAAATCTTCACATTGGACTTCTGCGTGGCGTAGCCGATGGACTTCCACTCCGCCTGTAAGGCGATGACTTTCTCCGACGCGGCGTTCCACTCGGCGAATGTCTTCAGCCTGTCGAGCTCGATGGCCTCGACCTGCTCGCACAGGGCGGTTTTCTTTTCAAGGTTCTCCTGCTCCTGCGCCTTGCGCGTCTCAAAATACTCCTGGTGGCGCTTGTTGACGGCCGTCGATGCGGCTTTGAAGCGGGTCCAAACGCCCTCGCGCAAGTCGCGCTCCACAGGCCCGATTTCGCGGAACTGCTGGTGGAGGAGCTGCAATTGGCGGAAGGCGGCCACGACGTCCGCCTCGCCGGCCAACGCCTCCGCCTTTTCGCAGAGAGCCGTTTTGAGCTCAAGGTTCTTTTTGAAGTCGTAGGCGCGGAACTCGTTGTTCAGCTTGAGCGTGTCGTAGAACTGCTCCACATTGGCCTGGTACGTCTTCCAAAGGTCGGTGGACTTTTCCGCCGGCACGTTCTTGATGTCGTTCCACTCCTGCTGGAGCGCCTTGAAATCGTTGTAGGAGCGGTTCACCTCCTCGGGCGTGGCGAGGATGGACTTTATCTTGTCTATGATGGCGACCTTCTTCCGGTAGTTCTCCTCCTTCTCCCGCTCGTCCGCCTCGGCCTGCGCGGCGCGCTTCTCGCGCACTGCCGCCATGAGCTGCTTGAATTCCGTCTCGTCGGCATTGGGCTCGGGCTGATATGTGTCCGGATTTCCGCCGCCGTCGATGTAGGCCTTGTAGGCATCCTCGCCCTGCTGTTTCTGAATACGGTAGAAATGGCTTTTGAGGCTGTCGATTTCCTGGCGTGCGACCTCGGTGTCGGAAGTTGCCATCTGCTTGAGCCGCGCGATGATGTCGGCCTTTGTCTCGTAGGCGGGCTGGGGCTTCTCCGTTGGCGCGGCGGCCTCGGGCTGCGCGCTATCGGTGGGCTGCGGCTCGGCGTCCGCGGTCTCGTCCGCGCGCGCGGCCGTGTCTTCGGCCGCGCCGTCCGACGGCTGTGTTCCGGCATTGGTTTCTTCTGCGACTGGCAATGCGGACGCTGCATTCGCGTCTGCGGACTCTGCGGCCTCGGCGGCGGGGACTTGCGGTTTCTCCGTCAAGGGTGCTTGCTGGAGTGCCTCCTGGGGTTGTTCGACGTTGGTCATCGACTCGGTTCGTTTTAGTTAGAGAATGTGTGGACGTGCGCCGTCGGCGCATTCCGCTCGTTAGTTTCTTTCACTCGGCGCGCGCGGAGACGCTGGTTTCGGCGCGGCGTTTGAGACGCAAATTTAGCGTAAAATTATGATAACGATACGCTTTTGCTCTTTTTTTTGTTAAATGATGAAAATTTCGGAACGCGCGCCAGCCTGGCGCCGGAGGCCTTGCGCGCCATCACCAAGTCCACGGCTCAAGCGCGGACGCCGCGCGCCGCCGCGCCTGCGGGCGGCATGGAAACGAAAAGAGCCTGCCGCACGGATGCAGCAGGCTCGCATACGGTCTCTTGGCGCGCTGCCGTCAGGCTGTGACGACGCGGTTGTTTTCGTCGGGGAAGACGACGGTGGGACGGTAGGTCTTCGCCTCCTCAAAGTCCATCAGGGCGTAGGCGATGATGATGACCACGTCGCCGACCTGCACCTTGCGCGCCGCCGCGCCGTTGAGGCAGACACAGCCCGATCCGCGCTCGCCTTTGATGATGTAGGTCTCGAAACGCTCTCCGTTGTTGTTGTCAACGACTTGCACCTTTTCCCCCGCTATGAGGTTGGCCGCCTCCATCAACGCTTCGTCGATGGTGATGCTGCCCATGTAGTTGAGGTTGGCCTCGGTGACGCGGACACAGTGGAGCTTTGATTTGAGTACTTCGATGAACATGCTTATGATTTATACTTAACGTTGTCGATGAGCCGGACGGGGCGGTGTCCGCAGAACACGGTGACACAGCCGACGACGAAGTCCGAATCGTCCCAGTTCTGGAGGGACAGGAGCGAGCCTCCGTCCACAATCTCGTAATACTGGACTTCCAGTCCGGGAACGGCGTTGATGGAGTCGACCACCCACTGGCGCGTCTCGCCGACGGTGTGCCGCCGCGCGTAATCGACACTGGCGGCAAGAACCCGCGAGATGTTGGGCGCGGTCTGCCGCTCGTCGGAGTTGAGCAGCATGTTGCGGCTGCTGAGCGCGAGCCCGTCGCTCTCGCGCACGATGGGGCAAGGCACGATGCGGACGGGATAGTGCCGGTCTGCCACCATGCGGCGGATGACGGCCACTTGCTGGAAATCCTTTTCGCCAAAGTAGGCGCGCGTGGGCTCGACCATCATGAAGAGCTTGCTCACCACTTGGCACACGCCGTTGAAGTGTCCCGGACGATACGCCCCCTCCATCACGGTGTCGGTGGGCGGATAGCTGAACGTGCGCGTGTCGGGCTCGGGGTACATCTCTTCGACACTCGGAGCAAACACGAGCGTCGCGCCCAGCGATTCGAGCAACTGGCAGTCGGCTTGCAGCGTGCGCGGATAGTTGGCAAGGTCGGTTTTATCGTTGAACTGGGTGGGATTGACGAAAACGCTGACGACGGCCACGTCGTTTTCCGACACGCAGCGGGCGACGAGCGAAGCGTGCCCGGCGTGGAGCGCGCCCATGGTCGGAACCAATCCAATCGCCTTTCCCTCGCACCTGAAAGGCGCGAGCGCGGCTTTCAGGTCGCTGGCAGATTCTACAATCTTCATGTCCTTTTGCTACGTAAGGTTACAAAACGCATAAAAAGCGGCGCGCCAGGCATCGCATGGCGGTCCACTTCTTTCGGGCTGCAAAGTTAGATGATTTTTCAATATGCTGCAAAGAAATCGCCCCCCTATTGCGGCGCGGCGATTTTTTTGCACGGCAGGGGGAAATCCGCCGTTGCGGCGGTCAGAGCGGGAATCCGTAGGTGAGTTTCAGCGTGTCCATGACGAAAATCGACTGGATGTGCGCAATGTGGCTGAACGCGCCTATCTTGTTGAGGACAAACTGCTGGTATTGCGCCATGGAGGCGACGCACACCTTGAGCATGTAGTCGCCGTCGCCCGACACATTGTAGCACTCGGCCACCTCGGCCCATTCGTCCACGGCCCGCGCGAACTCTTCGGCAATGGCCTTGTTGATTTGCTTCATCGTGACATTGCAGAACACCACGAATCCGCGCTCCATGCGGTTGGCGTCGAGAACAGCCATGTATTTCTGGATGTAGCCCGCACGCTCCAGCCGTTTCTGCCGCTCAAACGTGGGCGTCGGAGAGAGGTTGATTTGCTGCGCGAGTTCCTTGGTGGTCAGCTTGCAGTTCTGCTGGAGGATGCGCAGTAGGCGGATGTCGGTGGCATCGAGCTCCTCTGTGGTTCTTGGCTTGTTCATCGCACTGTCGGGTTAGCGGCGTTCCCTCCATTCGGCTTTTCCGCCGCGATGCGGAGGGAAACGCTGCAAACTTACGAAAAAAACGAACAAAGGAATCGGCGCGCATTCACTTTCTTGTGATTTTGAACTAACTTTGCCGCCAGCAACACCAGGGCACGGACGGTTTCTGTCCGCCGCATGAAGCGCCGTCCGGCGCGCATCACTTGTTTTTTTATGGCACTCAACTACATTTGGCTTGCGCTCTTCATCATCGGTGCGGTGGTGGGAGTCGTGCGCTTGATTTTCATCGGGGACACCGAGGCGATGCCCTCGATGATGGACTCCACTTTTGAAATGTCGAAGATGGCGTTCGAAATGACGCTGGGGCTGACGGGGACGCTCACCCTGTGGATGGGGCTTCTGAAAGTGGGGGAAGACAGCGGGCTGGTGGCCAAACTCGCCAAAGCGCTGAGCCCAGTGCTGTCGAAACTCTTTCCCGGCATACCGAGAAACCATCCCGCGCTCGGCTCCATCTTCATGAACGTCGCCGCCAACATGCTCGGGCTGGACAACGCCGCCACGCCGTGCGGACTGAAAGCCATGCAGGAGTTGCAAGAACTGAACGAAAAAAAGGACACGGCGAGCAACCCGATGATAATGTTCCTTACGCTGAACACGTCGGGACTGACCATCATCCCCGTCAGCATCATGGCCTACCGCGCTCAAATGGGGTCGGCAGACCCGACCGATGTATTTATCCCCCTGCTCTTGACAACCATGTGCTCCACCCTGGTCGGCGTCCTGGCGGTATCGCTTTACCAGCGCATCAACCTTTTTCGAAAGGCGTTCGTGGTAATGTTTGCCGCCGTCGGCGCATTGGTGGCCAGCCTTTTTTGGGCTATCTACGGAATGAGCGAGGAAAACGTGCAGAGCTTCTGCCGGCTGCTGACCAGCATTCTCATCCTGGGGACCATCGTGACGTTCCTGGTTGCCGGCTGGCGGCGGAGGCTGAACGTCTACGACTCGTTCATACAGGGAGCGAAGGGCGGATTCCATGTGGCCGTGAGCATCATCCCCTACTGCGTGGCCATACTCGCGGCCATCGGCGTGTTCAAGGCTTCGGGCTCGCTGGAGCTGCTGCAGGACGGAACGTCTTGGCTGGTGGAACTCTGCGGGCTCAACAGCGACTTCGTCGCCGCGCTGCCCGTCGCCCTGATGAAGCCGCTCAACGGAAGCGGGGCGCGCGGCATGATGCTCGAGGCGATGAGCACGCACGGAGCGGATTCGTTCGTGGGACACTTGGCGAGCGTGCTGCAGGGAAGCACCGACACCACTTTCTACATACTTGCCATCTACTTCGGCAGCGTCGGAATCAAGAAATACCGCTACTCCGTTGCGTGCGGACTGCTGGCAGACTTGGCCGGCATCGTGGCCGCGATACTCTTCAGCTACTTTTTCTTCCACGACTGAATGTGGCGGAAGCGTACTGCCGCGGCCGACGGCGCGCAGCAGCATCTGCGCCCGACGGGCGCGGGAGCATGCGGGAAGCGCACCAAACGGACGGCCGCCCTGTCGTGCTGACAGGGCGGCCGTCCGTTTTCCTTTTCTTTTCAGTCCGCCGTTTACCCTCCTAATCCGCGCTACGGCTGCACGTCCTGCGCGGTCCGCAGAATCATGGTCGTCGCGCCAATCGTAATGATGTCGCCCTCGCGAATCGTCAGGCGTTCGTTGTCGCGGAGAAGCTTGTCCATGCAGAACGTCCCCGTGTTGCTCGGCGCGTCGCGCAACGTGTAGCACAGCTTTCCGTTCTTCGCGCGCGTCACGCTGATCACGCAGTGAAAAGTATCGACGCTGGGGTCGCGCGTCTCTATCGGCTTGTTGATGTTCGTGCCTTTCATGTAGCGGCCAAATTCATTCTCGCCGAAATCGAGCGGAATGACTTGCTTGAACGCAAACCGGTTTTCCACCACCACAATGCTGCCGAAGTCGCGGTCGAACTCGCGCTCGTCCAGCGTCCGCTCGCTGTGGATGCCCGCCAGCTTCGACGTCCCGATGCGTATGCCGAATTCCTTCTTGCAGTGCGCGCACACGAACACCAAGTCCTGCCCCGGCTCGTACTGCGTTTCGTCGAACACGACATAGCGGTCGCACTTCGGACACCTCACCCTCTTCATACTCAATCACAAGGCTTCACCCATCCCTCCGCGAAGTCGGGACATTCGTTGCGGAGCGCGCGGAGCGCGTTGGCCGCGTCGTTGGCCGTGGCGTAGCCCGCATACTCTATGCGGCTCGCCTTCCCCGCCCCGACGAAACGGGCGTGTCCGAAACCTTTCTTTGCCAAGTTTGCAATGAACGCCTCCGCATTCTCCCTCGTAACGTAGCTCGCCAGCACAATCGTGTAGGCGGACGCCGTTTCCTCCGGGGAGGCCGGCACGGAGACCTCCGGCTGCCGTGCCTCCACCGCCGCCGCGCGCCGGCCCTGCGCTTGCGGCGCAGCCTTCACGTGGGCTGTGGACGGCGAGACGACGCCTGCGACGCAAATGTCCGCCTCGCGAAGTCCGCACTCGGTGGAATAAGACACCGCAAAGAATATCACCAGGGCGGCGGCTGCCGAGATGGCGACATCGAGCCAGCGTTGGTGGATGTGCAGCACCAGCCCGTCCTTTTTCTCCTCTTTCTTCCTGGAGGCGCGAACCACCGGCACGACCGTCGTCTCGGCCAAAGCCTCCTTCAGCACGCGCTCCTGCTCCAAGTCGGCCAGCGAGCGGCACGCCAGCGGACGCAGCCCGTAGAGCGAGGGCGTGACCAGCGCGCTCTCGTCGGGCTCGAATGTGACGCGTTCTTCGATGTCCATGCTAAGCCGCCCCACCCGCTCCAGCAGGTACGTGCCTTCCAGGGTGAGCCGCTCGCGCATGCAGTCCACCTCCATGCGCATCTGTTTCTCCGCGCGGGGGTAGGCCGTGTCATACGCCTGCATGTACGAATGTACGAGCAGTCCGTCGTTGTCTTGCAGCGACGGGTTGAAGCGCAACAGCCGGTAAGGCACTTGGATGGCACTTTCTCTCTGCCCCTCTTCCATTTCCGCCTCACAATAGTTGGCCAGGAAGCCGCCAAACCCGGGAACGACAACGCAGTCGTGGTCCAGCAGCAACGTCTCTATATGCCTTGCCAGTGTAATCATATTGCAAAGGTAAGGAATAAAACCAAGCAAAAAAACGGAAAGAAATGTTTTTTACAGCGCAAATAGAAAAAATCAATAACAATCTGGCATACAACAAAATATGCAGTTTTGTAAAAGCAACGGCTTTAATAATTCCGCATGTTCGCACCGATTATCACCCACTTACGCAGAACCCCGTGGACAGCCTTGCGCGGATTTGAAAAGTCGGGTGTGCAGGCCGGTCAGCCGGCCAGCAGCAGGAGCACGCCCAGGGCGAGGAAAAGAAGTGCCGACAAGGCGTTGAGCCACTGCTGGAAATGCTCCATGCGGAGGGCGAAACGGCGCGCGCGGCGCACGGCCATGGCAAACAGGTAAGCCAGCAGCAGCACCGGCAGCATCGCGCCGACGGCAAACGCCACCGGCACCAGCGCGCCCGCCGACGAGGCGCAGCCCAGCGGAAGCATCACGCCGAAGTAAACGACCGCGCTCTCCGGGCAGAACACCAGCGCCAGCAGCGCGCCGAGCAGAAACGCGCCGAGCCTGCCGCGCCGGCGGATGATGCGCCCGCTGTTGTGGCACGAGCCGTCGTGGTGGTGGCGGTGGAACGCGCGGACAAGGAAGAAAAAGCCAACCGCCAGCAGTGCGTAAGGCAGCGCCGCCTCCACCGCTTCGGACGCGGCGCGCATCCAGCCCGCGCCGCCCGTCCGCGAGAGCGCCGTTCCGCCTTCCGACAGCGCGAGCACCAGCAGCACGCCCAGCGCGGCATAGGCGGACGCGCGCCCCAGCGCGTAGAGCGCGCCGCCAGCCAGCATCCGCCGCCGCGACGTGTCGCCGCGCACGACGAACGCCAGCGCCGACACGCTGATGGCGAGCTGGCACGGATTCACCGCCACAAACAGGCCAAGAACGAAAGCAGTCAGCAGAGGAGCCTCCGCCGACTGCGACATATACCCAAGAACGCCGTCCATCATGCCGCTACGCACAGAGCAGGAGAATGATGACCTGCGCGCTCACGATGCGGAGGAACATCGACAGCGGATAGACTGTGCTGTAGCCCACCGAAGGTATGTCGTTGTTGGCGGCGGACGTCGAATAGGCCAACGCCGGAGGGTCGGTCGTCGCGCCCGCGAGCATGCCCATGATGAGGAAATAGTTCTGCTTGTAGTATATTCGCGCGAACACGCCCACCAGCAGCAGCGGGACAATCGTGATGAGGAAGCCGAACAGCACATACTGGCTGCCGCCGTTCATCATGGTTTCCACAAAGTTGCCGCCAGCCTTGATGCCCACGCTGGCCAGGAACAGGACGAGCCCGATGTCGCGGATCATCATGGAAGCCGACGTCGTGGTGTACGCCACGAGGTGGAGCTTGAAGCCGAAGCGCCCCACCAGGATGGCGACAATCAGCGGGCCGCCCGCCAGTCCGAGTTTCACGGGCATGGACATGCCCACGTCGAACTCCATGCAGCCGAAGACGATGCCCGCCAGTATTCCGAAAAATATGGTGATGAGGTTGGGCTTGTCGAGGCGGTCCGCGTTGTTCCCAATCTTGCTTCCGAAACGCTCCACCGCGTCCTGCGGCCCCACCACGGTGAGCCGGTCGCCCACCTGCAGCAGCACGTTGGGGGAGGCGAACAGCTCAAAGCCGGAACGGAAGAGGCGCGTCACGTTCACCCCGTACATGCTCGACGGGTGGAGCGAGCCCAGCGCCTTGCCGTTCACGCTGTCCTTCGTCACCAGCAGCTTCTTGCTCACCATGGGGAAATCCTGCTTGTCCCACTCCACGGTGACGCACTTGCCGATGAACGCGACGATGGCCTCGCAGTCGTCCTCCGCGCACACCACGAACATCGTGTCGCCCACGTAGAGCTTCGTGTCCTTGTTCGGGAGCACCACGTGGCCGTCGTGCAGCAGCCGCGAGCACACGAAGTCGCGCCCCAGGTAGTCGTGCACCTGCAGCAGCGTCTTGCCGTCCATCGACGGGTTGCCCACCTCCACGTGCATCAGGTGGGGCTTCATGGCCGCATGATTGCTGTTGTGCTGCTCAAAGTCCTGCTCCTCCTTCTTGAAGTTCACGCGGAAGATGTAGCGGATCAGTATGATGCCGCCGATGATGCCCAGCACGCCCAGTGGATAAGCACAGGCATAGCCGTTCGCAATCACCGGGATGGAGCCGCCGAAATGCCCCGCGCCGATTTGCTCCAGGGCGGCATTCGCCGCACCCAGGCCCGGCGTGTTGGTCACCGCCCCGCACAGCACGCCCACCATCATGGGGAGCTTCGTGGGGTCCGACGTGTCCATGAAGCAGTAGTAGAGCGTGAGCATCACGGCGATGTTCAGCGCGACAATCAGCGCGGCGGCGATGTTCAGCTTCACGCCGTTGCCCTTCAGCGAGGTGAAGAACGACGGCCCCACCTGCAGGCCGACGGAATAGACGAAGAGGATGAGCCCGAAGTCCTGCACGAAGTTCAGCACGTTCACAGGCTCCGGCGTGAACCCCCAGTGCTCCACGCCCTGGTGCAGGACGTGCCCCACCGCGATGCCGACAAACAGCACGAACGTCACGCCGAGCGAGATGCTCCCGATTTTCAACTTCCCGAGGAGCACGCCCACCGAAATCACCAAGGCGTAGAGGAAAACGATGTGCGTAATCGCCGTGCCGTCGGTGACCAAGTCAACTAACCAATGCATAAAAGAAACGAATCTTTAAGGAAAAGGCCGTGGCCTCCCGCCGCGCGCGGCAACCCGGACAAAGGCAGCGGGCCGCCGGCCGCCGCGCGGGGCGGGAGGACAAAGCAGGCGCAAAGTTAGCCATTTCCCCACACATACGGGAATATCGGAGCGGCGATTTCCCCCTTTTCCGCAAAAAACCTACCTTTGCACGCATGCGCGGCGGCACGCCCAGCACAGCGCCGGCCGCCCTCCGCGCGCGCACCCACCGACAGACATGGACATCTACTTCATCCGCCACACAAGCGTGGCCGTGCCGCCCGGCACGTGCTACGGACTGACCGACGTGGCGCTCAGCGACACCTTCGAGCAGGAGGCCGAGGCCACGCGGATGCAAATCGCCGGCATCCGCTTCGACGCGGTATACACCAGCCCACTCACCCGCGCGCGCCGGCTGGCGCGCTACTGCGGCTACCCCGACGCGCGCGTCGACGCGCGCGTGCGCGAGTTCAACTTCGGAGAGTGGGAGATGAAATCCTACGGCGACCTCTACGCCAGCGACCCGCGCTTCGCGCGCTGGTGCGGCGACTTCCACACCCGCCGCGCACCAGGCGGAGACAGCCTGGCCGACCAGCGCGCCCGCGTGGACAGCTTCATCGACGACGTGCGGCGCGCGCCGCACGAGCGCGTGGCCGTCTTCGCCCACGGCGGCGTGCTGGCCCTCGCCCAGGTCTACGCCGGGACGTGCCGCTTCGCCGACGCGCTCGCCCACGTGCCGCCCTACGGCAGCGTCGTGCGCGTCAGTCTCCCGCGCCTGGCGGCGGAACCTGCCGCCTTATCTTCTCGTTGAAGCTGATGATGGTCTCCGAGCGCGACAGGCCGAGCGGCTGCAGGCGGTCGTGAATGATGTCGAGCAAGTCGTGGTTGTTGCGCGCGTAGAGCTTGATGAACATATCGTAGCCGCCCGTCGTGTAGTGGCACTCGACGACCTGCGGAATCCTCTCCAGCGCGGCGGCCACGGCGTCGAAGCTGCTCGGGTCCTTCAGGTAAAGCCCGATGTAGGCACACGTCTCGTACCCCATCTTCTCCGGGTCGAGGCAGTACTGCGACCCGCGTATCACGCCCATGCCCGTGAGCTTCTGTATGCGCTGGTGGATGGCCGCGCCCGACACGTTGCACTCCCTCGCCACCTCAAGGAACGGCACGCGCGCATTGCCGGCAATCATGCCGAGAATCTTGCGGTCGAGCTCGTCCAACACAATGTTTCCCATACGTATTTCCTTTTAAGTCCGACTGCCACGCAGTGCGGATAGACATTCACAAAGATAGCGCATTTTCCGCCAATCCGGCGCTTTTCAGCCGCGAAAAGCGACAAATGCGAGCGCATTTGGCTAATTTTGCGCCCAAAACGCAACTCCCGACGACACGCCATGCAGCTACCCACCGACTTCGCCGAGCAGATGACCGCGCTGCTCGGCCCCGACGAATTCAGCGCACTCCGGCTGGCGCTCCTCCAGCCCCCGCCCGTCTCCGTCCGCTGCCGCGACGAGCAGCCCGAGGCGCAGCGCGTGCCCTGGTGCCCCACCGGGCGCTACCTCCACGAGCGGCCGGCCTTCACGGCCGACCCGCTCCTCCACGCCGGACGCTACTACGTGCAGGAGGCCTCGAGCATGTTCCTCGACCACGTGCTGCGCACCCTCCTCCCCACCCTCGCGCCGGCGCCCGGCGCCGGCGCGCCGCTCGCCGCGCTCGACCTCTGCGCCGCGCCCGGCGGCAAGTCCACCCTCCTGCTCCAGCGGCTGCCCGCCGGCTCGCTCCTCGTGGCGAACGAGCCCGTGCGCCAGCGCGCCAACATCCTGGCCGAGAACCTCACCAAGTGGGGGGCGCCCGGCACAATCGTCACGCAGAACCACGCCGCCGACTTCCAGCGCGCGGGGCTCTCCTTCGACCTCGTGCTGTGCGACGCGCCCTGCTCCGGGGAGGGAATGTTCCGCAAGGACCCGAACGCCGCGGGCGAGTGGAGCGCGCAGGCCGTGCGGATGTGCGCCGAACGCCAGCGCGGCATCGTGCGCGACATCTGGCCCTGCCTGCGCCCCGGCGGGCTGCTCGTGTACAGCACCTGCACCTACAACACGCGCGAGAACGAGGAGAACACCGCGTGGATCGCGCGCGAGCTGGGCGCCGACATCCTCGGCGTGCCCCTCCGCCCCGAGTGGAACGTCGCGGGCTGCCTCCTCCCCGGCCACACCTTCCCCGCCTACCGATTCCTCCCCCACCGCACGCGCGGCGAGGGCTTCTACCTCTCCGTCCTCCGCAAGCACGGCGACGCGGCGCGCCCCCGGCCCACGCGCGGGAGGAAAGAGCGCGACAGCGAGAACGCAACGCACAAGGAGCTGTCGCAGTGGATTTTGCACGCCGACGACTTCACCATCGCTCCAAGCGGCGGAGGCACCGCCTTCTCGGCGTTCCCCAAGGCCCACGCCGACGCGCTCCGGGCGGCCCAGCGGTCGCTCCGCGTCGTACACCACGGCATCACCCTCGCCACCGCGCTGGGCAACCGCAGCCACGGGACGGCGCAGCTGCAGCCCGCCCACAGCCTCGCCATGAGCGACGAGCTGAACCCCGGCGCCTTCCCCGCCGCCGAGCTGCCGCTCCCGCAAGCCCTCGCCTACCTCCGCGCGGAAAGCATCGTCCTGCCCCCCGGCGCGCCGCGCGGCTACGTCGTCGCCACCTACGGGGGCGTTCCGCTGGGCTTCGTCAAGAACCTCGGCACACGCGCCAACAACCTCTATCCGCAGCCCTGGCGCATCCGCTCCACCCACTTCTGAACCCCGCGCCGCAGCGCCCGTCCGGCGCCGCCGCACTGCGGATGCGCCCGCTGCGCACTGCAAGTTTTCCTGCGGCGCACCGGAAATCTGGCCCGAGCGCACCGCCGCCAAATTTCCAAGTACTTGGAAATATTTTTCTAAGTACTTGAAAATATTTTTCCAAGTACTTGGAAATTTATTCCGAGCGCGCCCAAAACAAAATCCCGGCGCGCCGCAGGAAAACTTGCAGCGCGCCAGAATCCGGATTCCTCCGCGCGTCCCCCCCTTCCGCCGCCGCGCACGCGCCACTTTTCAGCCGCACGCCAGCCCTTTTTCCGCCGCGCGCACGCCCCTTTTCCTCCGCGCGCCCCATTTATTTCCGCCGCGCGGGGGGCAGCGCTTCGGCGCGGACGGATTTTTGCGTATCTTTGCACGGGCCGCCCCCGGACTGCGGGCGCGGCGCCGCCGCGCGACGGAGAGCCCGCGCGTCCGGCGCCGACCGACTAACCTAACAAAACCCTACAAGCACCATGAAGAGACACCATCTTCTCGCGGCCGCCGCGCTCTGCGCGCTCCAGGCCGCCCGCGCACAGACCCCGCCGGCGCAGTGGAACACGCCCGGCGCCGGCAATCCCTTCATCCCCGGCTACTTCGCCGACCCGACGGTGAGGAAGTTCGGCGACACCTACTACGTGTACGCCACGACCGACGGCACCGGCAACGGCTACGGGCCGGCGCAGGTGTGGGCGTCGAAAGACTTCGTCAATTGGAAGAACTGCCTGCTCAACTGGCCCACGACGGAGGTGGTGTGGGCGCCCGACGTGGTGCGCCAGCCCGATGGCACTTACCGCTATTACTATTGCACCAATGCGTGCGACATCCGCGTGGGCGAGAGCGCACGGCCGACAGGGCCGTGGCGCAACCGCCTCGGGCAGAGCGAGGCGGTGCTGGTGCGCGACCGCTTCGTGCACAACGCCATAACGCTCGACCCGCAGCTTTTCCGCGACGACGACGGGAGCGAGTACCTCTACTTCGGGACGTGGGGCATCTACAAGGGATTCGGCTGCGGCGCGGCCAAGCTCGCGGCCGACGGCCTCTCGTTCACCGACAAGCGGCTGATTCCCAACACGGAAGTCACGGACTTCTTCGAGGCGCCCTACGTGTTCAAGAAGGACGGGACGTACTACTTCACCTACTCGTCCGGCTCTTGCCACGACGACACGTACCGCGTGCAGTACGCCGTCAGCACGGACGGGCCCATGGGACCCTACACCTACAAGGGCTGCATCCTGCGCACCAGCGCCGACGGCACCGTGCACGGCCCGGGCCACCACAGCATCCTGCGCGACGGCGAGGCGTACTATATCGTCTACCACCGGCACAACAACCCGCACGCCATCCACGGCTTCCACCGGCAGGTGTGCATAGACAAGCTGGAGTTCGACGGCAACGGCGACATACGGCCCGTGCAGCCCACCCACGAGGGGCTCGTGCCGCAGTCGCTGGCCAGGCTCGCGCGGAAGAACACGGCGGTGAACCTGGCCTACGGTGCGAGGGTGGAGGCCTCGTCGTCGTACAGCGAGTGGTTCCGCCCCGAGTACGCCGTCGATGACAACAACGGCACGCTCTGGCGCGCGGCCTCCTGCACCGAGCCGGGCTGGCTGACGGTGGACTTGGGGCGCGAGACGCGCTTCAACCAGGTTTTCACGCAGTTCGAGTACGCAACGTTCTTCTACCAATACCTCCTCGAAACGTCGTCCGACGGGCGGAACTGGACAGTGTACGCCGACCGCAGGGCGAACACGCGGCAGGGCTCGCCCATGATTGACGAGGGGGAGGCGCGCGCCCGCTACGTGCGCCTGACGGTGACCGACACGCAGAAGAACGGGCACTTCCCGGCCGTGTGGAACATCAAGGTCTACAACGCCACGCGCCGGAGCAACCCCAAGGACGCGCTGCCGCAGGTGGAGCTCGACGAGGCGGCCATCGTCGCGGGCTACCCGTGGATTCACGAGAAGGACGTGCGGCGCGAGCGGCTGGGCGTCGTGACGGACGACATGACCGACCCCGACAACCGCCACAGCGCGCCGCTCATCGACCTCAACGCCGACCGCCTCGCCCTCGGCACGCTCGCCACCGACGTGGAGAACGCGGGGCTGCCCGGACGCTTCCGCTGCGCCGAGGGCGTCCCGGTGGTGCCGAAGGACGGCAAGACGGCGTTCCGGTTCGACGGGACGCGCACCCTCGTGAGCGAGGGCGTCGCGCTGCCGCGCACGATGAAGTACAACGCGCCCTACACGGTGTGCGCGTGGGTGCTCAACCCCGACCTCGGCGAGACTGAGTGCGTGGCGCAGTTCATGCCCGCCGGCAACGACCTCGCCACGGTGGAGCTGCGCAACGGCCGCAGCCGCACGGAGGGCGTCGTGGCCCACAACGCCTCGTTCGAGAACGCCGGCGCGGGCGGCGCGGCCAAGGAGGGCGTGTGGCAGTTCTGGGCCGTGAGCTTCGACGGATTCAACGAGCGCGTCTATTGCGACGGAACGCTGGTGAGCGAGAAGAACATCTTCCTCATGCTCCGCCCGGGGGGCGACATCACCGTCGGGGCGTCGGCGGCGGGCGGCAACCCCTTCAGCGGCTACCTCCACTCGCTCCAGCTCTACGACCGCAGCATGACGGAGGCGCAGGTGCGCGAGCTGCAGGCCGCGCCGTCGGACTACGACCGGGACAAGGCGGGCGACATCGCGTCGCTCAGCCCGCTGCGGGGCAAGGCGCTGCGGCTGTCCGTCGAGCCCATCGGCGACGGCCTGGCGCGCGCGGCGGTGACCGGCGCCGACGGCCAGCCGCTCAAGGCCGGGCTGTGCGACTACTACTTCGGCAGCGGGGCGGACGCGGAATCGGCGCTCGCCGCCGCCAAGCCCCTGTCGGGCAACGAGGCCTTGGTGGGCGTGGACGGGACGAGAACCGTGTTCGCCCGCGTGAGGGACGTGTTCGGCTTCGAGTCGGACGTGCTGGCGTCCACCCTGAAGGCCGGGCAGACAGGCTGGAGGGAGGTGGCGCAGCCCATCCGCGCGAAGGCCGCGGCCGACGGGCGGCTGCGCCTCGAGTCGGAGAACAGGAAGATGGGCACGGACAAGAGCGAGAACGGGCCGACGGAGGCCGTCGAGCTCGACGGCGACTTCATCGCGGTGGCGCGCGTGGCCGGCCTGACCGGGGCGGAACGCCGCGTGACGCCCGGCTACAACGAGGGCGGCGTGTTCGCGCAGGCCGACGTGGACGCGCGCACGTGCCGGCTGGTGCACCTCGGCGTGTTCCCCAACTACAACTGCGGCAACATGCTCACCGTGGCGGAGCGGCACTTCCGCCCCCAATACCCCAACAACAAGGGGTGGGACTACGACCCCTGGCTCATGCTCGAGCGGCGGGGAAGCCGCATCCACGCGCGCACGAGCGCGGACGGCAAGGTGTGGGCCGAAATGCCCGGCTCGCCCGTGGAGCGCGACGACCTGCCCCGCGTGCTGAAAGTGGGCGTCTACCAGGCGACGTACACGGAGAACCGCGCCGCAGTGGACTTCGACGGCATCAGCATCTACCAGCGGAAGCCATAGCGGACGCGCGGCGTCACGTCCGCACGGGCGGGAACGGAGCGGCGCGCCCCGCCCCACGCGGCGGCGCGCCGCCTTGCTTCTTGCGGCGCACTGAAAAAATATTTTGAGCGCACCGGAAAAAAAGTTTGAGCGCACCGGAAAAATATTTCCAGTGCGCTCAAAATATTTTTTCAGTGCGCCGCCATTTCCGCCCCGCCGCGCGGGCGCGGAACGGGCGGCGCGGAGGGCGAGCGGGCGTGGCGCGGTCAGCGCACCTTGCGTCGGTAGCCGTCCCACCGCGCGCGTATGTCGGCCACGTAGTTGCAGGTCTCCGCGCCGCGGAAATAGCCGTGCCGCACGACCGGGTCGTCGAAGTACCGGCTTTCCGACATGCGCGCCACCACCTGGTCCACATGGCCGAACCAGCGCCCGGAGTCCGTGCCGAGCTTGTCGGCCAGCCGCCTCGCGTCGTCGATGTGGCCGGGCCCCGCGTTGTACGCCGCCAAAATGAAATTGATGCGCTCGTTCGCATCGGCCACCCCGGCGTAGTGGCTGTCGAGCTGCCGGATGAGGGCGGCGGCGCCGCGGATGCTCGCCTCGGGCTCGAACACGTCGTCGTCCGCCACCCCCACCTGTCGGGCGGTGGCGGGCATGAGTTGCATCAGCCCCATGGCGCCGGCCCACGACACGGCCTGCGGATCGAAAGCCGACTCCTGGTAGGCCTGCGCCGCGAGCAGCCTCCAGTCCCACGCGCACGCGCGCGCGTACTTTCTAAATAGCTGGTCGTAGAGCGAAATCTCCCCCCTCGCGAGGTTGCGGATGGGGCTCGACGGCGTGCGGCGCGGCGCATAGGTGCGCCCCCGGCTGTCGGACACGCGCGGAGTGGCGATGGCCAGCAGTCGCGACCGGTTGGCGGAGAGCCAGCGGTCGAGCGAGGCGGCGAGCGCGGGCGAGCTGCGCCGCACCGCCCACGCCGTGGGCGCGGCGGCGCGCAGGGAGGGGTCGCGCTGCACGGCGGCGAGGGTGTCGATGAACGCGGGAATCACGCGCCGTCCGCAATAGGCGATGTCGGAATCCGTCGAGCCGGACACCGCCACGTTGCACGCCACGAGGTCGCCCTCTCCGCCGCGAAGCTTCCGCATCAGCTCCGCGTCGCTGCGGCAGACGTCCACGCGCAGCGCGCAGCCTATGCTTCCGGCGTAGGCGGCCGCCACCATGTACTGGCTGCCGAAGCACTCGCCGTGGAATTCGAAGAAGCTCGCCGCACCGTAGCGCGTCAATACGATGAGCTCGCCGCACGCCTGGATGTCGGGCAGGTCGTAGAGGGCGGAGTCGGCCTCCGCGCCCTGCCCGCCGCCGGAAAACACGCCGAGCTCGCGTCGCGGCTGCTCGACACAGGCGGCGAGCGCGAGCAGCGCCACGGCGAGCGCGGCGGAACGGGCTGCGCGACGCGCCGAAAAGGGCTTGGAGAGGGGGTGGACGGTCATGCGTGCAAAAGTACGCGTTTTTTGTCCAGTGCGTCGAAAATTTAACGCGGATTCTTTTGGAAGTGGAAAAATATGCCTATTTTTGCTGTGACTAACATGAACGAATAGAACCGGGATGAAACAGAAAATTCTTGTTACCGGCGGCACGGGCTTCATTGGCTCGCACACCACGGTTGAGTTGCAGGAGGCGGGCTACGAGGTGGTCATCGTCGATAACTTGTCGAATTCGAGCGCGTCGGTCATCGACGGCATCGAGAAGATTACGGGCGTGCGCCCCGCGTTCGAGCAGGTGGACTGCTGCGACATGGCGGCGCTGCGGGCTGTGTTCGAGAAGCACGCGGGCATCAAGGGCATCATCCACTTCGCGGCCAGCAAGGCTGTGGGCGAGTCGGTGCAGAAGCCTTTGCTCTACTACCGCAACAACCTCAACTCGCTCATCAACCTGCTGGAGCTCATGCCAAAGCACGGCGTGGAGGGCATCATCTTCTCGTCGTCGTGCACGGTCTACGGACAGCCCTCGCCCGAGAACCTGCCCGTGACGGAAGAAGCGCCGATTCAGAAAGCGCTCTCGCCCTATGGGAACACGAAGCAGGTGAACGAGGAAATCATCCAGGACTACATCCACAGCGGCGCGCCCATCAAGAGCGTGATTCTCCGCTACTTCAACCCCATCGGCGCGCATCCGACGGCACTGATTGGCGAGCTTCCCAACGGAGTGCCGATGAACCTGATTCCCTTCGTCACGCAGACGGCGATGGGCATCCGCAAGCAGCTGAAGATATTTGGCAGCGACTACAACACGCCCGACGGAACGTGCATCCGCGACTACATTTATGTCGTGGACTTGGCAAAGGCCCACGTCAAGGCAATGGCGCGCGTGCTCGACACCGAAGAGACCGACGCCGTAGAGGTGTTCAACATCGGCACCGGCACAGGGGTCAGCACACTGGAGGTCGTCGAGGGTTTCGAGAAGGCGACCGGCGTGAAGCTCAACTGGGAGTTCGCGCCACGCCGCGAGGGCGACATCGAGAAAGTTTGGGGCAACGTCGACAAGGCGAACAAGGTGCTCGGCTGGAAGGCGGACTCCAACCTGGAGGACGTGCTGCTGTCGGCTTGGAACTGGCAGAAGAAACTCCGCGAGGACGGCATCCAGTAAACAAGAGGAACGCGCGCGGCCCCATGCGCGGGGCGCGCGCCAAGCGATACGGGAAAGGCGGCGCGCCGCGCGCCGCCCTTTCGGAAGACAAAAGCGGAACGCGCGCGCCGCGCGCGAATCGTCCGCAAAAAACAGACGGAAAAGCTACATCATGAATGTAGTATTGTCGTGTTTTATTTTGTGTTTGTGTTGTGGCTATTCTTCTGCGCGAGCAAAGGGATAGCCCTTTTCCCGTAAAGAGAAAGTCCGCATCCCCTGCGGCGCGCGCCGTGCGCGTCCACACAAGAGAAACAAAAGGCGCCGCGACATGAGGTCGCAGCGCCTTTTGTTTCTCTTGACGCGGACTGCGTCGTATGAATAGATGGAATCCGCCTGATTATTTCAAAGAGAACGCATAAGGATCTTTCTCGTCGCCCGTCTCAACCACGGCGAGTTTGTCCTCACGAAGCAGCCAGCCTACTCCAAGGTTGAAATCTTTCTCTGCCAATTTCGTCGTCTTTTTGATTTGCTTGAATGTCAAGCCCTCATTTGCTTCAGACAGCGCGTTCCAAATAATACCCGCGATGTTGCCTGCTTTTTCTTGCAGCATACCTTAAAAAAATTATTGTTAAACACTTACCTCCGTCGAGAGGTCTTTGAAATGCGGTACAAATGTATTGCTTTTGGCACGAACGCACAACTTATTCCACTGAAAATCACGCACCATGCGCGAAAAAAGCACCTTTTTCACCTACTTTGACAGCCCGCACGCCACATTTTGAACACTTTTACAAGTGTGCACGGACACAAAACTAAAATTTGCAACCTGCGGCACGCGAAAAAAAACAATCCGCGCGCCCTCTTTTCCCGCAGGGCGCAACCACGGCCCGGCCACCGCGCACCGCCCTGAAATATTGCGGCTTTCGTTTTGCGTTACGCCCAATTTGCACTAACTTTGCATTCAATTTTAATCGGCGGTCGGCGCGCGTCGAACGCTTCGTCATGGGAACAAACAATCTAACGAGATGAACATCAGTTATAAATGGCTCAAAGAGTACGTGGACTTCGACATGAGTGCCGAGGACGTGGCCGCGGCTCTGACGAGCGTGGGGCTTGAAGTCGGAGCGGTGGAGGAAGTGCAATCCATCAAAGGCGGACTGCAAGGGCTTGTCGTGGGCAGCGTGCTCACGTGCGACCCGCATCCCAACAGCGACCACATGCACGTGTGCACCGTCGAGCTTGGCGGCGGGCACGTGGAGCAAATCGTGTGCGGCGCGCACAACGTGGCGGCGGGGCAAAAGGTGATTGTCGCCACGCTCGGCGCGAAGCTCTACGACGGCGACAAGGAATTCGTCATCAAGAAGTCGAAACTGCGCGGCGTGGAGTCGAACGGCATGATTTGCGCCGAGGATGAAATCGGAATCGGGACAGACCACAGCGGCATCATCGTCCTGCCTCAGGACGCGCCCACCGGCACGCCGGCGGCAACGTACTACGGCGTCGAGAGCGACTGGCTTATCGAGGTGGACATCACGCCGAACCATTCCGACGCGTGCTCCCACTACGGCGTGGCGAGGGACTTCCACGCCTATCTGAGGCAACACGGATTCGAGACACAGCTGCACGCGCCATCGACCGACGCGTTCTCCGTTGATTGCGAGAGCCTCGAAATCGACGTTTCCGTGGAGAACACGGAGGCGTGCCCGAGGTACTGCGCCGTCACGCTGAGCGGCTGCGAAGTGAAGGAGTCGCCGCAGTGGCTGAAGGAACGGCTCACCACCATCGGCCTGCGTCCGATAAACAACATCGTGGACATCACGAACTACATCATGATGGCCTACGGACAGCCGCTCCACTGTTTCGACGCGGACATGATCAAAGGGCGGAAGATTGTCGTGAAGACCATGCCCGAAGGAACGCCGTTCGTCACACTCGACGGGACGGAGCACCGCCTGAGCGACCGCGACCTCGCCATCTGCAACGCGGAAGAGCCCATGTGCATTGCCGGCGTGTTCGGCGGCAAGGGGTCGGGAACGTACGAGAACACCCACAACATCCTGTTCGAATCGGCCTACTTCCACCCCACCTGGATACGCAAGTCGTCGCGCCGCCACGGCTTGCAGACGGACGCATCGTTCCGCTACGAGCGTGGAATCGACCCGCTGATGCAGCGCCAGGCCCTGAAGCTCGCGGCCATCATGGCACGCGAGCTTGCCGGCGGAAAAATCGCCATGCAAATCAAGGAGGCGGCCGACGAAGCGCAGATTCCAACCCCGTCCGTCATCGACCTGAAATACCAGTACTGCGACGACCTCATCGGCAAGCACCTGCCGGAGGAGACGGTGTGCGGCATCTGCGAGAACCTTGGATTCAAAATGTTGGAACGCCGCGCCGACGGCATCACGATAGAGCAGCCGCTTTTCCGCGTGGACGTGACGCGCCCGTGCGATGTCGTCGAGGAAATCCTCCGCATTTACGGCTATGACAATGTGGAAATCCCAACGCAGCTGAAGTCGTCGCTCACCGTCAAGGGCGAGCTCGACCGCAGCAACAAGCTCCAGAACCTCGTGGCGGAGCAGCTTGTCGGCAGCGGCTTCAACGAGATACTGAACAACTCGCTCACCAAGATTGCATACTACGACGACATGGACGCAGTGTGCCGCCCCGAGCACCTCGTCAGGCTGCTCAACCCGTTGAGCCAGGACTTGGGCGCGATGCGCCAGACGCTGCTGTTCGGCGGACTGGAAAGCATCAGCCGCAATGTCAATCGCAAGATTGCAGACCTGCGCTTCTTTGAATTCGGCAACTGCTACTACTTCGACAGCGCGAAGCACGAGCACACCGAGGGGCTCCATCCTTCGGCCGAAGCGTCGCGCCACATCCTTTCCGCCTACTCCGAAGACTACCACCTCGCGCTTTGGCTGACGGGCAAGCGCGTCAATGGCAGCTGGGCGCACGCCGACGAGGAGACCTCCGTCTATGAGCTGAAGGCCCACGTGCTGAACATCCTCCGCCGCCTCGGCGCACCGTTCGGCGCGCTGGTGTTCAGCAAGACGACAGACGACCTGTTCGCCAGCGCACAGACCATCGCGACGCGCGACGGCCGCGTGGTCGCACAGTTCGGCATCGTGAGCCGCCGCCAGGCATCGAAGCTCGAAATCGACGCGCCAGTATATTACGCCGACATCCACTGGAACACGCTCATGCAGTTGGTTCGCAGCAAGACCACCAGCTACTCCGAGCTGTCGAAATTCCCGGCCGTGCGCCGCGACCTCGCCCTGCTGGTGGACAAGAACGTCGAGTTCGCCGAAATCGAACGCATCGCATACCAAAGCGAAAAGAAACTGCTGAGGGAAGTGAGCCTGTTCGACGTTTACGAAGGAAAAAACATCGAGGCGGACAAGAAGAGCTACGCCATCAACTTCGTTTTGCAGGACGAGGGCAAGACTCTTACCGACAAGGCGATAGAAAGCATCATGAACAAGATAGCGCAAAACCTC
This sequence comes from bacterium, assembly GCA_963627995.1. Taxonomy (GTDB): domain Bacteria; phylum Bacteroidota; class Bacteroidia; order Bacteroidales; family Bacteroidaceae; genus UBA3839. The sequence goes on along the minus strand of CAVGCV010000006.1, from coordinate 50,802 downwards.
TGCAAACAGCTCAACGCCAAAGTCAGAGGGAAATAAGAAGACAGGACAACAACACAAAGGAAAAAGAAACACCGAACAATATGGGAAGAGCATTTGAATTCAGAAAAGCCCGCAAGCTCAAACGCTGGGGCAACATGGCGAAGACCTTCACCCGCCTTGGCAAACAAATTGCCATCGCGGTTGCCGAAGGCGGCCCGGAGCCAGAGAACAACTCGCGCCTGCGCGCTCTCATCGCGACGTGCAAACACGAGAACATGCCAAAGGACAATATAGACCGTGCCATCAAGAATGCCATGGGCAAAGACAAGTCGGCCTACAAGGTCATGACTTACGAGGGGTACGGCCCGCACGGCGTCGCTGTGTTCGTCGATACGCTCACCGACAACACCACGCGCACCGTGGCGGACGTGCGCTCCATCTTCAACAAGTTCAACGGTACGCTCGGCACGATGGGCTCGCTCGCATACCTCTTCGATCATTACGCGCAATTCTCATTCAAAGCCAAGGACGGCATGGACATGGACGAGATGGTGCTCGACCTGATTGACTACGGCGTGAACGACGAATACGACGAGGAGGAAGACGAAGAGAGCGGAGAGCGCACCGTGACCATCTACGGAGACCCGAAGAGTTTCGCACAGATTCAAGCATATTTGGAGGAGCACGGCTACGAAATCACAACCGCAGAGTTCACCTATGTTCCGAACGACTTGAAAGAAGTGAGCGACGAGCAGCGCGAGACCATCGACAAAATGGTGGAGCGGCTGGAAGATTTCGACGACGTGCAGAACGTTTACACGAACATGAAGTAAAACGCAGATGCGCATGAAATTGGAGTTTGAGACACGGGGCACGTGCGCGCGCCGCATCGTCATCGACATCGACGAGGAGACACAAGTCGTGCGCGGCGTGGAGTTCGTGGGCGGCTGCGCCGGCAACACGCAGGGCGTGGCGTCGCTCGTGCGCGGCATGAAGGCGAGCGAAGTGGCCGACCGGCTCGAAGGCATCCAGTGCGGAGCGAAAGGCACGTCGTGTCCCGACCAACTTGCGCACGCACTGCGGCAAGCCATGGAGGACTACCAAAAGCGGAAGGCATGAAGACCGGGCGCACATGGATGGCGGCGACAGTCGTCGCGCTGACAATGGTGGCGTGCCAGGAGTCGCGGACCGAACGGCTGGAGCGCGAGGCAAGACACTTCACGGAGAAGCAGTGCCCGCAGCCCACCGACCCAATCACCACGTGCGACAGCACGGTGTTCCGCGCCAAGGGCGACCGCACTTACCGCTACTACTACACGGTGAAGGGCGACAGCGACACCATCGCGGCGTTGCAGTCGCAGCGCGAGCTGCTGTTCCAAAATATGCGGGGGCGCATTCGCAACGCCGTGGATCCCGTGCTGAAACTCATCAAGGAGGAGGGACTGACCATCATGTATGTCTATCATTCGGAACAGACTGGCGAGGCGTTTCTCACCGTCAAGTTCGAACCCGAGGACTACCAATAGCAGCCCACAAGGCATCGGAGCGCGCTGGAAGGTGTTTCCAGCGCGCTCAAAGTTTACGGCCTCCACGCGAGGAGTCAATAAAGTCTGTTCCGAAGAATGTAGTCCAGCACGGAAGGATGAAGCCAGCGGCGCGGAATGTCGGAATTCCCTTCGCGCAGGGCCTGCCGGATTTCAGTGCTGGAAATGTGGTAGAAGGGAAATCCGCCGAGGGTTTCGGAGCGTCCGTCGGGACGGTGGATGGCAACAGTTGCGGTGGAAACGGCGCATGCCTTCCCTCCCCCAGAGGCAGAATCAACGGCAGCGCTGGCGTGTTGCTGCGAGAGTTCCATGGAAGAGACACTGCTGACGGCACGCCCATACACCACGATGTCGTGGCGCGCACGAATGTCATCGGCCGCGTGCCAACGGTGGAAGTTGCGCCAGTTGTCCTCGCCCACAATGAGGACGAACTGCGTTTCGGGAAAGGCATGTACGAGCGCGGTTAGCGTGGCTGAGGTGTAGGAAGGCACGGGCAGGCGCGCCTCAAAGTCCGACACGCGCAGCCACCCCTCGCCCTTCGCCGCCAGTTCCGCCATGCGCAGGCGGTGGGCATAGTCCGCCATACCATCGGCCTCGCCGCACTTCAACGGATTGAGCGGCGAGACGAGCAACCATATTTGCTCAACAATGGCGGCCTCGCACAGCGCGCGAGCCAGCTCCGTGTGCCCCCTGTGTACGGGATTGAACGAACCGCCATAGATGCCAACCCTCATTGCGCCAGGAAGTCGGAGACGACACGCTCGATTTCCACCTTCGCCTCGTCAAGATTGTCATTGACCACAATCCTGTCGAAGTTGGGGGCGAGCGACAACTCGTAGGCGGCGCGCTCAATGCGCTGGTCTATCACCTCGGGCGCGTCGGTAGCACGTCCCTCGAGGCGGCTGCGCAGCGCGGAGATGCTCGGAGGCTGAATGAAGAGGCTCAAGGCACGCTCGGCATAATATTGTTTCAGGCGCATGGCTCCGTTCACGTCCACGTCGAACACGATGTTCTCGCCCTTCCGCACACGTTCCTCCACCTGCGACTTGAGCGTGCCGTAGTAGCGGTCGCGATAAACCTCTTCGTACTCCACGAACTCGCCGTGCGCGATGCGCTCCCGAAAGTCTGCGGGCGAAAGGAAGAAATAGTCCACCCCGTTGCGTTCAGTACCACGCGGGGGGCGGCTCGTTGCCGAAACGGAGAAATGGAGATTCAGCCCACAGGCCATGAGGTGGGCGATGAGTGTTGATTTCCCGCACCCACTCGGTGCGCTGACAATGATGAGTTTTCCAGTTTTCATGGCAAACGCAACTACATGACGTTGAGCACCTGCTCCTTGATTTGCTCGAGTTCGTCCTTCATCTTCACCACAAGGTTCTGCATCTCGGCCTGGTTGCTCTTGCTGCCCGTGGTATTGATTTCGCGCCCCATCTCCTGCGCTATGAATCCCAGTTTTTTGCCCTGTCCGTACCCCTCGAGCATCGTCTCGCGGAAATAGCGGAGGTGATTGGCGAGACGTTGTTTCTCCTCATTGATGTCAAGTTTCTCAATGTAATAAATCATTTCCTGCTCCAGACGGTTGCGATCGTAGTCCACACCGGGAATTTTTTCCAAGCCGTCGGTGATGCGCTGGCGTATCTTATCGACCCGACTTTGTTCAAACGTTTCGATGCCGGCGAGCAGCGTGGCGATATTGTCGAGCTTCTCCGTAAACTTTTTCGCCAAAGCCTCACCCTCCTGACAGCGGAACGCGACGAGGTTCTCGACCGCATCCTCCACTGTGGCACGTACCACCATCCATTCCTCGTCGGTAAGCTCCTCGCACTCGACCACCGTCGTCGCGTCGGGCAGACGGAGCAGTGTGGACATCCAGTCGTCGGGCTCAGGAATGCCCGTTTTCGCACTGAGCGCGCGCAGCTGGTCGTAATAGTTTTTCACAATGGCACCATTGATTTGTGCGGCAAGCTGCGTTTCGCCCTTCTCCACCCACAGCGCGAAGTCCACCTTGCCGCGCTCCAGCCGCTGCATCAGCAACTGCCGGAGTTCCATTTCCTTCTCCCGATAGAGCGATGCGATGCGTGTGGTGAGGTCGAAGGCTTTGCTGTTAAGCGACTTGACCTCCACGTGCACCTTCTTTCCGTTGAATTGAGCCACGCTCTTGCCGTAGCCCGTCATTGACTGTATCATAACTGTTTTATTGATAGTTTGTTCGTAGAATCCGCCTATGGTGCGCAAAATTACAAAAATCCGTGCATTCCCATTCCACCGTCTCTGCACCCCCCATTCGGAATACGTGCGTTTAAGATAATTTAACGCGACATCATGGCAAAGCGGAGTCCAGAAGCAAGTGCAAAATTAAGGGAGGAGTGTTCGGAAATCATGAATGCACAATGTGTTAAATATGTGTAATTTAGCAATGGATAAGTCGCTTTTAGCTTTTATTGGGTAATTTGATAGTTCTATCCCATTTATAAAAGAACTAAATTTGCATATATTTTTACATGAATAATCCATAAGGAGGCTTTGTTTTTTTATATTAGATTATGGAAGGAACAATAAACATTCGTGAATTAAACGAACGAATAGAAAGAGAAAGTGTTTTTGTCACAAACATTGTGACAGGCATGGAACAAAACATTATAGGTCAAAAGCATTTGATAGAATCAATGCTGATTGGTTTGCTCGCTGATGGACACATTCTTTTAGAGGGTGTTCCTGGATTGGCGAAAACAAAGGCAATCCGTACTTTGGCGGAACTTATTGAGGCCAAATTTAGCCGCATTCAATTTACTCCCGATTTGCTACCGGCCGATGTTATAGGCACAATGATTTACAATCAACAGGAGGGCTGTTTTGAAACAAAAAAAGGACCCATCTTTGCTAATTTCGTATTAGCAGACGAAATCAACCGTGCGCCTGCTAAAGTTCAGAGTGCATTACTCGAAGCCATGCAAGAACGACAAATAACACTTTCGTCTAATACATATCCTTTGCCTAAGCCCTTTCTTGTTCTTGCAACTCAAAATCCCATTGAACAAGAAGGCACATATCCACTACCGGAAGCTCAAGTTGACCGCTTCATGCTTAAAGTGGTAGTTAGTTATCCGAATATAGATGAAGAAAAACAAATTATCCGACAAAATATTGCTTCCGCCCCAACAAAAGTATTACCACTTATAGGTTTAAAAGACATTGAGGCCGCTCGTCACATTGTAGGACAGGTGTATTTGGATGAAAAAATAGAACAATACATTGTAGGTATGGTCTTTGCTACTCGGCAGCCAGAGAAATACGGACTCAAAGATTTGTGCGGGTTGATTAGCTTTGGGGGTTCTCCCAGAGCAAGTATAAATTTAGCATTAGCTTCGCGTGCATATGCTTTCATCAAACACAGAGGATACGTTATTCCTGAAGACGTTCGTGCTGTTGCCCAAGATGTACTTCGTCATCGTATTGGCTTGACTTACGAAGCAGAAGCGAGCAACGTAACCCAAGAAGAAATTGTCAGCCGTATTATCAATAAAGTGGAAGTTCCATAAATTCTAATTATAATTTTGGACACAGAAGTATTATTGAAGCAAGTTCGACGTATTGAGATTAAGACTAAACGATTGTCGAATAACATTTTTGCAGGAGAATATCATAGTGCGTTCAAAGGACGTGGTATGGCGTTCAGTGAAGTTCGTGAATATCAATATGGAGATGATATTCGTGACATAGATTGGAATGTGACCGCTCGTTTTGGTCATCCTTATGTAAAATTGTTTGAGGAAGAACGTGAACTAACAGTAATCTTGATGGTCGATATGTCTGGAAGCTTGGATTTTGGCAGTGTCCAACAGACACAAAGACAGATGGCTATAGAAATTGCAGCCACATTGGCTTTTTCGGCCATTCAAAATAACGATAAAATAGGTGTCGTTTTTTTTACAGATCGAATTGAAAAATTTATTCCTCCACAAAAAGGAAAAAAACACATTCTATTTATTATTCGCGAACTTCTATGTTTTAACGTAAAAAGCAAACAGACAAACATCGGTGCAGCCATTGAATTCATGACTAACGCTTTGAAGAAACGTTGCACGGTTTTTATCTTAAGCGATTTTTTTGACACAAAAGATTTTAGGAAACAGTTAATAATTGCAAACAAAAAACACGATGTAATCGCTTTGCAGATTTATGACCGACGCATGGTAGATCTTCCCGATGTAGGATTGATGCGCGTATGCGATGCAGAGACAAAAGAAGAAATCTTTTTGGATACCTCATCAAAAGAAATTCGCAAAATTCATCATGAATGGTGGCTTCATCAACAGATGATACTAAAAGAAACATTTGTTCGTTCAAATGTTGATCACATACAAATGCGGACAGATGAGGATTATGTAAAAGCTCTTCTTGGCTTATTCAAGCAAAGAGGATAAAAACAATCTTTTACTTGATAGGAACGTCCACTTAGCAAATCTCACAGGAAAGAATGATTAAATATCAACATCATATTTTAGCCGCTGCACTTATAGGTATCCTATTGAATATCATTGGAATCAATCGTGTAAAATCTCAACCAACTGTTACGGCGCGAATTGATTCGTCATGTATTTTTGTGGGACAGCAAATTGGCTTAAAACTGGAAGTCGCCCACGTAAGTGGCGAAACGCGTATAGATTTTCCTCAATTTGATTCTTTGCAAGAAATTATTCAAGGGGTTGAATTTATATATGCCACTCCAATAGATACCGACAAAACTAATTTAGATACTAAATTTATACGGACATATTTCATCACATCATTTGACACTGCCATCTATACGATTCCTCCAATGCAAATTAAGATTAATGGGGTCTCGTATGAAACGACAAAAATGCCTTTGAAAGTATGTTCATTTCCCATTGATACTGCCAATATTAGCAAAATCTATCCTATTAAATCTCAAATGTACCCACCTTTCCTGTGGGACGAATGGAAAAATCCTATATATATATCGCTTGTCGTCTTGCTATTAACAATCGTGTTGTTCTATATATTGATAAAATTGAAAGATAAAAAACCACTTATACATTACATAAAATATAAACAGCGATTAGCTCCACATAAAACGGCATTAAAAGAGATTGAGAAATTGCAAACGGAGAAATTGGACAAAGATTCTAATTCCAAAGAATATTACACACGTTTAACAGAAACGCTTCGTCAATATATCAACCAACGTTATGGGTTCAATTCTATGGAGATGACAACTACAGAGATTATCAAATGCTTGCACGATGTAAATGACACGAATGCCATCTTAACACTAAAAGAATTATTTGAAACAGCTGATTTGGTGAAATTTGCAAAACATAACACACCTATTAGTGAAAATGACAGAAACCTTACAACGGCAATAGAATATATTAAATTGACAAAAAGAGAAGATTTGCCATTACAACATCATCCGGAGACATTGTCGTATGAAGATGAACAGACTCAAAAATCAAAGCAGATATTATTATTTATCAGTATATCAGAATTTGTATTTATTTTATTGCTTTATATTTTTGTCCTGTATAAGACAATTGGATTGAATTTTTAATCACAGAGTTGAAGATTTATGGTATTTAACAATCCATATTGGTTTGTATTATTAGCAGTATTAATTCCTTATATTATTTGGTATTTACTGCGTAATAAGAAAAGTTTACCATCCCTTAGTATTCCAGAAATAATAAAATACAGGTATGCTCGACGTTCTTTTCGCTGTCGCCTTATACCGTTGCCTTTTATCTTACATATCATTTTTTTTAGCCTATTAGTCTGCATATTAGCCCGTCCACAAAGTAAGCATTCATGGACTTCCTCTGAAACGGAAGGTATAGATATTATGTTAGCGGTAGACGTTTCAACAAGTATGCTTACGCAAGACTTTAAGCCCAATCGTATGGATGCCTTAAAGGAGATTGCTGGTGATTTTGTGGAGAAACGCATAAATGACAATATTGGGCTAACTTTTTTTGCTGGAGAGGCATACACGCAATGCCCTTTAACGATAGACCATTCTGTATTAATGAATCTTTATAATAATGCTGATAATAAAATGGCAGCAAAGGGTATTATTGAAGATGGAACAGCAATAGGTGATGGCATTATGAATGCCTTATTAAGACTACGGGAGAGTCATGCAAAATCTAAAGTAATTATATTACTTACCGATGGGGTTAATAATACAGGAAACATCTCTCCTTTGACAGCTGCGGAAATCGCAAAAAAATACAAAGTAAGAATTTATACCATTGGTGTCGGTCGTAATGGGATGGCGCCATTTCCTTTACCGACCGGTGGTACAGTCATGCTCCCCGTAGAAATTGATGAAGTAACCATGAAAAAAATTTCTGAAGAAACTGGGGGACAATACTTTCGTGCTGAAAAAAATACGGATCTATCTGCAATTTATAAAGAAATAGATCAAATGGAAAAGACGAAATTCAATGTGCAATATGTCAGTAAACGAACTGAATTATATGAGTCCTTTGCTCTTGCAGCTTTTATTGTTTTGTTGATAGACTTATTTCTTCGTATTTTTGTATTGAAACGCCTTCCATAAAGTTTATAATAAAACTCTCTGAGATATTGTCATGTTTAGATTTGCCCATCCACATATTTTATATCTATTGTGTTTGATTGTCTTCTTTACAATAGCATATATAATCATACAATATCGCCAAGGCAAAAATCTCAACGACTTTGGAGATTATAAACTAATAAAGGCTTTAATGCCCGATGTTTCAAAAAAACGTAGAAATATAAAATTTATATTGCAAATGCTAATGCTTGGATTGATTGTCGTCATGATGGCACGACCACAATTTGGCTCAAGAACAGAACACATAAAGGAACATGAAGGAATCGAAGTTGTTATAGCAGTGGATGTGTCAACTTCAATGCTTTGTGAGGACATCTCTCCGAATCGTTTAGAAAGGACAAAAATGTTGGTAAGTAAACTTATAGAACAATTAGATAATGACAGAGTTGGCATTGTTGCATTTGCCGGTACAGCGACGACTTTACTTCCCATTACGTCTGATTATATTTCTGCAAAGATGTTTCTAAATCAACTGACACCATCAACAATTTCCATACAAGGTACAAATATTGCAGACGCGATAAATCGATCTGCCAAAAGTTTTTCCGATAATCCTAAAATTGGAAAAGCTCTTATTCTTATAACGGATGTAGAAGATCATGAGCTTAGTGCGATAAACGCTGCTGAGGATATTTCAAGAAAAGGAATAAAAATCATCGTATTATCTGTTGGCACCCCTAATGGTGGCCCAATACCAATAGGTAATGGCTTGTATAAAAAAGATAAGCAAGGAAACATTGTCACGACCAAGTTAAATGAGCATCTAGGTAAAAATCTTGCAAAAGCTGCTAATGGCGTGTATCTTAATGTTAATCAAACAAATGTTGTAAATAATATGCTCGTCAAAGAGTTGTCAAACATGAAAAAAGATATTTTCAACACTACGCAATATTCCGAATATGATGAAGGCTTTATCGGAGTAACCATTGTTCTTCTTATTATATATCTTTTGGAAATTTGCATTATCGAAAAAGATAAAAAAGCAAAACACTTAAATTTGTTTTAACAATGAAAATAAAAGTTGTCATCGTTTGCTTGTTAAGTTGCTTTATCTTAAATAACATATTGGCACAAAAAATAGAACGAAACTATATACGTATAGGAAACAGTTATTTCAAAAAAGGAACACACAACCTTGCTGAAGAATATTATCAAAAAGCTTGTATCAAAAACAAGTCAATAGAATCCTGCTATAATCTTGCAAATGTTCAACTTCTTACTGGACATGACTCTGTCGCTTTGACAAATTTTAAGAACGCAATAATGTTGAGTTCGGAGAATAAGTTGAAGATTGCAAAAGTATATCATAATACAGGCAATCTTTTCTATGCTCAAGGGGTGTCTGCACAAAATCTCAATCAACAAGATAAGGCATATACCTTTTTCTCCGAAGCGGTTGAACAATATAAAAGTGCTCTTCGGATAGCACCGAACGATAATAAAACTCGTTATAATCTTGTCAAAGCACAATACATGATGAAAAAAACGAAACAACATAATGACCAAAAGAATAATAACTCCAATAAGCAACAAGATAAGAAAAACCAAACACCTGATTCCGAAAATCAGGAAAAAGATTCATCACCAAAGGAAAAACCATCCAATACCTCAAAAAATTCAATCGATGATGATACCGCAAATCAATTATTAAATTCATCTCAACAAGACGAAAACAATGTACAGAAAAAAATAAAGAGGACTTCAGATGTTCACAGAAATCTTGAAAAAGATTGGTAAAAACGAATGAAAAAATAACAAATGAAACGTATATTGGTTTTAATCTTTGTAGGTCTTTTCGTTTTACCTTATAGCATTCATGCTATAATTCTAAATAAGACCGATGATGTAACATTAACTGTACAAACTGAAACAACGGTCCTTGCAGGGGAACAGTTCCGTGTTCGTTTTACCGTTAATTCTCAAAATGTTTCTAATTTTGTTGCTCCTGACTTCAAAGGCTTTGAAGTTATTTATGGCCCTGCCTCTTCACGTCAAAGCAGTTTCCAATTTATTAATGGGAAAAGTAGTCAAAACAGTTCTATAACATTTACATATATATTGTTAGCATCAAAGCCTGGCACATATATGCTTACTCCCGCCAGCATTCAATGCGATGGAAAAACCATAAAATCACATTCCGTATCTATTAAAGTTCTTAGTAGCGACATAAACAATGGCTCAACATCTTCAAGTAGTAATATAAATTCTTCAAAAAATCAATCATCCCAACACGTACACTCCAATAATATACAGGCTTCAGATTTGTTTATGACTGCAACAGTTAATAAAACGAACGCCTATGAACAAGAAGCGATATTACTTACTTATAAAATCTACACATTAGTTAATCTGACAGAACTTGATGGAAAGCTTCCCACATTAGATGGATTTCAGATACAGGAAATCCCGTTACCCCGTAATAAAGAGTTTCGATTAGAACAATACAAAGGGAAAAATTATCGTACCGTAATATGGAGTCAATACCTTCTTTTTCCACAAAAAACAGGACAACTGACTATACCATCCATTGTATATGAAGGTAATGTTGTCCAACCCAATAAAACAATCGACCCGATAGATGCATTTTTTAATGGGAATAGCGGTATATTAGAAATAAAAAAACAAATTAAGACACCCAGTATAAGCATCAATATCAACCCTTTGCCTAAAAAGGACACCAACTTTTCTGGAGCAGTAGGAAATTTCTCCATTCTTTCTTCTATAAATAACAAAAAAATACAAGCCAATGATGCACTAACATTCAAAATTACATTCAAAGGTATTGGGAATATGAAACTAATCAATCCTCCGAAGATTGCTTTCCCTGCAGACTTTGATGTCTATGATTGTAAAATTGTTGATAATTTCCAAATCACGAATAATGGACTTTTTGGAACAAAATCCTTTGAATATCCTATTATACCTCGCCGTTCAGGTACATACATTATTCCTGCTACACAAATTTCATATTTTAACATTTCCACACGGAAGTATGAAATGACCACTATTCCATCTCAGTCTATAACTGTTATAGACAACCAAGGAGGTGTATCTAATAATTTGGTAGATTATGGAGAGAGACAACAAAATATACATAACATTACAAACGATATTTTATATATAAAAACAGGCAAGGCTCTATTTTGTCAATATGGGAAGTTTTATATGGGGGTAAAAATCGGACTTCTCTATCTTGTTACATTAGTTATATTTGCACTTGCTTGTATTGTGGGGAAAAAGATATTCAAAAACAACCTTGAATCTTCAAATAATAAAACTAAGCAAAAGAAAGCGATTAAAAAACTTAAGAAAATCAAAATCTTACTACATAAGAACGACAAGGAACAATTTTATGATAATATCCTCAAAGTTCTTTATGATTATATTGCCGATAAACTCCATATTTCTAAAGAAGATTTGAGCAAAGAATGTATTGAAATCCAGTCCATGCAACAAAATGTATCTTCCGAGACCACTCATGAATATCTACAGCTACTTGCAGATTGTGAATACGCCCATTTTGTGTCTCATGGTTCTGATGAAAATATGGAAGCCATATATGAAAGAGCCTTATCAGTGATTGAAAAGATTGAAAATCATACCAAGAAATGAAACGTCTCATCTGTTTTCCTTTTTTTATATTTTTATTTTGTTCTTTGAGCTATTCTGCTGAGAAACAAGAAGCAGATTCTCTCTACGCCAAAGGACTATATGAAAACGCTTTGGCTATTTATCATAGCATTCTACAACAAGAAGGAGAATCCCCGACTCTCTACTATAACATTGGTAATTGCTATTATAGACTAAACAATCTATCGTATGCTATACTAAGTTACGAACGTGCATATTTGTTAGACCCTTCAGATACAGAAATACGAACAAATTTACAATTTGCTCAATCTAAAACACTTGATAAGATTAACAATTCCACACATACCTTTTCCGATAATTGGTGGCTGCATTATATTAGTCTTTATGACTTCAAAACGTGGCAGATAATCGGTATCATTGCTTTCGCAATGATGCTTATAGGAACTTTACTTCATCTATTCATGGCCAAAAGAAGTATTCGGAAAATAACATTTTACACATCTTCCATCTTCTTCTTTGTCGTAATAATCTCTAATCTTTGCGCTTATCTTCAGCATTATGCTTTGACACATCGTACGGCAGCCATCATCATTGCGCCATCTGTCGTAGTAAAAAGTTCTCCAAGTACAAGTAGTTCTGATTTATTTATGATTCATGAAGGGACAAAAATAGAAATCCTTGACACCGCTATTGCTCCATGGTGCAAAGTTCGCCTTGCTGATGGAAAACAAGGATGGATTCTGAACAATGTAGCAGAAATAATATGACAATTTTGGACATTCTTGCTTTTGATCAACAAGCAACACTTGAAATTAACAGTCACCATTCCCTGTTTTGGAATAATATCATGATGACTGTAACTAATACGTTTTCATGGTCACTCATTATATTGATACTTTTTTATGTGATTTTTAAGAATAATACGATAAAAGAGTCCTTCGTCATTCTGATAACAATAGGTCTGCTTATTGCAACAATGGATAGAGTTTGTTCTGGCATTGTCAAGCCGTGGATTGAACGTTGGCGTCCGACCCAAGATCCATACATCATGTATTTTGTCAATGTTGTGGAAAATTATCGTGGTGGACGATTTGGCTTTTTCTCTGGTCATGCAAGCAATACATTCTGTGTCTCAACATTTTTAGCATTTCTTTTTCGTTCAAGAAGCCTAACTGCGACTCTCTTTTTCTGGTGTGTGACAACAACCTTTACACGTATTTATTTAGGTGTCCACTATTTAGGCGACATTTTAGTTGGTGCTTTTATGGGCTTTCTTTTTGGTTTTTTGTTTTATCTTGCTTATAAACGTTTGCGTTCTTGTTTTGGTCATGCAAAACTCATATCTGAACAATTTACATCAACAGGATATTTGCAAACAGACATAAGTTTTCTCCTTTTATCAGTTTTTCTCAATTATATACTTATCATTATTTTTTCCCTGATACGTGGTATTCTTTGAAATGAAAATCTAAATAGAAATGCGATGTCTTTTGGATATTTGCATTCGCGCCGATAAAATGTATACAGAAAATCATGAAGGATTTATCTCATATTATAACAATCAGCACACTATCAAGATTCTTGATGAAAAAGGACGTTCCTATATTATATGGATACTCAACAAAAAAATGAATGAAATGACTATGCATTCATTTGGAAAATGTATTGACGCAATATTTTACGCACATCCCTGTTAAAAATAAGTTCTAAAAAAATATATCAAATGACACGCAAACTTATTCTCTCGTGCTTCTTATTGGCATTAAATGTTTTGGCTTTTGCTCAGTCCGACACGACTTCCTTGATGCGTCGCTTGATGGCAATAAAGCCACTACATACCGTACAATCGCTCAACAGCAATTGCTTTAGAGAAAAATATGTGATGCAAATTCAACAAAATCTCAATGGGAATGATAGTAGTAAGGGGACATTCCTACAGCGTATTATTGTTGGGGTAAAAGGCGAAGATTGCCCAACAGTATTGGTCACAGAAGGCTATTTTGCACATTATGCACTTTCGCCTGATTATGAGGAAGAATTGTGTAAATTATTCAACGCCAATGTAATCGTATGTGAACATCGTTATTTTGGGGAGTCTGTACCAGAATCCTGTGATTGGACTTATTTAACCCTTGACAATGCCCTACATGATCTTCACCATATACGACAAGTGTTTGACAATATTTTCCATGGAAAATGGATTAGTACTGGCATTAGCAAAGGAGGTCAAACCACGATGTTCTATCGGGCGACTTATCCAAACGATGTAGACGTTAGTGTCAGCTATGTCGCACCTTTGAACAGAGGTGTTGAAGATGGGCGACATGAACGATTCTTGTACAAAAAAGTCGGATTAAAAGAAGAGCGTTCTGCCATTTTGAATGCACAACGTGAATTGTTGATGCGCAAAGAACTGTTGATGCCCTTGTTTAACCAGTTCATAAAAGAAAAATCTTATCACTTCCAAGTCTCCCCGTCTATTGTCTATGATTATTGTGTACTCGAACTTCCTTTTGCTCTTTGGCAGTGGGGAACGCCAACAAACACCATCCCTACGAAAGAAGCAACTGATGAGGTGTGGTTCAACTATTTCACGTCTGTTGCTGGCCCTGATTATTTTGTATATCCGAGTGATTTCACTCCTTTTTTTGTTCAAGCTGCACGTGAGTTAGGCTACTATGGTTATTCCACTAAAGGCCTGAAAAAATTTTTGACGGAAAAAAACACCAAAGGATACCTGCATCGGATGATGCTCCCAAATGAATTGAAGTCACTAACATTTGACCCATCACTTTTCAATAGAACCGTCGATTATCTTAAAAAGAACGACCCTAAGCATATTTTTATTTACGGGGAAATCGATCCATGGACTGCAAGTGGAGTGGCGGGATGGCTCGATTGTTCAGACAAGCATAACATGCGGGTCTATATACAGCCAAAAGGAAGTCATAAAGCACGCATTAACAATATGCCAAGTGACATGAAGGCTGAAATCATGTCACGCTTATCCTTATGGCTTAGCGATTGAAGATATGGCCAAAGTGTACCGACTGATGTAAAATGCAGTGTGGCACACTATTTGTTCCTCCATCTCATAAGAATTTGAAGTTTGTATCTTGTTATTTAATCGCCACCATTCAGAGGTAAAAGGATGAACAACAACTATTCACAAAAAGTTTCTCAAATTATGCAATATAGCAAAGAGGAAGCTTTGCGTCTTCATTCGGGAACTATCAGCCCTGAACATATTTTTCTTGGAATCATTAGAGATGGAAATAGTGTTGCTTTAGATATATTGGCCACACAGTATAAGCTGAGTATGCCTACGTTGAAACAGCAAATAGAACGGCAGAGTTTGCAAAGTGGAATCACTCCCTCTATAATTAATCAAGATGTCGTGCTTGACGAGAAGTCGGAGAGAATCTTACGTTTGTGTATTTTGGAGTCGAGGCTGATGAAATCGAAAACGGCAGATGTAGAACATTTGTTGCTTGCAATTATGAAGCAGGGAGATAATCTTCCAGCAAAACTGTTGCAGAAATTTCATATCGAATATAATCAACTTTTTACATCTTTCTTAAAAGCTACCCCTGCGTCAAAAGACAATGTGGATTTCGAAGACGATGAAGAAGATGAAAACGACACACCTCCTGTAAGTAGGGGTGTTGATGGAGGTACGTCACAATACACAAAAATTGACAAAAAAAAACGAACAGGAACAGACACGCCTGCTATTGACTCCTTTGGTTTCGACATGACAAAAGCTTCTCGCGATGGTCTATTGGATCCTGTTGTGGGAAGAGACAAGGAGATTGAGCGTCTGGCACAGATTCTTAGCCGACGAAAAAAAAACAATCCTGTATTAATCGGTGAGCCTGGGGTTGGGAAAAGTGCTATTATTGAGGGGCTTGCACAGCGCATTAACGAACGGAAAGTGTCGCATACATTGTTCAACAAGCGAATTATCGCACTTGATATGACAAGTGTGGTTGCTGGAACTAAGTATCGTGGACAATTTGAAGAGCGAATGAAGTCAATCATTGCAGAACTTAAAGCAAACCCCAACATCATCGTATTCATAGATGAAATCCATACAATTATCGGAGCGGGTAATCAGGCTGGAGCAATGGATGCGGCCAATATGATGAAACCTGCATTGTCTCGAGGTGAACTTCAATGTATTGGAGCCACAACGATGGATGAATATCGCAAGACCATTGAAAAAGATGGTGCACTGGAACGGCGGTTTCAAAAAATTGTTGTCGAACCCACTACAGAAACTGAAACCATTGAAATTTTACACAACATCAGAGAACGCTACGAGGAACACCACAATGTAGCCTATACAGAAGATGCCATCAAAGCGTGTGTTAAGCTGGCTGGTCGTTACATTACGGAACGTAGTTTCCCCGACAAGGCTATTGACGTCTTGGACGAAGCAGGAGCACGTGTTCATGTTAAGGATGTCAGTGTGCCAAAAGCAATCACAGAAAAGGAACGAGCTATCAACGAGGCCGTTGCTAATCGGGATTTGGCAGTGAAAAATCGGGACTACGAACTTGCCATTAACTATCGTGACAGCGTAAGCCAACTCGAAATCGAGCTGAAAGAAATGCGCGATCAATGGGAAGCGACTTTGGCAGATGATCGTAAGGTCGTTGATAAGGAAAGAATATCGGAAACAGTTGCACTCATTACAGGGATTCCTGTTCAACGTGTGGCCTCCACCGAGAGCATACGTCTCAAAGGTATGCGTAATGAACTGAAAGAAACAGTCATTGCCCAAGATCAAGTCATCGACAAACTGGTTACATCTATCCAGCGCAGCCGTGTCGGTCTCAATGATCCGAATCGACCTATCGGAACATTCATGTTCCTTGGCCCTACGGGTGTCGGTAAGACTTTTCTTGCAAAGAAACTGGCTGAATATGTCTTTGGGAGTACTGATGCCCTCATTCGCATCGATATGTCAGAATACATGGAGAAATTTACTGTCAGCCGTTTAGTTGGTGCCCCTCCAGGCTACGTCGGCTACGAGGAGGGAGGTATGCTTACAGAGCGCGTGCGCCGCAAGCCCTATTCTATTGTCCTCCTTGATGAGATTGAGAAGGCACACCCTGATGTGTTCAATCTCCTCCTTCAAGTAATGGACGATGGGCGACTGACCGACAGCTATGGGCGTACCGTTGATTTCCGCAACACGATAGTGATAATGACATCTAACGCAGGAACACGACAGTTGAAAGACTTCGGGCGGGGTGTCGGTTTTGCAGCGTCGCAAGGAGTGAATGACCGCGAAATGTCGAGACAACTTGTCCGTAAGGCCCTTGAGAAACAGTTCTCTCCAGAATTTCTCAACCGCATTGATGAAATCGTTACGTTCGATCAGCTCGACCTCAACGCCATCTTAAAAATTATAGACTTGGAACTCAAACAACTCTATTTGCGCATCGAAGCACTTGGTTACCATCTAAAAATTCAAGATGAAGCCAAAAAGTTCATCGCAGACAAAGGGTACGACAAACAGTTTGGCGCACGTCCGTTACGTCGTGCCATCCAATCAAATTTAGAGGATGGGATATCCGAACTCATCGTAGAGGAAAGGTTGAAACCAAATGATACGATTGTGGCGCGACTCAACCCCACGAAAGATAAGATTGAATTCTGCATTGAATAATCAAAATTTTGAATCGACCCTTCAATTTTTACACTTATGACCAATAAAAAGGTCACAATATCGACCATTGCAGCAGTGGCATTGATTGCCATTGCTGCTTGTGTTTATATTTTATTCGGTGGCAACGCCAATAATATAGGCACACAATACGTGTATATTGACAATGATGACAATATCGATTCTGTATTGAATAAAATCAACGCGGCCACGCATCCCGCAGCGCTATTTGGATTCAAGATTCTTGCCGAAGTCACTGGCTACAGCAAAAATGTGCGCAGTGGGCGCTATGAAATACCGCCTGATATTTCCATGTTCCAATTATTTCGTGACTTTAGGCACGGACATCAAAAGCCTGTTCGGTTGGTCATGCCCTCCGTTCGCACATTGGATGCCCTTGCAGGAAGCTTGTCGAAACAATTGATGCTGGATTCCGCCACTCTTTCAACTGCATTCAAAGACACCCTGCTCTGCCAGCAGTTGGGAGGCTATACCCCTGCAACGCTCACAGCAATGTTCATTCCCAATACCTATGAACTTTATTGGAATATCTCTGTGGAACACTTGTTGAGTAAAATGAAAAGAGAATATGAGCTTTTTTGGAATGCGGAACGTACCCAAAAAGCGCAAAACATCAGACTTAGCCGCATAGAAGTTGCCACGCTCGCCAGTATTGTGGATTCCGAAACGGCGTATTCTCCTGAAAAGCCAATCATAGCAGGTCTCTATTTGAATCGATTGCATAAAAACATGTTATTGCAGAGCGACCCCACCGTAATTTACGCCATGGGGGATTTCACCATACGCCGTGTCCTCCATGAACATTTGCAGATCAAGTCTCCTTACAACACTTATCTCAATCATGGACTTCCCCCCGCTCCTATTCGTATCGCGACCATTGACGGCATCGATGCCGTTCTCAATGCACGCCGACACGACTTCCTGTACATGTGTGCCAAAGAAGATTTTTCAGGTTCTCATAATTTTGCCGTGACCTACGCACAGCACACAGCTAATGCACGCCGATACGCACAAGCTCTCAATCGGCGCAACATCATGAGGTAGTTTACGTTTTCCTGACTATCCCTTCAGCCTCTGTTACTTATGCGAATACTTCTTCTCGGCGAATACAGCAATGTCCATTGGACGCTTGCCTGTGGTCTGCGCCATTTGGGACATGAAGTCTACGTCGTCAGCGATGGCGACACATGGAAAAATTACCATCGAGACATCGACCTCCGTAGGCATTCATTAGGAAAGTTAGACACGCTTCGCTATCTTGCGGAAGTCATAAGACTCATGCCCCGACTGAAAAACTTCGACGTCATACAGCTGATTAACCCCATCTTTTTCGACCTCCGCGCCAAACGCATTCCACCATTCTATCGTTTTCTCCGCACACACAACAAGAAGTTGTTTCTCGGAGCATTTGGAATGGATTACTACTGGGTGAAAACTTGTCTCGATGCACAAACGTTCCGTTATTCAGACTTCAACATAGGCTCTTTCAAACGAACAGAAGAACCATACAACCAACAATTTATCAACGATTGGCTCTGGAAAGAAAAAGGTTTGCTAAATCAAAAGATAGCAAATGACTGCGATGGAATCATCGCAGGGCTCTACGAATACTACTGTTGTTACCACCCCCACTTTCCCAACAAAACAAAATTTATACCCTTTCCCATCGACATCAATAGCGTGACACCCAAACAACCACGAATGGCGGACACTCCCATTCGTTTCTTTATCGGCATCCAAAAAGGACGCTCCGAATACAAAGGTACGGACATCATGCTTCGTGCGCTGGAGCGAGTGCAGCGTAAATATCCCACGCGTTGTGAAATCGTAAAAGTCGAGTCCGTTCCTTTCGACGAATATCAGCACTTGATGGATACTTCCGACGTGCTTCTCGATCAGCTGTACAGCTATACGCCCGCCATGAATGCGCTCTTGGCCATGGCCAAAGGGCTGGTTGTCGTTGGTGGTGGCGAAGAGGAGCAATACGACATCCTCGGCGAAAGCGAACTGCGCCCCATCATCAATGTGCTTCCCAATGAGGAGGACGTATTCAACAAACTCGAAAGCCTTGTCCGCCATCCGCATTTGATAGAGACCTTGTCCCGCCAAAGCGTTGAATACATCCGCAGACACCACGACCACGTGCAAGTGGCCCGACAATATTTGGAGGCATGGACAAAGGCTTGAGGTCGCACAGTTCCAACTGCAACCCCACACTCACTCATTCAGGCACCTCAACACCCATTCCACTTCTTCGTCACGCATGACCGGACCGATGGGCAGACTGAGTTCCGTCCGCCCCCACTCTTCCGCAATGGGAAACGCCTGTGAGTTACATTCCTTGTAGGCCTCCTGTTTGGACGGAGGGCAGGGATAATGGATGAGTGTCTGCACACCGTGTTCCACCAGTCTGCGCTGCAACTCGTCCCTCTTTTCACTTCTCACCGCGTAGATGTGGAAAACGTGCGACGCCATTTGCCCCGTTGCCGGTGCAAATGCAACGATACCGTTCCTTTCATTCCGAACAATCCCGGCCGAATAGGCGGCAGCAATTTCTCGTCGCCGCGCGTTGTCTCTGTCCAGCCGGCGGAGTTTCACACGGAGTACGGCGGCTTGCAATTCATCCAACCGTGAGTTGCAGCCTTTCAGGACATGCACATACTTTTCCGTCTGTCCGTAATTGGCCAGCATTCGAACAGCCCGCGCCAAGTCCTCATCCTGCGTGGCAACACAACCGCCATCGCCCAACGCTCCAAGATTTTTCCCGGGATAAAAGGAGAATGCACACGCATCACCCTTGCCCACACCACAAGCGCCATGCGCCTGACACGCATCTTCCAGCACTTTCAATCCATGCTGTCGGGCAATGGCCACCACGGCATCCATAGCACAAACCTGCCCATACAAGTGCACGGGAAGTATGGCGCGCGTGCGCTCAGTAAGCAGTTGCCCAATCCGACATTCGTCAATCAGCGCATTCTTCATGTGCGGTTCGCAAAAAACCGGTTTAAGCCCTGTTCGCGATATGGCCAAAGCCGTAGCAATGAACGTGTTGGAAGGAACGACCACCTCATCGCCATCCCCCCATCCGTACATCCACCGCCACGCGGCCAACACAAGGGTAAGCGCATCCAATCCGTTGCCGCAGCCCACGCAATGCCGCACCCCCAAATATTCAGCGAACTCGCTTTCAAAAGCTTCCGTTTCCGCTCCATGCAAATACCATCCGCTGCCAGCCACGCGCTCGACAGCAGAGCGAAGCTCGTCGCCATACGACGCATTCACTTCCCGAAGATTGAGGAAATCGACCTTCATCGCAAGTTTTCCATCATTTTTGACCATGCAAAAATAAGCCAAAAGGGACTAAATTCAAAGTGAAAGTTTGTGCTTTCATAAAATTACAAGTACCTTTGCCCTACAAGCAGTGTGAAGATTCTAACAATCCACAATATTCTAACGAACATGGAAGTGAAGACGGTGGGAATTGCCAGCGACCATGCGGCATTTCCCTTGAAGCAGTTTGTAAAAAAATATCTTGAAGAAAAAGGAATCCCCTACAAAGATTACGGAACTTACACAGAGCAGTCCTGCAACTATGCCGACTATGGACACGCACTGGCAAAAGGCATTGAGAATGGCGAAGTTTACCCCGGCATCGCCATGTGCGGTTCGGGCGAAGGCATTTCCATGACGCTCAACAAGCACCAAGCCATACGCGCCGGACTTTGCTGGATTCCAGAAATCGCGCATCTCATCCGCCAGCACAATGACGCCAACGTGCTGGTCATGCCCGGCCGGTTCATTGACACCGACATGGCACGTCGCATCATGGATGAGTTTTTCGCCACCGAATTCGAGGGAGGGCGCCACCAGGCGCGTATCGATGCCATACCCGTGCACTGACCCCGTTCCGCAGAAATTCCCACATCCGCACACATTCTTTGTCCAGCCACAGAGCAGCCCCATCCGAGGAACTGCCCTCAAATGGTCGTCATCCAACATCGGGCGACATCACCTTTATTGCAAAGAACCTACTCCAAACACTTACTACATCCCAATGAAACACCTACTCACACTCTCCCTGCTGTGCATGATGCTTGCCATGCCGGCGTTCGCGCAAAAATCGAAGGGAACGTTCGAAGCAGGCAAAGGCACATTCCTCCTCAACGGAAAGCCTTTTGTCGTGAAAGCTGCCGAAGTGCACTACCCGCGCATACCGCGCCCCTACTGGGAGCACCGCATAAAAATGTGCAAGGCGCTTGGCATGAACACCCTCTGCCTCTACGTGTTCTGGAACATCCACGAGCAGAAAGAGGGCGAATTCAATTTCTCTGACAATAACGACGTGGCCGCATTCTGCCGCCTGGCGCAGAAGAACGGGATGTATGTCATCGTGCGTCCAGGCCCCTACGTGTGCGCGGAGTGGGAAATGGGCGGACTGCCCTGGTGGCTGCTCAAGAAGAAAGACATCCGTCTCCGCGAGCAAGACCCCTACTTCATGGAACGCGTCAAGCTGTTCGAAGAAGAGGTCGGCAAGCAGCTTGCAGGGCTGACCATTCAGCATGGCGGCCCAATCATCATGGTGCAGGTTGAGAACGAATACGGCTCCTATGGGGAAGACAAGGCTTATGTGAGCGCCATCCGCGACTGCCTCCGCGGCATCTATGGGGACGAGCTCGCCCTCTTCCAGTGCGACTGGGCCTCCAACTTTGAGAAGAACGGGCTCGACGACCTCGTATGGACGATGAACTTTGGAACTGGCGCCAACATCGACCAGCAGTTCCGCCGCCTCGGACAACTTCGCCCCGACTCGCCCAAGATGTGCTCGGAGTTTTGGAGCGGATGGTTCGACAAATGGGGGGGGCGCCACGAAACCCGCACAGCCAAAGACATGGTGGACGGCATGGACGAAATGCTTTCAAAAGGAATCAGTTTCTCTCTTTACATGACCCATGGCGGCACGAGCTTCGGCCACTGGGCCGGCGCGAACTCTCCGGGATTCGCTCCCGACGTGACGAGTTACGACTACGATGCCCCCATCAATGAATACGGGCAAGCAACGTCGAAATTCCACGAGCTGCGCAAGATGATGGCCAAGTACGCCGAGGGAAAGAAGCTGCCCGCCATACCGGCGCCCCCGATGCCCATCATCTCCGTCCCGAGCTTTGAGCTGACGGAGTTTGCCCCCATCTTCCACGGCAAGGATGCCGACATGGGCAGCAGCACGTGTCAAAGCGAAATGCCAAAGACCTTTGAGGAAATGGACATGGGATGGGGCGCCATGTACTACACGACGACACTTCCCGCCATTTCGCAGCCGAGCGAACTGACCGCCGACTTCCACGACTTCGCACAGGTCTTCATCAACGGGACCTACGTGGGGAAAATCGACCGCGTGAAAAACGAGAAGTCGCTCACCCTGCCCCCCGTCGCAAAAGGAGACAAGCTGGAGATTCTTGTCGAGGGAATGGGGCGCATCAACTTCGGACGCGCCATCAAGGACTTCAAGGGCATCGTCGGCGACGTGTGCATCACGGCAACCGTCGATGGCTGCGAGACGGCATGGAAACCGCGCAACTGGCAACAGACCAGCATTCCCGACAGCTACGCCGCAGCCGCCAGCGCGCTCAACGACGCCCAGCCCTCCGCCATGGAGAAAGCTGCGTCCGACATCTGGAGCAAGCCCGGCTACTATCGCGGACACTTCAACCTCGCCAAAGTGGGCGACACGTTCCTCAATTTCCAAACTTGGGGGAAAGGCCAAGTTTACGTCAACGGACACGCCCTCGGACGCATTTGGGCCATCGGCCCGCAGCAAACGCTCTACGTGCCGGGCTGCTGGCTGAAGAAAGGACGCAACGAGCTCATCGTGCTCGACGTGGTGGGGCCGAGCGAGCGAAAAGTGTGGGGACAAGACAAGCCCGAGCTCGACAAGCTGCAACTCGAGAAGACGAACAAGCACAACAATCCCGGCGACCGCCCCGACCTCAATTCCGCCACGCCAGCCGCAACAGGCCGGTTCGCCGCCGGCAACGGATGGCAGGCCGTCAGGTTCAACACCCCCGCCAAGGGACGCCTGTTGTGCATCGAGGCCACCAGCACACACGGCACGGACGACATTGCGGCCATAGCGGAAATCTACGCGCTCGACGCACAGGGCCGCCGCCTGCCGCGCGAGGCATGGACAACGAAGTACGCCGACAGCGAAAACGAAAACGGCAACCACACCGGCGACAAGGCGTTCGACTTGCAGGAGTCCACCTATTGGCAGACCGCCCGCGGGGCATCCCTCCCACATTTGCTCGTCATCGATCTTGGCGCGGAGCAAACCGTCACGGGAGTCGATTACCTGCCGCGTGCCGAGCAGGGCGCGCCGGGAAGCGTGCGCGACTACCGCATCTACGTGAAATGACCGCATGGAGTTTGAGCTGACATCGCAATACGAGCCCACGGGCGACCAACCCGAGGCCATCGAACAACTGACGCAGGGAGTCCGACAAGGGCTTCCTGCGCAAGTTTTGCTGGGCGTAACCGGCTCAGGAAAAACGTTCACCATCGCCAACGTCATCAGGAACGCGGGACGCCCGACGCTCATCCTCAGCCACAACAAGACGCTCGCCCACCAGCTCTACAGCGAAATGAAGGGATTCTTTCCGCACAACGCCGTCGAGTACTACGTGAGCTACTACGACTACTATCAGCCCGAAGCCTACCTCCCCTCCACAGACACCTACATCGAGAAAGACCTCGCCATCAACGAGGAGGTGGACCGCCTGCGGCTTGCCGCCACCACCGCGCTGCTCTCGGGACGCAGAGACATCGTCGTCGTAAGCTCCGTGTCCTGCATCTACGGCATGGGCGCGCCCATGGACTTCAACGAAAACATCATCACGCTGAGGGTCGGACAGCCCATGGATGCGGACACGCTCCTCCGCCGGCTCGTCGACAGCCTCTACGTGCGCAACGACATGGAGCTCACGCGGGGGCACTTCCGCGTGCGCGGCGAGAACGTGGACATCCACCTGGCCTACGACGAGAAGGTCGTGCGGGTGAACCTCGCGTGGGACGAGGTCAGCTCCATCGAGGAGCGCGACGCAGCGAGCGGCGACCTCCTGCTCGCCTACGAGGAGTACCGCGTCTACCCCGCCAACCTCTTCATGACATCCAAAGAGCGGACGCAGCACGCCGTCCGCCAAATCGAGGACGACCTGCACGAGCGGCTGGCCTACTACGAGGAACTGGGCGACACGGCGAAGAAGAACCTGCTCGAGACGCGCGTGACCAACGACCTCGAAATGATTCGCGAGCTGGGACACTGCTCCGGCATCGAGAACTACTCGCGCTACTTCGACGGACGCAAGCCGGGCGAACGCCCCTACTGCCTGCTCGACTTCTTCCCCGCCGACTTCCTGCTCGTCGTCGACGAAAGCCACGAGACCATACCGCAGATCCGCGCCATGTACGGCGGCGACCGCAAGCGCAAGACCACGCTCGTGGAGTACGGCTACCGCCTGCCCGCCGCCCTCGACAACAGGCCACTGCGCTTCGAGGAGTTCGAAGCCATGACACCGCAGACGATATACGTGAGCGCCACGCCCGCGGACTACGAGCTGGGCAAGGCCGAAGGAATCATCGCCGAACAGGTCATCCGCCCCACAGGACTGCTCGACCCCCTCATCGACATCCGACCCACGGAAAACCAGGTGGACGACCTGATGGAGGAAATACAGCGCCGCGTGGAGCGCGACGAGCGCGTGCTCGTCACCACGCTCACCAAGCGCATGGCCGAGGAACTGTCCTCCTACCTCGCCGACAACGACGTCCGGTGCAGCTACATCCACAGCGACATCGACACCTTCGAGCGCGTCGACATCCTCGACAAGCTGCGCCGGGGAGAAATCGACGTCGTCGTGGGCGTGAACCTGCTGCGCGAGGGACTGGACCTCCCCGAAGTGTCGCTCGTGGCCATACTCGACGCCGACAAAGAGGGATTCCTGCGCAGCCACCGCGCGCTCACACAAACAATCGGCCGCGCCGCCCGCAACGTGAACGGCATGGCGATACTCTACGCCGACCGCATCACACAGAGCATGCAGCTCACGCTCGACGAAACCACGCGCCGGCGGACAAAACAAATGCAGTACAACGCGGCACACGGCATCACCCCCACGCAAATCCGCAAGAGCCTGTCCGCGCCGCGCCCGGGGCAGCCCCCCGCCAGCTACGCCGCGCGGGCGTACGTCGAGCCCGAGAGCACGCGCGTGGCCGAAGACCCCATCGTGCGCGCCATGGACCGCGAACAGCTCTCCGCCTCCATCGAGCACACGCGCGACCTCATGCGGCAGGCCGCCAAGAAGCTGGATTTCGCACTCGCCGCACAATACCGCGACGAAATGCTGCGCCTCGAGGACTACGCCAAGGAAAAATACGGCGCGGAAGAAAAAAAATACGGCGCGGAAGAAAAAAAGTAAAATTTCTCCCCCGAAATTTTCGGCGTGCCGGATTAAACGTTATCTTTGCAGCGATTTAAATGTGTTTTTCATAGTAACCAATTTGATAGGGACTGCTGGCTCGGGAGAGTCGGCAGTTCCGCTTTTTTACGCCCCGTCCGCCAAACGCCAGCCCCCGCCACGCCCCGCGCGAATCCTTCACCAGCCGAACGCCGGCCACCCTTCCGCCCAACACCCCTGTTTCGTCCGCACGGCAACCACGGCCTCCCAGCCCCACCCCATCGTCTCGTCCGCCCAACAGAAACGCGGCCGCCGCACGCGGGATTTCCTCCGCGCGCAGCAGCCGTGCGCCTTCACCGCACCGCAATTTTCACCGCAGCACACCGGAAAACAACTTCCAGCGCACCGGGAAAACATTTCCAAGTACTTAGAAATATTTTTCCAAGTACTTGAAAATAAATTTCCAAGTACTTGGAAATTTCGCGGCAGCGCACACGCGCAAAACTTGCAGTGCGCCAGAAACATAAAGAGAGCGCACTGAAAATAAAATCCCAGTGCGCCCCCAATAATATTCCAGCGCACCCCCAACTTACGATGCGAAGACTTTCATTTTTGCCGGATTTCTTGCATTTTATTTAGAAAATGAAAGGTTAATATGGCTTTCACGTGCAATATGACGTTATTTTACGCTTGTTAATGGACTTATATGAAGAAAAAGATATACCTTTGTGGCTAAATTTTACGCAACTGCCGCCAAATTGTATTTATTATATAGGCAATGCGTGAGTTGTTGAATGTGGAAAAAGAATTGTAAAATATGAATATCGACTCTAAGGTGACAATGAAACATCAGTTGAGAAGTGCGGTTTGTACAGAAGGCCGTCGGATGGCAGGTGCTCGCGCTTTGTGGGTGGCTAATGGGATGAAACGGGAACAGTTCGGCAAGCCTATTATTGCCATTGTTAATTCATTCACACAATTTGTACCTGGACACACCCACTTGCATGAGGCCGGACAGATTGTAAAACAAGAGATTGAGCGATTGGGGTGCTATGCGGCCGAATTTAACACGATAGCCATTGATGATGGCATCGCCATGGGGCATGATGGAATGCTGTATTCTCTTCCAAGTCGTGACATTATCGCCGACTCTGTAGAGTATATGTGTAACGCCCATAAGGCCGATGCCATGGTTTGCATCTCGAATTGCGACAAAATCACGCCAGGAATGCTCATGGCTGCCATGCGCCTAAATATACCCGCCGTGTTTGTGAGCGGAGGGCCAATGGAAGCAGGAAGATACAAAGGTGAGAATATCGATCTCATTTCGGCGATGGTGAAAGGCGCGGATCCCACAATTAGTGACGACGAACTAAAGGATATTGAGGAACGTGCTTGCCCTGGGTGCGGATGTTGCTCTGGTATGTTTACGGCAAATTCCATGAACTCCTTGACTGAGGCCATCGGATTGTCGTTGCCTGGCAACGGCACGATTTTGGCTACCCATGTCAACCGGCGGGAATTGCTGAGACAAGCGGCTCAATTGATTGTAAAAAATTCCATGGCGTATTATCGGGATGGGGATGAGAGTGTTTTGCCTCGAAACATTGCCATTCGTGAGTCGTTTCTTAACGCAATGACGCTTGATATAGCCATGGGTGGGTCGACAAACACGATTCTCCACTTATTGGCTGTTGCCCAAGAAGCAGAAGTCGACTTCAAGATGAGCGATATTGACGTCCTAAGCCGACGCGTGCCTTGCCTATGTAAACTTGCCCCAAACACGCAAAAATATAGCGTTCAGGAATGTGGACGGGCTGGTGGTATTTTGGGCATTCTTGGCGAGCTTGCCAAGGGAGGGCTTTTGCATCTTGATGTGAAACGGGTTGATGGCGCAACACTTGGCGAAGATATCGACAAATATAGTATATTGAAGGAATGCATTGATCCAGATGCACAGCGCATTTATGAGAGTGCTCCTGCTAATAAGTTCTGTACCCAATTGGGTGTACAGAATACAAAATGGGCCTCTCTTGATAAAAATCGTGCGGCAGGATGTATTCGCGATATGGAACATGCTTATACGAAAGATGGGGGCTTGGCTGTTCTTTTTGGGAATATTGCGCAAGACGGTTGTGTCGTAAAAACAGCAGGAGTAGATGAAAGTATATGGAAGTTTGTGGGGACAGCCAAAGTCTTTGACTCGCAGGAAGCTGCATGTGAAGGCATCCTGGGGGGGAAAGTAAAAAAAGGCGATGTCGTGGTTATTACGCATGAGGGTCCCAAAGGAGGGCCAGGCATGCAGGAAATGCTTTACCCCACGTCGTACATCAAGTCAATGCACATGGGCAAGGAGTGTGCGTTGATTACAGACGGACGCTTTTCTGGCGGCACAAGTGGGCTTTCCATTGGACACATTTCTCCCGAAGCGGCGGCTGGTGGTAACATTGGCAAGATTATCGATGGCGATATCATAGAAATAGATATACCTAACCGAACAATCAATGTGCGTCTTTCTGACGAGGAGTTAGCTGCGCGCCCACAACAACCGTTGCGTCGTAAAAGAATGGTAAGCAAAGCGTTGAAAGCCTATGCACAAAGTGTTTCAAGTGCGGACAAAGGCGGTGTAAGAATTATAGAAGATTGATTATGAAAGAAATAAACGGAGCTGAAGCCTTGATGCTTTCTCTCCTTAACGAAGGGGTTGATACGGTCTTCGGGTATCCTGGAGGTTCTATCATGCCTGTCTATGATGCTTTGTATGACTACCGCGACAGGCTAAATCATATATTGGTACGGCACGAACAAGGAGCCGTACACGCCGCGCAAGGATATGCACGTGTGAGTGGGCGCGTGGGGTGTACGATTGTGACCAGCGGGCCTGGTGCAACAAATACAGTGACGGGCATCGCAGATGCGATGATAGACTCTACACCCATAGTCGTGATTTGCGGACAAGTGGGGACATCCGTTTTAGGAACAGATGCTTTCCAAGAAGTGGATGTGGTTGGCATCACAAGCCCCATCTCTAAATGGAGCTACCAAATTCGACGTGCAGAGGACGTGGCGTGGGCTGTGTCCAGGGCTTTTTATATTGCGCGTAGCGGGCGTCCCGGGCCTGTCGTGCTGGATTTCGCAAAGAATGCCCAAACATCCAAGGTTGACTATTCGCCTATTACTGTTGATTTCATCCGGTCTTACCAGCCTGTTCCCGCTGTGAGTCCTACGGCGATTTCTTTGGCCGCAGAAATGATTAATCAGAGTAAAAAGCCACTTGTTCTTGTCGGACAAGGCGTGGAGCTTGGTGATGCACGAGAGGAACTTCTGGCATTCTTGGAAAAGGCCGACATGCCTGCAGCTTGTACTCTATTAGGTCTCTCCGCCTTACCCAGTGATTACCGTCTCAATATGGGGATGTTGGGTATGCACGGCAATTTGGCACCGAATGTGATGACCAACCAATGCGACTTACTAATTGCAGTAGGTATGCGTTTTGATGATCGGGTGACAGGTAATTTGCAATCTTATGCTAAACAGGCAAGAATTATCCACTTTGATATTGATCCCGCAGAAATCAATAAAAATGTAAACGTGGATTTAGCTGTACTCGGCAATTGTAAGCAGACGTTAGCAGAAGTGACAAAGTTGATTCAGCCTACAAGTCATGAGCAATGGATTGACGCTTTCAAGCCGTATGCAAAACAAGAACACGAAAGAGTTATTCGCGATGCAATTACCCCCAAATGTGGGCCTTTGCTGATGGCTGAAGTTGTTCGACGCGTGAGTGAAGCAACAAACAATGAGGCCGTTCTTGTCACGGACGTTGGTCAGAATCAGATGTTTGGATGTAGATATTTCAAATATACCAAGAGAAGAAGTGTCATTACTTCTGGAGGCTGCGGTACAATGGGTTTCGGGCTTCCCGCAGCCATTGGCTGCACGTTTGGAGACCCTAAACGCACCGTATGCTTGTTTGTCGGTGATGGAGGGCTTCAAATGACCATTCAGGAGTTAGGAACAATCATGGAACAGCATGCCCCTGTAAAGATTATTCTGTTGAACAACAATTTCCTTGGCAATGTACGCCAATGGCAAGCGATGTTCTTCCATCATCGTTATTCCTTTACCCCAATGCTGAACCCTGATTACGAACTGATAGCGAAAGCCTATGGTATTCCATCCGCTACAGTTGTTGAACGTAAGGATTTAGATTCCTCCATAAAACAAATGCTTGAAACAGACGGCCCTTATCTTCTTCAGTGCGCTGTGAAAGAGGAGGACAATGTTCTTCCCATGACTCCTCCTGGAGCAAATGTGGATGAGATGTTACTTGAAATAAACAACTGATTATGGCTGAACAAAAAGAATATAATATACAACAATGCAATAAAAGTGTGAACGGCGAAGAAAACCATCTTTATACTTTTATCATTTATTCAGAGAACACGCCAGGTCTTTTGAGCCAAATAACTGCGGTTTTTACTCGACGCCAAGTGAATATTGAAAGTTTGAATGTCTGCGCATCCTCTACGCCGAATGTACATAAGTTTACCGTTACGTGCTATTGTCAGAAAGACATGGCTAAGATGCTGACTCGGCAAATGGAAAAGCGTATAGATGTTTTACAAGCAAACTATTACACCGATGATGAAATTTTCTTCCTTGAAACGTCGCTTATCAAAATTGCAACGCCAGTCTTGCTAAAGAACAAGAACATAAGCAAAACTGTTCGTTTGCATGATGCGCACATCGTAGAGGTAAATCCAACTTATGCAACAGTTGAAAAGACAGGAGTGACGGCTGATATTTTATCTTTGTTTGAGAGTTTGAACGAGATGGGGTGTGTCCTTCAATTTGCACGTTCTGGAAGAATCGCAATCATAAAAAGCCGAGTAGAACAACTCAATGAGTATTTGGCCGAACGTGAGCGCCAACGTGTAAAATGACATGGAGAATAATGGCGATAAAAAAACACTCTGTTGAAGAAAAATGTAACTTTGCATCTATGTAAGATTCCCTATTTGAAGATAATCCGAATAATGTTTTATTAAAAATAAAAAAACAATGGCAAAAATGAATTTTGGTGGTGTTATCGAAGAAGTGGTAACACGCGAGGAATTCTCTTTGGAGAAAGCTC
This sequence comes from bacterium, assembly GCA_963627995.1. Taxonomy (GTDB): domain Bacteria; phylum Bacteroidota; class Bacteroidia; order Bacteroidales; family Bacteroidaceae; genus UBA3839. The sequence continues at coordinate 19,787 of CAVGCV010000006.1, read as the reverse complement.
GTGAAGTATTAAAAGATGAAACCATCGCAGTTTTAGGATATGGAGTTCAAGGGCCTGGCCAAGCTTGCAATTTGCGGGACAACGGATTTAATGTCATCGTTGGGCAACGTCAAGGTAAGACTTATGAAAAAGCTGTCGCAGATGGCTGGAAGCCAGGCGAAACTTTATTTTCTATAGAAGAAGCTGCAGAAAAAGGTTCGATTGTTTGCATGCTTCTTTCCGATGCTGCCCAAATGCAACTTTGGCCAACGATTAAGCCTTATCTAACAGCTGGTAAAACTTTGTATTTTAGCCATGGATTCGCTATAAATTGGAATGATCGTACTGGTGTTGTTCCACCGAAAGACATAGATGTAATCATGGTTGCCCCCAAGGGCTCGGGAACTTCGCTTCGCACGATGTTCTTGGAGGGACGTGGCTTGAACTCTTCGTATGCTGTTTATCAGGATGCAAGCGGCCGTGCAACGGAAAAAGTCTTAGCTTTCGGCATAGGCATCGGTTCCGGCTATCTGTTTGAAACAACATTTAAGCGTGAAGCGACTTCTGACTTGACAGGGGAGCGTGGATCGCTGATGGGAGCAATTCAAGGGCTACTGCTTGCTCAATACGAAGTCTTGCGTGAGAATGGCCACACACCCTCCGAAGCTTTTAACGAGACTGTTGAGGAATTGACCCAGTCATTGATGCCTCTATTTGCAAAAAATGGAATGGATTGGATGTATGCGAATTGTTCGACTACGGCTCAACGTGGCGCGCTTGACTGGATGGGGCCGTTCCATGATGCCATTAAACCTGTCGTTGAAAAGCTCTATAAGAGTGTCGTTACAGGAAATGAGGCTCAGATTTCTATCGATGCAAATTCCAAACCTGATTATCGCGTCGGTTTGGAAAAAGAACTTCGTGCTTTACACGAGAGTGAAATGTGGAGAACAGGAGAAGTCGTTAGAAAACTCCGTCCAGAAAACGACTGATTTTTAGAGTCGTTTATAATGTTTTACTTAAAGAAAGTATCAAAAGTAATCCCGAAAAGTTGGACGTTAATTAAATAATTATTCCATTCTCTAATTGAGTAGGAGGCAAATGCTAATCGCAAGAGGTATTTGTCTCCTACTTTCGCATTTACCGACCTTCCCACACATCACCCGTACACGCCGTTCAGCATACGGAGGTTTTGTGCTTTCTCATCTCACAATGTGTGGCAAGTTGTTTTCAGGCATTCCTTCGAGTAGCGTCGCCCTCCTATTGTCGGATACCGTTTTATCGTATTGGGCAGAGAGTTCCTTTCGGGCATCTGACTACAAAAGACGCTCAAGGTAGCCGTCATTTACCATTATACCCATGCGACTCAGCCCTGCCCTATAAGTACACGTACCTTGTGTTGGTTTGAGTGGGTAATGGAAACTATCTCCTTCATTGATATAGATAGTATATCCATAAAGTTGTTCATTGCACATTGAGCCTATGTTGTTAGCCCATAGTTTTAATCCGACGAATCCACGCTACTTATTTATAGGTATTGCTGGGATGGGTCTTATTTGTTAATTTTGCAAGATTAACAAACGCGACACGAATAAAATGAGACTTAGTGAATTGAAAACTGGGGATAGCGGCATCATTGTAAAGGTAAATGGGCACGGGGGATTTAGAAAGAGAATCATTGAAATGGGATTCATCAAGGGAGAAATTGTGGAGGTCATCTTGAATGCCCCACTCCGCGATCCTGTCAAATATAAAATCATGGATTATGAGGTAAGCCTGCGAAGAGCTGAGGCCGAGCTTATAGATGTGGTAGAGGCCGATGGCAATATTGGAACAGTTCTTTCAGGCAATGCTGGGAAAACAATGGAATTGGGGACATCGGGAAACTTGGACGGTGTGGTTTGCAATGACTTTTACAAATCTATCGCTCTTCGTGTTGAGGAACTAAGCCACGAGCTGAATGTTTGTTTTGTTGGAAATCCAAATTGCGGAAAAACATCCATCTTTAATATCGCAAGTGGAGCGCATGAACGGGTTGGAAATTATTCCGGCGTAACCGTCGATGCAAAAATCGGGACTTTCAAGTTTGAAGAATACAAGTTCAATATCATAGACTTACCTGGGACTTATTCTCTAACAGCCTATACCCCCGAAGAACTATACGTGCGGAAATACATCATAGAGAAGACACCAAGCATGATTGTCAATGTCGTAGATGCATCGAATTTGGAACGAAACCTTTATCTGACCACACAACTTATTGACATGGATGTACCTATCGTCATGGCGCTCAACATGTATGACGAATTTCGTGAAAGTGGCAACACGCTGGACATTCCGCAACTCGGTACGTTGTTAGGAATTCCAATCATTCCTACTGTCGGACGCACAGGAGAAGGAATAAAAGAACTATTTCATACGATTATACAAATCTATGAACATCCCGACGGAGCGACATTGCCTGAGGCGATGGGAAGATTCCGTCATATCCATGTCAATCATGGCATTTTGCTTGAAGAAAACATCGACAAAATAGAACAAGCTATCAGAAAGAATCCCGAGCCTCATTTCAACTATTCCGCACGTTTCCTTTCCATCAAATTATTAGAGGAAGACAAACAGATTGAACAGGTGTGCTCACAATTCCCCAACTATCAGGAAATCATTGAACAACGCGATAAATGCCAGAACGACATACAGCAAGAGCTACAAGAAAACGCAGAAAGTGCCATCACGGATGCAAAGTATGGGTTCATTCAAGGTGCGTTGCGTGAATGCTTTGCCAAGAAAGCACATTACACGCGACGACTGACCCAACAACTTGACGCGATTGTCACGCATCCCGTCTTAGGTTATCCGATTTTTCTTCTACTAATGTACTTCATGTTTTTCTGCACATTTAATGTCGGACAATATCCAATGGATTGGATCGATGCCGCCGTCGGATGGATTGGCAATATGGTGGGCACTTATATGCCTGAAGGCCCTCTACATGATTTACTCATTGATGGCATCATTGGCGGTGTCGGTGGTGTCATCGTTTTTCTTCCTAATATAATGATATTGTATGCTTTCATCTCGTGGATGGAAGACAGCGGTTACATGGCTCGTGCGGCATTCATTATGGATAAGATTATGCACAAGATGGGGCTGCATGGCAAATCGTTCATACCCATGATTATGGGGTTTGGTTGCAACATTCCAGCCATCATGGCAACTCGAACCATCGAAGATCGCAAGAGCCGACTTATCACGATGTTAATCATCCCGCTAATGTCCTGTTCTGCCCGTTTACCCGTCTATATCATTATCATTGGAGCTTTCTTTCCCCACAATTCTGCCCTTATCCTACTTTCCCTTTATGTGTCAGGCATTCTGATGTCTGTTTTGATGGCACATGTTTTCAACCGTTTTGTCGTAAAAGGAGAAAGCAGTCCTTTTGTGATGGAGCTGCCCCCCTATCGCCTGCCCTCCATCAAGTCCGTATCAAGGCATACATGGGAAAAAGGCAAGCAATACCTTAAAAAGATGGGAACAACCATCTTAGTAGCTTCTATTATTGTTTGGGCGTTATCCTATTTTCCTCGTGGAACGAGCGAAATGTCCAAGGAACAACAGATGGAGAAAAGCTACATCGGACTTCTTGGAAAAGCCATCGAACCTGCTATCCGCCCATGCGGATTCCATTGGAGAGAGGGAGTAAGCATCATTACCGGCATTGGGGCAAAGGAAATCGTTGCATCAACCATGGGGGTTCTTTATAGCACGAATGAAACAAACAGCATAACCCCGTCCGATGAGGACAGTGAGGAGAATGCAAGATTAAGCCGCATCATTGCCCATAGCCAGCTCACGCCTCTTTCCGCCCTTGCTTTCCTCGTTTTTATTTTACTTTACATGCCATGCATTCCTGCTTGCATCTCCATCAAGAATGAATCCGGGAAATGGCGATGGGCATTCTTCACCATTGTATATACGACAGGCCTTGCCTGGACTTGCGCCACACTGGTATTCCAAGTGGGAAGTGTTTTATGATGACAAACGGTTTTCCAAGTATATGTAATTATGGATGACAATTGTATTAGAATCAGAGGAGCACGTGTAAACAATCTGAAAAATATTAGTGTGGAAATACCACGAAACAAGTTGATTGTCATCACGGGTGTTAGCGGTAGCGGAAAGTCCTCATTAGCTTTTGACACATTGTATGCCGAGGGACAGCGACGCTACGTAGAAAGCCTTTCAACCTATGCACGCCAGTTTCTCGGAAGAATGAATAAGCCCGAATGCGACTTTATAGAAGGGCTTCCCCCCGCCATCGCCATAGAGCAGAAAGTTATTAGTCGGAATCCACGTTCCACCGTCGGAACTTCTACGGAAATCTATGACTATCTCCGCATGCTTTTTGCAAGAATCGGGCATACATATTCTCCAATCAGTGGAACAGAGGTAAAAAGGAACGGCATAGAAGACATCGTCGATTGCATGACCCAGCATCCAGTTGGAACGCGCATGTTGCTTTTATCCCCTATCCATCCGCATGATGGCAGAAGCCTTAACCAACAACTGGATATTTACAAGAAAGAAGGATTCTCGTTCGTTGAGGTTAATGGAGACATCCAAAGTATTGACGACGCTCTCTGTTCAAACCTCCAGGCTTTTCCATCTCTGCCTCATTTGATTATCGACCGCATGACGGTGCGCAACGATAGAGTGACAATCAATCGCCTGATGGATTCTGCACGTACAGCCCTTTACGAAGGAGATGGAGAATGTATCCTGAAATTTATGCCCGTAGGAAAAAATCAGGAAGACAATCATGACGAATACAGGTTCTCAACACGATTTGAAGCCGACAGGATTTTATTCGAAGAGCCCAATGAACAATTGTTTTCTTTTAATTCCCCCACAGGAGCATGCCCTAATTGCGAGGGCTTCGGACGTGTTATTGGCATAGACGAAAATCTTGTCATACCCAATAAGGGATTAAGCGTCTATGACGGCGCAGTCCTCTGCTGGCGCGGAGAAAAGATGGGGGAATGGCGCAAGGAATTCATACGAAGGGCGGAGAGTGAGGGCTTTCCTATTTTTCAGCCTTACTATCAACTTTCTCAAGAACAGAAAGACTTCCTCTGGCACGACAGGCCTGGGGCAGACTTGCGCAATAGCGTCTGCATTGACGCTTTTTTTGAAATGCTGAGTCAGAACCAATATAAAATCCAGTACCGGGTGATGTTGGCTCGCTACCGCGGAAAGACAATTTGCCCCGTTTGCCATGGGGGACGGCTGAGGAAAGAAGCCAGCTATGTCAAGGTGGGCGGGAAGAGCATACAAGACTTGGTCGAAATGCCTGTCGGAAAGCTGCAAGAATGGTTCGATGCGCTGCAACTGAATGCCAATGACGAACAAATAGGAAACAGGCTTCTAACAGAGATTTGCAGCCGGCTGCATTTCTTAACAGAAGTGGGGCTTGCATACCTCACGCTTAATCGCCTTAGCAACACTTTGTCCGGGGGCGAGAGCCAACGCATCAACCTCGTAACCAACTTAGGGAGCGGGCTTGTCGGCTCGCTCTACATCTTGGACGAGCCCAGTATCGGGCTTCATTCTTGCGACACACAACGCCTTATCCATGTCCTCAGAGAATTACAGCAACTTGGAAACACGGTTGTGGTGGTGGAACACGACGAAGAAATCATGCGGGCAGCCGATTATATTATTGACATCGGCCCGGATGCAGGAAGGCTTGGGGGCGAAGTCGTTTGGGCCGGAAGTCCGGCAACACTGACACAAGAACTGGCTACGCCGCAGCAAGCAGCGCAGACTCCATCCCACACCATCGACTATCTTACAGGATGCGAGCAAATCGCCATTCCGTCATCGCGCAGAGCATGGAACAACTTTATCGAAATCAGGGGGGCTCGCGAGAACAACCTTAAAGGCGTTGACGTGAAATTTCCACTTAACATCATGACCGTGGTAACGGGAGTCAGCGGAAGCGGAAAATCCACACTCGTCAATAATATTCTCTACAGGGCGATAAAGCAACGTCTGGATGAAGTTTGCGAAACGCCCGGCCAGTACGCTTCGCTGGAAGGCAATGTCGGTTTGGTAAAGCGTGTCGAGTTTGTCAGCCAAAGCCCCATCGGCACATCAACAAGAAGCAACCCCGTTACGTATATCGGGGCGTACAACGACATCCGCAAATTGATGGCACAGCAGCAACTGGCCAAGCAAATGAACTACACGCCGGCCCACTTTTCCTTCAACCAGGAAGGCGGAAGATGTGAAGAGTGCAAGGGCGAAGGCGTTGTCACTATTGAGATGCAATTCATGAACGACCTCGTCCTTGAATGCGAGTCCTGCCACGGGCAGCGTTTCAAAAAGGACATCCTTGACGTGAAGTTTCACGACAAGAACATTTACGACCTGCTGAACATGACCATCAGCCAGGCAATCGAGTTCTTTTCGGAATGCAAGGAAAAGAAGATTGCCCAACACCTGAAGCCCTTGCAAGATGTCGGGCTTGGCTACCTGAAGCTCGGACAAAATTCATCCACGCTGTCGGGAGGTGAAAACCAGCGCGTCAAACTGGCGCATTTCTTAAGCCTTGAAAAGGCGCAGCCCACGCTCTTCATTTTCGACGAGCCAACGACAGGACTTCATTTCCACGACATCTCCCGCCTGCTCAAAGCGTTCAACGCCCTCATCTCGCACGGACATACCGTGCTTGTCATCGAACACAACATGGACGTCATCAAGTGCGCCGACCATGTCATAGACCTCGGCCCTGAGGGCGGAGACGCGGGAGGAAGCCTCGTCGCCTGCGGCACGCCGGAAGAGATTGCGCGCAATCCCGTCTCCCGCACCGCCCGGTTCCTCAAAGAGAAGCTGACATAGCTTCCAATTTGTCGCACAGCCCGTCGCAGGCGTCTTCCAGCAAATCGAGCGCGTAGTCAAAGCCGTCGGCCCCGCCGTAATAGGGGTCGGGAACGGACGTCGCATCATGGACACGACAGAAGTCCGTGATGCGACATATTTTATGCTGCGCGCCAACCTGCGCGGCCCGTGCTGCCAGCGCCGCGACATTGGCGTCGTCCATGCCCGCTATCACATCGAATTCCAAGAAATCCTGCAAGCACACAGGGCGCGAGCGGTGCGCCAGGCTGTATCCCCGTCGGCCGGCATGGGCCCGCATCCGCACGTCGGGCAGCTCTCCCTCGTGGCAGTCGATAAGTCCTGCCGAATCCACCCGGACGAGCGAGCCCAGTCCGCGGGCGTCCAGCTTCCTGCGCATGATTGCTTCCGCCGCGGGCGAGCGGCAGATGTTGCCGAGACAGACGAAAAGAATCCTGTGCTCGCGACCCGTATTCAGCGCGTTGTCCAACATGTCCGATGGCTTTTCCTCATTAACGGTTGCGGGACTGATTTTCTCCAGCGGTGCGCCGTCCCGTCCACTGCACCGCCTGCGGCAACGACAAAGGGGAGGACGTGCCGTCGCCGACAGTCCTCCCCGGTTGCTTCCACACTGCGGCGCGAATCAGCACTGGGCCAATTTGCCGTCGGAGCCGAGCACGTTCACAATCTTGTGGATGTACATCTTCTTCATGTTCTCGCGCGCAGGCTTCAGGTACTGGCGCGGGTCGAAGTGGTCGGGGTGCTCCGCAAGGTACTGGCGGATGGCAGCCGTCATGGCAAGGCGCGAGTCGGAGTCGATGTTGATTTTGCATACGGCCGACTTCGAGGCCTTGCGCAGCTGCTCTTCGGGAATGCCGATTGCGTCGGGCAGCTTGCCGCCGAACTTGTTGATGGTCGCCACCTCTTCCTGGGGAACAGACGACGAACCGTGAAGCACGATGGGGAAGCCCGGCAGTTTTTCCTCTATCTCGGAAAGAATGTCGAAAGCCAGCGGAGGCGGTACGAGAAGCCCGGTCTTCGGGTCGCGCGTGCACTGCGCGGGGGTAAACTTGTATGCGCCGTGGCTGGTGCCGATGGAAATCGCGAGGGAGTCGCATCCGCTCTTCGACGTGAAGTCAATCACCTCTTCAGGCTTCGTGTAGTGGCTTTCCGCCGCAGAAACTTCGTCCTCAACGCCAGCCAGCACGCCAAGCTCCGCCTCGACGGTCACGTCGTACTTGTGGGCGTACTCCACCACCTGCTTCGTGATGGCGATGTTCTCCTCGTAGGGAAGGTGCGAGCCGTCGAACATGACGCTAGAGAAGCCCATGTCGATGCAGTTCTTGCAAAGTTCAAAGCTGTCGCCGTGGTCCAGGTGGAGCACTATCTCGGGATGCTCGCAGCCCAGCTCCTTGGCGTAAGCCACGGCGCCCTCGGCCATGTAGCGGAGAATCGTCGCGTTCGCATAGTTGCGCGCGCCTTTGGAAACCTGCATGATGACCGGCGACTTCGTTTCCACAGCCGCCATCACGATGGCCTGCATCTGCTCCATCGTGTTGAAGTTGAACGCGGGAATAGCATAGCCGCCCTTCACGGCCCTTGCGAACATGTCGCGCGTGTTCACAAGGCCAAGTTCTTTGTAACTTACCATAATCAAATTTTTTATTTGGTTGGGATATGAAAAAACAAGCCTTTCACTTTCCTTAAAGTTAGTGCAAATTTACGGCATTTTTTTCGTGATTCGCTTACGGCCCGCCAGTTTTTTCTCCGCAGGCGGCTTTTAATAAATTTTCCCGCCCGTTCGGCCCCGGCGGTACTTGCGTGCCAGAGTCCGGCAGGGACTGCCCGGCGGGGATGCCCGCGGGGCGCGGACGGGAGCTGCCGCCGCCGCGCAGGAAAGTGCGGGACGGCGCGCAGGAAAGTCCAAAATGGCGCGCAGGAAAGTGCGAACCGCGTCGTGGTTTGCAGAAACCGCGACGCGGTTTGCAGAGAGCGCGACGTGATTCGTGCAAGTCGCGTCGTGGTTTTGAGTTTTTGGCGCGCAGCAGCGGATTCTTGTCTGCGCAAAGGCGTGTTTCCCGGTGTGCGGACGCTGGTTTCCTGTTGCGGTTGGGCGGCCTCGCTCCCGCCCCCTGTCAGGCGCTGCGGTCGCAGCGGTAGGCCAGGACGATGTGGAGGAGGAGGGGCACGTTGTACAGCAGGCGCGCGAGGACTTCGAGCCACAGGGGGCGCGGGGCCGTGCCGTCGGCGTGGGGCGGGCAGGCGTAGCCGAGGGCGGCGACGAGCTGCGCGGCGAGGAAGAGCGTGGGCCAGTAGGCGGCGATGCGCGCCGGCAGGTGGGCGGCGGCGCGCGCCATGTCGGCGAACGTGAGCAGCCGGCCCGACATGTATCCGTAGGTGAGGGAGAGGACGACGGCGGCGAGGAGGAGGATGGCGTGCAGCCCGTGCTGGAGGGGAGAGCCCCCGTATGTTCCGAACGCGCTGAGCAGGAGGGCGTCGGGGTAGAGCGTGAGGGCGGCGAGGAGGAGGAGGAACGCCGCGGCGAGGATGGCGGCGGTTTGGAGGGCGCGCCGCTGCTTGAGCGAGTGGGTGGAGCGGAGGGCGCCGAGCAGCCCCGACTCGGTGAGGAGGCTGAGGGCTATGGTGGCGAGGAGGGTGTGGGCGACGGGGGCTTGCGCAAAGTTGTCCATGGTGCTGGACACCGCCCAGCGGATGCCGTCGGTGCTGAGGAGGCTGCGCGTGTCCCAGCCGTAGATGCTGCCGATCCACGACGCGACGGCGGTGACGGCGGTGGCGGCGAGAAGAAGGGGCGGAAGCGCGGCGAGTGCCTTTTCGCGGTTCATTCTTCGTCGGGCTCGAGATTGTCGATGTCGAGGATGCGCAGCTCGAGGGCTTTTGTCACGAGGCGGGTGGCGTTGACGGTGCCCTTCTCGGTCTTGAAGAGGCGGCTGACGAGGTCGTTCTGGCGCTTCTCGAGCGACTTCACGCCGAACGGCATGCCCTTGAGCTGCGTGATCATCTCCTTGGTGTAGCCCAGCGCGAGGTGGCGCAGGAAGCGCTCGTCGTACTCGTCGATGTCGTAATCGACGATGGCTTCCTGCCGCCGGCTTTCGTTGAGCACGGAGTGGCGGAAGCGCTGGAGTATCTTCTGGAGGATGGGCTGGTTGAACACCATCCGCTTTCCGTCCATGACGCTCTGCACGTCGCCGTTCGTCAGGAGCTCGCCGCTTTTGAGGATGATTCCGTCCGCCCCTGCGTCGAGCACGTCGACCCAGAGCCTCTCGTTGAGCGTCTCGCCGGTGAAGATGAGCACGTGGAGCGCGGGGTAGCCCTTGTGGAGCTGCCTGCAGATTTCCACTCCGATGGTGGTGGAGCCTCCAAGGCCCAAGTCGAGCAGCACGAGGTCGGGGACTTGCGTTTTCATGAGCGCCCACAGCTCGGCCTCGTTCATGGCGGTGCCGATGATGCGTGCCTGCGGGATTTCGTTGCGGAATATTTCTTCTGTGCCTTTCAGTTCCAGCTTCACGTCTTCGACGATGATCACACTGAATTGTTCCATGGTGGGTGTTGGTGTTATTTGAGGGGTATGGTGAATGCGATTTGTGTGCCTGACGCGCCGGCGGCCTCTGCGGGCGCGGCATAGATGCGGCATCCCCGGCGGACGTGCTCGTCGTGCTCGCGCACTATCTGCCGGGCGACGAGGAGCTGGGCGCCGTGGAGCGTGTCGGTGTCGGGGTCGTAGCGGAGGCTGTGGGCGTAGAACAGGTTGTGGATGGTTTCGTCGTCGAGCCGGAGTCCCTCGAGCGTGAGGGCGAACTTGGCGAAGTGCGCCTCGGTGGCGATGTCGAGGCGGAGGCGTCCCTCGGGCATGAGGTCGGCGGCGGCGGCAAGGACGCACTCCATGAGGTAGCGCAGCATGGTTTCGTCGGCAATGGCGCGCGCCGCGGCCGCGGCCGGGGCGAGGACGACGGTGAGGTCGAGCGCGGCGGCGGCCTTCTTCCGCTGCCGTCGGAAGGCCGTCTCGGCGTAGGCGGCGGCGGCGGCGAGCGGAACGGGCTGCCGCTTGAACGGCGCGGCGGCGAGCTGGCGCGCCGCGCAGGCGCTGAGGAGGGTGAACACCTCCTTGTAGTAGGTGATGAGCTCGCCGATGCTGTCGATTTGCGCGCGGGTGTCTCCGCCGCTGCGGCCGAGCAGCCGGTCGACGATGGTTTTGATGCGGTTTGGGTAGTACATGGTTTCGTGCTTGATGGTGGACAGGCAGTTGTCGAGCACCATGTTCTGCACGTGCACTGCGTTCTCCTCGCGTTCGGCCCTGCGCTTCTCGTCCTCCTGCAGCTCGATGTCGCGGCGCAGGCGCTCCATGCGGATGTTGGAGAAGTAGATGTTGACGGCGGTGTACTGTGCGGTGAGCTGGAAGAGGCGGTCGTCGTCGGACTGGATGTTGCCGCTGTGGAAGACGAAGGCAATGGCGCCGATGACGCCGGCGCCCTCCACCTCGAGCGGGAATGCGCGGAGGCGTCCGTCCATGCCGACTTCGGGGGCGGCGCGGTCCATGCAGCGCGCGAGCGTGTCGTGCACGAGGCCGGGCTGCGGGCACGATGCGGAGGAAAGCGTGCGGCGGTCGGCGTACATGAGTGCCACGCCGTCGGTCCGGCGGATGTCGGTCACGCCGGCGAGGATGATGGCTGGCAGCGCGTCCTCGCAGTCGTTGTTGAAAATGCGGCGGTTGAGTTCGAGTATCTGCCGCATGTTGAACGTCGTGAGGATGTTGCTGCGGTAGTAGATGAGGTAGTAGATGGCGAGGCCGAGGAGGATGACTGCCACGAGGACGACGAGCACGGTCTGCTTGTTGGTGGTGGCTGTCTGTATGCTGTTGCAGTATTGTACGAGCGTGGTGTCCTGTGAGTTCAGCTTGTAGAGGCGCGTATAGACTTCATTGTTATAGTAGTACACGTCCCAGCGGTTGAGGGCGAGGGCGGCGATGGCGGCCTCGTTGCGGATGTCGAGTATGACGGCGTAGTCGGTGGCGAATCCCTGCTTCCACAGTTCTATCTCCGGCATGCGCTTGTCGATGAGGCGCATGAGGAGCTGGCCTCCGGGATGCTTCGACAGGTAGTGGCGGTTGAGCCAATGGCAGGCGGAGTCGACGTGCGCCAGCGCGTTGGCGTAGTAGCCGTCGACGTTGTCGAAATAGGCGCTGTCGGCATGGGCGGAAGCCTTTTCAATCATGGGGCTGCTGGGCTGGGCGGTGGCTGTCGGGCGGAGCGAGTCGGGGCGGTGCGCAGTGTTGATGGCGCGCGCGAGGGCCGGCACGTTCCCGATGGCGAGGAGGAGTGCCAGCGCGAGCGTGCGTATCGTTCCCTTCGGAAGGCGGAAGAAGAAACGGCTGCCTTTGCCGAGCTGGCTCTCGATGCCCAGTGTGCAGACGGCGAAAAGGGGGCTGGTCTTTCGGTACTTTTCGATGATTCCCTTGCAATTCATCAGTCCGAACCCAAAGCCCTTGTTGCGCTGGAGCTCGCTGTCGGCATCGGGATGCCCGATTTTGCTGGAGTCATAGACTTTCTCGTCGCAGATGCACGCCACGTCTTCGGGCGAGAGGCCGCGGCCGGTGTCGGCAACGGAAATCTCGACATAGTTCCCGGCCTCCGTTGCCCGCAGGGTCACGCTCCCGCCCTCGCGCGTGTATTTCCTGGCGTTTTCCAACAGTGTGTTCGCCATGAACAGGGTGAGCGCCTTGTCGGCTTTCACCACGGACGGCGTGGTTTCCACACGCAGCGCCAGGCGCTTGTTCCTAAAGACGTTCGTGCTTTTGGAGAGTATGTCGAACAGCGGTTGAAGCGCAAAGTTCTCGATGTTCAGTGAAACTGCTCCCTGACGGATTTTAATCCAATGCGCCAGCACGTCGTTGTAGAGGTTGATGCGGTCGATGAGTTCGCCAAGATAGAGCAGCCTGTCCCTGCCTGCTGCGTCCGACGGGCGTCCGTTGCGCCGCAGCTTGGCCACTTCGTTGAGGGCGCGGTCGAGGAACGGCGTGATGGCATAGACGATGGAGAGGCAGGTGGTTTTGTCGATGTAGCGCCGTTTCTGTTCGGCCAAGCGCCTTTCGTTGGCGGACCGTTCGGCTTTCACCTCGTCCTGTTGTTCTTCAAGCGAGGAAAAACTTTGGTCTGCGCGCGTGCGCCATCTGCCCATCTCCTCCTCTACCGCTTCCTGCTCGCGGCGGTAGTAGGCTGCATAGTTGGAACGCAGACGGCGGCTCATGTAGAACACCAGCAGAGCGAGCAGGACGATGGTGGCCGCCGCAAAGAGTATGGTGCGGTTGACCGTGGCTTCTTCGGCTTTGACGGAAGACAGCCGCTGTTCCATCAGCCGGTCCTGCCGCGTGGCGTCGAGGATGTCGAGATAGATGTTACGGTTGTAGTCGGACTCCCTTTTTTTGCCCAGCGCGCTGTAGACGAGGCAAAGCCGCTCGCGGACATCGGCCATCCATTCGGGCAGCGAGTTGCTTGCGGGATTGCTGATCCATTGCATCTCGATGGAGAGCTCGGCGGCGCGGGGGTTGAACGGGCGCAGCGTTTCGCCGCCGTCCGCGCGGCTGGCCATGCGGTGGTGCTCGTTGATGCAGTCCAGCGCTTTGGCCAGGGTGTCGAGGGCTGTTTCGTATTGCTTTGCGTAGAGGTAGTAGTCGGCTATGGCTATGTAGGTTTGCGAAATGTCGAAGAGCGACCCGTAGTCCTTGAAGTCGGCGAGCGCGCGCTGCGAGAGCCTGAGGCTCATTTCGCTGTCGGGCGCGGAGTCGGGCATGGAAAGGATTTCGCGCATGAATGCCATGTGGCTTGAGCGCATGCGCACAGCATGGATGAGGTCGGTGGCCAATGTCGTGAGCGACTTCGAGAGGATGTAAGTGTAGCCGTCCTGGTGGGACAGCGCCACCGCTTTCAGGATGTTGTCGAGATTGTCCTCCGTCAGCATGTTGTCCACGTTGCGGGCGTTGCCTGACAGGAAGTAAAACATGGCCAATTGTGCGGTGTCGCAGTCCTGCAAGTCCAAACGCCGCGTCAGTTCAGTGAGTTCCTCGACCGCCTGGTCTTCCTGCCGGAGGTAATAGTAGTAAATGCTGAGCGTCATGTGGTAGTCGCTCTGCGCATAGTTCCATAGCAGACGCTGGTGGTCGGTCATTGCGTCGGCTTCGGGACGGATGCGCGCCATCCGTTTCTCCGCCGCGCTGCGGAAGTCGTAGAGTTCCCTGTTGTTGGAACGGCGCTGGCACACCTTCATCATGCCCACGTCGGCCAGGAGTTTTAGCAGTTCGTTGTGGGAGCGGTCGGTCACCTGCCGATAAAGTGTCGTGGCTGAATCGTAGTCCATGCGCAAGGTCTGCACGAAGGCAAGGTTGCACAACGCTTCGTCGCGCCCGTCGGCATACTTGGAGCCGGCGGCCATGGCAAGAGCCCGACGTGCGTAGTGCGCCGTGGAGTCGAGCGAGCGGTAGTGCTGGGAGTACGAAAGTGCGTTGAGCGAGTCCACCTTGCGTCTGAGCGCATTCTCCCCCATTCCATTTTCACATGAGGAGAACGCACTGAGAACAAGGACAATACCGGCAGTCGACAGGATTGTTCTGGCAGCAGCAAACGAGCAAAGCCCCACTACAAGTTCCCTTTGTCGGCGTACCGCTTAAATTCGACAGGCCCTCTTCCCGTGTGTGCCTTGAACCACTTTCCGAAATACGATTGATTGGGAAAGTGGAGAATCTCCGACACCTCTTTCACTGATTTGTCCGTTTCGACGAGCAGTTGTTTGGCATCGGTCAGCAAAGCCTTGGCTATCCATTGCGACGGAGTGCGGCTGGTACGTTCCCGCACCACGCACGAAAAATAGCGCATGGACAGATACTGGCTGTCGGCGTAGAACTTCACCTCATGTTCCTTCCTGTAGTTGAGGCGCAGCATGTTCAGAAAGCGTTGTACGATTTCGTCCTTGCGGTTTACGCTTCCTTTCGTCGGCGAGTCTGCGCCAGTGAACGCCATGACAATTTGCAGCATGAGGCACTCCTTGAGAGACTCTGCCTGAAACTTGTTCAGCTGCCACAACCGGCGATTGTTGTTGCTCGCGAATTGTTTCGACCGCTCCACGTGGTGCATATAGAGGCGGATATACTCGTTGAGTTGGTTGAAATCATCGGTCGAGAGTTTTGCGACAGGGGCATTGCGGACGTTCAGAATGCTGTCGATGTCGAGCAGCTTGTTGAGCAGAGGTTGTACGGCATCAAGATCGACGGTCATCGCGATGCCGTCCAAGTCATCGGAACGATAGTTTACATAGAGCATGGAGTAAGGGAAATAGACGCATATCATCCCTTGCTCCAATTCGTAGTGGATGTCGTCGAGCACAATGTCGGCCTTGCCCTCCAAGCATAGGAACATTCCCGTTCGATCGACGCGGACGGGATGGTTTCCTGCTGCCAAATCATCATTTAGGTTACCTTTGAAATGCTGGAAATAAGCAGAATCACTCATGTTATATTGGTTAGAATTTTTTCATGAATTGCCACTTCTTGGTCATTGGCACGCGCCAAACCTCCCGCATGTTCCTCCGTGGTTTTTCTTATTTCCGCACAAAATAACTGAATAAATCCAATATGGCCAACTTTTTGGTGAAAAAGTTGGCCATGCCTTTGAGAATATCATCTGTGTTATGGGCAAGGATATCTCGCACAACGCGAACGTCGCCTTTCCCATACGTAAGAGTTCGGCCTCAAAGTAGTCAAGACGGGAGTGCGCCCAACAGCATGCCCGAACGATTTGGACTTCCAAATAGGTGGCGGGGCGCTCTCTTACAGTCGTGGGATGAAATACACCTTGGGCAAATCCGTTTCGTTTAGAATGCACGGCACAACGGCTAAAATAATGTTTTTTTTCATTGTGATGTTGGTTGAAAATCTATTCTGCCATGAATGCCTCCACATCATTGGGGTGATAAGGTATCATTTCCTTTCCCAATACGCGGTTGCCGTCTTCCGTAATCAACAGGTCATCTTCCAAGCGGATTCCACCAAAGTCTTTATACGTTTCCACCAAATTATAGTTGATGAAGTCCTTGTGTAGACCTTGAGACCGCCACAAGTCGATAAGATGAGGAATGAAATAAATACCAGGCTCGTCGGTCATCACAAATCCAGGTTGCAGTCTTCTTCCACAACGAAGGCAGTTCAATCCAAATTGGGACGAGGGCTGGACTTCGTCATCGAACCCTACAAAGTTCTGTCCAAGCCCCTCCATGTCATGTACGTCCAAGCCCATCATGTGTCCTAATCCATGCGGGAAGAACATGGCATGGGCACCCGCTTGCACAGCATCCTCCGTATTTCCTTTCATAAGGCCGAGCTCTTTTAGTTTATCTGTCATCATCCGACATACATCCAAGTGCATATCGACCCATTTCATGCCAGGCCTTGCTTTTTCCATGACAAGGTCGTGGCATGCTTCGACAATACTATAAATATCACGCTGTTTGGTCGTGAATTTTCCTGAGACGGGGGTCACACGCGTATTGTCTGAACAATAGCCGTTTCTCGTTTCTGCTCCTGCATCGCAAAGCATCAGCCTCCCAGCCTCTAAGGGACGGCTTGACGGCATTCCATGTTGAATCTCACCGTGCATCGATAAGATTGTCTGGAATGAAACGCGCGCTTCAGTAGAAGCAACACCTTCTAACAAGCCGGCAATATGTTGTTCTGTAACTCCCGGACGGCATGCCCTCATGGCTGTTGTATGCATAAGGTAGCCTATTTCCATTGCATGCTCGATTTCTTCTATTTCCTCCGGAGATTTAATGGCACGCATTTCAACAACCGCCTTGATGAGCTGGATGGAACTCAAATCACGAACTTGCGAAGGACTGACATCCATCAGGTCTGCAATTTGTATGATATGGTCATGGCGATAAGGTGGAAGAAAATGAATAATTTGCCCTTTTGCCAATGACTGATTCACGATTTTTTTCAGTCCGCTCGACGGTGCAGATTTTTTAATGCCAACGCTTTCGGCCAAGTCTTTGATAGATGGGATATATCCAAACCAAATGATGTCATCAATATCAATGTCGTCGCCAATAAGCATCTCCGAGTTTGTGTCGATGTCGATGATTCCGACAAGTCCGTTCCGCTGTAGACCAAAATAATAAAGGAAAGAACTGTCTTGACGAAATTTATAGGTGTTGGACGGATAATTAACAGGAGATTCATTATTTCCCATCATCACAATCAACCCTTTTCCCACCAAGCGTTTCAGACGATTGCGGCGTTCGATGTAAATTTCTTTATCAAACATGTTTTTAGAAGATTAGGAGTAAACTTTTTGTGCGTGCAAAAGTACGAAATCAAATATAACCTTACTAACATTTCAATAAAAAGATAGTAACTTTGCCCAAAGTATGGAAAGAAGAAATAATAATACCTTTGTTTTTGAACATCATGCATTGGAACTTGTTGCGACGGCTTTGGACTATTGCACCATTTTGGAAAATGTGAACGAAACCAGCAGGTATGATTTCATTGATGCCATTCTGAGAATTCTTCCACGACTCTATATTGGAGGCTTGTCCATCTCAAAAATAGAGCAAGGTGTTGATGTTGATGTCGAATTGACAGACTGGGTAACAGAAGAAAATTACAACATTGTGCGTGGCAATATTGCCATCCTTTTGGCTGAATACGATGCCTATCTTGATGTTTTTATGGAAGACATGAAATATAGCGACACGCCTATTGCGACAACAATCAGTGAGAATCTCGCGGATATCTATCAAGACATGAAAAACTTTGTTTGTGCCTATCGTACGGAGGACGAACGCATCATGGCTATGGCGTTGAGACTTTGTCGTGAGAATTTCGAATATTATTGGGGGCAGTTGCTTACCAATGTATTGAGGGCATTACATGATGTGAGATTTGGAGAAATGGAAGGAAATGAAAATTATTAAGAACAAATTCAACAAACAGGATATAACAACTCTTCCACGTTCTGTATTTTCTGGCCGTATCATAACTATTGAAAGTGAAAGAGAAACAGAGGCAGCTGTAGATTACCTAATGTCACAGCCTATTTTAGGCCTTGATACAGAAACACGTCCTTCTTTTACTCGTGGTACATATAATAAGGTGGCTCTTTTGCAAGTGGCAACTCATGACACATGTTTTCTATTCCGTCTTAACCGCATTGGAATACCAGACGCTCTCTTACGCCTGTTGGAAGATCAACGTACAATGAAAGTTGGTCTTTCATTAAAAGATGATTTCCATCAACTTCAGACACGCCGCAAGTTTACAATCGGTTCTTTTGTGGAATTACAAAACGAAGTTCATGAATTAGGCATAGAAGACATGAGTTTGCAAAAGATTTATGCAAATATTTTTGGCAAGAGAATAACCAAAGGACAGCAATTGTCAAATTGGGAAGCAGATGTATTGACTGAATCTCAAAAAAGGTATGCAGCCACCGATGCATGGGCTTGCATTGACATACACGAAGAAATCAAGCGATTAGTGGAAACCCATGACTTTGAATTGATAATCAATGATAATTGAACATGCAGATATTATGAAGCAAGCATATTTGAAAGTTGGTAAAGACGAATCTTTGTGTCGTTTCCACCCGTGGGTGTTCTCCGGGGCAATTCACCATTTTTCGGATTCCCCCGAAGAGGGAGAAGTGATAGAGGTCATGGCTACCAAGAAGAAAAAAGACGAGCAAGGCTTTGAGTACAAATATATCGCAACAGGACACTATCAGATTGGCAGTATCATGATACGCGTCCTCTCATTCGACCATGAATCTATCGACCTACCTTTTTATGAACAAAGATTGCTTTCTGCGTTTAAATTGCGACAAAGCATTGGATTGGCCGGCGCAAATATTCATACAACTGCTTATAGGCTTGTCCATGGAGAGGGCGATAATCTTTCGGGGTTAGTAATTGATATTTATGGAAAAACAGCAGTAATGCAAGCTCATTCTGTTGGTATGCACCATGATAGGCACATTATTGCTCAAGCATTAAAACACATATTGGGCGCATCCATCGAAAATGTGTTTTATAAGTCAGAAACCACTCTACCCTATAAAGCGGAGTTAGAACAAGAGAATGGCTTCCTCATCGGAGGGAATACGGATAATCTTGCGTCGGAAGATGGGTTATCATTCCATGTGGATTGGCTGAAAGGGCAAAAAACTGGTTTTTTCATTGATCAACGAGAAAATCGGAAATTACTCGAATCTTATGCCAACAACCGTCGTATCCTGAATATGTTTTGCTATACTGGTGGCTTTTCTTTTTACGCCATGCGTGGCGGAGCAAGTCTTGTTCATTCTGTAGATTCTTCACAAAAAGCGATAGACTTAACGAATGCTAATGTAAATTTGAATTTCCCAAATGATAGTCGTCACCAGGCTTTTGCAGAAGATGCATTTAAATTTTTAGACAACTGCAAACAAAATGAGTACGATTTAATCATACTTGATCCACCAGCCTTTGCGAAACATCGGGATGCGCTTCGGAATGCGATGAAAGGATATGCCCGACTTAACCAAAAAGCTTTTGAAAAGATTCGGCCAGGTGGAATTCTTTTTACTTTCAGTTGTTCGCAGGTCATCACAAAAGAAAATTTCCGAACAGCTGTTTTCACCGCTGCCGCACAGGCAAAGCGCAATGTCCGCATCCTGCATCAATTACACCAACCTGCAGATCATCCCATCAATATGTTCCATCCAGAGGGAGAGTATCTAAAAGGTCTCGTTTTATACGTTGAATGACAACACGAAGGTATATCTACAATCGAGTAGGAGGTAAACACTATCACGAGGGCACTGAAAAAGGGTGCCGTTTAGAGCGTCATTTATGCCTTAATGGAAGAA
>CAVGCV010000005.1:0-138478 GCA_963627995.1 bacterium | reverse complement strand
GGCTCTCAACGACATTATTCTGGAAGATTTTTGATGGTTCAGACTTTACACCCTATCTCCTAATCCTACAACCACGACTTCACTCACCGCATAGAAAAGCCTCGCGGAAAAGTCCCGTCCGTAGACCGTTTCCCGCCATTCCGCACCGCCCGCATGCCGCGTGTGCGGCGAAAATCGGGCGCAACCGCACCGAAAACTTCACGCGAGTGCGCCCGCATGAAAATTCCAAGTACTTGAAAATTTGTTTCCAAGTACTTAAAAAAATATTTTCAAGTACTTGGAAATATTTTTTCTGTGCGCCGCCGCTGTAATGCGGGTGCGCCGCCGCGAAATTTTCTGTGCACCCGCCGTGACAAATTTCCTTTTATTCGTTTTTCCAATTTTTTTCCCGTAAATTTGCATCTGTATCCAATTTCGGGAAACTATCTAAAAAAAGAATCGGCCATGATGAGAAAAACGAACTTTTGCCTACTTGCCCTCTCCGCCGCGCTGTTGGCCGGAGGCATGGGTAGTTGCGCCACATCAAGTCCGCAAGGCTATTTGGGGACAATGGCAGGTGCAGAGATTGGCGGCACAATCGGAGAGGCCATCGGATGGCTGTCCACAAACCGGCACGACGGGCCGGGAAAGGCGATGCTGGGGTCGATCGTGGGCACCGTTGCGGGGGCCATCATCGGAAACCACATCGCAGCCCAAAGCGAGAAGTCGGACACGCGGCGCCATGATGGGAAGAAATACAGCGACAACACCAGCAGCTATTACCCCGACTACCAAACGGAGGGCGGCTATGATGCCAGCAGGAGCAACGCCTACAAGGGGAAAGCCGGGAAAAAAGCAACGATTTCCGAACGTTCTTTCTCCGAGTATGGAACGCCGCTGACCATCCGCAACGTGACTTACCAAGACGAAAACGGGGACGGACGCTTCTCCCGCTACGAGACCATCAACGTCATCTACGAAGTGACCAACACTGCGTCCCATTCCGTGGAAGCCTTGTTGTACATCGACGACCCTGAACAGTCCAAGAACTTTGCCTACTCGCCGGCCAGCACGGTGACAATCAATCCGGGGCAGACGATTCGGTACAAGGCGAAAGCCTTCTGCAAAAACGTACCAAAATCCAACTACACCGACATTAGGATTTACGCACAAGACAAGCTCGGTACAAAGACAGCCGCCACATCCTTGCGCGTCAGATGCGAATAAGAAGCGCCTTTCAAGTTTGGCGTTCATATAAAAAGTGATATTTCCCTTCATTCAAAAAGGGAAATATCACTTTTTCGCGCCTTTCACGCCATCACTCCCGAAAATATCACTACCTTTGCGTGATTTATAAACGCACGGCAAGTGGCATTTTGACACACATTGACATCATGGGAAATCGGAGCATCGTATCCATCGCCGGCTATAGCAAAGAAAAAGTCCAAGACTTGCTCAACATGGCCGCAGAGTTCGAAAAGTTTCCCAACCGCAATCTCCTTCAGGGAAAAGTGGTTGCAACTTTGTTTTTTGAGCCGTCCACAAGGACCAGGCTGAGTTTTGAGACTGCGGCCAACCGCTTAGGGGCGCGGGTCATCGGCTTCACCGACCCGAAGGCGACCAGCTCGTCGAAAGGCGAAACCCTCAAGGACACCATCAAGATGGTATCGAACTATGCCGATGTCATTGTGATGCGGCACAAGTTGGAAGGCGCGGCCCTGTATGCCAGCGAGGTGACGGACACACCGATTATCAACGCGGGAGACGGGTCGAACCTGCACCCGTCACAAACGATGCTCGACCTTTATTCCATTTATAAGACGCAGGAGCGGCTCAGCGACTTGAACATTTACATGGTGGGGGATTTGAAATACGGGCGCACCGTGCACTCCCTCCTGATGTCCATGCACAAGTACAACCCGACGTTCCATTTCATCGCGCCCAAGGAGCTGGAGATGCCTGAAGAATACAAAGACTTCTGCCGCAAGAACAACATCAAATTCGTGGAGCAGACCGACTTCACTGCCGAGACCATTGCCGACGCAGACATCCTTTACATGACCCGTGTGCAGCGGGAGCGATTCACGGACTTGATGGAATACGAGCGCATCAAGGACACCTACATACTGAAAGCTAACATGCTGTGCAAATGCCGCAAGAACATGAAGATTCTCCATCCGCTGCCCCGTGTGAACGAAATCGAATATGTCGTGGATGAATCCCCTCACGCATATTATTTTGAGCAGGCGCAGAATGGGCTATACGCGCGCGAGGCCTTGATTTGCGATGTCCTTGGCATTCGGCTGGAAGACATAAAGAACGACAAAACGATTGTTTGAAATGGAAAAGAGGAAAGACTTGCTTGTGGCAGCCCTCGAATGCGGCACAGTCATCGACCATATACCCATGGACAAGGTGTTCACCGTGGCCCAACTTCTGAGATTAGACAAGTGCGACACGCCCGTGCTGATTGGGAACAACCTCTCCAGCAAGAAGATGGGGAAAAAGGGGCTCATCAAGGTGGCGAATCGTTTTTTCTCGGATGAAGAAATCAGCCAGCTGGCCGTTGTCTGCCCTAACATCCGCCTGTGCATCATCCACGACTACGAGGTCGTGGAAAAGAAAGAGATTGTACTTCCCGACGAACTGACCCATGTCGTCCGCTGCGCCAACCCCGTGTGCATCACGAACAACGAGCCCATGAAGACCATCTTTTACGTCACCGACAAGCAGCGCGGCCTGGTGAAATGCCGCTATTGCGGGAAAGAACAGTGCATTGATCACATAAAACTTGTATAAGCATTTTATGGCAAAGATATTTACGGAGCGAACCAATCTTAACCTCAGCGAAGTAAACAAGGACGTTCTTGCAGAATGGAAAGACCATGACGTTTTCCACAAGAGCATGACTGAACGAGAGGGCTGCCCCTCTTTCATTTTCTTTGAAGGGCCGCCATCCGCCAACGGACACCCTGGCATTCACCACGTCATGGCACGCACGCTGAAAGACACCATCTGCCGCTTCAAGACGATGGAAGGCTTCCAAGTGAAGCGCAAAGCGGGATGGGACACGCACGGGCTTCCCGTTGAGCTGGGCGTCGAAAAAGAGCTTGGCATCACGAAAGAGGACATCGGCAAAAGCATCTCCATCGAGGAATACAACGCAAGATGCCGGAAGAACGTGATGAAATACACCCATGAATGGACGGCGCTAAGCGAGCTGATGGGCTATTGGGTGGATTTGGAACATCCGTACATTACCTACGACAACAAATACATAGAGACACTTTGGTGGCTGCTGAAAGAACTCTATAAGAAAGGGCTTCTTTACAAGGGATACACTATCCAGCCCTACTCGCCCGCCGCTGGTACAGGGCTGTCGAGCCACGAGCTCAACCAGCCCGGATGCTACCGCGATGTCAAGGACACGACGGTAACCGCCATCTTCCGAATGACGAGCCCCAAGCCCGAAATGGAGCAATGGGGGATGCCGTGCTTCCTTGCATGGACGACAACGCCATGGACTTTGCCGTCGAATACAGCACTTTGCGTCGGGCCGAAAATCGAGTATGTGTGCGTACAGACCTACAATCCGTACAACGGTGCCCCCATCAGCGTTGTCATGGCCGAGGCGTGCCTACACACCTATTTTAAGGAAGAGGGGGAACGTATTCCTTTGGAAGGCTACAAGCAAGGGGACAAGACCGTTCCATACAGGGTCGTTGCCCATTATAAAGGGACAGACTTGCTGGGCATGAAGTACGCCCAGCTGATGCCGTGGGTCAAGCCATGCGAAAGAGCCGACAACAACGCGCCGAAGTTCGCAAAGTCATACGCAGAGGCACATCCCGAGAACGTGTTCTCCGTGGGAAGCGACCAATTCGTTGAAATGGAAGACGTGGCCTTTCGGGTCATTCCTGGCGACTATGTAACGACGGAAGAAGGTACGGGCATCGTACACATCGCCCCTACCTTTGGCGCGGACGATGCGAAAGTTGCCAAGGATGCCGGCATTCCGTCCCTGTTCCTCATCAATAAAGGCGGCGAGACGCGTCCAATGGTGGACTTGACAGGAAAATACCATGTCGTGGGCGAACTGGCCGATGCCTTTGTCAAGAACTGCGTGAACACCAAGGAATATGGCATTCATGCCGGAGACTACGTGAAGAACGCCTATGACCCCCAATTCAACAAGGGGGGGAAATACGACGAAGCTTCTGCGTTGAAAGCAGAAGACCTCAACATCGTGATGGCGTTGGAAATGAAGAGAGACGGAATAGCCTTCAAAATTGAGAAGCACGTTCACAACTACCCCCACTGTTGGCGAACAGACAAGCCTGTGCTGTACTATCCCCTCGACTCTTGGTTCATCCGTTCAACAGCCTGCAAGGAGCGCATGGTAGAGCTGAACAAGACCATCCAATGGAAGCCCGAATCAACGGGAACCGGACGTTTCGGGAAATGGCTTGAAAACCTTAACGACTGGAACCTTTCCCGGTCGCGCTATTGGGGAACGCCCCTACCCATCTGGCGCAACAAAGACACCCGCGAGGAAATCTGCATAGGGTCTGTCGAGGAACTGTATGACGAGATTGAAAAGGCCGTGAATGCAGGTGTGATGGAAAGCAACCCCTTAAAGGACAAGGGATTTATCAAGGGTGATTTGTCCCAAGGCAACTACGACAAGATTGACCTCCACCGCCCGTATGTGGACAACATCAAATTGGTGTCGGCATCAGGCAACATATTAACACGCGAGACAGACCTCATTGACGTGTGGTTCGATTCGGGGTCAATGCCTTACGCACAGGTTCATTATCCGTTTGAAAACAAGAAAGAGTTTGACGAGGGACTTCTTTTCCCCGCCAACTTCATTGCAGAGGGGGTCGATCAGACACGCGGCTGGTTCTTCACGCTTCATGCCATTGCAACAATGGTGTTCGACACGGCATCGTTCAAGGCCGTCATCTCCAACGGACTTGTTCTCGACAAGAACGGGCTGAAAATGTCCAAGCGTCTTGGCAATGGCATCGATCCTTTTGAATGTATCGAGGAATATGGGACAGACGCTGTACGATGGTACATGATTACCAACTCGCAGCCATGGGACAACCTCCGCTTCGACAAAGACGGCGTGGCGGAAGTCTGCCGCACATTCTTTGGGAAACTGTTCCAGACCTATTCGTTTTTCACCATGTACGCCAACGTGGACGGCTTTGACAATTCACAACCCGACATTCCTTATGCCAACCGTCCTGAAATTGACCGATGGGTTCTTTCAGAACTCAACACATTGGTGAAGAACGTCAAAGAAAGTCTCGACGATTACGAGCCAACACGTGCAGGACGGCTGGTTCAATCGTTTGTCATCGACAACCTGTCCAATTGGTACGTGCGCCTAAACCGTAAGCGTTTTTGGGGTGGCGAGATGAATGCCGATAAACTTTCGGCCTATCAAACTCTTTACAGGTGTTTGGTAACCATCGCCAAACTCATCGCACCCATTGCGCCATTCTATGCTGACAGGCTTTACAAGGATTTGACAACTGGAGCAAAAGAAGCCGGAGAATCGTCCAAAGCCGCGTCTGTACATTTGGCACACTTCCCCGCTGTTCAAGAAGAACTGATTGACTCCGAATTGGAGTCGCGGATGGAATTGGCGCAGAAAATCACATCCATGGTGCTTTCGCTCCGCAAAAAAGAGAAGATTATTGTCCGACAGCCCCTCCAATGCATCTCCATTCCAACGACAGACGCTCTCACAAGAGAAAGAATTGAACAGATGCAAAAACTCATACTGGACGAAGTGAACGTAAAGGAACTCCGCTTTGTCGAAGGTGATGGGATGCTGGTCAAGAAAGTGAAATGCAACTTCCGCGTCATGGGCAAGAAGTTTGGAAAGCTGATGAAACCCGTAAGCAATGCAGTCGCGAACATGACACAGAGCCAAATCGCAAATCTTGAAAAAGACCAGCACATCACGTTGGATGTTGATGGGCAAGAGGCTTTGATAGACTTGTCAGACGTGGAAATATTCTCGGAAGACATCCCGGGATGGACTGTTGCCAACGACGGTTCGCTCACCGTAGCGTTGGACATCGCCATCACTTCCGAACTAAAGAATGAAGCCACTGCTCGTGAGATTGTGAAACGCATACAAGGCATCCGCAAAGATTCGGGGTTCGAGATTACCGACCGCATCAGTGTCGTTCTGACGGATACGCCTGCCATTCGCTCCGCCGTTGAGGACTTCAAGGAATACATCTGTGGACAGGTTCTTGCCAACGTCTTGTCACTTGGCCAGCCTGCAGATGGCGTCTCTGTTGATTTCGACGATTGTCCAGCACTCATCTCCGTAAAGAAAGACCAATGAGCTATAAACAAAAGTCGGTTCTCGCCATTGTCATCATACTGCTTGTCCTCACCATAGACCAATGCATCAAGGTCTGGGTGAAGACAAGCATGTATCTTGGCGAAGACATTGTCGTCGCCGATTGGTTTCACATCCGCTTCATCGAGAACAACGGCATGGCGTTTGGGCTGGAACTCTTTAGCAAGTATTTCCTCACTTCTTTCCGCATTCTCGCCGTCCTTGTCATCTCATGGTATCTCATCAATCAAATTCAGAAGAACCGTCCGACGGGATTCATTGTTTGCATTTCCCTCATATTGGCAGGGGCTGCTGGAAACATTTTTGACTGTCTGTTCTATGGACTGGTTTTCAACAATCCTCCATACCCCCAAGTAGCACAATTCGTCGATTGGGGAAACGGATACAGCAGTTTCATGTTGGGGCGCGTTGTCGATATGTTCTACTTCCCTTTGGTCGAGTGGAACATGCCGCAATGGGCTTGGCTCAACGCCATTCCTTTCATTCCGAACGCAGGCGAACATTGCGTATTTTTTTCCGCTATTTTCAACTTTGCCGATGCCTCCATCAGCTGTGCCATCATCGTATTGATTTTGTTTTCCCGCTATTTTTTCAGGAACAAATAAAATGCGTCGTTTCCCGATTCTCTTTTCCCTTTTGCTCACGTTGCTCGTCTCTGCATGCGAACAGCGCTCTAAGGGCATTCTGTCGAAAGGAAAGATGAAAGAAGTTCTCTACGACTACCATCTTGCCCAGGCAATTTCATCCAACGCAAACGGAAGTGAGAGAAGAAACGGCGAGGAGTATCTGCGCGCAGTTTTTGAGAAGCACGGGGTTACGGAGGCAGAGTTTGACTCGTCGCTGGTATGGTACAACGCCCACACCGACGAACTGAAAGACATCTACAAAGACCTTCAGGAACGCTTCACCCAGGAGAATGAAAACCTCCAGCTCACCACTGGCAACAGCGAGATGGTGGCTCTTATCAGCGAGGGAGGCGACACCACGAATCTGTGGAACGGAGAGAAAGTCATCCTCCTACGCAACAGAGACATTCAGAGGTTGGAAAAATTCACCATCAAAGCCGACACAAGTTTTCGCAGCAACGACCGATTCATTTTGTCGGCAAAAGTCCAGTTTTTACAAGAGGACAATTCATCGCACGACAACAACGTAACCATTGCTTTGGCGTTGCGCAATAAAGATGGAAAGACCTTCAGTCAAGTGCAGCAGGTAAATTTTGCAGGACTGCAGCAGTTGAACATTGCCCAAGCATCCACGTCCGACATCTCGGAAATCTCCGGATTTTTCTATTATCAAGGAAAAGCAAGCGAGCGCAACCTCTGCATCATCAACAACATATCCCTCATCCGAATGCACGAGAAAGAAGAGCCCGCTCAACCCGAGCCGCAAGACTCAGTACAAACCGATACGATTCATCACGACAGCCTGCCCACCCGGCAGACACAGCCACGCCTTTCTCCCGAAGAACTGCGCGAACAGACGACCAAGGACAACGACCGCGTAGAAATCAAGAGAATGCCCGACAAGCGTACGCCCAATTCATTCGGGCCAAGACGACGTCCTGTCAGAAGATAGCGCCCTCTCCATCGTAACATTCCCATCGCCATGCAACCCATGAACATCCGCCGTGTCGCCGCCAATCGGATTGTGTTTTCCGACGGCACACAGTACACAAACCACGTGTTGGAACTGTGCGGCTCAAGAGTGGTCAATCACTACCCGCTACAAGGCGAGGTGGCAATGACGGAATGGCTGGGCGGCACTATCGTGGTAGAGCAAGGGAAAGCCTACCACCTCACGAAGCCTGCCGACGAAACTCAGCGCAAACAACTGCGGTAGCCACCGCCACGTTCAGCGACTCCGTCGTTTCGCGGCTTTTGGGGAAATTGGGCACAAACAATTTCTCCGTCACATACGGAACAAGTAGCGGCGAGATACCTTTCCCCTCGTTTCCCATCACAATCAGGCCTCTTTGGGAAAGCCTCTTTTGATAGATGTCGTCCCCGTCAAGAAACGTCCCATACACGGGGATGCCATTCGCCGCGGCCGCACTGCTCGATTGGAGTGCATACAACTGAGCGGCCAAGTCCACATAATGTACATTCACGCGCGCCAATGCCCCCATCGTCGCCTGCACCGTCTTCGGGCCATACACATCGGCACACCCACCAGAGCAAAACACATGTTCAATTCCGAACCAGTCGGCAATTCGAAGAATTGTACCTAAATTCCCCGGATTTTGCACCTCGTCAAGAGCCAAGCACAAGTTCGACGAAGCAACCTCCGTCATGGACACCTCCGCATGCCTTTGCCGAAATACAGCCAGCACATCCTGCGGAGCTTCTTGAAAGCTAATGCGCCGCAACTCTTCGTCCGTCACAGAATCCACCGAAGGCACGAGCATGGCCGCCCCCATCCCAAGAGCCGTGCGTTCCGCCAAATAGCGTTCCGTTACCGCCATATAGACACACTCGTAACGCCCCATCAGCTCTTCCACCAGCTTAGGCCCCTCCGCCACGAACACATCCTCCGCCCGTCGGATCTTCTTTAAGTTCAGCGAACGAACGAATTTAATTCTACTCTTGCTAATCATGTGCGCAAAATTAACGATTTTCCTCCACACCGCTGCAAGCAGTCGCTCGCAGACTGGCGATTTCCCAAAGCAGGCTGGCAAAAACACCACGAAGCCTCGCCAGCTCAAAATTAAGTCGTAACTTTGCGCACATGATGCGTAAAGTTACGAGACGCTTGCGCCACCCCTTCACCTTACTACCCCTCTGTCTGCTATTCTGCGCTTGCGCCGTTGAAAAGCATATCCCCGACGGGCAGTTGTTCCTGAAAGACGTGAAAGTCGTCTCCACCGACAACAAAGCGACCAAAGACTACCTCCTCGGCGACTACGTGCAACAGTCGCCCAACTCCAAGTGGTTTGGCGCGAAGATTCCGCTGAAAACATACTGCCTGTCCAGCCCGAAGAGCAACGGCTGGGCATCTCGATTCCTACGGAAAATCGGCCAAAGACCCGAAATCTACGACTCGCTCAAAACCGAGCAGACCATCGACAATATGCAGCGCGTGCTGGTCAATGCAGGCTACATGCACCCACACATCGAGACCAAGAAGTCCGTAAAAGGGAAAAAACTGACCCTCACCTACGAAATAACACCCAACAAGCGCTATTCCATCCGCCACCTCAAGCGAATCGTCGACGACCCGCACTTGGAGCAGCTCATTTGCGGACAAGACACCGCCGAATCGCTGCTGCGCGTGGGAACGCCCCTCGACATCAACCAGTTGAACGAGGAACGCAGCCGCATCACAGCAAAGCTGCGCAACACGGGCTTCTACAAGTTCAACAAAGACTACATCACGTTCGACATCGACACCCTGCGCGGCAACACCGACGCCGACGTGACAATGCGCCTCCGCCTCCACATGGAGAGCAGCCACGCACAGCCTGAGCCGCACCCACAGTTCCGCATCGGACACGTCACATTCAACGCCGACACGCCTGCCGACGACGCACGGCGCGACAGCCTCGAACACAGGGGAACGACCATCTATTTCGGCGACAAACTCCATTTCCGTCCGAATCTACTCACGTCCAACACCCTGCTCCACGCCGGCGAGCTGTACAACGAGGACAGCCAGAAGCGGACATACAGCAACTTCACCCGCCTCAAAGCCGTCGCCTACTCCAACATCCGCCTCCTCCAGCGTCCGAACACAGACACGCTCGACTGCAACATCATCGTAAGCCACGCACGCCCCCACTCCCTCAGTCTCGACATCGAAGGCACCAACTCGGCAGGCGACCTCGGCGCAGCCGCTTCAACCACCATCCAGCACAAGAACCTGTTCAAGGGAAGCGAAACGCTCACCCTCAAGCTGCGCGGCGCATACGAATCCATTACGGGGCTCGACGGCTACGAGGGCCACAGCTACACCGAGCTCGGCGGCGAGGTCAGCCTCGGATTCCCCAGCTTCCTCCTTCCTTTCGTCAAACGGGAATTCGGCACAGCCCACAGCGCGACCTCAGAGATATCGCTCCAATACAACCGCCAGGACCGCCCGGAGTTCAACCGCCGCGTACTCACAGCCGCGTGGCGCTACAAATGGAAAAGCCGCAGCCAAAAGACGCAGCACCGCTTCGACCTGCTCGAAGTGAACTACATCTACATGCCGTGGATTTCCCAAAAGTTCCGCGAGCAGTACCTCGACTCGCTCGGCAAGCAAAACGCCATTCTGAGGTACAACTACGAGAACCTGCTCATCACGAAACTGGGCTACTCTTTCACCTACAACTCCCTCGGCACCGCCGTCACCACCACCTACGGCAAGAACGCCTACGTCGTCAAGGGCAACATCGAGACCTCCGGCAACGCGCTCTACGGCATCACCTCCGCCGTCGGAGGAAAAAGGAACTCGCAGGGACAGCGCACTTTCTGCGGCATCGCCTTCGCGCAATACATCAAGGGAGACCTCGACTTTGCCAAGAGCATCCGCATCGACAAGAACAACTCCGTAGCACTTCACGCCGCCATCGGCATAGCCTACCCCTACGGCAACTCCAACCAACTTCCATTCGAGAAACGCTACTTCGCGGGCGGAGCCAACTCCGTGCGCGGATGGAGCGTGCGCGCGCTGGGTCCCGGCGCCTACAAGGGCGCGGACAAACAAATCAACTTCCTCAACCAAAGCGGCGACGTGAAGCTCGACCTGAACCTGGAGTACCGCGCGTTTCTCTTCTGGAAGCTCAACGGCGCGCTCTTCGTCGATGCCGGCAACATCTGGACCATCCGCAAGTACGACGACCAGCCGGAAGGCGAGTTCCGCCTCGGAAGTTTCTACCGGCAAATCGCCATGAGCTACGGCATTGGACTTCGGATGAACCTCGATTTCTTCATCCTCCGCTTCGACGCAGGCATGAAAGCCGTCAATCCCGCCGGCGACGGGCGCGACCGCTATCCGCTCGTCCGCCCCGACTTCGGGCGCGACTTCGCCCTCCACTTCGCCGTCGGGCTTCCTTTCTGAAAAATCAGCGGGAAAGAGAAAAGCGAAAAGTCTATATTTCGTAACTTTGCAGCCTGACACATCTTCACACAGCCTACAAACCAACAGAAAACATAGCAAAATGTACAGAACACACACCTGCGGAGAACTCCGCATCGACCACGCGGGGCAAGCCGTCACACTTGCCGGATGGGTGCAGCGCGTTCGCAAGATGGGCGGCATGACCTTCGTGGACTTGCGCGACCGCTACGGCATCACCCAACTCGTATTCAACGAAGAGACCGACGCGGCCCTCTGCGAGCAAGCCAACCGACTGGGGCGCGAGTACGTCATACAAGTCACGGGCACGGTGAGCGAGCGCTACAGCAAGAACAAGAACCTGCCGACGGGCGACATCGAAATCACCGCAACCCGGCTCCAGCAGCTCAACGCCAGCGCGACACCCCCGTTCACCATCGAGGACAACACCGACGGCGGCGACGACCTCCGCATGAAGTACCGCTACCTCGACCTCCGGCGCACGGCCGTGCGCCGCAACCTGGAGCTGCGCCACAAGATGTGCATGGAAGTGCGCAACTACCTCTCCGCCCTCGGGTTCCTGGAAGTGGAGACCCCCATGCTCATCGGCTCGACGCCCGAGGGCGCGCGCGACTTCGTGGTGCCCTCGCGCATGAACCCCGGCCAGTTCTACGCCCTGCCACAAAGCCCGCAAACGCTCAAGCAACTGCTCATGGTGGCGGGCTTCGACCGGTATTTCCAGATTGTCAAGTGCTTCCGCGACGAGGACTTGCGCGCCGACCGGCAGCCAGAGTTCACACAAATCGACTGCGAAATGTCGTTCGTCACGCAGGAAGACATCATCCGGACGTTCGAAGGCATGGCGAAGCACCTGTTCAAAACGCTGCGCGGCGTGGAGCTGAACGAGCCGTTCCTGCGCCTGCCGTGGACGGAGGCCATGCGCCGCTTCGGCAGCGACAAGCCCGACATGCGCTTCGGCATGGAGCTTGTGGAACTGATGGACGTGCTCAAGGGAACCGGCACGTTCGCGGTGTTCGACAACGCCGCCTACATAGGCGGAATCTGCGCCAAGGGCTGCGCCGGCTACACGCGCAAGCAGCTCGACCAGCTCACCGACTTCGTGAAGCGCCCGCAGGTGGGCGCAAAAGGGCTCGTCCACGCGCGCGTGGCCGACGACGGCAGCGTGAAGTCAAGCGTCGACAAGTTCTACACGCCCGAAGTCCTCCTGCGCCTCAAGGAAGCGGCGGGCGCAGGGCCGGGCGACCTCATCCTCATCCTCTCGGGCGACGACACGCAGAAGACGCGCAAGCAGCTCTGCGAGCTCCGGCTGGAGATGGGCGATTGTCTCGGACTGCGCGACAAGAACAAATTCGCGCTGCTCTGGGTCACGGAGTTCCCGATGTTCGAATGGAGCGACGAGGAGCAGCGCCTCATGGCCATGCACCATCCGTTCACCCACCCCATGGACGCCGACATACCCATGCTCGACACGAACCCCGCCGCCGTGCGCGCCGACGCCTACGACATGGTGTGCAACGGCGTGGAGCTGGGCGGAGGGAGCATCCGCATCCACGACCCCGAACTGCAAGAGAAGATGTTCGAGATACTGGGCTTCACGCCGGCGCGCGCGCAGGAGCAGTTCGGCTTCCTCATGAACGCATTCAAGTACGGCGCGCCGCCCCACGGAGGGCTGGCCTACGGCCTCGACCGCTGGGCGAGCATCCTGGCCGGGCTCGACTCCATCCGCGACTGCATTGCGTTCCCGAAGAACAACTCGGGGCGCGACGTGATGCTCGACGCGCCCGCCGCCATCGACCAGAAGCAACTCGACGAGCTCTGCCTCAGCATAGCCGCGCCCGAGGCATAGCCGCCCCGACAGCCCCGCGCCGCCAGGACCGTCGCCCCACGGCACAGACCGCAGCCCCTGCCGCCACGCGCGGCGGGGGCTTTCTCTTTGCGGCCGCGCCTGCCGCTCCGCGCCACCGGCGGCCCCGCGCTGCGGAGCGGGCGGAGTTCCCGCGCGCCGGAAATTCAGCCCACGTGCGCCGGAAGTTTCGCCACGGTGCGGTGAAAAAATATTTCCAAGTACTTGGAAATTTATCCGCAGCGCGCACGCGCGAAACTTCCGGCGCACGCGGGCGGAATTTCCGGTGCGGCGAAAGTCCTGCCCGGGTGCGGCAAAAACCCGGCACGCGGGCGGGGCAAATCCCGCGCGCGGGCGGCGCGGGCGCGCTCCAAATAAAATGGGGTTTCGGCGCGATAACTCAGATTTTTGCACTACCTTTGCACGCGAGAAAGAGCGCAACGCAGACCGCGCCTTGCGAATAGACGGACTATCATGAACATATTAGAACTGTCGGAACAGGAAATCAACCGACGCAACAACCTACGGGCGCTCAAGGACATGGGCATCGACCCCTACCCTGCCGCTGAATACCCCACCAATGCTTTTTCTTCGGACATACTGGCCGAGTTTTCCGACGACGCGCCGCAGCGCGAGGTGTGCGTCGCGGGCCGCATGATGAGCCGCCGCGTGATGGGCAAGGCTTCGTTCGCGGAGCTGCAGGACTCGAGGGGGCGCATACAGGTGTACGTGACGCGCGACGACATTTGCCCGGGCGAAGACAAGGACCTGTACAACACGGTGTTCAAGAAGCTGCTCGACCTGGGCGACTTCGTGGGCGTGACGGGCCACGTGTTCCGCACGCAGACGGGCGAGGTGAGCGTGCACGCCAAGACGCTCACCGTCCTCTCGAAGAGCCTCCGCCCGCTGCCCGTGGTGAAAGAGAAGGAAGGCCAGGTTTACGACTCGTTCGACGACCCCGAGCTCCGCTACCGCCAGCGCTACGTGGACCTCGTGGTGAACCGCGGCGTGAAGGACACGTTCCTCAAGCGCGCGACGGTGGTGCGCACGCTGCGCGCCGCGCTCGACGAGGCGGGCTACACCGAGGTGGAGACCCCCACGCTCCAGAACATCGCGGGCGGCGCGGCGGCGCGTCCGTTCGTGACGCACTTCAACGCGCTCAACACGGACATGTACATGCGCATCGCCACCGAGCTCTATCTCAAGCGGCTGATTGTCGGCGGCTTCGAGGGCGTGTACGAAATCGGCAAGAACTTCCGCAACGAGGGCATGGACCGCACGCACAACCCCGAGTTCACGTGCATGGAGCTCTACGTCCAATACAAGGACTACAACTGGATGATGTCGTTCACGGAGAAGCTTCTGGAGCGCATCTGCACCGCCGTGAACGGAACGCCGGAGACGGTGGTGGACGGACAGACCATCTCCTTCAAGCCCCCCTACCGCCGCCTGCCCATACTCGAGGCCATCAAGGAGCGCACGGGCTACGACCTTGACGGGAAGCCGGAGGAGGAGGTCCGCGCGGCTGCCAAGTCCCTGGGCGTCGAAGTGGACGAGACGATGGGAAAGGGGAAGCTCATCGACGAGATATTCGGGGCGACGTGCGAGGGCACGTTCGTCCAGCCCACGTTCATAACGGACTATCCCGTCGAGATGTCGCCGCTGACGAAGATGCACCGCTCGAAGGCGGGGCTGACGGAGCGGTTCGAGCTGATGGTGTGCGGCAAGGAGCTGGCCAACGCCTACTCCGAGCTCAACGACCCCATCGACCAGGAGGAGCGGTTCAAGGAACAAATGCGCCTCGCGGCGAAGGGCGACGACGAGGCGATGGTCATCGACCGGGACTTCCTGCGCGCCCTGCAGTACGGGATGCCGCCCACGAGCGGCATCGGCATCGGCATCGACCGCCTCGTCATGCTCATGACGGGCAAGACGACGATACAGGAGGTGCTGTTTTTCCCGCAGATGAAGCCCGAGAAAAAGATGCCACAGAGCACCGTCCAGGAGTGGGCTGAGCTGGGCGTTGCCGAACAGTGGGTGTACGTCCTGCGCAAGGCCGGCTTCAACCTGACGTCGGACATCGGCGGCGAGAAGGCGCAGGGCCTGCAGCAGAAGCTGGGCGACATCAACAAGAAGTACAAGCTGGGCTACGAAAAGCCGACAGTCGATGAAGTGCAAGGCTGGATAGACAAGTCGGTAGAGTAACGCAATCGTGCACTTTCCCGTACAGGCTGGCATGGGGAAGTGCTTGCTCTTGTCGTAAGGGGTTGAATGCGTGGCGAGAGGTTCTTTGCGCCGGGCACCATGGAGGAGGGCATCCGATTGTCCGAAAGCATGGGCGCGGGATGCCCCGGGAATCCGGCAGGGCCGGATACAGAGCAAGACCAACAAGTCCTTGTCAGGCGGCCGGGGCTCCGGGCCAGCGGAATGCCGGCGGGAGCGGGATGCCTTGTCACCAAAGGCGCCGAATCGCAGGAAAAGAGCCGGCACGCAGCGCCATCGAGTTCCGGGTTTGAGAGCGTTTGCCTCCGAGTGATTTTCAGAAACGCGTCATAACAGAGGGAAGCACCGTCATAGCACAAGCAATAATACGCACATGTTTGAAAGAAAAATAGCAATCATCGGTGGCGGAAGCTGGGCGACAGCCATCGCCAAGATTGTACTCTGCCATGAAGA
Organism: bacterium; assembly: GCA_963627995.1. Classification (GTDB taxonomy): domain Bacteria; phylum Bacteroidota; class Bacteroidia; order Bacteroidales; family Bacteroidaceae; genus UBA3839. Next base: position 122,534 of record CAVGCV010000005.1, on the reverse strand, counting down.
CCGCATCCTGTGGTACATGCGTCGCGACGACCGCATTGAGGAGTTCCGCCGGCTCGGCCACAACCCCGCCTACCTGACGGGCCTACACTTCGACACCGACCGCATCGACTTCTCGTCGGACATCAACGAGGTGGCACGCAAGGCCGACACGCTCATCTTCATCACGCCATCGCCCTACATCAAAAGCCACCTGAAAAAACTGCGCACGAGCCTGCGCGACAAGCTGGTGGTGACGGCCATCAAAGGCATTGTTCCCGACGAGAACTACACGATGTCGCGCTACTTCACCCGGATGTTCAACGTCCCGGAGGACCAGATAGCGAGCATCGGAGGCCCCTCGCACGCGGAAGAAGTGGCGCTCGACCGCCTCTGCTACCTCACCGTTGGATGTAAAAGCCTGGAGAACGCACAAGCCATTGCCGAGCTGCTGTCGGGGAAATACGTGAAGACTTCCGTCAGCACCGACATCGAGGGCATCGAGTACAGCAGCGTGCTGAAGAACGTGTACGCCATTGCCGCAGGCGTGTGCCACGGACTGAAGTACGGCGACAACTTCCAGGCTGTGCTCGTGGCCAACGCCGTGCAGGAGATGGGGAGGTTTCTGAAAGCCATCGAGCCGGCCGAGCGTTCGATTTACGACTCCGTCTATCTCGGCGACCTGCTCGTGACGATGTACTCCAACTTCAGCCGCAATCGCGTGTTTGGAACGATGATAGGGAAGGGCTATTCGGTGAAGACCGCACAACTGGAGATGGAAATGATTGCCGAGGGCTACTACGGGACGAAGTGCATGAAAGAAATCAACAGGCACTACCGCGTCAATATGCCCATACTCGACGCAGTCTACAACATCCTCTACGAGCGCATCTCCCCGTCGGTGGAGATACGGATTCTCAGCGACACGTTCAGATGACCGCCGAGGCTGGAAAATGCAAACACTAAAACATCATACATCATGAAACTCAACATTGCAAAGGCTGCACAGTTCGTTGCAGCAGGAAAAGTGGAATCCTACGCGCCGGCCGTCGCCGATGCCATGAAGGCGCTGGAAGAGGGCACCTGCCCGGGCAGCGATTTCCTCGGATGGCTTCACCTCCCGACAGAAACGGACAAGGCGCTGCTCGACGACATCAAGGGCTGTGCCGACGTGCTGCGCGCGGAGTGCGAGGCCGTGGTCGTCGCGGGCATCGGCGGCAGCTACCTTGGCGCGCGTGCCGTCATCGAGGCACTCGGCGACTCGTTCGGCTGGCTGAAGAAGTCGGACAGTCCGCGCATCCTCTTCGCCGGCAACAACATTGGCGAGGACTATCTCGCGGAACTCATCGACTACCTGCACGGCAAGCGGTTCGGGGTCATCAACATCTCGAAGTCGGGCACCACGACGGAGACGGCCATCACGTTCCGCCTTCTCAAGAAGCTGTGTGAGGACGAGCGCGGCAAGGAGACCGCCAAGAAAGTAATCGTTGCGGTGACCGACGCCAAGAAGGGCGCGGCACGCACGACGGCCGACAAGGAGGGCTACAAGACTTTCGTCATACCCGACAACGTGGGCGGGCGCTTCTCTGTGCTCACTCCCGTGGGACTGCTTCCCATCGCCTGTGCCGGCTTCGACATCGACGCGCTCATCGAGGGCGCGCGCGACATGGAGAAGGCAACCGCCAGCGGCGTGCCTTTCGCAGAGAACCTCTGCGCCCAGTATGCCGCAACGCGCAACGCGCTTTATGCCGAAGGCAAGAAGATTGAGATTCTCGTGAACTACCAGCCGAAGCTCCACTACGTCAATGAGTGGTGGAAACAGCTCTACGGCGAGAGCGAGGGCAAGGACAAGAAAGGCATCTTCCCCGCCGCCGTCGACTTCTCGACGGACCTCCACTCCATGGGCCAGTGGATTCAGGATGGAGAACGGACGATTTTCGAGACCGTCATCTCTGTGGAGCATCCGAACGCGAAGCTCGAAGTGCCGTCGGACGCGGAGAACCTCGACGGCCTGAACTTCCTTGCCGGGAAGCGTATCGACGAAGTCAACAAGATGGCAGAACTGGGCACACAGCTCGCCCACGTGGACGGCGGCGTGCCCAACCTCCGCATCTCCATCGAGAAGCTGGACGAGTACAACATCGGCCAGCTCATTTACTTCTTCGAGAAAGCCTGCGGCATCAGCGGCCTTGTGCTGGGCGTGAACCCCTTCAACCAGCCCGGCGTGGAAGCCTACAAGCGCAACATGTTCGCCCTCCTCGACAAGCCCGGATACGAGGCAGAGAGCAAGGCCATCCAAGAGCGGCTGAAGTAAATGTACGAGCAAGCCGTGCTCCAGTACCTCAAGGAGCACCACCACACGCGCATCGAGCCACACACCGCCATGTTCGACATGGACGGTGTGTTGTTCGATTCGATGAAGAACCATGCCTGGGCATGGCACAACGCCATGCAGCACTTCGGCATCGCCATGAGCATGGAGGAGGCTTACCAGCACGAGGGACGTACGGGCGCGGGGACCATCAACATCGTATCCATGCGCGAGCGTGGGCACGAGGCCACGGAGCAGGAGGTGGAGGAAATCTACGAATACAAGAGCCAGCTGTTCTCCAGTCGCCCGACGGCCGAACGGATGGACGGAGCCTACGAGCTACTGCTCAAGGTAAAGGCTTCCGGCATTACGCCCATGGTCGTCACCGGCTCGGGACAGAAGTCGCTGCTCAACCGCCTCCAGCACAACTTTCCGCAGGTGTTCTCGCCCGACCACATGGTGACAGCGTTCGACGTGAAGTACGGCAAGCCCAACCCCGAGCCATACCTCATCGGACTGCACAAGGGAGGCGACCTCCCGCCGTGCCAGTCGATAGTGGTGGAAAACGCGCCCCTCGGCGTACAAGCCGGCGTGGCGGCCGGCGTGTTCACCATCGCCGTCAATACGGGGCCATTGCCCGACTCCGTCCTCCTCGACGAAGGGGCGAACCTCCTCTTCCCGTCCATGCAGGCCCTGTGCGACGCATGGGACGAACTTCAAATGGCGTTCGGCCACACGCACAACCCGTAGTGCGCCGATGCCGGACAGCATCCGAAACGACATCCGTCCGCTGGCAGGAACGCCCCTGTCGGCGGATGGATTTCTTTTGGGCCGCGTCATGCCCAGTGCATTGCCCCATAAGCGCGGAGCCACGATTGAGTTTTTTGGAATAACCCATCAGCTTCTTCTTCCGATTTCGCCGCACTAAAAAATCCTCACTTCCGTGAATTCCCCACAAGTTTTGCTCGCCGCAACAACACAAATGACGCCTGGGCAGTTGGCTTTCTTGTGCATAAACATGTATCGCGTTCAAACTATTTTTGTGGATAAACTTATTTAGAGAAGAGCCTTTGCTTGTGAGTGTTTTGCTTAGATTTTATTACTATTGTACTTTATATTACTTTTTTGTGTGGATATGCATACGGTATAGCTGCTTGCATTCCACTTGAGGAGTTTGAAAACGACAAATTACATGGTATAATATTCGATAGGTCTAAGCATGTATTTTACTCGGAAACTTTTTCTGAGGTTATCAAAGACACGATACGGTTCTTTAATGGAACTCCAGTACAATAATTGATTCTCTTTTATCTTGATTAGCTTTGCTCGGTTGCAGATTCCATGATGTGTTCGTAACGTCCTGCAGCAACATCGCCCACTTGCTTTAGACTGCGTTGTGCCTCCATGTCGATGAGAACTCCTTAGTTTTGAGCATAGTCAACGAGTGTAGATTGATGATTCCCCAGCGCATTGCTTTTGATGCGTAAACTTTTGGCTGCTAAATTATTATTCCGTACCTTTGCAGCCGATTCGGAGTTTTTCCGAACCAACGTGTTTCTCACAACATAATGTCCAACATTATTAACCAAACAAACAACAAACAATTCATGGAAACAAAAAACATCCAGCCGCTTGCAGACTTCGACTGGGAATCCTTTGAAAACGAGGGGCTCTCGTCATCGGACAAAGCGGAAGCCGCCAAGGCCTACGAATCGACACTCAGCAAAATTGGCAACAACGACGTTGTCGATGGCACGGTGAGCAGCATCAGCGACCGCGAGGTGGTGGTCAATATTGGATTCAAGAGCGAGGGTATCATCTCGAAGAACGAATTCCGCTACAACCCCGAGTTGAAAGTGGGCGACACGGTGGAAGTATATATCGAAAATCAAGAGGACAAGAAAGGACAGCTGGTTCTTTCCCACAAGAAAGCGCGTGCAGCACGCTCGTGGGAGCGCGTGAACAAAGCGCTTGAGAACAACGAAATCGTCACGGGCTTCGTAAAGTGCCGCACAAAGGGCGGCATGATTGTCGATGTGCTCGGAACGGAGGCATTCCTCCCCGGCAGCCAAATCGACGTGAAGCCCATCCGCGACTACGACACGTTCGTGGGCAAGACGATGGAGTTCAAGATTGTGAAAATCAACCAGGAGTTCCGCAATGTCGTCGTCAGCCACAAGGCTCTCATCGAGGCCGAGCTGGAAGCACAGAAGAAAGAAATCATCAGCAAGCTCGAAAAGGGACAGATTCTGGAAGGAACGGTGAAGAACATCACCTCTTACGGTGTCTTCATCGACCTTGGCGGCATCGACGGCCTCATCCACATCACAGACCTCTCGTGGGGCCGCGTGAGTGACCCGAAAGAGGTTGTCGAGCTCGACCAAAAGCTCAACGTAGTAATCCTCGACTTCGACGACGAGAAGAAGCGCATTGCCCTTGGCCTCAAGCAGCTGACTCCGCATCCGTGGGATGCCCTCGACCCTAACCTGAAAGTGGGCGACAAGGTACACGGCAAGGTTGTTGTCATGGCAGACTACGGCGCATTCGTCGAGATTGCTCCGGGCGTGGAGGGGCTCATCCACGTTTCAGAGATGAGCTGGAGCGCACACCTCCACAGCGCACAAGACTTCATGAAGGTCGGCGACGAAGTGGACGCCATCATCCTCACGCTCGACCGCGAGGACCGCAAGATGAGCCTCGGCGTGAAGCAGCTGAAAGAGGATCCGTGGGAAAACATCGAGACGAAATACCCCGTCGGATCACAGCACACCGCAAAGGTTCGCAACTTCACCAACTTCGGTGTGTTCGTTGAAATAGAGGAAGGCGTTGACGGACTCATCCACATTTCCGACCTGTCGTGGACGAAGAAAGTGAAGCATCCGTCGGAGTTCACGCAGATTGGCGCGATGATTGAGGTTCAGGTGCTCGACATCGACAAGGACAACCGCCGCCTCTCGCTCGGCCACAAGCAGCTGGAGGAAAATCCCTGGAACAACTTCGAGACCATCTTCACGCAGGACAGCATCCACCACGGCAAGATAATCGAAATGCTCGACAAGGGCGCAGTCATCCAGCTGGAGTACGGCGTAGAGGGCTTCGCCACGCCGAAACACCTGGTCAAGGAGGACGGCAGCCAGGCACAGCTGGGCGAGGAACTCGACTTCAAGGTGATTGAGTTCAACAAGGACGCCAAGCGAATCATCCTTTCGCACAGCCGCATCTTCGAGGACGTTGCACGCGCCGAGGCACGCGAAGCCAAGAAGGCAGCCGCAGCAGCGAAGAAAGCAGCTCGCCAGCCCAAGGAGCAGGCACCTGTCATTCAGAACAAGGTTGCCAGCACAACGCTCGGCGACATCGACGCCCTTGCCGCTCTGAAAGCCAACATGGAGGCAGAGCAGAAGTAAGCACCGCAACAGCGACACTGCGGGTTCGCGCGGATTTCCACGAGCAACAGCAGCCGGCACACAGCCAGCGTGCGTGGAAATCCCCGCGAGCCCGCGTTTTTTATACCATTTCGTCCCAAACGGCTTCGGCCAAAAGAATCATTCCGACCCTATATCCGCCCAGCAAAAAGGGCGAGACGCCTCACCTCATAAAACACCCCGTCACATGGAAAAATTTGAAGTCACGGTACTCGGCTGCGGCAGCGCCCTTCCGACATTGAGGCACAACGGAAGCGCCCAAGTGGTGAACGTGCGCGAGAAATACTTTCTCATCGACTGCGCCGAGGGCACACAGCTCGCGCTGAGGCGCAACCGCATACAGCTCAACCGCATGGCCAGCGTGTTCATTTCCCACCTGCACGGCGACCACTGCTTCGGCCTGATGGGACTCATTTCCACACAGTCGCTCCTCGGACGGACCGCCCCCCTGCACATTTATGGGCCGGAGGACATCGAACGCGTCTTCCGTCCGCAAATCAACTACTTTTGCAGCGGCATCGACTTCGAGGTCGTGTTCCACCCCGTCGACACCCACGCTTTCAGTCCGATTTACGAAGACCGCAGCCTCACCGTCTACTCCATCCCGCTCCGCCACCGCGTGCGCTGCTGCGGCTATCTGTTCCGAGAGAAGCCCCTGCTCCCCCACATCGACCACGAGGCCGTCGTGCGCCACGGCGTACCTACATGGCAACTCAACAACATCAAAGCCGGCATGGACTTCACCACCGACGACGGCACCGTCATCCCCCACACAGCGCTCACCACGCCCGCCGACCCACCGCGCTCCTACGCCTACTGCTCCGACACGGCGTTCAAGCCCGACATCGCCCCGATGGTGGCAGGAGTGGACCTCCTCTACCACGAAGCCACCTACACCAAGGGGGACGAACGGCTTGCAAAAAAATACCTCCACTCCACAGCTGCCGAGGCCGCGCAAATCGCACGCATGGCCGGAGCAAAGCGACTGCTTGTCGGCCACTTCTCGTCGCGGCACGAAGACGAGAGCGCAATCCTGCGCGAGGCACAGCGCATATTCCCCGACACCCTACTGGCCAACGAGGGACTGCGCGTCGCGCTCTGACCCTCCGCACTTCCACGAGGCCCGACCTCCGCTCCACGCACGCACCTGCCCGCAAAACAACCGGCAACGCCACAGTTCTAAAAAAATTATAACGCACGCCACTTTTTTTCATGCTTTTCTTGCATAATTCTACCGTAACGCCTACTTTTGCAATGACATAGGGCGGATTGTGCGCCAAGTACGCAATCCACACAGAGAAAAGCAAAGCGAAAGCCTATGAAAAAAGCACTACTATACACCATTGTCGCCGCACTCACGCTGTCCGTTTCCCCAACGGCCAACGCGCAGGACGCGCAGCGTTCCGCCATCGAGCAGGAAGCAGCCCCCGTCACCGTCAGCGTGTGCGAGTCGACGGTGCACATCAAGAACGCCGACAAGATGTCGGTGGAGATTTACAACCTCGCCGGCGTGCGGGTTGCATCCTACCGCATCGACAGCCCCGAGAAAGTCCTCGACCTCAACCACCTCCCCAAAGGCTACTACATTCTGAAAATTGGAAAGGTGGCGCGCAAGGTCCAACTGAGATAGCGCGGCAGACAGCGTACAGGCGAAGCACACTCCTTGTCTGTGTCCGACAGGACATGGGCAAGGTTTTTTTGTGAGAGAAAAACCAACGCGCCGCACGGACGCACCGCCCACACCCCCACCTCCGACAATGAAGAAGACCAGCGAACCAGACCTCATAGCACAACTGCTCGCACCCGCCACGCGACGCAAGGCGTTCGAGGAACTCGTCGATGCCTACAGCCAGCCGCTCTACTGGCAGGTGCGCCGCATGGTCTCCTACCACGACGACGCCGACGACATCCTCCAGAACACGTTCATGAAAGCATGGGGCAGCATGGCCACGTTCCGAGGCGAGTGCAAGCTCTCGACATGGCTCTACAAAATCGCCTACAACGAAGCCCTGACATTCCTCTCGCGGCAACACGACACCATCTCGCTCGACTCGTCGCCTTTCGACGACAACGACGAGGACAGCCCCCCCAGCATCGCCAACACGCTGGAAAGCGACACCTACTTCGACGGCGACCGCGCCGCACTGCTCCTGCAGCAGGCCGTGGCGTCGCTCCCTCCCCGGCAGCGAGCCGTGTTCACGATGAAGTACTTCGAGGAAATGAAATACGAGGACATCTCCGACATTCTCGGCATCAGCGTGGGCGCGCTGAAAGCCTCCTACCACTTCGCCGTCAGGAAGATAGAAGATTTTTTCCGCCGCCACGATTAAACCATCGCAAACGCGCGCAGTCAAACCAACAAAGAAAGGAAAAACATGAAGCGAAAATTCGACATCAACAGCCAGCCAAAGGGCAATCCGTTCGGCGTGCCGGAGGGCTACTTCGAAAGCCTCACCGGCCGCATCATGGCGAACATTCCCGACGCACCAGCCACCGACTCGCCACTCGGCAGCAGTGCCGACACCGCCGCCACCGTGCGCCAGCCGCATCCACAGCCCGCGCAGCGCAGCCGCCTGTGGCTCAGATGGACGGCGGTTGCAGCGGCAGCCTGCGCGGTCGGGGCCGCACTGTTCCTGTTCCCGCACAACGGATCGGTCGAACCGCAGCCGCACGACGGCATCCGCGCCGCCGCAACCGAGCGCACGGAGCAGCACGCCCCCACCTACGACGAGACCTACCGCGAGGACTTCATCCAGTACACACTCATCGACAACGCGGACATCTACAGCTACCTCGCCGGCATAGACCTCTAACCCCTCAACCACCAGCATCATGAAACGCATCTGCACACTTCTCCTATGCCTGGCGCTCGCCGCCACCCTTGCCGCCCAACAGCGGCAGCCCACGTGGCGCAGCCGCCAACAGTTCTCGCCGGAGCAATTCCGCCGCGACTTGGAAACGTTCGTGACGCGCGAAGCCAGCCTCACCCCCATCGAAGCGCACCAATTCTTCCCCATGCTTCACGAAATGCTGGAGAAGCAGCGCAAGAACAAGGACGAGGCAAGGGAAATCATGCGCAAGTGCGACGAAAACACGAGCGAGCGCGAGTACGAGCAGATTCTGACCAAGGCCCTGCGGCTCGACGTACGCAACGCCGAGATAGAGCAGGCCTACTGCAAGAAATTCCACTCCGTTCTGTCGTGGAAGAAAATACACAAGGTGCGCATAGCCCTTTTCCGCTTCAACATGCAGGCCCTCAGGAACTTCGCGCCGCCCCAGCCGGCGCGCAACCCGCAGCGCACAGGCGCGCAGCGGAGATAGCAGCCCCGCGCCACCGTTACTGCCCCGACGCAGCCCCTCTGAAAAAGCAGCGCACTGGAAATTATTTTCCAGTGCGCTGCCTTTTTATTTTCAGTGCGCTCGCGCAAAATTTTGAGCGCACTCAAAATAAACTTTCAGTGCGCTCAAAAATCGCCCACGCCGCGCAGCGGCAAGCGAACTCCCGCACAGGCGAGACGAAAGGGGCGCGACGGAAACAATTCCGCGCCGCGCCCCTTGTGCCCAGCAGCCGTGAGGCGAGATTCAGATTGACACGTCGTGGAGAATCTCCAGCAGCGAGCGGTCTATCTTACGGTTCTCCTTCACCGCCCGCGAGAACGGCACATAAACAATGTCGTCGTTGTCAATGCCAATCATCACGTTGCGGAGACCCTTCATCAAGGCCTCGATGCTGGCCGACCCCATGCGGCTGGCAATGATGCGGTCGTGGGCAGACGGGCGGCCGCCACGCTGGAGATGCCCGAGAATGGAAATGCGCACGTCGAGCTCCGGATTCTCACGCTTCACCTTGTCGGCGTACAGCAGGGCGCCCCCCTTGTCCTCGCTGGCCGCCACCAGCACAATGCTGCTCTGCTTCGTCTTGCGGAATCCGTTGTCGATGAAGCTGCTGAGCTGGTCCTCCTCGATTTCGACCGAAGGGATGATTGCCTCCTCGCATCCCGACGCAATCGCGCCGTTGAGGGCGAGGAAGCCCGCGTCGTCGCCCATGACCTCGACGAAGAAGAGGCGCTCGTGGCTCGTGGCCGTGTCGCGTATCTTGTCCACACACTGCATGATGGTGTTGAGCGCAGTGTCGTAGCCGATGGTGGTGTCGGTGCCGCAAAGATTGTTGTCAATGGTGGCGGGAATGGCAATGCACGGGACGTCGAACTCCGACGCGAAGATGCGCGCGCCGTGGATGGTTCCGTCGCCGCCTATGACGACGAGGGCGTCAATCTCCTCGCGCCGCATGTTCTCGTAGGCAGTCTTGCGCCCCTCCTCGGTGAGGAAGTCGCGGCTGGGCGAGCTCTTGAGAATCGTGCCGCCCTGCTGGATGATGTTGCTGACGTTCTGCGTTTGGAATTCGGCTATGTCGCCGTCAATCAGCCCCTTGTATCCGCGGAACACTGCTTTGACGCGCAGTCCGTGGTAGATGGCGGAACGGGTGACGGCACGTATGGCACTGTTCATGCCAGGAGCGTCGTTGCCCGAGGTGACGATGCCGATGCACTTGATTTCTGACATAGATGATGGATTTTTAGGGATTGTCGGGATGGCGTTAGTTGCGCATTCGGAGTTTCCAGCCGCCGTCCGTGCAGACCATTTTTTGCGCGCCGTGAAGGGTGTCGCCGTTGGCGAGCTGCTGGACATAGAAGACGGTCGCCGTGGTGTCGGAGTGCATCGTGCCGTCGGTCACCCTGCTGATGACGGCGCGCGTGCCCGAAGCCTCATCGTCCTGCATCTTCCTCACGACAGCAAGCTTGAGGAGCTGGCAGGTGGCGCTGTCCGCCCCGTCGCCAAAGTCGAGGCTTGCGAAATAGGTGTCGGCGTCGCCCATGGCCAAATGGTCGAGCGCACGCTGGAGGGCCTGCATGGGCGTGGCGGCGGGATGCTGCTCGCCCCGACAAGCCACGAGAGCCACGGCGGTCAGCAGGATGCGGAATGCGCTGGCGGCTTTCATTACTTCTGCCGGATGTAGATGTTGATTGGCGTGCCGGTGAACGGCCAGTGCTCGCGTATCTGATTTTCCAAGAACCGTTTGTACGGCTCTTTCACATACTGCGGGAGATTCGCGTAGAACACAAACGAGGGGACGCGCGTGTCGGGAATCTGCATGCAGTATTTTATCTTGATGTACTTGCCCTTGATGGATGGCGGCGGCGTTGCCTCGATGATGGGGAGCATGGTCTCGTTGAGCTTGGCCGTGGGGACTTTCGTGGTGCGCCGCGCATACACCTTCTGCACCTCCTCCAGCACGCGGAAGATGCGTTGCTTGGTAAGGGCGGAAGTAAACACGATGGAGAAGTCGGTGAAAGGCGCGAGGCGCTTGCGAATGGCGTTCTCGAAGTGGCGGATGGCCTCATTGCTCTTGTCGGCCACCAAGTCCCATTTATTGACGACAACGACGAGGCCCTTCTGGTTCTTCTGCACAATCTGAAAAATGTTGATGTCCTGCCCCTCGATGCCGCGCGTGGCATCGACCATCAGCACGCACACGTCGCTGTTCTCGATGGCGCGGATGGCACGCATGACGGAGTAGTACTCCAAGTCCTCGCTCACCTTGTTCTTCTTGCGGATGCCCGCCGTATCAACAAGGTAAAAGTTGAAGCCGAACTTCTCGTATTTGGTGTAGATGGAGTCGCGCGTCGTTCCGGCGATGTCGGTGACGACATTGCGGTTGTCGTCGAGAAACGCATTGATGATGGACGACTTGCCCGCATTGGGACGCCCGACTATGGCAACGCGGGGAATGTCCTCCACCATGACCTCGGGCATGGCTTTCTTGAAGCTGGCCACCACCGCGTCGAGCAGATCGCCCGTTCCGCTGCCCGTAATGGAGGAAACGCAGTAGGGGTCGCCGAGCGCAAGGGTATAGAACTCGGCAGAGTCGTAACGGAGGATGTTGGAATCGACCTTGTTGCACACGAGGAACGTGGGAAGCTTGGAACGGCGCAGGATGTTGGCCACGGCTATGTCGAGGTCGGTCACTCCTGTTCTCACATCGACGAGGAACAGGATTGCGTCGCATTCCTCAATGGCGATGAGCACCTGCTTGCGTATCTCCTCCTCAAAAATGTCGTCGGAATTAACCACCCAGCCGCCCGTATCGACGACGGAGAACTCTTTGTTACCCCATTCGCACTTGCCGTACTGGCGGTCGCGGGTTGTGCCGGCCTCCTCGCTCACAATGGCATGCCGCGTCTGCGTAAGGCGGTTGAACAGCGTGGACTTGCCCACATTGGGGCGGCCGACGATGGCTACTAAGTTTCCCATAGGCTTTCTTTGGACTTTTTCTGCCCTAAGCGTGCGGCGGGAATCCGCCCAAGGCGCGGTCTGCCCGTCACGCCGCTTCGGACGGTTTGGTTTTACTCTGGATTGTAGCCGAAAAGATTCAGCTCATGGTCGGAGTTGCGCCAGTCTTTGTCGACCTTGACGAACGCCTCAATATAAATGGTCTTCCCGAAAAAGCGCTCGAGCGACTTGCGCGCCTCGGTCATCACCTTTTTGAGCGCCTTTCCCTGATGGCCGATGATGATGCCCTTTTGGCTGTCGCGCTCCACGTAGATGACCACGTTGATGTGGATGTGTGTCTGGTCTTCCTTGAACGCCTCGACACCCACCTCCACCGAATAGGGTATCTCCTTGTCGTAATAGAGGAGAATCTTCTCACGCACGATTTCGCTGACGAAGAAGCGCGCGGGCTTGTCGGTCAGCTGGTCCTTGTCGAAATAAGGCGGGGATTCGGGAAGAAGTTCCTTGATGCGCTTCAGTACCGGAGCCACATTGAACCGCGCCAAGGCAGAGACTGGAATGATTTCGGCCTTGGGCAGGATGGCGTGCCACTCGTCGACAAGCTGCACGAGCCGCGCCTCGTCGATGAGGTCGATTTTGTTGATGAGCACGATGACGGGAACCTCCATCCGCGCCACGCGCTGCAAGAAGTCGGTGTTCTTATCAATCTTCTCCACGGGGTCGGTGACGTAGAGAAGCACGTCGGCGTCGTTGAGCGCGCCCTCCGAGAAGGCCAGCATCGACTGCTGGAGCTTATAGTTGGGCTTCAGCACGCCGGGCGTGTCGCTGAACACGATTTGGGTGTCGGCGTCGTTGATGATGCCCATGACCCGATGGCGCGTGGTTTGCGCCTTGAAAGTCGCGATACTGATTCTCTCGCCAACGAAAAGATTCATCAGCGTGGACTTGCCCACATTGGGATTGCCGACAATATTTACAAAACCTGACTTGTGCATCTGTCAAAAAAGTTCGACGTTTAGCGTGCAGCGCGGACTTCCTTTCCCTGCGGCGGAAGCCTCTTCGTAGTGGAGAGGCCTGGCCGTGCCGCCGGGCGCAAAGCGCGGGGCACGCACAGGTAAGTGGCTCCAACGTTGGACGCTAAACGTCAAACGGTTGTGTTACTTGCTGAATTTCGAGCCGTCGTAGCCCCACTTCATGTACGACGCGCCCCATGTGAATCCGGCGCCAAACGCCGTAAAGATGAGGTTGTCGCCCTTCTTGAGCTTCGACTCGTACTCCCACAGGCAGAGGGGCAGCGTTCCGCCCGACGTGTTGGCCATGTGGTCGATGTTAATCATCACTTTGTCCTCTGTGACCCCGATACGGCGCGCCACGGCGGTTTCGATACGCACATTGGCCTGGTGCGGAACAATCCACGCGATGTCGTCCTTGGTGAGGTTGTTGCGCTTGGCAATGATTTCCACCGCATCGGACATGTTGGTGACGGCATACTTGAACACTGTCCGCCCTTCCTGATAGACGAAGTGCTGGCGCGCATCCACCGTCTCATGGGTGGCGACATTGGCCGAGCCACCCGCAGCCATGTGGAGCGGCTCGTAGTGGCTGTCAGTTCTCAGATAGCTGTCCATCAAGCCGTAGTCTTCCGTCGTCGCCTCCATGAGGACGCACCCGGCCCCGTCGCCAAAGATGGGACAAGTGGTGCGGTCTTGGTAATTGGTCATCGACGACATGAAGTCGCCGCCACAAACGACTATCCGGTTGTGCCGGCCGCTCGTGATGAGACTGGCGCCCACCTCCATGGCATAAAGGAAGCCCGCGCAGGCCGCCTCCATGTCGAACCCGAAAGCATGCTTCAGTCCGATGTTGCCAATGACGAGCGATGCCGTGGATGGAAAGTGGTAGTCGGGGGTCGTGGTTGCGCAGACAACAGCCTCGATGGTGTCGGAATCCACCTGCGTCTTTGCAAGCAGTTCCTGAACGGCCTTTGTCATGAGATAGGACGTGCCCGCGCCTTGACGCTCCTCGTCTTTGAGAATGTGGCGCGTCTTCACACCTATGCGCTCCATAATCCACTCGTCCGAAGTGTCGACGATGCGCGACATTTCTTCGTTGTCGAGGATATATTTCGGCACATAGCCGCCAATGCCCGTTATGACAGCGTTTCTTTTTTCCATATTCATTGTTGAGTTGAGGTCTGCGCACAACTGGCTGGTGACGGGAGCAGACAGACACTCCTGCGAGCCAAGCTACCACCCTGGACGCCGCCAGTGCCTCGCGGACTCAGAACCGTCATCAGATTGCAGCTTCCTTCTCAATCGCCACCTTGCCCCTGTAGTATCCGCATGAAGGGCATACCGTGTGGTAAACGTAGAACTCCCCGCAGTTGGGACATACGGCCAACGTGGGAGCCACTGCTACATCGTGTGTTCTTCTCTTGCGTGTACGAGTCTTCGACTGTCTTCTTTTAGGATGTGCCATTTCTGAAATACTTTTTTTAATGGTTGTTACTGATTATGTCTTTTAGTGCTTTCCAGCGGGCATCGATGGGCTTCGTGGAAAGTCCCTGTTCGCCGTCGGGGTGAATCGGATTGTCGTCGCCTCCTTCTTGTCCCACACGACAAGGATGGTGCTTGGCATACTCGCGCATCATGGCCTCATCGCACTGGCCGGGTTCATGGATGCGTCGTATGGGCATACTAAGGGCGATGAACTCATACATCGGCTGCGACAAATCCAAGATTCCGCTCTCTTCTGAAACGACAATCGTGTCGCCGTCGTCGGAATCATCCGTTCCCAGACACACGTTAATCGTGTCGGTTGTATCGATGGGAAGCTCCAAATCGGACAGGCACCTGTCACACGGAACGACAACAGTCCCCACGGAGTGGATGGAGAAGACGAAAACCCTTTCCGTTGCACTTTCACATACGACCTCGGCGCGGATTGCTCCACGCTGAACCATGCCATCGACACGCTTGAAAAAAGCATCGTCAATCTTAAATTCAAACTTTCGTCCCGTGAGGTTAGCAGTGAACAGGTTTACGCTGTATTCATCACTCTGTTTCATGCCAGAATGCGCTCCTTTACCTTTTGTAGTCCATTACGAGGCGCAAAGTTACAAATAAAAAAAGAATATCGCGCACGAAGTTTTCAATTTTGTCTCATTCCCCCTTGTTTTCTTCGTTTCGCAGAGCCACAAGACATTTCTTATTGCAGCAGTCCTGTCTGCCGGAACATCCGCTCGTATGCCGCAGCCTTTTTCTCCAACGAAAGAGGATAGGCACGGGAAGAAGAGGGCAAGCGGAACAGCAACCTTTCGGCATCGCCCTCGCGCAATGGAGGGACGACGACGGACGCGCCGACCTTTGGCGGCGTGGCTATTTGCAGGTGCCGGCAGATGGTGCTACAAGCTTTCTCGCCCGTGGTGGCAATGGAACGGAGCTGCGGCAGGCGACCAACCAGCGAACGGATGTCCGTCGGCTGCACGACCTCCAGGTACTTGTCGGAGGCATTGGAGGCCAGGCGGCGGATGGCGGTCGCGGTGTCGAACAAGGCGATGCCGCGCTCGCGGAGAAAGTCGGTGATGAGCGAAAGACGGAACGTTTTGTTTGCCTCGTCCACAAAATGGTTTCTGTCGCCATAGAAGGCGAGCCCCTCTATGCGCCAGTGGTCATTGGTGAAGTTGGGATAGTAGAAGTCCATGCACCACCGGCGGCGCGGCGGCGGGAAGCTGCCAAGGAACAGGACGCGCGCATTGTCCGGCAGGAACGGACGGAGCGGATGCCACTCCACATCCTCGCGCGAACGCTGGATGTTGTCAAAGTCAAGGTAGCTTTCCATCGGCCGTCGGACACTTGTCCCGCTGTTCCTGTATCTTCCGTTGGAAAAAACGAATTTTCATCGCCATGCGGTCGCACTCGATGGCGAGCGAGTCGATGCGCGCGCGCGCCGCCTTCACGCGGCTGTCGCCGTCGGGCAGCCCACCAGCCCGCAAGTCATCGTATTCATAACGGGCAAATGTCAGGCAGCTGTCGGCTTGAGCGGCCTGCTCGCGGGCCTCTGCCAAATTGAGGGAATCCTCGAAATCGAGTGCAGCCCAACGGGCGTCGAAGGCACGCGGATAAGTGGCGCGCAGAGAGTCAATCAGCACATGGGCCTGTCGGAACTGCCCGTTCCGGGTGCAAGCGCGCGCTTCATCGAGCAGTTGAAAAGCCTCATTCTCACGGCTGCCTTGCTGACACGAGGCGAAAGTCAGCACAAGCAAACAGAGGTGGAATATCTTCATTTTCATATTGATGCCATGATTTCCCGAATTCCCGTTAGGCATGTATTCCCGACAGGGCTCTGCAAAGGTAATCAAACTTAAGAACAGTACCGCACGGCAATGCGGTGAAACCTGTGCCGTCCGCAGCGATATGCTCCGGCGCGACACCTGCGGAACAATGTGGACGAGCTTACGGGGATGGCTTCGAACTGGTTCTTGCCAGTGCCATTAAAAGTTTGGTAAACAGCAGATTCGGCAAAACAAAAAAACACTGCGGAACGGCCGAAAGACGTCTGCGGAGAAAAATAATTTCGTCCGCAGAGGAGTCCCATGTCGTCTGCGGACGAAATTATTTTTCTCCGCAGACATTTTTCATGGAATCCACAGATTCACATATTTAACTGTCCATCAACTGCTTACACATTCAAAAAAAATGGGAAAGTATGTTCGGAGGCAAGAATACTGGAATTAGAAGAAAATGCACTCCAAGCACATCCATTTTCCAGCCTCTGTTTCAAGCAAGGCAGGAACGGTTTCTCCCCTCTGCATCCGCTTGCTTGTCGGCAACCAACAAGAAAATGCGGCTTGGCCATACGGATGAAATGGTCAAGCCGCTTATGCCCCTTTCGGCAACTCAATTCGAAACGTCGTTCCTTTGTCCTGTTCCGACGATTTCACGAAGATGCGCCCCCTGTGATAGTTTTCCACAATGCGCTTGGCAAGTGAAAGCCCCAGTCCCCATCCGCGTTCCTTGGTGGTGAAGCCAGGCTTGAACACAGAGTTGAAATGCGATTTTGGAATGCCTTTTCCTGTGTCGCGAATTTCAAACACCACGAAATCAGAATTTTCCGACAAGACAACGTCAATCTGTCCATTCCCCGACATGGCATCGACGGCGTTCTTGCAGAGGTTTTCAAGCACCCACTCGAAGAGCGGCGCGACCATGTTCACGACTATTGGCGTGGACGGAAGGCGGGTAATGACCGACACTTTGTGCGATGTCCTATGATCCATGTATTCCGCCACCCTCTCCACCAATTGCCCCACGTCCACAGGTTTCGGCTCGGGTATAGAGCCAATTTTTGAGAAACGCTCGGCAATGAGCTCCAATCGCCGCACGTCCTTTTCCATCTCGGGCAGAAGCGTGTCGTCGGGATGCGTCTCTTTCAGCACTTCCGTCCACGCCATGAGCGACGAAATCGGCGTACCCAGCTGGTGGGCGGTTTCCTTGGAGAGCCCCACCCACACCTTGTCCTGCTCCGCTTTCATCGAAGTGAAAAGGGCAAAGATGGCGATAAGCACAAACAGGACGACCACACCCAGCTGGATGTACGGATACACCGTCAGCCGGCGCAGGAGAAGCGATTCGTCATAGCAGATTTCGATGAAATCTTCGCCCTGCTCCGTAACGGGCTGAATGACCGTAAACGAATCCGGCCGTTTCTTCACGGAGTCCATCGCTCGGTCTTGCGTCCTATGGTTTTCCAAAGCAGTTCCGCCCTGGTTTTCATGCGCATCGAGATAAATACGAATGGAGTGGCCGTCGCGCTTCATCTCTGCGGCACGCCGCCGGAGGATTGCCGCCGAATCCTCCGACAGGCTGAAATGCAAGTCCAAGTTTCGGTGCGTTTGAATGTTGCCCTCTTTGTCCAGCACAATGACGGGAATGGTGTTGTTGCCGTTTATCACCTTCAGCACGAGGTTCAAGTCGGTGTTTTCGTCCGCTGCATTAAGGGAGCGCATCGCCTCCGCCCACACCTCCATCTTGTTGCGTTCCTCCTGCTGGAGGTCGCGCGTAAGGCAGTGGGATGCCAACAGCGATGCAAGGGCGATAACGACGGCCACCACCACCAGCACTATCTTAATTTTACGTATACGTTCGAACACTATGGCAAACAAGATGAAACGTCGGTTCGTAGTGAATAACGTCTGTACCACGCGTTTTATTGCACGACGCACCGCTACGCATCCACGAAGATTGCGGAACGCCCCAATACGCGGCTCGCCGCAAAGAGAGTATCTCTGCGGCGAGCCTAATACTATTCTTCTGCAAATGTCCGGACGGACTTACTTGGCGTACTTCTTGAACTGAGCCGCCTTGGCCATATTGCCCGTGTTGTTGTAGCAAGCATACAATGAATAACCCCATTGGTCGGGCTGGTCAGGGGCTACTTCACGTGCTTTCTCAAACTGCATGATGGCCTTGTTGTACCATTCCTTGCTCTTCGCGGCGTTCTTCGCGTTGTCTTGAGCTATCTTCCAGGCCGTCTTGCCAGCACCAGCAAGCGCATCCACGAAGTCGGGTTTCACCTCCACGGTCTCCACGAAAGCCGCGTAGGCCGGCTCATACTGTTCCTTCGAGAAAAAAGAGACAGCTTTGAAATAATACGGCCACTCGTCCGTAACATTCGCCTCCTTGTTGTGCGCAATGGTCTTTTCGGCCAGTGCGACAACCTTATCCCATAGTTTCTCGTTTACATATTCCTGCATCAGCAGACGAGCGAATATGCCTTCGGTTGGGTATTTTTCCATCGCAAGCGCACAATACGTTCTCCATCCCTCCATGTCGCCTGCATCCTTCTTCATAGTCATCAACTCAAAGCAAGCATTCTTCCCATAGTTCTGAGAATCGAGAGCTTTGGCAAGGCTCTCTTCAATCTTACCCTTATCGCCATTGGAGTTTTTCAACGCCACGGCATAGATGTAGTAGCTGTCCGTAAGATGGGAGTCCCCAGCCTTCAAGTCCATGCCATTGAAAAGCGAATCAGTGAACGTCTCATAATAGAGGTCAAGATACTTCACCGTAGCAGCCGGGTCAGTGTTCACCATATTGGTGGCGGCAATAAACAAGTTGTCACGCGGTCCCTTTGCCATCAGTTGGGCATTGGCACGTTCCTTATGGCGCAGTTCTTCTTTCGGAAGTTTTCCCTTTTCATTGGGAGTGTTGAGAAGCTGGTCGTACTTCTCCAAATAAGTAATGATGTCGTATTGATTCTGGAAAAAGGCTTTGGCATCAACAAATTGGTTGTTGTTCGCAATGCGCTGCTGAATCATTGCATTCATATCGTACAGCTTTAGCTGTGCCGCAATCTTCCAGGCATCAGCCATAACGGCAGATTCGGGATTAGTCAGCGCATCGGCCATAAGTTCACGAACCGTCTCAAGTTTCTTTTCATCAAGATTGCTGAGCGTGTAGTTCGCCTGCGCAAACTCGATTGTGGATTTTGCCTTACGGACATTGGCCTTTTGGGCAAATGCAGACACCGACAACGTCAGCACTGCACACACTAATAATAACCGTTTCATACGCAAAAATTTATTGTTTAATAAGTATATTATTGTTTCTTCGTCCCATTAGCTAGACTTTGCCACACCTCACTCCTCTGCATCTGGATGTGAGTATGCGGATTCATCTCCATTCTCGGACGCGACATCCTCATCATCGGCATGAGCCACGCGACACACACTGCTGATGACATCATTGCGTTTCTTCAAGTCAATCACATGAACGCCCTGCGTAGCTCGCCCTGTTGTCTTGATGGAGCTGATGGCCAGCCGAATCGCAACTCCGCTCTTGTTAATAATCATTAAGTCGTCGTCGTCCGTCACAGCCTTAATGGCAACAAGTTTACCAGTCTTTTCTGTCACGTTAAGGGTTTTCACACCCTTGCCGCCACGCTTGGTAATACGATAACTGCTGAGAGCAGAACGCTTGCCGTAGCCCTTTTCTGAAACGACCATGACGTTTTCAGCATAGTCATCCGCCACGTTCTCGGCATCCTCCGTGTCGTCCTCTATTTCGACAACATCCACCACATCCTGCGGTTCGTCATCGCCATCCTCGGCATCAAGTTGCGTCCATTGTTCCTCTGTCAGTGGTTTATTGCATGCCATGACCAACATTCCGATTGCCTCATCGTCGCCGCCATCAAGTCTCATGCCCCGTACTCCTAATGCCATACGCCCCATGAGGCGCACATCATTTTCGTTAAAACGGATGGCACGCCCATTATGATTAGCAATGATAATGTCGTCGTTTCCCGATGTAAGCGACACACCGACAACCTCGTCACCCTCCGCCAGACTTATTGCATTAAGGCCATTGGTACGAGGACGAGAATAATTCTCAAAGCGTGTTTTCTTAACCTTACCCGTCTTTGTACAAAAGAACAGATTGTGGTGCTTCACAAATTCTGCATCATTGATGTTTTTGATACAGATGAAAGCCGTAGCCTTATCGTCAGAGTCGATGTTCAGCAAGTTCTGCACAGCACGCCCTTTGAAAGTCTTGTTGCCCTCAGGTATCTCATATACTTTCATCCAAAAGCAACGGCCTTTCTTCGTAAAGAACATCATGGTGTTGTGCGTCTCTGCCGGATAAATATGTTCAATGAAGTCTGCATCGCGTGCAGAACCCGCCTTCGCCCCGACACCACCACGCTTCTGCGTACGGAACTCCGACAGCGAGGTGCGCTTGATATAACCCAAATGACTGATTGTAATCACAACGTTTTCATTGGGATAGAAGTCTTCGGGATTAAAGTTTTCGCTGGCCGTGTAGTCAATCTTCGTCTTGCGCTCGTCACCCCACTTTTCCTTCACTTCCAAGAGTTCGTCCTTCATTACTTTCTTACAAAGCTCTGGATCATTGAGAATGGAATCGAGAAAGGCTATCAACTTCTCCAGTTCGGCATACTCGCCACGCAACTTATCCTGCTCAAGCCCCGTCAGCTGACGCAGACGCATCTCCACAATAGCCTTCGCTTGAATATCGTCAAGTTCGAACCGACTTTTCAAATTATCAATGGCCTCCTGCGGTGACTTCGCTGCACGGATGATGCGTACGACTTCATCAATATTATCACTCGCAATAATCAGTCCCTCAAGAATATGAGCCCGTTCTTCCGCCTTGCGCTTATCAAACTTCGTGCGGCGTATTATCACATCATGGCGATGTTCCACAAAATAGCGCAAGCAGTCCCTTAAAGAGAGGAGTTTTGGACGTCCTGAATTATTCGCCCCAGCACCCACCAATGCGATACAGTTCACACTGAAGCTCGACTGCAAGTCGGTCAACTTATAGAGTTTGTTCAGCACGACATTCGCATTGGCCTCACGTTTGATGTCTATCACGATGCGCATCCCGTTGCGGTCAGACTCATCGTTCACATTGGCAATGCCCTCCACTTTTTTCTCACCCGCAAGATCCGCTATTTTCTTGATGAGTTCCGACTTATTGACATTGTACGGAATCTCATGCACAACGATTCTGTCGTGCAAAGCCTCCGTCTCGATGTCTGTCTTCGAGCGAATGACAATACGGCCACGTCCTGTTTCATAGGCTTCACGCACTCCATCAAGTCCACAAATAATGCCTCCCGTAGGAAAATCAGGTGCCTTGACATACTGCATGAGTTCTGCCACCGTAATGTCGGGGTTGTCTATCATTGCCACACAACCATCGATAACTTCCGCAAGGTTGTGCGTCGGGATGTTCGTCGCCATTCCCACAGCAATGCCTGTGGCTCCGTTCACAAGCAAGTTGGGTATGCGCGTTGGCAACACTTTCGGCTCTTTTAGCGAGCCATCGAAGTTGTCCTCAAAATCTACCGATTCTTTATAGAGGTCGCTCATCATTGCCTCGCCTATGCGCGAAAGGCGCGACTCTGTATATCGCATAGCGGCTGCGCCGTCACCATCCACCGAACCAAAGTTTCCATGTCCGTCCACCAGACAGTAGCGCATAGCCCACGGCTGCGCCAAACGCACAAGAGCGCCATACACAGAAGAGTCTCCATGCGGATGGTACTTACCGAGCACATCACCCACGATGCGCGCGCATTTCTTATAAGGCTTATCGTAGGTGTTCCCCACCTCCAGCATTCCATAGAGGATGCGACGATGCACAGGTTTGAATCCATCTCTCACGTCCGGAAGTGCGCGCGACACGATGACCGACATCGAGTAGTCTATATAAGACTTGCGCATGCTCTCGTTGATATCAACTTTAATAATTCTGTCTTGATCCAGCATGTTTCTGTTGTGATTATTTCTCTTTACCGCGTAAAGTTAGAAAACTTTGGCGAGAGGACAAAGGAAAGAGTCTCCAAAACTCCACAAAATCCACATCAAGCTTTAGCAAAAGGCTCTTTTTGGTGCATTTCAGCGCATTCTGCGCATCTTGCGATCGTTTTCGACATACCCATTGCCAGCACACCACCTGCGCGAGAGCAGCCTTATGGGACGAGATTCAAGGGGCAGTCATTCAGGGAATGTTCCTGTCATACACTCCATGAAGCGCGCCGGCGAGAAATAGTGTTTCGCCACACGCTGCACATCCTCGGCCGTTGCCTCTCTCACCATCCGGCACTCCTGCTCCAAACCATCCAACGTGCGGTGCGTCGGAACAAGCCCCATGAGGAGCGAGGGAAAGCCGAGGTTCACCTCATAGCGTCGCAGATAGCTGCCCATCATGTAGTTTTTCACATTCTCCAGCTCGTCCTCGCCCACAGGCTCATCCATCATACGCATCAATTCAGTACGTATCTCATCGCCAATCCGACTTGCACATTCATTGGGCGTTTCCGTCTGGATAACATACACGCTGCCATGCGGCAAAGTGAGCATCGTGCCATGAATGTCATAAGTGTAGCCATGCGTTTCCCGGATGCTTGTCATCAGGCGGCTACCGAAGTAGCCTCCAAGAATTGTCGTGGCCAGCCGCAAATAAGGAGTGTCCGCATGGTCGGCAGCAGGCAGGAGGCAACCCATCATCACAGAAGCCTGCACTGTCGGGCGCGACATACGATGTATGACATTCCGTTCGGGCGAGCCAACCACCTTGCGTTCATCATAGCCTGCAAACATCTCGGCCGACGTGCCGCCCCAGGCATTTGTTCCCAGCATCTCAACGATGCGTGCCACGTCCTCATCCTCATACCCACCCGTCACATAAAGCACACAATTACGCGAATGCACATTCCGCGCATGAAACGCTTGCAGGTGGCGAGTTGTCAGCGAGGCATAATCCTCCTCTGTCGCTAATTGCCCCATCGGATGCGCCGAACCATACAGGTGGCGGAAGATCTGTTCGCGGCACACCGTATCAACTCGTTGCCGCCCCACCATAAACGCGGCATGAGCTTGCGAAAGAGCGAGCCGAAACTTATTCCCGTCATAGGAGGGCTCGTCCAACATCGACAACAAAATCGGAAGCATTTCGGAAAGATGCTTCCGCAAACAATACACCGTAAGATGGGAATAAGAGAGGTTGGCCGAAGCCTCCACCGTAGCCCCGAGCCTGTCGATATGTTCCGCAAGTTCACAGGCAGAGTAAGAGCGCGTGCCATCGCGCAACATCTGGAAAGCAAAGCGAGCCTGCAAGGGATGGCTTTGCAGCCACTGCCCACCCGCGAACTGAAAGTCAAGCCTCAAAATCGGCGTGTGCTCCAACTTCAAAAGGCAGGCTCTCGTGCCGTTGGGAAACACACGGCGTTCCGGGCGGCGTAGTATTCGCACATCAAGCATCTGCGCGCGCGGCGGCTTTGAATGACAGTTTACAGCCATCAGAGCATCCGGTCGTGCAAAAAAGTCTCGGCATGTGCAAGGTCGTCGGGGGTGTCGATGCCGATGGTTTCGACATCCGTCACTCCCACCTTAATCTTATAGCCGTTCTCCAGCCACCGCAGCTGTTCCAGCGATTCGGCCAGCTCGAGCGGTGATGTCGGAAGTTGCGTAATCTTAGACAGCACATCCGTCCGATAAGCATAAAGCCCGATATGCTTGTAATAAGTATGGGCCGCCAGCCAATCGTCTCCACGCTCGTGTCCCCGCACATAGGGGATGACGGAGCGCGAGAAATAGAGAGCCTCCATGCGTTGGTTCACCACCACCTTGGGCGAATTGGGATTCTCTACCGCCGCGAATCCGTCGGAAGCAGAAAAAGGCTTCACCAGCGTTGCGATGTCAGTCGCAGGGTCATCGAAGCAACGTTTCACGGCATCCAGCTGTTCGGGCTGGATAAACGGTTCATCACCCTGCACATTGACGACCACGTCGTATGTTCCGCCTACTTTTTGCAAGGCTTCGTAACAGCGGTCTGTGCCGCTACGATGGTGCGGGCTTGTCATCACCACCCGACCGCCAAATGCTTTCACAGCCTGTTCTATACGCTCGTCGTCGGTCGCAACGACCACTGCGTCCATCTGTCCCTCCACTTGGCGAAACACACGCTCCACCACCGTCCTGCCACCCAACATGGCCAGCGGTTTCCCTGGAAAACGGGTGGAAGCGAAGCGAGCCGGAATGATACCTATAAACTTCATGACACACAGTTATTGGAAATTCTCATCAATGCCCATCACCTCCTCGTCCGAGTTGTCGCTTTGTGCCGAAGGCAAATCCGACAGTTCGTCTTCACACATATCGAAGTTGGCAGGTATTTCAAACTTGTCTGCGGCACTGATGCCATAGTCGCGTGCCAGTGTCGGGTCGGCATACACACTCTTCATGAACAGCGCATAGATGGGCAGAGCCGACGCAGCACCCTGTCCAAGCGCCCCACTGACGAAGTGGATATCGCGGTCTTCGCCACCGACCCAGCAGCCCACCACCATCTTCGGCGTGAAGCCCATGAACCAAGCGTCGGCATTCGAGTTCGTCGTACCAGTCTTGCCTCCCGTGTCAGCCGTGATGTTGTAGCGTCCGCGCAAACGGCGACCCGTCCCCTCGTTGACGACGGCCCGCAGCATCGAAATCATCTTATAGGCCTCCTCGCGTTTCATCACGTCGGTCATGCGCGGGGTAAACGTGTCCACCACGCGCCCCTCGGCATCCTCAATGCGCGTCACCAACAACGGCGCGACACGCACGCCATAGTTGGCGAACGTGGAGTATGCACTCACCATCTCGCCCACGCTAATGTCGCATGGGCCGAGGCAAAGCGTCATGTTGGGGTCCATGCTCAACGACGTGATGCCCATTTGGCGCATCAGCCCGATGAGGTTGTGCGGGTTGAGTTGCGACATCACCCACGCCGAAATCCAGTTGCTCGACTGGGCGAGCCCCCATCTCAGCGGCACCATGTCGCCGTAACGGGCGTGCGTACTGCGCGGTGTCCATCCGCCGTAGCTCTTCGGGACATTGGGAGCGACATCACACGGCGTGTAGCCGTTCATCATGGCCAAGGCGTAGAGGTAAGGCTTGATGGTCGACCCCACCTGCCGGCGGCCGCCTCCCAGCACATTGTCGTATTGGAAATGGGAAAAATCAAGCCCTCCCACGTAGGCTTTCACCTGCCCCGATCGCGGATCCATGGCCATCATGGCCGTGCGCAGGAACTTCTTATAATAAAGGATGGAGTCGAGCGGCGACATCTCCGTTTCGAACTCGCCGTCATAGGCGAACAGCGTCATGTGTACCTTGCGGTTGAACTCGGCGCGGATTTCCTCCTCGCTCGCCCCACGCTCTTTCAGTAGGCGGTAGCGTTCCGTCTGCCGCGCATAACGCCACACGATTTCATGCACCTTCGCCTCGCTCAGCCCCGTGTAGGGCGGATGCGCCTTTCCACGCAACTCCGCCTCGAAATGGGGCTGCAACGTTCGCGCAACATGCTGATAGGCGGCGTTCTCCGCATATTCCTGCATACGCGAGTCCAGCGTCGTGTGAATTTTCAGTCCATCGGCATAGATGTTATAGTGCGAGCCGTCACGCTTCGTGTGCTTGTTGCACCATCCGTAGAGAGGGTCTGTTTCCCATGCAATCGAATCGTCGTAGAACTGCTGGCGTTGCCACGAGGCATAGCTGCCGCGCTCCGGACGGTTCGCCATCATGATGCGGCGCAAGTACTCGCGGAAGTAGGGCGCCATGCCCTCCTTGTGGCTTGTCAGATGGAAGCGGCTCATGTCGAGCGGTTTTTGCTGCGCCTCCTTACACTCGTCCTGCGTGAGATAGCCCGCGCGCGCCATTTGGGCCAGCACCACGTTCCGGCGTTCACGGCACCGTTCTCCATAGCGCATGGGATTGTAGAGCGAGGGGTTCTTGCACATTCCCACCAACGTGGCACATTCCTCCAGTGTCAAATCAATAGGCTCACACCCGAAGTATGTTCTTGCCGCATTCTTGATACCCACCGCGTTGTTCAGGAAATCAAAGTAGTTGAGGTACATCGTGATGATTTCCTCCTTGGTGTAGTAGCGTTCGAGCTGCACGGCAACATACCACTCTATCGGCTTTTGCATCAATCGGTTGAGCGATGTCGTCCGGGCCGTCACATTTGAATACAGCTGCTTGGCCAGCTGCTGCGTGATGGTGCTGCCGCCGCCTGCTGACTCCTGTCCCATCAAGCCGCGCTTCACCACCGCGCGCCCCACCGACTTGAGGTCTATGCCCGAATGTTCATAAAACCGCTCATCCTCCGTCGCCACAAGTGCTTTCACCAGGTTTTGCGGAAGCGAGTCGTAGGACACCATCACCCGGTTCTCCGATGCATAGCTCCATGTGCCCATCAGTTTCCCGTCGGCCGTGTAAATGCGTGAAGCATACTTGTTGATGGGGTTCTGCAAATCCGAAATTGGCGGAAGCTCGCCCAGCCGTCCCTCCGCCACGGCAAACACCGCGACCATGCCCGAAAGCAACAGCCCGACGACAACAATCCAAATTGCAGCCACCCCGCAGCCAACTCCCGAACTGCCCGAAGCCTTCGGCAACATGTCGTTATCAGCACTCATATCAAGTATTTGAGAATTTCTTTAACGTGCAAATGTACGGCTTTTTTGCAGAACACAAACCCCACTCCCCCAAAAAGTAACAACACAGCCGCGCCGGCCCAGGCTTACAGGAGTGTCCCCCTCTTTCCCGAGCCTAACGCATCCGCTACGCCCGGCACGAAGCTACGGCGTTCAAGAAAATCCGCAAGACTTGTCCGGGCATTCCCAACAAACACCCGCCGCCGGCTTTCCATGCAGCAAGAAGGGCCGCCCCGTCTCCGTCGGGAGAGAGGGGCGGCCCTGTGTATGGAGCCCGGCATCGGCGCCGGATTCGCTCCGTCATGCCGTCATGCGGTCACTTCTTCACCACCTTCTGCCCGTCCACGACATAGACGCCGCGCGGCAGCTGGTCGAGCGGGGCCGTGAGGCGAACGCCCGTGAGCGTGTAGGTGCCCTCGCGGCGGGGCGCGTCAACGGCCGTCGTGCCGATGCCCACGGACGTCGGGAGGATGACCGCCTCGCCGGTCACCACCGCGCCGCCCAGCATCAGCGCGCCGCCGTCGAACGCCGCGCCCGCCGGCGTGACGACATGGCAGTCCTTGAGCGTCACCGACTTGAAGCCGGTGATGCTGCCTTCCTCGCCCGTGGCGCGCACGGTGGCGTTCTCGACGGTGAGGGTCACATCCGTCCTGTTGCCTGCGATTCCAAGCATCTGGCCTATGACGGTGAGGTCGAGGTCGCGGACGGTGCAGGACGCGTCGTTCTCCACGATAATGCCGCGGTCCCAGGAAGAGACATAGACTCTGAGCGAGGGCGTTTCAAGCCTGGGACTGCCTGCAATCACGGTGGATGCGTCCATGACAATGGGAGAACCGATGGCTGCCATCGTGCACAGCCCCTCCACCTCGATGGTCAGCCCCTCCACGTTCTCGTTCACGATGCAATGGAGGGCGGCCTCCGTCTCGATGTGGGCGTCCGCCTCGATGCGGGCGTTACGGAGCCACAGCGTCTTGGTCGCGGGGTCGTAGGTGACGGCGCCCTCCTTCACGCCGGGGATGGAGGAGAGGTTGTGATGGTTCCAGTCGGTCACCGGCACGCCGCAGACGTACAGGCCATAGCTCCTGCCGATGACCGCCTCGCCGGTCACCACCTCGCCGTCCTTTTTCAGCGCGCCGCCGTCGAACGCCGCGCCCTCGGGCGTGAGGACCATGCAGCCCTCGAGCGTCAGCGAGGAGAATTTGTAGATGCTGCCTTGCCCGCCCGTGGCGCGCACGGTGGCGTTCTTGATGGTGAGGTGATTGATGAAGTGCCCATTTTCCTCAACAATCCCCGCGATTCCATACTCCTGGCCCGTGACGGTGAGGTCGACTTCGCTGATGGTGCAGGTGCAGTCGAAATCGTTGCCCACGTGAACGCCGGAGCCCGCGGCTGAAACAACAAGCCAGCGCACGCCGGCCCCGGACTTGCCTGCAATCACGGTGGACGCGTCCATGACAATGCCGCTCCCCTCGTTGGATGTCATCGCGCACTTCCCCTCCACCTCGACGGTCAGCCCGTCCACGTTCTCGTTCACGATGCAATGGAGGGCGTCCGTCGTCTCGATGCGGGCGTCCTTGAGCCGCAGCGTCTTGGTGGCGGGGTCGTAGGTGGCGGTGCCCTCCGTCACGCCGGGGATGGCGGAGAGGTCGTCCTTGTTCCAGTCGGTCACCTGCACGTCGCAGACGTACAGGCCATACGTTTCGTAGAGGGCGATGACCGCCTCGCCGGTCACCGCCTCGCCGTCCTGTTTCAGCGTGCCGCCGTCGAACGCCGCGCCCGCAGGCGAGACAATCTTGCAGTCATCGAGCGTCACCGACGCGAAGTCGCAGATGCTGCCTTGCCCGCCCGTGGCCCGCACGCTGGCGTTCTCGACGGTGAGGGTCTCACCCGTCTTGTTGCCCGCGATTCCATACTTGCCCGTGGCGGTGAGGTCGAGGCCGACGACGGCGCACATCCCGCCTTTCACCCAAACGCCCCTGTCCCCGGCAACGACGCTGAGCGTGGGCGCTTCAGCCCCGGACTTGCCTGCAATCACGGTGGATTTGCCCATGACAATGCCGCTCCCCTCGTTGGATGTCATCGCGCACTTCCCCTCCACCTCGACGGTCAGCCCGTCCACGTTCTCGTTCACGATGCAATGGAGGGCGTCCGCCGCCACGATGGCGGCGTCCTTGAGCCGCAGCACGTTGGCGTAGGGGTTGTAGGTGGCGGTGCCCGTCACGCCGGGGATGGCGGAGAGGTCGTCCTTGTTCGCGTCGGTCACCTGCACGCCGCAAATCCGCAGATCATACTTCCTGCCGATGACCGCCTCGCCGGTCACCAGCGCGCCGTCCTTTCTCAGCATGCCGTTGTCGAACGCCGCGCCCTCGGGCGTGAGGACCATGCAGTCCTTGAGCGTCACCGACGCGAAGTTGCAGATGCTGCCTTGCCCGCCCTTGGCGCGCACGCTGGCGTTCTTGATGGTGAGCCTCTTATTTCTCATGGGGATGGAGTACCCATCTCCCTCAACATTCCTCACGTTGCCCGCGATTCCATACTCCTGGCCCGTGACGGTGAGGTCGACATCGCTGATGGTGCACGTGTAGAAATCGGCGCTGCCCACGTTAACGCCGGTGGTGCCCACGTGAACGCCGGTGCCCGCGGCTGAAACAACAAGCGAGCGCACGCCGGCCCCGGACTTTCCTGCAATCGTGGTGGCCACACCCATGGAAATGCCATACCCTGCGTCGGATGTCATCGCGCACTGCCCTTCCACCTCGACGGTCAGCCCGTCCACGCCTGCGTTGTCGATGCAACTGTTGTCGCCTGCCCCGATGACGGCGTCCTTGAGGCGCAGCGTCCCGGTGTCGGGGTCGAAGGTGACGGTGCCCTCCGTCACGCCAGGGATGGCGGAGAGGTCGTTCTTGTTCGCGTCGGTCACCGGCACGCCGCAGACGTACAGGCCATAGCTCCTGCCGATGACCGCCTCGCCGGTCACCACCTCGCCGTCCTTTTTCAGCGCGCCGCCGTCGAACGCCGCGCCCTCGGGCGTGAGAACCATGCACCCCTCGAGCGTCAGCGAGGAGAAGTTGTAGATGCTGCCTTGCCCGCCCTTGGCGCGCACGCTGGCGTTCTCGATGATGAGCTTCTCATCTCTCACGATTACGAAGCCCGCAAGAGACATATTTTCCCCTGCGTTGCCCGCGATTCCATACTTCTGGCCCGTGACGGTGAGGTCGACATCGCGGATGGTGAAGGTGAAGTAGTTGGCTTTGCCCACTTGAACGCCGGTGCCCGCGGTTGAAACAACAAGCGAGCGCACGCCAGCCCCGGACTTGCCTGCAATCGTGGTGGACACACCCATGGAAATGCCATACCCCTCGTCGGATGTCATCGCGCACTGCCCCTCCACCTCGATGGTCAGCCAGTCCACGCCTGTATTCTCGATGCAACCGATGTAGCCCGGCGCCTCAATGAAGGCGTCCTTGAGCCGCAGCGTCCTGGTGGCGGGGTCGTAGGTGGCGGTGCCCTCCGTCACGCCGGGGATGACGGTGAGGTCGTCCTTGTTCTCGTCGGTCACCCGCACGCCGCAAATTTTCAGGCCATAGTTCACTGCCTGCGCGGGCGCGGCCCACAGCGCGGCCAGCGCCACGGCGAGCAGGAGCGGCCAGCCTCCCCTGGCGGCCAGCCCGCAGGAAGACAAATGTCGTAGCAGTTTCTTCATGTTGTTGTTTTTTTTGGGTGGTGAATAAAAAAGTTCCGAATCACGCCGCCGCGCGTGCTTCTCCAAGCATCCAATCGGCGGGCGGCCTCGGCGGCGAATGTAGTTAAAATCCGTTGATTTTACCCCCCCGATTGTTAAATGTTCCTAAACGCCGCGAAAAAGGGGGCTGCGAAGCGCGCCGGCCCCGCCCGCTGCCATCCCGGGATGGCAGCGGGCGGGGCCGACAGCTTCCTTTATAATATGCGTGCGGGCGGGCGGAGGGGGCGGGACTGTCCGGGCCGTAGGGACGCGGCAGCAGCCGGTGCAAGCCGTTGGGAATGACGGGGTTGGCGCCCGCGTAAAAAACACTGCGGAGGAGCGTCCGGAACCTCCGCAGAGAAAAATATTTTCGTCCGCGGACGAAATTTATTTTCTCCGCGGAGCGCGGGGCAAAACACTGCGGAGGTATTCGGGAACGTGTCCGGGTGTGCGCACGCCGGTGGCGCAGGGCTTGTCGATGGGGACGGCCGCCCATGCCCTCGGCACCGCCACGTCCATGGGCGTGCGCGACGTACATGGCGTTTACGCCAGCCTGGGGCTGATTCTCAACGGCATCTTCACTGCGCTCGCCACGCCCTGCATCCTTGCCTGGATGGGCGTTTAGGACGGAGCGGGAAAAAGAAATCCGGCCGGAGCACACGTGTGCTCCGGCCGGATTCCGGCTTGTGGCTGCTGGCGGCGCGCCCGCGCGCTTTCCGCGTGGCGCGGCCTCTTGGGGACGGTCAGTTGGCGGCCTCGAACTCGCGCAGGAAGCGCACGTCGTTCTCCGAGAACAGGCGCAGGTCCTTCACCTGGTACTTGAGGTTCGCGACGCGCTCCACGCCCATGCCGAATGCGTAGCCCGAATAGACGGCGGGGTCGATGCCGTTGAGCGTCAGCACGTTCGGGTCCACCATCCCGCACCCGAGGATTTCGACCCACCCCGTGTGCTTGCAGAATCCGCAGCCCTCGCCGCCGCAGATGTTGCACGAGATGTCCATCTCCGCCGACGGCTCGGTGAAGGGGAAGTACGACGGGCGCAGGCGGATTTTGGTGTCTTTGCCGAACATCTCCTTGGCGAAGAGGAGCAGCACCTGCTTCAAGTCGGTGAAACTGACGTTCCTGTCGATGTACAGGCCCTCCACCTGGTGGAAGAAGCAGTGCGCGCGCGCGCTGATGGCCTCGTTGCGGTACACCCGCCCGGGGCAAATCACGCGGATGGGCGGCTGCGCCCGCTCCATGGTGCGCGTCTGTACCGACGAGGTGTGGGTGCGGAGGATGATGTCGGGGTGGCTCTCGACGAAGAACGTGTCCTGCATGTCGCGCGCCGGGTGGTCGTCCGCGAAGTTCATCGACGAGAAGACGTGCCAGTCGTCCTCCACCTCCGGCCCCTCGGCCAGGGCGAACCCCAGGCGCGCGAAGATGTCGATGATTTCGTTCTTCACGAGCGACAGCGGGTGGCGCGTGCCGAGCGGGACGGGGTAGGCCGTGCGCGTCAGGTCGATGTCGTCGTCCACCGTGTCCGTGGCCGCGAAGCTGTCCCTGAGCTCGTTGATTTTGTCCAAAGCCTTGTTCTTCAGCTCGTTGATTCTGATGCCTACCTCTTTCTTCTGCTCGGCGGGTACGTTGCGGAAGTCGGCCATCAACGCCGTGACAACGCCCTTCTTGCTGATATACTTGATGCGCAGCGCCTCGACCTCCTCCGCCGTGTGGGCTTGCAGCGCCTCCACCTCGGCAAGGAGTTTCTGAATCTTTTCTAACATACGGTTGTTGTTTTGCGTTCTCCGACATCGCTCCTGCGCGGTGCGCCGGGCGCGCCTCCGCAGTGATTTCGGAATCGGCGCAAAGTTACGCAAATTTGTCAGCATGATGCCTAAAAGTGGAAAAGAAACCTTACCTTTGCGGGAAATTTGGTGCTTTTGCGAAACCCCTCTGAAGTGATGAGAACGATTTTGCTCCTTGCCTGCGCCTGCCTGGCGCTGGCGTGCTGCGTGAATGGCGGCGACACGGCCGCCGGGGCGCAGCAGCCCGAGGAACAGGGCGACTCGGCGGCGGAACGCGAGGACACGCTGTATCTGTTTGAGGAGGAGGAAGTGCCCAAGGCGGCGGACGAGCTGTTCGACGACTTCTTC
Source organism: bacterium (assembly GCA_963627995.1). Lineage (GTDB taxonomy): Bacteria > Bacteroidota > Bacteroidia > Bacteroidales > Bacteroidaceae > UBA3839. The sequence goes on along the minus strand of CAVGCV010000005.1, from coordinate 89,672 downwards.
TTCAGCTTTATTTCCGACAACGCGTTTCAGCTGCGCCGCGTGCGCTTCCCCCTCGAGTGCAGGGAAGGCGGCGAAGTGCTGAGGGTCAGCCGCAACGACTGGAAACAGTTCAGCCGCTTCTCTTCGCAGGCGTTCTACTCGGTGATTTACGAGCGCGATGCCGACATCGCGCTGCAGAAGGACACGTCCGTCAGCGAGGTGGGCGTGGAGTGGATTTACCTCGACGAGAACTACGTCGAGCGCTACAACTTCCGCCGGACTGCGGGGCAGTGGCAACTTGTCAATTTCGAAAAGGACGAGACCACGCGCACCCCCCACGCCAGTTTCGCACATTTCTTCGCGCAGTTCAGCAGCGACTCCGTGTTCCAGCGCGAATCCCTGCGGCTGCCCCTCCGCCTCGTGAGCGAGGCGCAGGCGGAGGACGACGAGGGCAGCGTCGAAGAACTCACGGCCGACGAGTGGTTCGAGTTCCGCAAGGAGATGCCGCTGCCCGAGAACATCATGACCAACATCGACTACGGCCAGGCGGCCTTCTCGCAGAACCGCAAGACGCTCCTCGTCGAGGAACTCAGCTCCGGCCTGTTCGTCAAGTACAAGTTCGACCGCATGCAGGGCAAGTGGTGGCTCATTGAAATCGACATCTGAATGCAGAGAGAACGCAATTATCCGCTGCGCCGCCTCAACACGTTTGGCGTCGAGGCCGCAGCGTCCGAATACATCCAGTACGACACCGAGGACGAGCTCGTGCAGCTCGCCCCCGCGCTGGGCGCGCAGCCCCTCCTCCACATCGGCGGAGGCAGCAACCTCCTGTTCACGCGCGACTTCCCCGGCACCGTGCTCCACAGCAACATCCGCGGCATGGCGCCGGTTGACGAGACGCCCGACCACGTCCTCGTGCGCGTGGGAGCGGGCGAGGTGTGGGACGACTTTGTGGCCGAGGCCGTCCGCCGCGGCTGGCACGGCGTCGAGAACCTCTCGCTCATTCCGGGCGAGGTGGGGGCCGCCGCCGTGCAGAACATCGGGGCCTACGGCGCGGAGGCCAAGGACGTGGTCGCCGCCGTCGAGTGCGTCGAGCTGCGGACGGGTCAGAAGCGCGTCCTCGGCAACCTCGAGTGCAACTACGCCTACCGCCAGAGCATCTTCAAGCAGGAGCTGCGCGGGCAGTACGCCGTCACCTACGTCACCTTCCGCCTCGCGCGCCGCTTCGTGCCGCTCCTCGACTACGGCGGCCTGCGCGCCCGCCTGTCCGGGGGCGAGGCCACGCCCGAGCGCGTGCGCCAGGCCGTCATCGCCGTCCGCAACGAAAAGCTGCCCGACCCCGGCCGGATTGGCAACGCGGGGAGCTTCTTCATGAATCCCGTCGTGCCGCGCGCGCAGTTCCTCCGCCTCCAGGCCGACCATCCTTCGCTGCCGCACTACGACGTCGACGCAGACCGCGTGAAAATCCCCGCCGGCTGGATGATTGAGCAGTGCGGCTGGAAGGGGCGCGCGCTGGGGCGTGCCGGCGTGTACGGCAGGCAGGCGCTCGTGCTCGTCAATCTTGGCGGGGCGACGGGCGCGGACATCCTCCGCCTGTCCGACGCGGTATGCCAGTCCGTCAAGTCAAAGTTCGGCATCGACATCCACCCCGAGGTGAACGTCATTTGATGCCGGCGTCGAAACCCCACCACACCATGAAGCTCACATTCCTGGGAACGGGCACCTCCACCGGCGTGCCCCAGATAGGCTGCCGCTGCGCCGTCTGCACGTCGGCCGACCCGCGCGACCGGCGCCTCCGCTGTTCGTCGCTGCTCGAAGTGCCCGACACCACCGCCCCCGACGGCGTGCGCCGCGTCCTCTTCGACTGCGGCCCCGACTTCCGCGAGCAGATGCTGGCCAGCCAGTTCCGGCGCATCGACGCCATCTTCATCACGCACGAGCACTACGACCACGTCGGCGGCCTCGACGACCTGCGCCCCTTCAGCCTCTTCGGCGACGTGACCGTCTATGCCGAGCCCTACTGCGCGCGCCACCTGCGCGAGCGCATCCCCTATTGCTTCACCCCCAAGGAGCGCCGCTACCTTGGCGCTCCGTCCATCGACCTGGAGGAAATACAGCCCCACGCGGCGGTGCGCGTGGGCGGCGTGGAGGTGCTGCCGTTCCGCGTCATGCACGGGCGGCTGCCCATCATGGCGTACCGCGTGGGCGCGCTGGCCTACATCACCGACATGAAGACCATCGGCGAGGCCGAGCTTCCGCTGCTGCGCGGGGTCGAGACGCTCGTGGTCAATGGCCTGCGCCACTACGCGCACCCCTCCCACCAGACGCTCGACGAGGCCGTCGCCTTCGCCCGGCGCGTGGGCGCGCGCCGCACCTACCTCGTCCACATGTCCCACCACATCCTGCCCCACGCCGTGGAGGAGCGGCGGCTGCCGCCGCACGTCCGCCTGGCCTACGACGGGCTGCAAATCAACATCTGATCCCCTATGACCAACCGCAAGGCATACGCCGCCCTCCTGCTCGTCGCGCTCGCCCTCCCCGTGCGGGCGCAGCGCATTTCGTTCGAAAGGACAACCGTCGGTGTCGGCTCCACACTCTGGCACAAGCCCGTCACCGCCACCTTCAAGTTCAAGAACAAGGACAAGGAGCCCCTCGTCGTGGAGCAGGTGGACGCCGGGTGCGGATGCCTCGAGCCCACGTGGACGAGGACACCCCTGCAGAAGGGCGAGGAGGGAGTCATCACGGTCACCTACGACGCCCGCCAGCTGGGGCGTTTCGACCGCTACATCGAAGTCCGCACCAACGCGCCGGGCAAGCCCGCGCGCATCCGGATGAACGGCGTGGTCACGGTCGGCGCGCGCAAGACCATCGACGACCTCTATCCCGTCCGCATCGGAGAGGTGGCCCTCGCCACCAACAGCGTGGAGTTCCCCGACGTGGTGCGCGGCGACTCCGCCACCGCGAGGCTCGAGATTCTCAACGACAGCAGGGACGTCTTCACGCCGCGGCTCATGCACTTGCCCCCCTACGTCACGGCGCGCTACATCCCGGAGATGCTCGCGCGCGGACGACGGGGGTACATCGACCTCACGCTGCACTCGGACAAAATCCCCGACATGGGGCTTACGCAGACCAGCGTTTACCTCTCCCGCTTCAGCGGCGACAAGGTGGGGCACGACAACGAGGTCGTCCTCTCCGCCGTCGTGCTGCCCGACGCCGCCACGCTCCAGTCGGAGCGCTCGCGCCCCGTCTGCACCCTCTCCACCGGCGAGCTGCGCCTCGGCAGGCTCGGCAAGCGCAAGAAGCTCACCGGCACCGTGGCCATCAGCAACACCGGCACCGGCGTGCTGAGGCTCACGTCGCTGCAGGTGTTCAACTCCGCCCTGCAGGTGCAGCTGCCCAGGCGCGACATCGCCGCCGGCGAGACCATCGCCATGAAGGTCACGCTGCTCGCGAAGTACCTGAAGCTGACGAAGACGCGCACGCGCGTGCTCATCATCTGCAACGACGCGCAGCACATGAAGCAGACCGTGGACGTGACGTTCGAGTAGCCCCCCCGCAGACAAGGCGCAGCGCGCCGGCCGTGGACCCGCTCCCGGCCGGCGCGCTGCGCCTTCTGCTGCCGCGTCACGGCGGGCGCGCCGCGGCGGAGGGCCTGCCTTGCCGCCGCGGCTATCCGCCGCCCTCCCCGCGCCGGAACTCCACCACCGCCCAGTCGTTGCGCGCCTGCCCGTGCGCCAGTTCCAGCCCCGCGTCCTCGGCGGCGCGGCGCACGGCCGGCACGTCGGCGGTGAAGAACCCGCTCAGGACGACGCTGCCCCCTGCGGCCAGCCGGGCGGCGTAGCGCGGCAGGTCGGCCACGACGACGTTGCGGTGGATGTTGGCCACGATGCAGTCGAACGCCGCGCCGCCCAGCGCGCCGCCGGGGGCGAGGAGCGACGCGTCGCCCAGCACCGCCTCCATCTGCCCCACGCCGTTCAGCCCGCAGTTGAGCCGCGTGTTCTCCACGCTGGCCTCGTCCACGTCGACGCCCACCACGCGGCGCGCGCCGCGCAGCGCCATGCAGATGCCGAGGATGCCCGTGCCGCAGCCCATGTCGAGCACGGTGGCGCCGCCGAAGTCGCGCCGCAGCAGCAGCTCCACCAGTTGCGCTGTGGTCTCGTGCGTGCCGGTGCCGAACGCCATGCGCGGGCGCAGGCGGATGTCGTAGGGGCAGTCCGCGCCCTCGCCGCCGCCGGCGTCCGCGCCGCTGTCGGCGCTGTGGATGCGGCACAGCCCCGGCACCACGATGGGGGCGAAGCCGTTGCGCTCCCACTCCTCGTTCCAGTCGCGCTCCTCCAGCTCCTCCACCGCGAAGTCCGCCTCCACGCCCTCCACCGGGAGCGCGTCCAGGAGCGCGCCCACCTCGTGGCGGCTGCACGCGCCCTGCGGCACATAGGCGTTCAGCCCCCATTCCGTCTGCTCAAAGCCGTCGAAGCCGGCGCTCCCCAGGAGCGCGGCCACCACGTCGGCGGCCTCCTCGCTCATGGGGCGGAGGCGCACGGCGTACACGTCGTATTTCTTCATTGTCAGGACAGTTTTTGTGCCGGTGCCGCCCCGCCGCCCCGCCCCGTCCGCCGCGGGCGTCGCCTGCGCCTGCGGCGGAAGCCCGGCGCGGGCGCGCTGCGAATTTTCCCGCGGCGCACCGGAATCCTGGCGGCGGCGCGCCGCGGCGGAATTTCCAAGTACTTGAAAATATTTTTTCAAGTACTTGGAAATTTTCGTCCAAGTACTTGGAAATTTTTTTCCGGCGCACCGTGGGTGAACTTCGCGTGCGCCGCGGGAAAATTTTCTGTGCGCCCGCGCCGTGGCGGGTGTGCGGCGGCGCGGCACCTGCCGTGCAAAGGTATGGAAAAGTCGGCGGACGGCGCGCCTCTCCGCGCCGGAAATGTGGCCGCGGCGGCGCGCGGGGCGGCGGCTTGGCTTTTGTGGCGGCGCGATGCGGCGCGTTCGGGCGAAAAGACTTATCTTTGCGGAAAAAGCGGGAAGGATGAGCGCGGGCAGTTTCCAGTTCAGGCAGTTTGCCGTCCGCCACGACCGCTGCGCGATGAAGGTGGGCACGGACGGCGTGCTGCTCGGGGCGTGGTGCGGCGTGGCGGGTGCGGCGCGCGCGCTCGACGTGGGCTGCGGCTCGGGGCTGATTGCGCTGATGCTGGCGCAGCGCAGCGCGTCGCTGCGCGTGGTGGGCATCGACGTGGACGGGGCCGCCGTGGCGCAGGCCGCCGCCAACTTCGCCGGCTCGCCGTGGGCCGGCCGGCTCGAGGCGGTGGCGATGGACTTCCGCCGCGCCGCGCCCGGTGGCGCGTTCGACCTGGTGGTGAGCAACCCTCCGTTCTTCACGGAGACGACGCTGCCGGGCGAGGCGGCGCGGGCGGCGGCGCGCCATGCGCGCAGCCTGCCGCTGGAGGCGCTCGTCGCCCGCGCGGCGGGCGTGCTGTCGGCCGGCGGCCGGCTGGCGGTGGTGGTGCCGTGGGGGCGGGCGGCGGAGGTGGTGGCCGCGGCTGCCGGCTTCGGGCTGTTCGTGCGGCGGCGTTGCGACGTCCGCACGGTGGCGCGCAAGCCTCCGCGGCGCGCGCTGCTGGAGCTGGGCTTCGGCTGCGGCGCGGGCGCGCGCGAGGAGCTGACGCTGCTGGGCACCGACGGGCTGCCCTCGCGGCGGTATGCCGAGCTGACGGCGGACTTCTACCTGTGAGGCGGCAATGTGACACCTATATATACGTGGAGATGGAAAGGACAATGGGAATGCTGCTGGCGGCGGTGCTGCTGGCAGGCGCGCCGCGCGCGGCGGCGCAGGTGGGGGACGTCGGCGTGGCTGACAGTGTGAAGCGGCGGCGGCCCGTGCCCTTCGCCGACATGGAGCGCCCGCCCGCGCACGACCCCGTGATGGCGCGCGAGGGCGGGCGCTACTACGTGTTCGCGACGGGCAACGGCGTGTCGTGCATGTCGTCGGCCGATCTCGTCCACTGGTCGCAGGAGCGTCCCGTGCTGTCCGCGCCGCCGGCGTGGGCGGTGGAGGCGGCGCCGGGCTACCGCGGCCACACGTGGGCGCCGGACATCGTGAGGCTCGACGGCGTGTGGCACCTCTACTACTCGTGCTCCACGTTCGGCAGGAACGCGTCGGCCATCGGGCTGGCGGTGAACCGCACGCTCGACCCCTCCGCGCCCGGCTTCGGGTGGGAGGACAGGGGGATGGTGATCCGCTCGCGCCCCGGCGTGGACGACTGGAACGCCATCGACCCGAGCGTGTGCGTTGACGGGCGGGGCAGGGCGTGGCTGGCGTTCGGCTCGTTCTGGGACGGCATCCAGCTCGTGCGCCTCGCCGCCGACCGCCAGACGCCCGTGGGCCGGCCGAGGACCATAGCGCGGCGGCGCAACCCCGACGCCGTGGCGCACGGCGCGGTGGAGGCCAACGCCAACGCCGTGGAAGCGCCCTTCATCATCCGGCACGGCGGCTACTACTACCTGCTGGTGTCGTTCGACTATTGCTGCCAAGGCCTGCGCAGCACGTACAAGACCGCCGTTGGCCGCTCGCGGCGCATCGGCGGCCCCTACCGCGACCGGGAGGGGCGGAAGATGCTCGCCGGTGGCGGCACCGTGCTGCTGGGCGAGACGGCGGACTACGCGGGCGTGGGCCACTGCGCCGCCTACGAGGTGGACGGGCAGTGGTACTTCCTCGCCCACGGCTACGCGAAGGACCGCGGGGGGCAGTCGGAGCTGGTGGTGCGGAAGATGCGCTTCGCCGACGGCTGGCCCGTGATCGGCGACTGACGCCGGCAGGCCGGCGCGGCGGACAAAATGCGGCGGGCGGGCGGCCGGTGTGTGGAAAAAGTCGTATATTTGCACGGCATAGAACAAGTTGGACCCAAACGAAAAACGACAGGACGAATGCTTTCGGTAGAAGAACTGAACGACAGGCTGATTGACCTTGCGTTCGCCGAGGACATCGGCGACGGCGACCACACGACGCTCTGCTGCATCCCCGAGGACGCGGTGGGGGAGTCGAAGCTCATGATTAAGGAGGCCGGCGTGCTGGCCGGCGTGGAGGTGGCGAAGGAGGTGTTCCGCCGCTTCGACCCCTCGCTCGCGGTGGAGGCGCTGGCCGCGGACGGCGCGCGCGTCGCGCCGGGCGACATCGTGATGAGCGTGCGCGGGCGCGTGCGCAGCCTGCTGCAGACCGAGCGGCTCATGCTGAACATCATGCAGCGGATGTCGGGCATAGCGACGATGACGGCGCGCTACGTGGAGCGGCTGGCGGGCACGCGCACGCGCGTGCTCGACACGCGCAAGACCACGCCGGGCATGCGCATGCTGGAGAAGATGGCGGTGAGGATCGGCGGCGGCACGAACCACCGCATCGGGCTGTTCGACATGATTCTGCTGAAGGACAACCACATCGACTTTGCCGGCGGAATAGAGAACGCCATCGACCGCTGCCGCGACTACCTGGCGGCGAAGGGCAAGGACCTGAGGATTGAGATAGAGGTGCGCGACTTCGGCGAGCTGGAGCGCGTGCTGGCGCATGGCGGCGTGGACCGCATCATGCTGGACAACTTCACTCCCGAGGAGACGGGCCGCGCCGTGGCGCTCATCGCCGGACGGTACGAGACGGAGTCGTCGGGCGGCATCACGTTCGACACCATCCGCGACTACGCGGAGCAGGGCGTGGACTTCATCTCCGTGGGCGCGCTGACCCACTCGGTGCGCGGCCTCGACATGAGCTTCAAGGCGGCCGGCTCCGACAAGCTCGCCATGAGGGGCTGAGCGCCGCCGGCAGGAAACGGGAACACTACAAGCACAGGACAAGGACATGGAGAAACGGATGGCATGGGCGTGCGCCGCGCTGGTGGCGGCGGCGTCGCTCCTCACGCTGCGGGCCGCGGCCTGCACGAACCTCATCGTCGGCCGGCAGGCGTCGGCGGACGGCAGTGTGTTCGTCAGCTACAACGCCGACAACTACGGGCTGTACGGCACGATGTACCACCACGTGGGCGGCAGGCACGCCGCCGGCGAGACGCGCAAGGTGTACGACTGGGACACGAACCGGTACTGGGGGGAGATTCCGCAGGCCGAGCGCACGTACAACGTGGTGGGGCAGATGAACCAGAACCAGGTGACCATCACGGAGACGACGTTCGGCGGACGCTCCGAGCTGGTGGACTCGACGGGCGTGCTCGACTACGGCTCCCTCATCTACATCGCGCTCGAGCGCGCCACCTCGGCGCGCCACGCGCTGGCCGTCATGACCGACCTCGTGGCGAAGTACGGCTACAACAGCGGCGGCGAGTCGTTCACGGTGGCCGACAAGAACGAGGCGTGGATACTGGAGATGGTGGGCAAGGGCGCGGGCTCGAGGGGCGCGGTGTGGGTGGCCGTCCGCATCCCCGACGACTGCATCTCGGCGCATGCCAACCAAAGCCGCATCACGACGTTCGACATGAAGGACCGCGCGAACGTGATGTACGCCAAGGACGTGGTGAAGTTCGCGCGGCAGCGCGGCTACTTCACCGGGCGCGACGCCGACTTCTCGTTCCGCGACGCGTTCAACCCGCTCGACTTCGGCGGCGCCCGCTACTGCGACGCGCGCGTGTGGAGCTTCTTCAACCGCCACTGCGACGGCATGGACCGCTACCTCCCCTACATCGGGGGGCAGGACCTGCGGGGGGCGCTGCCGCTCTACGTGAAGCCGCGCCGCAAGCTGACGCTGTCCGACGTGCGGAACGGCATGCGCGACCACTACGAGGACACGCCGCTCGACCTGCGCCGCGACCTGGGCGCGGGCGCGTACGCCATGCCCTACCGCCCCTCTCCGCTGTCGGCCAGGGTGGACGGCAGGGAGTATTTCAACGAGCGCCCCATCTCCACGCAGCAGACGGGCTTCTCGTTCGTGGGGCAGATGCGCGCCGCCCTGCCCGACGAAATCGGCGGCGTGGTGTGGTGGACGAACGACGACGCGAACATGACGGCCTACACGCCCGTCTACTGCTCGGCCACGGAGGTGCCGCGCTGCTATGTGCGCGTTGCCGACGTGCAGGACGAGATTACGTTCTCCTGGAAGTCGGCCTTTTGGCTCTGCAACGCCGTGAGCAACATGGTCTACCCGTATTACAGCAAGATGTATCCCGACCTGCGCCGCGCCATCGACGAGACGGAGGCGGCGGAGGCGCGCGACCAGGCGCGGGTGGAGGCGGAGGCGCGCACGCTCTACGACGAGCATCCCGGCAAGGCCGCCGCGCTGCTGACGGGCTACGGCCTCTCGGCCGCCGACAGGATGATGGGACGCTGGCGCGCCCTGTTCGAGTACCTGGTCGTCAAGCACAACGACATGGTGCTGCGGGAGGAGAAGGACGGCAGGTTCACGCGCTCGAAGTACGGGCAGGGCGGACGCGTCGCGCGCCCCGGCTACCCGGAGGACTACTGGCGCAAGATTGCCGGCGAGACGGGCGACCGCTACCTGGCCAAGTGACGAACTGTTCAAACTTAACACTATACTTATGGATCAGGAACTGCTGAAAAAATGTATGGACGTGGCGCAGAAGTGGGCCACCGACCCCGTGTTCGACGCCGAGACGCAGGCGGCTGCGCGCGCCATGGCGGCGGCGGAGGACAAGTCGCCCCTCATCGACAGCTTCTATCAGACGCTGGAGTTCGGCACGGGCGGACTGCGCGGCATCATGGGCACCGGCACGAACCGCATGAACGTCTACACGGTGGGCGCTGCCACGCAAGGCCTGGCGAACTACCTCAACGCCAGTTTCAGGGAGCGCGAGCGCATCTCGGTGGTCGTCGGCCACGACTGCCGCAACAACTCGCGCCTCTTTGCCGAGACGGCGGCGCAGGTCTTCACCGCCAACGGCATACACGTCTACCTCTTTGAGGACATGCGCCCCACGCCGGAGGTGAGCTTCGCCATCCGCGAGCTGGGCTGCCAGGCGGGCGTGAACATCACGGCGAGCCACAACCCGCGCGAGTACAACGGCTACAAGGCGTACTGGGACGACGGCGCGCAGGTGCTTGCGCCGCACGACAAGGGCATCATCGACGAGGTGAACAAGGTGGACTACGGGGACATCCGGTTCGGCGGCAACGCCGACATGATACAGCCGATAGGCGAGGACATCGACAAAGTCTATCTCGACAAGATACACTCCATCTCCATCGACCCCGCGGTCATCCGCCGCCAGAAAGACCTCGGCATTGTCTACACGCCGATTCACGGAACGGGCATGACGCTGATTCCGCACTCGCTGCACCTGTGGGGATTCGAGAACGTGCACTGCGTGCCGGAGCAGATGGTGAAGAGCGGCGACTTCCCGACCGTGGTCTCCCCGAACCCCGAGAACGCCGAGGCGCTGACGCTGGCCATCAACCTGGCCAAGGAAATCGACGCCGACATCGTGATGGCGTCCGACCCCGATGCCGACCGGGTGGGCATGGCCTGCAAGAACGACGAGGGCGAGTGGGTGCTCATCAACGGCAACCAGACCTGCCTGCTGTTCCTCTACTACATCATCAACAACCGCATCGCGCAGGGCAAGATGCGCGGCAACGAGTTTATCGTCAAAACCATCGTGACGACGGAGCTCATCAAGAAGGTTGCCGACAGGCAGCACATCGAGATGATGGACTGCTACACGGGCTTCAAGTGGATTGCCCGCGAGATTCGCCTCAACGAGGGCAAGAAGCAGTACATCGGCGGCGGCGAGGAAAGCTATGGCTTCCTCGCGCAGGATTTCGTCCGCGACAAGGATGCCGTGAGCGCGTGCTCGCTGCTGGCGGAAATCTGCGCCTGGGCCAAGGACCAGGGAAAGACGCTCTACGACGTGCTCATGGAGATTTACCTGCAATACGGCTTCTCTTACAACAAAGCGATAAGCGTCGTGAAGCCGGGCAAGAGCGGCGCGGACGAAATCAAGGCGATGATGGAGGGCTACCGCGCCACGCCGCCGACGGAACTGGCCGGCTCGAGAGTTTGCCTCGTAAAGGACTTCAAGACGCTGGAGGCAACGGACGGCGAGGGCCGCAAGACCAGGCTCGACATGCCGGAGACGAGCAACGTGCTCCAGTTCTTCTCGGAGGACGGCACGAAAGTCAGTGTCCGCCCCTCGGGTACGGAGCCGAAGATAAAGTTCTACATCGAGGCCCCGGGCGAGATGAAGGCCGCCGCCGACTACAGGGCAGCGTGCGCCGCCGCCGAAGTGAAGGTGAGGGCGATAGCCCGGTCGCTCGGCATCTGACGCCGGAGGGCGCGGCGTGCTCCTCATTGGAGGCCACGCCGAGAACCAAGGGAACGCATCCCGGGACACTCCCGCGTGCGTTCCCTTTTTCGTTGCGCGGCGGCCGGGCGGCGCGCCGGTTTTCATTACAAATGATGATTGATGCGCGCCGGCATTACCCCTACCTTTGCACAGAATTTCAAGGAACAGGTATTTATGGGTAAAAGATTGGCATTCATCCTGTCTGCCGCCGTGCAACTTCCGCTGCTCGTCCACGCCAGCGTCCATGGGGATGTGGACGTGGACGGCGACTCCGCCGTGGCGCACCGTGTGGAGATGCGCGAGGTGACGGTGACGGCAGACCCGAGGCAGGTTGTCCGGCTTGAAGAACAGCCGGTGAGCTATCATGTGGTGGACGCGGGCGACCTGCGCCGCACGGGCGGCATGAACGGGCTGAAGGACGCTGCTGCGTTCGTTCCGAACCTCTACATGCCGGACTATGGGTCGCGGCTCACGAGCGCCATCTACATTCGCGGCGTGGGGTCGCGCATCAATACGCCCGCCGTTGGGCTGTACGTGGACGACGTTCCCTATGCCGACAAATCGGCGTTCGACTTTTCGCTCGCCGACGTGCGGCGTATCGAGGTGCTCCGAGGGCCGCAGTCCACGCTCTACGGCCGCAACGCCATGGGCGGGCTGCTGAACGTCTATACGTACAATCCCCTGGCGGCGCGGACGGAGGGACGGCAGTCGGAGGTGCGGATTGGAGCGGCAACGGAAGACGCCGCGCGCTATGCGCAGTTCCGCTTTGCCAACACGGTGGGGGCGGATGCGGCGTTCTCGTTCAGCGGCTTCTACAAAGGCTCGGACGGCTATAACCGCAACGAGTTCCTGAACCGCCGCAGCAATGGCGGCGACAGCGGGGGCGGAAAGTTCCGCTATGTGTACAACCCTCTGCGCCACAGCTACTTCACGCTCGACTTCCAAACCGGGCTGGAGTACAGCGACGAGCACGGCTACGACTACTACAATGTGGACGACGGCGCGATTCGCGAGAACGAGCTCGGCGGCTACCGCCGCACGCTGCTCAACTCGTCGCTGCGCCTGCAGACGCTGATGCGCCCGTTTGTCCTTACGTCCGTCACGGCCTACCAGTATCTGGCCGACCGCATGTTCATGGATCAGGACTTCACGTCGTCGGACATCTTCACGCTCACGCAACGCCAGCGCAGCCACAGCCTTTCGGAGGAAATAGCCCTGAAGAGCTATCCCGGGCAGCGGGTGGAGTGGACGGCCGGCGCGCGCTTCGCCTACCAGTGGCTCAAGACCGACGCGCCCGTCGATTTCGGGGCGGACGGCATCCGCTCTGTCATTCAAAAGGGTATAGACCGGGGCTTCGTCGCGGCCAACGAAGCCATGCGCCCGAGCGGCATGGGCATCGCCATGAACGTGACGGACAACGCCATGCCCATTGACGGGCTGTTCGACACGCCCGTACTCAACGCGGCTGCGTTCGGGCAGGCCACGCTGAAGGATTTTCCCGTCCGCCGCCTCGACCTCACCGCCGGACTGCGTCTCGACTACGAGCACACGCGGATGGACTACAATTCGGGCGCAGCATCGAACTTCGACTTCCGCATGACGCGTGGCAACCGCGTGCTGATGGAGCGCAGCTTCACCGCCGAAACTCGCTACGACGGCTTCGTCCGCCGCGACTACACGCAGTTCCTGCCTAAGGCGGCGGTGGCATACCGATTCGACGACGATGGCGGCCTTGTCTACGCGTCGGTGGCGAAGGGCTTCCGCTCGGGCGGCTACAACATCCAGATGTTCAGCGATTTGATTCAGACCAGCCTCCGCAACGACATGATGCGGGCTTTGGGCAACGACCCGCAGCTCGGCGCAGCCATGTCGCGCTATATGCAGATTGGCGACAACCCCGCTGCCGACAGCGCGACGGTGTTTAAGCCGGAAACGAGCTGGAACTACGAGCTCGGCACGCGCTTCGCCTGCCTCGACCGCCACCTCAATGTGCAGGCCTCGGCGTTTTACATTCGGACGCGCGACCAGCAAATCGCACGCTTCGCGCAGAGCGGGCTCGGACGGCAAATGGTGAATGCGGGTGAGAGCGAGAGCTACGGCGCGGAGGTCAGCCTGTCGGGATGGTGCCGAATGCTGCGCAATGTACTGACGTTCAATGCTTCATACGGCTACACGCACGCCACGTTCCGCAGCTACGACGCCGGCGAGTCCGCAGGAGAAAGCCACGTCTACGACGGCAACTTTGTGCCGTTCGCGCCGCTGCACACTCTTTCGTTGGCGGCGGAGTACGTGGTGCAGCTCGGTGCGGAAAGGGAGGAGGCGCACGCGCCGCGCCCCGTGCTGACGGTAGGCGGAAACCTTGTTGGCAACGGCCGCGTGTACTGGACGGAGGACAACGCTGCCTGTGAGCCTTTCTACGTGCTGCTTGGCGCGCACGTGGGGCTTCGCCTCGGCAGCGTGGCGGTCAATGTGTGGGGCAAGAACCTCGCCGACAGGCAGTATGTCCCGTTCTACTTCACCAGCATGTCGCAGGGCTGGGCGCAGACTTGCCGCCCCCGTCAGTTCGGCGTGGATGTGGCCCTGACGTTTTGATTGGAAAAGCGGAAGCCGCCAACTTGCTGCAGGGTTGGCGGCTTCTTTTTTGCCCGATGGCGCGTGCGTCCGTCGGTCGGCGCGCGCTATTCGTAGGAGATGTTCCGCAGCTCTTGTATGGCTTTGCCGCCGAGGTCGGCGCGGAGCGCGTCGTTCAATTCCTCGATGCTCATGTGCAGTGTTGGCGCGAAGTCGCCGGAAAGCATGTACCGCACCATGCTGTTGCGGAACTGGCGCACCTCGGGCTTGTCCATGTCGCCGTCCAATTCGGCCATGCACACCAACAGCTTTCCTTTCTCCACCGCCAGTTCGAACACCAGTCCGAACTTGTGGTTGCGTTCCACGTTGTCGATGACCTGCACGATGGGGCGATAGGATTTCGGGAAAGCGTCGAGCGCAATCGGATGGCTCGCCTTGACGATGGAGAACCACTGCCAGTCGGTGTGCTCGTCGGTGGGGAAGTCGTTGAACAGCGGGTGGCTCGGATGGGTGAGAATGCCCATCGTGCCGGGGGAAACGGGCTTGCGGTTGTTCGTGCTGATGGTCTTGAACATACGGTAGTTCCAGTAATCGGTGGTGAACAGTCCGTCCACCGTCCGTCCCGCGTATGCCTCGTGCTGGGGAAACCACAGCACCTTTCCGCCTCTTCGGAGGCGGTCGATGGCCGGCGCGTCCAGCGCGCGCGTCACCATGATGCGCGTGTCGTCCAGCGCGTCGTTGCCGGCCGGGTACACCCACAGCCCGTAGCTGTTGGCGTGGGGCGTGCCGTCGATGGCGAGCGAGAGTTCCATCCGCTGTGCGCGTGTCGCCGCTGAAAGTTTGGGGCGTATGCGCCCGATGTCCAACAACCCCGTGCTGTCCGTCGTGATAGGCAGGCTGCCGCTGTCCGCTGTGCGCCCGTCCGCGTCTTTCAGTTCCCATGTGAGCCGTTTCCCTTTCAGCGACGACGGGGCGTAGTGTGCAATCTTGACACCGATGTCGGGCATCTCGTCGTTTGTCCAGCAACGTTTCTCCGCCAGCATGAGTGGCACGGTGGCGTTGCAAAAGCCCCGCCACCGTTCGGGCGTGACGAGCCCCTTGCTTTCCATGAATGCGTCGAGCACACCCACGAGTGCCGTTCCCTGTCCCGGATAGTCCTGCAAGTCGAGTAGCTGGAATCCTGCGATTTCCGGCGTGCGCAGCTCCATCTCGATGTCGGCTTTGTAGAGTTCTGCCGCCCATTTCCCCGACGCGCGGAAAAAGTCGTCCGCCTGTTCCAGCATGCCCGCGTCGGCCAGCCGCCGACGGAACACCTCCATGTTGTAGGGATAGAGCGCGCCCGTGTATTTCTTGATTTCACGGAAATTCGGAAACACTTGGTACTGGCCGGTCTCGTGGCTCACCACGGGCGCCGGGCAGCCGCCGATGGCTTGCGAGAAGTCTTCCGTCGTGTTGGGGTAGCGGTGGTTCAGGTACCCGCCGTCGTAGGCGTCGGCAAATGAGAACGAGGCGCGCACGTGGGTGTCGAGGCTGCGCGCCGGTTCGCCGCCAACGCGGCACGTCACCAAGAAGTCTTGACCCGGAATGAATCCTTTGAACCCCAGGTGGTTGTTCGAGCCGTAGGCGTACAGGCGGCGGTCGTCGGTCGCGCGGAGCATGGTCAGCAGCGACTTCATCGTCTCCACGTCGCCCGAAAGTTCGTTGCCCAGCGCAAACATCACGAACGAGGCGTGGTTGCCGTAGGCTTGCTGTATGTTCGCGCCCTCCTTCCGCAGGAACGAGATGAGCCGCGTGTTGCCCTTGTCCATCCACCCCCAGAACGGAAGCTCGGCCTGCACGTAGCACCCCTCGATGTCGGCCGCCGCGAAGCACGCGCGGGGCGGACACCACGAATGGAAGCGCACGTGGTTGATGCCATACGCTTTGGCCGTCTTGAAATAACTCCGCCACGCCGCCACGTCCATCGCCGTATGCCCCGCGAGCGGAAAGACACAGCCGTCGTGCTTGCCGCGCAGGAACGTCGTCGTCCCGTTGATGGCGAACTGCTTGCTCCTGGCCGTGAACGAGCGAAGTCCGAAGTCGGTGCAGACGCTGTCGCGTCCGTCCACATCGACGGTCAGCCGGTAGAGCGCGGGGGAAAACTCGCTCCACAGCTGCGCGCTGTCGCCCAGCGCGTAGTCCAGCTCGTAAGTCCCCACGCCCTTGGTCAGCGCGTAGGACTTAGCCGCCACGCGGTGCGCCTCCGGCGTGTTCCACGCCTGCGCCTTCAACACCACCCTCGCGCGCCGCCCGATTGCTTCGGGCGCGTTCAGCGAAAGCCGCACGCGCACGCTCTTGCTCGCCACGTCGGGCGTCACCTGCACGTCGGCCACGTGCAGCCGCTCCTTGGCTTCCAGAAAAATGTCGCCGATGATGCCGTTCCAGTTCGTCTGTGTCGATTCCGAATAGGCGTGCGACGACGAAATCACTTCCTTCGGGACGGACTGTCCGTTGTCCACCATCACCTCGATGTCGTGGAGACCGGGCGTCAGCCGCTCGCCCAAGTCGTAAGTCTGCGGCGTGGAGATGTCGTCGCACGTGCCGGCCGGCGCGCCGTCAATCCACACCGCCGTCGGCTTCGTGCGCTCCATGGTGAGCGTGACGGTCTTTCCTTTCCATTGCTTGGGAATCAACACCGTGCGCCTGTACCACGCCTTTCCCACGTAGGGATAGAGGCGTGTCAGTTGCGTGGTCTCGTCGGTGCGCCCGTTCCGCGTTCCCTTGCGGTTCGTGTCCGTCGTACCCGGCAACAGGATGGTGTCCGTGTACGCTGCGGTGGAGTCCATGCGGAACGACCAGCGCCCGCTCAAGTCGATGCGCTGCCGCTGGGCCTGCGCCTGCGTGGCGCAAGCGAGCGACAGCAGCAATGTGGTGATTGTACTTCGTAGGTCTTTCATGCTTATTGTCGTGTTGGTGTTACGGCATTCACGGATTGCGGCAGCCACACCGCCATCTTGCCGACGCCGCGGTGGTTCCATGCGTAGTAGGGTATAAGCTGGAGGCCGACTTCGCGCGTCTGCAGCAGCCCCCGTGCGTCGTAAAAGACGGACTGCGCCTTGGTCCTTAGCTCCACGATGCCGCCCAGCAGTTCGGGGCGTGCGACTTCCTCAAATGTCGGCCGTGTGCCCAGCAGCGTGCTTTGGAGGTCGAACGCGTTGTCGGCGCTTTCGGCGCAATAAACCAACGGGCCGCGCTCTATGGCAATGCGCCCGCGGTCGGCCTCCACTTGGGGCTTGGCCGTCACGACGCGCGCGCTCATGTCGAACGCCACTTCCACGGCGTCGCCTTTTCTCCACGTGCGCGTGATGCAGAAATATCCGTTCTCCAGCTTGCCGTCCGCAGGATGCCCGTTGAGACTGACGCGATAGCCGGCCTCTCGCTTGTCGGCAAACGTGTAGAGCCCACCTGGCGCCGCTTCGTCCCGCGCCCACCCGGGAATGCGAATCTTCAGCGTTAGCGCCTGCTTGCCGCGCGGGCTCACATCCACGCGCACCGCGCCCTCGTGCGGATAGCGCGTCGTCTGTCTCAGCTCCACCTTGCGGCCGTCCACGTCGAGCGTCGCCGTGTTGCCCATGAACAGGTTCACATACACGCTCTTGTCCCTGACCGCATAGACGTAGCCTGGCAGCGAAGGGATGAATCGGCAGATGTTCGACGGACAGCAGGCGCACCCGAACCAAGGCTGGCGCTCGCGCGTGTAGTCGGCGTTGAACGCATACTTTCCGTCGGCTTCCAGCGGATTGGGGTAGAAAAAGGCGTCGCCGCCAATCGAAACGCCCGACAGCAGCCCGTTGTAGAGCGTGCGCTCCAGCACGTCGTAGAACTTGCCATCGCCGTGCAGCAGGAACAGGCGGTGGTTCAGATAGACGTTGCCGATGGCCGCGCACGTCTCGCAATAGGCGGTCAGGTTGGGCAGCGCGTAGTTGTCGCCGAACGACTCGCCCGGCCGTGTCGCTCCGATGCCGCCGGTCAGGTAGAGCTTCTTGCCGACGATGTTGCTCCAAATCTTGTCAATCGCCTTGACGTACGAAGAGTCGCCCGTCAGCGCGGCCACGTCGGCCATGCCCGAGTACATGTACGTGGCGCGCACAGCGTGGCCGACAGCCTCTTCCTGCTGCGTGACCGGCAGGTGCTCCTGCGCGTACATCGGGGTCTTGTGGATGGTGCGCCGCGTCGTCTTGTCGTGTCCGCGATGGTCGAGGAAGAATTTTGCGAGAGCGAGGTACCGCTTTTCGCCAGTCGCGAGATAGAGGCGCGCCAAAGCCATTTCGGCTATCTGGTGTCCGGGCGTCTTGAGGCGTTGGCCTGCGCCAAGTCCCAGCTCTCGGTCCGCGCAGTCGGCAAACCGTATCGCCACGTCGAGCAGCGAACGCTTGCCCGTTGCCTGGTGGTGCGCGACAGCCGCCTCAATCAAGTGCCCGAGATTGTAAAGCTCGTGGCTGCCGTCCTCCTCCATGTCCCAACGGCGCGCGCCCATCCGGCGCATGTTCCTCTGGCGCGGGTTCATCGTGCGCGGCGTGTAGAGGTAGCCGTCCGGCTCCTGCGCGGCGGCGACGATGGCGATCACGCTGTCCACGTAGCGGTCCAGCTTGCGGTCGGGGAACGTCTGCATCGCATAGCTCGCGCCCTCGATGGTCTTGTAAACGTCCGTGTCGTCGAACAGCAGCCCTTGGAACTGCGTGGTGTCGGAGGGGTGCGCGGCCTTCTCGAAATTCTTGTACCGCCCGGTTTCCTCGCATTTCCTGAACGCAAGCGGGATGGTTACTTCGCGGTTGGCTTTCAGCCGTTGTCCCCAGAAGGTGTCGGTCACTTTCACCGATGTGAAAGCCACGGGGCGGATGGGGTAGTGTCCGTTGGTTTGTGAAAAGCCTTGTGCGTGCAGCACAAGCAGCAGGATGCCGACAGTCAGTAGCCTTGTTTGCTTCATGTTAGGTTAGGTTTTGTGCCGCAAGGGCGTTCTTGTGGCGCAAATATACGGCCGTTCCGCCGCAGCGGAAGGGCAGAATCCGTTCAAATAAGGCAACAATCCGCCACGCCGCATTCTTTTCACGGAAAGAAGCCGTCGGGTGGCGGAGGCGACACGCCGCTAATGGGTTACATGGCAGCGTGTGCCTCTGTAGGCGCTGGTGGCAAGTCTTCCACCGACGCTTGCTGCCCGGCTTTTACGTATGCTTTGATGACGTTTCCGACAAATGCGCCTAAATTCACGGGAACGGCGTTCCCAATCATTTGCTCAATATTTGTTTTTGTGCCATCGATGACGAAGTCCTCGGGAAATGTCTGAATCATGCTGCGCTCTTTGAATGTTAGCGGGCGTATGCCGTCTATGGAGCCGACAGGGTCGTTGCTGTGTAGCGTGTAGCCCTGTGGCATCGGTCGGTTCACGCCTCTGATGGTAGGGCTTGGCTCATTGATGCTGAATATTCCGCGGCGGACATAGCTTCTGGGGTGTCTGTAATAATATTGTACGCCCAGTCTGTCCCCGAAATAATCAGCAACCGTCATCTCTTTGCTGGCGAGATGTTGCGTGATATGAGCCGACAGGAAGTCGTCGCTTGCGTTGAGGCTGCCTATTAGAAAGAAGCGCTTGCGACGCTGTGGCACACCGCAAAGGGCCGCGTTCAGTACGACTTGTGTAAGTCCGTAGCCTGCGCCATGGAAGATGCTGCGCGCTTCAGCCAATTTGTTGGTCTTGACAATGCGTGCGACGTTCTCCATGACAAACCATTTCGGGCGCAATGCCGCTACTATTTGCGCGTAGCAGATGGTCAGGTTGCCGCGCCCATGGTTCTCGTCGCGTTTTCCTGCCGACGAGAAGTCTTGGCAGGGTGGCCCGCCGATAATCATGTCGGCATTGTAGGGCAGGAGCATTTCCACGGATTTCTCCACATCCGATAAATCCAACCTGTGTGCAGGATGGCTGAAGTTCTTGCGGTAAAGACTGATGGCGGCATCCCAATTGTCGAACGCCGCAATCACGTCGAACCCCGCCTTTTGAAACCCCAGGCTAAGCCCCCCACAGCCGCAAAACAAATCGATTGCCGTCATCCTTCTTGCTTCTTTATTCGTCAAATAAGTCGTCGCTGTTCACAATGGCGGCGTCAAAACGGCGTTCCGGACTTAGTAGATGTTGGCCGCCGCCAAGAATGATGTGCTTTATTTCTTGCTTTTTGATGCGGGGATGCGAAAGTTCCTCGCTTCTTAAAAAAGAATACAACCGCGTTCCCGGAATAGAAAACGCCTTGTCGTTGGCAAATTCATAAGAATGGTTTTTAACAATCCGCACATAGTCGAATTTGCCATAAACGGCATAGTCCATGAGCATTTTGTAAACCCAAACAATCGTCCGCTGTAGTCGGCTTATGCGCTGCGAACTGTTTTTTTCATCTCCATTTTGTACGCACAATTGAATTGAGCTGGTTCTTTTCCCCCAATATTTAGGCTTGGTGTAGTCGCGGCTTGAATGCTGCTGTCCAAACAGGCGTGCTTTCGATGGGTCGGCCATTCGCTTCGTTTTTCAGGTTGATGGGAAAAGGGGGGCGTGCCCGTCCCGGGGGCGTGCCCGCGCGGCGCGTGCTTGCGGCTCCCGCACCGCGCTACGCCCCGTCCTCCCGCTCGGCCGGCTCGAACGTCGTCTGCTCTTTCAGTATCTTGCGCAGGCGCGGGTCGGGCGTGAAGATGATGCGCGGGTCGCTGATGTCGTCCGCGCTGACGGCGCCGGGCGTGGGGTGCGACCTGCTGCTGAACGAGATGCGGAACGTGCCGAAGCCCGGCAGCTTCACGGGGTGGCCGTGGAAGAGCGTGTCCTCGAACGCGTTCGCCAGCGCCTGCAGCACGGCGTAGACCTCGCCCTCGTTCACGCCGCCGTAGTTGCGGGCGACCTGCCTGATGATGTCGAGCTCGTTCTGCTTGGTCGCGTAGTACGGGCGCGCCACGTAGCCCTTGCGCTTGCCGCCGATTCCCACTTTCTTGGAACCGACCTTGTAGAGCATCTTTGCCATGGTTGTGGTGTGTTGGTGGTTGGTGGGTCGCGGGGCGGGCGTGCGTGCCGTCCGCGCCGCTTCATTTCTTGCTGTACATCTCCTCGTAGTAGCGCTGGTAGCCGCCGCTCGTCACGTCCGCAATCCAGTCCTGGTGCTCGATGTTCCAGCGGATGGTGCGCACGATGCCGTCGGCGAACTTCGTCTCCGGCTGCCAGCCGAGGTCGGCGCGGATTTTCGTGGGGTCGATGGCGTAGCGGTGGTCGTGCCCCAGCCTGTCTTTCACGAACGTGACGAGGCTTTCGTCGATCCACGACACGTCGGTGTCGTCCGGGCCCTGCGGCGCCTCGCCCGGGCGGCTGCGGCTCACGCGCTTTTTCAGCGCGGCGCGGTAGGCCGGGTTCTCCTCCATGAGCTGGCGGACGGTGCGGACGGTGAGCCGCACGATGTCGATGTTGGCCATCTCGTTGTGCCCCCCCACGTTGTAGATCTCGCCGTCGCGCCCCTCGCGCACCACGAGG
Source organism: bacterium (assembly GCA_963627995.1). Taxonomy (GTDB): domain Bacteria; phylum Bacteroidota; class Bacteroidia; order Bacteroidales; family Bacteroidaceae; genus UBA3839. The sequence goes on along the minus strand of CAVGCV010000005.1, from coordinate 68,288 downwards.
TCGATGGCCTTGCAGTGGTCTTCGACGTAGAGCCAGTCGCGCACGTTCGAGCCGTCGCCGTACACGGGCAGCGGCCGCCCCGCGAGGATGTTGTTGATGATGAGCGGGATGAGCTTCTCGGGGAAGTGGTAGGGGCCGTAGTTGTTCGAGCAGCGCGTGATGCTCACCGGCATCCGGTACGTGTCGCGGTAGGCGACGACGATGAGATCGGCCGCCGTCTTCGACGCGCTGTAGGGGCTGTGGGGGCAGAGCGGGGTCGCCTCGGTGAAGAAGCCGTCGCGCCCGAGCGAGCCGTACACCTCGTCGGTGCTCACCTGGTGGAAGCGTACGCCCGGCCGCCAGGTGGGGTAGCCGTCGGCGCCGCGCCCGGTGGTCCAGGCCGCGCGCGCCGCGTCGAGCAGGTTCTGAGTGCCGAGCACGTTGGTCTGCAGGAACAGCTGCGGGTTCTCGATGGAGCGGTCCACGTGGCTCTCCGCCGCGAAGTTCACCACGTAGTCGAAGCAGTACTGCCCGAAGAGCCGCGCCGCGAGCGCGCGGTCGCCGATGTCGCCGCGCACGAAGAAGCAGCGCTCGTTGTCGATGTCGTCCGCGATGGTCCTCAGGTTGCCGGCGTAGGTCAGCGCGTCGAGCGCGACGATGCGCGCGTCCGGGCGCTGCGCGAGCAGGTATTTCACGAAGTTCGCGCCGATAAAGCCCGCGGCGCCCGTGACAAGGTAGGTCTTCATGGATTCTTCCGCTTTTATGGTGATGCAGGCGCAAAGATACGTATTTCCCGCCACAGTGCCGCGCGCCCCGCCCACAATTATCGCGCCGCGTCGGCCAGCTCCACCACCTCCAGGTCGCGCACCTCGCGCCCGTCGACGGTGAGGCGCACGAGCGTGCGCACCTTGTGGAAGCCCGCGCGCCCCGCCGCGCCGGGGTTCACGTACAGGCAGTCCAGCGCGCGGTCGTGCATCACGCGCAGGATGTGGGAGTGGCCGGCGACGAACAGCTGCGGGGGCCGCGCGAGGAGCGAGCCGCGCACCGACGCGTCGTAGTGCCCCGGCCAGCCCCCGATGTGCTTGAGCAGCACGTCCACTTCCTCGCACCTGAACCGGCAGCGCTCGGCGAACCTGCGCCGCAGGTCGCCCCCGTCGATGTTCCCGTACACGCCGCGCAGCGGACAGACGGCCGCCAGCCTGTCCGCCACCTCCGCCGAGCCGAAGTCGCCCGCGTGCCATATCTCGTCGCACTCGCCGAAGTACTGCGCGTAGCGGTCGTCCCAGTAGCCGTGCGTGTCCGATAGAATCCCTATTCGCTTCATGCCGTTCCGTTCGTTTCAGTTCCTTGCCCCGCGCCGGGAGTCTCCCCGCGGCGCGCCGGAAGTTTCCCCGCGGCGCACCGGAATCCTGGCGGCTGCGCGCCGCGGCGGAATTTCCAAGTACTTGGAAATATTTTTTCAAGTACTTAGAAATATTTTTCCAAGTACTTGGAAATTTTTTCCCAGTGCGCCGTGGCTGAACTTTGGGCGCGCCCGGGGACAGTTTCCAGTGCGCCGCCGCCGGCCTTCCGCTGCGCCGCCGCCCGCGCCTGCTTGCGCGCGGCGGTTCCGGGCGGCGCGGACGGCGGCCTGCCCCGGCGCGCCGGGGCCGCTGCAAAGTTAGGAAAATGTGTGGGTGGGCGCGCGGGTTTGGCGGAAAAACTTTACCTTTGCGCCCGAATGCGTGCGCACGTGGCGCACGCGCTGGCTATGGAGGAAACGGAACGGGACAGCGGCGGACGGCGCATGGACGAGCAGTCGGGGCTGCGGCTGCTGGCGGAAATAGGCCGGCTGCTGCTCGTGCTGGCCGGCCGCGTGGCGGCCGGCGTGGGCCGGCTGCTGTGGCGCGGGCTGCGGCTCGTGCTGAAGTGGGCGTGCCGCGGCCTCCTCGCGCTCATCGACGTGTCGGAGCGCGGCTGGACGCGCGCCGCGGCTTTCTGGAACGACAACGGCACGCAGGAGAAGCTGCGCAAGGCGCGCCGCGCCGCGTGGAGCGCGCTCTGCGCCTCGGGGCGCGGCGCGCGGGCCGCCTCGGTGTGGGCGGCGCGCGGGCTGGCGTGGCTCGCCGTCCGCGCGTGGGCGGCGCTGGTGTGGCTGCTCGTGGCCGCTGCGCGGGCCCTCGTCCACCTCGGCCCCACGCTCGTGGCGGCGGGGCGGGGCCTGGCGCGCGGCGCGCGCGCCGCGCGGGCCTGGATGCGGCGCGCCGGGCGGAGCGTGGCGGCGTGGCGCGCGCGTCGGCGCGCCGCGTGGCGTCGCTTCAGGCGCAACGCGGGCTTCCGCGGCCTGCTCGTCGACGTGGGCGTGTGGCTCAAGGGCGAGGTGGACTCCTACATGGACGAGGAGCAGGACGAGGCGCAGGGCGACGTGCTGACCGACGCGGAGCTGCTTGACGCGCAGCTGGGCGGGCGTCCCGACGCGGAGGGCCGCCGCACACTGGGCGGGCGCGTCTACGACTGGATGCGCCGCATCGTGGAGGAATAGGCGGCGGAAACGAACGGAAAAGGCAATGGAAGACATGAGGAAACGGATAGCAATCGTGGCGCTCGCGCTGCTCGCGGCCCTGCCGTCGGCGGCGGTGCTGAAGGAGCGCGACCTCGCGAAGACCCTGGGCGTGCTGCGCCTCGAGCTGGAGCGCAACTACCGCGAGCAGCGCGAGTTCATGCGCAACTACGAGGTGATGAGCGAGGGCCAGCACGAGCAGCTGGTGGAATACATGAAGCGGAGCGAGCAGATAGGGCTCATGCTCTACTCGCAGCGGACGGACTTCACGTTCGACGTGGCCTACGCCTGCCAGCAGGCCACCGACCTGTACCGCAGCCTGCACAAGACGAACATGCCCTACCGGCAGACGCGCGAGCGGCTGCTGGCCGAGATTGCGCGCTACGACAGCCTGGTGGTCGCGCTCGAGTCGCTGCCGCCCGCCACCGGCGCGGCGGCGCGGGCGGCAGAGCCGCGCGACTCGCTCATGCAGGAGCTCATGGCCGACGGCGCGGACGGCGCCGGCGAGGAGCCCTACACGCTCACCGCGCAGGAGCAGGCCGACCGCGGGCGCTGCGTGCTCTATGCCCGCGCGCTGCGCAACAACCTCGTGCGGTTCGTCAATTCGCTGGCGCGCGACAACCGCTACTACACGCAGGTGTCGGAGCAGGTGGAGAAGCTGAACAACTATGCGCAGCAGCGCTACGCGGACCTGCAGCAGAGCATCTTCGTCAACGGCGGCGAGAATTACTTCTCCATCCTCGCGCGGCTGCCGCTCCACCTGGGCAGCGTCGGGCGCGACTTCTCGGACAAGTACCTCCCGCTCGACGGGCGCGCGCAGTTCTCCGAGTGGCGCGGCCCGGTCGTGTGGGCGGTCAGCGTGCTCATGCTCTTCTACATCCTCCTCGCCACGATGCTGAGCAACGCGGTGGTGAGGGGCGTCCCGTGGGCCGCGAGGCGGTGGGCGCCGCGCCTGGCCGCCCGCTTCAGCGCGAGGGTGGCGAGCCGCGTGCTCGACGCGCGCGAGTTCCGCCTCAAGCGCATGGCCCTGACGCTCGCGCTGGGCGTGGCGCTGTTCGCCGTCGCCATCACCGTGGCGCGGCAGTTCATGACCAACGACCTGTTCGTCATGGCGGCGGGGCTGATGATTAACCTGGCGTGGCTGGTGGAGGCCATCGTGCTCTCGCTCGTGGTGCGGCTGCGGGGGCGCCAGATGCGCGCGGGGCTGGCGGTGTACCTGCCGTTCGTGCTCATGGCGTTCGTCGTCATCCTGTTCCGCATCCTGCTGATCCCGAACAGCATCGTCAACCTGATTTATCCGCCGCTGCTGCTGGCCTTCGTCGTGTGGCAGGTGGGCGTGCAGCGCGCGCGGCGCGACCGCCTGCCGCTGACCGACTCGCTCTACGCCGGCATCTCGCTCGCGGCGATGGTCGTCGGCTGCGTGCTGGCGTGGGCGGGCTACACGCTGCTGGCGGTGCAGGTCATGATTTGGTGGACGTTCCAGCTGGCGGCCGTCCAGACCATCACGTGCTGCTACGACGTGGCGCGCATGTACGAGGAGCGCGTGATGGTGAAGCGCGTGGCAGGGCGCGGCGACATTTCGGCGGAGGCGGAGGAGAAGCTCGTCAGGCGCATGCGGCGCGGCGACTTCTTCACGGCCACGTGGGTGCTGGACTTCGTGCGCAAGGCCGTCATACCCGTGCTGGCGGTGGTGTCGGTGCTGCTGAGCATCTACTTCGCGGCGTCGATATTCGAGATGACCAGCATCGTGGAGAAGGTTTTCTTCTACAACTTCATCGACAGCGCGAACCTGAGCAAGCTGTCGCTCTTCAAGCTGTGCGTCGTGGTGGCGTTCTTCTTCATCTTCGGCTACATCAACTACGCCGTGCGCTCGTACTACCGCCACTGGTACCGCCGCGCGAAGAAGGACGAGTCGGGACTGAACGAGACGCTCATCCGCAACGTGATTGCCATCCTTGTGTGGGGCGCCTACTTCTGGTTCGTGCTCATCCTGCTGCGCGTGCCCAAGAGCGGCATCTCCATCGTCACGGCGGGACTGGCGACCGGCATGGGCTTCGCGATGAAAGACCTGCTCGAGAACTTCTTCTACGGCATATCGCTCATGACGGGGCGCGTGCGCGTGGGCGACTACATCGAGTGCGACGGCGTGCAGGGAAAGGTGGAGAGCATCACCTACCAGAGCACGCAGGTGGCCACGCGCGACGGCAGCGTGATAGCCTTTCTCAACGCCTCGCTGTTCAACAAGAACTTCAAGAACCTGACGCGCAACCACGGCTACGAGCTGATGAAGGTGGCGGTGGGCGTGGCCTACGGCGTGAGCGTGGCCGAGGTGAGGCGCATGCTGGTGGAGGCGCTGGCGCCGATGTGCGAGACCTTGCCCGACGGCCGGCGGCTCGTGAACCCCGCTCAGGGCATCTCCGTGTCGCTCTCCGACTTCGGGGAGAGCAGCGTCGACCTGGTGGTGACGATGTGGGTGCTGGTGGACCAGCGGCCGGCGTTCTCCTCGCGCGTGCGCGAAAAGATATATGAGACGCTGACGGCGAACGGCGTCGAGATACCGTTCCCCCAGCGCGACATCCGCATCCGCGGCGGCGCCGGCGCGTAGGCGCGCCCTCGCGGCACGGTGCGGCGCGGCGCGGGCGCTGCGTCCCGATGCCGGAAAATGCGCGGAAAAAACAAAAAAAAAGCGCGCCATGGTGATGGATAAAAAATAAATCACTACTTTTGCCATGGAATAGCCTATGGGGGCGGACCGTAGCACGGAGCCACGGACACCGCGCCGCGATACATCCTGAAACATAATCATACAAATACCCTATGGAAATCAAAAAGTCAAAGAAAGCCGATCTTGAGGGCACCAAGACCACAGGCCTGCTGATTGGCTACATCCTTGCGCTCGCAGTGATGTTCGTCTGCTTCGAGTGGACGACGCGCGAGTACAAGGAGACGGAGCGCGTCGTCTATGCCGCCTACGCGCCGATGGAGGAGGAAATCGTCCCCATCACGCAGCCCATTTTCTCCGCCGCGCCGCCGCCACCGTCGGAGGCCCCGCAAGTGGCCGAGATACTCGACATCGTGGACGACAACACCGAGATAGAAGAGGAGACGATACAGTCGTCGGAAGCGACTACGGAGGCAGTCTCCGGCCCGTCCTCCAACGTGAGGGGCCCGGTGGCGCCGGTAGGCCCTGTCGCCACGGAGGAAGAGGGCGACGAGATGGAAGTGTTCCAGGTCGTGGAGCAGATGCCCATGTTCCCCGGCGGAGAGCAGGCGCTGAACGACTGGCTCAGCAAGAACCTCAAATACCCCTCCATTGCGCAGGACAACGGCATCCAGGGGCGCGTGCTCGTGTCGTTCGTCGTGAACAAGGACGGATCGGTGGTTGAGCCGCAGGTGATGAAGTCGGTGGAGGCTTCGCTCGACAAGGAGGCGCTCCGCGTGGTGAAGGCCATGCCGAGGTGGAATCCCGGCAAGCAGCGCGGAAAACCCGTGCGCGTGCGCTACATCCTGCCCGTGATGTTCCGACTGGGCAACTAAACAAGAAACACAGTCCTAAGGCCGCATCGTGATGTTTCATAATGCGGCCTTTTTCAATGCCACCACCCACACTCCCCGCTATGCACACGCAACCGCAGCTGCTCGACATGGTGAACGCCGCGCTGTCGAGCCTCCGCTACAACCCCCGCCCCGACGACCTCTACGCGCCCGTCCGCTATGCGCTCTCGCTCGGGGGAAAGCGCATCCGCCCCGTGCTGATGCTCATGGCGTATGACCTCTACCGCGACGACGTGGAGGCCATCCTTCCGAACGCCCTCGCGCTGGAGACCTATCACAACTTCACCCTCCTCCACGACGACATCATGGACCGTGCCGACGTGAGGCGCGGAAAACCCTGTGTGCACAAGGTGTGGGGCGACAACGCCGCCATCCTGTCGGGCGACGCCATGCTGGTGCTTTCCTATCGCCTGATGACCGAGCGCCGCAGCGCGGACGCGGAGGAGGCGTTCTCGCAACGCGCGGGCGCGGCTGTGCCCGAAGCCCGCTCGCTGGCCGCACTGCGGACGTTTACCGAGGCCACCCTGGGCGTGTGCGAGGGACAGCAGTACGATGTGGATTTTGAGCGGCGCAACGACGTGACGGAGGAGGAATACATGGAGATGATACGCTTGAAGACCTCGCTGCTCGTGGCTTGCGCGCTGAAAATCGGCGCTCAGCTGGCTGGCGCGCCCGACGCGGACTGCCGGCTGCTGTACCGGTTTGGCGAGCAGATGGGGCTTGCCTTCCAGCTGCAGGACGATTTGCTCGACGTCTATGGCGACACGGCCGAGTTCGGAAAGAAGATTGGCGGCGACATCGTTTGCAACAAAAAGACGTTCATGTTGATCAACGCCCTTCGCCTGGCTTCGCCGCAGCAGCGCGCGGAGCTTGAGGACTGGATGGGGCGGACGGATTTCGATCCCGACGAGAAAGTGGCGGCGGTGCGTGCCGTCTACGACGACATCAATATCCGCGCGGTGTGCGGGCGGAAAATCGAGGCCTTGTTCGCGCAGTCGCTCCAAGCCCTTGACGGCGTGGACGTGCCGGACGAGCGCAAAGCAGTCCTGCGCGAGTTCGCCCACCGCTTGATGGGACGGAAATCTTGATTCGACGGGGACGTGATTGACACGCACGCTCATTTGGACGGCGAGGAATTCGCCGGCGACCTTGACGCCGTGGTCCAGCGCGCGGCGGACGCCGGGGTGTGGAAGATGCTGGTGCCCAACGTCAACGGGGGCACGCTCGACCGTCTGGTGGAGACTTGCAGCCGTTACAGGGAACGCCTCTATCCCATGATTGGGCTGCATCCCGAGGACGTGAACCCTGCGACGACGGACATCGCGGCTGTGCTTGCGGATTTCGAGCGGCGGCTTGGCGAGAAGGGCCATCCGTTCGTGGCCATAGGGGAGATAGGTCTGGATTTCTATTGGGACGATACTTATAGGAAGGAGCAGCTTGACGCGTTCGAGCGGCAGGTGGAGTGGGCGGCTCGCTTTGGCTTGCCGCTGATGGTTCACACGCGCAAGGCGCACCGGGAAATGGTGGAGGCCATGGAACTCCATGCGGGGCAGGGGCTGCGCGGCGTGTTCCATTGCTTTACGGGCGGAGCGGACGAGGCGCGCGACTTGCTGCGCTTCGAAGGCTTCATGCTGGGCGTCGGCGGTGTCGTGACATTCAAAAAGAGCGGGCTTCCCGACGTGCTGCGGCAGTCTGTCCCCCTCTCTCGCATTGTGCTGGAGACGGACGCTCCTTACATGGCTCCTGTGCCGCACCGGGGAGCGCGCAACGAGAGCGCGTTCGTCGTGGAGGTGGCGAAGCGGCTGGCCGAGGTGTATGGCTGCTCGCGGGAACACATCGACGCTGTCACGACGGACAACGCCCGCCAAGTGTTTGGCGCGCGGATAGCTGGGTGAGCCTTGGCTGCCGAAATAATGCGTGTGCGCCGAAAATTGCGCCTTTTCGCGAAAAACAAAAACTTTGCGGTCGTCCGATTCCCGTTCGTGTCGAAAAAAACAGTATTTTTTGTTGCTGATTTTGTAAGCGTGTCGTGAAAAAGTCGTAACTTGCAGCCGTTTTTGAAAATACGCATTGATGCGACGTGAAGGAGAGATGCTCGAGTGGCTGAAGAGGCACGCCTGGAAAGCGTGTAGTCGGCAAAACCGGCTCGGGGGTTCGAATCCCCCTCTCTCCGCAGGATTAATGTAGGGATGAGATTGTGATACTGGCTGGCCAAAAGGAATTTTGATTAGAAAAAAGAAAATAAAAATTATTAATCTTAAAATTTCAAAGACACAATGAAAAAGATTTTTGCAATTGTTGCGATGATGGGAGTCATGGCGTTCGGCATGACTCAGTCTGCTTATGCGCAGGACGAGGTTGCTGCCGACACGACGGAACAAGTGGACGCGGTGGCGGATTCGACAGCCACCGATTCGGTCGCGGTTGCCCCTGCAGCGGATGATGCGGAGGAAGCTCCTGCTGTCGTTGAGGAAGTAGGCATGTATAAGAACCTCAAGACAAAGTTCATCGAGGGTGACGCAGGCTTCATGGCTCTCGTTGCCATTTCCCTCGTCATCGGTCTTGCATTCTGTATTGAGCGTATCATTTACCTTGCGCTTTCAGACATCAATTCGGACAAGATGGTTGCAGAGATTGAGGAAACGCTCTTGAAGAAAGGCGACATCGAGGGTGCAAAGAGCATTGCCCGCGACACGCGCGGCCCGATTGCCTCGCTCTACTATCAGGGCTTGATGCGCATTAACGACGGCGTTGATTCCGTGGAGAAAGCTGTCGTTTCTTATGGCGCGGTGCAGGCTTCGAACTTGGAGAAAGGTTGCTCCTGGATTACGCTCTTCATTGCGATGGCTCCGTCACTCGGGTTCTTGGGAACGGTGATTGGCATGGTCATGGCGTTCGATGACATTCAGGCTGCTGGTGACATCTCTCCGACGATTGTCGCAGGTGGTATGAAGGTGGCCCTCTTGACGACCATCTTCGGTATTATCGTTGCCCTTATTCTCCAGGTGTTCTACAACTATATTCTTGCAAAAATTGAGAGCATCACCTCGCAGATGGAAGATGCGACCATCAACCTGCTGGATATGGTGTACAAGTACGACCTCAAGAAATAATCTGTTTGTGAGTGTACGAACACCTTTGGTTATAACTTCATAAATTAAGGAGAGTATTAAATGGATATTGAAAAAATCTCAAAGTACCTCTTGTGGACACTGATGGGCATCAGCTTTGTCATCATCGTGGCATTCTTCCTGATAGGATTCGATACGCCTTGGGAGGAGAACCCGAAAATGAACAACCCTGTGCTTCTTGATGTGCTCAACATTTGGTCGATTATATTGATTGTCGTTGGCGTTGTAAGCCTGTTGGCAAGTTTCACCATGTACATTGTCCAGCATGGTCTCGATAAGTCCATCATCTACACATGGGGACTCCCGATAGTGTCTGTTGGCATCGGTGTCATTGTCGGTGTGGCCAACAAGGACGAGCACATGCTAATTAACGGTAAGGACTGGAATATACCAAGCGACATCGTCATCACGGATGCTTCCATCGTTTCAATCGCCATTCTCACGGTGATTGCAGTTGGTGTGGCCATTTGGAGCATGGTTGCCGAGGGTTTCTCTAAGAAGTAATTCTTTTAAAAATTGAGTGACAATGGCAAAGAAAAAAAAGAAAGTGCCGGGCTTGAACACCACTTCAACGGCAGACATCTCATTCATGTTGCTCATCTTCTTCCTTGTGACAACGTCTATGGATACCGACACGGGCTTGGGGCGCACGCTTCCTAAACCGCCCGAGGAGGATCAGCTGAACAATGAAATAAAAGTCAAGGAGCGCAACATCCTCAACATCCGAATCAACAAGGATAACTATTTGATGATTGGCGAGGACTATGTGACTGTTGCAGACGTGAAGGAGAGGGCGAAAGAATTCATTGCGAACAAAGAGCACCGCTCGAATCTTCCTGAGTTGAAAGAGAAGAAAATCAAACTTCTCGGGAAGCGCATGGTGACGGAAAATCACGTGATTTCCGTGCAGACCGACCGGGGAACGAGCTACGGTGTGTATTTCCAGGTGCAAGACGCGCTTGTGGCTGCATACAATGAGCTGCGCGACGAGTTGGCAAAAGAAGAATTCGGATATAAGTATGCATTTCTCACCAAGGAGCAGCAAGAGGCTATCCGCGAGGTCTATCCTCAGAAGATTTCCGAGGCTGAGCCTAAAAAATATGGACAGGCCTTATGAGTAGATTCAACAAAGATGGCGGTCATGAGATGCCGGAGCTGAGCACATCGTCGCTCCCCGACTTGATTTTCACCATTCTGTTCTTCTTCATGACGGTTACGTCCATGCGTGAGGTGACGCTGAAAGTCAAATTCGACCGTCCTGCGGGTACGCAACTTGAGAAACTTGCCCGGAAGTCGTGTACTTCGTTCATTTACATCGGAAAGCCTACGGATCAGCTTAAGTCGCAGTTCGGAACGGGAACACGCATTCAGCTGAACGACAAGTATGCGGAAGCCAGCGAAGTGTACGACTATGTAATGACCGAGCGTGGCGAGCTTCCAGAAGCCGACAAGCCTTTCTTCACTGTTTCGCTTAAAGCAGACCACGGCACGCCCATGGGCATTATGACGGATGTGAAGCAAGTGCTGCGAAAGGCGTATGCTTTGAAGATTGTTTATTCGGCAAAGAAACTCGACACGTCCAATTGATGGCTGCCATCGATTGACTGGAACATGATGGAGGGAAGGAGCGGCTGTTGCCACTTCTTCCTCCTTTTTTATGCGTTTGGAATGTGCTGGCGTGGCCGTTCAGGGATGCATCACGTTGGTGTACGGAATCCCGTCCCGCAGAACGGTTGACAAGAATGTTTGTTTTATAGACGGCCACTCTTTGACGGCCACATTTTGTACTGCAAGTCGTACAGCAAAGGGACGACAGCTGTGCCGTATGCCCCCCCGTGTGGACAAACATGATTTTCGCTTTGTGTGGGAACAGGCATTGCGGCGAAGAGACAAATGCACTGCGCCGCGTGAAAATGAAAGAAACGACACATCCGCCCAAAAAGCCCGGAAAGGATGGACCGGCGGCGTGTGGACGGATAAAAAGGCGTGCGGGCAGATAAAAAAAGAATGAACCATGAAACAATACCTTGCGCTGTTACAGCGGATACTTGACGAGGGCGCCCGAAAGGACGACCGCACCGGCACGGGCACACTGTCTGTGTTTGGCCACCAAATGCGCTTCAACCTCGAGGAGGGATTCCCTCTTCTGACGACGAAGCGGCTGCATCTCAAGTCCATTATTTACGAACTGCTTTGGTTCCTTAAGGGCGACACGAACGTGCGCTACTTGCAGGACCACGGCGTGCGGATTTGGAACGAGTGGGCCGGCGACGATGGCGACCTCGGACACATCTACGGATACCAGTGGCGCTCATGGCCCGACTACAATGGCGGACACGTGGACCAAATACGCAACGTCGTCGAACAGATTCGCCGTCAGCCGGACTCGCGACGCATGATTGTCTCGGCGTGGAACGTGGCCGACCTTGGCAACATGAACCTGCCCCCGTGCCATCTGCTCTTCCAGTTTTATGTCGCCGACGGCCGATTAAGCTGCCAGCTCTACCAGCGGAGTGCGGATACGTTCCTCGGCGTGCCGTTCAACATCGCCAGCTATGCGCTGCTCACGATGATGATGGCGCAAGTAACGGGGCTGCGACCGGGCGAGTTTGTCCACACCACGGGCGACACGCACATCTATCTCAACCATCTCGAGCAGGTGCGCCTGCAGCTTACACGCACGCCGCGCGCGCTGCCGACGATGCGCATCAACCCCGCCGTGGCCGACATCTTCGCGTTCGATTACGACGACTTCACGCTGGAAAACTACGACCCGTGGGAACACATCAAGGGCGCGGTGTCCGTGTAAGTCGAAGCCGTCAGCTCCCTGTATTTATTTTGCCCATCATGCGAATCAACATCATTGCGGCCGTCGCGCGCAACCGCGCCATTGGCCTCGACAACAAGCTCCTCTATTGGATTCCCTCCGACTTAAAGCGGTTCAAGTCGCTCACTACGGGCAATACCGTCATCATGGGGCGGCACACTTTCGAGTCGTTGCCAAAAGGGGCGTTGCCCGACAGGCGCAACATCGTGCTCTCGCGCACGGCTGGTGTCACGGACTTTCCCAACGCCGAACTCTTCCGCACCCTGGAGGAGGCACTGGCCGACTGCCGACGGCGCGAGGCGGAGGGCGACGCGCGGTCGCGCGACGTGTACATCATCGGCGGCGCGTCGGTCTATCGACAGGCACTCGCTGTTGCCGACCGCCTTTTCCTCACGTGCATCGACGACACGCCCCTCCATGCCGACGCGTTCTTCCCCGAATACGATGCCGCGGAATGGACGGAGACCAGCCGCGAGGAACATGCCCCCGACGAGCGGAACGCCCATCGCTATGCGTTTGTCGACATGGAGCGCAGGCCGTCGGTGTAAGTGGCGGCGTGGCGGAAGATTCTGAAAGCACGGGAACGAGGAAATACAACACACCCCCGAATAGATTGAACTAAAAAAATCCCCACTGTCCCTAAACCGGATGGATGGGGATTTCCGTTGTATAAGTCCCTGTGCCTGTCCGTGGCGCGGGCGGCGCGTCGCCGCGCGCCATGCGGAGGAATGGTGTCCCAGGCTGCTTGACAGTTTTATCCCTCCGCGCCGCTGCTCTTGCCCGTGTGTGCTGGAAACTTCTTGCCGGCGCGCCGTAAGTTTGGCGCGGGTGCGGCGTGGCGGAATTTCCAAGTACTTGGACGAAAATTTCCAAGTACTTGAAAAAATATTTCCAAGTACTTGGAAATATCAAAGCACTGCGCCTGCGGTGGAGCGGCTTCGCACTGCGGCGGGCTTTTCTGTGCGCCGGTCCGCGGACGCTGGTGCGTCGGCCTGATTCTTCTGGCGTGTTCACTTTGGACTTTTGGCGTGCCAGGCCAGAATCACCGGTGCGCAGTCTGCGGGTTTTGGGCGTGTCCACTTTTAACTTCCGGCGTGGAGGGATGCGTGGATGGCTGCGGTTGCGAAGGAAGCGCGGCGCACGGGGAATCCACACCCCGTGCGCCGCGCGGTTGCTGTGCCCGCAGCTTGCCGCCTGGCGGCGTGCCGGGCTACTGGATGTCGAGCGCGCCCCGCACGAAGTGGAGCAGGAGGTCGGCCGTGCGCTCTATGCCGAGGATGGAGGAATTGACGCAGATGTCGTAGGCGCGGCTGTCCCCCCAGTTGGTCTCGCTGTAGAAGTTGTGGTAGTCGGAGCGTATGGCGTCGGTGTGCTCAATCAGTTCCTTGGCCTCGGCCTCGCCGAAGTGGTGGCGCTGTGTGAGCAGGTTGATGCGGTCGCCGTAGTTGGCGCGCACGAATACGCTGACGTGCCGCGGGTGGTTGCGCAGGATGTAGTCGGAGCAGCGGCCCACGATGATGCAGCTCTCCGTGTCCGCTTTCTCGCGGATGATGTCGGCCTGTACCTTGAAGAGTGATTCCTGCGAGAGCGAGTTGCTGTACAGGCTGCTGAGCGACGCGAAGGGCGAGGTGATGCCGCGCATGACGTTCGACATGAAGTCGTGGTTGGGCACTTCGTCCACTTTCTTGAACACCTTGGGGTCGAATCCGCTTTCCTGCGCGGCCATGAGTATGAGCCGGCGGTCGTAGACCGGCACGCCGAGCTGGCGCGCCATGATTTCGCCGATGGTTTTGCCGCCGCTGCCGACTTCGCGGCCGATGGAGACGACGAAGGGCGTGGCGGCGCTGGCGTTGCCGCCGGCTGCGGAGGGTGTGTTGTTCTTGTTCTCTTCCATGTTGGTGGGGGTTAAGAGGGTTGGGTGTAATCGGTGGGGTGGGGCGTGCGCCGGTCAGAAGTCGAGCTTCGCCGTTTTCAGCCCTCCGCTGCGGTGGAAGTGCCATAGCATGGCGGAGGCGGTGACGATGGAGACGCCGTCGGCCGCCGTGATGCTGGCCCACACGCCGTCCGTTCCCCATATTTCGGGGAACACGAGCAGGAAGGGGACGAGGAACACGAGCTGGCGGCTCACGGAGAGGATGATGCTCTTTTTTGCCATGCCGATGCTTTGGAAGAAGTTGCCGACTACGATTTGGAAGCCGACGAGGGGGCTGAGCAGCACGATGATGCGCATTCCTGCGACGGTGTAGGCGGTGACTTCCGCGTCGTCGGTGAAGAGTTTCGTGGGCAGTTCCGGCACAAACTCGCAGACGGCGAACGAGGCCGTCATGACGATGGTGGCGTAGAGTATGCTGTAGCGCAGCACCTGCCCCACGCGCTCCATCTTCTGCGCGCCGTAGTTGTAGCCGGCGATGGGCTGCATGCCCTGGGTGATGCCCAGCGTCACCATCACGAAGAAGAAGGTGATGCTGTTGATGATGCCGTAGGCCGCGATGGCGGGGTCGCCTCCGTGCTTCTGGAGTCCCTTGTTGATGAGGATGACGACGAGGCAGGCGCAGAGCTGCATGCAGAACGGCGACAGGCCGATGCCGAGGATGTTCTTCACGATGCGCCGGCGCAGGGCGTAGATGCCGCGGCGCAGGCATATCGTGTCGTTGGGGCGGCTCAGGCTCCACCACACGTAGGCCAGCGCGATGGCCTGCGCCAGGACGGTGGCCACGGCGGCGCCGCGTATGCCCATGCCGAGCGTGAAGATGAAGACGGGGTCGAGCGCGGCGTTCACCACCACGGTGGCGATTGTCGCGTACATCGCCACCGTGGGGTGGCCCGTCGCGCGCAGCACGGCGTTGAGGCCCAGGTAGAGGTGGGTGACGGTGTTGCCGAGGAGGATGACCACCATGTAGTCGCGGGCGTAGCTGACGGACTGCTCGCTTGCTCCGAAGAAGTAGAGCAGCGGGTCGATGAACGCCAGGCCGATGGCCATGAGGGCGAGTCCCATGATGATGTTCAGCACGACGACGTTGCCCAGCACGCGCTGCGCCGTGCCGTTGTCGCGCTGCCCGAGCTTCACGGAGATGAGCGTGGAGCCGCCCACTCCCACCATGGCGCCGAACGCGGCGGAGAGGTTCATGATGGGGAATGTGACGGCCAGCCCGGAGAGCGCCAGCGCGCCCGTGCCGCCGGTGGTGATGTGGCCGATGAAGATGCGGTCCACCATGTTGTAGAGCGACGACGCGGTCATGGCCACGACGGCGGGTATGGCATACTGCATCAGCAGCTTGCCTATCTTTTCGGTTCCGAGTTCTTTGGTTGAATGTGCCATTCGTTCGTTGTTCGTTCCTATTGCTGCTCCAGCTCGCTCCACTTCGGGGGATTGACGTGCAGGAGGTTGCGCACGAAGAAGTCGTAGCGCTTGTGCTGCCCGTAGGCCTCGCCCATGGTGTGGCGCGCCCCCGGTATGACGACGAGCTCGAAGTCCTTGCCGGCCTTCTGCAGGGCGTTTGCCACCTGCATGCTCGAGGCGGGGTCCACGTTGTCGTCCATCTCGCCCACCACGAGCATGAGCGGACGCTCGAGCCTGTGGGCGTTCTCCACGTTGGAGCTGGCGGCATAGGTGCTGTCGATGGGGTAGCTCATCCACTGCTCGTTCCACCAGATTTTGTCCATGCGGTTGTCGTGGCAGCCGCACGCGGCGTAGGCCGCCTTGTAGAAGTCGCCGTGGAAGAGCACCGCGCCCAGCGCCTCCTGCCCGCCGGCGGAGCATCCGTAGATGCCCACGTTGTCGGCGTCCATGTAGGGGTACTGCGCGGCGGCGGCCTTGATCCATGCGATGCGGTCGGGGAAGCCGCCGTCCTTGAGGTTCTTGTAGCACACTTCCTCGAAGGCGCGGGAGCGGAACGACGTGGTCATCGCGTCGAGCTGCACCACGATGAAGCCCAGCTCGGCCAAGTCGGCCAGGTTCCAGAGCGCGGGCGAGAACGACTTGGGGACGTACTGGTCGCCCGGCCCGGAGTAGATGTATTCGATGACGGGGTATTTCCTCTGCGGGTCGAAGTTCGACGGGCGCTGGATGAGGCCCCACATGTCCGTCTTGCCGTCGCGCCCCTTCGCCACGAACACCTCGGGGGCTTTCCAGCCGCTCTCCTGCAGGAGCGCGATGTCGGCGGTCTCAAGCGTGCGGACGATGGCGCCGTCCTTGGCGGAGCGCAGCACGCTCACGGGCGGATTGAGCACGGTGGAGTAGGTGTCGATGAGGTACTTCATGTCGTCGGTGTAGGTGGCCGAGTGGTTTCCCTCTTCGGGCGTGAGGCAGGTGAGCCCCTTCCCGTTGATGTTGATTTTGTAGTAGTGAATCAGATAGGGGTCTTCCTCGGTGGCGTTGGTGCCGGCGAACGCCGCGTTCTTGCCGCGGCGGTCGCTCTCGCGCAGCCCGCTGCGTCCGTTGGCGGAGAAGTAGATGACGCCGTTCTCCTCGTCCACGCGCTGGATGCCGCGCACGTAGTAGCCGCCTTTCGTGACTTGGCGCACCAGCTTTCCGCTCTTGCGGTCGTAGAGGTAGATGTTGTTGTAGCCGTCGCGCTCGCTCGTCCAGAGTATGTACTTGCCGTTGTCGAAGTCGTAGCGGTATTGCCGCGAGTAGTTGATGTACTTGTCGTTGTGCTCCTCGATGAGGGGACGCACGCGCCCTGTCTCGGCCGAGAGCTCGAGCACGCGGAAGTTGTGGTGCCCGCGCTCGTTGAACTCAAAGGTGACGTTCTTGCCGCTCTTGTCCCATTCGGGCGCGCTCACGTAGTACTGTTCCTTGAACAGGTCGGTGCTGGGCTCCACCACGCGCCCCGTGGCCACTTCCACGACGACGGGCACGCGGTAGTTGAGCGAGTCGCCCGGCTTGGCGTACTCCTGCTTGTGGAGCACGGGCTGGAGCTGGTTCTTGGGCGACGACTCCACGTAGTAGACGTAGCGCTTCGGCGCGGGCTTGATGCGCACGGTGGCGTAGTACTTCCCGTCGGGCGAGAAGCGTCCGTAGCTGGAGTAGTAGTAGGCGCTGTCGCCGTTGGTGGTGAGCTGTCGGCCTGGCTGCCCGCCGCCTTTCGTGCGAACCCACAGGTTGTTGTCCTTGTGGTACAGCTCGATGTCGCCGGCGGGGCTGGGCGAAACCCCGTCCTTTTCGTCGGGCACTTCCATCCAGTGGCGGCTTGCGCCGCCCCATCCGCGCCGGGCTTCCTCGCCGCCGGCAAGTGTCTCGCTGCTGAGGTCGTAAGTCCACCGCTTGCGGTCGTACTCGAATCGCATCGTGTTGTGGCCGCTCTGCTCGTCGCGCTCCACGCGCGCGTTGCCGATGCCGAGGCTGCCGGCAGCCACCTCCTTGCCCGTCTTCTCGGCGAGCTGCTGCGCGAGCTTCGCCTTGTCGAACAGCGGCGCGCAGGTGTTGGCGTCGGCATCGACGAGCTTGTATGCTGTTCCGTCGGCCGTTTGCACGGTGTACCAGAACTGGTGCGTGCCGTCGATGGCCTGCGCGCGCACGCTGGCGTTGAGCATCTTGCCCTGGTACTTTGCCCCGACGGCGTAGGCCCGCCTGTAATCGTCCACCGTCCCCTGTGCGAAGGTGGATGCGGCGCAGAGGCAGAACACCGCGAGAACGAATGCTTTCTTCATATTTTTAATGATTGGTCTTTGGTTCCTTGGGGAGGGGGATGCCGGCGTTTGTCGCGCCGCCGGCAGTGGGGACGCGCGCTTTCCGCGCGCCTAACGCGACACGAACTTGGCCTTCACGGCCTTGGTCTTCGCCGTGCTGGCAAAGGCTTGGGGCGTGACGCTCACGGGTTCTTTCATGAACTCCGGCACGTTGTACGAACGGAGGTAGTAGGTGTAGAAGTCGGGGTCTTTCTGCGGCAGCTCGAAAGGCTTGTGGGCGCGTCCCTGCTTGTCGAAGTAGGCGAAGTAGAGGCGGCTGAAGTTGCCGTCGTCGCGGCGCGAGATGAACGCTATCCAGCGTCCGTTGCTCGACCACGAGTGGTAGCTCTCCGCCGCGCTGCTGTTCACGTTCTCCAGCTTGCGCGTCTGGCGGGTGCGGAGGTCGGTGAGGTAGAGGTCGGCATCGGGATGCCACACATGGAACACGCCGAACTCGCCCTGTCCGAAGAGCAGGTAGCGGTCGTCCGGGCTGATGCGCGGCAGTGTGGCGCTCTTCCCGGCGGCGGCCGCGTCATAGACGAGCTCGCGCGCCCCGAACGTCTTTGTGCGTGCGTCGAACGCGCGCCGGTAGATGTTGTACTTGAAGTCCCTGTAGCGTTCGATGACCTGCGCCGAGCGCACCGACGTGTCCGACACCTCGAAGTGCGCCGAGCAGTAGTACAGGCTCTTGCCGTCGGGCGACCACCATGGGAACACCTCGAACTCCGCGCTGTCGTTCTCCACGACGCTCACCTCGTTGCGCTCCACGTCGTAGAGGATGAGCTCGCTCTCCATGTCCTGCACCTCAATCTTGGCCTTGTCCTTCGTGTGGAACGTCTGCCCGGTGGTGTTGGCCGAGTAGGCGATGAGGGGCAGCGTGGGGTGCCATGCCGGGTAAACGCCCGCGCTGAGCGTGGAGTCCGTCTTCAAGTCCACCTTGTAGGGGCGTCCGTCGCGCACAATCATCGTACCGCCATGGCCCTGGCGCATGTGGAACTGCATGTTCGCCGTTCTGTAGTTCTGGTACGAGTGGCAGTTGATGCACTGCCCGTTGTCCTCCGAGCTGACAATCATGTTGTTGTAGATTTCCTTCTCCCCGAACGAGGTGAGGTCGCGCTGGTTGATGCTCAGCATTTCGTAGGCGACGTAGGAGGGCGAAATCACGCGGTAGGAGATGTAGGGGTCGATGGGCTCTTCGGCCACGTGGATGGCGAACGGTCGGAACGCCGTCCATGCGCCGCCCTTCTTGGCGAACACCCTCACCGCGAGGCTGCGTCCGCGCGCGGCGCGGATGAGTTCCGCCCACTCGCCCTCGGGAATCTGCACCTTGTTGCCCTCGCCGTAGGTGAGCGAGGTGCCGTCGGGGGCGGTGATGCTGGCCACGCACTCCCCCGTGCCCTCCAGCACGCCGAAGTTGAGCGGCGCGATGTTGGCGGGGACGGTCACGTCCGTGTAGTCGGGGAAGATGCTGGCGGCGCGGTCCTCCTGCTCGAAGTCCTTCGGCAGGGAGGGGTGGCGCGTGCAGGCGGCCAGCGCGAGGAGCGCGGCCGCGCAGCCGAGGATGTATGCGGCTTTCATGCGGGTCTTTCGTGGGGCGTTCATGGCGTGTGTGCTTTTAGTAGGTGTTGATGTCGCGGCAGAAGAAGTAGAACCACCAGAAGGTGTCGCCGAATTGCGACTTCGTGGCCGCGCCCACCTGCTCGCTGCCCATGCCGTTGCGCATCAGCTGCTGCGTGGTGGCCTGGAACTGCTTGTAGCGCTCCACCACGCGCTCCTTGTCGAAGGGCATCTGCGAGATGTCCACCTTGTCCTCCAGGTGGCCGTAGAGGTACGCCGCCTCCTGGTAGTGGATGGGCATCTCGCTCTCCGGGTGCATCGTGGCATACTGGTAGAAGCGCGGCCAAAAGAGCGCGATGTCCTTGGACACCATCGCGTACACCAGCGTCTGCTCCTGCAGCTTCGGCGACGGCGCGCGCGTGTTGCTGAAGTAGCCGATGAGGTACATCTCCAGCAGGCCCTCGTCGAGGTCCAGCGTGTTGTTGAAGTCGCGGAGCGGCTGCACGCAGGCGTATTCCTCGCTGTCGTAGTAGAGCCGCTTGTCGCGGAGCATGGCGAGGCGTTCGTTCGCCCATTCCTTGTGGAACGTGGTGGCGTGGAGCAGCGTCAGGTACTTCCGCGCGGCCTCCGGCTCGTTGGCCATCATCGCGCACCGCGCCAGCACCTTCAGCGCATCGACGCTGAACCCGTACTCCACGCCGTTCTCGATGGCCCAGCGCGTGGCGAAGTTCGTGCGGCCGTAGTTGTAGTAGATTTGCGGCCCCGAGGTCTGCACGAGGTGCACGTGCAGCGAGTCGAACACGCAGGGAGGCTCGCCGCTGTTCTCGTAGCGGAACATCTGGTCGCCGATGTCGCCCGTGTTCATCAGGGCGATGTTCTTGGCCAGCACCATCTGCCGCGTCACCGGGCCGCGCACGCCCCTCAGCTCGTCCAGCGCGTCGCTCCAGCGGCATTCGTCGATGGCCCGGTATAGGCGCAGCTCGGCGTGGTAGTTGGCGTTGTCGAAGTCGGCCGCGAGCGTGAAGTGCGCGATGGCGGCGACCACGGCCGCCTGGGCCGCCACGCACAGCGCCCGCCATTTCCCCGCCTCGGGAAACGCCCCGAGGCGCGCCCGTGTCCGCAGCGCGTCGCCCGCGGCGAGCAGCAGCAGCGCGGCAATCACCACCACGAACGGCAGCGTGAGCATTGGCGACACGACCGTGTCCGACTCGAACACCGGGATGTTCAGCACCCAGCCGTCCTCTATGCGGTTGCGCCCGTAGAACTGGTAATACAGCACCGGCACGGCGGCGATGGCCGCTACCGGCGTGATAACGTCAATCAGGGTGTGCGCGCGCGAGGCGTCACCGCGCCCGCCCGCGCCCAGCACCGCCATCAGCAGCGTGCCCACCAGCGCCCACGCGCCCATCAGGGGGTAGAACGCCAGCGTCCACACCGCGGCCCAGACGGGGCGCACCGCCCCCCGCGACACGCGGAAGGCCCACACGCCCAGCACCGCCGTCAGCACGCTCACCGACTGCGTGAACCAGTAGCCCGGCATCTTCAGGTAGTAGAGCCAGTAGCCGATGCACACCTCCGAGGCCAGCAGCGCGCCCACCGGCACCAATGCCAGCGCGCACCACCGCCAGTCGATGCGCAGCGCGCGGAGCGTGGCCGCGTAGATGGCCGCCCACAGCGCCACGAGCAGCAGGCTTCCCCATCGCGGATGGTAGAAGAATTGGGTGAGGTAGCAGCCCGCCCACTGCGCCAGCCCGCCCACGGCCATGAGCTTGTCGGCCAGGAACTGCGGCGCGCCAATCCACAGCGAGCGCTCCTGCACGGCGTAGAGGTAGTCGGCGTTGCGGCCCACCAGCACCCACAGGGCGAACGCGGCGAAGGCGAGGAACACCCCCGCCTCCACGCCCACGGCCGTCCAGCGGCGGCGCGCGCCGCCCCTCCTGCCGGTGTCCTGCGTGTGCTCCGCCGCCTTTCCGACCGCGGACGCCGTGTGCGCGGTGTCCGCGGCGGCGGTGTCTTTCCTGTTTCTGCCCTTGGTGAACTTGTTGGCCATAAAGTGCGGTGTTTTGCAATGTCGGTTGTGCAAAGTTACGAAACATTCCGCGCTCGCGCAAAGGAAACGTCCTTTTATTAAAATGGGGAGGGAAGCCCGCGCTGGCGCGGACTCCCCTCCCGGAACACACGGTGCGGGCTGCTCAGTTGCGGAACGCCAGCCCCTCGCCCGCCACGTCCACGCTGATGCTCTTCGAGCGGTCCACGTCGCCCGCGAGGATGCGCTTCGACAGGTCGTTGAGCAGGTAGCGCTGGATGGCGCGCTTCACCGGGCGCGCGCCGAACTCCGGGTCGAATCCCGCTTTCGCCAGGAAGTCGATGGCCGCGTCGCTCAGTGCGAGCGTGATGCCGTTCTCCTTGAGCATCCGCGCCACGCCGCCCACCTGCAGGCCCACAATCTGGCGGATTTCCTTCTCGTCCAGCGGGGCGAACATGATGATTTCGTCTATGCGGTTCAGGAACTCCGGGCGAATCGTCTGCTTCAGCATGGCGAGCACCTCGGCCTTCGCCTCTTCGGCGGCGCGCTGGTAGTCGCCGCCCGCGTGGTCGAACTTCTCTTGGATGAGGTGGCTGCCGAGGTTCGACGTCATGATGATGATGGTGTTCTTGAAGTTCACCGTGCGCCCCTTGTTGTCGGTCAGCCGCCCGTCGTCGAGCACCTGCAGCAGCGTGTTGAACACGTCGGGGTGCGCCTTCTCAATCTCGTCGAACAGCACCACCGAGTAGGGCTTGCGCCGCACGGCCTCGGTCAGCTGTCCGCCCTCGTCGTAGCCCACGTAGCCCGGAGGCGCGCCGATGAGGCGGCTCACGCTGTGCTTCTCCTGGTACTCGCTCATGTCGATGCGCGTCATCAGCGACTCGTCGTCGAACAGGTAGTCGGCCAGCGCCTTCGCCAGCTCCGTCTTGCCGACGCCCGTGGTGCCGAGGAAGATGAAGGAGCCGATGGGGCGGCGGGGGTCTTGGAGCCCCGCCCGGCTGCGGCGCACCGCGTCGGCCACGGCGCGGATCGCGTCGTCCTGGCCCACCACGCGCTTGTGCAGCTCGGCCTCCAGGCTGAGCAGCTTCTCACGCTCGCTCTGCTGCATCTTGCTCACGGGGATGCCCGTCCACCGGCTCACCACCTCGGCGATGTCGTCGGCCGTCACCTCCTCCTTGATCATGGCGCTGCCGCCCTGCGTCTCCGCCAGCTCGGCCTGCGTGTCGCGGATTTCCTGCTCCAAGGCCTGCAGCTTGCCGTAGCGGATTTCCGCCACCTTCCCGTAGTCGCCCTCGCGCTCGGCGCGCTCGGCCTCGAACTTCAGCTGCTCCATCTGCTGCTTGTTCTGCTGGATGCGGTTCACCAGCGCGCGCTCGGCCTGCCACTTCGCCTTGTAGGCCGTCTCCTCCTCGCGCAGGTCGGCGATTTTCTTTTCCACTGCGGCCAGCCGCTCGCCCGCGCCCCCCGCCGAGGCCGTCCCGCTCGCGGCGGCCGCGCCCACGTCGCGCCTGATGGCCTCGCGCTCAATCTCGAGCTGCTTCAGCTGGCGCGTGATGCCGTCCAGCTCCTCTGGCACCGAGTCGCGCTCCATGCGGAGCTTGGCCGCCGCCTCGTCCATGAGGTCGATGGCCTTGTCGGGCAGGAACCGCTCCGTGATGTAGCGGTCCGACAGCTCCACGGCCGCGATGATGGCCTCGTCCATAATCCTCACCTTGTGGTGGTTCTCGTACCGCTCCTTCAGCCCGCGCAGGATGGAGATGGAGTCGACCACGTCCGGCTCGTCCACCATGACGGTCTGGAACCGCCGCTCCAGCGCCTTGTCCTTCTCGAAGTACTTCTGATACTCGTCGAGCGTGGTGGCGCCGATGCTCCGCAGCTCTCCGCGCGCGAGCGCGGGCTTCAGGATGTTGGCCGCGTCCATGGCGCCCTCGCCCTTTCCCGCGCCCACGAGCGTGTGGATTTCGTCGATGAAGAGAATGATGCCGCCGTCGCTCTTCGTCACCTCGTTCACCACGCTCTTCAGCCGCTCCTCGAACTCTCCCTTGTACTTGGCGCCGGCAATCAGCGCGCCCATGTCCAGGGAGTAGAGCTGCTTCTGCTTCAGGTTCTCGGGCACGTCGCCGCGCAGGATGCGGTGCGCGAGCCCCTCCACGATGGCGGTCTTGCCCACGCCCGGCTCGCCGATGAGCACGGGGTTGTTCTTCGTGCGGCGGCTCAGGATCTGCAGCACGCGGCGGATTTCCTCGTCGCGCCCTATCACCGGGTCGAGCTTTCCGCTGCGCGCCTGCTCGATGAGATCCGTGGCGTACTTCGACAGCGCCTGGTAAGTGTCCTCGCTCGACGGGCTCGTCACGCGCCCGCCGTTCCGCAGCTCGCCGATGGCCAGGCGCAGCTCCTTTTCGGAGAAGCCGGCGTCCTTCATCATTTTCGACACGCTGCTGTCCACCAGCAGCAGCGCCAGCACGATGGGCTCGAGCGACACGTACTCGTCGCCCAGCTCCTTCGACAGGGCCGCGGCGCGCTGCAGCACCTCGTTGGCGGTGCGGCTCAGATACGGCTCGCCGCCGCTCACCTTCGGCCCTGCCGCCGCCTCGCCGGCCACGGCGCGCTGGAAGTTCTGCGCGTTGACGCCCAGCTTCTGGAAAATGAAGTTGGTGACGTTCTCGCCCACCTTCAGCACGCCCGCCATCAGGTGGGCGGGCTCCACCGCCTGCTGTCCGTTCTGCTGCACGAGGCCCACGGCTTCCTGCACGGCCTCCTGCGCCTTGATGGTAAAGTTGTTGAAATTCATTGTCTGTTCCTCCTTTCTTTGGCTGCGGCCGGCGCGCCACGGCATCGGGGCGGATGCCCCGCGCGGCGGCGTGGAGGCCGCTGTGTCTCGCCCTTTCCGCTGCAAATCGTGTTCCATTTTCGCGGATGCTGACAAAAAGGCTTGCTTCCGCGCCATTCTGTCAGTGTCGCGCCTCCTCGCTTTCCCTCTCCCGCGCCTTCTGCTCCTCCGCCCCGCGCCTCCTTCCTTTCCGCGCGCGCTTTTCGCGCATGCCGCGCCGGGAGTCTCGCGGCGGTGCGCCGTGGGTTTTGCGGGAGCGCGCTGGAAGTTTTGGGGGTGCGCGCTCGAAAAATATTTCCAAGTACTTGGAAATATTTTTCCAAGTACTTGGAAATTTTCGTCCAAGTACTTGGAAATTTCGCGGCAGTGCGCCGCGGCCGGCTTTCCGGTGCGCCGCGGCGGGCTTTCCAGTGCGCCGCCGCCGCGGCGCCGGTGCGGAGGGGCTTCCGTGGCGGCGCGGGGCGGGGCGACAGGCGCTGCGGGACGTGGCGGCGGGGATTTGCGGCGGCTTCCTGTTGCGCGGAAGCCTGAAAAGTGTTATCTTTGTGCCGTTTTTCCCCGCCGTGCCCGTCCTGCGGCGTGCCCGTCCTGCGGCGGCTTGCGGCGGGCGGGGCGTGGAAAAGGTGAAATAAGTGTTGCGCTGCCATACTAAACACGCGCGCCTTCCGTTAATTTAGTTAAAAAGAACAAAACAGATAATGCTTGATTCTATCCAAAGGGCCGCCGACGTGCCGATGGAGGGCTGCATCGACCACATGGCCGCCTGGGAGCGCGGGCTGAAGCGCGCGGGCGACTGCCTCGGGGCGCTGCTCGGCCTGGTGGCGCTCTCGCCGGTCATGCTCGCCATCTACGTCATGCAGAAAATCGCGGGCGGAGGCCCCGCCATCTTCGTGCAGGAGCGCATCGGGATGGGCGGCCGCCCGTTCCACATCTACAAGTTCCGCACGATGGTGGTGGCCGCGTCGGCCGAGGAGGAGACGCAGCTGGCGCAGAAGGACGACGCGCGCGTCACGCGGCTGGGGCGCTTCCTGCGCAGCCACCACCTCGACGAGCTGCCGCAGCTGTGGAACGTGTTCGTGGGCGACATGTCGTTTGTGGGCTACCGCCCCGAGCAGCCTTTCCACGTGGCGAAGATCATGGCGCACGACCCGCGCTACGCGCTGCTCTACTGCTCCCGCCCGGGCGTGACGTCGCACGCCACCATCTACAACGGCTACACCGACACGCTGGAGAAGATGCTGACGCGGCTGGAGATGGACCTCGACTACCTGCGCCGCCGCACGCTGGCGCTGGACTGCAAGATTATTTACGAGACGCTGGCGGCCGTCTGCTCCGGCAAGAAGTTTTAGGAACGCGCGCCGCGCCGCTCTCCGAACGAACCTCCATAGACACTGACATGACACTGAAGAAACTGGCTCTCGCCGCCGTGCTCTGCTGCTCGGCCGTGGCGGCCTGGTCGCAGTCGATGACGGACGACCAGGTCCTGAAGTATGCGCTGGAACAGCAGCAGAAGGGCGCCTCGCAGCAGAAGATAGCCACCGACCTGCTCAAGCGCGGCGTGACGATGCAGCAGCTGCAGCGCGTGCGCCGGAAGTACACGGCGGAGCGCGAGCAGCTCGGCGCCGTGGACCTGACGGGGCGCACCGACGGGCAGACGGACAGCCGGCTGCGGCAGCGTCGCCAGCAGGACGGCGAGCAGCGGCAGATGCGCGACAACTACATGGTGCGCAGCCAGCTGCGCGGCAAGGACGGCACGGGCGGCTACACGCGCGAGGAGCGCGAGGCGCAGCTCAACGGCGGGCTCGACTTCCTCGACATCGACTCGCTCCTCTACTACCGCAACCTGCTCAGCGACCAGAACGCGGTGTTCGGCCGCAACATCTTCGACGGCGGCAGCCTCACGTTCGAGCCGAACGCCAACATGGCCACGCCCGCGAACTACGTGCTGGGCGCGGGCGACAACGTGGTGGTCGACGTGTGGGGCGCGTCGCAGGAGAGCTTCTCCGGCGTCGTCTCGCCCGACGGCGTGGTGGTGGTGGAGGGCGTCGGCCCCATCCGCCTGGCGGGCCTGACGGTGCGCGAGGCCGAGGAGCGCGTGAGGAGCGTGCTCGGCCGCTACTACTCCGACTCGCAGGTGAGCCTCTCGATGGGCGAGAACCGCAGCGTGCAGGTGCAGGTGATGGGCGAGGTGAAGCGCCCCGGCACCTACACGCTCAGCTCGCTCTCGTCGGCTTTCAACGCGCTCTACGCGGCGGGCGGCATCAGCGACATCGGCACGCTGCGCGACATCAAGGTGTTCCGCGGCGGGCGGCAGGTGGCGTCGATAGACGTGTACGACTACATCCTGAACGGCAACGTCGCCGGCGACGTGCGCCTGCAGGACAACGACATCGTGGTGGTCGGCACCTACGATTGCCTCGTGTGCGTCCGCGGAAAGGTGAAGCGCCCGATGTTCTACGAGATGAAGAAGCGCGAGAGCCTCGCCACGCTCGTGGGCTACGCGGGCGGCTTCGCCGGCGACGCCTACAGGAAGAGCGTGCGGGTGGTGCGCAAGAGCGGCAACGAGTATTCGGTGCACACGGTGGGCGAGTTCGACATGAACGGCTTCACCGTGGACGACGGCGACTCGCTCTACGTGGACAGCGTGATTCCGCGCTACTCCAACATGGTGGAGATTCGCGGCGCGGTGTTCCACGGCGGCATGTTCGAGCTGGGCGGCGCCGTCGGCACCGTGCGCGAGCTGGTGGGCGCGGCCGACGGGCTGCGCGAGGACGCTTTCGTGGCGCGCGCGGTGATGCACCGCCAGAAGGACGACCTGACGCTCGAGGTGCTGAGCGTGGACCTGGGCGGCATCCTGAACGGCTCGTCGCCCGACATCGCCCTGCGCAAGAACGACGTGCTGTTCGTGCCCAGCCGCACCGACATGCTGGGCGAGCGCACGCTCACCGTGTCGGGTGAGGTGCACTACCCCGGCGTCTACCAGTTTGCGGAGAACTCCACCGTCGAAGACCTCATCCTGCAGGCGGGCGGGCTGACGGACGCCGCCTCGCTGGCGAAGGTGGACGTGTTCCGCCGCCGCCACGACGCCGCGGCGACGGAGGAGTCCGACACGATTGCCGAGACCTTCTCGTTCGCCGTCAAGGACGGCTTCGTGGTCGACGGGCAGCCGGGCTTCGCCCTGCAGCCGTACGACGAGGTGGTCGTGCGCCGCAGCCCCACCTACATGGAGATGCAGACGGTGACGGCGGACGGGGCGGTGAACTTCACGGGGCGCTACACGGTGACCTCGCGCGAGTACAAGCTGACCGACCTCGTGCGCGACGCGGGCGGCCTGTCGCGCTTTGCCTACGCCCACGGGGCGCGGCTGGAGCGCATGATGACGGCGGAGGAGAAGCTGCAGCGGGAGGCTTCGCTCCGCGCGCAGCAGATAAGCCTGTACGAGGAGAGCATGAACACCGCCAACAAGGATTTCGACCTGAACCGCGCCGACTCGCTGCTCACGATGAAGCTCGACTTGGGCAACACGTTCGCCGTCGCCATCGACCTCGACGCGGCCATGCGCCAGCCGGGGGGGGCGGAGGACATCGTGCTGCGCGACGGCGACCGCCTCGTGGTGCCGCAGTACTCGAACACGGTGAAGGTGAGCGGCGACGTGAACTACCCCACGTCGATGAACTTCCGCAAGGGCGAGACGCTGGGCTACTACATCAAGCGCGCCGGCGGCTATGGCGACAACGCGCGCCGGAACCGCGTGTACGCCATCTACATGAACGGGTCGGTGAAGCAGCTGAGCCACCACTCGCGCAAGGCGGTGCAGCCGGGCTGCGAAATCGTGGTGCCCTCGAAGAAGGCGCGCAACAAGATGACCACGGCCGAGACCATGAGCATCGGCACGTCGGCCGCCTCCATCGCCACGATGATTATCACCGTCGCCAACATTCTGAAATAGGAAGTGATGGAAAGGAATGACAAGGAGGTCGTGGACCTGAGGAAAATCGTGTGGCGCGTGGCGGCGCGCAAGAAGCTCTTCGCCGTGAGCCTGGGCGTCGCGTTCGTCGTCTCGTCCGCGCTGATTCTGTGCGTCCCGCGCTACTACCGCAGCACGGTGAAGCTGGCGCCGGAGTTCGAGAGCGCGGGCGGCATGAGCGCCATCAGCTCGCTCGCGTCGTCGTTTGGGCTCGACCTCGGGTCGATGCCCACGCAGGACGCCATCTCGCCGCTCCTTTACCCCGAGCTGCTGCAGTCGAACGAGTTCGTCGTGAGCCTGCTCGACATCCAGGTGGAGAGCGAGGACGGCGCCGTCCGCACGGACTACGCCACCTACATGAAGAAGCACCAGAAGGAGACCCTCTACAAGATACCGTTCAAATGGGTGGAGCGGAAGGTGAAAAGCCTGCTCTCCCGTCCCGAGCGGCCCGGACGCGGCGGCGCCGACGGGCGCATCGACCCCCGCCGGATGACCGAAGCGGAGGAGATGCTGGTGGAGGGCGTCAAGTCGGGCATCGTGTGCAGCGTGGACAAGCAGACGCTGGTGGTGTCGATCACCGTTGACGACCAGGACCCCCTCGTCTGTGCGACGATGGCCGACTCTGTGCGCGCGCGGCTGCAGAAGTTCATCACCGACTACCGCACGAGCAAGGCGCGCATCGACCTCGAGTACTACGAGCAGCTGACGGCCGAGTCGCAGCGCGAGTACGAGCGCGCCGTGGAGACGTACAGCCAGTACTGCGACGCGCACCGCAACACCATCCTGCAAGCCTACATCTCGAGGCGCGACGAGCTGGAGAACGACTTGCAGCTGAAGTTCAACACCTACACGGCCATGAACACGCAGCTCCAGGCCGCCAAGGCAAAGGTGCAGGAGCGCACGCCGGCGTTCACCGTCCTGCAGGCCGCGTCAGCGCCCACCAAGCCGGCCGGCCCGAAGCGGATGCTGTTCGTGCTGGGCATGATGGTTCTCACGGCGCTCGGCACGATGGCCTACATTTTCAAGGACGATTACTTGCGGCCATTCAAGAAGGAGGTGGAGTAGCCGGATGGAACCAGCCAAGCGGGTTGTCGTCAATACCTTTGCGCAGTACGCGAGGACGGTTGTCAATGCCGTCATCTCGCTCTACTCCACGCGCATCGTGCTGCAGGCGCTGGGGAAGTCGGACTACGGGCTTTACATGCTCGTGGGCGGCGTGGTGGCGATGCTCGGGTTCCTGACCAACGCCATGCAGGTGACGACGCAGCGCCACCTGTCGTATTCCCAGGGGCAGGGCGACCTGCGCCAGGTGCGCAGGGTGTTCGTCAACAGCCTGATGCTGCACCTGTCGCTCGGCGCAGGGCTTGCCGTGCTGATGGCGGCATGCGAGCCGCTCATCTTCCCCCGTCTCAACATCGACCCGCAGCGTCTGGACGAGGCATCCGCTGTCTATTTCATCGTTGTCGGCATGCTCCTGCTGTCGTTTCTCGCGGCGCCGTTCCGCAGTCTGTTCGTCTCGCGCGAGAACATTGTCTACATCTCGATCGTGGACGTGCTCGACGGCGTGCTCAAGCTGGTGCTGGTGCTGATGCTGGCGTTCTTCGGCGGCGACAGGCTCGTGGCGTACGCCTGGATCATGTTCGGCGTGCAGGTGTTCAACCTGGTTGCGCTCTCGGCTTATGCCGCCGTGCGCTTTGAGGAGTGCCGGATTGTTCCTCGGTGCGGCGACTTGGACAGACGCATGATGCGGTCGCTGCTGGGGTATGGCGGTTGGATTGTGTACACGATGGGGTGTACGATTGGACGCACGCAGGGCTTGTCGGTCTTGCTGAACCACTTTTTCGGCACGGTTATCAATTCAGCCTACGGAATCGCCATGCAGGTGTCGGGCACGGTGCTGTTCGTGTCGCAGTCGGTTTGCAACGCGATAAGTCCGCAAATCATCAAAGCCGAGAGCACGAACAACCGGCAGCGCATGCTGCAGTTGGCGGAGACCACGAGCAAATATGCCTCGCTCCTGCTTGCAATGGTGGCTCTGCCGCTGATTTTCGAGATGCGGTCGATACTCGGCTTGTGGCTTGGCGACGAGCATGTGCCCGAACATACGGTGATGTTCTGCCAGTTTGTGCTCATCGCCAGTTTGTGCGACCAGCTGACAATCGGTCTTTGGACTGCCAACCAGGCGATAGGGCGTATCCGCAACTACTCTCTGCTGATTAGTACGCTTAAAATATTGATGCTGCCTGCTGCATACGGCTGTTTGAAGTTGGGCTTGCCTGTGGACAGTGTGATGTGGTGCTTTGCTGGCTTCGAGCTGCTGGCGGCTCTGACACGCCTGCCGTTCCTCAAAGCCACGGCCGGCTTGTCGGTGCGCCATTTCGCGGCCCGCGTCTTCCTGCGCGTGTTGCCGTCGCTCGCCGTGCTGACATTGGTGTGCTATGTGATGACCGAGCGGGTGTCCGCTTTCGATTTCCGCTTTGCCGTCACGTTTGCGGTTTCGTTCGTCCTGAACCTGGTGGTGGTGTGGTTCTGTTCCTGTCGGGAAGAGGAGCGCATGGCCATGCGGCGGATTGTCGCAAGGAGAAGGGCGGTGGCATAAAAGGAGGAAGTTGGATGCTGCGCTTCATACGACATAGGTTGGGCTGTCTTTATCGCTTGCTGCTGGCGCATGCCGCTCCCCGTCGGCTGGCAGGCATGCTGTACAGTCATGTGGCGGGCAAAGCGCTGGACTGGAAGCATCCGCGCGACATCAATGAGAAAATCAATTGGCTGAAGTTCTATTCCGACACGTCGTGGTGGTCGATTCTTTCCGACAAGTACAATGTCCGCCACTACGTGGAGAGATGCGGCTTCGGAGACACGCTGGTTCGGCTCTATGGACGGTGGGAGAATGTGGAGGACATTGACTGGGCGGCTCTCCCCTCGCGATTTGTGATGAAGCTGAACAACGGCAGCGGCGACGTGCTGGTATGCGAGGACAAGTCCACCCTTGACATGGCCGCGGTGGAAAGGACGTACCGCGCGCTGCTGAAGAAGAAATTCGGCTATGCGCTGGCCGAGCCGCACTACAACCGCATCTGTCCTTGCATCATCGTGGAGGAACTGTTGGACAAGCAGCGGCAGATGGTGCCCTCGTCTTCGCTGATAGACTTCAAGGTATGGACGTTCGGCGGAACTCCCGCGTACGTGTTTGTGTATTTGAACAGAACGGACGTCTCGGTTGAAATGGCTGTCTATGACTCCGACTGGCGGCAGCACAACGAACACATCGTGCCGACGGAGCATTTCAGGGTTTGCCCGACGGCGTTGCCGCGTCCGCGAACGTTGGCGCGCATGCTGGAGGCAGCTTCTGCCTTGTCGGAAGGCTTTCCGCAGGTGCGCGTTGATTTCTACGAAGTGGAGGACAGGTTGTACTTTGGCGAGATGACTTTCACGGCTTCCGCCGGCTATATGGATCATTTCACCGAGGACTTCCTGCTGGAGCTGGGTGCGAAGTGCCGTATGGAGAATGTTTCTTGACCTTTTGATGCGGTATGTTGGTTGATTTGGGAAAGCTAAAATTGCTGCAATTCTTGATGAACGCGGCGCTGATGACCTTCTTGGCCGTCAGCTTCAGTGTCTTTCCTGCCTTGCAAAAACTGTCGTATGCAGTGTTTGCCCTTTGTTGCCTGAGTTTCCTCTTCATGTCAGCCCTCTACATCCATCGGGCGCAGACGACGAAGTTCGTCATCCTAACGTTCGTCTATTACTTTCTCCTGCTGGTGTTTACACTGCTGAACGGAACCGACCTGAAGAATGCGGCCTATGCGATGATGGAGGCGTTCCTGATGCTGATGTTGATTGACTATTACCGCAACGACTTGCGGATGATGCTCCTCTCGTGCAACATCACGCTGTCCGCCATCGTCTATGCCAATCTGCTGCTGATGGTGCTTTTCCCCGCATGGCTGCTGGAGGGAAAACATTCTGGGGAAAGTTTTTTCCTTGGAGGAAACTACAATCAGATGGGCGTTCGCCTGCTGTGCGCCATCGTGACGAGCGTGCTGTGCGTGCGCTTCAGCCGCAGGTGGATTGTCAATACGGTGGCGCTGGTAGCCGTGTCGGTCGTGACCCTGCTGCTCGCAGGATCCATGACGGCTGTGACGAGCATTGCCATCTACGCGCTTTTCTGCCTGATACCGTCGCGCCGTCTGAAGATATTGGGGCTCGTGATGCTCTTCATTTTCTACCTGCTTTTTCAGACGCTTGTGGTTTTCAGCGGCGAGGGCATCCACAACAACGAGCTGATGGTGTACATCGTGCGCGACGTGCTGAACAAGGACCTTACGTTTACGGGGCGCACCTCGCTGTGGGACGCCGCCGGCAAGATGGTGGCACAATCGCCAATCATCGGCTACGGCTATGTCGATACGGACTGGTACATCGCGAACATGAGCTCGCAGGCCATCGGCCCGCACAATTTCGTCTATTCCGTCCTGCTCAACGGCGGAGCCGTGCTGATGGTTCTCTTTGTCGCCCTCTGCGTGCTTGCCTATAGCCGCGTCCGCCATCTGCTGGCCGGCGACACGACCGCCGTGTTGTTGGTGGTGGGCTTCGTCACGATGCTGTTCATGATGACGATGGAGGTGTATCCGCTTTTTTTCGTGGTCTATCTGCTGGCACTCATCTATTATTACCCCGAGCTCTCGTCCCGATGGCTCGTTCCTAAAACCGAGGAGAAATGAACCTGCCGAAACTTTCCATCGTCATGCCGGTGTTCAATCATCCCCGGCTCGTTCGGGTGATGGTGGACTCCATTCGCGCCAACGACTTCCGCGATTGGGAGCTGCTGGCGGTGGACGATGGGTCGGACGAGGACACCCTGCAGCTGCTGCGCGACTATGCTTCGGAGGACGCGCGCGTCCTGCTCGTCCGGCGCGACATCCAGCCCAAGGGCGCGCAGACGTGCCGCAACATGGGGCTGCGGATGGCGCGGGGCGAGTTTGTCGTGTTCTTCGATTCGGACGACTGTGTGACGAAGAATTGTCTGCGTGTCCGGGTCAAGGGGCTGGCCGCGCGGAAAGATTTGGACTTCCTCGTCTTCCCCTCGGGCGTGGTGCAGGACGGCGAGTTCAGCGCCACGGAGAGGCAATTCATGTATGGCTTCCCGATATACGCGGATGACGTGGCCAAATTCTGCTGTAGGCAGTTGCCGTTTGTCGTTTGGAACAATATCTATCGCACGGAATCACTGCGTGAAAAGCATCTGTCGTGGGACGAAAAACTGCGTTCGTTGCAGGATGCGGATTTCAATCTTCAGGCACTGCTTGCTGGGCTGAGATACGGCTATGCGCGTGAAGCGCCCGACTATGGCTATCGCATCGATGCCGGCGCGGGTTCGGTGTCGCGCAAAATCATGTCGGCGGAACATCGGCAAAGCCATGCCTACGCCATTGAAAAATTCTACCGGAGCGTTCAGCAATACTTCGGACACCGTTACGACCGCCACTTGTACCGCGGCGTGCTCCATCTGTACAACCATCTGTTCACCGACGGCGTGGATGAGGCGTTCGGTAAGCAGATGGCGCAGGTCGTGTGCCGGTATGATGCAGTCCGTGGGTGCGTGTTCCGCCTGCAGATTGCGCTGACACGTGCGCTGAAGCGCATGCTGCCGAGGAAAATGGCGCGCCAGCTGCCCATGGCGTGTTTCCTCATTGCCCAGCGGTGGCGCATACGCCGGAAAGTTGCGGCAATCGTGAAAATCCAACAGAACAAAGTCTACTGACCATGAAGCGCCTGTCCATTGTCATTGTCACCTATAACTCGGAACGCGACATCTACGACTGCCTCGCCTCCATCCGCCGCTATTCCGACATTCCGAAGGAAGAGCTGGAGGTGATTGTCGTCGACAACTGCAGCCAGAACGTGGACGCGGTGTTCAGCCGCCTGGCGGAGACGTATGGCGACGACATCGTTCTTGTGAAGAACACGATGAACGGCGGCTACGGGCAAGGCAACAACGTGGGCATCCGGCGAGCGTCGGCTTCCGTTGTCCTCATCATGAATCCCGACGTGCGGCTGATGGAGCCCGTGTTCGCGACGGCACTGGCTGCGTTCGATCAAAACGCCAACCTGTGCATGTATGGCTTGAAACAGATGCTGAGCCCCACGGAGCGGAGCACGAACACGTTCACGTGCTCCTACATGATGAACGGCTACGTCTCGACTTTCTTGTCGGGCATCTGCAACAAACTGGATGTCTACCTCCAGAAGTACATGCACTTCTCGGGCGCATGCTTCTTCGTCGACAAAGCAAAGTTCGAGCGCATCGGCTTGTTCGACGAGTCGGTGTTCCTCTACGGAGAGGAGGAAGACATTCACTATCGCTTCAAGCACACGATAGCCGAGAATGCGATGGTCTACAACAAGCACTTGCGCTACATCCATCTCACGAAAGAGCGCGCGCCCGACCTGAAATACGAGAAGACTCTGGTCGATGTCGCGGTAGCTCACAACAGGCGGAAAGGATACAGCGCGCGGAAGACGCTGGAAAACCGCCTGC
Organism: bacterium; assembly: GCA_963627995.1. Lineage (GTDB taxonomy): Bacteria > Bacteroidota > Bacteroidia > Bacteroidales > Bacteroidaceae > UBA3839. The sequence goes on along the minus strand of CAVGCV010000005.1, from coordinate 33,666 downwards.
GCAACGTGCGCTGCCTGCTCCTGCGCGAGCGACTGCGGCTCATGCTTGGCAAGAACGACCGCACGCTCTACGACATGCTGACGCTCTTGCAGCGCTACATCAAAGAACAAATGGCCCGGAAACCGAATAAAAAACTTCTGCTGATATGAATCCGAAAGTTCAGATACTGATTTCGTGCATGTGCCAGACCGACGAATCGCTGCTACAGAAAAACCATGTGTGCTGCAACGCCGTGGTCATCAATCAGTGTGACAGAAACGGACGCCGCGACGTGACGGCCGGTGACGGGTCGCGCGTCGTATGGATAGACTCCACCGCACGCGGAGTGTCGAAAAGCCGCAATCAGGCTTTGCGTACTGCGACGGCCGACATCTGCCTGATTGCGGACGACGACATCGTGTTCCGCGACGACACGGCAGCAAAGGTACAGCAGGCTTTCGACGAGCATGCCGACGCCGATGTCCTATTGTTCCAAATCAAAAACATGGCGACGAAGTTTCCGTCTTATGCAAAGCGGGCCGGCTATGTCGATGCAATGCGGACGGTGAGTTCGCAAATCGCCTTCCGCCTGCGAAGCGTCGTCACCAAAAACATTGCATTCGACGAGCTGATGGGCTCTGGCACCGGACATGGGGGTGGGGAGGAGAACAAATTCCTGTTCGATTGCCTGCGGCACGGGCTCAAGATAGTCTGCGTCCCGGTGGAAGTGGCGACATTGCGACAAGGTTCAGACTCCCAATGGTTCAAAGGCTATACGTCCGACTTCTTCTATTGGAAGGGGTGGGCATCGCGGCGGCTTTTGGGCTTTTTCCTTTCCTTGCTCTACACATTCTATTTCTGTTTGTCGAAAAAGTCGATGTACGCCGGCGAGCTGCCAGTTGCGAATGCGTTCGCAAGTATGATGAAAGGAGTGCTTCACGTCGGACTGAAAGACAAATTCTGACAAATGGCTACGGCGCACCGGGGAAACACCCATCCGGAGGCGTTTCCGCTTGTCTTCTACATTGCACCCGAACCAGACGTTGTCTTGTGTTGCGACGCGCCATGCTTTCCGATGCAATAATAAAATGAAAGATGCCAATAACGACTATTTACTGAAACTTGAACATGAGAATACTGAGACCTCTTCGGGTGAGGAATAGGATAAAATCGCTGGTGCTTTTCGTGAAAAATTATCTTGTCTATCGTTCGTTCGTCAAGCGATTTCATGGTTTGTTGAGAAAGCAGGGATTTTCGGAGGACAAAGTGCTGGGCGAAGATGAATATCTTCAGAAATGGCACCGACTAAGTCGGCGGGTGGAGCCGTGGTCGTACCGCTTTTTCAGTCACTATATGGGTTGTGTCCCGACCATAGTGCCGGAAGACATTGGCCACACAATAATAGAACCCGAATTGAATCCGATGCGGTACAGGGATTTTTATGCTGATAAAAACGCCTACCCGCTGTACATCCCGAAAGAGGCACTTCCAGATACCTTGATTTGTCGTGTCAATGGTAGTCAGCTGCTTGATTCGGACTACCGGCTTTTGACGGAGCCTGTGGCAAAAGCCTTACGTCGTTATGGCCAGGTCATTGTTAAACCGACAATAGACACCCATTCGGGGCTTGGTGTAATGCTTTTTGTGAAACGGCACGATGTTTGGCATTTTGTTAAGGATGAAACCATTGTCTTGTCGGATGAGTTTCTACTGTCTTATGGTAGCGATTTCGTTGTACAAGAGGTGTTGGCGCAACATCCCGCTTTGGCTCAATTTTGTCCAAGTTGCATCAATACGCTTAGGGTGGCAGTCTACCGAAGCATTAAAGATGAGAGGCCGCATGTTGTAGCCTCTGTCATACGAATAGGCAAGCGCGGTGAATTTGTGGATAATGCTCATGCCGGTGGATGTATTGTTGGCATTGACCAGCAAACAGGACGATTGGGAGACAAGGCATTTGACCAATATGGGAATGTCTATATGGAGTGGAACGGTGTGGACTTTGGCTCTTCTGCTTTTGTCATCCCTTATTGGGAACGAGTCAAGGAATTTGCATGCACGCTTGCCGATCATATCTTGCATATGCGTTTGGTGGCTTTTGACCTAACGGTAGATACAAATGGCAATCCGAGGCTTGTCGAGTTCAACGTGAAAAGTTTTGGCTACTGGGCGTTCATGTATGTGAATCAGAACCCCTTAGGCGAATTCACGGATGAAATCATAGACTATTGTGCGAAAAAATGAGGGCGCGACGCTTTCGTGCGTGGATAGATGCCATAAAATCGCCTCTTGACACAAGATTTCAGTAAGTTGTTCGTTTCTTCTAAACAGAAGTGCACATGAAATAAAATGTGCGACCATTCCTCCAGAAAAATATGCATAAACCAGTACTCGTCTCAATTATCATGCCCTGCTATAATTCTGTTGATTATATAACGGATGCGGTGCAGTCGATTATGGCGCAAACTTTCACCGACTGGGAACTTCTGATAGTGGACGATTGCAGTACGGATAAGCGGATTTTTCCCCTGCTGGAGAAAATCGTGGCGATGGACGCACGCATTAAAGTCTTGCGTACCGAAGTGAATGCCGGTGCGGGCGTGGCGCGCAATGTCGCCATTAAGGAGGCAAAAGGACGCTACATCGCGTTCTGCGACAGCGACGACTGGTGGTGTCCTGACAAGCTGGAGCGACAAATGAAATGGATGCAGAACAATGACTACCACTTCATCTGCTCTTATTATGAGACTTGCGATGAATGTCTGAATCCTTTCCACGTTGTTCGGCTTCCTCGGAAAATTGGGTTCAAACGTTTGTGTTGTGGCTATGCTGTTGGCACATCTGGAGTTGTCTACGACACGAAGCATATAGGCAAGGTCTTTATGCCTCAGCTGCGTAGGGGGGAGGACATGGCCACTTGGCTGAGAATCTTACGGCGAACGCAGTATTTGTACACGTTTCCAGAAGTCGTGTGGAAATACCGTGTCAGTTTCAACTCAGCCAGTTCGTACAAGTTGAAAATGGCAGCGGACACCATCACGATGTACCATCGTGAACTGTCTATAAGCAAAACATTGTCATTTTGTCTGCTGGCTTTTGTGTATGTCCCTCATTACTTCTACCGAAAGGCCGCTTACGCCGCTTCGATGCTATGGCACTGTTGTAGGCGTGGAAAGTCTAAAACTTTCGGAAAGTGAGCGAATTGACAGCGTTTTTCATGACCAGTCGCTGCGAGGTCATTTGCTCGATTTTGAAGCGCCCCGTGGAGTCCATGCCAAGGTAGTCTAACCGTGAATACGGTACGAGGGTGTCGATGGGGGAGTGGTAGAGACGGTCGATGACGAGGGAGTCTTTCGTTCGGTGGAATGTGGCGAGGTAATAGACGGAGCTGTTCATCTGCTGAAACTTGATGAGTTCCGCTTGTACCGTGTAGAAGATTCTGCTGTTCTTGTCTGCCATGACCGCTCCGTCCGACAAGCGTTTCCACTCCGTCAATTGCCAGTTTCCTCCGAGCGCGCCGTTGTCGTCTGCTTTGTAGCAGGAGCAGATGGTGCAAAGACTGGTGGCAGTAAGCAACACGCCGGCGTACATGCTCTTGATTCTTGCTGCGAATGTATGGGGGAATCTTTTCATCGGATGACGCCTTTTTTTCGGATTGTGAATTGCCCACCTGCGCTGCGACCTAATAATTCGCCTGCGTTGATGCCATAGGCGGCTGTAAATTCCCAGTGTTTGAGCCGTGTGGGCTTGTAGGTGCATTCGGCGAGGAGAAAGTCGGCGGATTGCGGGTCAGTAAGGGGAATGTAGTATGTCCCCCACGATTTCAGATGGCTGTAAAGCACGCGGTACGACAGCGAGGCCAGTGGCTGGCCCTCAATGCCCACATGACAGGCGGACACGCGGTTGTGGTAAAACTCCAATCGTCCGTTCTTGTTATAGACGGGCGAGAGCAGCAGCGGACTGCCGATGGCCTGCCCCCAATGCTGCCATCCGTAGATGTTGTGGTTGTAGTAGTTGTCGATGCCGCTGGTTTGCACTTTCAGTGCATCCGTCTTGTCGTGGTAGAGCCCGCCCGTCTGGTCTTTTGTGTAAAGGTATTCCACCACAAGGCTCGTGACAATCGGATTCTTTGGCAATTGCGCTTCGACGCCCCACAACATGTCTTTCCACCAGTACTCAAAGAACATTTGCGAGTGGTCCTCGAAGAAGTGTTCGGCATAGCCTCGCACAGACCAGCCTTTCGCTTTGTACGTTGCCGACAGATGCCAGCTTCCCAAGTGGTTCCCCTCCACGTTCTTGAAGTCTCCGTCGCTCGCGTCGTTCCCACTGGGAAAGAACGCGTGGATGAAACTCATGAAATCCGTCTTCCCTTTTATATGGTCGCCGTTGAAATCGCTGGTGTCGTCGAGCCTTTTGCCCACATTCCACGCTTCTCCACCGAACTGTGCGCACATCTCCAGTCCGCCCGTCACACTGAAGGGGCATTTCTCGTCGTTGCCGATGCGCAGATAGCCGGCCTTACTGTGGTAGAGCGCGTTTTTGTAGTAGTGCGGGAGTGCGCTGCCCGTTTCAATGGCGTGTTGCCGTGCGTCGTGCGTGAAGTCCTCTATCCATCTGCTGTCGGTGAACATCCCGTAGGACAAGTGGCCTTTCACGGCAATCCAGCCCTTGGTGTTTGGTATTGTCCAAAAGTCGGGGCATTCGATGCGCACTTGGGGGATGGGGCGCGCGTTGATACTCTGTGTGAGACTTCCAGAGGAGAGCCGGTTGTTTTTCAGTTCCATTGGTCTTTCTTTGGAGCCGATGGTCATCCGCAGCCCCTTGTGCTCGATGTCTGCATACAGCTGCTGGATGATGAAGTCGCTGTCAAAATTGAATGGAACGACGAAGTCTGCGCCATACCCGATGCGCCACCGTCGCAGCGAGTCGGTGGAGGCAGAGCGGAAAATACCGCTTCGCACGTAGCCCGAATTGCGCTCTATGGATGATAGGCCATGCCTGTTGCTGGTCATCCACAGCGGTGACCCGTTCCCGTCGCTGAACGTTGCGCTTGCTTCCGACACATACGTTGTGCCGTCCGTCAGCTTGGCAAGTGCAGAGTTCTGCGCCTCTTGGGCAAATGCTGCGTATATGTATTGTGTGAGCAGCAGAAGAGCAATCTTTTTCATCTTTCCACGACAAAGTCGTTGAATGTCGTCCAGGTAAAAACAAAAGCCATGCAAGCGTCGTGTGGGATGCTGCATGGCTTCGTTGATGTCCGCAAAGGCTTATTTTGCGAAACTTACCGCGCGCGTCTCACGAATGACGGTGATTTTCACTTGGCCTGGATACGTCATTTCGTCCTGTATCTTCTTGGCAATCTCGGTGCTGAGCGTTTCCGTCTCCTTGTCGCTGATTTTGTCGGCGCCGACAATCACGCGCAGTTCACGTCCTGCCTGAATGGCGTATGTCTTCGTTACGCCCGGATAGGCCATCGCCAGCTGCTCCAGGTCGTTCAGACGCTTGATGTAAGCTTCCACAATTTCGCGGCGTGCGCCTGGGCGTGCGCCCGAAATGGCGTCGCACACCTGCACGATGGGCGCGAGCAGCGTGTTCATTTCCATCTCGTCGTGGTGCGCGCCAATCGCGTTCACGATGTCGGGCTTCTCCTTGTATTTCTCAGCCAGCCTTGCGCCGTAGATGGCGTGTGGCATCTCCGGCTCCTCGTCGGGCACCTTTCCGATGTCGTGGAGCAGTCCGGCGCGCCGTGCCTTCTTGGGGTTCAAGCCCAGTTCCGAAGCCATCACCGCACAGAGGTTGGCCGTCTCGCGTGCGTGCTGCAACAGGTTCTGGCCATAGGATGAGCGGTACTTCATCTTTCCGATGATGCGAATCAGCTCGGGGTGGAGCCCATGTATGCCGAGGTCGATGGTGGTGCGCTTTCCTGTCTCGATGATTTCCTCTTCCACTTGCTTCTTCACCTTGGCCACAACTTCCTCGATGCGCGCAGGGTGGATGCGCCCGTCCGCAACGAGCTGGTGCAGGGCCAGTCGGCAAATTTCACGGCGAACGGGGTCGAACGCCGAAATCACAATGGCCTCGGGGGTGTCATCGACGACAATCTCCACGCCAGTCGCCGCTTCCAGCGCACGGATGTTGCGTCCCTCGCGACCGATGACCCGGCCTTTCACCTCATCGGAGTCTATGTGGAACACGGTCACGGAGTTCTCTATGGCCGTTTCCGTGGCGACGCGCTGAATGCTCTGGATCACGATGCGCTTGGCCTCCTTGTTGGCCGTCATCTTCGCGTCGTCCACAATCTCATTGATGTATTGCTGCGCCTGCGTCTTCGCCTCGTCCTTCAAACTTTCAATCAGGTGCTTGCGCGCCTCCTCGGCCGACAGCCCGCTGATGGACTCCAGTCGCCCGCGTTCTTCCTCTTGTAGCTTGTTGAGTTCCTCGCGCTTTGCGTCCAGCATCTTCGTCTGGCGCTCCAACGCTTCCTTCAGGTTGTCGTTCTCCGCTTTTTTGCGCTGCAAGTCCTCCTGCCGCTGGTTGAGAGAAAGCTCGCGCTGTTTGAGCTTGTTCTCTGCCTGCTGTAGCCTTTGGTTCTTTGCGGCGACCTCTTTTTCCAGTTCCGTTTTCTTGTTGAGGAACTTCTCCTTCACCTCCAGTAGTTTCTCGTTCTTGATGTTCTCGGCCTTGATCTGCGCCTCCTTGATGGTCTGCTTGTACTTCTGCTTGATAACATAGCGGAACATCACGAAACCGCCTGCTCCCCCGATGATGAGGGCAACGACCACGGCAATTATGATTCCAATGTCCATTGAGTTTGTTGGGTTTAAAAGATTAATATTCGCAAAAAGCGCACAAATCCGAAGACCGTTCCACAAAGGGACGATTCGGAGTCTGTGCGCTGAAAGTTCTGTCCTCGCGTCGGAGAAGTCCCTTGCAGGAGTCGTCCGGCGTGGTTTTGGGCGGCGAAAATGGAAGCGACACGGAACGGGCGGCTACTTGGCGTGCTTTGCCAAAACCGCGTCCATCTCCGCGTCCAGGTCCGTTATCGTCTCAACGTAAGGGGCGGTGCTGGCACTGTTCGTGGCTCTCACGGCATCCACGGCCGTGTTGAGCATCACCATCGCATAGTAGTACTTGTCATTCGGAAGGTTCGGAAACCTATCGCGTAAGCCCCTTAGGCGTTGCGCGATGAGCGATGCCGCGTCGCGGTAAGTCTTCTCGTCCTCAGCGTTGACGGTGAGGGGGAGCTCGATTCCTTCTATCGTGACCTTTATGTTCATCCTGCGTCCCTTGTCGTCATCCGGCATGTTCAGTCTGGCTGCGTGCCAGTGCTCAACAGCCCGATGCACTTGTTCACTTCGCGCACTAACCGCGTGATTCTCATCTTTGCGCTCTTCATCTCGTCGTCGCTGATGGAAATCATCTTGGCTAATTTCAGATTGGAATAATCGCGCCGGCTTTGTCCGAGTTCAGTTCTCAACCGCTCTATCTCCTCGTCTCTTCGTTCGAGCTCGGTGTAGAGGTCGGCGTTCTCCTGCCGCATGACCTTGTAGCGCGACAATAGCTGTCTGACCTTGGCGTCAAAGTCTTTCAGTCGTTTTCTTTCGTCCGCTGTCATGGCTTTCGGGTGCTGCGCTGTCCCAGTCTTTTATAGGTTGTTCACTTCTTCATTTTCGCTTCCGCTTTGTCAATGTCGTCCTGCGAGGGCGCAGGCTCCTTCTTGGCGAGTATGATGAAGTTGTAAACGTAGTCTGTCGTCCATTCTTCGCTGAAGCCCAGCATCTTCTGATAGCGTCGCACCGAGAACACCGCCTTGCGCGTCGCCTCGTCGCTCCAGTCCTGCCGTGTGAACACGTCGTTCACGGTCTTGGCCGTCACGCTCCGCATGGCTTTTTTCAGAAAGCCGGGAATGCGGAACTTCCACTTCATCAAGGTGCCCATCAGCATCATCAGCTCCTGCGTGTAGCCTTGGAACAAGGTCAGGAAGCCCACCACGTCGGTCTGCCGCTTGCAGCACCTCTTCACGCTGTTGTCGATTTCCTTGAAAAAATTGTCGTTCAGTCCGTAAAGGTCTTGCAGCAGCCGCTTGCAGGCTTTTTTCTCGCCAACGCCCAGCTTGTTGTTCACGGTCGCCACGTGCAGCGTCCGCTTGAACGTCATCATGTCGGGCAGAGCCTTGAGGTTCGAAATGCCCAGGTTGGCTGCAAGCACGCTTTGGAAATATACCCGGATGAGCGTCATGAAGTCCTCCATGCCGCCCACGTTCGTCTTTTCCTTTTTTTTGAAGATATTCGAGAGAATTCCCATTGCTTGTCTCGCTTTGTTTGAATTGAATGCAAAGTTAGCGAAAAAACTCGGATAACGCCGCGGTAAATAGGCATTTATTTGCCGTAGGCGGAGTCTTCGTCTCACAAACGGCGGCTAAGCATTTGGCGCACAGCGGCTCATGCCGCATCGCGATGGCTGCGTGTGGCTGGGGCTAATAGGCGTTCTTCTCGCCGCCGAGCATGTTGGTGAACGTCTTGAGTATGATTTTCAGGTCGAGCAGAAACGTCCAGTTCTCGATGTACTCGATGTCCTTGCGCACGCGGCCCTCCATGTCCTCGATGTGCTTTGTTTCGCCCCTGAAGCCCGAAACCTGCGCCAGCCCCGTGATGCCCGGCTTGGCGAAGTGGCGCACCATGTAGCGGTTCACGATGTGTGAGTATACCTCCGTGTGCTTGAGCATGTGCGGCCGCGGCCCCACGAGCGACATGTCTCCTTTCCACACGTTGATGAGCTGCGGCAGCTCGTCGATGTTTGTTTTCCGCATGATGTTCCCGAACGGGAATTTCCTGGGGTCGTCGCGCGTGGCTTGCAGCTTGTCGGCATCGGCGTTCACGTTCATCGATCGGAACTTCAGGCAGGTGAACACGTTGCCGTCCAGTCCCGTCCGTTCTTGCTTGAAATAGACGGGGCCGGGCGACTGCCTTTTGATGATGATGGCGACGACAATGTAGATGAGTGGGTAAAGCGTGGCGAGGAAGAGCGACGACATCGCCAAGTCGAACGCACGCTTGATGGCGCGGTTGCTCAGCAGGGTGAGCGGCTCTTCGCTCCGCGCGATAATCATCGTGCTGCCCATTTGCTGGAACACCGCCTTTTCGCAGAACACATGTATGTTCGGCACGAAGTAGAGGCGCATGAGGTGGTTGTCGCAGAACTCCGCCAGCAGGTGCGTCTGCTCGCGCTCGCTGTCCGCGAAATGCGCGTAAACCTCGTGCACCTCCGGGTGCAGGGCGAGCCATTCGAGCGCGTCGCTCCGCTTTCCCCGCCGCAGCGCGTTGAGGGGGCTGCCCTCCATCTCCTCGTCGAAAAACACACCGGCTATGGTGTAGCCGTGTACCGACGGCGAGAGGTATTTGTAAATCGACACCATGTTCTCGTCGTTCCCAATCAGCACCACGTGCCGCAAGTCGTGCTTCTCGGCGCGGGCGCGCATGAACCATTTGCGCAGCAACAGCCGCTCGCACAGGTTCATGGCGGCGAAGATGAGCGCGAACGCGTAGGTGAAGGTCCGCGGAAAGCGGTTGCTGGGAGTGATTGCGATGACGATGAACGTGTAGAACAGGATGAACAGCGCCGAAGTGAGCAGGCTGCGCTTTGTCACGTCTTCCGACGTCGCCATGCGCTCGTGGCTCACCGGCGGCAGGATGGAAAATGCGAGCAGGAACGCCAGGATGAAATAGATGATGTTGGGATACCAGCTGATGTGTGCGACCGTTGCATGGAAAAATGTGTTCATGAAATGAAAAAACACAGTGGTGACCATGAACAGCACCAGCAGGTCGACACCCAGCACGATGTATTGTAGCTTGTTGTCCTTTTCCATGTTATTAGCTTCTTTCTGTGGTTCCCTCCCCGGGAAAAGGCACGGCGGACACGTCCTGTCCGCATCGTTGCGCAGAAAACCCTCCCCCGTGTGCTTTTAATGGGTGCAAATATCGCAAAAATGAGTGGAATGGCCATATGATTCTCTCGATAATTCCCCACAGGCGCGTCCGCGCGCCGCTTCCCGCTCCGTTTCGGCGACAAGCCGCCCACACTGCATGCCGGTGTCCGGGAAAGCGCAAACGACCGCCCCGGCAAGGAGAAAAAAGGTTAAAAGTTGGTGCGTTCCTCTTTTTTGTCGTACTTTTACGCCATTAACAACTATCTAACCTGAAAAAATATGTGGCGCAAACACATTCAGTGGCCGTTGTGCGCATCCATCCTGTTCTTGATGCCCCTCGGCTTGCGGACGGTCGCCGGCGAAGTTCCGGGCACATCCCACGCCATGAAATCCCCCCCACACACCATGATTGATTTCTCCAAACCGTTCCCCTCGCCGCCCGTGCCGTCGGACGGCGACTACGACAAGCGCTGGCAGGAAGTCAAGCGCAACATCGACAAGGGGCTGCCGCAGTCGGCCGTCGAGCAGACGCGCGCCATCTACGCTCTTGCCGAGCAGCGCGACGACTTCGGACAGCTCGTCAAGGCAGGGCTCACGCTCATGGCCCTGCGGCAGGACGTGTCGGCCGACAGCGCCGCCGTCGATGTCGCGGACGTCGAAGCCCGGCTTGCCGCCGAAAACGCCGTAGAACGCAAGGCGTTGCTCCGCACGCTCCTGGCCTCCGTCTACGCCGACCTCGCCGTCTCGCGCCTCACGTGGAGCGACGAGGAGGCGAAGTCGCAGTTCCAGGCGCGCCGCGACGAACACGTGCGCGCCGTGCTGGCCGACTTGCGCCCGTTGGCGGACATCCAGGCCCAGCCCTACGCCCCGCTCTACGCCAAGGGGCGCGACAGCCGCCTCTATGGCGACGACATCCTCTCCCTCGTCGCGCGGTTCATCGCCACGCAGGGGCTGCTTGGCACCGAGCCTTTGTGGCGGATGCAGCTCCGCGTTGCCGACATCTACCGGGAGCAGGGCAAGCGCGACGCCTGCGTGTTGGCGCGCCTGTCGGCCCTGGACACGCAGCAGCGGCTCGAGAACCGCCGCTTGCGGCTCACCCGCGCCGCCTACCTCGAGACGCTGAAGGAACTCTACAACGCCAACGCCGACACCGAGGCCGGCTCCGACGCGTGCCTCGCCTACCTGCGCGCCGACCCTGAGATATCCCAGTCGCAGCGCGCCGACATCGCGCGGATGGCGCAGCGGCAATGGCCGTCCTCGCCGCTCAAAAAGGCGTTCCGCCATTGCGAGGAAGGGGCGCACGCACCCTCGCTCAGCCTCTCCACACCCCGGCCGCCGCAGCCCAACGCGCCGTTTGCCGTCGCGGTGAGCCACCGCAACCTGTCCGGCGCGCAGGTGCGCGTCACCGACAAGCGCACGAAGAAGGTGGTGGCCACGCAGTCGCTCGCGTTCGACCACTTCCGCCAGCGTCCCGACGTGGCGGAGGACATGCAGCGCGACACGTTCCAGCTCACCCTGCCTCCCGGCGATTTCCACGTCGAGGTGCGCAGCCGGAACTGCAGCGACACCACTTCCGTCCACCTCACCACCCTGCGCGTGTTCGCGCTCCACCTGCCGGGAAACCGCCGCGTGCTGTGCGTGGTCGACAACGTCACGGGCCGCCCCGTGGCCGGCTGCAAGGTCGTGGGCCAGTGGGAGGACTATGCCGATGGCCAGTGGAAGAAGCACTCCGCCACCTACCGCACCGACGCCGAGGGGCGCGTGGAGGTGGACGAGTCCCCCACCGCGTTCCGCGCCTACCTGACCGACGGCGACGTGAGCCACAAGTGCGTCTCCTACTTCTCCTTGTCCGCGCCGTCGGCCCGGGAGAAAGCGGATTTGAAGTACGCCGCTTTCACCGACCGCGCCATCTATCGCCCCGGACAGACGCTCCACGCCGCCGGCATCCTCTACTCCCAGCTCGGCGACGAAACCCGCGTCGCGCCCGACACGGAGGTCACGTTCACGCTCCGCGACGCCAACCGGCAGGTTGTCGAGAAGAAACAGGCGCGCACCGACGCCTACGGCAAGGCGGCCGCCGACTTCACCCTGCCCACCGACCGCCTCAACGGAACGTACTCCCTGGCCTTCGGGGCGGGCAGCGTGACCTTCCGCGTCGAGGAGTACAAGCGTCCCACGTTTGCCGTCGAGTTCGACCCCGTCGACGGACAATTCTCGCTGGGCGACAGCATTGAGCTTGTCGGCGTTGCGAAGACATTCTCCGGCGTTCCCGTGCAGGGCGCGTCCGTCGCGTGGCGCGTCAGGGCGCGCCCTGCCAGCTTCTGGGACTGGTGGCACAACGCCAGCGGCTGGGAAACGTGCGGACAGGGCACAGCCACCACCGGCGACGACGGACGCTTCCGCGTCATGGTCCATCTCGACGGCAGCCGCGTTGGCGACGACGAGGCGCCCGGCTTCGAGTGGGACGGCGCGCAGGGCATGATGGTGTTCCAGCTCAACGCCGACATCACCGACCTCGCCGGCGAAACCCAGCCCGCCGAGAAAACGCTCCGTGTCGCCAACGCGGACTTCGGGCTGCGCACCGACATCCCCGCCAGCGTGGAGCGCACCGGGCAGCCCTGCGTCAAGGTGCTGGCGCAGAACGCCAACGGGCAGCCCGTCGATGCGGAGGGCACGTGGCGGCTCTGCCGCTACGCGCCCGGCGCAGCGGACGACTACGCCACCTGCGTCGCAGAGGGCACATTCAGCACCGCGCGCCACCTCGACCTCGGCAGCCTTGCGTCGCTGCCGCTCGGCAGCTATCGCCTTTCGCTCGCCGCGCGCGACTCGCGCCAGCGCGCCGTTGCCGACTCGGTCGACTTCGTGCTGTGGTCGCGCGAGGGCGGCGCGATGGCGCTGTCCGACGACTGGCTCCACGCGCCCTCCGCAACCTACTCGCCCTCCCGGGGCGTCGAGGCGTGGTTCGCCCCGCAGTGCGCCGATGCCTACACCTACGTGTACCTCGTTTCCGACTCGTGCGTGATCGACGACCGCGCCGGCCTGCGCGCCGGCAGCCTCGAGCGCATGGCCTACGACTACGACGCGCGCTTCGGCAGCGGCATGGAGCTGTTCGTCACCTATGTCCGCGACGGACAGCTCCACACCGTGCGGCGGCAGTTCACGCTCGAGAAGCCCGCGAAGCAGCTGCGGCTCACGTGGGCGACGTTCCGCGACCGTCTCGCCCCGGGACAGCAGGAGACGTGGACGCTCCATGTTGCCGGCGCAGACGGAAAGCCCGCCGACGCGCAACTGCTTGCCACCATGTACGACGGCTCGCTCGACCAGCTCGCGCCGTTCACCCAGTCCTTCGCCGTCGGCTTCTCGCGTCCTGTCCCGCGTGTCGGCTGCCACGCTTCGGACGACAACCCCTCCTTCTTCCTCTCGCCCAACTTCAAAGTGTCCTACACACGGGACGTCAGCCGCACGTTCAGCTCGCTGCGCCCCTACGCCGACTACGCGCAGGCATCCCTGCCGCGCTTCGGAAAGGCCCTGCTCCTGACGGAGGCCTGCGCGCTCAATGACGCGGCGCCGTCCGCCATGCAGCTTTCCGCCCGCGTCCGCGGCGTCGCGCGTGGCGCCGCCGCCGAAGAAGAGGAGGATACGGCGGACGCCCCGGCCGCCGGCGAGGGCGGGACGGAGCAGCCCGCCGCTGCCGCGCCGCTGCGTAGCAACTTTGCCGAGACCGCCTTCTTCATGCCCGCGCTCCACACCGACGCGCAGGGCAACGTGCGCATCGCCTTCACCCTGCCCGAAAGCATGACGGAGTGGAAGTTCGCCGCCACCGCCCACACCCGCGCGGTCGATTACGGCAGCCTCCGCGCCACCGCCACCGCCCGCAAGGACATCATGGTGCAGCCCAACATGCCGCGCTTCGTGCGCACGGGCGACCGCCTCAGCCTCACGGCGCGCATCGTCAACCAGTCCGACCGCCACCTTGCCGGCACGGCCGTCATGCGCCTCATCGACCCGCGCACCGGCCGCGTGGCCCATTCGCAGAAGCACGCGTTCGCCGTGGAGGCCGGCAAGACCACGGCCGCCACGTTCGACTACGCCGTGGGCGACGAGTTCCCCATGCTCGTGTGCGAGGTGGAGGCCGGCAACGCCGCCGTTTCCGACGGCGAGCGCAACTGGCTCCCCGTGCTGACCGACAGGAAGCATGTCGTCGAGACGGTGCCCTTCTACATCGAGGGCGGAGCGGCCAAGACCATCGACCTCTCCGCGCTGTTCAACAACCGCTCCGAAACGGCCACGCGGCGCGCCATGACGTTCGAGTACACGGACAACCCCTCGTGGTCGGCCGTGCTCGCCATGCACGCGCTGCTCAACCCCGAGCGCGACGACGCGCTCAGCCACTCCGCCGCGCTCTATGTCAATTCGGTGGCGCGCAGCATCGCGCAGCGCGTCCCGTCGCTGCGGCAGCTCATCCAGCGCTGGAACGCGGAGGAGGCCGGCGGCGGCACGCTCACCAGCGAGTTGCAGAAGAACGAGGAGCTGAAGGAAATACTGCTGAAGGAAACGCCGTGGATGCTCGACGCGCAGGACGAGACGGAGCAGCGCAAGCAGCTCGCCGAGCTGTTCGACGACCGCCTCATCGACGCGCGCACCGGCGCGGCGGTGGCGAAGCTCGAGCGCCTGCAGCGCGGCTCGGGCGCGTGGACGTGGTTCGAGGGCATGGAGGACAACTACTACGTCACCCTCGCCGTCACGGAGCACCTGGCGCGCCTCGCCGACTATCAGCGCGCGCAGGGGCAGTCGCCCGACGCCGCCGTGGCCTCCATGCTGCGGAAGGCCTTCCGCTACCTCGACGCGCGGGAGCTGGACTACTACGAAAAGCACGCCAGACGCCACCCGCAGTGGCTGCCCGGCGAAAGCACGTTCCGCTGGATGTACGCCGCCCACCAGGCGCGCCACACGTTCGACAGGAAGACGGAGGCGGCGAAGAACGACTACCTCGACCGCACGCAGGGGCGCGTGGCCGACCTCACCATGTTCGGCCGCGCCAAGGTGGCCGAAGTGCTCCTGGCCGACGGACGGAAGAAGCAGGGGGCGGCGTTCGTGCGCTCGCTGCGCGAGTACACCGTGGCGCGCCCGGGCGACGGACGCTTCTTCGACACGGAGCGCGCGCGCTACTCGTGGATGGACTACCGGCTGCCGACGCACATCGCCGCCATGCGCGCGTTCCGCGCATCGGCCGCCGACTCCGCCGTCTGGAACGACGGGCGCGGCACGGCCGCCGACTACCTCAACGCCATGCAGCTGTGGATGCTCCGCCAGAAGCAGACGCAGAAATGGGACAACGCCATCAACACGCTCGAAGCAGTGGACCTGCTGCTCAAGGTCGCGCCCGACGTCGCGTTCCGCCGCGAGGAAAGCCCCGTCGTGCGCCTCGGAGACCGCCCCCTCGAACTGCCCGAGCCCACGGCGGGCATGGGCTACGTGAAGGCCGCGGTGCCGGACAAACTGCTCGACGCCCGGACGGCCGAGGTGGCGAAGACCGGCGCCGGGACAAGCTGGGGCTGCTTCTACGGACAGTGCGAGGACCGGCTCGACCGCCTCGCGGCGTCGGGGCAGTCGCTCACCGTCGTCCGCAAGTTCTACGTGCAGACCGCGGCCGACGGCAGCGCGGACTGGCGCGAGATGGCCGACGGCGAAACGCTGCGCGTGGGCGACAAGGTGCGCATGCGCCACGTGGTGACGGCCGACCGCGACCTCGACTTCGTGCAGGTACGCTCGCAGCACGCCGCCTGCTTCGAGCCGCTCCGGCAGCGCTCGGGCTACCAGTGGATGGGCGGGCGCGGGTGCTACCTCTCCCTCCACGACGCGTCGGCCGACTTCTTCTTCGACACCTTCCACAAGGGCACGGCGACCATCGACCTCGACATGTACGTCACGCGCGCCGGCCGCTACTCCAACGGCATCGCCACCGCGCAGTGCGCCTACGCACCGGCCTACGCGGGCCACAGCGCCGGCGAGCACGTCGTGGTGGAGTAGCTGCCGCGCGGCTGCGCCCGCCGCCCTCCGCCGCAGCCGGGCGACCGGAACGCGCACCCTACCGCCGGAGCGGCACGTCCCATGCCGGGACGTGCCGCTCTGCTTGTCTGCGCCCGCGCGTCCCGGATGCCTCCGCCGCGCGGAAAAACCGTTCCCGCCGCGCCGGGGATTCGCCCGCGCCGCGCCCAGAAGCAGCGGGGAGTGCGTCCGGAAGCCGTTGCCGCCGCACCCAGAAGCCGTTGCTGCCGCACTGGGAAGTCGTTTCCGCCGCACTGGGAAGTCGTTTCCGCCGCACCGAAAAGCCACCGCCTCCACACTGAAAAGTCAAAACCGCGACGTGGTTTCTACGAATCACGTCGCAGTTTTTATAAGTCACGTCGTCGTTTGTGCAAATCACGACGTGGTTTTGAGTTTTCACCGCGCCGCTGACGACTTCTCTGTGCGGAGACGGCGGCTTTCGGGTGCGGAGGCGGCGGCTTTTGCGCGCGGTGTCGTCGGCCTCCCCCTGCGCCGGGCGCAGAAAAGAGCCGCACGGCAACGGGCGTTGCGGTGCGGCTCGGTGTGGAGAGCGTCGCGGATGGGCGGCGGCCGGCGCGCGGGCTACCGCAGCAGTCCCTGCGCCTTGAGCAGCTTGGTGTTGGCGAGGAGGAGCTGGCAGCGCGCGTCGATGAGGTCGGCGGACGACTGCTGCCAGAGGGCCTGCGCGTCGAGCAGGTCGGAGAGCGGCTCGAGCCCGTTGTCGTACTGCCGCTGCGAGAGGCGCAGGTTTTCGCCCGCCTGCTCCCGGGCGCGCTCGCAGAGCTGCACCTCGGTGTGCGCCTCGCCGAGGTTGTTGCGGCACTGGGCGAGCTCGAGCGACATCTGCTCGTCGAGATCCTGCTGCTCCAGCCGGGCTATCTCGTGGCGCGCCTTGGCCGCGCGCACTTTGCTGCCGCGCTCGCCGAAGGTCAGCAGCGGCACGCTCAGGGTGACCCCGACGGTGGCGGAGGCGTTGTCGATGAGCTTGCGGCCTGCGAGCTCGCCGCCGTTGGCGTAGGTGTAGCCGGCGACGAGCGCGAGGGTGGGCAGGTAGTCGCTGCGCGTCAGGCCCACCTGCCGGGCGGCGAGGTCGGCCTTTTGCTGCAGGATGGCCTGCTCGGGGCGCTGCGCCGCTGTCGCCGTTCCGGCGGGGGCGGCCTGTGCCGAGGGTTCGGGCGCGTCGACCTCGACGGGCGTGTCGAGCGGGAGGCCGACGACGTGGCAGAGGTTCATGCGCGCGAGGCGGTAGGCGTTGTCGGCGCGCTGGATGGAGAGTTCGGCTTCGTTGAGCTTGACTTGCACCTTCAGCAGGTCGTTGCGTATTTTCATGCCGTGGCTGACGGCGCTCTGCACGTTCCGGAGCAGCTCGTCGAGCAGCGCCTTGTAGCTGCGTGCGACGGCGGCGAGCTCCTTCGCCCTCACGGCCTGTACGTAGGCGGCGTCGGTGCGCACGAGCACCTCGCTCTCGGAGAGGCGGATGTTCTCCGTGGCCATCTGCTCGCCGATGCGCGCCATGTCGTAGGCTGCGGTGATTTTGCCGCCCGTGTAGAGCGGCTGTTGCAGCGCGATGCCGCCGATGAAGGTGTTTTTGGCCTTGTAGGTGAGCTTCTGGTCGGGGAAGTCGGCGTACTGGCTGAGCGTGTAGCTGCCGTCGGCGTTCGGCGTGACGGCGGGCGCGTAGCCTCCCGTGGCGGGGTTGAGCGTGTAGATGGGCAGGCGGCCGCCCGCAATGGTGAGGTCGCCTTTCGCGGTGGAGTAGAAGTCGGTGGCCACGAGGCTGACGCGCGGATAGTAGTTCGACTTGTAGGCGCGTGCGTCGTGGGCGGTCTGCTCGCGCGCGAGGCGTGCGCGGGCGATGTCCTTGTTGGTCTCCAGCGCCTTGGCGCGCGCGTCGGAGAGCGTCAGCCGGCCTTGCGCCCGTGCGGCTGCCGGCAGGAGTGCGAGCGCGGCGAGGAGGGCGGCGGTTCGGAATGGGGGTCTCATGGGTGTGCGTCGGTTTTTACTTGATTTTGAAGAACATGGCATACAGCACTGGGATGATGATGAGGGTGATGAGCGTCCCGACGAACAGTCCGCCCATGATGGTGACGGCGAGCGAGCCGAACATGGCGTCGGCGATGAGCGGTATCATGCCGAGGATGGTGGTGAGCGACGCCATCATCACTGGCCGCAGGCGCGACTTGGAGCTTTGTATGAGCGCCGTGCGGGGCGGCACGCCGCTGTCGATTTCGAGGTGTATTTCGTCCATGAGCACGATGCCGTTCTTGATCATCATCCCGATGAGTCCCAGCACGCCGACGATGGCCACGAATCCGAACGGCTTCCCGGTGAGCAGCACCGTCGGTATGACGCCGACCAGGATGAGCGGGATGCAGCAGAAGATGACGGCGGGCTTCTTGTAGTCCTTGAACAGGAGGATGAGGATGGTGAGCATGAGGATGATGGCGAGCGGGAATCCGTTGAAGAGGTAGCGCATCGACTGGTCGGACGCTTTCTTCTCGCCCTGCCACGAGAGCGTGTAGCCGGGGGGCAGGGGGATGCGCTCGATTTGCTCGGCTATCGCCTTGCGCGCCACCTCCGTGCCCACGCCCGGGCGCGGCGAGCACTGCACGCGCTGCTGCCGCTGCCCGTTGTAGCGCATGACGACGGGCTCTTCCCACTGGACGCCGATGCCCTTGGCCACCTGCTTGAGCGGCGTGGTTTGCGTGAGCTTCTCTATCACCTCGTCGCGCGTGACGCTGCCCGACATGAGCCGCTGCACGGTGGAGCGGTTGAGCAGGCTGTTCACGTTGGGCAGCATGCCGAACACGGACACGTTGTCGATGCGGTCGATGTCGTTGCCCTCCTCGTCGGTGCATTTGAGGTAGATGCTTTCGGCGTGGATGCCGTCGTAGAAGCGCGCGATGGGGATGCCGCCGGCGTAGGCGAGGATGGACGTCGCCACGTCGGAGCGGCTGAGCCCCGTGGTGCGCGCCGACGGCTGGTCGTAGTCGACGGTCAGCACCGGCACTTGCGGCGACCAGTCGGTGGTGGGCAGGAATACTTTGTCGCTGTGGCGGACGATGGACATCGCCGAGTCGGCGAGCTGGTGCAGCACGGCGGGGTCGGGGCCGCTGAAGCACGCCTCGATGGGGTATTTCTTGAACATGAGGTTGTAGCGCTTGAGCTTGACGTATGCGTCGGGGTAGCGCTTCGACAGCTCGCGCTGGATGTCGTCGATGTTGTCGACGAGTGCCTGCGGCGAGGTGAAGTCGATGATGAGCTCGCCGTAGGAGAGGGAGGGGAGCGCGATGCTGCGCACGAGGTTGTAGCGGCTCGGCGTCCCGCCTATGCTGGCGGTGATGTGCGTCACCTCGGGGCGCGCCTCCAGGTAGGCGCTGATTTCCTTGAGGTCGCGCTCCACCTGCGTGTGGTTGGTGCCTTCGGGCAGCTTGTACTCCATGTAGAGCTGGTCGTACTCCATGTCGGGGAAGAACGCCTGGTCGAGCAGCTTGTAGCCGGCCGCGCTCAGAAGCAGGAGGGCGGCCGCGCTGGCGATGGTCGTCTTGCGGTGGCGCAGGCCGAAGGCGAGGACTTTCTCCAGCACGGTGTAGGCGACGCCTTTGTACAGCTCCACGCTCTCGCCGTTGCTGTTCTTCGGCGCCTTGAGCATCTTGTCGGCCATGAGCGGCACGTGGACAAGGGCGAGCACCCACGACAGGAGCAGCGAGACGGCGATGACGATGAAGAGGTCGCGCACGTAGACTCCGGCCGTGTCGGGGCTGAGGTAGATGGGCCAGAAGGCCAGTATCGCGATGAGCGTGGCCCCGAGGAGCGGCATGGCCGTTTTCCGTCCGATGGCTGTGAGCGCCTCGTGGCGCGGCTTGCCTTGTTTCAGGTCGATGAGTATGCCGTCGGCAATCACGATGGCGTTGTCGACCAGCATCCCCATGGCGAGGATGAAGGCGGCGAGCGACACGCGCTGGAGCGTGCCGTCGGCCTCTCCCAGGACGAGGAGCGAGCCGAACACGATTGTGACGAGGCTGATGCCAATCATCAGTCCGGACTTGAAGCCCATGGTGAAGATGAGCACGACGACCACGATGATGACGGACTCGAGGAGGTTCACGAGGAACGTGTTGAGCGCGGCGGACACGCGCTCGGGCTGGTAGAACACTTTCTCGAATTGTACGCCGACGGGCATCTCCTTTTGCAGGGCGGCGATGGTCTCGTCCACCTTCTTGCCCGTCTGGACGATGTCCTGGTCGGCCACGCCCGCGATGGAGATGCCCAGCGCGCGCTGTCCGTCGCGTGTCATCTCGTTGCGCGTGGGCTTGGCGTAGCCTTTGTAGACGCGGGCGATGTCGCTGATGCGCAGCTGCTCGTCGTCGTGTCCCTGGATGAGCATGTTCGCGATGTCGTCCACGTGCTTGAAGCGGTCGTTCACCGTTACGCGCACCCGGTGGGTGCCGTTGTCGTAGTAGCCGGAGTAGGTGGTCTTGTTCTGGTTGTTGAGTGTCTGTATCACCTCGGTGGGCATGACGCCGAGGTTGGCCATCTTGTCCTGCTTCATCTCGATGTAGATGCATTCCTCGCGCTTGCCGTAGATGTCCACGCGCGACACGCCGTCAATCTCGGCCACGTTGCGCTTGACGAGCTCGGCGTAGTCCGACAGCTCGCGGTCGGAGAGGCCGTCGCCCGTCAGGGCGTAGAACATGCCGTACACGTCGCCGAAGTCGTCTTTGACGACGGGGGCGCTTGCGCTGCCCGGGAGGTCCGAGGCGGCGTTGTTCACCTTGCGGCGGAGCATGTCCCACTGTTGTTCCACGTCGGCGTCGGCGACGGTGGTGCGCAGCTCGACGGTGATGATGCTGAGGTCGGCCATCGACTGGCTCTCGACGTGGTCGACGCTCGACATCTCCCGGATGGCCTTTTCAATCTTGTCGGTTACTTCGAGCTCCACCTCGTGGGCGGACGCGCCGGGGTAAGTGGTGACGACCATGGCTTGCTTCACCTTGATGGCGGGGTCTTCAAGTTTGGGCATGGCGACGTAGCTCAATATTCCTCCCGCCATGAGGCAGAGGATGAAGAAGTTCACGAGCTTGCGGTTGTGCAGCGCCCATGTGGATATGTCGAAGTTCATCTGTGTTGCTTGGTTTTTTCGGTTTGCGGTTGATGGGTCGGCCTTCTGTGTGCCGGCTTCCTGCGTCGGCGTCCCTTAGAGGAGGCCTCCGACGTTGGCCTCCGACGTGGGGGCCACTTCCTTGACTTTCGCTCCGTCGCTGAGATGGCGGACGCCGGCCGTCACGACGGTCTCGCCGGGGCGCAGCCCGCTGCGTATCTGGATGTTCCCGCTGAGGTCGATGCTGCCCACTTCGACGGCGCGCTCGCTGGCAATGCCCCGCTGCCGGTCGACGACGTACACGACGGACTTGCCGCCTTTGTGCAGCACGGCGGAGGTGGGGACAAGGGTGAGGCCCTTCACGTTGGGCGCGTCGTAGGTGGCGTAGACCATCGTGGTCATGCCCGGCGTGAGGCGGCTCTTGTCGTAGTCGCCCTTGATTTTCAGCCTGACGGAGTAGAGCTGGCTGGCGTTGGCGGTCTTGTCGAAGCGCGATATCTGCAGCGGGAATCTCTCGTTGGGGAACACGTCGAACGAGCAGTAGCCGCTGGTGAGCTCGTTGCGGCGCGCGTAGTCGGATGCCGGCACGTGGATTTCAATCTCCACGTCGCCGGAGCTGAACATGGTGACGACGGGCATTCCGGCCGCCACCGTCTCCCCCGCCTCGTGCAGCTTGGCCTGCACGTAGCCGCTGATGGGCGCGCGGAGCTTGGTGTCGGCGAGCTGGTTGCGGTGGTTGGCGAGCTTCTCGCTGATTTGTTGCAGCCCGAAGCGCGCCTTGTCGTAGTTCGAGGCCGTGGTGCTTTGTTCCTTGTACATGGCGATGACGCGCTCGGCGTCGGCCTTCACCTGCTCGTATTCGGCTTTCGTGGCGGTGAGCTGCACCTGGTAGTCGCGCGGGTCCATCACGGCGATGAGCTGCCCCTTCTTCACGTAGTCGCCCTCCTTCACCAGCACTTTCTGCATGGGGCCGCTCACGCGGAATGCCACGTTCACTTCCTCCGCGGGCTTGGTCTTGCCCGGATAGCTCACCTCGGCCGTGTCGCCGATGCGCACCGCCTTGGCGGTCTTCACATACTGCGCCTCGGCTGCTTGCTCGGTGTTGCCCTTGCAGGAGAACAGCGTGGCGGCGCAGAGTGCGAGGAGTGGAATGAGAATGGTTTTGTTCATAATGTAGGTTTTTTATTCTTGTTGCAACTGGTTTCCGCGGATTGAGAATATGGGTTATGTGCTTGAAATAGGCTGTATTCCAATAAAAAGCGGGGCAAAGGTAGACCTTTTTGCACCTTACATAAAGGCTGAAATGTGCTTTCTGTTCGTTGTTTTGTCGTGTTGCCCTCTTCCGTGCCTCGCTTCGCGCGTGCGTTGGTCAAAATGAGAACAAGGAAGGGCTGTTCCCGCTGGTGGCGGCAATGGTGTCGGGGTGTTTCCCGAAAGCGACACGGATACGGGTGTTGTGGATTGTAACACGCTTGTAGTTAGTGTGTTGCGCGCGGATGGAAAAACACTGCGGAGGAGCGGTAAAAACGTCCGCAGAGAAAAATATTTTCCTCTGCGGACGAAAAATGTTTTCTCTGCGGAGCGCCGGACTTTTCTCTGCGGAGATTTTTAGCGCGGAGCTTGTAGCGGTGTAAGAACTTGAGAGCCAAGTGTTTCCGAATTTTGGCTAACGGCGGGGAAAAGAGTGTCTGCAAGGGCGGCGGGCATCCCGTGTTCTTGCTTGCCGTGCTTGCCGAAAGTTTCCGCCGGCGGCTATGGGCGCGGCGTGGGCTTGGCGGAAATCATCCAAAGTCCGGCCGTGGTGAGCAGGCCGTTGAACACAAGCATCTCGTAGCCGAATTTGTAGCCTGTCTGCCGGAACGTGGCGGTGTCGATGGCGTAGCAGAGCAGGGGGGAGAGGATGGCGACGAGGGGGACAAGGCGGTCGCGCGGCGCGCGCTTCGTGGCGATGCCGAATGCAAAAAGTCCGAGCAGCGGGCCGTAGGTGTAGGACACGAGCGTGTAGATCAGGTCGATGACGCTGGAGCTGCCGATGGCCTTGAAGGCGAGTATGGACAGCAGCGTGGCGACCGCCATGGCGACATGCACCGCCTTGCGCTTCCGTTCGGAGGCCGTGTCCTCCAGGATGTCGATGCAGAAGCTGGTGGTCAGCGCTGTCAGCGCGGAGTCGGCGCTGGAGAAGGCCGACGCGATGATGCCGATGGTGAAAAGCACGAGCGTCGTCTGCCCCATGGCGCCTGTGGCGATGAAGTCGGGCAGGAGCGAGTCGCCTTTTTCGGGAAGCGGCGTTCCCGTCCGGGCATAGAGCAGCAGGAGCAGCACGCCGAGTGCGAGAAACAGGAAATTGACGGGCAGAAAGAGCAGCCCGTAGCTGCAAAGGTCTTTCTGCCCGTCTCTCAATGTCTTGCAGGTGAGGTTCTTCTGCATCATGTCTTGGTCGAGCCCGGTCATCACGATGACGACGAACACGCCGCTCACGAACTGCTTGAGGAAATGCTGCTTGCTGCCCCAGTCGGAAAATTCAAAGATGCGCGCGTGGGGGTCGTTCCACACGGCGGAAAGGGCCTGGCCGAAGTCCATGTGGAGCATTGACGCTGCCCGGGCCATGATGAGCACCAGTGCCACGAGCAGGCAGAGGGTCTGGAGGGAGTCGGTCCACACGAGCGTGCGGATGCCGCTCTTGCGCGTGTAGAGCCAGATGAGCGCGAGCGTGGCCACGACGGTCAGCGCGTAGGGTACGCCCATTGCGTCGAACACGTGTTGCTGGAGGATGAGGCAGACGAGGTAGAGCTTGGCCGCCGACCCCGTGAGCTTGGAAAGGAGGAAGAACCACGCGCCGGTCTTGCGGCTGGCCGTCCCGAAACGTGTGTCGAGGTAGCTGTAGATGGAGGTGAGGTTGTGCTTGTAGTAGAGGGGGAGGAGCAGGAACGCAACGACGAGGTAGCCGAAGAAGAAGCCCATGCACATTTGCAGGTAGGTCATGCCGATGCCCGCCACCATGCCGGGCACGCTGATGAACGTGACGCCGGAGATGGAGGCGCCCACCATGCCGAAGGCCACGAGCATCCACGGCGACTGGCGGTTGCCACGAAAAAACGCCTCGTTTCCTTCTTTGGAAGTGAGGCGCGAGACAAGCAGCAGGATGGCGAAGTAGATGGCGATGGTGAGCAGTATGGTCATGTCGGGTGGTGCGGTGTTTGCTGTGTTTGTGGAGACAAAGTTAGGTGAATTGCGGCGAACAGAGAAATAAAAGTGCTAACTTTGAGGCATGAAACGGATTATCCTGGTGACGGGCGGCCAGCGCTCGGGCAAGAGCGAATACGCCGAACGGCTGGCGCTGAGCCTTAGCGACACCCCCGTCTACATGGCGACGTCGCGCGTCTGGGACGAGGAGTACCGGCTGCGCGTGGAGGCGCACAAGCGCCGGCGCGGGCCGCAGTGGGCGAACATCGAGGAGGAGAAGACGCTGAGCCGGCACGACGTGGAGGGGCGCGTCGTTGTGGTGGACTGCGTGACGCTGTGGGCCACGAACTTCTTTTTCGACCTCCAGCCCGACAGCCACCGCTCGGCCAAGGCGGCTGCGGAGCACGTGGAGCGGACGCTGGAGGCGTTGAAGTCGGAATTCCTGCGGCTGACCCGGCAGGAGGCGACGTTCATCTTCGTGACCAACGAAATCGGGTCGGGGGGCGTGAGCGACAACGAGATACAGCGGAAGTTTACCGACGTGGAGGGGTGGATGAACCAGTTCGTGGCCGCGCGGGCCGATGAGGTGGTGATGATGGTGTGCGGCATTCCTGTAAAGATAAAGTGACATGCGCGGCTTTCGTGTGCGCCCCACGGACAAGGGCGGCCTTGCCGAACAAGTGCAAGGCAAGATTGACAACCTGAACAAGCCGAAGGGCTCGTTGGGACGGCTGGAGGAACTGGCGCTGCAGGTTGGGCTTGTTCAGCATACCGATGCGCCGGTGCTGCGGAATCCCTGGCACGTGCTGTTTGGCGCGGACCACGGCATCGAGCGTGAGGGGGTGAGCGTGTCGCCTCGGGAGGTGACGTGGCAGCAGATGCGGAATTTCGCCCGGGGAGGCGGCGGGGTGAATATGTTCTGCCGCCAGCATGGGTTTGGGCTGAGGCTTGTGGACGTGGGTGTGGACGGCGACTTCCCCGAGGAGATGAAGGAAGGTGCGGCACGCGAGGACAAGCGGTTGCTCGCCCTGATCGCCGACCGAAAGATTGCTTACGGAACGGCTGACTTCTGCCGCGAGCCGGCCATGTCGGAAAGCGAGTTCGACCGCGCCGTGGAAATAGGCGTGGAGATGGTGGACGGCTGTCGTGCGCAGGGGTGCAACGTCGTGAGCTTTGGCGAGATGGGCATAGGCAACACTTCCCCCTCGTCGGTGTGGATGTGCCTTTTGGGCGGGATTCCTCTGGATTTGTGCGTGGGGGCTGG
Organism: bacterium; assembly: GCA_963627995.1. Taxonomy (GTDB): domain Bacteria; phylum Bacteroidota; class Bacteroidia; order Bacteroidales; family Bacteroidaceae; genus UBA3839. Next base: position 8,163 of record CAVGCV010000005.1, on the reverse strand, counting down.
TGCGGGGCTTGACACGGAGGGTGTCCGGCGTAAGTATGAGGTGCTGTGCCGCTCGATAGACTGCTTCCGGGCAAGCACGCGGCAGGACGTGCGCGTCCCGACGGCTGCCCCGCAAGGGTGGACAATGGGCGGGGGGCGCGCGTCGGCTCCGTGTACAAAAGATGAAGTGATGGCGATTCTCCGCTGGTTCGGGGGCTTTGAAATGGTGGCGGCCACGGGGGCGATGCTGCGTGCCGCCGAATACGGAATGCTCGTGCTGGTCGATGGGTTTATCATGACGGCGTGCATGCTGGCCGCCTCGTGCCTGTTTCCGGCGGTGCTGGACTATGCGGTCTTTGCCCACCAGGGGGACGAGACGGGACACCGGATGCTGCTGGAGGCGATGGATGCGCGCCCTCTGCTGCATCTTGGCCTGCGGCTGGGCGAGGGGACGGGCGCGATATGCGCCTATCCTCTGGTGCAGTCGGCCGTGAACATGCTGACGCAGATGGATAATTTCCAACATGCAGCCGTCACCAAATACTTTTAGCGTTTCTGTCGTCCCGTTGAAGTGCGATTGCTCATGAAACATTGTCTTTTAAGGATACTTGCGGCGTTTGTATTCTTTACAAGGCTGCCGTTCTGGCGTTTGGCGGATGTTCCGAAACCGTACTTCGCGCGGGTCGTTCCCTTGTGGCCCTTGGTGGGGTGGCTGACAGGCGGCATGATGATGGTGGTGTGCTGGGGGGCAAGTTTCATCTTTCCCGCGCAGGTGTGTGTCGTTCTGGCTCTGTTGGCGCGCCTGTTGGTGACGGGCGCGCTGCATGAGGACGGATTTGCCGACTTTTGCGATGGCTTTGGCGGAGGCGGAACGCGGCAGCGCACGCTTGACATCATGAAAGACCCGCACATCGGCACGTATGGCGTGCTGGGACTTGTGTTTTATTACCTGTTGCTCCTTGGCGTGCTGGCCGGCATCGTGCAGGCATCGGCCGTGCCGTCGAATCACGTGGCGTTTTATGCGTTTCCGTATGCGGTGCTGGTGTCTGGCGACGCTTTTGCCAAATGGGCCAGTTCCAATATTGTCAATGCACTGCCCTATGCGCGGAGTGAAGAGGAGGCGAAGAATAAATTGGTTTATGCGAAAATGACAAAGACCGAACAGACGCTGGGCATTCTGTTCGGCCTTGTTCCAACGGTTCTCCTGTTGGAGCTCCGTTTCTATGTGGCGATGGCGGTGTCTTTCGTGGCCGCCATGTGCGTGATTGGGATGGCGAGCCGCCGTCTCCATGGCTATACGGGCGACTGCTGTGGCGCGACGTTCGTCGTCAGTGAGCTTGCCTACTATGCTGCGGTATATGTTATGATGTCCATTGCCCGCCTGTTGAGGTAGGGCGCGCGCCTGCGCATTCGTCGGGGAGGCCGCTATACATTCTCTTTGATGCGCCCGAAGTAATGTGTCTCGGCGAGTTGCAACAGGTATTGTCCGTACTGGTTCTTCTTCATGGGCTCGGCCAGCTGGCGCAGCTTGTCGGTGGAAATCCATCCGTTGTAGTAGGCGATGCCTTCGAGGCAGGCAATTTTCAGTCCCGTCCGTTTCTCTAAGACCTCAATGTAAGTGGAAGCCTCGGACAGCGAGTCGTGGGTGCCTGTGTCGAGCCATGCGAAACCGCGTCCGAGTTGCTGCACTTTCAGGCGTTGCTCTGTGAGAAACCGCTGATTGACGGTCGTGATTTCCAACTCGCCGCGTGGCGAAGGCTTGATGCTTTTGGCTATCTCTACGACTTTGTTGGGATAGAAGTAGAGGCCGACAACAGCATAGTTGCTTTTCGGCTTCGCCGGCTTCTCTTCAATGCTGAGGCAGTTCCCGTCGTCGTCGAACTCCGCTACGCCGTAGCGCTCGGGGTCGTTCACCCAATAGCCGAAGACCGTGGCTTTTCCTTCAGATTCTGCAGCAAGAACAGACTCGCGGAGCATGGACGAGAACCCGCGTCCATGGAAAATGTTGTCGCCTAACACGAGGCATACGGAGTCGTTGCCGATGAACTGCTCGCCGATGATGAATGCCTGTGCCAGTCCGTCGGGCGAAGGCTGTTCCGCATACTCGAAGCGCACGCCATAGTCGCTGCCGTCCCCCAAAAGACGCTTGAATCCGGGCAGGTCGTAGGGCGTCGAGATGACGAGAATGTCGCGGATGCCCGCCAGCATGAGTACGGAGAGAGGGTAGAAGACCATCGGCTTGTCGAAAATGGGGATGAGCTGTTTGCTCACACCTTTTGTGATGGGGTAGAGGCGCGTTCCGCTCCCACCCGCAAGTACGATTCCTTTCATGGGGCGATGAGTAAGATTTGTTTTGGCGTGGAATTCACATGCCAAAGGTAATCATTATTCGTGAAAACTCTTTTTCGCAGCCTGAAAAAGCGAGAGCCAACCTCACGGTTAGCTCTCGCTCCTCTTCAACAATCATAAAAATGCGTAGCAAACGAGTGAAGAAAGAATGGATTGTCTTTCTTCCTGTTTGTGCCAACCACTGCGGGTGTCTTCACAGGCATGATCGCAGTGGGTGGACTTTTTAGTTGTATGCAGTTTCTCCGTGTTCGTAGATGTCGAGACCTTCTTCCTCAATACGTGCCGGAACGCGCAGGCCTACGGTCTTTTTCATAATGAAGAAGATGATGAATCCAAGGCCGAAGGCCCATGCGGAAACGGTAAGCGCGCCAATCGCCTGTGTTGCGACCGTGATGGTGGGGTCGGGGGAGAACACGCCTGTGAGGATGGTGCCGAGAACGCCGCCAATACCGTGTACAGATACTGCACCGACGGGGTCGTCAATGTGGAGTTTCTTGTCGATGAAGTTTACGCAGAAACACATTGCTACAGAGACGATGACACCGATGAGGGCGGCTGCGCCAATCGATACGGTGTCGCATCCAGCCGTGATGCCTACAAGTCCGGCAAGTACGCCGTTGCAGAGCATGGAGAGCGAAGGCTTCCCGTCGAAGATCCAAGTGTAAACCAAGGCGGCAATACCACCCGTCGCAGCAGCCATGTTGGTCGTCATGATGACGTGGGACATTGCGACTGCGTTGTCATAGCCCACTGCTGCTACCGTCGAGCCAGGGTTGAAGCCGAACCATCCCATCCAGAGGATGAATACGCCAAGGACTGCGAGAACGAGGTTGTGGCCGGGGATGGCGTGGCTCTTGCCGCTCTTATCGTACTTCCCGATGCGCGGGCCGAGCACCCAAGCGCCGGCCAGTGCCAGGAATCCGCCGCAGGCATGGACGACTGTAGAACCTGCGAAATCGTGGAATCCCATTTCACTCATCCAGCCGCCGCCCCAAGACCAGTGGCCCTCGATGGGATAGATGAATGCGGAAATCAGTATGGAATAAATGACATACATGGAGAACTTCGTGCGCTCTGCCATCGAACCCGAAACAATGGTGGCGGCAGTTGCGCAGAACACCGTTTGGAAGAAGAACGTACACTCGGACGGGACGTTGCTGTCGTCAGGCATAAAGAAGAACCCGTTCCAGCCGAAGAATGCGCAGCCAATGCCGTACATGATGCTGAAGCCAAACAGCCAGTAGATGACCGTGCCAACCATGAAGTCGATGAAGTTTTTCATGAGGATGTTCGCCGTGTTCTTCGCACGAGTGAATCCCGCTTCGACAAGGGCGAATCCTGGTTGCATCCAGAACACCAGCATGGCACCGAGGAGAACCCATACGGTATCGACACCGTTTACACCTGTCGCTGGTGCTTCTTTCACTGCCTCAAGTGGCATTGCGTATAAGTAGTCAATCATAGTTTCTTTCTGTTTTTGTGTTGTGTTTGTGTGTGGCTCTGTTTATTTCTTGTCTCTCAAGACGGTGTCGCCGCTGTCGCCCGTACGGATGCTGTAACAGTTTTCCACAGGGCTGACGAATATGCGGCCATCGCCAATCTCTCCCGTATGGGCGGCCTGCATGATGACTTTCACGGTTTGCTCGACGAGGACATCGCGCAGGACAATGGCAATGCGTACGCGCTCGATGTTGTCGGTGCTGTACACTACGCCTCGGTAAATCCGCTCTTGGCGCGACTGCCCTATCCCCTTCACGTCGGAGTACTCGAACCAGTCGATGTCGGCTGCCATGATGGCTTCTTTCACCTCCTCGAATTTGGTCTTTCTGATGATGGCTTCGATTCTTTTCATGTCACTCTATTGTTTTTGATGAAACTGTGTCTGAATATCTCTGTTCAGGGATTGTCTCAGAAAGAGAGTCCCACGGACAGGTAGGCTTTCTCGCTGCTGGGGTTGGCCGTGATGGCGGCAAAGAGCGGAAGGGAGAATGAATCCGTGATGCGGACGGACTTCGTGGCCTGCAAGGTGATGTTTGTAACGGCAAAACCCTTGGAGGCGTCGCTGTAGAAGTCCGTGGCGTAAGGAACTGCGCCCACGGTGGCCGTCCAGTCCAGTCCTCCGAGCTTGAATGGAGCAGCTAATTCAAAATAGGAGGAGTATGCGCGGTCTCCACTCTTGTTCGCGCCGTCGAGTCCAGCAAAGTTCGTGTACCAGTTCACCGCCACGGGGCCAAAGTCATAGCCGATGTTGGCTTCGAATGTGTGGCTCGTGCGGTGAGCTTCGTACATGAAGTAGCGATTGTCGCTGGCCGTTATGAAGTAGTCCGTTACTCCAACTGTTAGCCCGCCCGTTGTGTACGACAGCGTGAGGTCGAGTTCCTTGGCATCGTCCTTGTTGGCAAATCCGTAGCTGCCCCATGCGCCAAGGCTCAGTCCCTGCCATGCAATGGATGCTCCAGGCTGGATGGCCGCATCTCCCAAATTTTGGCCACGCCAAATGTATGAACTGACGATGTCGGCTCCAACGGTTGCCTCTACTTTTTCTTGCGCCACTGCCATGGTCGGCAGGGCTGCCATTGCTGCAAAAGCAGCCACTTTAGCAAATCCCTTCATAATCTTTTCTTAAAAATGTTTGTATTTATTGAGTAAACGTATCATTTTGCTTTTGCGATGCAAAGTTAGCTATCATTTTGAAATTATAAACAAAATAAGTGTGTCAATTTGCTTTTTATTTATTCTGCTTTTTCAAAATGTAATAAAAGTGTCTGAATCGGTTTCAGATTGCAGTTGAATTCATTCTTCTGCTTTTATATTGTAACATAAACTTTGCAGTGCTGCGTTTTTGTGTAATGGTTTTTGCCCTGTTTCTGAAATTTGTAACTTTTTACTTTTCGAATCAATGCTTTGTCAATCTGTTAAAAGCGAATGCGGTGGACACGCGTCCATTGCATTCGGCTGATATGGGGAAGAACGTCTGTCTATTTTAGAATGAAACAGACGGCAGAGCAGAGAATCAAAATGGCAGCAATAGAGGCGATTTCGCAGATGAATGCTATTTTCAGGGAAAATGCCATGTCCGTGGTTGTGAGTGGGCGGACCGTTGTCCCGATGTATGGTTTGTAAAGGTATTCGTTGAAATAGTAGTGCCCTCCTCCGAAGCGGCAATTGAGTATGCCCGCCAATGCAGCCTCCGGCCAGCCGCTGTTGGGGCTTGCGTGGTGGGAACTGAAATGTAGGACAAAACCAAGCAGCCCTTTCCTGCCGGTCAATGCTTTTCCGGCCAAAACCATCAACAGGGCTGTGAGGCGGGCCGGGATGTAATTGGCGACATCGTCGATTTTTGCCGCCAAGAAGCCGAATTCTTTGTAGCGTTCTGTTCGATAGCCTATCATGGAGTCGAGCGTGTTGACCATTTTATAGGCGGTCATTCCGGGAATGCCCAACAGAGCGAACCAAAAGAGCGGGGCAATGATTCCGTCGCTAAGGTTCTCCGCCAAAGTCTCTAAGGCGGCAGTCCTGATTTCTTGTAGGGACAGTCCGCCCGTGTCGCGCCCCACGATGCGTGACAGCTGCTTCCTTCCGTCTTCCACGCTGTGGCTGCTCGCTTCAAAAACCATGCGGACTTCATGCCGCAGCGTTTTCCCAGCTAAGCAGAAAAAGAATAAAATGCTGGATGCTCCTATATATATAATAGGTATATAGGGGGAATCCTGAATGTGGAGCCACGGGTTGAAATGTGGCGGCTGCAAAAATAAAGCAGGAACTGTATAGGCGGCCAGGGTGCAAACAATGGCCCATAAACCTCCTTTCAGCCGCTTGTGCGTTCCCTTGTTAAGGCGTTGCTCTCCAACACTGATGAGTTTCCCGAATCCTACGACTGGGTGTGGAAGCCATGTGGGGTCGCCAAGGCACAAGTCCAAAGCCCAGCCGATAAGGATTGGCGAGATGGCAAGAAGCAGCGCGTAGTCCACAAGTCCCTTCCCTGTTACTTTGCCGCTTCCTCCAGCCCCATTGATTTCAGGATGCGCAAGGCTTGGCGGCTGGGGCTGCTCATCCTGTGGAGCGTCCAAGTGCTGCGGTCGATGGCCAGCCCTGCGTCTTTCAGGATGTCCTCATAGTCGATGTCGTCTGTCGTGTCCACGTAGCGGCGCATGAGGGTCAGCTCTTGTCCTGCCACCTCTGCCGCCGACTGCCAGAATTCTTCCTCCGTGAATCCCCTGCCCAATTGCTTGTAGTACCTGTTGTACAATAAGCGCATGAGGTCGTCGAGCGAATGCCTGTTGCCGGTCTTGCGCCGGATGTCGATGTCGAAGAGAAGTCCGATGATGGGGCCTTTGTCATAGTAAGAGATGCGCACGTCTCGTCCGTTGGCGGCACGGTTGAAGAAATTCAGCCAAATGTCGTAGCTGCTTTGGCGGAGGCTCATGTGGCGATGCCCCTCGTTCCCCTCGATGGTCCGGAAAAATTCGGAGAGGGAAGCCAACACGTAGTCCCCGTCGACGATGCCGGCCCGGAGCAAGTTGCGGCTTTCGTAGTAAACGGTGAATCCCTCGCTCACCCACAGCATGGGGGTGAATACTTCGCGGTCGTAGTCGAAAGGCCCGAGCTCGATGGGGCGGATGCATTTCACGTTGTAGAGATGGAAGTATTCATGCGTCGTAAACGACAGGTGCCTGAGGTAGTCCTCCCGAGAGGGAAAATTCCATGTACCCTCCGTATAGCAGGCTTGCGAGTTGAGGTGTTCCAGACCGCCCTGTCCTTGCCCCAAGTGAATAAGGCAGTAGTTCTCGTAGGGTACGTCGCCCATGAGGCTTGTTGTGGCGGACACCATTTTCTTGAAGTCGTTTTCAAACGGCGTGTTGTCGTACCCCTCGGGGGTCTCCAGCGCAAACTCGTAAGTGCGCCCCTCGTGCGTGAACGTTTTCACGTAATGGTTGCCCATCAAGACGGGGGAGTCGTACAGAACGTCGAAGTTGGGCGCTGTGAATGTGTGTTTCCCCGTTTCACGGGTCGCTTGTCCGCTTCTTTTGAGACCCGTCGAAATGTGCTGCCAGTTTTGCGGCAGGTGGTACGTTACATCCACGCGATGGTTCTCTCCCCTCTCCACGTACATGAAGACACCGTTGGGGGCAATGAATGCAATGTCGTTCTCCACCCGGCATTCGGCCACGCCTCGCGCGTTGGCGAAAATCCGATACTTTATTTTTAGCGCACCCCCGGACTGGAGCACATGCCAGCCGTTTTTGCCCTCTTTGCGCCATGCTACGGCGTTTCCTTGCTTGTCCTCGGCGTGGAAGTCCGTTAGGTGTTTGGGGTAGTCCATGATGAGGTAGTACCCGGGCGCCCACACCGGCATTTTGAGCAGAATGCCATCGGGGGTGGCGGCGCTGCCTGGCGTATAGGTCATTTCCACGTTCAGGTAATGCCCCGCTGTGTCGGGGGTTACGTCGTAATGAATCGTGTAGGTGTCTTGGGCAAATGACTTTGTGCAGCCCAGCAGGGCAAGGCTGACAAAGCAAAAGGGTAGGGCAAGGCTGAATCGTGACATTGTTGATAGGGTAATATAGGTGAGATGACGGTGCTTTTCGCTTTTTGGATGTGAACAAGGCGATAGGCAACCAACAATACAAAGTTACGGAATAATCTTGTTATGAGGTGGCCGTACGGGTGGTTTTTCCTCCCAACGCTTTCAGCGTGTTGCGTCCATTCCTCTTGGCTTTTCCCCTTCTGCTTATTTGTCGTGTTTGTAAATCATTGTTTTTCAGTATTTTGAGGGTTGCTGTAAAAACACTGCGGAGGGCTGCGGAAACCTCCGCGGAGAAAATTCCCGCGCTC
>CAVGCV010000004.1:0-194163 GCA_963627995.1 bacterium | reverse complement strand
CTGACTATGTGCAGAATACTTAACGGAAATCTTCAAGGACTTTTTCAGTGCCCTCGGGGGATGCCGCCAATCTTGTAGTCGCGCTGGAACTGGGTGCCCGAGCCGATGTGCAGCTGCGTGCCGCACAGCCCGCCGTCCCGCACGCGGGCCTCCCACTTGGCCTTGTCCTCGTCGATGGAAAGTCCGAGGAAGCAGATGTTGCGCCCTGCGAACCGCTCGGCCAACTGCTTGAGGAAAGGCAGCTCCTTGCGGCAGGGAGCGCACCACGTGGCCCACATGTCGATGTAGACGAACTTGCCCCGGAAGTCGCGCAGCGTGTGGGGGCGTCCGTCGATGTCCACGCCCGTGAAGTCGGGCGACGGACGGCCCGCGGCCGCCACGTCCCACCGGGCGCGCGCCTGCCTGTAGGCGGCGAGGAGCGCGGGCGAGGTGACGTAGGCGTAGTAGACGTTCTCGAGGTCGGAGATGTTGTCGGTGCCGTTGCCCTCGACGTAGGTGAGCGCAAGATGGTGGATGAGGGCCTGGCGCACCTTGTCGCTCTTGTAGTGCTCGCCGATGTAGTTCATCTCGGCCACAGTCTTGGGATAAATCTGCCGGACGTGGCGGTTGGCCTCGTCGAGGATGTGCGCCGCCTCGACGATGAAGGCGCGGTACTCGTCGATGTCCACGAGGTCGGCGTCCTCGCGCACATACTTGCGGACCGACTTGTAGTAGGCGGCGTCGGGCGTGTAGGCCGTGTCCTGTGTGAGGTACAGGTGGCCGACGGGATACATCAGCAGCGCGCTGGCGTAGAAGTAGGTGATGCGCCCCTCCTCCATCTTCGCGAACTTGTCGGCAGTCCCGAACTTGCGGACCTTCAGCAGGCGGAGCATCGACTCCGTCTTCTCCTCCACTTTCTTCAGGAAGTCCTTGTAGGGCAGTGCGTACGTGTCGTCGGGAAGGTTGAGGAGCTGCGTCTTGTTGAGGTAGTCGATGGCGCGCTCGTTGCCGCCACTGACGGCGAACGTGCCGGCGAAGTCGGCGGCATCGAACGACACGGTCACGTCGTCGCCCGACTGCAGGTAGAGCTGCCTGAACTGCTCGCCGTAATAGACCTTTGCATAGACGGCGTCGATATCGGACAGCCGGCACTCGGCCTTTCCGTCGGCCGTGAGCGGCAATTCGCTTACGGTGACATGATGGACCAGCGCGACGGTGCCGGCCGTGGCGTTGCGGACGTCGAACTTCACGCGGATGCCGTCGGCGGCTCTCGCGCCGGCAGCCAGCAGAAGTGTCAGGAGGAGGGATATGGCGATTCGTTTCATAAGCGTTCCGGGGGGAAGGGGGTGTTAATTGGTGCGCTCGCGGTAGGTGACGTCCACGATGCGCGCGAAGCCGGTGTAGGCTTTGGGGGTGACGCGCGAGAAGTCGCCCTCCGTGGCCATGCCGTCGTAAATGCGGAGCGTGCCGGCGCCGCCTGCGTCCTGTGAGGCCACGATGAGGTCGTAGTCGCGCTGCGAAGCCGTCTGGCGGATGTTGAACTTCAGGCGTGTGACGGTTTCATTGGCGTAGCCGAACTGCCGCTCGGCTTTCAGCGGGGTTTCCGAGAGGTTGACGCGATAGACCGCGCCGCCAACGGCGTAGTACATGTAGCTGCGCAGCGAGCTGAAGGCGAAGTGCTCGGCGCGGGCGATGTCGGTGCATCCGCTCAAGTCGCCGTAGTAGGCCTTTCCCAGCACGAAAGTGCAGTCGGCAAAGAGCAGGAGGTCGCCCAGCTGGATGCCGTAGAGGCGGAACTGTCCGTCTCGGCGCAGCACCGTGTAGGTGGTGCCCATCCGCGCGTTGCCGGGGTCGTACTTCGTGTTCTCCATGTACACGAAGTCCATTCCCTCGGGGTAGGCGGAGAATGCCGTCCCCGTAACGCCCGCGTCGGGGTGGCGCGTCGTGGCTATCGCGCCCATGTCGTCCATGGTCTGCACGGGGTTCTCGCCACCGAGGTCGTCGGCGGCCATCAGCGGGCAATAGGCCATGAAGCGCTTGTTGTCGGTGTCGTAGAACAGGTAGACTGCCGCATACGACGTGGCCCCGATGTTCGCCCCGACATAGGGCGCGATGCGGAAGTCCTTGTTGACGGCCGAGCCGTACAGTCCCTGGATGCCCATGCTCTGGGCATAGTGGGCGCGGCTGTCGCTCACCACGACCTTGCCGATGCCTCCGCCGGCCATTGTAATGGACGTGGGTCGGAGGTCGAGCGATTGCGCCACCTCGTACTTGAAGAGGTATTCTTTCTTCCAGCCGAAATTGTTCTTCGACAGGCGCGTGGCACCGTCGTCGGCAAAGAGGTAGAAGGGCGACTCGGAGTCGGTGTTGGAGGCAAGGTACTGGATGGCACGAGGCCCGTGGAGCTCGTCCATCCCGTTGTCCCTCAACACGTCGGCATACGTTTTCCCCGTCACGGTGGAAACGACATCGAGGCGCGCCTTTCCGCCGTCGGAGCACAGCACCATCCAGCCCTCCGAGGTGGGGTCGCTCACGGTGAGGGCGTAGGCCTTGCGCCAGAAAAGCCCCGACCGCCGCTCCGTCATGGTGAAGTAGAGCAGGTACTCGCCTGCGTCCAGAGTGACCTCGCGGTCCAAAGTCCGCGTTTCCCCCACGACAATCTCCTCCTGCTCGCCCGTTCGGTTGATGGCTTTCCACTGGAATGTGTAGGCCGCCGTGTCGGTGATGTTGTCGCCCAGCGAGGGCGACAATGAGAGCCTGTCATGAATCAGCACCGACATGCTGTCGGCAACGCCCGTAATGACGGGCTCGTTGAGCGCATGATAGTCGTAGTTGCCCTTGTCCTGGTCGCAGCCGGAAAGGCCGACGAGCAGCACGAGCAGCAATGATGCGATGGTTGTCCTCATGGTTGTCCGTCCTTATTCCACAAACGACAGGGGAATGCCCTTGTCATCGAAGGCATCCGCGTCGTATGCCTGCCCCTTGTCTTTCTGTTCCTTTTGTTGCTTCACGTAAACCGTCATCTCCGAGCAGACGAACGACTGCATGGCGAGCGTCATCTTGCTGTCGTCGTTGAAGTCGGCAGGGTCGATGTCGAGCACGCGGCAAATCAGTTCGAACTTCTGCTGCGTGAATGTCCCCAGCAGCCCCTTTTCCCACGCCTTGGGCGCGGACGTGAACATGTCGGAGAAGAGGATTCTGTAGGTCAAAGCCGTGACGGTGTCGCCGGCCGTCGTCACCTCCGCCTTGACGGGCAGGGCGAACTGGCTGTTCGGCAAGAGCTCCAGTTTCAGGCACTTCTTCGTCCTTTTCAATGCGTCCGTACGCTTCAATGTCACGACATAGTCGAGCGCCGTCTCGCCCGCCGCAATCACAGCCTTTTCGGGCAGCACGTAGTCCGCGCCCTCGACGGCGTTCTCCGAGCTGGCGGCAATCGAGACGGGACGCTCCACTCCGGACGGGCGGCCGACGAGCTGAATCCGCACCGGCACTTGCAGCTCGTCTCCCTTCTGGTAGACGAACGTCACATCGGTGCTGTCCTGCAAGACGCGCGTATTCGTGCGGTTGTCGAAATACACGCCCTTGATGTCGTCGAACTCTTTCGGGGTCTGCTCGCTACACGATGCGGCGAGCAGGCTCCCAAGCGTAAAGGCTCCTATGATGGCTACGTTTTTCATGCTTCCGTTCCTTTCGTTCCTCACCTGTTTTCAGTTTCCGAGTCAGGCAACGGCACGACGAAAACCTTGTCGCTGGCCTTCGGGTTCTTGCTGCTCGTGGCCGAGGCGATGACATCGCAGTTCAGCCGCTTGTACAGATAGAAGAGCTGTCCCTCGCCATACAGCTCGCGGATGTACTCGTATTTCAGCAGGTCGGGGGTCAGCGTCGGGAGCGACGCCACGCCCCGGTTGCGGCGCAAGGCGTTGACGTAGGCCACGCCCTGCGCAAGGTCGCCGCCCTGGCTTTCCGCAGCGATGAGGAACGCCTCGCCCAAGCGCAGCATCGGCACCATCGTGTTCTTGACGCTCCCGGCGTTCGCCATGTCGCTATACTTATAGAAGTACTTGTTGCTTCCTGTCGCCACCCAGTTGGCACGATAGCGATAGTCGTCCTGATAGCCGCCCGTAGTCGCCGCGCCCCCATAGATGCGCTGCTCCAGCAGCGAGTTGTCCATGCGGAACACAAAGTTCGGCAGGCGCGTCGGGTCGTAGTAGTTTTTGTACAGGTTTCCCCGTCGGGTGTTGGTCAGCGCGAACAGCACTTCCGAGGAAAAGATGCGGTCGGGGTCGGTCGGCGCACCCGTCACGAGACTCTTGTCGACAAAAGGAAAGATGCCATTGTCGGCCGTCCGTATCACGTCCGAGGCGTAGCGGAACGCGCCCGTCCTGTCGCCCGTGTAAAGGCAGACACGCGCGAGGAGTGCCTCGACGGCATAGTAGTTGAGGCGAAGTGCGCGATAGCTCAGGAAGCTGCTGCTGCCGTCCTGCGCCCCGTTCATCATCGTGCCGTCGGTCTTAATGGGGTCGTTGGCCAAAAGCGCACGGGCATCCTCCAAATCGCGCTTTACCTTTCCGGCCACTTCGCCAGCGGGCAGCAATGCCTCCGGCGAGTTCGTGTAGCGTGTATAATACGGGATGCTGATTTTGGCGCTGTCCTTCGAATAGACCGGGCCGAAAAGGCGAAGCATGTCGAAGTGCAGCATGGCGCGCAGAGCCAAAGCCTCGCCCTTGACCACGTAGTAATTGCTGCCTGAAAACTTGCCCTGGTCGCCGTCGATGGTCTCCAGTATCTTGTTGCAGTTCAGAATCAGCGCATACGCCTTGTTCCAAGTCGCGCTAAGCCGTGTTCGCCAAGTGTCCGTGCCATACTCGTAGGAGGACAAGTCCTTGTAGTCGCCCCACACGCTGTTGTCCGTCCCGATGGCGTAAGCGCCGCCCATCACTTCTATCATTTCCACGGACAGGCTCTTGCCATAGAGCGCGTCGTCGTTGAGGTCGATGTAGATGCCGTTGAGCATCTTCTGGTAGCCCTCCTCCGTCTCTTTCAGCTCGTCCTCCGAGATGCGGTCGTAAGGCTTCACCTCCAGCCAGTCGCTGCATGAGAGCAGTGCCGTGCAGACCGCCACCAAGGAAACCGCATGTAGTATCGACGTCTTCATCCTTGTCCAGTATTAGAAAGTTGCACCTATGGAGAACGACACGGTACGCGCGAACGGATAGTCGATGCCCCGCTCTGCCTTGATGGACGACCACCTCAGGATGTCGTTCATGCTGGCCTGCACCGACAGGGCCTGCACGCCCAGCTTCCTGGCGATGTGGAGCGGGAACTCGTAGCCCACGTTCACCGACTCGCACGTCAGCGTGTTGTCGTCCATGACGAAGCGCGACGACTTGTCGGTTTTCTGCACCATCGAGATGCCCTTGAACTGCGCGTTGCGGTTGTCCGACGACCAGCGGTCGTAAAGCGCGCGGCGGTCCTGGTTGTTGTAGACATCCAACGTACTGATGTTCTCCACCTTGTCGAAGAGCGAGCTGTTGAACTGCTGGCCGCCCACTTGGTAGCGGAAATAGCAGCTGAAAGAAAAGCCCTTGTAGTAGAGCGTCGTACCCAGAAGCCCCTCCACGTCGGGCTCGGTGTCGCCCACGACCACCTCGTCGCCCGCGTCGTAGGAGAAAGAATATGTCCCGTCCCTCTTGATGAACAGCTCCTTGCCCGTCGATGGGTCGATGCCGGCGGAGCGAACCGCCCAGATGGCTGTTGGCGAGCCTCCATCGTAGTAGCGCGTGGTGCTGTGCAGCGACTTCTTCCCACTCTCGTTGAGTGCGCTGAACGCATTGCCGATGTCGGCATACTTCGACTTTGAGTGCGTGGCACTCAGGCTCAGGTTCCAGTTGATGCGCCGCGCAGGCATATAGACGGGCGACACCTTCACCGCCGCTTCCCAGCCGTTCGTCTTCTGCTTGCCGGCGTTCAGCGCCTCGCTCGTCACGCCCATCGACCCCGGCGTGGTGATGATGGCCAGCAGCGGGTCGGTGTTCTTCACATAGTAGTCGAGCGTAAGGTTCAGCCGGTTGTTCCACGTCGTGATGTCCGCCCCCACGGTGTAGTTGATGGTCTGCTGCCATGCCAGGTCCTTGTTGCCGAGCGCGCTGACAACCACGCCCGTGCCGAACACGTTCGTCATCAAGCTGTTGAACATGTAGGTGGTATAGGCCTGGTAGGCCGAGAAGTTCTGGTTCCCGGGATTGCCGACCGACGCGCGCAGCTTGAGCAGCTGGAACCAGTCGTTGTCTTTCATCCACGCCTCGTTGTGCAGGTTCCATCCCAGGCCCACCGACCACGTGGTACGGAAGCGGTTGTCGGTGCCGAACATCGAGGCGCCGTCGCTGCGCAGGTTGAAGTCGAGCAGGTAGCGGGCGGCGTAGGCATATCCGCCATTGAGGTAGAAGCTGGCGGCGTGCTTCACGCTCTCGCTGTACCTCGACTTTCCGCCGTCCGGATAGCCATTGGCAAACGACGGGGCGGAGAACTTGTCGTCGGTGAACCCCGTGGCCGAATAGCCGTACGTCTTGTTGCTGTTGCTGCTGAAGTTGAAGCCGGCAACGGCATTCAGCTGGTGGACGCCGTTGAACAGGCGGCCGTAGGTGGCGGACACGTCGCCCTCGTAGTTGAGGTATTTCAGCAGGCGATGCGTAAACAGCCCCTTCTGCGTCTCGTCCTTGTCGTCGAACGACGAGTGGTCGGGCGACAGGCGCGTGTCCTGCGTGTCGTCGTACTTGGTGATGCCGAACTTGCCCCGCAGCCGCAGGTCGTCCGTGGCAAGCCACTCGGCGATGAAGTTGTCGGTGAAGCCAAACCGCTGCCCCTGGTCGTAGTTGTTGAGATGGGCGTTCCAAAGGGGGTTGGCCACAGGATTGTCGTCCAGGCCCTCCGCCGGATAATACAGGTACTTGTTGACTTTCCCGTCGCTGCCGTACTTGCGGTAGTACGGATTCGCGCCGGCATACTCGTCGAACGCCACCGCCGGGTCGTTCGTCTCCAGATAGTCGATGGTCAGCTTGTTGCTGAACTGGAACTTGCCCGTGCGGTACACCAAGTCGATGTTCCCGCCCAGCGTCTGCCGGTCCGAGCCTTTCATCACGCCGTCCACACGGCCATAGTTCAGCCCGATGCCGTAGCGGACGTTGTTCTCCCCGCCCTCCGCATACACGTTGTGCCTGTGCGAGAAGCCCGTGCGGAGCGGAACGCTCAGCCAATACGTATCGACGCCCTCCTCTATGTCGTGCAGCCGCGCATTCCTCAACTCGTCGAGCTTGATTTGGTTGAACGGATTGCCCGTGTTGTCCTTGTACACGCCGGCCAGCTCCTCAAAGCGGAGCTTCTCGCGCGCGTTCATCAGGTTGTAGTCCGACAGGTCGGCGAAATCAAGGCTGTAGTCGCCCTTGTAGGAGATTTGCAGCTTTCCCTTGGCCGGTGTCTTCGTCTCGATGACCACCACGCCGTTCGCCGCCTTCGACCCGTAGATGGCCGTGGAAGCGGCATCCTTCAGCAGGGTGACAGAGGCCACGCGGTTCATGTTGAGGTTCATCACCGTCTCGATGGTCGTCTCGAATCCGTCGAGGATGAAGAGCGGCTGGTTCGGGTCGGTCCCGAATTCCTCTTTCAGGCCCGCGACGCTCGACTTGCCACGAATCTCGATGTCGGGCACGGCGTTGGGGTTCGACCCCGACAGGTTGTTCTCCACAATCTTGAACGACGGGTCGAGCGTCTTCAGGCTTTGCAGCACGTTCTGCACGCCCACGCTCTTCAGCTCGTCCACCGTGTACGTGGCCGACGAGCCCGTAAAGCTCTCCTTCTTCCTGCGATAGATGCCCGTCACCACCGTCGTCTTGAGGCTTTGCACATCGGGCTGGAGCGTAACGCGCGAGAAGACCGCCCCATTCCGGCCGTCGTAGTAAACCGCCGTCTTCTTGTAGCCGACGAACGAGAACACGACATTGCCCTTGCCGCCGGGAACGGCGAGGCTGAACGTGCCGTCAGCGTCCGTATAGGCGCCGGCCGACGTGCCTTCCACCTGCACCGCGACCCCCATCATCGGGCTTTGGTCAGCGCCATCGACCACAACGCCCCGCACCACGTCCTGTTCCACCGCAGCCGCCGGGCGGCCCCCGCCTGCGGCCTGTGCAATGGCAGTCCCATGGCACAGGGTGATGCAACAGCCCAGCCACACCCAGCCAAGAATCAGCGGATGGCGTTTGTTTGCGTACATAATTCCAATTTTCTGCAAAAGTAGCATTTTATCTCCACAACGTCAGTGGCATGGAACTTTGTTTTCGCACAACGCACCGCGAATTAACAGTTTGGGTTACATTTTCACTCCATGGCAGTCCTCCTCGTGCGCAGGGGCGGGATGGCGTTCCGAGGGGGGGGCAAAATAAAGCTGGCACGCGTCCGCCGCGTGCCAGCCTGATGCATGCAAAGTCCTTTTGCCGGGCGCTTAGTCCTCGGCCGCCGCTTCCTGCGCACGGAAGTTCGGAAGGTCTTCGGCGATGAAGTTCTTCACGAACACCGACTTGCCGACGACGTCCTCTTCGGTCATGCGGACATACACGTTGGCCGACTTCGTGAAGAGGTGCGGCGCGCGGGTCGCGTCGTCGAGGACGAGCAGCGACATGATGATTTCGGCCGTCATGTCGTAGAGGCGGCGCGCGAGCAGATCGTGCACCTCCTGGCTGTTGGCTGCCTTCACGTAGTTCACGCTCTGCTCGTAGAGCTCAACGAGGTGGGCGACACGCACGTGGAGCGGGCGGAGCTCCTCGGCCACCTCCTGCGAAAGCATCTCCTTGATGATCTGCAGGTACGTGCCGTTGGTGACGTAGCGGATGGCCGCAACGACCTGCAGCTGCGTCGTGCCCTCGTAGATGGAGAAGATGCGCGCGTCGCGGAACAGGCGCTGGCTCTTGTACTCCATGATGAAGCCCGAGCCGCCGTGGATGCTGATGGCGTCGTAAGCGTTCTGGTTGGCGTACTCGGAGTTCATGCCCTTGGCAAGCGGCGTGAAGGCGTCGGCCAGGCGCGTGTACTTCTTCAGCTCAGCGCGCTCCTCCGCGTCGAGCTTGCGGTCGCGCTGGATGTCCTCCAGCGCCTTGTACATGTCCACGTAGCGCGCCGTCTGGTAGAGCAGCGAGCGGCCCGCGTCGAGCTTCGCCTTCATGCGCGCGAGCATGTCGTAGACGGCGGGGAACTCGATGATTTTCTGGCCGAACTGCGCGCGCTCCCGGGCATAGGCGAGGCCCTCGTTGTAGGCCTCCTGCTCCACGCCGACCGACTGCGCCGCGATGCCGAGGCGGGCGCCGTTCATCAGGGCCATCACGTACTTGATCAGCCCGAGGCGCGTCGAGCCGCAAAGCTCGGCCTTGGCGTTCTTGTAGGTCAGCTCGCACGTGGGGCTGCCGTGGATGCCGAGCTTGTGCTCTATGTGGCGGACGTTCACGCCGCCCTGGCGCTTGTCGTAGATGAACATGGAGAGGCCGCGCCCGTCCTTCGTCCCCTCTTCCGAGCGGGCAAGCACGAGGTGGATGTCGGAGTCGCCGTTGGTGATGAAGCGCTTCACGCCGTTCAGCCGCCAGCAGTCCTCCTTCTCGTCGTAGGTGGCCTTGAGCATCACGCGCTGGAGGTCGGAGCCCGCGTCGGGCTCGGTCAGGTCCATCGACATGCTCTCGCCGGCGCACACGCGCGGGATGTACTTCTGGCGCTGCTCCTCCGAGCCGAACTCATAGAGGGTGTCGATGCACGACTGGAGCGACCAGATGTTCTGGAAACCCGCGTCGGCGGCCGAAATCACCTCGCTGAGCATCGAGAACACGGCGTTCGGCAGGTTCAGGCCGCCATAGCGGCGGGGCATCGAGATGCCGTGCAGGCCGGCCTTGACGGTCGTGTCGAGGTTCTCGTAGGTCTTGCTGGCGTAAATCATGCGCCCGTTCTCCAAGTGCGGGCCCTCGAGGTCCACGCTCTCCGAGTTCGGCTCGATGACGTTGGCAGCCACGTCGCCCGTGATGTCAAGGATGCGCTTGTAGTTCTCAATCGCGTCCTCGAAGTCCACCGGAGCGTCGGCATAGGTTTTCGCATCTTCGTAGCCCTTTTCCTTCAGTTCTACGAGGCGCTTCATCTGGGGGTGCTCCAGGTGGAACGCGATTTCTGGGTGGTCGCTATAGTAATTAGCCATATTTCTTTGTTTGTTTTGGAAATGTTAAAAGCCCGGGGGAGGGACGCTACTTGCTGTTCTGCTTGTAGTACTTAATCAGCTTGGGGACGACTTCCTCCACCGTGCCCACGATCACGTAGTCGGCAATCTTGTTGATGGGGGCGTCGGGGTCGCTGTTCACCGAGATGATGATGCCCGAGTCCTGCATGCCGGCGATGTGCTGGATCTGCCCCGAGATGCCGCAGGCGATGTACACCTTCGGGTGCACGGTCACGCCCGTCTGGCCAATCTGGCGGTCGTGGTCGCAGAAGCCGGCGTCGACCGCCGCGCGCGAGCCGCCCACCTCGCCGTGCAGCACCTTGGCCAGGTCGAACAGCTGGTCGAAGCCTTCCTTCGAGCCCATGCCGTAGCCGCCGGCCACGACGATGGGCGCGCCCTTGAGGTTGTGCTTGGCCGCCTCGACGTGGTGGTCGAGCACCCTCACGACGTAGGCCTCGGGGCTGACGTACGCCGACACCTCGGGATAGACGACCTCCTTGCGGCACGCGCCGTCGTAGAGGGCCTTCTGCATCACGCCCGAGCGCACGGTCGCCATCTGCGGGCGGTGCTCCGGATTGACGATGGTGGCCACGATGTTGCCGCCGAAGGCGGGGCGAATCTGGTAGAGAAGCTTGTCGTAGTGCTTGCCCTCCTTCTTGTCGTCGTAGCTGCCGATCTCCAGCTGCGTGCAGTCGGCCGTCAGGCCGCTCGTGAGCGACGAGCTGACGCGCGGGCCGAGGTCGCGGCCGATGACCGTCGCGCCCATGAGGCAGATTTGCGGCTGCTCCTCCCTGAAGAGGTTCACGAGGATGTCGGTGTGGGGAGCGGACGTGTAGGGGAACAGGTCCTTGCCGTCGAACACGAAGAGCTTGTCGACGCCGTAGGGGAGAATCGCGTCCTCCACCCGGCCCTTGATGCCCGTCCCGGCCACCACGGCGTGGAGCTCGACGCCCAGTTCATTGGCGAGCTTGCGGCCCTTGGTCAGCAGCTCCTGCGAAACCTCCTGCACCGCGGTGCCTTCAATTTCCACATACACAAATACGTTGTTCATATCCTTAGCCAATGATTTTATTGTTCAACAATTCCTTGATTAAGCCCTCCACGTCGGCGTCGCTGCCCGTCAGGGTCTGGCACTCCTTCGCCTGGAACACGATGCTCTGCACGGCCTTCACCTTCGTCGGCGAGCCGGCCAGCCCGCACTGCGAGGCATCGCCGTCCACGTCGGCCACGCTCCACTGGTTTAGCGTCAGGTAGGGGCGCTCCTCGTAGAGGCCGGCGCGGGGGTCGTCGGCCGGGCGCTCCATCGGGCAGGTGGCGTACTTGTACTTCATCACCAGCTTGGCGTTGCAGGGGCGGCAGGGGGCGGCGCTCCCGTTCACCGTGATGACCACGGGCAGGGGGGCCTCCACCGTCTCCACGCCGCCGTCGATGTGGCGGCGGATGGTGGCCTTGCCGTCCTCGATCTTCAGAATCTCCTCGGCGTAGGTCACCTGGTTCAGGCCCAGCTTCTGGGCCACCTGCGGGCCCACCTGCGCCGTGTCGCCGTCGATGGCCTGGCGGCCGCCGATGACGATGTCGGCGCCGCCGATTTTCTTGATGGCCGTGGCCAGCGCGTAGGACGTGGCCAGCGTGTCGGCGCCGGCAAAGAGGCGGTCGGTGAGCAGCCAGCCCGTGTCGGCGCCGCGGTAGAGGCCCTGGCGGATGATCTCACCCGCGCGCGGAGGCCCCATCGTGAGCACGCCCACGGTGGAACCCGGATGCTGCTCCTTCAGGCGGAGGGCCTGCTCCAGGGCGTTCAAGTCTTCGGGGTTGAAGATGGCAGGCAGGGCGGCGCGGTTCACCGTTCCCTCGGCCGTCATCGCGTCCTTGCCGACGTTTCGCGTGTCGGGCACCTGCTTTGCAAGTACAATAATTTTCAAACTCATAACTGATAATAAGATGTGATTGTTTTTTCCACACGGTGTTGTCAGGTGCGGCAAAAAGGCAAGATAGTCCAAAAACACACTTTTTGCGGCGCAAAGGTAGTTATTTTTATTGGTTTCCACGCAAAAACATCCAAAAATGCCGCTTTTCCTGCTCACTTGCGCGCAAACTGCGCAATATCGGCGGAGGGCGCGGAACACGCCCGAAACAGCGCGCCAAAAACCTCCGCAGAGAAAATTCCCGCGCTCCGCGGAGGAAACATGTTTCGTCCGCAGACAAAAAATATTTTCTCCGCGGACGCTTTCCGGCCCCTCCGCAGTGTTTTTCCCACCGCAGTGTCGGGGGAAAAAACACCGCGCGCGGAAAGCGGAGACCGCGGACGTTTGCCCTCCCCGCGAAAAACGCTACTTTTGCACCGGCAACCCACGCGCCGCGCGCCTCCCCATGAAAAAGACTCCCCTCCTCCTCCTCCTCGCCACCGCCGCCCTCCCGCTCGGCGGGCAGACGACGCGCAACGGCCTGCTCCCGCCGTCGGCCCCCTGCGACGCGACGGCCGACGCGCTGTGCGCGACGACCGACAGCGAGGGATTCCTGTGGACGGGGCGGGAGAAGGGCGGCCTCTGCCGCCTCGACGGCCACGCCACCGAGGCGTTCCGAAGCGACCGCAACCGCCCCGACCTCCTGCGGAGCAACGACGTGACCTGCCTGGCCGAGACGGCGGACGGCGGCAGCATCCTGTTCGGGACGAAGAACGGCGCGTACAGCCTGCGGAAGGCGACGCTCGGCATCCGCCCGCTCATGGTGCGGGGCGCGGAGGACGGCGGGCGGGAACTGGCCGACAAGCGCATCAACTACCTGCTGGCCTGTCGCGACGGGACGGCATGGGTGGCCTACCGCAACCACGTGCTGCACGTCTCGGCCGACTTCCGCCTCCTGGATCGGTTCGTCCTCCGGTGGAAAGGGCGCGACCGGGGCGTGGCCGCCCTCTACGAGGACAGCGCGGGCAGCGTGTGGGCGTGCCTGTGGAACGGCGGGCTCTGCCGGCGGAAGAAGGCGGAAAGGGACTTCGCCCCCAGGCCGTGGGAGCAGGCGGGCTACCCCACCTGCATCGTGGAGGACGGGGACGGGCGCTGCTACTGGGTGGGGACGAGCGCGGGCGCCGTCGTGCGCCTCGACGCGGACGACGACAGCCAGCCCCCCGCCGCCGCGGCGGCCACCCCCGACGGCCAGCCCGTGCGGGGCATGGAGTACGACGGGGCGGCGCGGCGGCTCGCAGTCCGCACCCCGCAAGGCACGCTGGCGTTCGACACCCGGGGCGGCACGCTCCGGCCCCTCCCCGCCCGAGGCCGCCCGGCGCCGCTTGAGGACGGCTGGCGGGGGGACGCGCGCCCCGCATGGCTCGCCGAGGCGGAAAGCACGCTGGACGGCAGGGTGCTGTCGTTCGCCGAGGGGCGCGGCGGCTCGCGCTACATCGGGACGTTCGACGCGCTCTACCTGCTGGAGCGCGGGACGGGGCGCGCCGTGCGCCTCGCCGGCGGCATCGGGCGCGTGCACGACATCGGGGCGGCGAGCGACGGGACCGTCTATTTCGTGTCGAACGGGAAGGGGCTCTGCGCGCTGAGAGAGGGGGCGCACCGCGTCCTGCTCGACCGCAAGAGCCTGAGCTGCCTCGCCATCGACAGCGCGGACGTGTGGGTGGGCAGCAGCATCGGGCAGGTGTTCCGCATCGACCGCAAGAGCGGCGCGGCCACCGAGACGCCGCGGGCCGGCAACGAGAACGGCGACGCCGTGAAGCGGCTGCGCATGGACAGCGGCGGACACCTGTGGGTGCTGTCGGCGCGGCAGGTCAAGGAATACCAGCCGCGCGACGGAGGGACGAGGACCACCGACTGCCGTCAGGAGGAGCTCCGGCTGGCGGCGTTCGACGACATGGCGGCGACGGCGGAAGGCATCGCGGTGCGCGGCGGCGGGAAGTGGTTCCTGCTGCCGCACACGGCGGAGATGGACGCGCCCGTCGGCAACGTCCGCGCGCGCGTGTCCTATTATATAGTCGGCGGCCGGCGGAGGCTGATGCCGCCAGGCGGCAGCGAAATCCGCCTGGCGCGCGGGGAGGAGGAGCTGGAGGTGGGGCTGACCACGCTCGAGTACGACCGCCCGCAGGACGTGCGGCTGGCCTACCGGACTGGCGGCGGGGGCGAGTGGACGGAGCTGCCCAAAGGCGCGGCGGCAGTCAGCCTGCGCGGCGTGGGCGGCGGCAGGACGGAGCTGGAGGTGAAGGCCACCGACGCGTTCGGGCGCTGGGGCCGCCCGGCCGTGGTCGCCACGGTTGTCCGCCCCGTGGCGTGGCACAAGCGCACGGGCGTGCGGGTGCTGGTGGGCGGCGCGGCCGTGCTGCTCGGCCTCGGCCTGCACGCCTGGGGCAGGAGGAGGCGGCGAAAGGGACTGCCGGCCGGAGCTCCGCCGGCGGAAGACGCGCCGGAGGCGGCGCCCGCGCCGCTCTCGCCCGCCGACCGCGAGCTGGTGGAGCGCGCCAGGGCCGCCGTGGAGAAGAACATGGACAACGCCGCCTACTCGGTGGACGCGATGAGCGCGGACATGCTGATGAGCCGCATGAACCTCTACCGCCGCCTGCGCGAGGCCACGGGACAGGCCCCGACCGACTTCATCCGAAACATCCGGCTGGAGCGCGCCGCCCACCTGCTGCGCCACTCGTCCCACAGCGTGAACGAAGTGGCCGACCTCGTGGGGTTCGCCTACGCCAGCTACTTCGCCAAGTGCTTCAAGGAGCGGTTCGGCGTGTCGCCCAAGGACTACCAGCTGGGGAAAACGCCGAAATAGCCGCGTTTGTTACGACATTCTCATTTATTTTGACGAGACTTTAGGAGAATGTTGGCGGTTTCCACGACCTTTGCCGGCACAAGGAAACACAGCTAACTAAAAAACTCCCAAGGATGAGAACCACTATTCTTTGCCTCGCGGTGCTGCTGGCATCGCTCTCCGTGGAAGCCCCCGCCCAGCGGCTGCAGCAGCGGCTGGGGCGTGGCGTGGTGGTCGCGAAGAACGGCAGCAGCGCCACCGTCACATGGCGGCGGCTGGCGCAAGAGCCGGAGAACGCGACCTACAACGTGTATGTGGACGGCACGCGCATCAACGCCGCGCCGCTCGCGAACACCAACTTCAAGACGACCGCCGCCCAGGTGCCGGCGGGCAGCAACGTGACCGTCACCGTCGTGGCCGGCGGCAGGGAGGGGGAGCAGAGCGTGCCCTACGCGGTCAGGAGCCACGACCTCAGGAACATGTTCGTGGACATCCGCTTCACCGACTCGCCGCTCACCGCCGCCAACTACACCACGAAGTACGTGTGGCCCGTCGACCTCGACGGCGACGGCGAGATGGACTACGTGGTCGACCGCATCAGTACATCGACCTCGCTCGACTGCTACGTCGAGGGCTACCTGCGCACGGGCGAGCACCTGTGGACCGTGAAGCTGGGGCCGAACGAATTCGCCACGGAGCAGGTGAACGCGTACGACATCGACTGCGACGGCAAGGGCGAGCTCATCCTGCAAACGTCCGACGGCACGCAGTTCTGGGACCCAGACAGCAAGACGTTCGGCCTCTACGTGAACGGCAGCGCGACGGGCGACACCGACGGCGACGGCATCACCGACTACGAGACGCAGGGCGCGAGGAACCCTCCGCGCTACATGACCGTGGTCGACGGCATGACGGGGCGCGAGAAATGCTCCGTCGAGCAGACCTACAACACGCACTACAACCGCACGAACCGCGCGTCGCTCAAGGGCGAGGAATACAACAAGCACGTGGGGCGCGTGGGCATCTACTGCTTCGACGGCGTGCATCCCGCCATCGTGTTCGAATGGCACACGCGCGGCACGAACGGCGACCACTACTACTACAACAACGCCTATGCGTTCGACTTCAGCAGCGGCAAGGCCGGCAACTGGCACGAGCTGTTCTGCAAGCCCGTGGGCGGCGCGGCATTCCACCAAATCCGCATCGGCGACGTGGACGGCGACGGGCGCGACGAGATGATCGAGGGGGGCTACACGATGGCAGCCGACGGCAGCACGCTGTTCAACGCGGGCATTGCCCACGGCGACCGCTTCCGCACCAGCGACATCGACCCCGAGCGTCCCGGGCTCGAGACGTTCGCCATCCAGCAGAACGCCGGCGACATGCTCGGGCAGATTCTTTACGACGCGGCCACGGGCGAGCCCATCAAGAAGTGGTACCTCTCGGGCGTGGGCGACGTGGGACGCGGCGAGTGCATCGACATCGACCCCGACCACCTGGGATGGGAGATGTGGTCCACCATGGGCGGCGTGTACGACGCCCGGGGCAACCTCATCCCCAACCTCACCGCCCCCTACCCGACGGAGGGCATCTGGTGGGACGGCGAGCTGGACCGCGAAATCGTGGAGACCACCGACAGCCACTACAGCGTCTACATCAAGGACTACTACAAGGGGCGCCTCCTGGAAATAGCGAAACTGAGCGGATGGCGCTACCTCACCGTCTACGCCAAGCGCGCCGCGTTCTGGGGCGACATCATCGGCGACTGGCGCGAGGAGCTCATCCTGCTTCACAAGGAGAACGGCGTGTGCGTGGGCATCACCGGCTTCACGACCGACTACGAGACGGCCGTCGACAACATCTACTGCCTGCTGGAAGACCCGCACTACCGCGGCGACTGCACCACGAAGGGCTACTACCAGAGCCCGAACCCCGGCTTCTACCTGGGCTACGGAATGCCGCGCCCGCAGCTTCCGCCCTGCATGGTGGCGGACCTGGTCTATGCGCCGAACGCTACGGCATGGGGCGTGGGGGGCAGCGGATTCACGGACTACGACCACGCCACGGCGGCGACGTATGCCGACGGCAAGAGCGTGCTGTTCGACCTGACGTCGGCGCCGATCGCCGACCTGCAGGGCAGCCTCAGCCCGGGTGCCGTCTACGCCATGCCCGTGAGGGGGCAAACCGTCACCGTCGGCGGCAGCGGCAGTCTGGAGGGGACGATGGACCTCTGGAAGAGCCAGCAGGGGCGGCTGGTGGTCAACGCGCCCATGAACTACACGGGCACGACCTACATCTCGGAGGGAACGCTCGAGGCGAACACCACCGTCAGGGGCAATGTGGAGCTGCGCGCACGCGGCACGCTCGCCGGCAACGCCACAGTGGAAGGCCGGCTCAGGATTGAAGGCGCGCTCAACCACGAGGGAGGCCGGCTCATGCCGGGCAGCGGCGAGAGCGGCATCGGCACGATAACGCTGAAGAAGGCGCTCACAGTCGGCGCACGGCTGTTCATCGAATCGGACATCAGCGAGGCCAATGCCACGGCCGACCTCGTGCACATCGACGGCAGTCTGACGGTTTCGGACGGAGGCAGCATCGTCTTCACCATCGTACCCGACGTGAAGAAGCCCGCTCCCGGACGCTACAAGCTGGTGGAATACACCGGCACATTCAGCGGCTCGACGGACGACATCTCGGTGCGCGGCCTGCAAGGACTGTCCTACCAGGTAACCAACGAGGACAAGGCGCTCTGGCTGAACATCCACGAGCAGCGCGCGGCGGCGCACAACGTGCGCTGGACGGGCGCCGAGAGCAACGTGTGGAACTACCAGGCGGAGAACTTCAAGCTCAACGGCGAAGCCACCGAGTTCGTTGCGGGCGACCACGTCGTCGTCGACGACGAAGCGGTGCAGACGGCCATCCAAATCGACGAGCTCGTGCCGGTGGGCAACATCGAGTTCGCCAACGACACGAAACCGTTCACCATCAGCGGAACAGGCGGGCTGAGCGGGACGGGCGACCTCATCAAGAACGGCGAAGGAAAGGTCACGCTCTCCGCCGCCAACAGCGACTACACGGGCCGCACCATCATCAACAGCGGAACGGTGGCCGTCACCGAGCTCGCCGACGGCGGCACCGCGAGCAGCATCGGCGCGGCTTCGGCTTCGGCCGACAACCTGCAGATTGGCAAGGCCACGCTCATCGTCAACAACGCCAACACCGCCACCAACCGCGGCATCACGCTCAACGACTCCGCCACCATCCAGATTCCGAGCGGCGCGACATCGCTGAAAGGAATCGTCAAGGGCAACGGCACACTCATCAAAACAGGCGCGGGACAGCTGAACATCACCTATGCGGGCAACAACACATGGAAATCGACAGTCCTGCAGGCCGGAACGCTCGCCATGGGCACGTGGAACACGACGTTCGGCAACGCCACATCGAGCATCCACGTCGCCGGCAACGCCGCCATCTCCATCTTCAACAACAACAGCACGTCGGCGATACCGACACTGAACAACGCCATCGACATCGCCGAGGGGAAGACGCTCACAGTCAGCGCCGGGCAGCGCTGCAAGGTGCAGGGGACGCTCAGCGGAAAGGGAACGCTGAGAATCAGCTTCCCCTACGTACGCGGCGACTACTCGACCAACGCGTCGGCTTTCGAGGGCACGCTCAACCCCACGTCGGGACAATTCCGCCTCACGTCGACGCTCAACATGCGGAAGGGAACGCTGCAGCCTGAATCGGGCGTGTACGTGGTACACGTCGTGAGCCAGAAGGGAACGGAGGAAAACCGCACGTCGAGCATCGGCGCGCTCCAGAGCACAGCCACCGACTGCACGCTGTCGACGGGAACATGGAACGTGGGCTACCTCGGCACGAGCACCACGTACGCCGGCATCCTCAACGCCAGCGCCACGCTCAACAAATACGGTGCCGGCACGCTCTCGCTCACGGGCGCGAGCAGCGCGGGCATCAACGTCCACGAGGGGGCGGTCAGCCTCGACAACACATCGGCGGCCACCACCACGGGCCTCGTCACCATCGACGGCGGCGCGGCGGCCTACGGCACGGGCCAGTGCGCCTCCATCACCGTCAGCAAGGGCGGGCTTGTCGCGGCCGGAAAGGAGACGGCGCGGACAGTCGGCCGCCTCACGCTGACCGGCACGCTCACCGTCAAGGAGGGCGGCATCCTGCGCGTCCGCAGCCGCGGCACGTCATCGGCGTGCGACAACTTCGCCGTTGCCGGGAAAGTGGCGCTCAACAGCCCCGTGTTCCGCATGGAGCGCATCACCGACGACTGGCAGCCCGACACCGACTACAGGGTCTTCACCGGCAGCGCCGCCATCGCCCTCTCGGGAACGCCCGTGTTCGAGCCGGCCGTGCCCGCGCCGGGCTACCTCTGGGACATTTCGTCGCTGGAGTCCGACGGCATCATCCGCGTCGTCGCCGACCCGACGGGCATCGGCACCGCCGGCGCCGACCCGGAGAAGCCGCGCATCCACGACCTGTCCGGGCGCAAGCTGCCGGCGCCCGCCACGCCCAGCGTCTACATCGTCAACGGAAAGAAAGTCCGCCTCTAACGCCATCCGCGCCAAAACACCTACGACCATGAGACAGACACTCACAGCCCTGATGTCGGTTGTCTGCGCCCTGCCCGCAGCCGCGCAGCACGACATCGACTTCGACGCCGACTGGACCTTCACCCGGAACGGCGAAGTCCACCGCGTCACCCTCCCCCACGCATGGAACGAGGACGACGCCTTCCGCGTGGCCATCGACCAGCTGCCCACCGACACGGTGCGCTATGTGAAGACATTCAGGCTGGACGAGAAGGAGCGCGACGGCAAGCGCTTCTTCATCGAGTTCGAGAGGGCGCGCCAAGCCGCCACCGTGTGGCTCAACGGCCACCGGCTCGGGAAGCACGAGAACGGCGTCACCGCCTTCGGATTCGACCTCACGCCCTACATCGACCGCCACGGCGAGAACCGCCTGGAGGTGCTGACCGACAACAGCTGGGACTATCGGGAGGAGGCGACCGGCACGGCCTTCCAGTGGAACAACAAGAACTTCAACGCCAACTACGGGGGGCTGACCGGGCACGTGCGCCTCCACATCCTGAGCGACATCTACCAGACGCTTCCCCTCTACTCCTCCTTCGGGACGACCGGCACCTACGTCTACGCCAAGGACATCGACGTGCCGGGCCGCACGGCCACCGTCGCGGCCGAGGCGGAGGTGAGGAACGAGGGCGCGGCCGACCGCGCCGTCCGCCTCGAGGTGGAGGTGGCGGACATCGACGGCACCACGGTCGCCACCTTCGCGTCCGCCCCGTCCGTCGTGGCCGCAGGAGCGACGCGCACCCTCGTCGCGGAGCATCCGCTGGAGGGCCTACACTTCTGGTCGTGGGGCTACGGCTATCTCTACACCGTCGCCACGCGCCTCGTCGAGGCCGGCCGCCAGGAGCGCGTCGTCGACGAGGTCGTCACGCGCACGGGCTTCAGGAAGACCACCTTCGGCGACGGGCAGTTCCGCCTCAACGACCGCACGCTCATGGTGCACGGCTACGCCCAGCGCAGCACCAACGAGTGGCCGGCCGTAGGGGCGAGCGTGCCGGCATGGCTGAGCGACTACTCCAACGCGCTCATGGTGGAGAGCGGCGGCAACCTCGTGCGCTGGATGCACGTCGCGCCCTGGAGGCAGGACGTGGAGTCGTGCGACCGCGTGGGCCTGCTCCAGGCCCTGCCGGCCGGCGACGCGGAGAAGGACGCCGAGGGGCGGCAGTGGGCGCAGCGCGTGGAGGCGATGCGCGACGCCATCGTCTACTTCCGCAACAACCCCAGCGTCATCTTCTACGAATGCGGCAACAAGGGCATCAGCGAGGCGCACATGGCCGAGATGCGCGCCGTGCGCGACGCGCTCGACCCCCACGGCGGACGCGCCATCGGCAGCCGCGAGATGCTGGCGAGCCGGACGGCCGAGTACGGCGGCGAGATGCTCTACATCAACAAGAGCGCGGGCAAGCCCGTGTGGGCCATGGAATACTGCCGCGACGAGGCGCTGCGCCGCTACTGGGACGACTGGAGCTACCCCTACCACAAGAACGGCGACGGACCGCCCTACCGCAACGCCGACGCATCGGCCTACAACCAGAACCAGGACCAGCTGGCCATCGAGCACGTCCGCCGCTGGCACGACTACTGGGCGGTGCGTCCCGGGACAGGCCGCCGCGTGAGCAGCGGGGGCGTGAAAATCGTGTTCTCCGACACCAACACCCACTGCCGGGGCGAATCGGACTACCGCGCGAGCGGCGTGACCGACGCGATGCGCCTGCCCAAGGACTCGTTCTTCGCTCACCGCGTGATGTGGGACGGATGGGTCACGCCCGAAGCGAGCCACACCTACATCCTCGGCCACTGGAACTACGCCGCGGGCACGGTGAAGCCCGTCCACGTCGTGTCCGACGCGCCCGTCGTCGAGCTGCTCCTCAACGGGCGCTCGCTGGGCATGAGCGCGACGCCCGACCACCACTTCCTCCACACGTTCGACTCCGTGGCGTTCGAAGCCGGCGAGCTGCGCGCCGTCTCCTACGACAAGCAGGGCAACGTGCGCTCGCAGTTCCGCCACAAGACAGCCGGCGAGCCGGCAGCCCTGCGGCTCAGTGTCGAGACCTCGCCGCAAGGCTTCGTGGCCGACGGCGCCGACATGGCGCTCGTCACGTTCGAGGTGGTCGATGCCGACGGGCGCCGCTGCCCGCTCGACAACCGCACGGTGCGCTTCACCCTCCACGGCCCCGCCGAATGGCGGGGCGGCATCGCCAAGGGCGAGGGCAACCGCATCCTCGCCACGTCGCTGCCCGTGGAGTGCGGCGTGAACCGCGCCATCATCCGCTCCACCACACAGAGCGGCACCGTCCGCCTCACGGCCCAGACCGACGGGCTGCCCACGGCGGAGGCAACCCTCGTGAGCCTCCAGCCGGCGAGGGACGGCAAGCGCGGCCACCGGGCCGGGCATCCGTTCCGCCCCCTGCGCGGCGAGACGCCCCCGTCGCCGTCGTTCCGCGACACGAAGCGCGCCGTTGCCGTGGCGAGCGTCGAGGCCGGCTGCAACCAGGAGCTGGCCGCCAACGCCATTGACGACAACGAGGAGACGGAGTGGCGCAACGACGGACGCGCCGCA
The DNA here is from genome assembly GCA_963627995.1 of bacterium. Classification (GTDB taxonomy): domain Bacteria; phylum Bacteroidota; class Bacteroidia; order Bacteroidales; family Bacteroidaceae; genus UBA3839. The sequence continues at coordinate 172,019 of CAVGCV010000004.1, read as the reverse complement.
ACGGCATGGATTTCCTACCGTTTCGAGCGGCCCTCGCGCGTGGACGAAATCAGCCTCAAGCTCACGGGATGGCGCCGCCGCAGCTACCCCATCGAAGTGCTCGCCGACGGCGAGCGCGCATGGGCGGGCCGCACGCCCACGTCGCTCGGCTACGTCAGCATTCCGCTGAACGCGGGGAGGGAGGTGTCCGCCGTGACCATCCGCCTGCAAGGCGCCGCCACCGAGAGCGAGGGATTCGGGCAAGTCACCGAGCTGGCGCAGCCCGTCGCCAACGAGCTCGACCTCTTCAAGGCCAAGGACGGCGACAAGGTGCGCAGCGAGCTGCGCATCATCGAGACCGACTTCCTGCAGCACGTGCGCTAACGCGCCGGTGCCCAACGTGAAGCCGTGGCAAGATTCCAACGCCGGATCCTTGCCACGGCTTCGCGTTCCTCCCCCGCCGCCTCCGCGCCCTCCCGCCAGGCACTTCCCCCACCCTCCTCCCCCACCGCCGCGCCGCAGTGAGCGCCGTGCCGACGCGCCGTTTCCACGGGCGGGAACACGGCGCCGGAAACCTCCGCAGAGAAAATACCCGCGCTCCGCAGAGGAAACAGATTTCGTCCGCAGAGGAAAAATATTTTCTCCGCGGACGTTTCTCCTGCTCCTCCGCGGTGTTTTTTCATCACGGAGGAGGCGAAGGGAAGCGGGCAGCAACGGGAACGCACAGGGCCGGGCCCGTCCGTGGTGGACGGGCCCGGCCCTGTGCGTTCCCTGCGCCTTCCGCCGCTGCGGGCGGCGGAGGCCGGACGGGGTCAGTGGCGCTGGCGGCGCACGGAGACGCGCGGCGACGAGCTGCCGCCCGACGACTTCGGCGCTTTCTCCGCCTTCACCTTGGCCGACGAGGACGAGGAGCTGCGCGACGCGCGCGCCGAGCGGGCGGACGAGCCGCTGGACGTGCGCGACGTGCGCGCCACGCGGCTGCGGCGTCCCTTGCCGGCTTCCGCCGCCGCGGCGGAGTCGCGGCGGGCAATCTCGGCCGAGTCCACCGGCTCGGTCCAGATGTGCCGCTCGAAGTCGGTCATCTCCTTCTCGATGCGCCTCTGCTCCTTCGCCAGGAGACTGTCGGTGGGGAACATCTGGCTCAGGGCCTTGCCCTGCATGTTGGTGGTCATGTAAATCTTCCCCTTGTACTTGTTGGTGGCGAAGTAGTCGGCCAGCGACATGCGCGCGGCGTTGTTCACGTTGGACACCATCACCATGTGCTGGCTGAGGTAGGGCTCCGCGTCCTCCATCTTCACCCAGAAGAGGGGCTCGGGGCGCGTGTCAAGCGAGAAGTCGTCGATGCTGCGGCTCGTGACGGGGCAGAAGGCCACGATGCGCGTGTGGTAGGTGGCGGTGTTCTGGTCGAAGTACGAGCTTTCCTTCACGAAGTAGGTCCTCACCTCGTCGCTCGGCACGTCGATGTCGTCCACCTGGATGCTGTTGCCGTCGATTTGGTAGGGGATTCCGTACTTGTCCAGGTAGGCCTTGAAGTGCATGCGCTTGGCGGGGCTGAAGTCCTCGACGGCGTTCTGGTTGTACTCGTAGACGGGGAGCTTGCCCGTGCGGAAGAGCTCGAACAGCAAGGCGAAGAGGTTCCTGCTGCCGCCCTGCGGCTTCTCGGGGTAGTAGAGGGGCGCGTTCTCGTCCTTGGCCAGGTCGAGCGAGCGGTAGATGTCGCGCCGCCACGTCACCTCCTGCGGCACGTCGACGGCCGTGGGGAACATGATGGCCGCGCGGCTGGCGGTCTGTCCCTGCTGCTGCGCCAGCCGGCGGTTGTTGTTCGCCACGCGCGACTTCTTGGGCTGGGCGGAGGCCTGTGGCGCGGAGGCGGCGAGGCAAAATATCAGTGATGCGAGGATGGTGAGATGCCTTTTCATGGTGCTAAGGAAATTTGTTGCTGTTTCATCCCCCGCCTGCCCCCGGCGGACGCGGCGGAGGAGCTGTGTTGCGTTAGTTGACAATGACCTCCATCGAATAGGGGAGCGTGCGCTCGATGCCGTCGGGGCCCACGGTGTGGACGCGCGAGATGTTGAAGCGCTTGCCTCGGGCGAGGGTGCGGAACATGCTGCGCTGGCGGTCGGTGAAGCTGGCCGACTGCGACTTCTCGACCATGATGTTGCCAAGGTTGTCGGTGAAGACCGTCTCAAAGCCCGTGACGCGGAACGGGATGTCGAGCAGGCCGTCGTCGATGGCGGCGCTCACGCCCTGCGTGCCGAGCAGCGCGGCCTTCGAGAAGGGCATCCCGCCCTTGTAGCGGCTGGCATTGCCCGACGCGTCCTTGTATTCGATGAACGCGGAGGGGTCGGGCAGCTTGCGCACGTGGAACACGAACTTGCCCATCTCCTGCTGCCGCCCCTCGTTCTGCGCCGTCACCGTGATGGTCACGTCGCTGCCGACAGCGCTGGGCACCGCCGTGTAGCTGCCGTCGCTCTTCTTCGTGAGCGTTCCGCCCGTCATGCTGGCGCTGATGCGGCTCACGGGGACGCCCGGCACGCTGACGCTGATGGGGTTCGGGTAGCCGGCATAGAGCATGTTCATCATCGTGGCCGACACCGTGGCCGACGGCTCCACGACGGTGTAGGGCTGCGAGAACTCGCGGCGGATGACCTCGCCGCCGCCGTCGTGCATCTCCAGGTAGCCGCGGAGCGTGAAGTCGCCCGTCGAGCCGCAGATGGTCTCGTAGCGCCCGTTGGAGGAGCGGAGCAGCGTGTTGCCCACGTAGATGTCGGGGCGCTGGGTCGTGTCGACGGCCGCCATGATGATTTGCGCCGAGAACTTGCCGCCGCGCACCACGGTCTGCGCGTTCGGGATGACGAACGCGCTGATCTGGTTCACGCGCACGTCCTTCACGTCGATGTTGGCAACGAGCTGGTGCAGCACCTCGCCCTCGGCATAGCGCACGTCGTTCTGCAGCTTCGTGAGCAGCGTGACGGCAGCCGCCACGGGCGTGTTCTCGAACATGTATTCCTGCCAGTTCTTGCCCAGCAGGCGGCTTTTCTCGGGGATGGCGGTCGAGAGGTTGTCGCCGATGACGCGCTGCTGCGCCGGGTCGATGACCATGGCGACGATGTTCTGGCGATAGCTGTTGATGGCGTTGTAGAGCCGCCGGCCCTTGCCCACGCCCGGGGCGAGCATCACGTGGGTGGCCGCCTCAAGGTTCTCCTTGCTGCGGATGTTGTTGATGTCGGCGCCGTCGCCGTCGGCCTTGCGGACAATCGCCCACTTGAGCTCCTCGGCAAAGCGGTAGATGGAGTCGGACATGGACTTCACCCGCTCCGCCTTCTCGTACCACTGCCCCACCTTCTCCGGGTTGCGCTTCATCGCCGCGTCCATCTCGGCATAGATGGCCGCGTTCTGGAGCGAGGCGTTGCCCGTGGAGCGGTTCAGCCCCTCGTCCACGAGGGAGAAGCCGTTGAGCACATCCGACGACACGTTCAGGGCGAGCATCGCCATGAGAACGATGTACATCAGATTGATCATCTTCTGACGGGGTGATATTTTCCGTTGTTGGATTCCCATTGTCGTTACGCTTAGCGTTTATCCCATCTTCATCTTCAGGGCCTCGACCATGCGGGCGTAGACGGCGTTGAGCTCCTCCAGCTGGCCGGCCAGGTTGCGCGTCTGCGTGTTCACGTCGTCGATGGTCGCGCTCTGCTGGCCCACGCTCCTCAGCTGCATCTCGTAGAAGCGGTTGATGCCCGTGAGGGTGCGGTTCATGGTCTCCATCTCCTCCGAGTCGCGCGTGAGGCGCGCCGACTGCTCGGCCACCTGCTTGAGGATGTCGGTGAGCTGGTTCAGCTGCTCCACGTAGGCCCTCGTCGCGGCCTCCATCTCGGGGCTCTCGCCGTTGGCCTGCGGCACGCCGGCGCCGGCGATGGTGCTGGCGAGCGCCGCCGCGTCCACGGGCGTGCCGCTGCCGTCCAGGGCCGCCGCGGGCGTGCCGACGACGACGACGGCCTGTCCGGCCGCCGCGGGCCGGAGCTCCCCGCCGCCTGCCGCGTTCCCGGCGTCGGCCTTTTCACTCTCCGCGCCGTCGTCATCCACCCACGGGATGTCGAAGCCCGAGATGAAGAACACGACGACCTCCGTTCCCATGCCGATGAACAGCATGAGGTCGGCGCCCGCGATGTGGGTCAGCTTGAAAAGCGCGCCGAGAATCACGATGGACGCTCCCCAGCTGTACGCGATGTTCAGGAACGTTTGGCCGGCCTTGGTGTGCATCCAGGCCTGTATGGCATTGAGGCTCTTTATCTTTGGCATAATCTGAATGGTTTTACTTTTGTTTTTTCACTCTTCCTGCCGTCCCCACCTGCGAGCGGACGCAGCGGAAGCCGATGAACGAGCGGCCGACGTTCTGGTACTCGGACGAGCGCCAGGCCGACTTGATGAAACTCTCGGGGTCTTTCCACGAGCCGCCGCGCACCGACTTGCGCTTCAGCGCGTAGGGGTCTTCCTTGGCCGCGCGGTAGGACAGCTGGGGGTTCATGTCGCTCATCGACAGCACGCCCGCCTCGGTGAACACCGTCGATGTCCACTCGGCCACGTTGCCGGCCATGTCGTAGAGCCCGTTGGAGTTGGCGCTGTAGATGCCGACCTTCGACGTGATCAGGTTGCCGTCCTGCGTGTAGTTGCCCCGGTCGGGCTTGAAGTTGGCGTAGAAGCAGCCCTTGTCGCTCTTCACGCCCTCCTGCGTCCACGGCAGCTCGTTGCCGTCCTTGCCGCGCGCCGCGTACTCCCACTCCGCCTCGGTCGGCAGGCGGTAGCGCTGGATGTACTTCGCGTTCGGCCCGAGCCCCCTGACGAGGTAGTCCGTGCGCCAGTTGCAGAAGGCGTTGGCCTGCTCCCAGCTGACCCCGACCACGGGGTAGTCGTTGTAGTTGGAGTGCGAGAAGTAGAGGCGCATGTACGCCTCGTTCTCCGCGTTCTGGAAGTCGTTCACCCAGCAGGTCGTGTCGGGGTAGACGTTCACGATGTAGGTGTTCACGAAGTCCCACATCGACGACAGCGGCCGCGTGATGGTCTCGCGGTGGACGACGCCCTCGTCGTCGATGTAGGCCGTGTCCTTCGAGATGATGACCGCCTCGTCGGGGTCGGCCTGCAGGTCGGTGTTCAGGTTGCGCTCCTCGGGGTTGAGGCGGAAGCGCCGCTGCGCCGCCATGACATAGTCGAAGGTCTCGTAGCGGTAGTTCATCTGGCTGGCGTCGAGCATCTTCGTCCCGTCGAACGGATGCACCCTGTACACGCTCTCGATGGCGCGCTGCTGGTCCTCGTCGGCATTGCGCCAGGGGATGGGCTTCCGCCAGTTGAGGTAGGGCGTGACGGGGTCGCCGTTCTTGTCCTCCTCAATCTTGTAGGTCTCGTCGCCGCCATAGGCGGGGTCGGCCAGCCGCTCGCGGATGATGGAGTCGCGCACCCAGTAGACGAACTGCCGGTACATGGAGTTCGTCACCTCGTGCTCGTCCATCCAGAACGCATCGACCGAAATCTCGCGCACGGGCATCTGCTTGCCCCAGAGCGAGTCGGTCTTCTCCGTGCCCATCTTCAGCGAGCCGCGCTTCACCAGCACCATGCCGTAGGGCGCGGGCTCCTGCGCCGACGTGCCGCCAACGCCCGTGACCTCTCCGCCCGCCGCGCCCGCGCCCGAGCGGCTCGTTCCGCCCATGCACGACACGAGCAGCCCCCCCGCCGCGGCGGACGTGAGGAGCGACATCACGGCGAGCAACACTGCTATCCTGCTCGATGGTTTTCTCTTCATATCTTTCATGTTTGTTTTCTTATCGTGCCCGGGCCGCCGCGCAGGCGGCCCCGCCGGGAAAAGCCGTCACAGGAACCTCACGCTCTTGTACTTGTTGCGCCCTTTCTTGAAGAGGTCGAGGTCGGCCTGGTAGCCCAGCGTCACCTCGTGCGAGCCGTTGACCATCCCGACTCCCGACGTGTAGAGCTGGTAGGAGTAGCCCAGGCTCACGCCGTGGAAGTCGCCGCCCGCCATGAACGTGGCGGAAGTGCCGGGGCTGTAGCCCACGCCCGCGTAGAACGAGCGCCCGTCGAACTCGTAGGCCAGGCGGCACTGCACGTCCTCGCGCCAGTTCTGCAGGTCCGACATCACGAGAAACGACGGCTGCAAAGTAAGAAACGTATTTTTAATGCGAATATTGCATCCGCCCATCAAATAATACATCCGGTCGATCTGGTACTCATACTTCTCGCCCATGACGAGCAGCGGGGCGGCCGCGTGCTGCGCCGACACGCCCGCCCAGTACCTCGGGTGGCAGAAATACAGGCCCGCGCTGAAGTCCACGTGGTTGGCGTCCACGGCCGACGTGGGGAACGCCGGGTCGCTCTGGTCCTCCAGCTTCACGCCCGAGGGGTCGATGCGCCCGGTCAGCAGCGCCGCCTGCCCGCCCAGGGCCAGGCGCGACTTCTCGCCGACGCGCACGTTGTAGGCATACTGGAAGCCGATGCGCTGGGTGGTGAACATTCCGGCCTTGTCGCTCATGAAGCTCACCCCCGCCCCGTGGCGCGGGCCGAGGAAGAAGACGGGCAGGTCGGCCCCGATGTACATCGTGGCGGGGGCGTTGTCGTAGCCCACGAACTGCATGGCGTAGGCGGCCGCCACGTTCAGCTTGCCCTCCGTGCCCGACACCGCCGGGTTGTAGTACGACTTCAGCCGCGTGTAGTCCGAAAACTGCACGTCGTTCTGCGCCACCGCGCGCGTCCCCGCGGCGGAGAGCAGCACGGCGGCGGCCACAGTCCCGATGTTCGCCCGGCATGAACCCATGCTTTAAGTAACGGCGGCCATGCCCGTTTATTGTGTGCCCCGGGCCGCAAACATGCATGCGCCCCGGGCGCGCGGCCCCGGGTGCCGGCTGTCCTCCGGCGGTGCCGGGCGCCCGTGTCGGGGAAAGCGCCGGGCGGCGCGCCGCACCGAAACCAAGCACTCTGAAAGCCAGACGTTTAAGCGCGTCTAAAAAAAACACTGCGAAGCGGCAAAAAAGCGTCCGCGGAGAAAAATATTTTTCTCCGCGGACGAAATGTATTTCCTCCGCAGACAAAAAGTTTTTTGTCTGCGGAGGAAATACCGACGGATGCGCGGGGTGAAGTCAGCCCCGATTGCACAAGTGTGCCATGGTACTCTCTGCCACAGGGAGGCATTCAAAAAACGGCCTTCTGCCTGCAAGCCGCCGGGGGCCGGATGTCAGTTCTGGAGCTCGGGGTAGGAGATGCGGGTGTGGTAGATGTTCTTCAGGCGCTCCTTCAGCGTCTGCTTGGCCTGGGCGATGTCGCGGAAGGTGATGTCGCACTCGGTGAAGAAGCCGTCGGCCACCTGCGAGTCGATGATGCGGTCGACGAGGGTGGAGATGCTCTCCTCGGTGTATTCGGGCAGGCTGCGCGAGGCGGCCTCCACCGAGTCGCACATCATGAGGATGGCCTCCTCCTTGGTGGCCGGGTTGGGGCCGGGGTAGGTGAAGAGGCTCTCGTCGGTGTCCTCGTCGGGATGCTGGTTCTTGTAGGTGATGTAGAAGTACTTCACCTTGCCGCGCCCGTGGTGGGTGGAGATGAAGCGCTTGACGACGCTCGGCAGGTTGTACTTGTCGGCCAGCGCCAGTCCGTTGGTGACGTGGGCGATGATGACTTCCGCGCTCTTCACGGGGGTGAGGTGGGTGTGGGGGTTGCCGCCGGCCTGGTTCTCGGTGAAGAACACGGGGCGCTCGAGCTTGCCGATGTCGTGGTAGAGGGCGGCCGTGCGCACGAGCTGCACCTTGGCCCGGAGCTTCTTCGCCACTTCGGAGGCGAGGTTGGCCACCTGCATGGAATGCTGGAAGGTGCCGGGCGCCACCTCGGTCATCATTTGCAGCAGGGGGGTGTTGATGTTCGACAGCTCGACGAGGGTGACGTCGCTGATGAAGCCGAGGCTCTTCTCGAGCAGCCAGAGGAGCGGGTAGGAGAAGAGGAAGAGGATGCCGTTGACGGCGAGCGCCACGAACACGCCCCGGTCGAGGGCCGCCAGCCGCGTGCCGATGGTCAGCTCGTAGGCCACATAGAACACCATGTAGGTGACGGTGATGACGGCCGACGTGCGGATGATCTGGGAGCGCTGGGACAGCTCGCGCAGGTTCTGGATGGCCACCATGCCCGCCACGAGCTGGAGAACGATGAACTCGTAGGGCGACGACAGGGTGAGGGAGATGGTCAGCACCATCGCCACGTGGAAGATGAAGGCGGTGCGCGAGTCGAGGAACACGCGGATGACGATGGGGACGATGCAGCACGGGAGGGCCATGACGTGGAAGAAGCGGTGCCCCACCATCAGCGAGGCGGCGATGCAGAAGAGGGTGATGAGCGAGAAGAGCAGGATGGCCGCGCGGGGGTTCTCCAGGTAGTCGCGGCGGAACATGACGAGGTAGGACAGGAGCGTGACCATGACAATCAGCACCATCACCGTGCGCCCGGCGACGATGGAGGAGAGCTTCTCGTTCTCGCTGTTCTGCTGGCGCATCATCGCCTCGTAGGACTTGAGCTTGAGGTAGGTGTCCCTGGTCACGATTTCGCCCCTGTCGACGATGCGCTCGTTGGCCATCACGAAGCCCACGCCCGTGGAGAGCGAGCGGATGAGGTTGTCCAGCTCCTCCTTCGACTTCTCCTCGTCGTAGGAGAGGCTCACCTCGAGGAAGGTGTTGATGTTGAGCCGGGAAAGGGCGGTCTCCTTGTAGGCCGTGTCCTGCTCCATGATGTACTTGTAGGCCGTGCGCGTGGAGAAGATGCGGCCGAAGGGGACGGAGCGCGCGATGTTGTCGCGGTTGATGATGCGGACGGCCTCCGTGCCGGTGGCCTTGAGGCTGTCATAGACCTCGGGCGGGACGAGCCCCACGGCATAGACCGAGTCGAGGAGCTGGGCGACATGGAACACATAGCCGCGCAGCTCGGGGTCGCGCGTGGCGCGTATCTTCCGGCGGTTCTCGTCCCGGGCGCTCACCTCGGTCTTCATCAGGCGCGAGCGCATGGCGGGCCGCACGGTGGAGTCCCTGTTGAAATAGGGGAGGAAGGCGCGGCGGGCGCTGTCCTGCTGGGCGAGTAGCGCCGAGTCGCTCATCTGGATGCTGAACTTCTGCGACGCATAGAGCGCGCCGTACCGCCACGGCTGGCCGACGGCGTAGTCGTAGTCGAAGCCGCTCGGGCGCGGCATGAAGTAGACGGTGGCGGCGGTGGACACGACGACCAGCAGCACGCGGAACGCCCACTGCCACTTCGACTCTTTCTTCTGCTGCTTACGCATCAGCGAAGAGTTCGACAAGGGATTGCGCCTGAAGAAAAAGAAGCCCATGGCAGGAGGGGTGTTAGGGTGGCTACTGTGCCAGCAGGAACTGCTTGAAGTCGGCGAAATCGCGGCTCATGGCGACGCTTTGCTTCGTGCCGCGCATGAAGGCGGCGAGCTTTGCGGGAATGGCGACCTCCGTGCCGGTGATGCGCTCGACCGTGTCCTTGAACTTGGCGGGATGCGCCGTTTCGAGGAACACGCCCGTCTCGCCGGGTTGCAGCCCCTCGCTCAGGGCGCGGTAGGCGCAGGCCCCGTGGGGGTCGCAGAGGTAGCCCGCCGTCTGGTGGACCTGGCGGATGGTTGCGGCAATCTGCTCGTCGCTGTACGTCGCGCCGCTCACGTCGGCGCAGATGGCGGCGTGGTCCTTGCCGTAGAGGTCGTAGATGCGCGCGAAGTTGGAGGGGTCGCCCACGTCCATGGCGTTGGCGATGGTCTGCATCGACGGGCGCGGCTCGTACTTGCCCGTGCGCAGGTACTGGAAGAAGATGTCGTTGGCGTTGTTGGCCGCAATGAACCGGCTGACGGGCAGCCCCATGCGCTTGCCGAACAGGCCGGAGCAGATGTTCCCGAAGTTGCCCGACGGCACGCACACCACGAGCCGGCCGGCCAGGCCCAGCCGCTTCATCTGCGCGTAGGCGTGGAAATAGTAGAAAGCCTGCGGGAGGAAGCGGGCGACGTTGATGCTGTTGGCCGACGTCAGCTTCATGTGCCCGTTGAGCTCCGCGTCCATGAACGCCGACTTCACCAGTGCCTGGCAGTCGTCGAACACGCCGTCGATTTCCACGGCCGTGACGTTCTGCCCGAGCGTGGTGAACTGGCACTCCTGTATCGGGCTGACCTTGCCCTTGGGGTAGAGGACGTAGACGTGGATGCCCTCCACGCCGAGGAAGCCGTTGGCCACGGCGCTGCCCGTGTCGCCCGAAGTGGCGACGAGCACATTGACCGTCGGTTTCCCGCCCTCCCCCTTGACGGCCTCCGCGTGGATGAAGTACTGGAGCAGCCGCGCCATGAAGCGCGCGCCCACGTCCTTGAACGCGAGCGTGGGTCCGTGGAAGAGTTCGAGCGAATAGATGCGGTCGGTGACCCTGACGACGGGGCAGTCGAACTGGAGCGTGTCGTCCACGATGCGCCGCAGGTCGTCGGCCGGGACGTCCTCGCCGAAGAACGTGTCGGCCACGTGGTAGGCGATTTCCTGAAACGTGAGGCTCTGCATGCTGTCGAAGAACGTGGGGGGCAGCGGCTTGATGCGCTCCGGCATGTACAGTCCCCTGTCTTCAGCAAGTCCCTTCACCACGGCCTTCTCCAAAGAGGCCAAGGGGGCTTTCCGGTTGGTGCTATAGAATTGCATGGGTTTTGTCGTTGTTTTATATGCTCATCAGTGTTTGGATAAACTCATCCTTTTGGAGCAGTCCGTACACGCCCTCCGTGCAGGCGTCCTCGTCGAATGCCGCCACGCTGTCGGCGCTGATGCCCGGCGCATAGATAAGGAAAGGAATGGGCTCGTTGGTGTGCGTGCGGTGCGCCACGGGGGTCGGATGGTCGGGAAGCACGGCTATGGCCACAGGCTCGCCCATGCTTGAATGCGGATGCGCTGGGTCGAACGTCGCGAGCGGGCCATAGACGGCCTCGAAGATTGGGCGGACGGCGCGCTGGTCGAGATCTTCGATGGTCTTGAGCTTCAGCTCCAGGTTGCCGTCGTGTCCGGCCTCGTCCGAGGCCTCGATGTGAAGATACACGAAGTCGTCGGTTTTCAGCGCGTCGATGGCCGCTTGGGCTTTCCCCTCGTAGTTGGTGTCGAAAAGTCCCGTAGCGCCCTTCACGTCGATGCAGCGGAGCCCGGCCAGCGTGCCGATGCCCCGGATGAGGTCCACGGCTGTGATGACCGCGCCGCGCTTGATTTGCGGGAATGTCGCGGTCAGCGGCGTCATTCGCGGACGATAGCCTCCAGCCCAGGGCCATATGCTGTTGGCGGGGTCTTTGCCTTCCGCCACGCGCTGCTTGTTGAGCGGGTGCTCGGCGAGCAGCGCCTGTGATTTCAGAATCAGGCCGTTGATGAGGTCGGCCGTCGGTTGCGCCTCGGGCACTCCGGCCTTCACCAGCAGCGGCCGCCACGGCTGTCCGGGCACGTCGTGGGGGGGTGTGCAGAGGATGCGCTTGTCGCCGCCTTTGATGACAAGCAAGTGTCGGTACTGGATGCCTGTGTAGAAGCGGACGATGCCGTTGCCGAGCTGTTCTTGCAGGTATCTCACCAGCACATCCGCGTCCTCGGTCTTCAGATGGCCGGCCGAGTGGTTCTTGATGCGGTCGCCCTCGACGCAGATGAGGTTGCAGCGGATGGCCAAGTCGCCGTCCGCCAGCTCCACGCCGATGCTGGCCGCTTCGAGCGGGCCGCGCCCCTCGTACACCTGCGCCTGGTCGTAGCCGAGGATGGAGGAGTTCGCCACCTCGCTGCCGGGGTGGAAGCCGTCGGGCACGGTCTTCAGCATCCCCGTGCGCCCCATGCGCGCCAATGCGTCCATGTAGGGCGTGCGGGCATACTGCAGCAGCGTCTTGTCGCCGAGCGCCGGTACTTTCCAATCCGCCATGCCGTCGCCTAAGATGATGATGTGTTTCATGGCCTCGTCAGATGTTGGCAATACTCATGATGTCGGCAAAGACACCGGCTGCCGTGACGCTTGCGCCCGCGCCGTATCCCTGAATCAGCATGGGGTACTCGCGATAGCGCTCCGTCGTAATCAAGATAATGTTGTTCGAGCCTTCGAGGCCATAGAACGGATGGCGTTCGTCCACCTCGCGCAGCTCGACCTTCGCCTTGCCATCCTCCAGCGAAGCCACGAAGCGGAGGTGCTTGTGTTCTTTCTCCAAGCGGCTTCGGCGTTTCTCGAAGTCGGCATCGAGCGAGGGCAGGTTCCGCCAGAAGTCGTCGATGCTGCCGTCGAAGAAGTCGTCAGGGATGAACAGGTGCGTCTCCACGTCCTCCTGGTTCAAGCGGTAGCCTGCCTCGCGGCTAAGGATGACGAGCTTGCGAATCACGTCCTTACCGCTCAGGTCGATGCGCGGGTCAGGCTCGCTGTAGCCCTCGTCCTTGGCTTTCCGCACCGTCTCCGAAAACGGGACGGACGCCGACAGGTTGTTGAATATATAGTTGAGCGTGCCGCTCAGCACGGCCTCTATCTTCAGAATCTTGTCGCCCGAGCAAATCAGGTCGTTGATGGTGTTGATGATGGGAAGCCCTGCGCCGACATTGGTCTCGAACAAATACTTCACCCCGCGCCGGCGCGCCGTAGCCTTCAACTTGGCATAGGTCGAGAAGTCCGACGAGGCAGCCACTTTATTCGCCGCCACCACCGAGATGCTGTGTTCAAAGAACTCGTTGTAAAGGCTGGCTACTTCCGGGCTGGCCGTGCAGTCCACGAACACAGAGTTGAAGATGTTCATCCCTATCACCTCGTCCCTCAGATGCTGCATGCTGCTCGGCGCGCTTTTCCTCAAGGCCTCCTGGTAGTTGTCGAGCGGAAGCCCCTCGCGGCAGAACATGGCGTTGTGGCCGCTGGCGATGCCCACCACGTTCAGTTTCAAGCCGCGCTCCTTCATCAGCCGCTCGCGCTGGCTCGCGATTTGCTGAATCAAGCTGCCTCCAACCGTCCCCACGCCGCAGATGAACAAGTTGAGCACCTGATATTCAGACAAGAAAAAACTATCGTGAATCACATTGAGCGACTTGCGCAGGAAGCGGTTCTCCACGACGAACGAGATGTTCGTCTCGCTCGCGCCCTGCGCGCAGGCAATCACGCTGATGCCGTTTCGCCCGAGCGTCCCGAAGAGCTTTCCCGCGATGCCCGGCGTGTGCTTCATGTTCTCGCCGACGATGGCGATGGTGGCCAAGTCCTTTTCCAGCTTCATTTCGTACATGGCCCCCATTTCGATTTCCTTGGCGAACTCGCCGTTCAGCACGTTGCAGGCCTTTTCAGCCACTTCGTTCTGCACGCCGATACTGGTGGAGTTCTCCGACGAAGCCTGGCTCACCATGAACACGCTGATGCCCTCCTCGGCCAACGCCGAGAAAATGCGCTGGTTCACGCCGATGACACCGACCATCGAAAGGCCGCTGACCGTAATCAGGCTCGTGTTGTTGATGGAGGAGATGCCCTTGATGGCGCGGCTGCTTTCGCCGCAATCCTGCTCGATGATAGTCCCGACGGCCTCCGGGTGGAACGTGTTCTTGATGCGTATGGGGATGTTCTTCGTGCAAACGGGATAGATGGTGGGGGGATAGACGACCTTTGCCCCGAAGTTGCAAAGCTCCATCGCCTCCACATACGACAGGCGGTCGATGGTGTAGGCCGAGTTGATGACGCGGGGGTCGGCCGTCATAAAGCCATCCACGTCCGTCCATATCTCCAGCACGTGCGAGCCGAGGGCGGCAGCAATGATGCTGGCCGTGTAGTCGCTTCCGCCGCGGCCGAGGTTCGTCACCTCGTTGGTCTCCACGTCCGTGGAGGCGAATCCCGGCACAAGCGCAATGTTCTTCCGCGTCTGCTTCGCCTCGGGCAGGAAATCCCGAAACTCCCTTCTCACCAGCTCATAGGTCAGCTCCGTCGCCAGCAGGTTCTTCTGCTGCTTCCGCTCCGTCTTGATGAAGTCGAGCGAGTTGTGCCACGTCGCGCCGTCAATCAGCGTCGCCACGATGTTCGACGAGACGCGCTCGCCGTAGCTCACAATCGCGTTCAGCGTCTTCTCCGACAGGTCGCGGATGAGATACACGCCCTGGTAGATGCTCTTCAGGTCGTCGAGCAGGGCGTCGACCTTCCGCAGGAGTTCCACCTGCTTGTCAGCATCGGGAATAATGGTGTCAATCATCTGGTGGTGGCGGCTCACCATCTCGTGATACAAGTCGAGATAATGCGCATCGCCTGCCAGGGCCATCTTCGACGTAAGAATCAGCTTGTCGGTGATGCCTCCCAGCGCAGAAACCACCACGACGACAGACTCGTCGCACGCTTCCACGATTTTCTTGACATTAAGAATGCTTTCCACGGAACCTACGGATGTTCCGCCAAATTTCATTACTTTCATCGATATTGAGAATTAACAATCTGGCTGCAAAGATAAGAAAATGGCGCGCAAAAAGCGCACAACGCGCCAACTATCCCTACAAATGGGTACGAAAAAGCATTCGCGTCATGCGGAAGGAGCAGGAAGCGAAGTGCCTGGGCGGAAGCGGCGCCGGCAGGCCATCACATGGGGTCAACGTCGTAGTAGATGTTGAGGCCGGAAGCATAAGGCCTGGAGAGCACCTGCTGCCGGGCCGCCTGCAGAATTTGGCGGACGGCGGATGCGGAAGCCGCCGGCTCCACCTTCAGAATCATCTTCCGGATATGGAGCGAGGAGACGCGGCCTACGGGAGGGCGGTCGGGGCCGAGCAGGCGCTCGCCGAACGAGTGCCTGAGCAGCGCGGCCATCTCCTGCGCGACGTGCTCCAGCAGCTGGTCGTCGCGGTGGCGGAGATAGACATACACGAGCCGGAAGAAGGGCGGATAGCGGAACAGCTGGCGCTCCTCCATCTGCTCGGCGTATGCGGCCTCGTAGTCGTTCGCCACCACGTGCCGGATCAGCGGAAGGTCGGCCGAGCGCGTCTGCAGGACCACCCTGCCCCTGCGCCCCTTCCGCCCGGCGCGCCCGGCCACCTGCGCCAGCATCTGGAAAGTGCGCTCGTAGCTTCGGAAGTCGGGAATGTTGAGCATCGTGTCGGCATCCAGTATGCCCACGACCGACACGTTGTCGAAGTCCAGCCCTTTCGACACCATCTGCGTGCCGATAAGGATGTCGCTGTCCCCGGCGGCAAAGTCCTCGATGATGCGCTCGTAGGACGCGCGCGTCGTGGCCGTGTCCAAATCCATGCGGCAGACACGGGCTTGCGGAAAGAGGCGGGCCACCTGGTCCTCCACGCGTTCCGTGCCTGTGCCCACGGGCTTCATGCCTTTCGGATCCCTGCACCCGCACTTGGGGCACGCCGCCAGCAGCGCATGGCTCCTGCCGCAGTAGTGGCACACCAGCGTGTTGCTCCGCTTGTGGTAGGTGAGGCTGACATCGCAATGCTCGCAGCGCGGCACCCACCCGCAGCGCCGGCACTCCACGAGCGGGGAGTAGCCCCGCCGGTTCTGGAACAGAATCACCTGCTCCCCGCGCGCCAGCGCACCGCCCACCTCGTCCACCAGGCGCGGGGAGAACATCCCGTCCATCCGCTTCTGGAAGCGTAGCCGCGCGATGTCCACCACCTCGACTTCGGGCAGCTGCATGTCGGCAAACCGCTGGCTGAGCGCCACGTAGCCGTAGCGCCCCTGCTTGGCCAGGTGGTAGGTCTCGAAGCTCGGCGTGGCCGTGCCGAGCAAGGTCTTCGCGCCGAACTGCCGGGCCAGCATGATGGCGGCGCTGCGCGCGTGGTAGCGTGGCGCAGGCTCTTGCTGCTTGTAGGACGCCTCGTGCTCCTCGTCCACGATGACGAGGCCGAGGCGCTGGAAGGGCAGGAACACGGAGGAGCGCGCGCCGAGTATCAGGTCGTAGGGCGCGTCGCCCAGCTGCTTCCCGTAGACATTGGCGCGCTCGCGCTCCGTAAACTTGGAGTGGTACACGCCCATGCGCCGCCCGAACACGCGCCGCAACCGCTCCATGATTTGGGTGGTCAGCGCGATTTCGGGCAGGAGGTAAAGCACCTGCTTGCCCTCGCCAATGAATTTCAGGATGAGGTGGATGTAGATTTCCGTCTTCCCCGAGGAGGTCACGCCGTGCAGCAGCGTGATGTCCCTTGCGGCCGGCGGCACGCCCCGCGGCTCGGCGTCGGACAGTCCCCAGGTCGCCAGAACCGCGTCGAACGCGGTCTGCTGGGCGGTCGTAAGCGGTTTTTCCTCGCCCGTGCCGGCCGCATCCGCCGCGTCCTTTTCCCGCCGCTTAGGGGGCGCGAGGCTTTTCCCCTTCTTCAGGATGCCCGGGAAAGCCGCCTTGTAGACGTCGCCCAGCGGCGAGAGGTAATAGTCGGACAGCCATTGCCAGAACGCGAGCTGCCGGTGCGTGGCCACAGGCATCGCGTCGAGCAGCGCAAGAATCGGCTTCACGACGAACGTGCCGTCCGCCGCGCGCGGCTCCTCGCGCTTCAGGCGCAGCACAATGCCGGCATACTGCCTCGTCTCGCCAAGCCCCACCAATACGCGAGAGCCTTCACCCACGCCGCCCTCCATTTCGGGGGGGACGGCGTAAGTGAAGGACTCGAATGGTACGGGCAGGATGACGTCAGCAAACACCTGAGCGTCGGATTTGGGACATTAGAAGATGTAGGCCACGGAAACCTGGTGCGTGTTGTTCTTCATCTTGCCAAAAGCGAGGCCCGCAATCGCCCCTGTCGCGCTCTTGCTGTTGACATCGGCCGTGTTGCCAAGGTCGATGTTGTAGTTGTAGCCCACCTGCAAGTGGCTGACGAGCTTCACGCCCGCGCCCACGTTCCAGCTGAACTGCGACGACTTCAGCGTGTAGCTGTTCTCGAACAGGCTCTTATTGCCCATGGCAAAGGAGAACTGCGGACCCGTGGCGACATACACGCCCGCCATCGAGCCAAGCCCCACCGTGTACTTCAAGTTGATGGGAATGTCAACGCTGTGCATCGTCTTCGACATTTCCACATTGGTGGTTTCCTCGCACACCTGCAGGTTCTTGTTGCTGTACAGCAGCGCCGCGTCCACGCCCAGTCCTGCGATGGGGATGGTGAACTCCGCCATCGGCCCCACGAAGAAGCCCGTGCGGTTGTCCCGGTCAATCAAATTCTCGTCGAACGTCACCTTCGACACGTTCAGGCCGGCCTTCACGCCAAATTTCAGCTGCGCCTGCGACGGCGCCGCTACCATCAGCAGGGCCGTGGTTGCAATTACAAAAATCTTTCTCATGCTTTCGTTTAACTTAAGTGATCAACAATTCTGTTGCTGCAAAGATAAAGGTTGTCGGCGGAAAAGCAAAACGAATGCCCGATTTTGTCGCCGCGCCCAGGAATGGCGGCCACGGGAAGGCCATCACTTGCAGAACACGAAATAGACGGCGGCGACCAGGCAGCCGAAAGCGGCGAGGTGGTTCCAGTGGAAGCACTCGCCCCTGAACAGCAGCGTGACGACCATGGTGAAGACGATGAGCGACACCACCTCCTGGATGACCTTGAGCTGGATGAGGCTGAACGGCCCGCCGTTGTCCACGAAGCCCAGGCGGTTGGCCGGCACCTGGCACAGGTACTCGAACAGGGCGATGCCCCACGAGAAGAGCACGACGGCCACGAGCGGCCAGTTTCTGCTGACGCCGGTCGCCTGCAGCTTCAAGTGCCCGTACCAGGCGAACGTCATGAACACGTTCGAGCACACGAGCAACAGGATGGTGTAAAGTCCTTGCATGTCGCCAAACACGAAAAGTCCGAAGCCCCTATCTTCCGTCCAGCTGATACACCCGGACCCAGTCGAACTGCGTTTCGTACACGAACTTCGGGTCGGGCGCGGCAGCCCATCCGCCTTTGCGCCCCACGCTCTGGTTGAGGACGATGTAGAACGGGTGGTCGAACGGCCACTGGCCGCTGTCGAGCGCCGCCTTGTCGGACAACTTCCTGTACGAGGCCGTGGGCGCGCCGTCGATGGTCCACGTCAGCGAGGTCGGGGTCCACACCAGCCCATAGACGTGCCACTTCTCCACGTCGGCAGCGACCTCCCACGTGTGGGGCTGCTCCTTCTTCTTCAGGACATACGTCCAATGGCTGTGCACGCTGTGGTGCGCCTTGTTCTCGTTGTCGATGGTCTCGAAGATGTCTATTTCCCCGCCCCCCGGCCAGTCCCGGCACGGCGGCTGCGGCAGAAGCCACGCGGCCGGGAAGTTGCCGCGATGGCGCTTGGTGCGCATGCGCACCTCAATCTTCCCGTACTTGAACGAGAATTTGCCCTGCGTCTCCACGGCGCCCGTCAGCATGGCGGCCGTGTCCGACGGCTCGGCGGTGTTGCGCACGGCGCGGCACACGAGACGGCCGTTCTTGATGAACACCACGCGGTCCGACCGGCTTATCCACCGGTTCCACGTGCTCCAGTAGCGTTTCGACCGCCGCCACACGCTGGTGTCGGGCTGGCTGCCGTCGGGGAGGTCGAACTCGTCGCGGAACACCAGCTTGTACTGCCCGCCGCCCTGCGCGCCAGCCGGCGTGGACAGCAGCGCCAGCGCCGCGCCGAGCATCCAGCACACAACGTTTCTTGTATTCATTCGGGAGAAAAAGCAGTTAATGGCATCGAGTTAAGGAACTCTTCTTAGATATTCTTGATAATGGCGATCCAGGAACTCCTGTCTTGGACAAAAGCGGGAAGGAAGTGTCAGTTTTGTGTGCTGAAGTCCGACGAGATAGTTTCTGAACGCCTCGCCCTCGGTCTTTTCTATGATTTCCTCCGATATGACGACATGATAGTCGGGCGTTATGGCGATAAGATGCCGGTCGTATGCCTTGTGGAAAAAGACATTCAAGCACAATCCGTTTTCCGGGTTGCTCCGGTTGGTTTTGTCCTCGCTCCAGTCCACGATGTGGCAAGCGTCTAACAGCTCCGAGCTCCTCACGCCGGATATGCAGCAGCAGGACTTGTAGGAACTCAAGACAACCGAGCGGAAGAAAGACTGGTTGACCCTTTGTCTAACGATTGCCAGCCGTTCTTTGCCTTCAGGCAAATCGCTGGTGTCGATACTGGCTATCGCCTCAAGGTCCTTATGCGCGAATTTTGCTATCAGGCATTCACTCTCATAGGTTAGTTTGTCGGGGTCTTTGTAGAATTCCTCCCAAACTTCCTGCTCTATTTTTGAGCCATGTCCCAGTCCGACAATGCCTTTCTCGCGCAGCTTGGGGTCGAGCCGGCCAATGTTCCCCACCTTCATGTTGAGCGCACTTGGGCTTCTTCCTATGATGCTTGCGTACTTCACAATCATAGGATGCGTCTTTCTGCTATCCTTGAATGGTATTTTACAATACACATTGAAAGCGACAACCGTTTCCTCTCTTGTCCACCTATTCACCATTCGCCAAGTTAGTGACTGGTTTCATTTACGCCTGCAAATCTACCGCTTTTTCTTTATTCTCACGGTGGCCCGACGCGCTTTTTTGCGCGAGGCCCCGGCTTGCATCCCGGCGCGGAGCCGCGGTCGCCGGTGTCGTTTTGTCAGAAAGCGGAATCGGACGCACGGCTTCGGGAAGACGGGAAAAACGGCGTTTTCCAGCGATTGCAACGGACTGTGTTCCAACACCTTGCGGAAGGCCTGGAAAAACACTGCGGAGCGCGCGGATTTCCTCTGCGGAGCGAGGGATTTTCCTCTGCGGAGAAAATCCGCGCGCTCCGCGGAGGAAAAAACTTTTCTCCGCAGAGAAAATTCGGCGAAACCTAACACACTGACTGCCAGCGACTTGTGCACAAGAGCAGAAAGCAGCCCTGGGAATGACAATTTGTCAATGAAAGAGCGCGGGCAAGTTGCCGATATCCGGGAAAATGTTCGTACCTTTGCGGTCGGGCATTGGGAACGGAGCTGCCGCCTCCCCCTTACTTGCTCGTCCCAAGCCGTCCGCCCAGCGCAGCCTGCGCCGGCGTGCCGCCCCTTTCCACGAGTGCCGGACGGCCGGCACTCTGCCTGTGAGGACAGAACCAATAAATCATATCCGAATGAAAAAGAGCCTGTTTTTGGCCGCCGCGCTGTGCCTGCTCAGCGCGCACGGGTTTGCGCAAGACGCATTCCAGTTTACGACGGTGAAGGAATGTCCCATCACCTCCATCAAGAACCAGAACCGCTCGGGCACGTGCTGGGCGTACTCGAGCCTCGGCTTCTTCGAGGCCGAGCTGCTGCGCCAGGGCAAGGGCGAGTTCGACCTGTGCGAGATGTACCTCGCCCACAAGACCTACGAGGACCGCGCCAAGGCAAGCGTCCGCATGCACGGCGACGTCTCGTTCTCGCAGGGCGGCAGTTTCTACGACGCGGTCTACTGCATGAGGAACTACGGCATGGTGCCCGAAACGGCGATGCCGGCCCCGGGGACGCTCTACGGCGACACGCTGCCCAACTTCAACGAGCTGTTCAGCATCGCCGAGAGCTACGTGAACGCCATCGCCAAGGGGAAACAGAAGAAGCTCTCGCCCGTGTGGTTCAAGGGCTACAACTCGATTCTCGACACCTACCTCGGCGAAGTGCCCGCCGAGTTCACCCACAACGGCAAGCGCTACACGCCGCAGAGCTACATGCAGTCGCTGGGCCTGGACATGGACGACTACGTTTCGCTCACGTCGTTCACGCACCATCCGTTCTACTCGAAGTTCATCATCGAGGTGCAGGACAACTGGCGCTGGGGCGAGAGCTACAACATTCCGCTCGACGAGTTCATGGCGGTGATGGACAACGCCGTCAACAACGGCTACACCTTCGCGTGGGGCGCCGACGTGAGCGAGACGGGATTCACGCGCAACGGGCTGGCCGTCTGCCCCGACACGAAGAGCGAGGACTTCTCGGGCTCCGACATGGCGCACTGGCTCGGGCTTTCGGGCTCGGACAAGACGAAGGAGGCCACGTCGCGCCCGCTGCCCGAGGTGGAGGTCACGCAGGAGATGCGCCAGGAGGCCTACGACAACTGGGAGACGACCGACGACCACGGCATGCTGGTGTACGGGCTGGCCAAGGACCAGAACGGCAAGGAATACTTCATGGTGAAGAACTCATGGGGCGAGACCGGAAAGTACAAGGGCGTCTGGTACGCGTCGAAGGCCTTCGCCGCCTACAAGACCCTGAACATCCTCGTCCACAAGGACGCCGTCCCCAAGGCCATCCAGAAGAAGCTGGGCATCAAGTAAGGACGCTCCGCCGCAGGAGCGGCCCGTGCCGACACAGACACGTCCCCGGACGCGCCGAACGCGCCGTCCGGGGACGTTCCGCATGTCCCGCTCCTCGCACCGGTGCCCTTCCCCTACGGCGGGTGGCCGCAGCGGCATGAAGCGCCCGCGCCCCATCAGCAACCGTTCATTCTTGTGACAATGGATTTTCTGAGAAAACTCTCCCGATTCTTCAGCAAGCACATGGCCCTCGCCGTCATCGCCATGGCGCTGCTGGCCCTGCTGGCACCCGGCGCCGTCGGCTTCATCAAGACGAGCTACATCAACACCCTGCTGGGCGTCGTCATGTTCGGCATGGGGCTGACGCTGAAGCCGCACGACTTCCGCGTGGTGTTCAGCCGCCCGAAGGACGTGGCGATCGGCACCGTCGCGCAGTTCGCCATCATGCCGGCGCTGGCCTACCTGCTCGCCCTGTGCTTCAGGCTGCCGGCCGAGCTGGCGGTGGGCGTCGTCCTGGTGGGCACGTGCCCCGGCGGCACGTCGTCCAACGTCATCACCTTCCTGTCGAGGGGCGACGTCCCGCTGTCGGTGGGCATGACGGCCGTATCGACCATCCTCGCCCCGGTCATGACGCCGCTGCTGACCTACCTCTATGCGGGGGAGACGGTCGACGTCGACATCCTCGCCATGTGCCTGTCCATCGTACAGGTGGTGATTGTGCCCATCGTGCTGGGGCTGCTCGTCAACCACTACTTCTCGAGGCTCGCGGAGCGGGCTGCCGATGTCCTGCCCCTGGTGTCGACGCTTGCCATCGTCGCCATCGTCGGGGCCGTTGTCAGCGCCAACGCCGCCAAGCTCACCGGCTGCGGGATGCTCATCCTGGCCGTCGTCATGCTCCACAACGTGCTCGGCTACGCGCTGGGCTATGCGGCAGGGAAGCTGATGAAGATGGACACCACCAAGTGCCGCGCCGTGTCCATAGAAGTGGGCATGCAGAACTCGGGGCTTGCGACGTCGCTCGCCACGGTGCACTTCGCGCAGTATCCGCTGGCGACCATCCCCGGCGCGGTGTTCAGCGTATGGCACAACGTGTCGGGCGCCATCCTCGCCAACATCTTTGTCCGCCAGACCGGGCGGAGGGAAAAAGGAAAGGTTTCGTAGGCGGCCGCGCGCCGAGGCGGTGGCCTCGTGCATGAAGAGAGAAATCGTCAGCAGCCGGTCAGGATTTCGCCCGCGAGCGCGTCGCCGGCGCGGTTGGGCGCGCCGAGGCGGACGGGGACGACGGTGTTGTCGAGCTCCGGCGTGTTGGGCACCTCCACGCGGATGTAGTTGTCCGTGAACCCGTGCATCGGGCGGCCTGCGGGCGCGTGCTCGAGCAGCACGGGGCGCACGGTGCCGACGAAGGCCTCGTAGAACGCGCGCGTCTTCCGCTCCGACAGCGCGAGCAGGCGCTGGCTGCGCTCGTGCTTCGTGGCGGCGTCCACCACATAGGGGATTTCGAGCGCCTTCGTGCCGGGGCGCTCGCTGTAGCTGAACACGTGGAGCTGGGCGACGGGCAGGCTT
Organism: bacterium; assembly: GCA_963627995.1. GTDB lineage: Bacteria > Bacteroidota > Bacteroidia > Bacteroidales > Bacteroidaceae > UBA3839. The sequence continues at coordinate 149,258 of CAVGCV010000004.1, read as the reverse complement.
TCGACGAAGCGGCAGGCGTCCTCGAAAAACTCGGGACGCTCGCCGCGCGTGCCGACAATGACGTCGACGCCGATGAAGGCGTGCGGCAGCCGCTCGACGATGCGCTCCACCTTGCGGCGGAACAGCGACGTGTCGTAGCGGCGGCGCATGAGGCGCAGCACGTCGTCGCTCCCGCTCTGGAGGGGGATGTGGAAGTGCGGCATGAAGGCGCGCGAGCGCGCCGCGAAGTCGATGATTTCGTCGGTCAGCAGGTTCGGCTCGATGGAGGAGATGCGGTAGCGCCCGATGCCCTTCACGCGGTCGAGCGCGCGGACGAGGTCGTAGAACGTCTCGCCGGTGGTGCGCCCGAAGTCCCCGATGTTCACGCCCGTGATGACGATTTCCTTTCCGCCCTCGGCGGCGACCTGCTCCGCCTGCTCCACCAGCGAGGCGATGGAGCCGTTGCGGCTGCGGCCGCGTGCGAGCGGGATGGTGCAGTAGGTGCAGAAGTAGTTGCAGCCGTCCTGCACCTTCAGGAAGTAGCGCGTGCGGTCGCCGTGCGAGCACGACGGGAAGAACGGCGGACGGGCCGCGGCGCCGCTGGCGGGGGGCGCCGCCGTGTCGGCCTCGTGCTGGCAGAACGCCTGCACGAGGCGGGGCACGATTTGCTGCTTCTGCTCCGAGCCGAGCACGAGGTCCACGCCGTCGATGCCGGCCAGCAGCTGGGGCTGGAGCTGGGCGTAGCACCCGGTGACGACGACAAACGCGCCGGGATGCTGCTTCACCATGCGGTGGATGGCCTGCCGGCACTTGTGGTCGGCCACCTCGGTGACGCTGCACGTGTTCACCACGCAGATGTCGGCAGCCTCGCCCTTCCCGGCCGTCGCCACGCCGTAGGCCTGGAGCTGCCGCCCGACGGCCGAGGTCTCGGCGAAGTTGAGCTTGCAGCCCAGTGTGAAGTAGGCGGCTTTCTTGCCCTGCAGGGCACTCGTGTCAATCATGCGGAAGAAGTCTTGTTTGTCCCGGATGCCGGAGGAGGGTCAGGGCTTGCGCACATCGAAGCGGTAGCGTCCCGGCTGAAGCTCCATTTCGACATGGCCGTCCGCGAACACTGGCGCACCCACGCCACCGGCGCGGCGCAGCCGCTGCCCGTTGGCGGCGACGTGCCGCATGCTTGCGGCCGGCAAGCGGAGGGAGGCCGTGCATCCCTGCGGAATGGTGAACTCGTAGGTCGTGCCGCCCTCCGCCGCGTGCCACGCGCTCTCGATGCGCCCGTGGGGCGAGTCGTAGTGGCCGCGCGCGAACGTCATCCCGCCCGTCGGGTCGGCCTCGGGGCGCAGGAGGAAATGGCGGAATCCGGGCTGCCGCTCGTCGCGCTGTATGCCGAGGCAGTAGCCCATCATCCACGCGCCCACGGCCCCGAAGCTGTAGTGGTTGAACGAGTTCATGGAGTTGTTGCGCCCAAAGCCGTCGGTCTTGGTGTAGGAGTTGAGCCGCTCCCAGACGGTCGTCGCGCCCTGCTCCACGGGATAGAGCCACGAGGGGTAGGCGGTCTGCTGCAACAGGCGGTAGGCCGCCGAGGTCTGTCCGTTGTCGGACAACGCCTTGGATATCCATGCCGTGCCGATGAATCCCGTCATGAGCGAATAGGGCGGGCAGGGCGTTCCGTCGTCGGTGACGTTCTCGCGGGCGAGCGTGCCGAGGAGATTCCGCACCAGCTTGTCCTTCAGCTCGCCCTGCACCACGCCGAACACCAGCGGCAGCACGTAGGTGGTCTGCAGGTCGAGCGCCTGCCCCTTGCGCTCCGCCTTGTCGTAGCCCGAGGCGATGGTCTTGCCCGTCGCGGCATCGACGTAGGTGCGGACGAAGAAATCGCGCCGCTCCTGCGCGCGCCGCTCGTACTCGGCGGCCTTGTCGGGCCGCCCGAGGATGCGCTCCGCGCGCGCCATGATGTCCAGGTCGTAGATGTAGTAGCATTCGAAGAGGAGCGTGCGGTCGTTCTTGCCGTCCTCCAGTCCCAGCCAGTCGCCGAGGTCGCCCCACGCGCGGCGCTGCACGAGGATGCCCGTGGCGGGGTCGAAGTAGTTGTCGCGGACGAAGTCCATATACCTCTCCATGGCGGCGATGTGGTCGCGCAGCACGAGCGTGTCGGCATAGTGCTGGTAGAGCTCCCACGGCACGGTCACGCCGGCACTTCCCCACAGGAGGCCGCCGAAGCCACCGCCAAAGGGCGCGATGTCCTGGAACTGGCCGTCGGGAAGCTGCACGTCGCGCATACAGCGCAGGTAGTTGTGGAGGAAGCCGCGCACGTCGGCCATGTAGGTGGCGGTGCGTGCATAGACGGAAATGTCGCCGCACCAGCCCATGCGCTCGTTGCGCTGGGGGCAGTCGGTGGGGATGGAGAGGAAGTTGGCCAGCGTGCTCCATTGGATGTTCTGCCACAAGCGATTGACGCGCTCGTTGGAGCAGGTGAAGTCGGCCGCGAGCGTGTCCAGCGAGCTCAGCACCAGCCCCCTCACGTCGGCGAGGGGAAGGGCGCGGTCGAGCCCTGTGATTTCCACATAGCGGTAGCCATGGTAGGTGAAGCGCGGCGAGAGCACCTCGTCGCCGCCACGGGCCACGTAGATGTCGCGCGCCATGGCGGCGCGGATGTTCTCCAGCATCAGCTCGCCCTTGTGCCGCGCATACTGCGGGAGGTCGGGATAGAGGACTTCGGCGAAGCGCAGGTGCAGTTCTGCGCCGGGACGCAGGCCGTGGAGATGGATTTCGGGGACGCCGGCCATGTTCTGCCCCATGTCGTAGACGAACACGCCCGGACGCACCTCCGCCACGCTCCGCGCCGTGAGGACGCGCACCGCCCGCACGGCTCCGACCGTGTCCTCACGCAGTTCGGGCGTGGCATCGCGGAACAAACCGGGGTGCGTCGTGCCGTCGGTCGCGATTTCCACGGGCTCGCGCCACGCGTCGCTCACGTCGCGGCAGGGAGCCATGGCCTCATCCATCACGGCGTGGCGCGTGGCGTCGTACACCTCGCCTTGGAAGAAGCTGCCCGCGCGCACGGGACCGTCGGTGGAGCAAAGGAACGTGCGCGGATGCGTCTCCAGCCCGGTGGTCGTGCCGTCGGCATACGTCACCGCGAGGCGCGCCAGCAGCGAGGGGCGGTCGCCGAACTGGTTCCAGCCGTCGCCGACGAACGACAGGCCGCCCATCCACCAGCCCTCGCCCAGCTGCACTGAGAGCACGTTGTCCCGACCCTGCCGAAGCAGGGCTGTCAGGTCGTAGTGCCGGTAGGGCTGCGTCTTGTCGTACTGCATGGCGCCCGGGCAAAAATAGTCGTCGGCCACACGCCGGCCGTTCAAATACAAGTCGTAGACTCCACGCGCCGAGACATAGAGGTCGGCACGCGCGATGGGCTTGTCGTTCAATTCGAACTGCGACCTCAGCAGCGGCAGGCCGACGCAGTTGGCACTGCGGAAGTCCGTATCGACCACGCGCAGCGCGCCGTCAGCCACCGCCACGTCGCCGCCGCGCCACACCGCATTGTGCGGTGCGCGCCAGTTCCTCACCTCCACATTCCGGAACCGCGCCTTGCAGCCCTTTTCCGCCGTGAAGCCCAAGTCGCCCACAACGGGAAAGGCGATGTAGTCGCCGCCATTGCCCATCGGGTTCAGCCCCACCCGACCGAGCCGCTGCCCATCGACAAGGAACTCGGTGTGTCCCAAGTTGGCCGCAATCTCCACACGGTGCCATCCTGTTGCCTGGGCTTTTGCAAACGCCTCGCCCGGAACGCGGAACGTGTGCAATGGCGCATCGGCGCGGTCGGTGGCAGTGTAGCCCGCCCGATAGACGTTGAGCGTTCCGTCGGCATGCAGCAGGACTTTCACATACGCCTCGTTCCGCCCGTTCTCAACGCCAAGGACATTGCGCCAGCGGCCCATCAGCCGCCAGTCGTTCATCCCATAAAGAATGGCCGCTCCGCCCTGCGGCGAACGGCTATCGATGTTCACCTCGCACAAAAGGCGGAACACAGGTAAATAGTGGGCATAGAACGGCAGCCTGTGGTCGTCCGCCCCAATCCACTTGGCGTTGCCAAAAACATCAGCAGAGGCTGTTCCCGTTTCTTGTTGCTGTGCGGATGCGCCCATGGCCAGCAGGAATGCCGCGGCCAGGGACAAGACGTGTCTCTTCATCGTGTTGTTGGTGTTTTTGCGGTTAATCGAATGAGGAAGTGCAGGGCATGCCCGTCGGACTTATTCGTCCTCGAACTGTTCCGAGATGGCGGCCTCGAGCAGATGGGCGTGCAGGTTCTTCAGAACGATGTTGCCGTTCCTGTCGAGCAGATAGACAAAGGGGATGGCCTGGATGCCGTAATCCTGGGTGACGGGGCCATTCCATCCCCTCAAGTCGGACAACTGCGCCCAAGGCATGGCGTTCTTGTCCAGGGACTTCAGCCAGGCCTTTTGGCTGCTGTCGAGCGAGATGCTGATAATGTCGAAGCCACGGTCGTGGAACTTCGCGTAGAGTTCCTTGAGAAAGGGGATTTCCTGCTGGCACGGCACGCACCACGATGCCCAGAAGTCGAGCAGCGTGACATGACCGGGGACGACGAGGTCCGAGAGTTTCACCGCCTGGCCGTCGGGGGTCTGCGCATGAATCTCGCGATAGTGCGCGCCGAGGTTCATGGCCTTTGCCGAGGCCTGGAACTCCTGCTGCCGCCGCAGGCGCGCGGCTTCGCGCTGGCGATAGCGCCGCAGCAGCTGCGGGTCGCACCTTGCGACCAGTTCGGCGGTGTCGGCTGCGGCATAGCGGTCGAGCGGATACCGAAAAAGCAGATAGTTGGCGAACGGAGTCTGGATGTTCGCCTTGACATAGGCTGCGTAGGTCTGCATGAAGCGTGCGCTCACATCGTCCAGCTTGCGCTGACGCTCGGCGTTCTCCGCTTCCGTCAGCGGGCGTTCGTCCTGAATCCGGTTGTAATGCGCGTTGAGCGCGCGCTGGGCGGCCATCCGCTCCCGTTCGGGGCGAAGAACCATCCTCGTGTAGTCGTCGTTGGCCTTACTGCCCGTGACGGTGACGCCCAGCGTGTCGTAGCGGATGGTCAGCTTGCCTTGCGCGAGCAAGAAGTCGGTGTCGAACACCGAGGGACAGTCCGTCGCCTTGATTTCGGACAGGCGCAGGTGCAGGAAGGTGTCGGTGCCGTCACACGGCAGCGTCGTGGAGAAGCGTCGGCCCTCAATCTTCAAGCTGTCAAGAACCACGCAGCGGTCGCTGTCTATCGCATCGCGTCTTTCGAGCACCATCTGACGCCCGCTGTAGGAGTCGTCGGGCAGAATGCCCACAAGCCGGCACGTCGGCGCTTTGTCGATGGAGGGCTGAAAGCTCGTCCACAAGGCCCTGTTTCCCTTGGTGAGAATCGCCTTGTACTGCTTCTCGTTGTTCAGCAACTCAACCGCACGCAGGAGCAGTGTGTCGTCGGGCGTTGCGGAGGGGACGAACACGTCGGGCGCGATGCCTCCGCCGCCATAGACGGTGCGGCGGTTCTTCATGGTCTGATAGGTCTTCGACCGTGCCTCTTCGGGCAGGCTTCCATTCGCCGGGCGGCGCTGTACCTCGCTAAAATATTCCTCACGCGGCCGCCCGGCATAGGGCTTTTGAATGGAGCGCCCGCTCGGCGTGAAGTAGCGGGCGACGGAGATGCGGATGGCACTGCCATCGTTGAAAGGCAGCGTTTCCTGGATGAGTCCCTTGCCGAACGTCCGCCGTCCCATCAAGACGGCGCGGTCCCAGTCCTGCATCGCTCCTGCAAAAATCTCGGAAGCCGACATGGTGCTTTCGTCCGCAAGCACCACGACCTTCCCCTGTTCCATGATGCCTGCTTTCTGCGCCTTCACCTCCTGGCGCGGCTGGTGCCTGCCCTCGACCGCGACGAGCGTGCCGTCGGCAATAAACTCATCGGCCAGTTCGAGTGCCGTGTCGAAGAATCCGCCGGGATTGTTCCGAATGTCCAGGACGAGGTTCTTCATGCCCTTTGCTCTCAGTTCTTTAACGGCCTCATGGAATTCGTCGATGGTGCTCTGCACAAAGACCGAGACCGCCATATAGCCCGTCGTCCTGTCAAGCATCCGTACATCGCCGACGGATTTTTCCCCTCCCACGGGCCGGCCCGTGACGGAGAAGGCCAAGCGGCGAGGCTCTCCGTCCTTTCCGACATTCTCCCCAAGCAGCATGTCCTCGTTCGCCCGCGCCTGCTCGGGCGTCAGGTACTCGCTGTGGGGGTCGAGACACTGCATGAGAATCGTCATCTGCTGCTCGACGAGCGGACCAATCTTCACGCTGTCCACATACATGTTTCGCAGGGCGTAGAACGTCATCGAGAGCTTTTCCTCGGGCTGGTTCTGCGCAACGGAAGCCGCTCTGCCCACAAAGAGCAGAGCCACCAGCACGAGTCGGAGAAAGAGCCGCGACAGATTCAATCTTTCACACATATTGAGACGTTTGGAAAAAGCGCTATTCATTCTTCAGCATCTCAACGGCATAGGCCACCTCGTCGGCCAGCTTGCTGGGACTGCCGGCATAGCCCTCAGCCGTGTAGCGGACCTTGCCGTCCTTGAGAATCATTTTGCGGGGGATGGCCATAGACTTGTTGATGCTGTTCATCTGCGAGAACACGACATGATTGTTCCCCGCCTTGGCCTCATCGGCCTTGGCGTCGAACAGGACGTTGAACGTGAAGCCCTTCTGCTCCATGTAGTCCCGGGCCTTCTGCTCGTAGCCGTCGCCTTGCTCCATCGTGTCGATGAAGAAGAACAGCACGTCCGGGTCGTCCTTGAAGCGGTCAACGGCCATCTGCATTCCGGGGAAAGAGTTCTTGCAGGGGTAGCACCACGAAGCCCAGAAGTCCAGCACGACCACCTTGCCGCCCCAGTCGGCGGAATTGACGACCGTCCCGTCCATGCTCTTGAGCGAGAACGGCGTGTAGGGAGCGTCGATGAGGGCCTTGCGAATCTCCTCCTTGAGCGCTGCGACCTCGTCCTCCGGCTTCATCGACGCGAGGTAGCTGTCGAATCCCTCTTCGCCACCCCTCTTCGCCACATAGTCCTGCTTGAGCATCTCCATCATCGCCGGCGTCACGGCGTTTTCCCTGAAGGCGGCTTTCATCACGGCCTCCACCTTGTCGCCTTGTTTCGCCTGCAACAGGGCCTTGACATGCGTCTCGTTCACTTCCGGCGTTTGGTAGCGGCGCGTGTCCGTAATCATGCCAATGCTCTTGAGAGCCTCCTCCGGCCGGCTTCTGCAAAGGAGGATGTCGGCATAGTTTCCAAGGTGCTCGTCGAGGAGTTTGCGTGCCAAGAAGTCGGACTGCGACGGCGACATATACACGCCCTCGCAATAGGACTTGTCCTCCACTTTCTTCAGCATTTCCTCAATCAGGGCCTTTCCCGCCGGATAGTTCAAGTCGTCGCTCACCGCTTTCTTCGCGTGGAACGGCCCGACCGTGTTTCGGTAAATCTCGGCCAAGGTCTTGAAGTCCATCTCAGGAAGCAGGCCGAAAAGTTCCTTCTGGTCGAACTTGCCGGTGAAATAGTCCGTCGCAAAGGCACGGGCGCAATTGTAATAGACGAACGGCTGGTAGCCGTCAATCTTGGAAGACTCGCTCTGCGGGTATTTCTTCAGGAAATCGACGGAGTTCTTGTGAAAGTTCTTCGCGCCCTGCTTATAGATGGCGTCGAAAGCCTCGCGACGCACCGTCCAACCGTCCGGGTAGTTCTTGAGAATCAGGCGGTGGATGCTGTCAGCCTTGGCCTCGTCCTTGATGTCGCGGCGGTAGATGCCCTCCATCGTCGCATAGTTGCTCTCCGTCGGCTTTCCCTGCTTGGAGAAGATGTCGATGAACATCTGCGCAGCTTCGGGAAAGCGCTCGCCAGTTTGCGCCCGGACGATGCTCATCATGGTCGCGAAGAACTGGCCGGCCTTGTCCTGGTTCTGCTGCAACTCCTTTTGGTACCAGAAATAAAGCGCATCCCGGTCAATCTCCTTGTATCCCTCGCCGAAGTAGCCGGCAACACCCAGCCCGACCGACGGGCGGCGCATCAGTCCCCACGCGAGGTTGCCGCCCGGCAACGGCTGTCCCTTGCCGTCGCTCACGACATAGAGGTAGCCTTGGTTGTCGTTGTTGTCGCGCTCCGGCGCGAACTGGTCCCACGTGCTTTGGAACTGTATCGCCATGAAGGCGCAGTCGGCCGGAATCCGGAATGTTCCGCGCCACACGTCGCCGTCCTCCATGAGTGCGGCGTCGCCCAGCTCCCACTTGTAGCTGTTGTACATGTACACCAGCGCCACAAGGTTCTTCATGCCGTCGAGCGGGCCGCCCTGCGGATGGTAGACGAAGTCGACGGTCGTCCCCGCCACAGGAGGCTTCGGGATGCCCGTCAGCCGCTTGTATGTTTCCGTGCTGTCACCCTGTACTCCGGCTGCCTGCAAGCGTGGCGCCACGCTTGCAGAAGCACACACTCCCATCATTGCCACTGCAATGAGCAACATTACCTTTTTCATCGCTGTCATATTCGTTTTGTCTTTGTGTTAAAGTCTTGTCTCCGCATCCGCCATGGCCACGACGTCGATGCCGTACTCGGAAAGCATCCACTCGCGGACGACCTTCGCCTTCTGCGCGATGCGCCCGGAGCTGTCGAATGTCTTTGCCGTGAAACGCGCGTCGAACTTCTCCGTGGGGTAAGCGATGAGGTACTTCAGGTAAAGGGCGAAGTCTTGCGCCGGGGTCACGGTCTTGGCATCCACATACTCCAGCATTCCGTAGGCGTTGTAGCCGCCCACACCCGTGAAGTTGCCCCAGTTCACCCCGCTGTATTCCAGTTTCGTGAAAGCCGCCGGCACCTCAAACAGTCCGGTGCCAAGCCCATACGCCAGCACGGCCGCGTTCAGCTCGCCCTTCACGATTTGCAGGCTGTCCTCCTTCAAGCCCGGCAGGCGGCTGCTGGCAAGGCCAAAGGCAATGTTGCAGTAGCCGCTCACCGCCCCGATGCCGGGAATCGTGTCGTGGACGCTCACGCTCTGCCCCGTTGCGTCCGTGCCCGAGTAGTCGAATATCTTGCCGATATTCGAGGCCAGGTAGATGCGGTAGGGCAGCATCATCTTCAGCGAGTCGTCCGTGTAGAAGCAGAAACAGTTCCTCTGGATAAAGGACACGGCGGAGGACACATACGCCTCGTCGGCCGGGGTGCTGACATAGCCGAGCTGGTCGGTCACCTGCCAGCGAAACATGGCGTCGCTGTATCTGTACAGCATCTGCGTGCCGTACCGCAGGTAGACGGACCAGATGTCGGCGTCGTAGGCGTTGTCGCCCTGCGGAAACTCCACCAGGCGGTTGTCGGGAGAGGGGGACACGTCGTCGTCGCCACACGACAGAAGCCCCGGGAAAGTGCACGCCGCCAGAAGCGCGGCGACAAGAAGCATGCTCTTGTTTCGATAGGTTTTCATCATGGTTTCCTTTCACTGCAACATTTTACAAGGACTGCCCCGTGCGCCGTTGCGCCAGCGGGTTCTGCTTGAGGAGGTCGTTGTGGTTCATCGCGTCGTCGGGGAACGGGACACAATAGGAGGGGTCGCGCTCGGCCAGCACGAAGCGCGTGCTTGTGCCGCTCTCTCCGACCAGCGTGTGCTCGATGCTCGGCATTCCGTAGCGCTTCAAGTCGAAGAAGCGGAAGCCCTCGTAGCACAGTTCCTTCCTGCGCTCGGAGCGGAGCAGCGCCTGGAGGTCGTCGGGACTCGCCAGCGACGGCGCCGTGTGGCGGAGGTAGCGGTTCTGCATCAGCGTCTCCAGGTCGTCCACGCAGAGCTGTCCCGCCGCCTCGTCCCCCTGCCGGTACAGGTGGAGGTAAGCCTCGGCGCGGTTGAGGTAGAGCTCGGCGGTGCGCCACACGAACTCGTGCTCGTCGCTGCAGTCTTTCAGGATGCGGTAAGGATAGTAGTCGTAGCCGCTGGGGACGATGTAGGAGTTCATCCGCCGGTCCATCACGGAGAACGTCGCGGCAAAGTCGCGGCTCACGCCAAACGGCGTGCCGGCCAGCGCGTAGTCGCCCGACCGCGCCTTCATGCCGCAAATGAAGATGACTTCCGGGAACTTGGCGGAAATCACGCCGTTGGTCGGCGTCATCTGGCTGTCGATGGTGTACTTGTTCAGGTTGGCCAGCCCGGGGGCGTGCGCCAGCGCCTTGCCGGCGTGCTCCACCACCTTGCTCCAGTCCTCCATGTACAGGTACACGCGCGAGGCGAGCAGGTGGGCCGCCGTGTAGCCCACGCGGTACTTTCCCCGGTTCGTCGCGTCGTCGCCGAACAGGGCGCAAGCGTCCTCGACGTCGCGCACGATCTGCCCGTACACCTCCGCCACGGTCGCCCTCGGCACGCCCGCGTCCTTCACCTCCGACGCCGTGACGACAGGCACGCCCGGGTTGGTCGATGGCGAGGTCTGCGCGTCGTTGTAGGGCAGCGCGTAGGTGTTCACCAGCTGCAGGTAGTAGAAGGCGCGCATGGCCTTCGCCTCGGCCATCGCCACGTCCTTCGTCTGCTGGTCGCCCTCGCTCCCCTGCACGCGCTCGATGATGATGTTGCACGCCGAAATCGTCTTGTAGATGTTCTTGTAGCTGTTCTTGACCGAGCCGAGGACGGCGGAGCAGTCGTCCTCGACGCGCCAGTAGTCGGGCTGCCAGGCGAATATCTCCTGGCGCGCGCGCAGCGCCTCGTTCCAGAGCGAGCCCTTGCAGCCCTGCACGTCGTCGTCCATCATGTAGGTGATGGGGTCCACGGACGTGGAGATGTAGCCCTCGCCGTTCATCAGCTCCTGGAAGGAGCTGGCCGTCTTCGGCTCGAACTCGTCCTGCGACACCTCCTTCAGGAAGTCGCCGCAGGAGGAACAGACGGCCGCCAGCGACGCGGACAGCAGGACGGATGGGAGCATCTTGCTTTTCATAATCATGTGTTCTTTGCTTTATAGACTGACGTTCAGGGAGAAGGTGTAGGTCTGCGTGATCGGCATGGCCGTCGTCCCCGTCCCCTGTATCTCGGGGTCTTGCCCGTCGAAGCGCGACGAGCAGAATGTCAGCGGATTGGTCACGTTGAGCGAGAGCGAGAGGGCGTTCACGCCCCACTTGCTCACCCACTTGTAGGGGAAGCTGTAGGAGAGGCTCAGGTTGCGGCAGCGCAGGAAGTCGCCCTTCACGACGCGGATGTCCGAGTAGTTGTACATCCAGTAGGACGAGCGCGAGGTGACGGAAGCCACGCCCGTTTGGCGCGCGTAGTGGAAATAGAGGTTGTAGTCGGCCTCGCCCGTGCGGTTGAAGCCCGGGATGTCCGTGAACGCCTCGTCGCCGGGCTGCTTCCACGCCTTCAGCAGCTTGCGGCTGAGGTTGGCGTAGGGCTGCGGCATGAGGTTGTTGCCCTCGAACAGGTAGTTCAGGCGCACCACGTTGCCGAACTGGAAGGCCCACATCGAGTTGAGCGTCCACTGCCTCCAGCGCACCATGGTGGAGAAGCCGCCGTTGAACTTCGGGTCCTTCGAGCCGGAATACACCAGCAGGTCCTTGATGCGCTGCACGTCGCCGAGCTGCGACTCCGACCGCGACGTGTTGGCGAACGTGGCGTAGCCCGTCGCGGGGTCGAGCCCCGTGAACTTCCACGAGTAGAGGGCGTTCACGGGCCGGCCCTCCTCGTAGGCGTTGCCCGACAGGTAGTCGTCGACCGTGTACTCCTGCTTCAGCACATTGGCGACGCGGTTGGTGTTCTTCGACCATACGGGGGAGACCGACCACTCCCAGTCCCTGGTGCGGACGGGGACGAACGTCATGGAGAGCTCCACGCCATGGTTCTTCAGGTCCGCCCCGTTGCGGTAGACCTCCTCCTGGCCGTACTCAAAGGCGACGGGCAGCTTGAACAGGATGTCCGTCCCCTTCTTGTTATAATAGTCGAACGTGCCGCTGATGCGTCCGCCGAGCAGCGACCACTCCAGGCCGAGGTTGATGGTGCGCGTCTTCTCCCACCGCAGGTTCGGATAGGGCAGGCGGCTGATTTGCAGCTGGTACTCGCCCGACCACCGGTTCACCACCTGCGCGGGATAGCGCACCACGAGGTTCGGCCCCACGGTCGTGGGGATGTTGCCCTGCATGCCGTAGGAGGCGCGCGCGCTCAGCCCGCTGAAGAAGTCCGGGAGCCAGCCCTCCTCGTCCACGTTCCAGCGGAAGGCCGCGCTCCACACGGGCAGGAACTTGTGGTTCGTGAACTGCCCGAAGCGGTTCGAGGCGTCCATGCGGACGTTGGCGTTGGCGATGTAGCGGTTCCTGTAGCTGTAGACGAAGGTGCCGAACTCCGACACCGTGTTGTTGAGCGTGCTGACAATCGTGGCCGTGTGCTTGTCGAGCGAGCTGTGCCAGTCGGTCGAGCCCGACACGTCGTTGTTGTACTCGTGGCTGACCTTGTTGCCGCGGTCGGGGAAGTAGCCGTACTCCTGCTCCTTCAGCCCGTCGTAGCGGTTCGAGCGCGCCTCGTAGCCGAGCATGGCCTGGACGGTGTGCGCGGCGCCGAACGTGCGGCTGTAGTTCAGCTGGAAGCGCGCCGTCCACGACTTCTGCTTCTGCTCGTCGTCAATCAGGATGCCGCCCTTGGGCAGGCGCGAGGCCAGCTCGTCGGCGCTGCCGGGCAGCACCGCGCCCACCTCGTAGCCGCGGATGCCGCTGATGTAGTACGACTGCTCGTCGGCCCACTGCCGCTGGTTCGTGCTCGAGAGGTTGTAGCTGAACAGCCCCTCGGCGAACAGCCCCTGGAGGATGTTGGCGCGGAGGGCCACCTGCGCGTTCATCTGCTGCACCTTCGTGACGTTCGACGTGTGGTCCAGCTCGTTGAAGATGTTGTACTTCAGCATGTAGTTGTTGTTCGTCCCCTCCACGCGCGTCTGGCTCTGCTGGTAGAACTCGCCGGGCGCGAGCGCGCGCGACGCATAGATGGCGTAGTCGAAGGGATTGGCCATGTAGAAGCCGTCGGACTGGCGGTCGGAGACCATCAGCTTCGAGGACACCTGCAGCACGTCGAACAGCCGCGTGTCCAGGCTCATGGTCATGTTGTAGCGGCGCATCCGGTCGCCCCTCGACGAGCCGCGCGCGTCGCTGTAGCCGAACGACGTGTAGTAGCGCGTCTCCCGGCTGCCGCCCGAGACGTTCACGTTGTAGTCCTGGTTGAGGGCGTTCTGGAACAGCTTCTTGAACCAGTCGGTGTTCCTCGTCTCCAGCGCCGTCACGCGGGCGGCGAACTCGTCGTCCGTTATCCGCTTGTGGTAGAGGTCGGACAGCGCGCCCTCGAAGCCCGTGGAGTAAGGGGCCACGTCGAACACGTAGCCGTTCGCCACCATGTCCTTCGAAACCTGTATGCGCTCCTTCGAGCTCATCATGTCGTACTGCCCGTAGGTGGGCCGCGAGGTGAAGCCCACGGAGCTGGAGAAGTTCACCCGGTTCTTGCCCTCCTGGCCCCGCTTCGTCTTCACCACGACCACGCCGTTGGCGGCGCGCGTGCCGTAGATGGCCGTGGCCGACGCGTCCTTCAGGAACGTGATGCTCTCGATGTCGTGCGGGTTCAGCCCCGTGATGGCGTTGCCCAGCAGCGAGAGGCTCGCGTTCTCGTTCACCTGGTCGAGCGTGGCGTTGCCGCGCAGGATGGCGTTCACCTCGTCGTTGGTCACGTTCACCGTCTCCTCCCAGATCACGCCGTCGATGACCCATACCGGGGCGGCGTCGCCGTGAATCGTGGACGAGCCGCGCAGGCGGATGCGCGGGGCGGCGTTGGGCGAGCCCGACGGCGCGACGACCGACAGGCCCGGCACCGTGCCCTGCAGCATGTTCGACAGCGTGGGCACGTTGGCGATGGCGAAGTCCTCGGGCTTCATCGTGAAGGTGGAGCTCGCCGACAGCCGCTTGTCAATCACGTTGTAGCCGTCGGCCACCACCGTCACGGCCGCCAGGCTGGTGGACTTCGGCTTCAGGTACACGCCCTTCTTCACGTCCGACGCGGGCAGCACCACCGCCTCGTAGCCCAAGAACGAGACGCGCAGGCGCGAGCGCGGCGACGGCACGCGGATGGCAATCCGCCCGTTCCTGTCCGTCACCGTCCCCACCTCGGTGTCCACCACGTAGACATTCGCGCCCATCATCGGCTCGCCGTTCTCGTCGTAGACCACGCCCTCGGCCAGGTACGCCTGCGCGCCCTGGGCCACCTGGGCCCGCACGGTCTGCGATGCCGCGCCCACGCCGCCCAGTCCGAACAGGACGGCAAGCGCGCCAACAACCCTAAAACCTCTCATTTCTTCAAGAACGATTTACATATTTTTACCAATTCTGCTGCAAAGTTAGCTATTCGACAAGAATTCCGCCAAACGAAACGACAAACATTCCGCTTTTTCCGCAAGGGCCGTCGGCCTTTGCCCCGGGCGGACGGGAGCCGGGGCAGACCTGCGGAAGCCCGTTTCCTCCGCAGATCGGGACACGTTTCTCCGCGGAGAAAAAAACACTGCGGAGGAGCCGGAAAGCGTCCGCAGAGAAAATATTTTTCGTCTGCGGACGAAATACATTTCCTCCGCGGAGCGCGGGAATTTTCTCTGCGGAGGTTTTTGGCACGCTGTTTCCAGCCCGTCCCGGCGGGTGTCGCCAAAAGGCCCCGGACGGCGGCGCCGCGCGGGCCTGCCGTGTCAGAAAGCAAGATTTTTCAACAAATCCATGCACTTTTTATGCAGCCGACGCGATTATTCCATAACTTTGCACCGTCTTTTCATGGATTCGTGCCACCAGTGCGTGTCTTGCGAAGCCACACGGCGGCATCGGCATACAGAGACACTAACACATCTTTATTCACCAACTAATTTTAAGGTAAAAGTATGAAAAGATTTTTACTCTCCATCTCGGCCATCGCCCTGGCGGCCATGGCCAGCGTGCCGGCGGCGGCACAAGAGAAGAAGCTGGTCGGCATGACCGGCTACTCGCTTTATTCCAATGAATGGGGGCAGAAGGAGGACGGCACGTGGGGCTACATCTCGACCAAGCTCGAGACGCCCACCCTCAACGACTACTACTTCTACTACTACAACAGCGAGAACAGACTGGCGGTCGAAACGCCCAGCTACTGCCAGTACCGCTACACCTACAACGCCGACGGCACGGCCGCAGCGCGCGAGCAGTGGAACCAGTCGGGAGGCGTGTTCTCGATGACACAGAAGGCCACCTACGAGTACGACGCCGACAAGAACGTCGTCAAGATGGTCACGACCAACAGCTACGGCTCCTCGGCCACGGTCTATGAGGGCTACGAGAAGGGCGAGTACAAGGTGATGAAGAACCTCGACGCCGCGGGCAACGTGACCTACGAGACGCACTACGCGCTGAAGTTCAACGCCGACAACACGCTTGCCGAGAGAATCCAGCTGACGCAGAACAGCGAGACGAAGGAATACGACCAACCCAACGTCGGAGAGTTCTACACCTACACGGACGGCAAGCTCACGCAGAAAGTGACGGCCTACTACAACGCCAGCGCCGAGGGCGAGGACAAGTGGACGAACGTCACGGGCACATCCGCCTACACCTACAACGCCGACGGCAGCATCGCCACGCGCACGGAGGTGTCGGACTCGCGCGGCATGCACAGCGAGGTGGAGTGGCGGTACACCTACGCCTCGCTCGACGCCAAGTACGTTCCGCAGAACGTCAAGGCCGAGCCCATGGAGGGCACCGTCAACCAGGTCTACGTAACGTGGTCGCCCGTCGAGGGAGCAACGAGCTACTTCGTCCTCTACGACAACTCGAAGGCCGAGGTGGCAGCCAGCACCGAGTTCCTCACGCCGATGCTCAGCGACGGCGAGCACCAGGTGGCCGTCCAGGCCGTGGTCGGCGACGAAAGCAAGAACCTGTCCGGCTTCGTCCCTGTTTCCGTGAAGGACAACGGCAACCTGCCCATGGAGAACTTCAAGATTACGGGCGCCAAGGTCGTGACGGACGAATGGGGCAGCAGCTACTACGCCCTCGACTGCGCGTGGGACGTGCCCGAAGGCGCAAGCGCCATCACCGACTACAAGGTCTATGTGGACAAGCAGGACGGCACATCGTGGTATCCGTCGGCACAGTACACACGCGGACTTGCCGAGGCAGACAAAAAAGACACCTACAACGAGGTGGCGACGTGGAACACGGGGATGAACTTCTACTGGTCCACCTTCCAGGACCAGGACGAAGACTGGCAGCCCGCTCCGTCAGGGCCGACCTGCCTTCTTTGGATTACCGCAGTCTACGCCTCCGGCGAGTCGGCTGCATCGAACAAGGTTCTGCTCAACGTTTACGCCTACACCAACGCCAGCGACCCCTCGGCCATCGAGGACGCCAAGGCCGACGGACAGGACGTTGAAATCTTCAGCCTCAGCGGCGCGCGCGTGAGCAACGCGCAGGCCGCCGGCAAGGGCGTCTACCTCGTCAAGCAGGGCGACAGCGTGAAGAAGATCCTGAAATAAGCCTGCCGGAAACATTCCGACAACCAGCCGAAAGCGGCGGGGCCAGGTGTGTCCCCGCCGCTTTCTTCGTGTCCACAGCCATGGGGATGCCGCCTCCCGATTTCCGCACGCCGCGGCCCGAATCAGTTGGGCGGGAGGACAAAAAGCCGTAACTTTGCGGCGATCTTACGGAAAGAGCACCCCACCACCATGCGACGGATACACCTGCAGTCCACCGAGTCCACCGTCTCCTACGCCCGGCAGCGCATCGAGCGCGGCGAGCTGGCGGAGGGAATGACCCTCATCGACGCGGAGGAGCAGACGGCGGGGCGCGGACAGTGCGGAAACTCGTGGGAGTCGGAAGCCGGGGCGAACCTCACGTTCTCCATCGTCTGCCACCCCCGCTTCATCGCCCCGGCCCGGCAGTTCGTGCTGAGCCAAGCCATGTCGGTGGCCATCGTCCGCGCGGTGGAGGCCGTCCGCCCGCACGGCGGCGCGACGGAGGGCGCGCCCCTGTCCGTGAAATGGCCCAACGACATCTACATCGGCGACCGCAAGGTGAGCGGGACGCTCATCGAGTGCGACCTGCAGGGGAAGCAGGTGGAAACGTGCAGCATCGGAACGGGGCTGAACGTCAACCAGGCCACCTTCCACAGCGACGCGCCCAACCCCGTCTCGCTCCGCCAGGCCTACGGACGGGAGTTCGACCGCGAGACGTTGCTGGCGGCGGTAGCCGACGAGTTCGAGGGCCTCTACCGGAGCCTGGAGCACGGCGGAGCGGCCATCGTCCGCCAGCTCTACTGGAACAGGCTCTACCGCCGCAACGGACTGCACGGCTACGAGGACGGCGGCGGCACGTTCCGCGCCGCAATCGCGGACATCGAGCCGTCCGGGCACCTTGTCCTCCGGCGCGAGGACGGGACGCTGAGCCGATACGAGTTCAAGGAAGTGAGGTTCATCATCTGAAAGCGACGACACATGACGACGACAAAGCACATACACATCGCAGACTACGACTACGACCTGCCCGACGAGCGCATCGCGAAGTTCCCGCTGGCCGAGCGCGATGCCTGCAGGCTGCTGGTCTACCGGCACGGCGAGGTGAGCGAGGACGTGTTCTCCTCGCTGCCCGCCCACCTGCCGGCGGGCGCGCTGATGGTGTTCAACAACACGCGGGTGATCCAGGCGCGCCTCCATTTCCGCAAGGAGACGGGGGCGCAGGTCGAGGTGTTCTGCATGGAGCCGTTCAGCCCCACCGACTACCAGCTCAATTTCGCGGCGAAAGGCTCGTGCCAGTGGCTGTGCATGATCGGGAACCTGAAGCGGTGGAAGGAGGGCGCGCTCACACGGCAGGTCGAGGTGCAGGGGAAGCCGCTCACGCTGACGGCGCGGCGCATCGAGCGCGACGCGCCCAACCCCGACGGGACAAAGCACCTCGTGGAGTTCGCATGGAACGACGGCCAGGCCTCTTTCGCCGAAGTCCTCGAGGCCGTGGGCGAGCTCCCCATCCCGCCCTACCTCAACCGCAAGACGCAGGAGAGCGACCTGCGCACCTACCAGACGGTGTATTCCAAGATCAAGGGCTCGGTGGCCGCGCCCACGGCCGGCCTTCACTTCACCGGCCGCGTGCTCGCCGCGCTCGACCAGGCGGGCATCGACCGCGAGGAGCTCACCCTGCACGTGGGGGCCGGCACGTTCAAGCCGGTGAAGTCGGAAGAAATCGCCAGCCACGAGATGCACTCGGAGTACATCGCCGTGCGCCGCAGCACCATCGAGAAACTCATCCGCCACGGCGGCCGCGCCATCGCCGTGGGCACCACGTCGGTGCGCACCCTCGAAAGCCTCTTCTACATCGGCCGCAAGCTGGAGGCGCATCCGCAGGCTTCGGAGGAGGAGCTGTGCGTCCGCCAGTGGGAGCCCTACGACGAGCCGCAGGGCGGGACGACGGAAAAGAGCGGCGCGGACACCGCGTCGCTCACGCTCAAATACCTGGAGAACATTCTCGACTACCTGCAGCGCAACCAGCTGGACGCCCTGCGCACCAGCACGCAAATCATCATCGCCCCGGGCTACGACTACAAAATCGTGCGCATGATGGTGACGAACTTCCACCAGCCGCAGTCCACGCTACTGCTGCTCGTGTCGGCATTCGTGAACGGCGACTGGCGGAAAATCTACGACTACGCCCTCGGCCGCGGCTTCCGCTTCCTCAGTTACGGCGACTCGTCGTTGCTGATACCTTGACGACTTTCTCGCCCGGCGTGGTGTCGGCCTCGCGGGGGAAGTAGACCGGCATCCCCGGCTGCATGGGCAGGATGCGCAGCTCCAGCGTCTCCACGTCCTTTGGCAGCCGCCAAAGGGCGTACTGGAAGGAGCGGCCGTTGTAGAAGTTGTCGCCAATCAGCCGCCCGTCGGCGTAGAGGCGCGCGCAGTCGCCCTGGTACTGGATGTCGAGCAGCCCCTCGCGGTTCGGCACGTCGATGCGGTAGACGGCCGCGTCGGCAAAGTCGGCGTCCACGGGCTCCTCCGCCACTTTCTGCACCCCGATGGTGATCTCGCGGAGCTTCCCCGCCTCGCGCTCCTTGCGGAACGGCACCGCGGCCCACACCGCCTTTTCCGGTTTGTCGAGGAAAAGGCGGCCCGCCTCCTCGCCCGACAGCAGGTAGAACGCCACCCCATTCTTTTTCAGCACGGCTTTCCGCGCGCCGCGCGCACGGATGGACGGGCACACCGTCCCGTCGACGCAGAGCTCGGGGCGCACGCCCGCCACCTCGGCCAGGTAGACGCGCCCGTCGCGGACGGCGACGACCTGCGCCGTGGCATAGGTCAGCGTGGTGCCGCCCACGCGGAGGTTCACGGGGAAGACGCCCATCGCGCCGTCGGGGATGTCGAGCCCCTCCCTCGGGAACTCCACGCCGCAGACGCTGAACCGCACGCCGCGCTTCTCGCTCAGGGGGTGCAGGCGGTCGTAGTTGTTGAAGAACACGAACGCCTGCCGCCCGTCCGTGCGGTAGCTCCAGCGCAGGGCCGAGTCGTCATCCTTGCCCGCGGGCTGGCCGTCGGGAAAGACGGGGTCCATCGGCGCGAGCAGCTCGCCGCAGTCGCGCATGAAGAGGTGGAGCTTGCGGAGCGTGTAGTAGTGGGGGTTGCGCTGCCCGAACTCGCCCAGCGGCGCCTGGAAGTCGTAGGTCTTCACGGGCAGGTCGTTGTAGTTGGTGGCCGGCGTGCGCTGGTGCTCGTTGAGGTGCGTCAGCTTCCCGTCGGGGTTCGTGCCGCCGTGGTACATGTAGTAGCCCAGCAGGTTGCTCCCGCTGCCCAGCTTCGCGATGGCGAGCGAGTAGGCGTCCTCGGGGTAGACATACACGCGGCGGTGGTAGGAGGTCATCATGCCGCCGCCCAGCTCGCACGTGAAGAAGGGATACTGCTCGTCGCCCTCGGCCAGCGTCTCCTGCTGCCGCCCGAGCTGCTCGCTCGCGATGGCCGTCGAGCTGCGGAAGGCCTTGAAGCGGAAGCCCTTCCAGTAGTCGCCGGTGCGGTCGTCGAGGCCGCGGTCCCAGAATCCGTCGGCATAGTCGCCGTAGAGCGGAATCATCTCGCCGAACGGGACGGGGGTCGACAGCTCGGGCCATCCCGTGCGCGTATAGAACGGGAGGTCGAACCCGATTTCCTGCGCCATCCGCTTCAGCGCCATCAGGTAGGAGCCGCGCCCGCGGTACTCGTTGTCGAACTGGCAGGCGACGATCGGCCCGCCGTCCTTCCACTGCAGGCCCTCCACCTGCCGGAAGATTTCGCGGTAGAGCCGCCGCACGCATTCCAGGAACTCGGCGTCCTCGCTGCGCACCCGCAGCCTGCGCGTCGCGCCGCCGGCCTCCACCGTCTTCGCGAACACCCAGTCGGGGATGCCGCCGCAGCGCACCTCGCCATGGCAGAACGGCCCCACGCGCAGCACCACGGGCAGCCCCTCCTCCCTGCACACTTCGATGAACCGGCGCAGGTCGCGCTGTCCGCTCCAGTCGAACTGCCCCTCTATCTCCTCCACATGGTTCCAGAACACGTAGGTGGCCACGATGGTCACGCCGCCCTCGCGCATCTTGCGCACTTCCTCGCGCCACTCCTCCGCCGGGATGCGCGAGTAGTGCACCTCGCCCATGACGGGCATGGCGCGCCTGCCGTCGAACATCAGGCTCCGCGCGTCCCACGTGACGCGCGAGCCCATCACCTGCGCCAGGGCGCCGCCTGCAACGAGGCACGCGAGCACAGCCGAAATAAGTCTCCTCTTCATTGAATCAGTAAATTAGTTAGTTATTGGGTGAATAAAGGTTTAGGTGCCAGGGCCGCAAGTCGCCACTTGCGCCGCAAGGGGCAAAGGTAAGCAAAAACCGCGACATACGCAACATACCTCCGCGCCCGGCACCGCGCCATCCGGGAATGACTGCCGGAGCAAGGCCGGGAGAAGCCCTGCGGGCGCGCGTCGACACGCCGCTTCAGGATAAGCGCATTTAGCTGGCTGTCAATAACTTACAGACGAGACGGAGTGTCCCGTAAAAACACTGCGGAGAAAAGTCACGCGCTCCGCAGAGGAAACATGTTTCGTCCGCGGACAAAATATATTTTCTCTGCGGACGTTTCCCAGCTCCTCCGCAGTGTTTTTTCAGCGCATCGCAAGACCCTAAGCGCCAGCCGTTTGCAGCAGTCCCAATCCTTGCGCAAAGTCCGAAAACGCACGAGCGGGAAGGCCGGCGTATGCCGCCGGCCTTCCCGCTCGTGCGTTTTTTGAGCTGCGCGCCCCAAGGAGGCGGCAGCCCGGCGTTTTCAGTCCTGTCCCGGCCTGCGCGCCGGGCGTCCCCCTACCGGAAGCCGCCGCCCGATCCGCCGCCGGAGTATCCGCCGCCGCCGCCCCACGACGACGAGCCACCGCCGCCGCTGTAGTCAAAGCGGTAGCCGCTCGAGCGGTAGGTCACGGGGTTGCTGATGCGGTAGGCGATGGCGTAGCTGGCGACGAGGGTCTCGGCAAAGTCGTCGACAAAGTCGCTGATTTCGGCAATCTCGTCGAAGGTCTTCGCAAAGTCCGACAAGTCGTAGTAGTCGGGCGTCACCGTCCTGATGTCCTTCATCACCTGGTCGGCAATGCCGAACACGGTGGCGTAGACGAGGTATTCGTTCCACAACTTCACCTCCATCATGCCGCGTTCGTTGACGAGCGTGAAGTCCTTCAGGAACTTCTTCATGCCCAAGGCCTCGCGGCCCTCTGCGCGGGAGACGGTGTAGACGGAGTCCTGGTTGGTGGGGAAGCGGAGGGTTTCGTAGGTTTTTGACATCGTCTTGGCGTGCGCCTTCGCATACGCCTTGATCTCGCCCGGCGAGAGGATGGCGTCGTCGCCGGCGGCTTCCTTGAGGATGCTGAAGATGGTGGCCTCGTTGGCGGCGTCGTCCTTGGATCGGGAGGGCGCGGGCTGCAGCCCGCCGGGCGAGATGCCGAGCCGGCGCGCCGTCTTGCCGCCCTTTTCCGTCACGGCGGTCATGCGCAGCGCGCCTGCGCCGATGAGCCGCAGGATGTAGGCGGCAATGACGTGGCGGTTCACGCTCTTGACATTCCTGGAGATTTCGAACTCGACGAACGCCGTGCGGCAGAGGTTGCCGCCCAGGGCGGGGGTTCGGACATAGGGGATGGTGCTCTCGTCGCCGAAGAGCCTGCGGCGGCGGCTCCACACCGAGATGCGGTGGGACATGAAGGCGTAGGCGATGACGGGGATGAACAGCGCGACGAACAGCGCGATGGCGGCGGGGTCATCGAAGGGATTTTCCGGCAGCTTGTAGTCGCTGTTCTCGAACGCCGCCTGCTTGACCGCCTCGAAATCGCCGTCGACCGTCGCCTGCGGATGGAGCAGGCCCTTGCGGATTTCCATCAGCACGATGACGGCGGCCTCGGAGGGATAGTCGTCGGACTCGGCCACCACGTGCGTGCCCTCGTGGAGGATGGTGCCGGCGTAGCCGAAGCCCCAGATGCGAGTGTTCGTGCTGTCGAGCGACACGCTGTCGGCACGGATGTCGACGCGCACGCGTTCGGGGCTCGGGTCGATGTTGCGCGCCACGAACATGAAGTTGAAGCCGTCGCTCTCGTTGTACGCCTTCACCAGGTTGGTCAGGCGGTAGGTCACCACGTAACGGTGCTCGCCCTCGTCGCCGCAGCCCCAGCACAGCTCGTAGTTCTTGCCGCCCTTGTCGACGATGCCGCAGCGCCAGGCCTTCTCCTCGCGCGTGCGGTCCACGTCCCAGCCGTCCTCGTTGGCGAAGGCTTTTCCTTTTTCGCTGACGCCGAAGTCCAGGAGCTCCATGTCGCCGAGGTTGCCGATGACGATGTAGCCTTCCGTGCCCTTCTCGCCGATGGTGGCGTGGCGGTGCTCGGTGACGGTGGCGGAGCCGTCGTCGTGGAGCACGACGTCGATGGCGAGGTCGTGGAACGAGAACTGTGCCCGTGCGGTCGGCCCGCACATCATCAGCAGCGCCGCAAGGGCAGCCAGCGCGGCCCGCCAGCCGGCGGTGGCGGTCATGGTCTTGGTCGTTTTCATCATTCACGGGGCGGGTTGCCGTATTTGTTCCGTTCTTTGTTCCCCGGCACGAAGGCGGCGATGAGCAGGAAGAGGGGAAGGGCGATGAAGCATGTGAAGACGGAGAGGTAGACGCAGTATCGCCCGTTCCAGCCAAAGTCGTTCAGGCGGCGCGACAGCACGGTCGCCATGGGGCAGACCGACGCGATGAGGTGCCCTATCCAAAGCCCGAAGAAGACGTTGCCGACGAAATGCAGCCCGCCGGCTTCGAAGGCCGTTCCCAGCATCATCGGTATGAGCGAGAAGAGCAGCGTCATCACGTAGAGCGACCAGAACTCCTTGAGGCCGCTGCGGCTCTTCCAGTCGTACGTGCGGCAAAAAAACGCGTCGATAAAGGCGTAGAACATGGTTGCGTGTGTTTAGGGTTCGGGGAGTCCGCGCGCGATGCCTCGGCGCGGCGTCACTTGAGCAGGCGGTCGATGTCGGGGTAGCCTTGCTTCTCCCGCTCCACGTCGAGGTAGTCGCGCAGCCCCATGTGCAGCATCGAGGCGACGACTGACGAGGGCATCTGGCGCACCATGCGGTTGATGCGCGTCACGCTGTCGTTGTAGACCATGCGCGAGAGCCGCACGTTCTCCTCGTATTCCTTGATGGAGTTCATCGTGGACTGGTAGAGCTCGGCGGCCTTGAGCTCGGGATACGCCTCGGCCACGGCCATGAGCCGCCCCATCACCTGCCCGATGAAGTTCTCCTGCTCCTTGACCTGCTCGGGGGTCTTGGCGTTGGAGATGCGGCGTAGGTTGATGACTTCGAGCAGGGTGTCGTGCTCATACGTGGTGTAGTTCTTGGTCATCTTCACCAAGGCGATCACGGCGTCCCAGCGGCTGCTGAGCTGCACGCTGATCTGGTGGAGCGAGTTGGTGGCCATCTCGTCGTACTTGACGAGGGCGCGCTGCGTGACGACGAAGTAGAAGATGCAGATTGCGAGCAGTGCAATCACAACGAGTCCGATTGTCATGGTCTGTGTGTCGGTTTAGTTTGGAATGGTGTTTCGGCGTGCCTGCACCGGGCGCGTCAGGCCCACGGGTCCAGCTCCTGCGGGATGCGGATGTCGGAGAGGAACGAAATCTGCCACACGAACCACTGGCCCGTGCTGGGCTTGCGGCGGAGCGTGATGGGGCGCGGGCTGTCGGCGCCCGACGAGTGCAGGAAGAGCTTGACATAGTTTTCCTCGCTCCGCGAATAGGCGTTCTCGCTGACCTCGACGGTGTAGGGGGCGGATGCCTGGTAGCCGTTCGCGGGACTGGTGCCCTTGAAGAAGGAGAAGGCCTTGTAGCCCTTGCCGCGCAGGCGGTCGCGCAGGAACTGGCGGTCGAATTTGTTCATGGGGCGCGGCCCGCGCAGATAGTCCATCATCTCGAACGTGGCCTGCGCGTCGTTCTCGTAGTTGCAGAGCACCGCCACCGTGAGCGCCGCCACCTGGTATTCGTCCTTCAGGTCGGCGCCGGGCATGAGCTTCAGCTCCAGCAGCGACGCGGGCAGCGTCCTGAGCTTGATGCTTTTCGACTTGTCTGCTGTCGAGGCGGGGCTGTCGATGCGTGCGGCAGTGGCGGGCGCATCCGCGTTCGGTGTAGCGGGAGCGGGACTGCCGCCGTGTTGCATGCCGACGAGCGCGAAGGACGCTGCCGCGCATGCGAGTGTGAAGACCAGAGCTTTCATTTTCTTGCTGTTTTAAGTGTTACTGTTTTCAAGGGGGTTATTTGCCGGCCGCCTTGCCGAGGAACGCGGCAAAGGGCTGCGCATGCTGCGTTGCGGTTTCGCGGGGAAAGTCCAGCGGACTGCCGTCGCCGGCCATGTAGGGGGCCAGCTGCCGCTCGGCCACGTCGTTGGCGACAGGCCGCAGCTCGCGTTCGTCGGGGTCGTCCCGGGTGGAGAAATACGCATAGGGCTCGCCGCCGCCCATGGGCACGACCTTGTAGAAGCCGAGCTGGCGCGGGCGGCTGTTCTCCACCACGACGTAGGTGCGGTGGTAGGGACGGTCGTCGGTCACAACGCGGCTCGAGCCGGCGGGCTTCGTACACGCCACGAGCCCGTTGGGGTATTGCGCGAGTGTCGTTCCAGCGTCCATTCCGAACTGCTCCGCGGCAACGAGCTCAACGCTGTCGCCACCGCAGCAGAAGAGCGCGCCGACGAAGAAGCTCTCCTCGCCTGGTTCCGCCTCGGGCGTCCGCACATACAGTTCCATGATGCTGTCGCCGTCGAGGTCGAGGAGCGCGAAGAGGCCCGGCGGACAGTCGGCGCCGCCTGTCTGCCCGTTCCACAGGCGCTGTATGCGGTCGGCCTGCGACTGGTAGAATGCCAGCGAAGCCGTCTCGCCGTGCTTGTCGGCGGGCGTTTCCGCCGTTGCGCCGCTGTCGTCCGCTTTTTGCCCGCAGCCCGCGGCCAGGACGAGCAGCGTTGCAAGGGGAAGGAGGGAGAGCCGGCCCCTCATGCAGCGCGAGTGTTTTGTCGGTCGGTGCATTGTCTGTTTCAATTCGGTTGGTGCATTGTCTATTTCAACTCGGCAAAGGGGAGCATGTCGGTCCTCAGTCCGTTCGCCTCGAGATAGGAAGTGTAGGCCATGGAAGTCCACGCCCCGTAGTCGCAGCCGATGAGCTCCCGGAGCTGGCTTTCCGCCTTGTCCTTGCCGTAGGGTCGCGCCCACTGCCCGTCCGGGTCGCCCGCACGGAAGAAATAGTCGCAGACGTAGTCGCGCTGCGAGTCCACGTTGCGCCCGTAGAACTCGAGCTGGCGGGCGCGGCTCTTCTCGATGGCGTAGTAGTGTTCGTGCTGGGCAGCGAGCTCCTTCTTCACGGGATGCTTCCGGCCGGTCATCGACTTGTCCACCACGAGGTTGTTGTAGAAAGCCATCCACCCCGTCTCGCCGCCGGATGCGACCGCCAGCTCCGTCTTTCCGCTTCCGAAGCAGAACAGGGCCGACGCGCCGCCCATCTCGGCATACGCCTCCGCATAGAACTCGGGCGTGCCGTCGTGGTCGATGTCAAGAAGTGCATATTCCTTGATGTCGATGGACGGGAACTTCTCTTTCCAAAGTCGCTGGATGTCGGCCTTCTGCGCGGCGATGTACACCGCCTGCCGCGGGTGCCGACCGCGCGCGCCGCCGTGCCCGCCGGCCCCGTCCGGGGCGATGTCGGCAATGGGCCGCCACTGGCTCACGGTGTCCTGGAGCAGCACCATGTCGCCCAGGTTGCCTCCGGCAATGGCCTTGAGCTGCTTCTCGGCGTCGGCGCGCCCGCACTTGCGCGGCTCTCCGCCGGCGTCGTCCGCGCCGGGGCGGTAGTAGTATTCGGCGGGCGAGGTGTCGGCGTCGTCCATCGGCTCCACCCTGTAGAAGTCGAGCCGGCGGGCGCGGCTGCCCTCAAGGGCGAAGTAGGTGTGCGTATTGCGCCCTCCCGCCCACGACGCGCTGACCGCGATGTGGGGGTAGAGCCACGTGCTGAAGTACTTGTTCTCGTCGCAGACGAGCTGCACGCTGTCGCCGCCACAGCAGAAGAGCGCCGCCACGCTCTGCGGGACGTCGGCGTCGGGGTCGCTCTGCGCGTAGAGCTCAAGGATGCCGTCGGCGTCGATGTCGAGCAGGGCGAAGCGCGCGGGCTGCGACGCATCGTCCTGCATGCGGTCGCGCCACAGGCGCAGGAGACGGCCGTACTGGAGCCGGTAGGTGCTCAGCGCGCCGTCCACGCCCTTTTTGCCGGCGGCGGCAGCGTCGGCTGTCCGGGGAGCAGCCGCCACGGAGTCGGCGGACGCGCCGGCCGGCCGCGTGGACGACGGCTGTCCGCATCCTGCGGCAATGCCGAGCAGGACGGAGAACACGAGGGTTGTGGTCATGGTGGTCTTCATCTGTAGGTGGTGTGGCTGGGCGCGATGCCGCCGGGCGCAGCGACGAGGCCGGCGCCCGGGAGGGGCAAGGAGGCCGCGCGCTTCCGGCTACTCGGGCATGGTGCCGCCGATGTCGGTGATGGGACGCTCGTCGAGGTCGACGCCGAAGCGGAACGAGCCGAGCGCCTCCGTGTCGCCGCCGGTTGCCTGCGCCAGCTGCTGCTGCGCCTTTTCGCGCGGATAGGGGTTCTTGTTGTTGATGGACTCCCAGTCGTTCTCCGGGTCGAAGCCGTAGTAGTCGTATTCGCCCGTCTCGGCGCTGGCGTAGGACTGGTACTCGAAGAAGTCGAGGCAGCGCGCCTGGCTGTCCTTGAAGGCGTGGAACGTCACGACGTGGTACTGCGTGTCGGAGCCGGGCTGCCCGCGCAGCTCGCTCCGCCTCACCATGTTCCTGCAGAGGATGAGGTCTGCGCCCTCGTACTCGTTGGCCACGTACTCCACCTCGTCGCCGCCGCAGCAGAAGAGGGCTGCGACATGGTTCTGGCTGTCGATGTCGCTGTTGTTCGACACATAGAGCTCAAGGATGCCGTCGCCATCGACGTCGATGAAGCTGAAGCGCGCAGGGCCTTCGGAGCTCGACACGTTCTCGACCCACAGCTGGACGATGCGGTCGATTTGCGACCTGTAGAAGCGCAGGGCGGCCTCCTCGCCCTTCTTGCCGGCACGCGCGTCGGCCGTGGCCGCCGGGGCGGCCGGGGTGTCGTCCACGGGGCCGGGCTCCACGAGGGGGACGGAGTCGGCGTCGCCGGCAACGAGGTTCTTGATGTTCGACAGCTGGTCGCAGCTGGTGGCCAGTCCCATTCCGGCCGTCAGCAAGAGGGCAAATCCGAATTGTTTCATGTTTTTTTCAGTCGTTTGTTGTTGAGATTTCCGGGTATCGCGCGCGCGGCGGGCCGGGTCACGCCCAGGCGTCGTTGGCCTGCGGCGTGCGGATGTCGGACAGGAAGGGCGTTTCCCACACGAACCACTGCCCCGTGCTGGGCTTGCGGCGCAGCTTGATGGGGCGCGGGCTGTCGGCGCCCGACGAGCGGAGGAAGAACTTCACATAGTCCTTCTCCAGCCGCGAGTTGCGGTCTTCGATGACCTCCACGGCGTAGGGCGCGGACGGCTCGTAGTTGTTCTCGGGCGACGTGCCGCGCAGGAAGGAGCGTATGATGTGCATGCGGCCGGTGAGGCGGTCGCTGATGAACTTCTTGTCCATGCCGTTCATGGGGCGCGGGCCGCGCAGGAAGTCCATCATGCGGTAGGTCTCGTCCGGGTCGCGCTCGAAGTTGCAGAGCACCGCCACGGCCAGCGCCGCCACGGCGCGGTCGCTGGTCAGGCTGGCCTCGGGCATGGCCTTGAGCTCCTCCAGGCTTGCCGGCAGCGCGCTCAGCGCGACGCTTTGCGACGAAAGCCCGGTGCCCCCGAGGGCGCTGCTCACGGTGTTGGCAATGTTCTGCAGCGACGACATTCCCGGCGAGCCGGCCACGCCCGCAGAGCCCGTGAAGGCCCTTGTCGCGCTCGTCACGCTCCCGGCCGCGTTCGACACCGACGCCACGGTGGACGTCGCGTCGAACACTTTCTTGAGGATATCAAACAGTCCCATAGTGTACTTGTTTATTTATTGTTGTTGCTCTTCCTGAAGAAGTCGAAGAAGAAATAGGCTGCCGCCCACTCTTTCCGCACGTTCTCCGCGCGGCCCAGGCGGTTGCCCATGCCGTCGCGCACCGTGCCGTCGGAGTCGATGCGCCCCTTGCGGCTGCCCATGCCGTCGCGCACCGTGCCGTCGGAGTCGACGCGGCCCTTGCGGCTGCCCATGCCGTCGCGCACCGAGCCGTCGGCGTCGATGCGCCCCAGGCGGTTGCCCATGCCGTCGCGTACCGAGCCGTCGCTGTCGATGCGCCCCAGGCGGTTGCCCATGCCGTCGCGCACCGTGCCGTCGGTCTCAATCTTCCCGATGCGGTTGCCCATGCCGTCGCGCACGGTCTGCGCCTGGGCCGCAGGGGACATCCCGAGCGCCAGCGCTCCGAATGCAAGGATGGAGAGGTGTTTTTTCATCATGTTCTCAATCAGAAAAGTCCTGTCGTTCTGTTGGTAATCACAAAAGCAGATGCCGCGCGCCGTCCATGTCCCCATGGGGGTGCCGTCGTGTCAGGACACGCATCAAGGCACACGGGCTGCATCCATGTGCAAAGATAGGCCAAAAAAGCATAACGCCAAGCCAAAATCGCCCTTTTTTACGCTGGAAGCCCCCATTCAGCCTGCACGCGCCCGCTTTCAGCCTTGTTGGCGGCCCTTTTTGGCGCGTCCGGAAAAACACCGCGGCGCGCGCGCCTCCGCTCCGCAGAGAAAAATATTTTCGTCCGCGGACGAAAATATTTTTCTCTGCGGACGTTTTTCAGCCCGTCCGCAGTCTTTCTTTTTGAAGTACGTTCCCTCCGTTTTCCGAGCATTTTGCTGCGGATGCCCGCAAAACGCCGTCTTTCTGCCTCAAAACGCATAAATACTGCATATTTTTCCCGCACCCAGGTCGCGATTGTGCCGGAGAAGTCCTAACTTTGCAGTGTCTTTCCAACGCACAAGCACAAGCAACTCCATTATTATATTATATATAGTATGTACCGAATTCTCAAGGGCAGGCCCTTCGGCCGGCTACTCGCTTCCCTGCTGCTGCTCGCGCTGGCCCTTCCGGCACTGGCACAGAGCACGCGCCGCGTGAGCGGGCGGGTGACCGACTCGGACGGCGAGGCGCTGCCGGGCGTGCACATCCGCGTGAAGGGGAGCCCCGCGCTGGGCGCGGCCACCGACATCGACGGGAAGTACGCCATCGACGTGCCCGGCGCGAAGGACGCGACGCTGGTGTTCTCGTTCATCGGCATGGTGCCGAAGGAGCAGCGGGTGGGCGCGAAGGCCACCATCGACGTGGCGCTGCAGGACGACGTGAAGACGCTGAAGGCCGCCGAGGTGGTGGGCAACGGCATGTTCCAGCGCCGCAGCGAGACGTTCACCGGCTCGGCCGCGACGTTCACGGGCGAGCAGCTGCGCCTCAACGGCAGCCAGAACGCCATCCAGAGCCTGAAGAACCTCGACCCCTCGTTCGTCATCAACGAGAGCGCGGACTTCGGGAGCGACCCCAACGTGCTGCCCGACATCCAGGTACGCGGGAAGAGCTCCGTCGACCTGCGCGGCGACTACGAGACGTCGCCCAACCAGCCGCTCTTCATCCTGAACGGGTTCGAGACAACGCTGGAGAAGATCGTCGACATGGACATGAACCTCATCGCCAGCGTCACCATCCTGAAGGACGCGGCGGCCAAGGCCATCTACGGCTCGAAGGCGGCCAACGGCGTGGTGGTGGTGGAGACGGTGCAGCCCCGGCAGGGCAGGCTGCGCGTCAGCTACAACGCCAGCCTCGACCTCACCGTCCCCGACCTCACGAGCTACGACCTCTGCAACGCCGCCGAGAAGCTGCAGGCCGAGGTGCTGGCCGGGAAGTACACCAACACGGCCAACGCCCACGACCAGGCGGCGCTGACGCAGGCCTACGACGAGCTGTACAAGGAGGTGGCGCGCGGCGTGGACAGCTACTGGATGTCGCAGCCCCTGCGCACGGGCGTGGGGCAGAAGCACTCGCTGATGGTGGACGGCGGCGACGGGGCGATGCTCTACGCGGCGAGCCTGTCGTACAACGGCGTGGCGGGCGTGATGAGGGGCAGCGACCGCCGCACCACGAGCGGGAGCGTCACGCTGTCGTACCGCGTGAAGAAGCTTGTCTTCCGCAACATGCTGACCGTGGACGACAACGTGGCGGACAACTCGCCCTACGGCGACTTCTCGCTCTACTCGCGCATGAACCCCTACTGGCGCATCCACGGCGAGGGCGGCCAGCTCGTCAAGCAGTACGCCAACGGCACGTACAACCCGCTGTTCGACGCGACGCTCAACAGCAAGAACCAGTCGAAGTACACGAGCGTCACCGAGAACTTCTACGCCGAGTGGAGCCCGCTGGAGGCGCTCAGGCTCACCGGGCGCGTAGGCTACACGAAGACGAAGAGCAGCAGCGACGTGTTCGTGCCGGCGTCGAGCACGCAGTACGCCGGCATCCTGCCCTCGTCGGAGGAATACCTGAAGCGCGGCGCCTACACGCAGGGCCACGGCGAGGCGCGCACCGCCACGGCCGACCTCGGGCTCAACTACTCGCTGAAGATAGACAGGCACCTGCTGTTCGCCAACCTGCGCTACTCCGTGGAGGAGGCGAAGAGCGAGAGCGAGACGTTCGCCGCCATCGGCTTCCCCTCCGACCGCATGGACTTCATCTCCTTCGGCAACGGCTATGCCGAGGGCTCGAAGCCGGGCGGCTCGGAAAGCACGACTCGCAGCGTGGGCGTCATCGGCGCGGCCAACTACTCCTACGACGACCGCTACATGGCCGACCTCTCCTACCGCCTGAACGCCAGCTCGCAGTTCGGGAGCCAGAACAAGTGGGGCCACTTCTGGTCGCTCGGCGCGGGGTGGAACCTGCACAACGAGGCGTGGTTCCGCCGGCAGCGCGCCGTGAACTACCTGAAGGTGCGCGCGTCGGTGGGGCGCACCGGCTCGCAGAACTTCAACTCCTACCAGGCCCTCTCCACCTACGGCTACATCACCGACAAGACCTACAACGGCGACATGGGCGTGGCGCTGCTCGCGCTGGCCAACCCCGGCCTGAAGTGGCAGCGGCAGCTGGAGCGCAGCGCCGGCGTGGACTTCACGCTGCTCAACCGCCTGTCGGGACGCTTCGAGTACTACGACGACAAGACCGACAACCTGCTGACCGACGTGACGCTCGCGCCCTCGTCGGGATTCTCCAGCTACAAGGAGAACCTGGGCGAGACGCGGAACAAGGGCTACGAGGTGTCGCTCAACTACCGCCTGCTGTCCCTTCCGCAGGGCCGCACGTCGGTGAACATCTTCTGGAACACGATGCACAACACGAACAGGATTTCAAGAATCTCGAACGCGCTGAGGAAGTACAACGAGCAGCAGGACGCGGCCAAGGACGACTACGCCGGGACGGAGCAGGCGAAGGCCTCGCAGCGGCAGGTCTCCACCCGCTACGAGGAGGGGCAGAGCATGACCGCCATCTGGGCCGTGCGCTCCGCCGGCATCGACCCGACGACGGGGCGCGAGGTGTTCGTCAAGAAAGACGGGACGACCACGTTCGACTGGAGCAGCGCCGACCAGGTGGTGTGCGGCGACACGCAGCCCAAGTACCAGGGCAGCTTCGGCTGCTCCGCCCGCTGGAGGAACTTCGACCTGAGCCTCTCGTTCAGCTACAAGGCGGGCGGGCAGGTGTACAACTCGACGCTCGTCGACAAGGTGGAGAACGTGGACGTGAAGAACTGGAACGTCGACCGCCGCGTGCTGACCGAGCGCTGGAACACGCCGGGGCAGGCGGCCAAGTTCAAGAGCATCGCCGACACCAGCACGACGAAGCCGACGAGCCGCTTCGTGGAGGACTACGACGAGCTGGCGTTCTCCGTCATCGCCGTGGGCTACGACTTCTCGTCGCTCCCGCCCGTCAAGAGGAGCCCGCTCGACTACCTGAAGCTGACCGCGACGATGAACGACGTGGGGTGGCTGTCGAGCGTGAAGAAGGAGTGGGGGCTCTCCTACCCCCGCGCGCGCCAGTTCACATTCACCCTCTCGGCACGGTTCTGACCGCACGAGGCCCGACCCCGAACAGAAAGACAGCAAGATGAAGAAGACAATCCGCACATACCGCCTGCCGGCCGCTATCCTGCTGGCGGCATCGGCACTCGCGTCGTGCTCCGACTGGCTCGACGTGGAGCCGAAGACGCAAATCAAGTCCGGCACCAACTACAGCACGGAGCAGGGCTACAAGGACGCGCTGACGGGTGTCTACCTGCTCATGACCAGCGAGTCGACCTACGGCAAGGAGCTCACCTTCGGCATGCTCGACGCCATGGCGCAGTACTACACGGGCATGGCCAGCAACAACACCTACCGGTACGACGCCGCGTTCGACTACAAGAACGCCGACTGCGAGGGCCGCATCAACGCCGCGTGGACGCAGCAGTACGCCGCCATCGCCAACGACAACGAGCTCATCGCCCACATCGACGGCGCGGACAAGGCGATGTTCACGGGCAGGAACTACCGCCTGATTCGCGGCGAGGCCTACGCCCTGCGCGCGTTCCTCCACTTCGACCTCGTGCGCCTCTGGGGCGAGCCCTACGCCAGGGGCAGCGAGGCCAAGTGCATCCCCTACATGAAGGCGGCGACCTCGAAGGTCGCGCCGCTCAGCACCGTCGGGGAGGCCCTCCGGCAGTGCCTGGCCGACCTCGACGTGGCCGAGCAGGAGCTGCTGTGCGACCCCGTCGTCGCGGGCGGCGGCAACAACTCGACCGAGGCGGAGCGCGCAGGCGCGGACACGAACTACGAGCGCGACCGCACGTTCAAGATGAACTACTACGCCGTGAAGCTGCTGCAGGCCCGCATCCACCTCTACATGGGCCGCTACGCGGAAGCCGCAGCCGCCGCGCGGGCCGTCATCGGGCAGTCGGCGTTCACATGGACGCCCGAGAGCGAAATCAACGCGGCCGAGGCGGCGCAGCGCAACCGCATCTTCGCCGAGGAGCTCGTGTTCTCGCTCTACGACTCCAACCTCCGCACGCGCTACTCCACCTACTTCACCTCCGACAACCAGTCGTCGCTCATCATGTCCGAGGCCAGCTATCAGGCGAACTACGAGCTCTACAACGCCGGGTTCTCGGGCGACTACCGCTATGCCTACCAGAACCAGGAGCTCGACGGGAAGTACTACAGCACGAAGTACCTGCAACCCACGTCGGGCAACACGGCGTACATGTTCCGCATCCCGCTCATGCGCCTGTCGGAGGCCTACTACATCGCGGCCGAATGCGCACTGAGCGGCGACCACGACGTGGCGGCGAGCGTGGCCTACCTCAACGCCGTGCGCAGCCACCGCAACCTCACCGACGGCATCCCGGCAACCGTCACGGAGGAAGAGGCGCGCGAGGAAATCCGCAAGGAATACGTGAAGGAGATGATGTGCGAGGGGCAGCTCTACTACTTCTACAAGCGGCTGGACTACGCGCAGATTCCCGTCCTGACAGCCGCGGGCAGCACCGTCAGCACAGCCTACGTCACGCCCGACTACACGTTCCCCCTGCCCGACGACGAGGTGGAATTCGGCGGACGCGAGGACGAAAAGTAAACCGACCACACGACACCACCCATGAAACCATCCAAAGCCACCATCCGCGCGGCGCTGCCCGCCCTCGCCCTTTCCGCCACGCTCACAGCCTGCTCGGAAAACGAGCGCATGGAGTACGCGCTCGACGACCGCGTCTACTTCCACGAGACGGAGACGCTGCTCGCCACCGAGAACGTCGTGACCCAGCGCAACTACTCGTTCGCCCTGCAGCCCTCGGCGCGCATGGAAGACACCCTGAGAATCGCGGTGCGGCTCATGGGACGCCTGAGCGACCACGACCGCGCGTTCCGGGCGGTGGCCGTGGCCGACAGCTCCACGGCGCAGAGCCCCCTCCACTACGAGCTGCTCGACGGGGTGCTGCCCGCCGGCGCGTACATGGGCTACCTGCCCGTCGTCATCAAGCGCACGCCCGACACGCAGGACCGTTCCGTCGCGCTCTGCCTGCGCCTGACCGACAGCGGCGAGCTGGGCACAGGCCCCGCGTCCGCGCTGACGTTCCGCCTCTCGTGGGGCGACATGCTCCTGAAGCCCGACCACTGGCCCTACTTCTTCGGGACGTACAGCACGAACAAGTACCGATTCGCCATCGACGTGCTGGGCGTCACCGACTGGCCGCAGGCAACGCGCTTCAACAACGGCAGCGAGGAGGGCCTCTACACGGCGGCGCAGCTCCAGGTGTTCGCGGCGCAGCTCAACGAGGCCTACGCCGAGTACCGCAAGACCCACGCGCCCATCTACACCGACGACGACGCGGACGAGAAAGTGGAAATCCACTTCTCCGCCAACAGCTGAGCGCCGCCATTCCACCCGACTTCCAAAAAACAAGAACCGACCTATGGAGCACCGCTCACATTCCATCCTTCCCCCGCTCGCCCTCCTCGCCTGCGCCCTGCTGCTGGCATCCTGCTACAAGGACGAGGGCAACTACGACTACACGGCGCTCAACGAGGTGAGCGTCGTGTCGCCAGCCGAGGGCGCCTACTTCGCCATGGGGCGCTACGACACGCTCCGCATCGAGCCGCAGCTTGCGTTCTCGCGCGGAGCGATCGACGACAGGGACCTCGCGTTCAAGTGGGAGATGTACCTCGACAACTGGGCGAACACCGAGAGCCGCGCCGTCGTGCTGGGCGAGGAGAAGAACCTCGACGCGGTCATCACGCGTCCCGCCAGCACCGACAACTACGCCCTCGTCCTCACCGTCACCGAGCGGGCGACGGGCGCGGCCTACCGCTTCACCTACCACGTCAGCGTGCAGCCCAGCGTGCTGTCCGGGCTGATGGTGCTGCAGGACGACGGCGGCAAGTGCCGGCTCGACTACCTCGCCAGCACCAACGCCGAGCCGTCGTTCGCCGCCAACCGCCACGTGCGCGGCGTCTACGCCCTCAACAACGACGGGGCGGCGCTCGAGGGCAGCCCGCGCGGCATCAGCTTCTCGCTCGTCACGAAAAGCAGCTACGAGCCGCAGGTGAAGAACCTCTACGTGTGGACCGACCGCCAGCTCGCGCGCATCAGCGCCAGCGACTTCTCGCTCGAGCACGCCGACAACGACCTCTTCATCGTCGCGCCCGACAGGATTGACGTCACCGCCATCGACCGCTCCTCGTCATCCAGCAACACCACCGTCATGGTGAACGACGGGCAGGCGCACGTCCTCAACCAGCAGACCGCCATGAGCTACGGCTACCAGTTCTCGCGGCAGCTCAAGCCCAACGGAAGCCTCAACGCCGAGCCCATGCGCTTCGCGCCCTTCGTCTATGAGCCCGACCTCTTCAGCTCGCAGACCGGCTACGCGGCCATCCTCTACGACGAGGTAGGCCGGCGCTTCGTGAAGGTCGGCGAAGACTACTCGGCGGAGCCCACTCTCTTCGCGTTCAACGAGCAAGACCCCGACAACGTGGCCAGCTACTTCGACGTGAACGACATCGGCATGGACATGGTGTGGATGGGGCGAGGCACCGGCACGTTCGCCTACGCCGTGTTCGCCGACGACGCAGGCCGCCGGCACCTCTACCGGATGCGCTTCAACGTGGAAAACACCGCCACCGACAGCGAGGGCAACCAAACGGTGAACCCACAGGTGTTCCGCCAGGCGGCGGCCAAGTTCGACTTCTCCGCCGCCGAGGGAGGCGACGAGGCGCAGTTCTTCGAGTGCGGGCGCTACGCCAACACGCTCCTCTACGCAACCCCGCGCGACCTCTACACCTACGACTTCAACGCGCGCAAGGGCATCCTGCTCAACGACCCGCTGCCCGAGGACGAGGCCATCACCGCCGTCAGAATCTACAACGCGGACTACTACACGGCCAACCTCGCCAACGTGAGCGGCACGCTGCTCTACGTCGCCACGTGGAACGGCGCGGAGGGCAAGGTGTACGAGTTCCCCATCAACCGCACCACGCTCCGCCTCAACAACCGCCTCGACCCCGACGGCAACCTGCGCAAGCCCTACAACGTGTTCACGGGCTTCGGAAAGGTCGTCGCCCTGTGCGTGAAGCCGCAGGGGCGCGGCGACACCGTACAGTAGCGCGCGGCGACGCACTCCATCCCCCACAAAACCCTACAATCCAACGACAAGCGACATGAAATCCGTCAACATCCTCATCCTTGCCGCCGCGCTCGCGCTCTTCGCGCCGCGCGCCGCCGCGCAAGGCACAGCCGCCTACTCGCCCCTCCACGTCATCGAGGGCGCAAGGGGGCAAGCCATCACCTACGACCCCGCCGGCGGCCCGCTGGCGAACGAGACCGGCATCAAGTGCGTCCTCTACGTCTACCGCAACTACCACTGGCAGGCCACCGACGTGGAGCTCCGCCAAGTGGAGGGCAAGTGGGCCGGCACGTTCGACGTGCCGGCCGACGCGGCGCTGCTCAACGCCAAGTTCTGCGCGGGCGGCAAGACCGACTGGGGGTGGCCGGCCACGTTCGCCACATTCGTGCTCGACAAGAACAGGCGGAACAAGGAGGGCGCGCGAACGGCGTGGGCGCTGCTCCGCACCAGCGGCTCGCCGCTCACCCTGCCGGGGATGTGCGAGGACTCCACCGCCGCGCCCATCGCCGGCGACGTGCAGCTCATGTGGTTCAACAACGAGTTCCAGCAGTTTCCCCACGCCCAGCCCCACGTGTTCGGGCTGCTCGTCGCCACGCTCAGCCGCGTGAAGCCCGGCGAAAAGAACGACCAGCTCCGCAGCAACATCGACCGCTTCCTGAAAGACAAGACGCTGCGGCTCACCGACCAGCAGTGGGCGGACATCTACGACGCGGCGCGCCTCACGCTCAGCGACTCGGCGCTCGCCGGCCGCGTCCTGCGCCGCGAGCAGAAGGAATTCCCCCACGGAATCCTCAGCCGCGACATCGAGCTGCTCCGCATCCAGAACCTCTTCGGAAGCGTGAAGACGCGGCAGCCCGACGACCCCACCGCCGCACAGGCGCAGCGGGAATTCGCAAAGTTCCTCAAGCGCTACCCCACCGGCCGCTTCCTCGACGCGCACACCCAGACCGCCGACCTCTTCTACAGCAAGCTGTTCCGCTCCGCCATCTACGACCGCATCATGCGCGCCGACGACTACGGCAACCTGCGCCGCTACATCCACGACATCCCCTACGAGGAACTCACCACCACGCACTGGCACATCGTCGAGGTGTGCCTCAACAACGGGCAGGTCAGCGCGGAGAAGCTGCTGCCCCACTCCCAGCTCATCACCGACGAGATGCTCACGCGCCCGCAGAACAGCCACGCCATGCAGCTCTACTCGCCCGAGGAATGGAAGACGGAGCGCATACGCCGCAACCACATGGCCCTCTACGCCCACGCCCGCGTGCTCAGCGCCGCGGGCCGCTACGACGAGGCCATGAGGTACATGGAGATGACCGCGCCCAGGTACGCGACGCGCACGGCCGAGTACGACAACACCTACGTCCACCTCCTCCTCCACACGGGACGCGAGGCCGAGGCCGCGCCCTACATCGAGCGCTGCGTGCCCAACGACGCCGTCACGCAGGAAATGCTCGACATCCTGAGGCGCGACTACCTCGCCCGCGACCCGCAGGGCGACTTCGACACCTACGTCGCCTCGCTCAAGAACGCCGACAAGACGGCGCGCGCGCGTGCCGCCGCCGTCGCCGAGATGACCGACAAGCCCATCGCCCTCTGCCGGCTCGACCGCATGGGAGGCGGCACGGTGGACCTCGCGCAGCGCAAGGGGAAAATCATGTTCCTCGACTTCTGGGCCACGTGGTGCGCCCCGTGCAAGGCGTCCATGCCCGGCGGCAAGATGGCCGCCGACCGCTGGAAGGACGACCCCGGCGTGGAGTTCTACTTCATCGACACCGAGGAGACGGACGCCGACTACCGCCAGAAAGCCGAGGCGTTCATCAAGTCGAAGGGCTACGACTTCACCGTCCTCTTCGACGAGGGGCAGCCCGGCGCGCAGGACAAGCTCTACAAGCAGGTGTGCGCCGCGCTCCACACGTCGGGCATCCCCCTCAAGCTCATCATCGACGGCAACGGGCGGCTGCGCTGGATGAAGTGCGGCTACAACGGCAGCCCCACGGGCATGGCCGACGAAATCGGCTATGTCATCGAGCAACTGAAGAGCGAGCAGCGATAACCCCCGCCAGCCCATGCACACCGCCACACTCGCCGCCGCACTCCTGCTCCTCGCCACAGCGGCCGCGGCGCAGCCCGCCGGCAGCCCGCCCGCCGCGCCCTTCACCGAGGACAGCACCGTCACCTACGTCTCGTGCGACAGCATCCGCCTCGCCGCCACGCTCGCCCTGCCCGCCGGCGGCGCGGCGCGCCACCCCGCCGTCGTCCTCCTGAGCGGCACGGGGCGGCAGACGCGCGACTGCGTCATGGCCGGGCGGCCGCTCTTCCGCGTCCTGTCCGACTCGCTGGCCGCGCGCGGCGTCGCCGTCCTGCGCTCCGACGACCGGGGGACGGGGCGCAGCACCGGCCACTACGAGGCGGCCACCACCGCCGACTTCGCCGCCGACGCCCTCGCGGCGGTCGCCTACCTCCGCTCGCGCGCGGACATCGACCCGCGCCGCATCGGCCTCGTCGGCCACAGCGAGGGCGGCGCGGCAGCCTGCATCGCGGCGGCGCAGTCGTCCGACATCGCCTTCGTGGCGAGCCTGTCGGGCATGATGGCCGACGGACTCACGTCGGTCGTCCAGCAGAACCACGACCTCGTCGAGGCAGCGCCCCTCGCGCCGGACGACAAGGCGCGCTACCACGACATCAACGGCCGCCTCTTCCGCACCGCCCACCGCTACGCCCAGTCCGACAGCCTGCGCGACAAGCTCTACGCGACCTACGACGCGTGGCGCGCCGACCCCGCCAACAGCCACATCCGCTACGCCATCCACATGTACGCCGCCACGGCCTGCACGCCCTGGTACCGCCACATGATCCGCTACAATCCCGCCGACCACCTGCCCCGCCTGCGCTGCCCCATCCTCCTCACGGGCGGCGAGAAGGACGCGATGGTGAACCCGCAGCTCCACATCGGCACCGCGCGGCGGCTGCTGGCGCACAACCCCGACGTCACCGCACGCGTCTTCCCCGGCATCAACCACATCCTGCTGCCCTGCCAGCGCGGCACGCCCGACGAGTACGCCAGCATCGCCGAGCCCCTCTCCGCCGACGTGCTCCACCTCGTCGCCGAATGGGTGGCGGCGCGCGCACGCGCGCAGCGGCCGCTGAAAGCCGCCCGGCTGCACAAGGCGCGCAGCGCCAACGCGGCCCTGCCGCCCGGCAACTACAGCGGCATCGCGAGCCTCGGCGACGGACGCTACGCCCTCGCCGACGACGCGGCCGCCGAAGAGGGATTCCGCATCGCCGCCATCGACATCGACACGCTCTCCGGCCGCATCCGCCGCATCGCCGACCTCGGCTACCGCGGCAGCGGACGCCCCAACCCCGACACGGAGGGAGTGGCGCTCCTGCCCGCGAGCGGCACGCTCCTCGTCTGCAACGAAAGCGGCAACACCGTGCGCGAGCTGCGCCCCGACGGCACGCCCACCGGCCGCGAGAGCGGAAACCTCCTGCCCGGCGCGGCGCGCAACCGGGGCCTCGAGGGGCTGGCCTACGACCCGCTGCGCCACACCGTATGGGCCGCCGAGGAACAGGGCGAAGGCGGCGTCTCGCGCCTCCTCGCGCTCGACGACACGCTCCGCCCCATCGCCGCCTACGCCTATCCGCTCGACCCCGCCACCGCCACGCGCCGCCGCCCGCGCCACCACGCGCGCGGCGTGAGCGCGCTCTGCGCCCTGCCCGACGGCACGCTCCTCGCCCTCGAGCGCGAGGCCGTCGTCCCGCGGCGCGGCATCGGCGCGCGCACGCGCTGCCGCATCTACCAGCTCACGCTGCCCACCGCGCCCGGCACCGACCCGGCGCCGCGCGTGGAGAAGCGCCTCGTGGCCGAATGGACCACGCGCCTCAACCTCACCCGCCGCACGTTCGGCAACTACGAGGGCCTCTGCGCCGGCCCGCGCCTGGCGGACGGGCGGCAGACGCTCGTCGCCGTGGCCGACTCGCAGAACCGCCACAAGCACGTCCTCCGCGACCTCTTCAAAACCATCGTCATCGAATGAGACAAGCCACCCTCCTGCGCTGCGCCATCGCCGCATGCGCCCTCGCGGCACAGCCGCTCCACGCACAAGAGTTCTGCCAACGGCTGCGGGTGACCAACCCCACCGCCGGCGCGCGCGCCAACGAGCCCGTCGTCGTCAGCCTCAGCGCGCTCCACGGGCTCGGCTTCGTGCCCCGCTCGGCGCGCGTCGCGACGGACGAGGGCGAGCTGGCGTGCCAGCTCGACGACCTCGACGACGACGGGACGCCCGACGAGGCGGCCTTCGTCATCAGCCTCAGGAAGGGGCAAACCGCCACGTGCCGGCTCATCCTCTCCGCCGACACGCTGCCGGCACAGCCCGAGCGCCTCACCTACGCCGAGATGATGCTCGACGACAAGCGCGGCCGCCACCCCCACATCACCCGCATCGAGGCCCCGGGCGCGAGCAACCTCTTCAGCGACCTCTACCCCCACGGCGTGGCGCTCGAAAGCAGCCGCACCGCCTACCGCGTCTACTTCGACCACCGCCAGAACATCGACATCTACGGCAAGCGACACGCACGGCTCGAACTGCCGCAGTCCCACTTCTACGCCACGCCCGAGCTCCAGGCCAAGGGCTTCGGCAACGACGTGCTCTGGGCCGGGCAAAGCATCGCGTGCGGCACGCTCCGCCCGTGGACAGGCAGCGCGCCGGGCGACTGGCGCGGCGTCGCGGCGCGCGGGATGCGCATCGTGGCCAGCGGCGCCGTGCGCTCCGTCGCCGAGCTCACCGACCGCATGGCCGACGGCAACGTCATCACCACGCGCTACACCGTCTACGCCGGCCGCCGCGACCTCCGCGTCGACGTCTCCGCGCGCCGCCCCCTCCGCCCCGCCGCCCTCTGCACCGGCGTGCAGCGCGTCGGCAGCGACTGCGCCACGCTCCAGCTGCCCTCGGGGCTCGCCGCCACCTACGGCACAGACCACCCCGAGCAGTCGAGCGACGCGATGAGGGAGCGCTTCCCCGCCGAAAGCGTCGGACTTGCCGTGTGCGTGCCCGAGCGCTACGTCGCGTCGCACACGGCCGACCCGCTCAACTGCCTCTTCGTCATCGGCGCCGGCCCGCTGCCGTCGTTCCACTACCACGTCAGTTTCGCGGCGGCAAAGGAGACGTTCGACGCCCTCGACAACGCCCGGGCATGGTTCGCCCACGCCCGCGAGTGGCAGCAGCAGCTCACCCGCCCCGCCGAGGTGGAGCTAGTGCCGTAGCGCGCGGGTGGGAACAGGCGGGCGCAGTGGCTTACCGCCGCCGGCGCACTGGAGCCGAAGCCACGGCGCACCGCGGGCCAGGCGGCACTGCGGAGCAATGAAATTTCCAAGTACTTAGAAATAAATTTTCAAGTACTTGGAAAAATTTTTCCAAGTACTTGAAAATTTGTTCCCGGCGCGCCGCCGCCCAGCTTGCAGTGCGGCGCGGGGACATTTCTGGCGCACCGCCGCCGGCGTCGCGGCGCGCCGCGGCGGGCGGGGGCGTTCGGAGTCAGAGGTGGCGGAGCATGGAGATGCGCTCCTCGGGGTCCGGCGCGTGGAACACGAAGCTGCCCGCCACGAGCACGTCCGTGCCGGCGGCGGCGAGGCGCGGGGCCGTCGTGGCGTCCACGCCGCCGTCGACCTCGATGAGCGCCTTCGAGCCGGTGCGCTCGATCATGCGCCTCAGCGCGCGCACCTTGTCGAGCGAGTGCTCGATGAAGGCCTGCCCGCCGAAGCCGGGGTTCACGGTCATGAGGAGCACGAGGTCCACGTCGCGCACGATGTCCTCGAGCAGGCAGACGGGCGTGGCCGGGTTGAGGGTGACGCCGGCGCGCATGCCGGCCTCGTGGATTTCGTGGACGGTGCGGTGGAGGTGGGTGCAGGCCTCGTAGTGGACGTTCATCATCATGGCGCCCGTGTCGCGCACCTGCCGCACGAACTTCTCGGGCCGCTCGATCATGAGGTGCACGTCGAGCAGCTTGGTGCAGAGGCGCGCGACGGCCTCGATGACGGGGAAGCCGAAGCTGATGTTCGGGACGAACACGCCGTCCATGACGTCGAGGTGGAGCCACTGCGCCTCGCTGCGGTTGATCATCTGGATGTCGCGGTCGAGGTGGCCGAAGTCGGCCGCCAGGAGCGATGGGGATACGATTTGCATGGTGTGGGTCGGGGGGCGCGGCGGGGCGCACGCGCGCTGTTGGTGTTTCGGTTACTGGAGTGTGAAGCTCGACGAGCCGATCATCTGGCCGTCGGCGAACACGTAGATTTTGTAGGTGCCCGCGTCGAGGAACTCGCTCACGTCGCTGTAGACGGTGACGCTCTGCTCCTCGCCGTCGTACTCGATGGTCTTCGCCTCGGAGTAGTCGATTTGGCTGTCCTCGTAGGTGAAGCGCCCCTGCGGGTTGTAGACGGAGTTGTCGGGCTTGAGGATGCGGGCGTAGAGGGTGCGCGGCCCGCCCTGGGCGGTGACGTTCCTGGCGATGGTGAAGCCGATGGCGATGCGCTTGGTGTCCTTCGCCCGTTTCTCGTTCTTTCCGCGCTTGTTCTTGGGCTGCACCCAGAAGGCGGTGGCGTCGAGCTGCGCCGCGCGGTCGACGACGTTGAGGAGCTGTGTCCGCTCGGAGCTGAGGTGCGAGATTTGCGTGTTCGCGTCGCTCACCTGCTGGCGGAACTCGGTGTTCTCGGCGCGCAGGGTCTCGTTGGCGCGGTTGAGCGAGTCGACCTGCACGATGTAGCTCTTGAGGACGGCGCGCAGCGACTGGATTTCGCGCTTGAGGCGCGTTATCTCGCGCGCGTCGGTGGCCTTGGTCCGCTCCAGCTCGGCGAGCAGG
The DNA here is from genome assembly GCA_963627995.1 of bacterium. Lineage (GTDB taxonomy): Bacteria > Bacteroidota > Bacteroidia > Bacteroidales > Bacteroidaceae > UBA3839. The sequence continues at coordinate 105,636 of CAVGCV010000004.1, read as the reverse complement.
CGCTGGGCGCGCTCGCGCTCCGCGTCGATTTGCGCGATGAGCGAGTCGTTGCGGAGCTGCTTGCGCAGCTCGCCGTATTGGATGTCGAACTGGCGGTACTGGTCTTCCATCTCGGCCTTGTCGAGCTCGGCCAGCTCCTGGAGGTCGGCGTTGGCCTGGCGCTGGCGCAGGAGCTCGGCGGCGAGGAAGACGCACCCGGCCACGAGCAGGGCGATGGCGGCGCACACGGCCGCCACGCGCCAGGGTGCGGGGCTGCGCCGGGGCTGCGCGGGCTGCCCGAAGTTTTGTTCCATAGGCTGGGTAAGGGGTGATTTAGTCTGCGGCAAAATTAAGGATTTTCCGCCAAAGACGGACAAACGCCCTGTGAAAACCGCCGTGTTCGGGCGTTTTTTCCTAACTTTGCGCCCTCGAACCATCCGCCTGCGGGGCGCGCCCCGCGCACGCGGGCCACGAACCATGCTGAAACCCACACTCTCGCCGGAGGAAGCCGGCAAGCTGAAGAAAATGCTCGACACGTGCCGCAACGTGGTGGTGACGTGCCACACCTCGCCCGACGGCGACGCCATCGGCTCGTGCCTGGCCCTCTACGAGTACCTCTCGCGGAGGGGCAAGAGCGTGACGGTCGTCGTGCCCAACTACTTCCCCGACTTCCTGAAATGGATGCACGACGCGGACAAGATCGTCCTGTTCGACAGGAACAGGACGCGGTCGAAGGCCCTCTTCAACATGGCCGACCTGTTCGTGGGGCTCGACTTCAACGAGCCCTCGCGCATCGACGAGCTGCAAGTGCCGCTCGGCTTCTTCCGCGGGAAGAAGCTGCTCATCGACCACCACACGAACCCCGCGCATTTCTGCGACCTGACCATCTCGCGCCCGGAGATGAGCAGCACGTGCGAGCTGCTGTTCCGCGTGTTCGAGGCCATCGGGGCGGGCGGCCAAATCAACCGCTACTGCGCCGAGGACCTCTACGCCGGGATGTGCACCGACACGGGGCGGTTCACGTACAACTCGAACGACCCCGAGGTGTTCTGCATCGTGGCGGAGCTGATGCGGCGCGGCATCGACAAGGACAGGATTGTGCGCGACCTGTACAACCAGAACACGGAGGGCCGCTACCGCCTGATGGGCTACATCCTCGCGCACAAGCTGGAGGTGAGCCACGAGCTGCACGCCTCCTTCTACGCGGTGACGCGCGAGGAGCTCCAGCAGTTCAAGTACCTGAAGGGCGACGCGGAGGGCATCGTGAACATTCCGCTCGAAATCAAGGGGCAGAAGCTGTCCATCGCGCTGCGCGAGGACACGGAGAAGCCGATGATCAGCGTGTCGATACGCAGCTTCGACGACTTCCCGGCCAACGAGATGGCGGCGCGCTTCTTCAACGGGGGCGGCCACTTCAACGCCGCCGGCGGACGGCTCTTCTGCCCGATGGACGAGGCGGTCGCCAGGACGCGCGAGGCCATCGAGGCCTACCGCGAGCTGCTGACGCGCGGCGACTGACGGCGCGCCGCCAGGGACGGAAGGGAGCGGGGTCCGGAAACGCCAGGCATTGCGCCTGTGTTTCCGGACCCCGCTGCATTGTGCCGCGCGGCGAGCGCGCGGCGGCTATTCTACGGGAAGCTGGAACGTGGGCGACGGAAGCCCGTCGGTGTTGTAGAGGGAGAGCACGGGATCGTCGTCCCAGGCGTAGCGCACGGAGGCGGCGGCCATGCCCTGCGGCACGCGGAGCGTCACCTCATGGTCGCCCGTGGTGCGCGCCTCGGCCCACGCATAGCGCCCGTCAGCGCCGGCCACAGCGAAGCCCGCGAGCGAGGCCGACGGGCGGATGCGCCCCGTGGCCTTCGCGAAGCGGACGACGACCTCGCCGTTCCTCGCCGCCGCCGACACGGGGTGCGGGCCCTCGGCCACCAGCGACTTCTCGCCGTAGACGAGGCGGCGCAGCTGCAACGCCGCGCGGCGGCCCAGCTCGTCCTTGCGCTGCGGATGGATGTCGTTCCACTCGCCCAAGTCCACCGCCGTGGCGATGGCCGCGTTCCCGAGCTGCTCGGAGGCGGCGAGCTGCGCCTGGCGGATGCCGCACCAGCCCGACTCGTGGGGCTGGCCGTGGCGCTGCATGTAGTTGGCCAGCTGCACCACGACCACGGGGAAGTCGCTGCCGAACTGCCGCCGCCACGCGCCGACCATGGCCTTGAGGAGGGGCGCGTAGCGCTCGGGGTGCGCGGTGTTCGACTCGCCCTGGTACCATACGGCGCCGCTGATGGGGAAGTTGCGCAGGGGCGCGATCATGGCGTTGTAGAGCCCCGTGGGCGTATCGACGAAGTAGGTGCTGCCGGGCTTCGGCGGCATGTCGCTGCCCTGGCACATGCGCCACTCGCGGCCGATGGCAATGGTGTCGCCGCCCAGCTCGAGCCGGTAGTCCTTGCCGCGCGTGAAGCTGGCGCGTCCCGACTGCGCCACCAGGCGCACCACGATGTCGTTCCTGCCCTCGCGCAGGACGGAGGCCGGAACGGTGTAGATGCGGGGCGGGTACTCATAGGCGGTGTAGCCCACGAAGCGGCCATTGACGAACACCGAGTCGGCGTCCTTCATCGCGCCCAGGCGCAGGATGGCGTTGTCGCCGGCGGCGGCAATCTGCCCGCGCGTGAGGGACAGTTCCTGCCGGAACCAGAACGAGCCGTGGCGGCCGCGCGCCCAGTCGGAGAACACATCGACCTCTGCCCAGCGCGAGAAGTCGTAGCCGGGCGTGCGCCAGCGCGGCGCGACGGTGTCGGCGGCGGCCATCTGCCGCTCCCATTCGTTGCCGCGCCGCGCCTCGAGGCGTCGCACGGAGTCCACCCAGTTCTCCTGGCTGTACTTCCGGCTCTTCAGCTCGTCGGCGTACTCGGGGAACGCGGCGAGCGTGGCGCGCGGCATCCAGCACTCCACGCGCGTGCCGCCCACCGAGGAGTTGATGATGCCGATGGGCACGCGGGCCGCCTCCTGCAGGCAGCGCCCGAGGAAATAGGCGACCGCCCCCATCTCACCGCAGGTGGCAGGCGTGACGGCCTTCCAGGGCGTGGCGCGCGCGTCGTCGTTGGGACGGATGTAGTTGAACTGCTGGGGGAGCTTCGTGTAGCGCACGCTGGCGTTGGCGTAGTTGCGCACCTTGTCGCCCACCGCGTCCATGCAGCGGCTGACGGGGAGCTCCATGTTCGACTGCCCCGAGCAGAGGTAGACATCGCCGACGAGGACGTCGCGCAGCCTGACGCTGCCCTTCTCGCCCACGACGGCCAGCTCGTGCGGTCCGCCGGCGCGCTGCCGGGGCAGGGCCACCTGCCAGCGTCCCTGCGCGTCGGCCGTGGTGGCGGCGCGCTTTCCGTTGAGCGTGACGGCCACCGCCTCGCCGGGCGACGCCCAGCCCCACACGGGAATCTTGGCACCGCGCTGCAGCACCATGCCGTCGGAGAAGAATCCCGGCAGGCGCGGCTGCGCGCCCGCGCTGGCGGCGAGGAGGAGCAGCGCCCATGCCAGTGCAAACTTTCTGTTCATTGTCTTTCCTGTGTTTTTTGTTGCTGAATACGAAGAGGCGGGGCCTCGGGTGAGACCCCACCTCCGCGAATGTTCCGTAGGCCCCTGCGGGCTTACTTCACGAGAATCTTCTTCGTCACGGTCGAGCCGTCGGCAGCCCGCAGCCTCACGATGGTGACGCCGCGCTGCGGGGCGGCGATGCGCGCGCCGCTGACGCTGTAGTACTCGCGCGCGACGGCGTTCGCCTCGGCGTCGGCCAGCGTGATGGCGTCGGCGAGCTCCTCGGCAGCCTTGGCGTAGTCGAATCCCTCGGCGGGCTTGACGAGGAAGAGGCGCGCGTTCTGCACGAACGTGTTGGTGTTCCAGTTGGTCCTCACCTTCTCGCCGTCGTCGCCGTCCTTGTCGTTCGCGCCCGACTGGTAGTTCTCAATCGCGCCGAAGCGGAGCGTGCCGTTGGTGACGACCACGTTCTTCACGACGCAGGTGTGCACGCCCCAGCCTCCCTCGGCGAACGGCGACATCAGCTTCTGCCCGTCGTCGCCAATGGCGTAGATGTGCTTGTCCCAGACGCCGTCGGCGTTCTGCGCGTTGTTGCCGGCAGAGGTGCGGCAGTCGAGCTCCACGTCGTAGACGCCGGCCGGCACGTTCTCCACCACCTGGTAGAGGTCGTAGTCGGCGAGCCAGTTGTTGGCCATCACGTTGCTTGCGGGGCAGTCGGCCGTCGGCGCCGTGCCGTTGTAGTGGAGGTTCGTGCCGCCGTCGGCGTTCTGGTCCACGAGCCATCCCGGGAAGGTGGTGTTGTCGGCGGGGTTGTTCTCCAGCGCCATCGTGTAGAACTTCGGGTTCTTCACCAGGCCGGTGAGCTCGATGCCCTTGGTCACCTCGTCCGACGTCTGGTCGTCGGTCAGCGTCGTCATGTACTTCTCGTCGATGGTTCCGTTGCCGGCCGCGATGAGCTGGTAGAGGCGGAGGCGGTTGGCGGCGTTGACGCGGTCGGCCACCTCGTAGTCGTCGGTGATGGCGCTGTTGGCCTGGTCGATGACAGCCTGGTCGATGCCGCCGGTGACGTTGCCTTCCTCATCCTTGTCGGCCAGCGTGTTGGCCGTCTGCGTTCCCTTGTAGATGCGCCACGTCAGCACGTCGGTCACGCTCTTGACGTTCTTCATCTTGGCCGCCGCGCTGACGATGAGCGGAGTGGCCGCCGCGAGGTCGGCGTCGGAGAGCGTCGAGGGGTTCACGCTGCCGTACTGCCCGTACACTGCCGCAGCAGCCGCGTAGAGGTCGGTGTTCGCGTACTTCGTGCCGTCGTAGGTGTCGGCGTCGGCGTACTCCAGCACGGCCACGTTGTAGGCGTCCACGTTGGCCACGCGGGTCTTCATGGCCTCGGCCAGTGCGTTGAGCTCGTCGATGGCGGCCATCACGGCCGACGGAGCGGTGAAGCCGCCCGCCTCGGCAGCGGCAATCTTGCCGGTGAGGGCCGTCTTCGTGTCGCCGTCGTAGTCTTCGTCGCCGGCCTCGTCAAGCGCGGCCCTGGCCGCCTCGACGGCAGCGGCGAGCTTGCCCTTGTAGTAGGCAGCCTTCGACGGCATGGTGATGAGCTTCACGTTGGCGAGCAGGTACTCCTGCCACGCCGCCTCGGCGGCCGTGAACTTCAGCACGTAGTAGCCGGCCTTGTCCACCGTGAAGTCGGTGGAGCACTTCACGGAGCCGGTGACTTCGCCCTGCACGCCGTTCACGTTCGGAGCGGCCGTGATGTCGTTGAAGCGCGCGTAGACGTTGCCTTCGAGGTCCTCGAGCGTGAAGTTGAACGTAGGCTCTCCCTTCCACGCCGCCATGAGGAAGCTCACCTGGTACTTGCGCGGCTCGAGGTAGAGGGCGATGTTGTCGGGCATGGCGGGGTCGATGCTGCCGTCGGGGAGAATCCAGTCGGACACCTGCGCGCCGTAGGAGGCGTAGCCCTCGGTCGTGCCGCGCGTTCCCCAGTACATGGCCTTCTCGAAGTCGCCGCTGAAGCCGCTGTACAGGCGCGAGCCGCCGCCGCCGGGCGTGCCGCCCCAGTTGTAGTTGAACTGATCGGTGCGATCTTCGTCGTTGAAGCCGTAGATGTGGAATCCGGCCTCGTTGTAGGTAATCCACCCGGCCGGGATGCCGCCCGTCATCTCGCTGGCGAAGTCGGACACGTACACGTCCTCCGAGGTGGTGTCGTCGGAGTCCGCGCCCACCTGGAACGACACGGTCTGGTCCTCGGTCGCCGTCTCGCCGTACGCGCTTGCCACGCCGCTCACGGTGAGGACGTACTCGCCGTCGGCCAGGTCGCTGACGGGCACGACGAGCGTCATGCCGTCGCCGGCCACGGAGATGCCCCCCGTGAGGTCGGTCTGCATGCCGTTGCTGGAAAGGACGGCCGAGGCGGTCGTGATGTCAATCTTCTTGTTGTAGGTGAACGTCACCTGCTTCAGGTCGGCCGAGCTGATTTCGAACGACTCGTTCTCGGGCACGGTACTGAGCAGCTTCGGCGCGGACCACGCGTCGGGAATCTCCTCGATGTCGTCGGCGAAGTCGGCCGCCTCGGCCGAGAAGGGCAGTACGGCCATCTCGCTCTCGATGTCGGTGGACGGACGGCTCGCGCCGCTGTAGAGGATGCGGCTGTCGCCGGCGAAGTCCACCTCCACCTTGTCGGTCGACTCCAGCACCAGCGTCTCGAAGAACGCGTAGAGCTTGCCGTCGGCCTTGCCCTCCACGTAGTCGGGCTTCTGCTCCGCGCCGTTCACCCTCACCGTCACGACGGAGGGGTCGAAGCTGACGGAGCCTCCGGCCGCCTTGGCCAGGTCGGCCAGGTTGGTGGGATAGCCGAAGTCGATGCGGACGGCGCAGTCATTGAAGTCCGCGCCCGCCACCGTCGCCTTCTCCAGCACGATGTCGTCGAGCGCGTAGGTGCCGGGGTTGTAGAGGTTGATGGTGATGAAGTACTTTTCGGGGAATCCCGTCATGCCCTCGGCGTAGTACTTCGTGTTGCCCTCCTCATCCTCGTAGGTGTTCTTGTTGTAGTTGTCGAAGTAAGCGTCCTGGGTGGCCTTGTCGGTGAAGAATACGACGTTCTTGATGTGCCGCCACTCGCCGGTCATGCCGCGCGTGTAGTTGTAGTAGTACTCCTTGCCTTCCTGGCTGACGATGGGCGCCTCCACGTTCTCGATGCCGATGGAGAGCGAGTTCTTCACCGACGTGTTGCCCGACGTTCCGTCGGCCATCATGTAGGTGGCGTCGGCCTTCACCCAGTAGGACACGCGGTAGCTCGTGCCGGGCTCGAGCGCCACGTTGCGGATTTTGAAGCCGCGGTGCCAGGTGTTGCCCTGGAAGTCGTTGGCGTTCTGCACGAGCAGGGCGTACTCGCCCGAGTGGGCGTCCGTGCCCGCCTCGTCCCACACGTCGCCCGCCTGCAGGTTGATGTGGTCGGCAAAGAAGCCAGCCTGCTCGGGGTCGTCCGCCGTCGCGTACTGTCCCTTCGTCTCGCTTGCCTCAAACCCGATTCTCAGCACTTCCTGCGCCTGCGCCGCGAGCCCCGTTGCGGAAAGCCCCAGCGTCAAGAGTAAGAGTCTTGTGTTCATAAGCTTTGAAAAATTGGTTAATAATAAATAGGTGTTCCTGTTTCCCGTGTTTTCCTCGGCGCCGCCATGCCGCCGCGCGTCCGGCGCGCGGCATCGGGCTAAAAACCGACGCAAATGTATTTTTTCGGAAACGGACGCACAAATTTCGGAGGATGTTTTTTGTTGCAGAAACTTTCGCCCACGTAACACAAGTGCGCAAGATATTCACAACCAGCGAATTACGTTCGTTTTTACAGCTCTTTGGGCGGCAAAGGCGCACCGCGCGGAAAGGCGCCGGAAAAACGTCCGCAGAGAAAAACTTTTTCGTCTGCGGACGAAATGTATTTCCTCTGCGGAGCGCGGGAATTTTCTCTGCGGACGTTTTTACGGCCGCTCCGCGGTGAAAATTCCGGGGCCGGGCGGCGCGGGGCTCTTTTGTTACACGGCGCGCAGTTTTTCTAACAAAGGTGAAAACGCGCGGCATCGGAATTCCCTACCTTTGCGCCGCGCAGGGCCGGGAACGGCACCGCGCGGATACTGACAACACCCGAACGACGACAACGACATGAGACGATGGCTTTGGGCCACGCCGCTGCTGCTGGCCGCAGCGGCGCACGCCGACAACGGCAGCCGGCTGTGGCTGCGGGGAGAGAGGAACGGGCGTCCCGCCCGCGTGGCGGTGGAGGCCGCCGACACGGGCAACGCCACGCTGCGGGTGGCGCGGGCGGAGCTGCGCGACGGATGGCGCGGCCGCGAGCGCGTCGCCCTGCGCGTGCGCGCCGGCGCGCCGGACGGCGACGGCTACTATATAAAAAGGAGCAGGGGGCGCGTGGAGATAGGCTCGGCCTCGCCGCTCGGCGCGCTCTACGGCAGCTACGCCCTGCTGCGGCTGCAGGCCACGGGCGGCGCCGACACGCTGCGCGCCGCCGCCTCGCGCCCCGCCCGCGCCCTCCGCATCCTCAACCACTGGGACAACCCCGACGGGCGCGTGGAGCGCGGCTACGCCGGGCGCAGCATCTTCTGGGGCGGCGGGGGCGCGGACCTGGAGCAGTACGCCCGCGCGTGCGCCTCGGTGGGCATCAACGCCGCCGTGCTGAACAACGTGAACGCCAAGCCCGAGATGCTCGGCCGGGCGCGGCTGCTGGAGGCGGCGGCCATCGCCGGGCGGCTGCGCCCCTACGGCGTGCGCGTGTTCCTCAGCGTGAACTTCGCCTCGCCCAAGGCGCTGGGCGGACTGGCGACGGCCGACCCGCTGGACGGCAGCGTGCGGGCGTGGTGGCGGCGGAAGGCCGACGAAATCTACGCCCTCATCCCCGACTTCGGCGGCTTCCTCGTCAAGGCCAACTCCGAGGGCGAGCCGGGGCCGATGGACTACGGGCGCACGCACGCCGACGGCGCGAACATGTTGGCCGAGGCGCTCGCCCCCCACGGCGGGACGGTGATGTGGCGCGCCTTCGTCTACGCGCCCGCCTCGCCCGACCGCGCCGCGCAGGCCTACGACGAGTTCATGCCGCTCGACGGGCGGTTCGCCCCGAACGTCATCGTGCAGGTCAAGAACGGCCCCGTCGACTTCCAGCCGCGCGAGCCCGTGTCGCCGCTGCTGCTGTCGATGGAGCGCACGCGCACGATGATGGAGGTGCAGGTGACGCAGGAGTACCTGGGCGAGAACATCCACAGCGTGTTCCTCGCCCCGATGTGGAAGGAGGCGGAGGACGTGTGCCGCGCCTACGGGCCGCGGCGCGCCGACGGCGGCGCGCGCGCCGTGGCCGGGGTGGCCAACATCGGCGACGACGCCAACTGGTGCGGCAGCGACATGGCGCAGGCCAACTGGTACGCCTTCGGGCGGCTGGCGTGGGACCCGTCGCTGGACAGCCGCGCCATCGCGGAGGAATGGCTGCGGCAGACGTTCGCGGCCGACACGGCGTTCGTCCGCCCCATGGCGGAGCTGATGGTCCGCTCGCACGAGGCGGCGGTGAAGTACATGATGCCGCTCGGCCTGCACCACATCTTCGCGGGCGACCACCACTACGGCCCCGAGCCGTGGTGCGCGCGCGAGGGGTGGCGGGCCGACTGGCTGCCGCGCTACTACCACCGCGCCGACACGGCGGGCGTCGGGTTCGACCGCACGGTGGAGACGGGCAGCCGCGCCATCGGCCAGTACCCCGACGCGCTGCAGGCCCGCTACGGCGCGGACGAGCGGCTGCTGCTGTGGTTCCGCCACGTGGCGTGGACACACCGCATGCGCGACGGGCGGACGCTGTGGGAGGCGCTCTGCCGCACCTACGACGAGGGCGTGGCGGAGGCCGGGCGGTTCGCCGCCACGTGGCGGGCGATGCGGCCCTACGTGGACGAGGAGCGGTGGACGCGCCAGATGCGGCGGTTCGACCGCCAGGCGAAGGACGCGTGGTGGTGGCGCGACGCCTGCCTGCTCTACTTCCAGACCTTCTCGCGCCTCCCCCTGCCCGACGGCAGCCCCGCGCCGCGCCACCGGCTGGCCGACCTGATGCGCTTCCGTCTGGACATGGACATCTATTCCGCCGCCGACCCCGACGCGCTGCCGTAGCCCGGCAGGCAGGAAAGCGGGGCCGGAAGGCCGACGCGCGCACACTTCCTAACGGATTTTTACGAAATGTAACGTTTCCGAAAATGCGTGTTACACGCCCGCAACGCGGGCTGGCCGATTCGCCGTAAATTCGCCCCGGAAGTTCCGCAAGGAAAAGCGCGCCGCGGGCAGCGGGGCGGCGCGGGACCCCGAACCAGCCATTCCGAAAGACAAGAACATAACCGAACCAGAAAAACCAATCAACATGAACCTCAAGAGAAGAAACCGCAACAGGCTGCTCGCCGCCGCGACGGGGCTGGCGCTGCTCTCCGCGGGAGGCGTGGCGACCTCGTGCAACGACGGCTACGAGCTGGGCGACAAGAACCCCTCGTGGCTGGGCTCGAGCATCTACGAGTACCTGGAGAGCGACGGCCACTACACCAACACGGTGCGCCTGATCGACGACCTCGGCTACAGGGAGGTGCTGGCCAAGACGGGCAGCAAGACGCTGTTCGTGGCCGACGACGACGCTTTCGACCGCTTCTTTCGCAGCAACAAGTGGGGCGTGGGCAGCTACGGCGAACTGAGCGACGCGCAGAAGAAGCTGCTGCTCTACGGCAGCATGATCAACAACTCGTGCCAGGTGGCCTACCTGTCGAGCTCGACGGGGCCGACGGAGGGCGACTGCATGCGCCGCCTGACGGCCACGTCGGAATACGACTCCGTGCCGCTCGTGCACCCCGGGGAGATGCCCGACAACCCCTACTGGCAGTACTACCGCGACGAGCAGAAGAGCATCCCCTGCATGAGCGACGCGACGGCGCCGCCCATGATCCACTTCATCGAGGCGTTCCTCAACAACAAGCTCATCACGAACGACGACTGCAACTTCCTCCTCAACTACTCGCGCGTGCGCCAGCCGGGCGACGCCGACGTGAACGGCGTGATGATGGAGGAGCAGAACATCAAGTGCTCGAACGGATTCGTCCACAAGATGGCCGAGGTGACGGTCCCCCTGCAGAACATGGCCGAGGTCATCCGCACGACGGACAACACGCGGCTCTACTCGAAGCTGCTCGACCGCTACTGCGCCCCCTACTACGCCGGCGACGAGGCGACGAAGAACTACAACCGCCTGTACCGCGCGAACGTGGACTCGGTGTTCCAGAAGCGCTACTTCTCCGAGCGGTCGCAGGGCGGCGGCGCGCTGTCGCAGACCCCGGCCGAGGGGCCGGTGAACGGCAGGCTGAAGTTCGACCCGGGATGGAACCAGTTCTACTCGACGACCAACGCGGGCATCTCCACCGACGTGGCCCTGCAGCAGAACATGGGCGTGATGCTCGTGCCGAGCGACGAGGCGCTGGAGCGCTACTGGAACGAGGGCGCGGGCGCGGCGCTGAAGGAGCGTTACGGGAGCTGGGACAAGGTGCCCGACGACGTGGTGGAGAAGATGCTCAACGTGAACATGCTCAACTCGTTCACCAACTCCGTCCCCAGCAAGTTCAACACGGTGCTCAACGACGCCAACGACGAGCTGGGGCTCGACGTGAAGTACATCGACCGCGTGGAGATGGCGTGCAACGGGGCCGTCTACTTCACGAACAAGGTGTTCAACCCCGTGGCCTACATCTCCGTCAGCTTCCCCGCGCTGGTCAACAAGGAGACGATGGGCATCCTCTACTGGGCCATCGAGCAGCTCCAGTTCGACGTGTACCTCAACTCGCAGAACTCCTACTACAGCTTCTTCATCCCCACGAACAAGGCCCTGCTGGAATACGTGGACCCCTGCTCGTTCGGGAAGTCGACGACACAGCTCTTCCGCTTCCACTATAAGGAGGACGCGCAGGACGACAAGAAGGTGTGGGCCTCCATCTGGAACTACGACACGGAGACGGGCGAGGTGACCGACTCCATCGGCGAGGCGTCGACCTACCAGATCCGCAACCGCCTGGAGGACATCCTCAACTCGCACATCGTGATTGGCGACGTGGAGAGCGGGAACACCTACTACAAGACGAAGGGCGGCGGCATCGTGAAAGTGGCCGACAGCAAGCGGGGCGCGGACGGCATGACCGCCGGCGGGAGCCAGCAGGCGGAGGCGGGCGCGCCCGTGCGGGTGGCGCGCGTCTACGACGAGTCGCTGGAGGGCAACGGCAAGACGTACATCCTGGACGACGCGCCGCTGATGTCCACGCGCAAGTCGGTGGCCGACATCCTGTCCGAGCACGAGGAGTTCTCGAAGTTCCTCGAGCTGCTGTCGGGGTCGTCGTTCCTGGAGAGCAAGCACGTGATCGGCACGGACGAGCACGCCTGCGGCAGCACGAACATCAGCCTGTTCAACACGTTCAACTACACGGTGTACGTTCCGACGAACGCGGCCATCCAGAAGCTCATCGACGACAAGAAGCTGCCGACGTGGGAAATGGTGGAGGACGCGGAGGAAGAGGAGGAGAAGGACAGCCTGTCCTACGAGATAGAGAAGTTCCTCCGCTACCACATCCAGGACAACTCCATCTTCATCGGCATGGGCAGCGACCGCGCGAACTACGAGACGGCGGCCTACACGCAGACCGGCGACAACCTGTCCTACCACAAGCTGCAGGTGAGCTACGACAACGACGGCATCGCCGTCACGGACGAGATGAAGAACACGCGCCACGTGGTGAAAAGCGGAAACCTCTACAACCTGATGGCGCGCGAGTACCAGTACGACGCGTCGGACGCTACGGCCGCCAGCACCATCTACACGAGCTCCTACGCCGTGGTGCACCAGATTGACGGCGTCCTCGACTACCAGCGCAAGTGAAAAAGCCCGACAGCAACCATACCTAATAAACAGCAATCATGAATCCCAAGAAATATCTCATACTGGCGGCGTTCGGGCTCTGCGGCGGGTTCGGGCAGCAGCTGCTCGCGCAAACGGCGGGAACGATGATCAGCGGAACCGTGTCGGACGACATCGAGCCGCTGATGATGGCGAACGTGGTGGAAATCGACGAGGCGAACCGCATCGTGGCCCACGCCGTGACCGACATCAACGGAAACTTCTCGTTCCGCATCGTCAATCCCAAACACAAGCTCAAGTTCTCCTACGTGGGCTGCACCACGCAAGTCGTCCCCATCAAGGGCACGCGCTACACCATCAGGCTGAAAAGCTCGACCATGCTCACGGGCGTGGAGGTGAAGGCACAGCGGGTGGCGCAGACAAGCGGACTGGCCATTCCCGAGCGCGAGCTCTCGGTGGCGCACCAGATGATTGACGCCAAGGAGTTCGAGGGACTGGGCGTGACCAGCGTGGACGAGGCCCTGCAGGGCCGCATCGCCGGCCTCGACATCGTGGCGACGAGCGGCAACCTCGGCGCGGGCACGTCCATGCGCCTGCGCGGCGTCAGCTCCATCAACGGCAGCAGCGAGCCGCTCATCGTGGTGGACGGCAACATCTTCGAGAGCGACTACAACAACAACTTCGACTGGGCCAACGCCACCGAGGACCAGTATGCGGAGCTGCTCAACGTGAACCCCGACGACATCGCCAGCATCTCGGTGCTGAAGGACGCGGCCGGCACGGCCATCTACGGCTCGCAGGGCGCGAACGGCGTCATCGAGATCAAGACGAAGCGCGGGCAGCGCGGCAAGACGAAGGTGCAGTACTCCTACCGCGCGACGTTCACGCACCAGCCCGAGGGCATGAAGATGCTGAGCGGCGACCACTACACGATGCTCATGAAGGAGGCCTACTACAACCCGAAGCTCTCCGACGCGGCGGCCGACATCGACGAGTTCAACTACGACCCCTCGTTCTCGGAATACGAGATGTACAACAACAACACGGACTGGCGCAAGGAGGTCGTGAAGAACGGACTGCTCCAGAAGCACTACATCAGCCTGTCGGGCGGCGGCGAGAAGGCGAACTTCCGCATCGCCGGGGGCTACGACCACCAGACGGGAACGGTCATCGGGCAGCGGCTGAACCGCTTCACCACGCGCGTGGCGCTGGACTACTTCGTCAGCGACCGCATCAAGATTGTGACGAACTTCAACATGACCTACACGAAGAACGAGAAGAACTACAGCGACCTGCTGGCCATCGCCTACCAGAAGATGCCGAACCTCTCGGTGTACGAGCAGGACGACGCGGGCAACGACCTGAAGGACTACTACCACATGCTCTCCACGGCGAACAGCGAGTTCGGGAGCGACCAAAAGACCTATGTCAATCCCGTGGCATTGGCCTATGAGGCGAAGAACGACGAGTCGACGTACCAAATCCAGCCGGAGTTCCAGCTCCACTACAACCTGCTCGGGCTCTCGCCGGAGCAGCACCAGCTGAAATACGAGGGAAAGATTCTGTTCAACATCTTCAACAAGTACAACGACACGTTCTACCCCGCGAGCCTCGTGACCTCCGGGTGGTCGTCGGACCAGAACAACCGCAGCTCGTCGAACGCGCACAAGAGCACGGCCGTCACGACGACGCACCGCCTGACGTTCACGCCGCACTTCAACAACGCCGACCACTCGTTCATGTCGATGGCGCAGTTCCAGCTCACCGACGGCACGTCGAAGGGACAGAGCAGCACCATCTCGAACCTGCCGGCGGGCACCATCGGGTCGAGCACGGCCGACGGCATCATCCGCAGCCTCGGCACGAGCAGCGGCCAGTGGCGCAGCGTGTACCTCACGTTCTCCGCCCACTACGCCTACAAGGGGAAGTACGTCGCCGACTTCTCGGTGCGCCGCGACGGCTCCACCAAGTTCGGCGACAACAGCCGCTGGGGGAACTTCCCCGCCCTGTCGTTCCGCTGGAACGTGAGCGACGAGAAGTTCATGGAGAAGCTGCCGTGGGTCTCCATGCTGTCCGTCCGCCCGGGATGGGGACGCGTGGGCAACCAGCCCGGCTCGGAGTACCTCTACTTCTCGAAGTACAGCAGCACGGCGGCCTATAACAACAACACGGCGCTCTACCCCAGCAACATCCGCCTCGGCTCGCTGCAGTGGGAGGAGAAGGAGACGTGGAACGTGGGCTTCGACCTGGGCCTGTTCGACAACAAGCTGACCGCCGACCTGAACCTCTACACGCAGCTGACCTCGAACCTGCTGATGTACAACCGCCAGATTCCGTCATCGTCGGGCTTCAGCTCCCTGAACGTGCAGAACGTGGGCAAGATGCGCAACAACGGCTGGGAGTTCAACATCAACGGCAACCAGGTTGTCAAGAAGGGCAAGTTCAACGCCAGCTTCAACGTGAGCTTCGCCAACAACCGGAACGAAATCACGGAGATGGACCCGACCGTCCTCTCCAGCCTCAACAAGGAGTTCGGAAAGGGCAACGGCGAATACCTCACGCGCGTACAGCTCCACCACGCATTCGGCTCCATCTACGGATTCCGCTACAAGGGCGTCTACCAGTACTCCAAGTTCTCGGAGCAGGAAGTGCCCGGCGTGAGCGGGCCGAACGCCCCCATCGCCCGCGACAAGGACGGCAACGTCGTGAGGGACAAGTACGGGCTGACCGTGCCCATGGTGTTCTGCTACGACAACACGAACAACACGTCGATCTACGAGTTCAAGGGCGGCGACGCCATCTACGAGGACGTGAACCACGACGGCAACATCAACGAGCTCGACATCGTGTACCTCGGCTCGTCGCTGCCAAAGTTCACAGGCGGATGGGGCTTCAAGCTGGCCTACGACCGCTGGCAGCTCAACACGCAGTTCTCGTTCCGCGTCGGCTACAACATCATCAACGCCGCCCGCATGCGCGCCGAGAACATGTACAGCAACAACAACCAGTCCATCGCCGTCAATTGGCGCTGGCGCGTGGAGGGCGACGACGCGCAGATTCCCCGCGCGCTCTACAAGGAGGGCTACAACTGGCTCGGGAGCGACCGCTTCATGGAGAAGGGCTCGTACATGCGCCTCAACTACATGCAGCTCTCCTACTCGGTTGACCCGAAGATCCTGAAGAAATACGGACTGACGCAGTTGAGCCTCTACCTCAGCGCCAACAACCTCTTCTGCCTGACCAGCTATTCGGGCGCAGACCCCGAGGTCAGCTATGGCGGCTATGGCGTCGTGACGGACAACGCCCGCACCCCGCGCGCCAAGGAGTTCACACTGGGTGCGACCATCCAGTTCTGACCCCATCACCAGACAACCCTGAACACACCCTAAAAGAATCCCATCATGAAATTCAGAAATATCATCAAGAATGGCAGTCTCCCGCTGCTGGGCTGCGCCCTGCTGCTCGCTTCCTGCGACGACTTCCTGACCATCGTTCCCCAGAACGACATCGTGCTGGAGCGCTACTGGACAGAGGAGGCCGACGTGAACAGCGTGGTCAATGCCTGCTACTCGCAGCTGGAGACGGCCGACTGCATGAAGCGGCTGCTCGTGTGGGGCGAGCTTCGCAGCGACAACCTCACGAGCGGCTCCGGAACGGAGTACGCCGTCACGCAGATTCTGAAAGAGAACCTGCTGGAGACCAACAAGTACGCAAAGTGGGAATGCTTCTACCAGTGCATCAACCGCTGCAACACGGTCATCCACTACGCCCCGCGCGTGAAAGACCTCGACCCCAACTACACGGAGGCCGAGATGAAGGCCCACATCGCCGAGGTCTCGGCCCTCCGCGCCCTGTGCTACTTCTACCTCATCCGCACGTTCCGCGACGTGCCCTACGTCACAGAGCCGTCGAAGGAGGACAACCAGGCGTACCAAGTGCCAGCCACCAAGTTCGACCAAGTGCTCGACGCGCTCATCCAGGACTTGGAGAGCGTGAAAGACGACGCCGTCCGCAGCTATGGCGAGGACTCGCAGGAGAACACCAGCCGCATCACGCGCTGGAGCCTCTACGCCCTGCTGGCCGACATGTACCTGTGGAGGGGCGACTACCAGAAATGCGTTGACTACTGCGACCTCATCATCGAGCAGAAAATCAAGGAATACGAAGAAGACCTCGAGGAAGACCCCATCAACATAAAGGTGGAGCTCTACGGCCGCTATCCGCTCATCAGCGAGTCGCCGAGCGGCAGCAGCTACGCCGGACAGACGTACACCCAAATCTTCGGGTCGGGCAACTCGTTCGAGAGCCTCTTCGAACTCAACTTCCCGGAGAACCAGACGCAGAAGAACACGCTCGTCAGCGACTTCTACGGGAAAAGCAGCAACAAGAACGGCCAGCTGTCGGCGCCGACGTTCCTGTTCAGCGACCTCAGCGCGGGACTGAACAAATACTTCGCGAAGACGGACTGCCGCGCGCTTGAGAACATGGAGGAGGCCTCCAGCCGCGTCAACATCCGCAAGTACGTCAACTCCAGCGTCAGCTTCCGCAGCAGCACCACCACGGGCGGACTGCCCAACATCAATGCCAGCACGCGCAGCACCGACTACGCCAACTGGGTTGTCTACCGCCTCACGGACGTCATCCTCATGCGCTCGGAAGCCCTTGTGGAGCTCGCCGGGAAGGTGGAGACGGGCGAAACGCTCAGCGAGGAGCAAGAGGCACGCTACCGCGACGCATTTGCCGGCGTGTCGGCCGTATGGCGGCGCGCCAACAACAAGCGCGTGGCGACCACCGACACGCTCGTGTACGACGACTACGCCACGTCGCGCACCACGATGGAAGACCTCGTGCTCGACGAGCGCCAGCGCGAGCTCATGTTCGAGGGGAAGCGCTGGTTCGACCTCGTCCGCCTCTCGCGCCGCGACGGCAGCAACTCGCGCATGGTGACGAAGGTCGTGCCCAAGTTCAACGACAACATCACGGCCATCCGCATCCGCCTGGCCGCAGCCGACGCGCTCTACTTCCCCTACCACCGCGACGAGCTGAAAGCCAACCCATTCTTGAAACAGAACCCTGCCTACGAGACGGACAACACCTCGCAGAATTTCTGAACAAGACGAAAAAGAACCTTTTCAGAAGAACCAGGAAACAACAACCAAATACACTTGACGACCATGAGACTTCAGAAAATAAAGACTCTCCTTGCCACCGCAGCCATCGTCCTTGCGCCAGCGGCAAGCATGGTGAGTTGCAGCGACGACCCGAATGCCGAGAACTACTACGTGTTCGACGGCGAGATGGTGTCGGACTACCTGCAAAAGCGTCCAGAGCAGTTCAGCGAGTTTGTGGAAATCCTGCAACGCAGCGGCATGTACGGCATGATGGCCACCTACGGCACCTACACGTGCCTTGCCCCGACCAACGACGCCATCGGCCTCTACCTGAAAGAGCGCGGCCTCGGCAGCGTGGCCGAGCTGACAAAGGCCGACTGCGACACCATCGCGTGGAACCACATCATCAAATACGCCTACTTCACCACCGACTTGAGCGACGGAAACATCCCCTCGTCGAACCTCAACGACCGCTACCTCACGTTCTCGACCGACTCCGACGCGGTGACAAGCAACGCCGTCTATTACATCAACAAGCTGTCGCGCATCGTCGTGCGCGACGACTCGGTGGAGAACGGCGTGGTCCACACGCTCGACCACGTCATCCAGCCCAACAGCCAGTACATCGCCGAGCTGATGGCCGAGGACGAGAACATCTCACTGTTCAACTCCGCCCTCACCCTGACGGGGCTGTGCGACTCGCTCTACGAGTACATCGACAACAGCTACTTCTGCGGAGAGGACTCCGTGAACAAGGGGACGACCATCTCCACGGGCGGAGGAACCTACCGGATGTACTACGTCGGCATCCGCAAGAAGCGCTATTCCGCCTTCACCGAGACGGACGAGGTGTATGCCCAGCACGGCATCAACAGCCTCGACGACTTGAAGGCCTACGCCAAGCAAGTGTATGACGAGGTGTATCCCGAGGACGCGGGGCTGTACGACGACGACTACAAGAACCGCAAGAATCCGCTCAACCGCTTCATCTCCTACCACCTGCTGCCCTACTACGGCGCCTACAACGACTGGACGGTCTATGGCGACGCAAAGACCATCTGCGCCAAGACCAACCTCATCGACTGCACCGACTGGTATACGACGCTCATGCCCGGCACCATCATGAAGATGAGCTCGCCAGCCGACGGTCTCTTCATCAACCGCAAGGGCGTGGGCGAGAACTACACCGTGCGCGGCATCCGCGTGCTGCCGCCCAACGAGATGGGGAACATCGACCAGCAGGCACTGAACGGCATCTACCACTACATCGACGACATCCTGACCTACAACGTCGAGACGCGCGACGTGGTGTTCAACGACCGCATCCGCATCGACGCCGTCACCCTTTCGCCCGAGTTCATGAACTGCGGCGCGCGCGGCAACATGAACAACGCCACGGGCTTCAAGGTCATCGACGGATGGGACTTCCACGGGCACACGCCGGCACTGACCCTCCGCCAGCGCGGCATCTGGATGGTGACCTACCAAGACTGCGTGGACCTCGTCGGGCAGTTCGACATCTCCTTCAAGTTGCCACCTGTCCCCGAGAACACCTACGAAGTGCGGTTTGCCTACGGTTCGGGCACCATGCGCGGCGTTGTCCAAGTCTATTTCGGGACGAAAGACGACATGCAGCCCATGGGCATCCCCATCGACCTCCGCGTGTGGGGTGCAGACCCGAGTATCGGATGGGTGGCCGACACGGAGGACGCCAACGAGAACCGCGCCATCGACAAGGCCATGCACAACCGCGGCTACATGAAGGACATGGACTCGTGGGCGCAAGGCGGCGAGAACATTCTGCGCGACCAAAGCGGCAAGCTCCGCAAGATTCTCTGCACGCAGACCATGTCGCCCGAAAAGGAGTACTGGGTGCGCATGAAGCTCGTCATCGAGAACCCCAAGGCCGAGTTCCCCATCAACTATTTCGAGCTTTGTCCGAAGAGCGTGTATGCAGGCCTTACAGCTGAAGACACCCACTAAGAAAGCCATTCAACGAACACCGCAAATCACAAATTCCATGAAACTCTATCAGTATATCATCAGCGCGTTGGCAGGTGTCGGACTGGGGCTGCAGGGCTGCTCCGACACATGGGACGACCACTACGACCCCTCGGTGGCATCGAGCCAGTCCCTGTATGAGTTGGTGAAAGAAAGCCCCGACCTCAGCGACTTCCTCAAAGTGCTGCAAGCCACCCACGTCTACAACAACGCGAAACGAACGAACGTCACCTACGCCGACCTGCTGAACGCCGACCAGACGCTCACGGTATGGGCTCCTCAAAACGGGACATTCGACGTGGACGCGCTGCTGGCAGAATGCCAGACAGAGAAAGGCGACTCGGCCGTGGCTCGCCGCTTCGTGATGAACCACATCACGCACAACCTCTACACCATCAACAGCTCGACCCAGGCATCGGTGCTCATGCTGAACGACAAGGAGCTGCCGCTCACCTCCACAGGGCTGAGGAATGCCGAGATGGTGGCCAACCGCTACAACGTCCCGGCCACAAACGGCCTGCTGCACGTGGTCAGCGCCGACGTACCCTACGCCTACAACATCTACGAGGGAATCACCTCCATTCCGCAATACGCCCACCTCGGGAACTTCCTCATGAAATACGAGAAGCTGGAGCTGGACGAGAACCGCAGCATCGTGAGCGGCATCGTTGACGGAGAGAAGGTCTATTCCGACTCCGTGCTGGTACGCACGAACCAGCTGTTCTACACGTTCGACCACATCAACCGGGAGGACTCCTCCTTCATCATGCTCGTGCCCGACAAGGACACGTGGGAAGCCGTCTATGACGAGGCGCAGAAGTACTTCGACTACGGCAGCCTTGAGAAGGCAGACTCCGTGCAGACGTACTGGGCCAGCCGGATGCTGATGCAGGACTTGTTCTACAACCGCAACGTGCAGCATCTCAACGACTCGGCCTTCTCCACGAGCTACGTCCGCTATGCCAAGCCCGCCCGCCACGTCTATTACAAGCCGCTGGCCGACGGGGGCATCTTCTCCGGCACCTACGTGCGGGATTCCCTCGAGGGCAGCAACGGCGTGTTCTACAACCTGTCGCAATGGCCGTTCAAGCCCGAGGACATCTACTTCCTCCCCATCAAGACGGAGGCAGAGCGCGAGGCCAACATCCTCGACCGCAGCGACTGCACGCTGGAGTACCGCGCCACGGCAGCCGACAGCATCTCCGAGGGCTACCTGCGCATCAACCCCAAGACGAGCTCGTCGAACTGGAAGTGCAAGTTCGAGGTGGCCAACACGCTGGCCGGCACCTACGACATCTGCGCCGTCATCCTCCCCAAGACGGTCTACAACACGGCGTCGCGCGACTTCAAGCCCAACAAGTTTGTCGCCATGCTCACCTACACCGACCACGAGGGACACGTCCAGACAAAGAAGTTCGACCAAGCGGTGTCAAACAACCCCTATGCCGTCGATACGCTGAAAATCGGCACGTTCACCTTCCCCGTCTGCAACTACCAGCAGACCAACGTGACGGTGCAGCTCCAGCTGGAATGCCAAATCAGCCGCCGCGAGACCTCCTACTCCCGCGACATGTACCTCGACTGCATCTATCTCAAACCAACGAAAGAGGAGGAATAAGCCATGAAGAAAGCACTCATTACCATAGCCATCCTTTCCGCCGCAACCGCCCCCGTCAAGGCGCAGGATGAAGTTCCGGCGCCGAAAGCCACGGCCACGGAAAAGGAAAGTATCGAGACGAAAGAAATCAAGGGCAAGGTCATCGACAGCGCCACGAAACAGCCGGCGGCCGGCATACGCGTCACCGCATTCAACGACACGCGCTATGCGGCCATGACCAACGAAGAGGGCGAATACAGCATCCGCGTCCCCCACTACACCACCTCGCTCACCCTGCGCGGCGACGGCTACAACATGGTGCAGCAAGCCGTCGGAAAAGATGCCGGAATTGTCGTGACGCAGATGCACAGCGCGTCGTTCTCCGAAATCTACACGTCGCAGACGACCGCCACAAGCAGCCGCAGCGCCAACGTCGCCTACAACAACAACGACCTCTCCATCGACACCCAGCTGCAAACCGCCCTCGGCGGCGACATGCGCACACTCACCCGCAGCGGCGTTCCCGGCGAGGGCATCGCCATGTACATGAACGGACTGAACTCGCTCAACGCCAACGCACAGCCGCTCGTCATCATCGACGGCGTCATCCAGGACATGCAGCTCAGCCGCCCCTCGCTCCACGACGGACTGTTCAACAACATCCTCGCCAACATCATGGTGGAGGACATCGAGCGCATCTCCGTCCTGAAAAACGGAACGGCCATCTATGGAGCCAAGGGCGCGAACGGCGTGGTGGTGGTTGAGACAAAGCGCAACAAGAGCATGGCCACGAAAATCGACGTGAGCATCGGCGGCAGCTACGAGCTGCTTCCACGCATGACCGAGATGATGAACGGCGAGCAGTTCCGCGTCTATGCCTCCGAGCTGATTGGGACGACTGGCACGAAGTCGAACTCCTTCAAGTTCCTCAACACCGACCCGAACTACTATTACTACAACCAGTACCACAACAACACGGACTGGAGCGACCACGTCTACGACCAGGCCTTCACGCAGAACTACAGCATCAACGTGCAGGGCGGCGACGACATCGCCAACTACAACCTGTCCGTGGGTTACGCACAGGCCGGCGCCACACTGAAGAACAACGACTTCTCGCGCTTCAACCTGCGCCTCAACTCCGACATCAAGCTCGCCAAAAGCCTGTACGCCCGCTTCGACGCCTCCTACTCCGACGTAACGCGCGACATGCGCGACGACGGAATCAAGAGCGACGTCACCGACGGAGTCATCTCCTCGCCCTCGTTCCTCAGCCTCATCAAGGCGCCGTTCCTCAGCCCCTACGCCTACGATGCCAACGGCAACCTCTCCGGCTACATCGCCGAGGCCGACGACTACCTGTCCGACGTGCTCGCATCCAGCTCCTACCGCACGAGCCTGGCCAACCCGCTGGCCATCCTGCGCAACGGCGACGGCGACAACAAGAACTACTTCGGCAACCGCATGATCACACTGGCCGTCACGCCCCGGTGGGACATCAGCCGCCACTGGAGCCTGGCCGAGCACTTCGCCTTCCAGCTCGTCAATACCGACGAGAACTACTACCTCCCCACCAACGGCGTGCCCGACTACGACGTAGAGGGCATCGGGCGCGTGCACAACTGCGCTTCCTCGCTGGCCGGGAAGCAGACCACCATCATGAGCGACACCTACTTCAACTACCACAACCGCTGGAACGCCCACTGGCTCAGCGTGCGCGGCGGACTGCGCTACCTGCGCAACTCCTACAAGCTCAACACGCAAATCGGCTACAACTCGGGCAACGACAAGACGCCCAACATGTCCAGCTCGCTGCAGTACAAGGACACCGACGGAGCCGACGACGAGGACATCGACATGACCTACTACGCACAGGCCGACTACAACTTCGCCGAACGCTACTACCTGACCGCAGCCCTCGCCATGGACGGCTCGTCGAAGTTCGGGCCCGATGCGTCGGACGGCGTGAAGATCGGGAACTACGCATGGGGATTCTTCCCCTCGGTCGAGGCCGCTTGGGTGGTCAGCAACGAACGCTGGTTCCGCCTCAAGGGGCTCGACTACCTCAGGCTCAACGCAGGCTACGACCTCGTGGGCAACGACGACATCCAGACAACGGCATCGCGCACCTACTTCGTCGCGGGCAAGGTGTTCAACAGCCTGTCGGGCCTCACGCTCGGCAACATCGGCAACACCCGGCTGCAGTGGGAGACCACCGGCCGCCTCACCGCCGGCCTGTCGCTCGCAGCGCTGAACAACCGCCTCAGCGTGTCGTTCCACTACTTCAACAGCACCACGAGCAACCTCCTGTCCCTCAACACGCTGTCCTACCTCACCGGCCAGCGGACAAACTGGACAAACGGAGGAAAGATAGCCAACCAGGGATTCGACATCGCGGCCAACGCAAAGCTCATCAACACCGCCAGCTGGAAATGGGACATCGGCGCGAGCGTAGGCCACTACAAGAACGAAATCAAGGCCCTGCCCAACGGGCAGGAGGCCATCAAGAACGAGCTCTACGGCGCCACCATCATCAGCCGCGTCGGACAGCCCATCGGAATGTTCTACGGCTACAAGACCGACGGCGTGTTCGCCACGAGCGACGAGGCGGCCGAGGCCGGCCTGTTCCAGCGCACGGCATCGGGACAGAAGCAGTATTTCTCCGCCGGCGACATGAAGTTCGTCGATGCCTACGCCGACCACGAAATCAACGAGCAGGACATGCAAGTCATCGGCGACCCGAACCCCGACATCTACGGCAGCATCTCCACGGCCCTCCGCTACAAGCGGATGACGCTGAGCGCCGTGTTCAACTACTCGCTCGGCAACGACGTTTACAACTACCAGCGCAGCATCACCGAGAGCGGGTCGCACTTCTACAACCAGACGACCGCCATGCTCCACCGCTGGACGCACGAGGGGCAGCAGACCGACATCCCCCGCGCCAGCTACCTCGACGAGATGGGCAACTCGCGCTTCTCCGACCGCTGGATTGAGGACGGAAGCTACCTGCGCCTCAAGAAGCTCACGCTCAGCTACGACATCCCCATCAGCTCCACCTACATCCAGGGCGTCACCGTGTGGGGCGCGGCCAACAACCTCTTCACCCTCACCAAGTACCTCGGGAACGACCCGGAGTTCGCCATGAGCAACTCCGCGCTCAGCCTCGGCATCGACCGCGGGCTGCTCTCCATGGGGCGGAGCTTCTCGCTCGGCGTGAAAATCAATCTGTAACATCCAAACCGTCAAAGTCATGAAACTCAAGCATATCGCACGCGCGCTGCCCCTGCTGGCCGCCTTCGGACTGGGCGCAGCCTCCTGCACCGACATCGACTCAAGCCTCGTCGAGTTCGAGGAGGACAACAAGATTTCATCTCCCACCGACACCGTCTACTCGCTCGTCGGCATCCTCAACAAGCTGCAGGCCGTGGCCGACCGCACCATCCTGCTGGGCGAGCTGCGCGGCGAACTCACCTCGCTCACACCGCAGGCAAGCACGCAGCTGCAGGAGATAGCCGGCTTCACGGCCGGTACAGACAACGACTACAACGTGCCGAGCGACTACTACGCCGTCATCCAGAACTGCAACTTCTTCATCGCGCGCGCCGACACCAGCCTCAGCAAGCGCGGCGAAAAGGTGTTCATCCGCGAGTACGCCGCCGTCAAGGCCATCCGCGCGTGGACCTACCTCCAGCTCGCCATCCACTACGGACAGGTGCCGTTCGTCACGAAGCCCATCCTCACCGAGAAGGACGGCACGCCCTCGCTCTACGAAAAGAAGGACATCGCGGGGCTCTGCGAATACTTCATCAACGACCTCGCGCCCTACGCCGACACGCAGCTGCCCAGCCTCGGCTCCATGAACGGCATCAGCTCCGCCAAGTTCTTCTACCCCGTCCGCGTGCTGCTGGGCGACATGTGCCTCTGGAGCGGCCGCTACGCCGACGCGGCGAAATACTACCACGACTACCTCACGCTGCAGAACAACATCCACACCACCGGCACCAACGCCGCCACATGGGCCAGCTACAAGTTCGAGAGCATCTCGAGCAGCTACGGCCAGCTCTTCAGCACCGGCTCGCAGGAAGTCGTGGCCGTCATCCCGATGGCAACGTCGCTCTACGACGGCACCATCAGCTACCTGCCCGACGTGTTCACGTCGACCGCCGAAAACAACTACTACTTCCAGGCGACATCGTCGGCAGCCCTCACCGAACTCTCGCGCTCGCAGCGCTACACGCTCGTCTACACCGACCCCGCCACGCAGCTGCCCGACACCGTGTCGCCGTCGGCCGACCTCATCTTCGACAACGCCAACAAGCGCGGCGACCTGCGCCTCTACTCCGTGCTCACGCAGCGCGCCATCGCCACAGGCTCGAAAAACGACAACACCGTCTCGCAAAGCCTCGGCAAGTACAGCTACGACCGCTCGTCGAACGACGGCCGCGTCACCATCCAGAACATCCCCACACTGCGCATCGGCACCGTCTACCTCCGCTACGCCGAGGCGCTCAACCGCGCGGGCTATCCGCAGTCGGCATTCGCCGTGCTGAAGCACGGACTGTGGTCGCAGAACATCGAGAAGTACATCAGCGCCGACGAGCGCGCCAAGGCCGGCGACCTCATCAGCTTCAGCCAGTACACCTTCCTGCGCAGCAACACACAGGGCATCCACTCGCGCGGCTGCGGCTCGGCCGACGCCGACACCACCTATGCCATTCCCTCGCCCACGACCTATGTCGCCGAGCTCGAAGGCCATGTCGCGACGGCAGCCGACTCCATTCTCTACGTGGAGAACCGCATCGTCGACGAGATGGCGCTCGAAGAGACATTCGAGGGCATCCGCTTCGCCGACCTCCAGCGCGTGGCGCTGCGCCGGGGCGACCCCACGTTCCTGGCCAGGAAGATTGCCGGGCGCGAAGGAAAGGACGCGTTCGACGACGGCCTCTTCGCCCGGCTGTCCGACAAGAAGAACTGGTACCTGCCGCTGCCATAGCGCCGCAGACCACGACACATCCAAAGAAAAAACAACGACAATGAAACCGACACACATTCTATCCCTACTGCTCATCATGCTGTGCCGCCCCGCAGCGGCACAGACATGGCAGAGCGTCACGGTGGGCACGACCACCCGCAAGATGCTGACCTACGTGCCCAAGCAGCTGCCCGAATCGCCCGCGCTGGTCATCTCGCTGCACGGTTACGGACAATCGCCCGAATACCAGATGAACCAGACGAAATGGAACGAGCTGGCCGACACCGCCCACATCGTCGTGGTCTACCCGCAAGGCAACAACAACGCATGGGACATCTCCGGCACCTCCGACACGAAGTTCATCGAACAAATCATGAAGAAGATGCAGAAGACGTACCATGTCGACAAGAACCGCACCTACATCTCCGGCTTCTCCATGGGCGGCATGATGACCTACCACTGCATGGCCAAGCTGGGCAACACCATCGCCGCGTTCGGCCCCGTGAGCGGCATTCCCGTCGACTACCGCGACCCCGTTGCGCCGCGCCACGTGCCCATCATGCACATCCACGGAACGGGCGACGACGTCGTGAAGTGGGAAGGCGACCCCAACCATGTCGCCGGCGGCTATGGCCGCATCGACGACTACGTGAAGAAATGGGCGGCCTACGAGGGATGCGACACGGAGCATCCTCAGGTCATCCGCCCCTACCCCAAGAACAACACCTCCGTTCCCGCCACCCGCACGAGGTACACGGGGGCGGACGGCGTGGAGGTGACGCTGATAGCCATCGACGGGAAAGGCCACTGGCACTCCAACGAGCCCAACGGCGTGCACTCCACCCGGGAGCTTTGGAACTTCTTCCAGCAATACAGGCTCAGCCTACCCGACGACGAGGACGAGAAGGAAGCCGACGGCGACATCGTGTTCCGGGACGGATGGGAGGACGAGGTCGTCAATGTGGGCGAGGGTATCCCGACGGGCTGGACACGCGTGAACAGCAGCGCCGACGGCAGCAAGGACGAGAAAGCCGGAGGCACGGCCAACTGCGGCGGCGCGCGGCTCAAGGACTTCATTGCTGGCGGCGACTTCAACACGGGCTTCTACCTCAGCGCACGCAACTTCGACGAGTGCAAGCTCTCTTACGGACAAGTGGATGGCTACAGGCTCCACCTCGCCCCCGGCAAATACCAGCTGTCGTTTTCCTCCGTCTTTTGGAGCGAGGGAGCAATGAATGCCGCTGCCACCTACGACGTGTCGATGGTCGGGCTGTCCGACAGCCAGCCGCTGCTGAATGCCCCCGGCATGGACTCGTCGGGGTGCATGAAAGAAAACAACAACCAGGTGGTGGGTAATGCAGCCCACCACTTTCTTTCCTTCACCGTGGCGCAAGAGAGCGACTACGTGCTCAGCTTCACGATGAACCAAGGGTGGAACTCCGTCATCATCGGCAACGTCAAGGTGCGCAAGACCGACACCACCGGCACGGAACGCCCGGGCGCAGACGCCGTTGCCACGAGCCGCACCGAATGGTACGATATTTCGGGCAGGAAGGCCGGGAACAACGCCAGCGGCATCCTGATTCAGCGGCAGGTGTCTGCCGACGGAACCTCCGTCGCAACGAAAGTCCTCCGACAGGAGCTCCCCTAACAGCCGCTTCCTGCAAGCGGGCATCCCTTTCTGACGAAAGGCGCCAACTTCCCCATGCACAACCACACATTCAACCTTTGCAGCGCCACCGCCACCCGACGGTGGCTAATGCTTTTGTTGCTGACACTCCCAGTAACGGCGGCATTCGGACAGACCACATTGTTCAACCGCGAATGGCGGTTTGCGCTCGGCGACCACCAAGGTGCCGAGCAAGCCGACTTCGACGACGCGGACTGGCAGCACATCGGACTGCCCCACTCCTTCAGCATTCCCTACTTCGAATCCAAGCATTTCTACATGGGCTACGGCTGGTACCGCAAGACGTTCCGCCTCAACGCCAAGACGGTCGGCAAGTCGGTGTCGCTCGAGTTCGACGGCGTTTTCCAGGATGCCGAAGTCTATGTGAACGGCGTCCTGTCAGGCCGTCACATCGGCGGCTACACGGGGTTCTCCGTCGACATCTCGAATGCAATCCGGAAAGGCGACAACCTTGTAGCCGTCAGGGTAAACAACACCTGGCGTCCCGACGTACCGCCACGCGCAGGAGAACACGTGTTCAGCGGCGGCATCTACCGCGACGTGCGGCTGTCGGTGAAAAGTCCAGTCCATGTCGTCTGGGCGGGCACGACAGTCACAACGCCTGGCCTCGCCGAAACCGACGGAGCGACAGCGCGGGTCAGCGTGGCGACCGAAGTGGAGAACGCCAGCGACAAGGCGCATGCCGTCCGCGTTGTACACACCGTCTACTCCCCCGGTGGAAAGAAGGTGACAACCTTTTCCTCTGCGGCAAAGCAACTGCCTCCCCGTCAGAAAGCGAAGTTTTCCACCGAAAGCCCCGACATCCGGCAGCCCTCGCTTTGGAGTCCGGAAAACCCCCGCCAGTACCGGCTCGTGACGAGCGTGGAGAGCCAAGGCTGCGCCGCCGACAAGACATCCGTGAAGTTTGGCTTCCGCTGGATGGAATGGACTGCCGACCGCGGCTTCTTCTTGAACGGACGGCACGTATGGCTCCACGGAGCGAATGTCCACCAGGACCAGGCTGGATGGGGCGATGCCGTGACCGACTCGGCCGCATGGCGCGACGTGAGGATGGTCAAGGACGCGGGCATGAACTTCATCCGCGGCTCCCACTACCCCCATTCCCCGGCATTCGTCCACGCCTGCGACGAACTGGGCGTCATGTTCTGGTCCGAGGCCCCGTTCTGGGGAACGGGCGGCAACGGGCGCGACGGATGGTGGGCGGCAAGCGCCTACCCCACGACGAGCAGCGACACGGCGGCTTTCGAAAACCGCTGCCTGCAACAGTTGGAGGAAATGATACGAATACACCGCAACAGCCCCTCCGTCATCGTGTGGAGCATGTGCAACGAACCGTTCTTCACGGCATGGGGAACTATGGGCGGAGTGCGCCGGTTGCTCACGAGGATGGTGGCACTGACCCACCGGCTCGACCCCACGCGCAAGGCGGCGATTGGCGGCTGCCAGCGCCCGACGGACGACAGCCGCATCGACCACATCGGCGACGTGGCTGGCTACAACGGCGACGGAGCAACCATCAGCGAGTTTCAGAATCCAGGCATCGCCAACATCGTGTCGGAATACGGCAGCACCATCGACCGCCGTCCGGGCAAACTCGCACCGGGATGGGGCGACCTCGCCAAGGACGAGGGCTACAAGGGACGCGCGTGGCGGAGCGGACAAGCCATTTGGTGCGGGTTCGACCACGGCACCATCGCCAAAGGCGACTTCGGGCGGATGGGCTTCATCGACTACCAGCGCATCCCCAAACAACGCTACTACTGGTACAGGGAGGAGAACCGCGGCATCCCCGCCCCTGCGGCAACACGCGAAGGACAGCCCGCCGCATTGCGCCTGACAGCATCGAAGGTCGCCGGCATCCGTGCCGACGGAACGGACGACGCCCACCTTCTTGTTTCGGTCGTCGACAAGGACGGCAACGCACTGAACAGCAGCCCCGACGTAACACTGCGCATCGTCAGCGGGCCGGGCGAATTCCCGACGGGCAGCAGCATCACGTTCGCAGCGCAGTCGGACATCGCCATCCTCGATGGCAAGGCGGCCATAACGATTCGCTCCTACTACGCCGGCACGACCGTTGTCGAGGCCTCCTCGCCCGGACTGGCTGCGGCAAGGCTTACCCTTGGCTTCTCCGACGCACCGCGCTACAAGCCAGGCACCACGCCACCCGTTGCCGAGCGGCCCTACCGGAGGTTCGAGGCAGGCATGCAGTCCGAAGTACCGGTCCGCTACGGCAAGGGCAACCCCTCGTTCGCCTCGTCCATGCAGTCGGCACACACGTCGCCCATGGCGACCGACGGCGATGCCGGCACCTACTGGATGCCGGAGGCAAACGACGCACAGCCCACATTCACGCTCGACACCGAGCGCTGCATCTACGTGCGCGGCATCAACATCACGTTCAGCGGTGAAGCCGCCTACCGCTATGCCGTCGAGGGGTCTCTCGACGGAGAGCACTGGTTCATGCTCCACGACATGAGGAAGAACGAAGCGCCAGTGCAGTCGCAGCTCATCCCCATCGACGACAGCCACATCCTGACACGCTTCGTCCGCCTCACCTTCGTCAATGCATCACAGGCCACGATCAGGCTGGCGGAACTTTCGGTAGACGGCGCCGAGTGACGGCAGCAAGCAAGTAAAAAGAGGAAAGCCTCACTCCACATCCTCCACCGTCACGCCGTTGAAGTCGTCGAGCAGCGCGAGGATGCGGGTCTCGTAGCTGATGCGGCGCACGCGCATCTCGACCGTCGCCTCCACCTTCTCCGCGCCGGCACCATCGCGCTTGCGCTCCATGCGGTAGGAGGAAATCTTCACGTGCGCCTCGTGGATGCGCTCAAGCACCTCCTGCGCGTCGTGCTCGGAGGAGGCGGAGAAGCGCACCACCACATTGCGCATCCCCACCCTGCGCAGCACGAAGTTCATGGCCTCGAGGCAGAGGAGGACAAGCAGCGTCGCGACCACCGCCACCACGTGCATCCCCGCGCCGCACGCCATGCCGATGGCGGCAGCCACCCACAGGCCGGCCGCCGTGGTCAGCCCGCGCACCATGTGCTTTTGCAGGATGATTGCGCCCGCGCCGATGAAGCCGATGCCCGACACCACCTGCGAGGCGATGCGCGAGGGGTCGAGGCGGATGTCCAGCCCGTCCGGCACGTGGTTCGCCCTCAGCAGCTCCAAGCAGCCGTACTGCGACAGCACCATGAAAAGCGCGCTGCCCAGCGCCACCAGGAAGTGCGTCCTGAACCCCGCCTCCTTGGCCCGGTACTCCCGTTCCAGCCCGATGGCTCCGCCCAGCACCGCCGCGATGGCGAGGCGGATGATGATTTCCGTATTCATGGCATCCTGCGTTTTTTTTTGTGGAACAAGTATCTCCCGCAAAAATAGGAAATAAAATCCACATTCCCGCCCCGCCGCCAGCAGCAAAAGCCCTGTTTCCGGCACGCAGCGCGGCGGAACGGGAGGCTCCCCCCGCTCCGCCGCAGCCCGTGCGCCCCACACCGGGACGCCGCCTAAGCGTCCCGTCCGGCCACCTTGCGGACAAACGTCGTTCCGCCCGCCACGATGCGGACGAGATAGACGCCCGGCGACAAGCGGCACGGGACCTGGATCTCGCCGCCGGCCGGCAGCGCGACGACACCGGCGAACCGCCGCGAGCCGTCCGCCGCGAACACCGACACCTGCGCGTCGGCGGCAAAGGACGAGCGCACCCGCAGCACGCCCCGCGCCACCGAGCACGCCACCGCCTGCCCGCCATGGCCGGCAGCGCCCAGCACGGATGCCGCCTCCTCCTGCTGCCGGCAGGCCGCCGCCACGGAGTCGAGGTAAGCAAGGGTGAAAATCCGCGCCTCCTCCTTCTCGGGATACCGCCGGGAGTCGAAGTAAACGCCGAAGGACTGCAACTGCGACGGCTGCGGCTTGGCCAGATAGACGCCGGTGCCGGCAAAGGGCGAAGCCCCCGACACGGTGAGGCACAGTCCCTCGCCCACGCCCTCAATCCTGTACGTGCCGTCGGGCTGGAGAAGGAACGTCCAGCACTGCGCGTCCGAGCCGTCCTCCGCGTTCAGGCGGAGCGAGCCGAAGACCGCCGACAGGTATTTCCCCGTTTTCTGCTCCTGCAGCCGGTAGACGTGCGGCGCGTCCGCCGCGCAGATGCGGAAGCGCAGGTTCGTCTCCTCGCTGTCGTTGTCAAGCACGAACCTGCTGCCGGGCCGCGAGAGGAAGCGGTTGGAGTTCCTCTCCAGCAGCAGCACCTCGTCGCCGTCCTCGATTCGGAGAGCACGCTTGAAGCGGTACATCTCGTCGAACACGCTCATGTCCCACTCGTCGTACCACCTCACCGCCGGCTTGCCCGAGCGCATGCTGATGGGCAGCCAGACGAGCCTGGAGCTTTCCAGGTTGCTGGCGTTCCACCTGTCGCCCACGTAAATCAGCCGGCTGTCGCCGTCCACGTTCAGCACGTAGGCGCTCTGCGACTGGTAGGTGTTCCCCAGGGTGTCGTCCACGCAAAACTCCTCTCCGCTGCCCGTCTTGTCCGTGAACCGCTTCTCGTAGTGCCACGTCTCCGTCAGGCTGCGCCCCCACGCATAGCGGCTGCGGTTGGGGCTCCAGCCCGTGCAGCCCGAGAAGAGGCCGAAATACAAGTCGTCCACGCGGAACAAGGCCGGCGCCTCGTACTTCGACTTCGGCAGAATCAGCGCGCCGGTGTCCGTCATGCCCAGATAGTCGTCCGTCATCAGGCAGTTCCACACGTCCTGGTTGCCATTGACCGCCGCCTGGTAGTAGAGCCGCCCGTCGTCGTCCTGGAAGACCGACTGGTCGCGGGTGCGGCTCGTGTAGGTGTTCGTCACCGCCTCGAGCGCATACGGGCCGGCGGGCGTGTCGCTCGTGGCAAAGGCCACGCGTCCGATGTCGCCCACGTTGTCGTTTTCCCACACCACGCACATCACCCACTTGCCCGTCGCCGCGCAGCGGGCTATCTTCGGGCGGTAGAGCGCGCGGCCCGCCGCAAAGTCCTGGCAGTCGTCGCGGGCCGCTCCCTGCAGCCGCACCGCATAGCCGAGGTCGGTCCAGTTGAGCAAGTCGGCGGAGCGGTAGCACCCCACCCCGAGACAGTCGTTCTTGCCGCGGCGGTCGCCAATCCAATAATAGTAGTCCCCGTCCTTGACCACACAGCCGGCGTGGGCGTTGATGGCCTTTCCGCCCGTGTCGTTCCAAGGCTGTCCGGGACGGAACTTCGTTTGCTGCGCCCGGGCGGAGAGGACGGCCGCCAGCAGGATGCCCACAAGGCACAAGCGTTTTCCTTTCATAAGTCTTTCTCCTTTTTTATTTTATTATTAATGCCTTTTATTATTATCTGTCCTTCCCTGCCTCCGCTGCAAAACTGCCGATTTTCCGGCACGCGGCGAGAGACGCTTCGCGATTGCAGGCCGAAAAATGCATACCGCCGTATTTTTCGACCTCTTTTACCGCTCTGGGAGGCTTCGAAAGGCGCGGAAACACCGCGCCGGAAAAACACCGCGGAGGGGCTGAAAAACGTCCGCAGAGAAAATATTTTTCCTCTGCGGACGAAATCCGTTTCCTCTGCGGAGCGCCGGGATTTTCTCTGCGGCGTTTTTTGGGGCGGAGAAAACACGGGCGCGCGGCGCGGTGTTTTTCCACGCGCCGGCCCCTTGCCGCCCCCCGTCCGTCAGTCGTAGACGCTGGCGGAGGCGCGTTCCGGCCAGGCGGCGGAACGCGCGGACGTGTCGGGGCGCGACAGGGCGGAGCCGCCGAACGCGGCCTGCTGCGCGCCGAG
Organism: bacterium; assembly: GCA_963627995.1. Classification (GTDB taxonomy): domain Bacteria; phylum Bacteroidota; class Bacteroidia; order Bacteroidales; family Bacteroidaceae; genus UBA3839. The sequence continues at coordinate 72,053 of CAVGCV010000004.1, read as the reverse complement.
GCGGACGGCGCGCGCCAGCTCCACCGGCGACACCCGCACGGGGGCCACCATCCACTCCGGCACGTTGTAGCTCTTGAACAGCCGCAGGTTGTCCTGCGCCCTGCGCTGCGGCAGCAGGAAGGGACGGCGGGCGCATCCCGAGCGGTCGAAGTAGGCGACATAGAGGCGCGTGTAGTTGCCGTCGTCGCGCCGCGACGTGAACAGAATCCAGCGTCCGTTGCTCGACCACGTGTGGTAGCTGTCGGCGTCGGGCGAATTGACTTCCTCGAGCGGCTGCGCCTGCCCCGTGGCAAGGTTCAGCGTCCACAGGTCGGCGGACCGGTGCCAGATGTGGAACTGCCCGTAGTCGGCCAGCGAGAAGAGCAGGAAGCGGCCGTCGGGCGAGACGCGCGGAAAGGCCGCGCTCTTGCCCATGGAGGCGGCGTCGAGCACCAGGCGGCGCGGGCCGAAGCGGCGCGCGGCGGCATCGAACGAGCGCGCATAGATGTTGTAGTGCAACTGCCGGTAGCCGGCGTTCAGCTCGTTGTCGATGTTGTCGGTCTGCTGCTCGTAATGTGCCGACGCATAGTAGAGCGTCCTGCCGTCGGGGCTCCACGCGGGAAACGTCTCGAACTCGTCGGCGCGGCAGTCGGCGGAGAGCACCTCGTTGCGCTCCACGTCGTAGAGGACGAGGTCGCTGGCGTAGTCGATGACCTCCACCTTCTGCGCGTCGCGCGTGTGGAACGCCTGCCCCGTTTCGTTGACGGAATAGGCGATGAAGCGCTCGGACGGATGCCATTGGGCATAGACACCGGCCGAGAGCGTGCTGTCGGTCTTGAGGTTCACCTTGGCCATCCGCGACCCGTCGATCAGGACGGTACCGCCGAAGGCCTGGCGCACGTGGAACTGCGAGCGACCGTTGCGCCCGTGGTTGGCCGGAATGTGGCAATTGACGCACTGGCCGTCGTCGCCGTCGCTGAGCAGCATGTTGTCGTACAGCACCTTCTCCTCGAACGAGGCCACGGCGCGCTGGCGGAGCGTCAGCCCCTCGTAGCCGACATACGACGGCTCTACCAGGCGGTAGGTGATGTACGGGTCGGCGGGCTCGGCGGCGACGGGGTTGCTGATTGTCCTGAACTTCCGCCACTGGCCGTCGCACGCCACATACACGTCGGTGTGGACGCTGCGCCCCCGCGCGCCGGCGAGCAGCGCGTGCCAGTCGGCGGACGGGATGTCCACGTCCCGCCCGCCCAGCACGATGCCCTCGCGGTCGGCGTCGCTGTAGACGTGGGTCACGAAGTCGTCGCCCGCTTCGCCGATGCTGAAGTTCATGGGCGCGATGTTGGGGGGGAGCGTGGCGCCGGCATTGTCGGGGCAGACGGAGGGGCTGCGCCCCGCGTCCGAAAAGTATTCGGGCAGCGAGGGGCGGCAGGCCAGCAGGGAGAGGAGGAGGAGGGAGGGGAGCAAGTGGGTGGTCTTCATGGCGTCAGTTCGTTTTCAGTCCGTTTACAAAGAAATAGTAGTACCAGTACGTCCCGCCGAACCGGGGGCGCAGCGCCTGGGCGTTGGCCGCGTCGTCGCCGCTCTGCGCCGACGCCTCTATCAGCTCGCCGAACTGCCGGCGCACGTCGTCGTCGATGGGCAGGCGCGACGTGTCGGCCTGGCCGCCGGAGAACTGGCCGATGAGGAGCGCCGCCTCCTGGTAATGGCGCGGGATGCGGCCCTCCCACGTCGGGAGGAGCATCATGAGGCGCGGCCACGCCGCCCGCAGGTCCTTCATGATGAGGTTGTTGACGAGCGAGAGCTCGACGATGTCGCGCGAGCCGCCCTCGGACAGTGCGAAGCTGTTGAGCAGGTAGACCTCTATCATGCCGCCGTCGCCGTCGAGCACGTCGCGGTATTGGAGCAGCGGCTGGATGGCGGCCATCTCCGCGTCGTCGGCCGCGCGCTTCCTGCCCTCGGCATAGGGGAGGAGCCGCTCGGCAAAGTCGCGGTGCCAGAGCGTGCGCCTCAACGCTTCGATGTATTTCAGCGCCAGCTGCCGTTCGCCGTTCACGACGGCGCATTTGGCCATGCACTCCAGGCATTCGGGACGACGGCCGTATTCCACCATGTCCTCCATGCTCCAGCGGTAGGCGTAGTTCACCTTTCCGTAGAGGTAGTAGAGCTGGCGCGCGGCCACAAGGCGCATCCACTGGTTGGGACGCGGCGCGCGGTAGTCGGCGTTGCCGTCGGGGAAGCGGAAGAGCGTCTCGCCCATCTGTCCGGTCTTGTAGAGCGCCAGGCGCGTGAACATCACCTCGGTGCGCGTCGGCGCGTGGGTCGCCTGCCGGCTCTCGTCGAGGATGGCCTCGTAGTCGCCGCGCCCGGCGGCATGCTTCATCCGCAGGATGGCGAGGAACGACTCGTCGCGGAAGGTGAAATGCCATGCCGCACAGGCCGAGACGGCGAACAGCGCCATCGTTGCCCAGGCGGCCCAGCCTCGCGGCGCGACGCGGCGCAGGAGCATGAGCAGGGCCGGCACGGCGAGGGCTACGGCGAGCGGATAGAACATCGGCCGCTCGGCGCCGTCCCAACGGTAGTCGGGAAGCCCTGCGACGTAAAGGTCCTCGGCGCGCATCATGAACAGGCCAAGGGCGTGGAGCAGACGGGGCGCGAGCAGGGCGCAGGCGGCAATGCCGGCGGCAAGCAGCAGCGGCCTCCTGCCGCGGGTGCGCCCCCACTCCGCCAGGCTGTCGAGCGCGGCCAAGGCGCAAGCCAGCAGTGCATAGACGCCCATCAGCCAATAGCCGGCGGTGGCGGCGAGCAGTGTCCACAGCGCACGCGCGCGCCAGTCGGGCAGCCGCACCCAGGCCGCCACGAGCAGCATGGCGAGCAACAAGCCGACAGGCGCCGTGAACGCCACGGCGGGCGACTTGAGCAGGTAGACCATGTAGCCCGTCTGCGTGTAGTTGAGCAGCAACGCCATCGACGGCATCCAGCAGAGCCCCTCCCACGCGCGGTCGATGCGCATCGCCCAGCGCAGGGTGTACGGCAGGGCCACCAGCAGCAGGCAGAGCAGCAACGTGCCCAGCCATGGACGGGCAAAACAGCTCTGCATGAGCGAGGCGGCATAAAACACACCGCCTGCCACCTTGTCGAGCAAGGCGCAGGCGAAGTCGGATGTCGTAAAGAAAGGAGTGAGGCCGGCTGTCTCCACCACAAACGGCCGGAGCACCGCCATGAGCAACCATGCGCTTAGGGCGACGGTCGCGACCGGATAGAGGACTCGTTTTATCACAAGGCTATTTTCATGGTTTTAGCACTTCCCTGTTGCGCCACGCGCACGATGTAGAGCCCGTGCGGGAGCTGTGCGGCGAGGTCGACGGCGGTCTGTCCCGGCACGGAGCCGAGGTTCTTCTCCATCGCCACCGTGCCCAGCCCAACCGGATAGACCGCCACATGGAGCGGCGCGGCCGACGCGGAGCAGACGGTCAGCGTGCCCGCGGCGTAGCCGAGGACGAGCCGCGGAGCGTCGGCCCATGTGCTGCCGATGGCCGTCGCCTCCTCCTGCTTCTTGATGAGCTCGCGGTTCTTGGCCACATAGTCGGCGGCGAACATGTCGGCCTCCACGTAGTCGGGATGCGCCTTGGAGTCGAAATACACGCCGAAGCTCTGGTGAATCTTCGCTGCGGGCGCGTTCAGGAACAGCGATGTCCCGGCTATCGTACTGTTGCCCGACACCGACAGGACCTTGCCGTCGGCGGCGTTGGCAATGCGGTAATAGCCGTCTTCCTGCAGCTCGAACGTCCAGGTCTGGGCTGGGTCGACGGACGCGTCCATCCACCGCACACTGCCGAACACCGACTGCATGAACTTGCCGCTGCTCTTGTCCTCGATTCGGTACCGGCAGGGGGTGTCCGTCGCGTGCAGCACGAGGCAGAGGTTGGCGTTGCCGTCGTCCTCAATGGTCAGGGTGGCCTTGGGGCGCGAGACCAAGCGGTTGGAGTACTTCTCCAAGAAGTAGAAGTCCATGCCGTCCGCCAGTTCCGCCGCGCGCTTCATCTGGTACATGTTGTCGAAAAGACTCAAGTCCCACGTCTCGTGCCACGTGACCGTGGGATAGCCCGAGCGCACGCTGAGGGGCAGCCACACGTAGGTGGACGACTGCACGTTGCTGGAGTTCCAGCGGTCGCCGCAATAGATGAAACACTTCTCGCGGTTGGGGACGGGGAAGACATAGGCGCTTTGGCTCTGGTAGGAGTTGGCGGCACCGTCGTCGACGCAGAAGTTCACGCCCGTCGTGCCGTCGCTGGCCGTGAAGTCGGCGGGCGCCGACCACGCGCCCATCAGGTCGGTGGTCCACATGGTGCGGCCGGGGTTTGCCGTCCATCCCGTGCAGCCCGAGAACAGCCCGTAATAGGTGCCGCCCACCTTGAAGAGCGCGGCGGCCTCGTACTTGCGCCCTTTCAGCTGCAGGTTCTGCGTGGCGGTTGGAGCGAGATAGTCGTCGGTGAGCAGCTCGCAGTTGGTGTTGGAGTTCATGTTGGTGGAATACACATGATAGGCCTTTCCGTCGTCGTCGCGGAAGAGCGTTTGGTCGCGCGAGTCGCGGTCGTTGGGGCGGAACACGTCCACCAGCGCATAGGGGCCTTCTATCTTGTCCGACTGGCACACGGCGACTTTGGCCTGTCCGTAGTCGCTGCCGTTCTCCCAATGAATCCACATCACCCACTTGCCCGTCGTCTCGTTGTAGATGACCTTCGGACGTTCGAGCGTGCGTCCGCTGGCTATATCCCGGCACTCGTCGGTCTTCGTTCCCGTAGGCGTGACTGCCAAGTTGAGTTTTTTCCAGTTGTAGAGGTCGGTCGAACTATAGCAGCTGACACCGGCGCACTTGCTGCCGTTGCGGTATTCGCCAAACAGATAGTACGTGCCGTTATAATACTGTACGCAGCATCCATGTGCATTGATGGCGTTGCCACTGGTGTCCTTCCACGTCTGCCCGGGCTTGAAGACATCGCCCGCCATGGCGTTGAGCCCAAACGCAAGAAGCAGGAGCGTCGTGTAAGTTCTGAATTTCATGTCGTTTGATTGAGTATGTTTGCAGTTAGAAATAAAGGAGATGCGAGTGGGCAGCACCGTGTCTGCCCGCTCGCATCAGTCTTTGGATTAGTAGCGGACCTTGGCCACTTTACGCTTGCCGTCCTTGAAGGCGGCCACGACGTAAACGCCGTTGGCCGGCAGTGCGATGCCCGAGCCGCAGGTGTAGTTCGGGACATTTGCAATGAGTGTGCCCGCAGCGTTGTAGACCATCACTTGCGTGCCTTCGCCCACGTCGGAAACGGTCAGCAGGCCGTTGCTGACAGAGGCGTTCAGGCGTGCTGCATCTGCGCTGTTGGCAGGGCTATCGATAATCGTAGTCACTTCCTTGGCGGTCAGGCCCGGCATCATCGGCGCGTAGGCACCGGTCGCGTCGTAGGCGAAGTAGGCCACCTCGGCGCCGCCGTCGAGCTCGAAGCCGACGCGGGGGGAAACCAAGCGGGACACGCCCGACAGGCGGACGTCGTCGACCTGCAGCGCGCTGATGGAGGCGCCCCACTTGTCGCGCTCGAGGTAGCAGGACACGCGGACCTGACGCGTGTCGGCCAGGGTCGAGAAGTCGGAGGCGTAGGTCTGCCAGTCGGAGTCCGTCACGGGAATCACGACCTTGTTGTCCGGGTGCTGGAGATCCTCGATGCGGAGGGAGCCCTTGAGCGTGCCGTCCTTCTTGATGCCGCCGCGGGCCAGCGCCGAGAAGGAGTAGACCTCGTTCGGCGCCACGTCGACTATCTGGGACACCTCGCCGGCAGACCACCCGTCGCTCCACATGTAGCGGCGCATCGAGAGGGCGTGGTTGTCCTGGTCGACGTCGTTGCTGCGCTCGCTCGAGACAATCTCCTGGGTCGAGTTGTACTGGTCGTAGGGGTAGACGTCCCAGCCCTCGATGCGGGTCACGATGCCGCGGGACGGGGAGTAGTCCCACTCGCCCTCGAAGCCCGGGTTCCTCAGGAGGTTCTCGCGGGCGGGGCCGTTCTCGACGCTCCAGGAGGGCTGGAGGGCGAGGTCGGCGAGGCGGAGGGTGTCAACGGCAAGGCCGTCGCGGAAGACGAACACGCGCTCGTCGGGCGTCACGGCGTAGCGGTAGGTGTGGTACAGGCCGTCGGTGTTGTAGAACGTGCCGCCGTTCGAGGGGTTGCTGACCCCCTTGCGGGAGACGAACACGCCGGAGCCGTTCTGAAGGCCAAGGCCCGACGGGACGACGTAGCCCATGAACCCCGAGCCGACGGGGCTCAGGGCGTACGGCCGCAGCTCCTGCCCGTCGCCCGAGACGCGCGCGCGGACCTCGACCGTGTAGCCGTCCGGGCCGGGGGCGAAGCCGGACGTCTCGAAGGAGCCGTCCGGGTAGGCCGCGGAGCCGGAGATGTCCTTCACGGGGAGGGGGGTGCCGGCGGCAGAGACACCCACGTAGGCGCGCACGTCGCCGCTGCGCAGGACGACACGCCCGGAGGCGAGGCGCTTGGAGGAGCGGTTCGTCACCACGACGGTGGCCGTGCCGGCGCCGGCCTCGATGGTGGACGGGCTCACCTCCAGGCCGGACGTGGCGCTGACGGAGACGTCGCCGGACAGGTTGGCGAGGCTGACCGTGAACGAGCCGGAGGAGCCGGTGCCGTCGATGAACAGGCTGTCGACCGACGGGGACAGAGAGGCGGGGGCGGGCGCGTAGGCGCCGGTCGCGTCGTAGGCGAAGTAGGCCACCTCGGCGCCGCCGTCGAGCTCGAAGCCGACGCGGGGGGAAACCAAGCGGGACACGCCCGACAGGCGGACGTCGTCGACCTGCAGCGCGCTGATGGAGGCGCCCCACTTGTCGCGCTCGAGGTAGCAGGACACGCGGACCTGACGCGTGTCGGCCAGGGTCGAGAAGTCGGAGGCGTAGGTCTGCCAGTCGGAGTCCGTCACGGGAATCACGACCTTGTTGTCCGGGTGCTGGAGATCCTCGATGCGGAGGGAGCCCTTGAGCGTGCCGTCCTTCTTGATGCCGCCGCGGGCCAGCGCCGAGAAGGAGTAGACCTCGTTCGGCGCCACGTCGACTATCTGGGACACCTCGCCGGCAGACCACCCGTCGCTCCACATGTAGCGGCGCATCGAGAGGGCGTGGTTGTCCTGGTCGACGTCGTTGCTGCGCTCGCTCGAGACAATCTCCTGGGTCGAGTTGTACTGGTCGTAGGGGTAGACGTCCCAGCCCTCGATGCGGGTCACGATGCCGCGGGACGGGGAGTAGTCCCACTCGCCCTCGAAGCCCGGGTTCCTCAGGAGGTTCTCGCGGGCGGGGCCGTTCTCGACGCTCCAGGAGGGCTGGAGGGCGAGGTCGGCGAGGCGGAGGGTGTCAACGGCAAGGCCGTCGCGGAAGACGAACACGCGCTCGTCGGGCGTCACGGCGTAGCGGTAGGTGTGGTACAGGCCGTCGGTGTTGTAGAACGTGCCGCCGTTCGAGGGGTTGCTGACCCCCTTGCGGGAGACGAACACGCCGGAGCCGTTCTGAAGGCCAAGGCCCGACGGGACGACGTAGCCCATGAACCCCGAGCCGACGGGGCTCAGGGCGTACGGCCGCAGCTCCTGCCCGTCGCCCGAGACGCGCGCGCGGACCTCGACCGTGTAGCCGTCCGGGCCGGGGGCGAAGCCGGACGTCTCGAAGGAGCCGTCCGGGCCGCCCGGGTAGGCCGCGGAGCCGGAGATGTCCTTCACGGGGAGGGGGGTGCCGGTCGACTCAAGTGTGACATAAGTGCGCACGTCGCCGCTGCGCAGGATGAGCTTGCCGGTGTTGTGGCTGCGCGACGAGACATTCGTCACCACGACGGTGGTCGGCTCACTGCTGCCGACCTTGATGAGAGCAGGCGTCACCTCGAAACCAGATGTTGCCGACACCTTGATGTCCTGTTCCAGGCCGGTGCTTTCGACAATGATTTCCGCAGAAGTACCTGTTCCCGTGATTTTCACTACATCCGGAAGAGTAGTGTTTGCTCCGAGCAGAGACGCGCCCTTCGAATCGACGAAGCGAATGGTGACGGGGGCGCCATCGGGTGTCGTTGCGAAGGCACTTCCACTGGTCGCGCCTGTTCCCGACAATGCGGCAAGCAGACAGAGCTGAAGGAAAGTTCTCTTCATAAGTTAAACAAATTTTGAAAGTTAGGAGATTGAATGAGTACAGTTATATATTATGATGTACTGTGCTGAAGAAGCGTTTCAGGTCACTGCACAAGGACTTTCTGCGTCTGTCCCTGCACGGAGCGGATGTACACGCCTCGCTGGCGTGGCGCAGCGTCGGCAGCGACGCCCGAAAGGGCTGTCCAAGTACCACGCTGTGACTGCGCGGCGATTCGCGAGAGGGCATTCGCCGTGTCGGGCGTGCCCATGATGAGATAGCCCACCTGCTCGGCCTCGACAGTGTCGCGCGACACACTCTTCTCGCGGTCCTTGAAAAGCGTGGTCGTCGCCGTCGTGCGCTTTTGCTGGCGCAACGTGGAAGTGACGGCGTCGTTCTCCGTCTGCATCTGCGCAAAGACATGTGCCGCATCCTTGTATGTCTCTCCATAAGGCAGGACGTATGCCGCCGTCAGGACGCTGCCCACGGCGCGGTCGTCGGTGCGTCCGACAAAGGCCTTCATGCCGTTAACGAGCCCGCTGCCCGGGGTCATTGCCACAAACCCGACCTTGGCGCGGGCCGACACGTCGCCAACACGTTCTTCGTGGCGCAGGCGCAGTTCGAAGCCGCTGCGGGTGACGTTGCGCACAGCCACCGTGGCGGTGGTGTCGTTGGCCGCACTGACCGACGCGATGACAATGGGCGTCGTGTCGAACGTCTTGGCAAAGTCGACGCGAGTCCACTCATCGCCCACCCCGCCGACGCTTTGTGCCTCGCCCTCGATTGTCCCCCATCGGAACGAGCCTTGCGGCAGCATGAGGTACGACAGCGTGTCGGGCGCAAAGAACGTGGGCGACTCCTGGTAGACGTAAGCACGCAGGGCGAAGTCGAAATGGTCGGCAGACACACTGCGCAGCATGGGCGCCAGCGGCATCTTGTTGCGGTAGGTGGGCGTTCCGAGCACGACGACGGGAGCTTCGGGATTCGCGCCGCCCGTAACCATCGGCCGCCAACTTTCGGAGACGAGCGCGCTGCCCACGACGACGGGCGATTCCGATAGCGGCGCCGTTGCGACCATCAGCGCGTTGGAGTCCTTGCTCTTCTGTGTTTCGGATTCGGGCATGGACGTCACGGTCAGTCTCACCACCGCATCGGCAAAGTCCGACACGGGCAACGACACCGAGAGGCCACGGATGGTGTCGGCAAGCAGGCGGTCGTCGCGATAGAGCGCGTAGCGGTCAATCTGCTCGCCGTTGGGGTCGGTCCAGCTGACGTGAAGCCGGCTGTCGGCGATGGAGTCGTAGCGCAGTGACGGCGCCTCGCGCACGGTCCACGCCGGAACCACCTCCTTGTCGCGGTTGAAGAAGTAAGCCGGCCGGTCGGCGGCATAGAACTCGCCCGCCGGTGTGAGCTTGCCGTTCTTGTCTATCATCATGCGCTTCTCCTCCACCCAGTTGTAGATGGAATAGCGCTCGACGAACGAGCACGTGTCGAGCATGTTGACGATGGCCGTGATGTCGCTCAGCTGGCGGACATATTGCGCAGCCTGGCCCGACGGCCAGCCTTCGTTCGTCCAGTTGGCACCGTTGTTCCATTCCTTAATCCAGACGGGGCGCTGCGTGCGGTCGTGCACGGCCTTGAGGTCGCGATACCACGCTGCCGCCGACTTGTTGCCCCAGTAGGCATGGACCACCACGAAATCGACGCGGTAGTTGCGCTTGCGGCACTGTTCCATAAAGTTGTAGAGCCACGTGAAGTCGGTGGTGGCGGGCGAGCCGAGCCGCCGCCCCGTCTGCATGAGGACGGGCCATTCTTTGATGGCGTTTTCCACGGACACGTTCGACTGCTCCGTGTGGTCGGGCTCATTGTAGCCCAGCAAGTGCGACGCGTCCGCCGTCTCGAAGATTCTGCCCAGTGCGCCGCCCGCTCCCCATTTCTCGGGAACGAACTCCACATTGTAGTTCTTCTCGTCGGGCTTCGCAGGGTCTTTCGTCGGCGACGAGCCCCAGTTGTAGTACCACGTGCTGTTGGTGAACTCCGCCTGCTCGAACGCATACTTCAGTCCGTCGGGCATGCTGCTCCACGTCGAGCCCGCCCAGCCCTTCTTGCTCGGGTACTGCCAGCGCAGCACGCGCACATAGCTCACCTTCCCCCTCAATTCGGCGGGGAGGTCGGTGTCGAGGTCCTGATCGTCGGCGATGAACACGCGACTATAGCCCATCCCGTCCGGCTCGCAGGCCAGTGTGGCCATGTAGCCGCGCTTGAGCGTGATGTGGGTGAAGGCGTTGTCGTGCGCAAGCGGGCGCACGAGCGAGTCGGGGGCGTATTGCGGCGCGCCGTTCGTATAGAAATATTCGGCCTCGAACGTCTCGCTGCAGCCGTCGCCGGTGGCAGTCAGCGCACGGAAGCCGCGCTGGTGCGCCATCACCACGGCGCCATGGCGGTAGATGGCGATGCGCCCGTTGGTTTCGGGGTCGAACGGCTTTCCGCCTATGATGATTCGCGACGCATAGTTCTTGATGACGTCGCCCGGCTTGACATTGTCGAAAAAGAGCCACGCGTCTGCCGACGCCATCGTCACGGTCGCGCCATCGGCAATGACGTTGTCCGCGGCTGTGAGGTGGAGCTCGTCCGTCCCGTCGAGGACGGTCGGCTCGGCGAGCACCGGCTGCGTGCGTTCCGCTGCGCCGACGGCGAGCGAAGCGCAACAGAACAGGAGCGAGAGGATTGTGGATGGATTTCTCATCTGTAGATTTTCGGATTGGTTTCCGCCGCAAATATAATCGGGCGGGAAACACGCCGTACCGAAAAAATACGTTTCAAAACTCCAAAAATCTCACTTTACGCATTTTTCAACCGCAATTCTTCCAGATTGAACTCTTCGGCCTTGAGCGGGGCGCGGACTCCCGTCGTTCCGCAACGGGCGCTGGGGGCGCGCCGCGCGCCGCACGCCGGGGCCGGGCGGACAAGGCGGAAAGCATCGGTGGAATGGGGCGGTCTCTCCTTCGGGCACGCCTTGGCGCGCGAAGCCCGCCGTGGGGACGCGCTATCCGTCCCTCAGCGACGCGACGTATTCGGACGGCAGGCAGCCGAAGTCCTTCTTGAAGCACGAGGAGAAGTACTTGGGGTCGTTGTAGCCCACGGCGTAGGCTACGTCGGAGATGTGGGCCTTGGGGTTGTTGCGCAGCAGCTCGCAGGCCGACTTCATGCGGACGGAGCGGATGAAGGCCGACGTGTTGAGCCCGGTGAGCGCGCGCAGCTTCTTGTAGAGGGTCGACTTGCTGGCGTTCATCACGCGGGCGAACATGGGCAGGTCGAAGTCGGCGTCGGCAATGTGCTGCTGCACGGCGCGGATGCACGCGTTGAGGAAGTCCTGGTCGGTGGTGCCGAGCTTCATGTCCTTGATGCCGCCGAAGAGCTTCTCGCTCACCTCGGCGTCGGTGTTCCGGCGCTGCTGGAGCAGGTTCTGGATGCGGGCGAGGAGGACGGACGTGTTGAAGGGCTTGGTGATGTAGGCGTCCGCGCCCGCCTTGTACGCCTCGGCGCGGGCCTCGTCGTCGTGCTTGGCGGTGAGCATGATGACGGGGCAGTTGGCAATGTCCTTCCGGCCGCGCAGCTGGCGGGTCAGCTCCACGCCGTCCATGACGGGCATCATCACGTCGGTGAGCACGAGGGCGACCGCCTCGTTGTCGAGCACCTCGAGCGCCTCGCGCCCGTTGTAGGCGGTGACGACGTTGTAGCTCTGCCCGAGGAGCTTGCGCAGCATGACGAGCAGGTCGTCGTCGTCCTCCACCACCAGGACGGTGGCGGCGCCGCGCCTGCCGGGCGGCTCGGGCTCGGAGGCGTCCCGGCTGGCGCCGTCGATGACCATCTGGCTGGAGTCCTCGATTTCCTCCTCCCCGAACGCCTCGCGGGCGATGGGGATGGTGACGGTGAACGCGCTGCCCTTGCCCAGCTCGCTCTCCACCTCGATGGTGCCGTGGTGGAGCGTCACGAGGTCCTTGACGAGCGAGAGGCCGATGCCCATGCCGTAGGTGTTGAACTTGCGGTGCTCGCCCTCGTAGAAGCGCTGGAAGAGCGTGGGTATCTTGTCGGCGGCGATGCCCGCGCCGTCGTCCTCCACGCGGATGACGGCGCGGAGGCCGTCGTCGCAGGTCAGCGACACGCGGACGCTGCCGTCGGGGCGGTTGTACTTGATGGCGTTGGAGATGAGGTTGTAGATGATTTTGTCGAGCTTGTCGGAGTCGAAGAAGCCCTCGACGCGCTCGGGGCGGCACTCCAGGGAGAAGCGGATGCGGTTCTTGTAGGTGGCCGGGCGGATGCTCTCCACTTCGCTGCGCACGAAGTCGGAGAGCACGCCCTGCGACACGCGCAGGTGCTGGTTGCCGGTTTCCGTCTTGCGGAACTCCAGTATCTGCTGGAGCAGCCTCATCAGCCGGTTGACGCTGCCGTCGATGGTGCGGAGGCTCTCCTTCTGCTCGGGGCACAGCTGCATGAGGTGGCTCACCGTGGCGGAGATGACGGTGAGCGGCGTCATGAGGTCGTGGGTGATGTTGGTGAAGAACTGGAGCTTCTTGTGGTTGAGCTGCTCGATGTTGCGGCGCTCGATGTGCGCCAGCTGCAGCTGGCGGCGGTTCTCGTTGCGGTTCTTGACGTAGCGCACGACGAGGAAGGCGGCGCCGGCCAGCAGGAGGGCGTAGCAGAGCAGGGCGTACCAGCGCAGGTAGAACGGCGCGAGGACGGTGACGCGGAGCGTCTGCTCGTCGGCGCTCCAGCTGCCGCCCTCGTCGGTGCAGCGCAGGCGGAACGTGTACGTCCCGTAGGGCAGGTTGCTGTACGCCGCCTGGCAGAGGCTCGCGTCGGGATAGTGCCAGTCCTTGTCGCAGCCGTCCAGCTTGTAGGCGAAGCGGGGGTTCTCCATCTTGTTGTAGTTGAGCGAGGAGAAGCACAGGAGCAGCTCGTGCTGGGTGGGCGGCAGGGTCACCTCCGTGGCGTAGGGCGGCAGCAGGGGGCTGATGGCGAGGCGGGCGTCCGTGTCCATCTGGAAGAGCGACCGGCCCGCCACCTGGATGTCGGTGATGGTGGGGCGCGCGGAACGTCCGCCCCCGTGCTGCCGCTTGTTGGGGAAGGAGACGAAGCCGTTGTTGTAGCCAAAGGTGATGAACCGCGAGCTGTTTGCCGAGGAGAGCGCGTTGCCGAAGAGGTTGTCGCCGATGGTCGCCCGGCGCAGGTAGGAGTGCATCCCGCTCACGTGGTTGCTGTCGTTGATGGTCAGGCACATCAGCTCGTTGCGCATGGATATCCACAGGTCGCCCCACGCGCTTTCCTCGATGCTGTACACGTCCTCGTCGGGGATGCCGTAGCGGTGGCTGGCGCTGACCATCCGGTCGAGCGCCGCGTCATAGACCAGCAGGCCGGCTTCCTTGGAGCAGGCCCACACGCGGTCGCGGCGGTCGATGAGGATGCGGTAGACGTGGCGCAGGTCGAGCTGCGAGTCGTCCAGCCGGGCGTACTGGCGCAGCTTCATGGCCGAGGGGTGGCGGATGTCGCCCTGGAGGCGGAGGATGCCGTCGCCGCGCGTGGCCATCCAGATGCTGCCGTCGCGGGCGCAGGTGATGTCCTTGACCTTCGCGTTGCTGAGCACGTCGAGGAGCTTCCCCTCCACGTGCGCGCCGCGGCCGTCGGCGTAGCGCACGCTGAGGCCGCGCCAGGTGCCGACGAGCCAGTTTCCGTGGCGGTCCGGCGTTATCTTGTAGATGCAGTTGTCCACGAGGTAGGGCGCGCTGGCCCTGTCGAGCCACCGCACGACGCGCCCGTCCTCCACCACGGCGATGCCGTCGCGCTCCGTCCCCACCAGCGTGGCGGAGAGAGAGAGGTGGCAGACGGCATTGACCTGCGAGGGCATGGGAATCTGCCGGAAGCCGCCGTTGGAGAACACGAGCACGCCGTTGTTGCGGAGGCCGGCCCAGACGCTGCCGTCGGGGGTGTTCTCGACGCAGGTGATGTAGTCGCTGTAGAGGTAGGGGGCGGGCAGCTCGTGCCGGGCGAAGAGGGACGACTTGCTCTGCGACACGACGATGCCGCGCTGCGTGGCGTAGGCCCACATCTGCTGGTCGCGGTCGCTCAGGAAGCAGCCGACCCCGCGCCCGAAGTAGTCGGGCGCGGGGCTCATGGCCTCGGGCGCGGCCACGATGCGGCTGGAACGGTCGTCGGCCTCGGCCACGAAGGACAGGCCGCAGTCGGTGCCCACCCACAGCAGCCCCGTGCTGCGGTCGCGGCCAATCTGCCAGATGATGTCGGAGGCGAGCTGCCCCGCGGTGCCCGCGCGGGTGTAGCTGGCGAAGACGAGCGGCACGTTCGTGTCGTAGGGGTTCTCAATCTTGTAGAGCCCCTTGCCCCACGTGCCCACCCACAGCGCGCCGTTGTCCTCGTAGACGGCCTGCGCCGAGTGGAGCGCGTTGAAGTCGGGCATCTCGTAGAACGTGCCGTCGTCGGGGTTGTAGCGGTAGAGCCCCTTGTCCCACGTGCCCACCCACACGTAGCCCTGCCGGTCCTCCAGCAGCGAGGTGATGGAGGCGTGGGGCACCTTGGCGTTGCCGTTCTTGTCGCAGTAGAGGGTGAACGAGTCGGTGGGCGCGTCGTAGCGGTAGAGGCCGCCCTCGGTGCCGGCCCACAGGCCGCTGTCGCGCGTGACGAGGAGGCACTTGAGGGCGTTGCTGTTCTCGAAGTCGCGGAAGTGGTAGGTGCGGCTCATGCCGCTCCTCAGGTCGAGGCGGCACAGCCCCTGGCGCGTGCCCACCCACAGGCGGCCGTCGGCGTCGTCGCGCAGGCAGGTGATTTCGTTCGAGGGGAGCAGGTGGGGGAAGAGCCGGCTGTTGCGGTAGCGCTGCACGTGGTAGCCGTCGTAGCGGTAGAGGCCGTTGCCGCTCCCTATCCAGACGAAGCCCCGGCGGTCCTGGTGGAGGGTCGTGATTTCGCCGACGGGGATGTTGTCCGACACGTCCATCGGCATGAACGTCATCAAGTCCTGCGGCTGCGCTCCCGCCGGCAGGGCGGCGAGCGTGCAGAGGGCCAGCGCGGCCGCCACGGAGAGCCTTCCCATGTTTCTCATTTCTCTGACGCGGTGTTTTAAGGTTAGTTCCCGCCCCTCCCGCCTGCCACGCTGCGGCAGGGGAGGACGGCTTACGGGGGCAAAATAAGCATAATTCCACGTCGGAAAGGTCGGAAAATCCTTATTTCGGGTAAAAAAATCCGTATGTCCGCCGCCAGGCGCGCCCGGAAGGGCGGAACCAGGCGGGAAAAACACTTTCTCAGGCTGGAAAAGAGCGCCGGAAAAACCTCCGCGGAGAAAAGCCACGCGCTCCGCGGAGGAAATATATTTCGTCCGCAGACGAAAATATTTTTGTCCGCGGACGTTTTCCGGCCCCTCCGCAGTGTTTTTCCGGAGCAGGCTGGCGGGCGTCCGCCGCAGGCTGGCCCACGGCCTTCCGCCCGGCCCCGGCCTCCCCGGCGGCTCCGAAAAGACCGGAAAAGAGCGGGAACGACAAGTAGAGTTGCCAAACAGCCCTCCAAATGTTACGAATCAAAAGTTTTTTGACATTTTTCAGAAAAAACACCGCCGAAAATTTGCAGCGCCGGCTACGATTCATTATATTTGGAGGCATCAGAGGGGAACGCCGTCCCCCATTCCCTAAACCAACCGCAAAACAGGCCCATTGGGGGCAACGGGCCAGAAAGGAGGAACCATGAAACCTAACAAGTATTCGCACGACGATGAGGCGTACGACCTCGACAACATCTACAACGAGGAGGAACGCTACTACGTAGAGGGATACACCAACACGGGGTTTCTGATGGACTTTGACGACCATCGTTATCAAGTCATTGACGACACCTCCATTTGGTACAGCTGAGCGAGCTGCACTGCCCTTGGAAAAAGCGCCACACGGCGTGCCGGGAGTTCCGCGAGCGGAGTCCCGGCACGCCGTGCGTGCGTTTCCGCGCGCCATGGAGGCCGAGGCGGAACGGCGCGGCTCCGCCGTCCGCCACCGCGCGGCACGAGTGGTTAAAAAACACTAATTGGGGCTTCCCGCACGCATAACTCCCGAAAGTTTAGGCTTTTTGCGCGGCTGCCACGGATTATTTCCGTATCTTTGCGGCGTTTTTGTGCCCACGCCCGTGCGTGTCCGCAAAAACGTTTTTTTCAGCCCAAAAGATACAGAAGATATTTTCGATGTTTAACAAATTAAAAGATGAACGTAATTACGAAGAAAGTCTCTTTGCCTGATGGACGCGAAATCAGCATCGAGACAGGAAAGCTGGCGAAGCAAGCCGATGGTTCCGTGATGCTCCGTATGGGCAACACCATGCTCCTGGCCACTGTTTGCGCCGCAAAAGACGCAGTTCCCGGAACGGACTTCATGCCTCTTCAGGTGGAATACCGCGAGAAGTATGCCGCCGCAGGACGCTATCCTGGAGGCTTCACCAAGCGCGAGGGCAAGGCGTCGGACGAGGAAGTCCTCACCTGCCGCCTTGTGGACCGCGCACTCCGCCCGCTGTTTCCCAGCAACTACCACGCGGAGGTTTTCGTCAATGTGATCCTCTTCTCGGCCGACGGCACGGACATGCCCGACGCGCTGGCCGGATTCGCGGCTTCCGCCGCGCTCGCCACCTCCGACATCCCCTTCGAGGGCCCCATCTCGGAGGTGCGCGTGGCCCGCATCAACGGCGAGTATGTCATCAACCCCACGTTCCAGCAGCTCAAGGAGGCCGACATGGACCTCATGGTGGGCGCCACCGAGGAGAACATCATGATGGTGGAGGGCGAGATGAAGGAGGTGTCGGAGCAGGACCTGCTCGGCGCGCTCAAGGCCGCGCACGAGGCCATCAAGCCCCAGTGCCGCCTCCAGAAGGAGCTGATGAAGGAACTCGGCACCGACGTGAAGCGCGAGTACTGCCACGAGGTGAACGACGAGGAGCTCCGCGCCGACATCAGCAAGGCCTGCTACCAGAAGGCCTACGACGTGACGAAGCAGGGGCTGGAGAAGCACGCCCGCGCGGAGGCCTTCGAGAACATCCGCGAGGAGTACAAGGAGGCTTACGCCGCCGCCCACGCCGACATGAGCGAGGACGAGCTGGCCGAGAAGAACGCGCTCATCGACCGCTACTACCACGACGTGGAGCGCGACGCGATGCGCCGCTGCATCCTTGACGAGGGAATCCGCCTCGACGGGCGCGAGACAACGGACATCCGCCCCATCTGGTGCGAGGCCGGCCCGCTGCCCGGCCCCCACGGGTCGGCCATCTTCACGCGCGGCGAGACCCAGGCGCTGGCCACCTGCACGCTCGGCACGAAGCTCGACGAGAAGCTGATTGACGGCGCGCTGGTGCGCGAATACCAGCGCTTCCTCCTCCACTACAACTTTCCGCCGTACTCCACGGGCGAGGCCAAGGCACAGCGCGGCGTAGGCCGCCGCGAGATTGGCCACGGCCACCTGGCCTGGCGCGGCATCAAGGGGCAGCTTCCCGACGACTACCCCTACACCATCCGCATCGTGAGCGACGTCCTCGAGTCGAACGGCTCGTCGTCCATGGCCACCACCTGCGCCGGCACGCTGGCGCTGATGGACGCCGGCGTGCCCATCAAGAACCCCGTGGCGGGCATCGCCATGGGCCTCATCAAGAACCCGGGCGAGGAGAAGTACGCCGTGCTGTCCGACATCCTGGGCGACGAGGACCATCTCGGCGACATGGACTTCAAGACGACGGGCACGAAGAACGGACTGACGGCCACGCAGATGGACATCAAGTGCGACGGCCTCTCCTACGAAATCCTCGAGAAGGCGCTGATGCAGGCAAAGGCCGGCCGCGAGCACATCATGGGGGAGATGATGAAGACCCTCAGCGAGCCGCGCGCGGAGCTCAAGCCCCACGTGCCCCGCATCGAGCAGATTACGATTCCGAAGGAGTTCATCGGAGCCGTCATCGGCCCGGGCGGCAAAATCATCCAGCAGATGCAGGAAGACACCGGGACGACCATCACCATCGACGAGGTGGACGGCGTGGGCAAGGTTCAGGTCTCCGCGCCCGACAAGGCGGCCATCGAGGCGGCCTTGGCGAAGATCAAGGCCATCGTCGCCATCCCCGAGGTGGGCGAGGTCTACAAGGGAACGGTCCGCTCGGTGATGCCCTACGGCTGCTTCGTGGAGTTCATGCCCGGCAAGGACGGTCTGCTCCACATCTCCGAAATCGACTGGAAGCGTCTGGAGACCGTCGAGGAAGCCGGCATCAAGGAGGGCGACAGCATCGACGTGAAGCTCATCGACATCGACCAGAAGACGGGCAAGTTCAAACTCAGCCACCGCGTGCTGATTGAGAAGCCGGCCGACTACGTGGAGCGCGCACAGCGCGAGCGCCGTCCCCGCCCCGATCGCGGCGAGCGCCGCCCGCGGCCCGACCGCAACGGCGGCGAGCGCCCCCAGCGCGGCCCGTTCCACGGCAGCGACAGCCACGAGGCGCAGGGCAGCGGCGAGTTCAGAAGCGCGCTCGACGACCTGCTGAAGTAAGCACACATCGGCGCATACAATGGCGAGACGCCCCGAATACACACGGTATTCGGGGCGTATCCTGTTTCGCGGCGAGGGGCGGCCGGCACTGCCCGTCACGGGGGCGGGCCGCCCGGCGCGGCCGTCTGGCGTCGGTACTCCTGCGGCGTCATCCCCACCCACTTGCGGAACACGCGGTTGAAGTAGGAGCAGTCGGCGTAGCCCATGGCCCGGGCAATCTGCTTCACGGGGCGGTCGGACATGATCAGCTGCAGCTCGGCCTGCTCCATGCGCCGGCGGGCGATGTAGGCGCCGGGGGGTTGCCCCGTGACCTGGCGGAAGCAGCGGATGAAGTGGTCCTTCGACATACAGGCACGGCTGGCCAGGTCCGCCAAGTCGGGCGCGGAGGCCAAGTGGCGGCGTATGCGCGCAATGCTCTGCAAGATGCGGCTGTCCGCCGTCGCCACCTGCGGCCGCGCCTGACGCAGGAAAGGCGCGATGAGCTGGTGGACGATGCCCGCGGACTCCACGATGTCGGCCAGCGACCGCTCCCGGCCGCGCCGCACGCTGTGGAGCAGATACGACTGGTTGTCGTAGCTCTGCGGGTTCGACTCGGGCAGGGCCATCTGCGGGTTGATGGCGGCGAGCCGCCCGAAAAGCGCGCAATGCAGCGGGGAAGAGGGGAGTTCGGCGGGTAGCGCGTAGTCCTCGAAGAGGCGGATGTCGCTCTCCGCGCGCTCATAGATATGCACGTAGTAGTGGGCGAAGAGGCCGTCGCTCTCCTCGTGGTGGAGCGTGAAGGGCGGAACGAGGTAGAGGCCGCCGGGACGCAGGGTCAGCGTGCGGTCGGGCTCGCCAGCGCGCGTGTTGCGGAACACGATGCACGCCGCGCCCTCGGTGACGCAGTAGAGGCGCGCAAAGGGACTGCGCACGTTGCGCCAGTTCCAGTCGCCGTGCTGCCGCGCGAAGCCCACGTTGAGCATCAGCAGTTCGAAGCTTGGTGTCATCGCTGGTAGGGTATTCTGGAGTTTTTCTCCGCAAACATACGCATTTTCCTTTCATGCGCGCAAGCCGCCTGCCGATAATTCGCAAGAAACCGCCCGAAAAGACACGCGCATCCGTCGATATCGTCCTATTCTTTTCCCATTTCGTACGCAGCGATTCACACCGCCGCTTCCTATCTTTGCCGTCGCAACCTGACGCGCGCCGGGAGGACGCTCCCGGCCGCCTGACCAACAACAATAACAAATAACACACAATGAGAAAAAGCAGCACTTTCAAGACGATGATTGCCAGCCTGGCCTTGGGCGCGTCGCTCCCCATGGGAGCGCAGAACGTGGCCGTGGAGACGGGCGCATTCTCCCCCGACTGGACGAGCCTGTCGGGATGGGCCTGCCCCGAGTGGTTCAAAGACGCGAAATTCGGCATCTGGGCGCACTGGGGGCCACAGTGCGAGCCTGAGGACGGCGACTGGTATGCACGCGGGATGTACGATGCCGGCAGCGGGCAATACAACTACCACGTGGCAAAATATGGCGACCCCGCCGACTTTGGGTTCAAAGACGTCATCAACGAGTGGAAGGCCGAGGAATGGAATCCCGACGCGCTCATCGCCCTCTACAAGAGCGCGGGCGCACGCTACTTCATGACGCTCGGGCAGCACCACGACAACTTCGACCTTTGGGACAGCCCCTACCAAGAGTGGAACTCCGTGAACATGGGGCCGCGCCGCGACATCGTAAAGGGATGGAGCGAGGCTTGCCAGAAGCACGGGCTGCCGCTGGGCGTGAGCATGCACGGCGCACACACGTGGACTTGGCTCGAGATTGCGCAGGACTACGACGGCAACCTCACCAAGGCCGACGGCACGGGAAAGTGGTGGGAAGGCTACGACCCGCAGGAGCTCTATGCCCAGCGCCACACGCCCAGCGCCGGCTATGAGAACTCCGGGAGCATACACAGCCAGTGGGACTGGGGCAACGGGGCGTCGCAGCCGTCGGAGGCGTACAAGACCAAGTTCCAGAACCGCGTCCTTGAATGCATCAACGACTACAACCCCTCGATGCTCTATTTCGACGACACCGTGCTGCCGTTCTACGGGTGCGACGAACAAGTGGGCCTCAACATCCTCGCCCACTACTACAACCACAGCGCGAGCCTCAACGGCGGCGAGCAGCAGGTGGTGGTGATGGGCAAGAAGCTCAACGCATCGCAAAAGCAGGCGCTGCTTTGGGACGTGGAGCGCGGCGTACCCGACCGCGCGCAAAGCGAATACTGGCAGACCTGCACGTGCATCGGCTCTTGGCACTACGACCGCAACGTGTACAACGGCAACGGCTACAAGAGCGCGCAGCAAGTCGTGGACATGCTTGTCGATGTGGTCAGCAAAAACGGCAACCTGCTGCTGAGCGTCCCCATTCGCGGCAACGGGACGATTGACGAAAAAGAACGCGCCGTGCTGGACGGCATCAAAGCGTGGATGGACGTGAACGGCAAGAGCATCTACGCCACACGCCCGTGGAAGACCTTCGGCGAGGGTCCGCTGGCCGAGGCAAGCAACCCGCTCAACGCGCAGGGCTTCAACGAGAAGAACAACTACTCGTCCAAGGACGTCCGCTACGTCCAGCGCAACGACACGCTCTACGCCACCATCCTGCGCTGGCCGGCGGCGGGCAGCCGGTTCACGCTGAAGTCGCTCGGCTACAGTTCCGAGCATTACAGCGGCGAGGTTGCCAAGGTGACGTTGCTGGGGCACGGCGAAGTGCCGTTCGCAATGGACATCGACGGGCTGTCCATCACGCTGCCCGCAGCGGCGACGAACGCCATCGCGCCCGTCTTCGAAATCACGTTCGACAAGAGCCACAGCGAGGAGACACTCACGCTGCAGTCGTTCATCGGCCTCTACGAAGCGAAAGTCGCCGCGCTGCGCCCCCACACGAGCTACAACACAGGGAAGTTCAACGCCAAAAACCTGAATGCGCTGGCCGCAGCCGTGGAGGCGGCGAAAGCCTACACCGGCTCCGACAACGACGCGCAGCAAGCGCAGATTCGGACGCTCAACCAAGCGTACGCGGACTTTCTGAAGAACGGGCGGAACGAGGGCGGAGAGCCCGGCACAGCCCAGTGCAGCGACGAAACCGCCTATTACCTGACCGAAGCAACGAACTTCACACGCACGCCCGAGACCGACGACGGCCGTCGGTTCGGGGTGCCGCGGCACTGGACGGTCGAGAACTTCAACATCCCCAACGGGGACGACGGCACCAAGCACGGCATCGACAAGTACAAGGGCAACGACGCGCTCATGCTGGGTGTCTGGAACGACCAGCAGGCCAACACCGAGGGCGACCTCGCCAACGCGCGCATCTACCAGACGGTGCGTCTCGAGGCCGGCCGCTACTACTTCGGCGCAAGCTACAACGCCGCCTACGAGCTGTCGGACGAGGCGTACCTCTTCGCTGCCCCGGCCGTGCTGTCCACCAGCGACATCCCCGAGCAGTCCATCGCCTACGAGCGCATCAACCGGGCGAAAACCGACGGCAGCTTCCACGGCATCACCTTCACGCTCGACACGGAGCAGGACGTCGTGCTGGGCTTCCAGGCCAACCTCACGGGCGGCAGCACGCAGGAGTTCCGCGCCGACGCGGTGAAGCTGCTCTACTATGGCGAGATGGACTACATGATGCTTGACCAGCTCATGGGCGATGCCGAGGACTTGACGACGAGCGCCAAGGTGAACACCAACACGGGGTTTTACCGCCGCGCGGCGGTAGAACAGCTCCGCGCAGCCATGGACGCCGCCCGGCAGACTGGCGAGGACGCGTCCTACGACGAGCTTTCGGCCGCCTACAACGCCCTCAGCGCCGCCATCGCCGAATTTCAGAACAACGGCAAGAACCCTGGCGGAACGCCCAGCGAGACGGCGGCCGAGGACATGACCGAGGCACAGCTCGTGGAAGCGGGGGCGTTCAGCCGCAGCGGCGAGGCCACCAGCACGCGCTACGCCACGCCCGCCCACTGGACGGTGGAGAACTACCGCATCGACAAGGGCGGCGACGGCGTGCGCAACGGCCTCGACCGCTATCCCGGCTACGACTGCCTGTCGCTCGGCATCTGGGACGACAGGCAGGACAACGAGGACGGCGACATCAGCAACGCGCGCATCTACCGCACCGTCCGCCTACCAGCCGGCCGCTACTACTTCGGAGCCCAGTACCAGACCACCTACGGCATCAGCCGACAAGCCTACATTTTCGCCACCGGCGCACTGCTCGCCACGCCACGCATCCCGACCGACGCCATCGCCTACGAGCCCATCAACAGGGCAGGCGAGAACGACGGGAACTTCTACGGAATCTACTTCACGCTCGAAAGAGAGCAGGACGTGAAACTGGGTTTCCAAGCCGACCTCAACGAGGGAAGCAGCCAGCAAGAGTTTCGCGCCAAAAACGTGAAGCTCTTTTTTTATGGAGCCGTCGATTACGCCAGCCTGCAAAGCCTTGCCCGGCGCGTGGCCGACACCGTGGCGACGCTCACATTCAACCACAACACGGGCTTCTATGCCCCCGAGAGCCAGGCGCAGCTGCTGGCCATGGCGGAGTCCGCCAGGGCGTTAAGCGGCGACACCGACTTCGCCACCATCAACGAAACCTACAACAGTCTGTCCGAAGCGTTCGAGCTGTTTCTGACCGAGGGAAAGAACAAGGGCGGACAGCCCGAGAAGACGGGAGCGACGGACATCACGGCAAGCACGCTGGGCGAGGCCGATAACTTCACGCGCACGGCCGAGTCGGGCAGCGCGCGCTTCGGCACGCCCGCCCACTGGACGGTGGAGAACTTCCGCATCCCCAACGGCAGCGACGGCACCAAGAACGGGCTCGACAAGTACAGCGGCGACGACTGCCTGATGCTGGGCATTTGGGACGACCGCGACAACAACACCGAGGGCGACCTCGCCGACGCGCGCATCTACCGAAAGGTGCGCCTCGAGGCCGGACGCTACTACTTCGGAAACACGTTCAACGCCCTCCACAACCTCGCGCAAGCCTACATCTTCGCGGCCAGCGAGCCCCTCCCGACCGACGCGACCGAAAGCAAGTCCATCGCCTACGCGCCGCTGTCCGACGGAGCGCTGGACGGCAACACCTACGGCATCTACTTCACGCTCGACGCGCCGCAGGACGTCGTCCTCGGCTTCCAGGCCAACCTGGCCAAGGGCGACGCGGCGCAGGAGTTCCGCGCCTCAAGCGTCACCCTGCTGCGCTACGACGACCCGGCCGACGGCATCGGGGCCATCGGGCAGGGAGCGCCCGCCGGCACGGCCCGCTACTACTCGCTCATGGGCACGCCCCTGCCTCATGCGCCGCTCCACGGCCTCTACATCGTGCGCGACACGGACGGGAAAGCCGTGAAGGCCTTCCGGAAATAGCCCGCGCGGACGCTTTCCGCACGGCTGCGCAAGGCGCGTACACCCTGCCTCTCGCAGGCGGATGTACGCGCCTCTTTGTGTTTGTCCGAATGGTCAGCTCCATCCCGGCAGACGCACCGCACGCCGGGGACGAGAAGACCCTACTTGCTCTTGGCGACGGTGTGGAGCACGTCGCCCTTCTTGCCAATCATGTACAGGTTGAGCTGCGTCTTTGTGGCGGAGATGACAGAGAAGCCGGTCTCCGACGAGCAGTACACCGTCCCGTCGATGGCTTCCACGCCGCGCGACTGCGAGGCCGACGTATTGACCACATAGTCGATGGAATCGCCCTTCTTCCGGATGTGCTGGAAGTTGTGGATGTGCCCGCAAGCATAGATGGCAACGTTCCCGTACTTGCGCAGGATGGGCAGCACGCGCTCCTGCATGTCGGCCCGCTCCACTTCCGACTTGTCGGTGTCGGCATAGACGGGGTGGTGCCCCACGACGACGATCCAGTCCTCCCTGGCCCCGCGCAGCGTCTCGTCGAGCCAGGCCAGCTGCGCCGAGTCGTCCTGGCGGCAAGCGTCGGGATAGGTCTCCGCGTCGTTGCGGTACTTGCTGATGAGCGGCGCCGTGTCGATGAGCACCACGCGCACCGAGGTGCCCTTCTTCGTAAACACCCTCGAGTAGTAGCGCGCCGGCATCATCCAGCGGCGGCTCACCTTGGAATAGTCGAGCAGGGCCTGCGTGTTGCCCTTGTACTCGTGGTTTCCGCAGACAGGCAGCCAATCGACCATCAGCTCGGGATGCGAATAGACCTGCTCGTAGTTGGTTGTCCACAGGGGGTCGCCGACCGACCCGACGCCGAGATAGTGGAAAATGTCGCCGGCGGCAACGACGCACTCCGGCCCTGTTTCGCCAGCCATCTCGCCCATCAGCTCGGCCACGGGCTTTTGGTCGTAGTATCCGTTGCGCCCGAGGTCGCTGGCAAGGAAAAGACGGATGTCGCCCTTGATGCCGCCCCACCGCTCCCCCGTCTGCGCGACGGCGCACACGGAGGCCGCCATGAAGGCCGCGACGGCAAGCAGCGGAAGCAGGAAGCCTTTCTCAATCAATCGTTTCATGTTGTTGTGTAGTGTTTTTGGTTTCGTTCGATGGTCTTGCCGGAGTCTCCGGCGGTCAGAAGTTCACCTTCACGCCCGCGTTCACCCTCATGCCGTAGTACTCCACCTGCATCGTGCGGTCCGTCTCCCCTTGGTAGTAGCGAAGCGGCTGGTTGAGCAGGTTGTTGGCACTGGCGTAGACCGTGAGCTTGGTCTGCCGCCCCCACGTGTAGCTGGCGTTCAGGTCAAGGTAGTTCACCTTGTCGTAGTAGCGGTCGAGCTGGCGGCTGGTGCTCATCTCGTCGATGAACGCCGATGCGAAGTTGTAGGACAGGCGGACAGCGACCCCCGACTTCTCGTAGAAGAGCGACGCGTTGGCCGTGTGCTCGGGCGAGCCCGCCACCTTCACGTCGTCGCCGTCGGCGATGTTCAGACGTTCGTTGAAGTTGCGCGTGGTGCTGTGGGTGTAGGTGTAGTTCCCGTAGAACCCGAGGCATTTCAGCGCAGGGGCGATGAAGCCGAAGTCGCGCTGGTAGGCGGCCTCGACGCCATACACGCGGGCGTCGTAGGCATTGATGTTCTGCGTCACGGCCCAGTACTCCTGCGCCAAGTCGCCCGAGAGCCCGAGGTCGCTCCCAAGATACTTGTTCGACGACCACTCGATGTTCACGTTCTTGATGTCCTTGTAGAAGAGGCCGAGGCTCACCATGCCCACGCTCTTGAAGTAATAGTCGGCGGAGAGGTCGGCGTTGAACGCCTTGGCCGGCTTCGTGCCGGGGTCGCCGACGGTTGCCGTGAGGTCGGACGTGTTGAAGCTCTTGTTGGCAATCAGCGCCGAGTACTTCGGGCGCGAGATGGTCTTCGTGAACGAGGCGCGGACGTTGCCGTCGTCATTGACCCTGTACTTGAGCAGCAAGCTGGGCAGGAGGTCGGTGTAGCCGTTCTTGAAGTCGCCCGTCGGCACGATGGTCGTCTCGCCCTTGTCAGGCACGGTCACGTTGCAGCCGCTGGTCTTCAGGTCGGTACGCTCCACGCGCAGGCCCGCCGTCGCCGACAGCCGCCTGCCGAGCTTCTGGTCGAAGCGCAGGTAGCCGGCGGTGATTTGCTCGCGAATCTTGTAGTTGCCGGCCTCTTCCTCGTAGTTCTCCGTTCCCACCAGCTTGCCGAAGTCGATGGTTCCCATGAACTGCTTGGTGACGAACGGCGTGCCCGCGGGATACTGGCTGCCGGGCATGAAGCCGTCGCGGATTTGCGCGGCGGTGAGGCTGCGCCAATCCCCGCCCAGCACCCCGTCGGCGTCGTAGTCAAAGAAGCGGCGGTCGCGCGTCTTGTCCTTGTTGGTGTATTTCGCGCCGAACCTCAGCGTGCTTCCATACAGGCCGTTGGCGAGCGGAAGGGTGAAATTGACGCGTCCCTTCCATTCGTTCTCCGCGATGTTCTGGTCGCTGTTGGTCAGCTTGCTCAGCGCCCAGCGGCTGTCGTCGAGCGAGGGGAGCGGCTTGCCGCAGTAGGGCTGCCTGCCGCCCACGTCCTCGAAGCCGGCGCCGTAGTCGACGCCCTTCAGCGTGTAGGCCACGTAGCGCTCGTTGGGGCGGTCTTCCGTGGCACGCGAGTAGCTGCCCGCCCAGTCCACCTTCAGCGCGCCGAAGCGGTGGTCGCCGTCCAGCGTGCAGTCCATGGTCTGTTGCAGCTCCAGCCGCGCGTCCTTGTTGTCGGACGAGCCGGCCTTGGTCTCCACCACGGCGGACTGCTTGGAGGCCTTCCCGTCCAGCTTCTTGTACGACACGCGGTAGCGGTTCTCCCAGTCGCTGCGGCGGTTGTACATGCCTTTGAACGTGAGCTTGTGCTGCGGGCTGAACACGTAGTCGAGGGCGAGCGAGTAGCTCTGGCGTTCGCGCGTGACGTAGTATTGGCGCACCTGCGCCTCTTTCAGCGACACGGTCTTGTCGTCGTTCTCCACGTACTCGAACTCGGTGTTGTCCGAGCCGCCCGGCGCATACTGGTAGGAGGCCGACGCCATCACGCCGAGCCTGTCGCCGAAGAAGCGGTTGCCGAACGTCGCGCCCAGGTCCCAGGTCGGCTTTCCGCCAATCCACGAGTAGCCGCCGCCGGCATTGACGTTCAGCACGCGGCGGCTGGGCGTGTTCTTCGTCACGAGGTTGATGGACCCGCCGATGGCGTCGCCGTCCATGTCGCTCGTCACCACCTTGTTCAGCTCGATGGTCTCGATCATGTCCGAGGGGATGAGGTCGAGCTGCACATTGCGCGTGTCGCCCTCCGCCGAGGGAATGCGGTTGCCGTTCACCGTGACCGACGTGAGGTCGGCGCTCGTGCCGCGCACCTGCCCGAAGCGGGCCTCGCCCTGGTCGTACTGCACGTTCACGCCGCTGATGCGCTTCAGCGCGTCGCCGATGTTCGAGTCGGGGAACTTGCCCACCTGGTCGGCGGCGACGACGTTGCTCACGCCCATGTTCTCCTTCTGCACCTGCAGCGCCTTGCGCTGCCCGTAGAAAGCACCGTTCACGACCACCTCGCCAATCGTGGCGTTGGCGCTGAGGACGAAGTTGCGCTCGACGCTCCGCCCGTCGTAGGCGACGACGAATTCCCTGGGCTCGTAGCCCACGTAGGACACCCTGACCCTGTACGTGCCCGGCTTCAGGTTGGCGAGGGCGTAATAGCCGTTCATGTCGCTCGCCACCCCCGTGTGCAGGTCCTCGATCAGGACCGTCGCCCCCGGCAGCGTCTGCCTGTCGGCGTCCATGACGCGTCCGTGTACGGTCCCCGCGCTGCCGGGACTCCCCGGATTGCCGCTGCCGTCGCCCGATCCGTCGCCGATGCCGGCCATGGCGGTCAGAGCCGCGAGCGACGCCGAAACGGCGGAAGCAAAGAATCTTTTCTTCATAAACAAATAACATTGATGACTAATCCGGCGGCAAAATTACGGCCGCCGTGTTACGGCGGGATGACGGCGTGGCGACGGAAGAGTGACAGTTTCTTGAAAAATCCGCGACACCGGAGCCTCATGCCGATTTCCGCAACCAAGGCCGTCCGAAACGTTAAAGAAGATGTCCGGATTTAACACTGCGAAAGCCCCGAATTTCCTCCGCAGAGAAAACGTCAGCGCTCCGCAGAGAAAAGTTCAGCGCTCCGCAGAGAAAAAACATTTCGTCTGCGGAGGAAATTCCGACGCTCCGCAGTAATTCTGTAAAACACTAAGAAACAAAGACTTGCAAAAACAGAAATCGACAAAAGCAGCTTCGGGGCGAGAAGATGACCGTTAAGGGCGCGCAACGTTCATTAACGCGGCGGCACCCCCATTCAGGCCACGGCAGGGCATGCGGTGCCGGAGAACAGCGGGAGGGTGGCCATCGCATCCTTCCTCCTGTCGAGAGTCCAAAGGGATTTGCCATGGACGGCCGGTGCCAGAATTGAAGCAACGGCTTTGCCGTTCTTCCGAAAAAGGCTATATTTGCGGAAATCTTCCGAACTAACTAAGGCTTACCAACGAACTTGCACGCGTGCAGGCACGCCAAAGCAACGCGCAGCACACGTTCCTTTCCAAAAGCAACACCCTCAACACTCCACGCCATGAAGAAGTCCATTCTGATCCTCATGATGCTGCTGGCATGCGCCATGGCCGGCGCCAAGAAGCGGCCGGTCGAAAGATTCCCCGACGGCACCCCGTTCGACCCGTGGTTCCACAAGAACGAGGCGGCAGCGCTGCCGCAGCTCGGCACGCCGTTCGTGCTGACCGAGCAGGGCGTGGCGGACGACTCGACAGCGGTGCAGACCGCCGCCATACAGCGCGTCATCGACCGCGCGGCGGAATGCGGGCAGGCCGCCGTGGTGGTCGTGCCGCGCGGCACGTTCGTGAGCGGCGCGCTCCGCATGCGCGCGGGCGTGAGCCTCTACTTGGAGGAGGGCGCGAAGCTGAAGGGGAGCGACGACATCGCCGACTTCCCGGTGGTGACGACACGCATCGAGGGGCAGACGTGCCGGTACTTCTCCGCCCTCATCAACGCCGACAGCATCGACGGGCTGCGCATCTGCGGACGCGGCACCATCGACGGAAACGGGCTGCGCTACTGGAAGGCGTTCTGGCTGCGGCGCGCGTGGAACCCGCAGTGCACGAACAAGGACGAGCAGCGGCCCAGGCTCATCTACCTGTCGCACTGCACCGACGCGGAGGTGTCGGGGCTTTGGCTGAAAGACTCGCCGTTCTGGACGACCCACCTGTACAAGTGCGAGCGCGTGAAGCTGCTCAACCTGCGCATCACCTCGCCGGCCGAGCCGGTGAAAGCCCCGTCGACCGACGCCATCGACATCGACGCGTGCCGCTACATCCACGTGAGGGGGTGCTACATGGCCGTGAACGACGATGCCATCGCGCTGAAGGGCGGCAAGGGGCCGTGGGCCGACCAAGACCCGGCGAACGGGCGGAACGAGTTCATCCTCGTCGAGGACTGCGAGTACGGCTTCTGCCACGGCTGCCTCACCTGCGGGAGCGAGGCGGTCCACTGCCGCAACGTGCTGCTGCGGCGCATCCGCGTGGGAAAGGCCGCGCGGCTGCTCTGGCTAAAGATGCGCCCCGACACGCCGCAGCAGTACGAGCACATCACGGTGGAGGACATCACGGGCGAGGTGACGCACTTCCTCTACGTGCGCCCATGGACGCAGTTCTTCGACCTGCAGGGGCGGGCCGACATGCCGCTCTCCTACGGCGACCACATCACCATGCGCAACTGCACGATGCGGTGCGCGACGTTCTTCAACGTGGAGCGCAGCGACCAGTACCGCCTGTCGAACTTCCTGTTCGACAACCTCGACGTGCGGGCCGAG
Source organism: bacterium (assembly GCA_963627995.1). Lineage (GTDB taxonomy): Bacteria > Bacteroidota > Bacteroidia > Bacteroidales > Bacteroidaceae > UBA3839. The sequence goes on along the minus strand of CAVGCV010000004.1, from coordinate 42,020 downwards.
AACCCCGGGTACGACGCGGGCCAAGTGGACGGGTTCGTCGCGCGCCGCGTGAACGTCCGCAGGGAGTGAGCCGCGCGCGCCGGGAAGCGCGATTTTGCATTTTTAACGCCAAGTGTGTGAGCGACAGCCATATTTTGAGTAACTTTGCAGCGTGATTTTCATGTCCCCTCTTGATTTTTTCGTTTCGGGACAGACGGATGTATCGGAAAGAGTTTAGGACTTGACTCGGAATGGGAAATCAGCTGTTTAAGACATTCTTACTTACTTTCATCGTCGTGGCCGCCCTGCTGCTGCTCTTTTTCATGCCCCGGCTCCAAATCGGCGACACGATGCTGCGGCGCGTCAACATCCTGAGCGACGTGGAGCAGCGCGACTCCACGGGGCGCATCCTGCCCGAGCTCCGGGCCGACGCGGCGCAAGGCATCAGGGAGGAGGCGATTGACGCGGCCGCCGTCGAGGTGGCGAGGGTGGAGTACAAGGACTCCGTCCCCGAGGGCATGACCGCCATCGAGGACTTCGCCGACGCAAAGGGCATCCACCGCGAGATGGACAAGTTCTACGCGGCGCTCGACCACAGCCGCGACCGCCACGTGCGCGTCGCCTACTACGGCGACTCCTTTATCGAGGGCGACATCCTGACGGCCGAGCTGCGCGACCTGCTGCAGGCGAAGTACGGCGGCAGGGGCGTGGGATGGGTGGACATCACGAGCATCACGGCCGGATTCCGCACGACGGTGACGCACACGCAGTCGGGCTGGACATCGCACAGCGCCAACGACGCACACGGCAAGGGCTTCGACGCCCGGCTGCAAGGGCTGAGCGGACACTACTTCCTGCCGTCCGGCACGGGGCGCGTCACCCTCGCCGGGCAGAAGCACACCTACGGCGCTCGGCTCGACACGGTGGACGTGGCGACGGTCTACTACGTGGCCGGCAGCAACCTCCGCCTGTCGGCTTCGCTCAACGGAGGCGAGGCCATCGTCCTCCACAGCAACACGGCCTACGCCCTGCCGCCCGAGGAGGCGTTCAGCCAGGCGGCGGACAGCACGGAGGCCGACAGCGGCAGCACGCACGGCGAGCCGGCCGCGACGGGCGCGGTGGAGGCGGCCAGCGGCGGACGGCTCATGTCGGAAGCCCTGACGGGGCGCATCGGGCGCTTCGAGATGCGGGCCAGCGGCAACGGACGCTTCTTCGGCGTGGCGCTCGAGGGGCGCGACGGCATCTCTGTCGACAACTTCAGCATGCGCGGCAGCAACGGCTGGTTCATCGCCGACATCCCCGACGAGACGATGCGGCAGTTCGCGGACAAGCGCCCCTACGACCTCATCGTCGTGCACTACGGGCTGAACATCGCGTCGAAAAAGACGAAAGACTACTCCTACTACACCAACCGCATGGTGCGCGCCATCGGGAAGCTGCAACGCTGCTTCCCAGGCGCGAGCATCCTCGTCGTCGGCATCAGCGACCGCGACCAGCGGACGAGCGACGGGGGGCTGCACACCATGCCCGGCGTGGCAGAGCTGTCGAGCTACCAGCGCAAGATGGCGTCCGACTGCCGCGTGTCGTTCTGGAACCTCTACGAGGCCATGGGCGGCGACGGGAGCATGGCGAGGATGAAGGAGCAGAAGGAGGCAAACCTGGACTACACGCACATCAACTTTGCCGGAGGAAAGCGGGTGGCGAAGATTTTCTTCGACGTGCTGATGAACGGCAAGGACAACTTTGACAAACGAACGAAGAACCTATGACGAAACGGAAGACAGTGTTTTTTGCGGCCACCGTCTATGCGCTGCTGGTGCTCGGCACAGCCATCTCCAAGGGACACAGCATGGACGACGGGCTGCCGGCGGACAGCCAGGGCGGCGCGACGCTGCGCGCGGACGACCAAGGCGTAGGCGGCACAGAGGGCGACGCCGCTGCAGGCGCAGCGCCCGGCAGCGCGAGGGCCGTCAGTGTGGGCGACACGCGGATGCCCGTCTCATTCCAGGGGACAAAAGCAAACACCATATCGGGCGCGCCCTATCTGAACGCGGCATTCCGCCAGATTGCGGAGGGCGGGAAGAACGTCCGCATCCTGCAAATCGGCGACAGCCACGTGAAGGGGAAATTCTTTCCGCGGGCCGTGGAGCGCGCCCTGGAAGACAGCTTCGGCGGCGAGACGCTGGAGGGCGTCGACTCCGACTGCTCGCCCGCCATCGACGGGGGCATCACGTTCGACTACATCGGCATCAACGGCGCGCACGCGTCGCGCTTTGCCAGCGACGACATGCAGGGCCGGATTGCCCAGCTGCACCCCGACGTGGTCATCATCAGCTTCGGCACGAACGAGGCGCACGGGAACTTCGACAGCACGGCCAACACGCTGACGCTCGACGCGCTCATCTCCGGCATCCGGCAAAGCTGCCCGGGCGTCGTGTTCCTGCTGACAACGCCCCCCGGCTCCTACATCGCCGCTGCCGGCGGACGCCGCTGGCGCGACCGCCGCGGACGCTGGCACAGCAACACGGTGCGCACGCCGAACCAGCGTACGGAGCGCGTGGCCGAGAACATCACGCAGTTCGCCAGGGACAACAAGATTGCCGTGTGGGACATCTACAACATCGCCGGCGGATCGAGCCACGCCTGCGCCAACTGGCGCAACGCGGGGCTGATGAACACCGACCAAATCCACTTCACCGCCGCCGGCTACGAGCTCCAGGGCAGCCTGCTGGGCGAGGCCATCGTGAAGGCATACAACGACTACGTGGAGGGACGAATCTAACACGACGAAGGGAAGAACCACAAGCAGATGCTCAACACAGACTGGATTGACTGGCAGCGGGTTGCCGAACAATTCTCCTACGACCCGCAGGCACCCATGATTTTCTCGAGCGGGATATTCCTGTTCCTTTTTCTGGGATTCTCGCTCATCTACTGGACGCTCGGCAAGCAGACCACCCTGCGCCTGCTCTTCGTCACCGCCTTCTCCTATTACTTCTACTACAAGAGCAGCGGATTCTACTTCGCCCTGCTGGCCGTCGTCACCTTTTCCGACTTCTGGATAGCGCGCGCCATCGGGCATGCCTCCTCCAAGGGCGGGAAGCGGCTGCTCGTGGCCCTGAGCCTCGTCCTCGACCTCGGGCTGCTCGGCTACTTCAAGTACACCAACTTCTTCGGCGGCCTCTACGCCAGCATCACGGGAGGCACGTTCTCCGCCCTCGACATCTTCCTGCCCGTCGGCATCTCCTTCTTCACGTTCCAGTCGCTGAGCTACACCATCGACGTGTACCGGGGCCAGCTCAAGCCGCTCCGCAGCCTGCTCGACTACGCATTCTACATCAGCTTCTTCCCCCAGCTCGTGGCCGGGCCCATTGTCCGCGCGCGCGACTTCATCCCGCAAATCCGCCGCCCCCTGCTCGTCACCAGCGAGATGTTCGGGCGCGGCGTGTTCCTCGTCGTCGCCGGCCTGTTCAAGAAAGCCGTCATCAGCGACTACATCAGCGTGAACTTCGTGGAGCGCGTGTTCGACCAGCCCGACCTCTACAGCGGACTGGAGAACCTGCTCGCCCTCTACGGCTACACGCTCCAAATCTACTGCGACTTCTCGGGCTACAGCGACATGGCCATCGGCATCGCCCTGCTCCTCGGCTTCGAGTTCCCGAAAAACTTCGACTCGCCCTACAAGTCGCTCAGCATCACCGAGTTCTGGCGGCGGTGGCACATCAGCCTCTCCTCCTGGCTGAAGGACTACCTCTACATCTCGCTCGGCGGCAACCGCCACGGCAAGTTCCGCCAGTACGCCAACCTGCTGCTCACCATGCTGCTGGGCGGCCTGTGGCACGGCGCGTCGCTCAACTTCGTGTGCTGGGGCGGCTTCCACGGCCTGATGCTCGTGGTCGACAAGCTCTTCAACAAGCGGTTCCTGTGGCGCACGAACCCACGGAACCCCGATGCCAAGGCCCCCGGCTGGATGGAGCGCGCCGTCCGCACGCTCGTCACCTTCCACCTCGTCTGCTTCGGCTGGATATTCTTCCGCAACCAGACGTTCGAAGGCTCGTTCGAAATGCTGCGACAAATCTTCACCAACTTCCAGCCGCAAATCTTCACGCAGTGGGTGGAGAGCTACTGGGCTGTCGGCGCATTCATGGTTCTCGGCTACTTCCTCCATTTCCTGCCGTCGGCAGCGGCGGAGCGCACGCAAACGGCTGTCACGCGGATGCCCCTCGTGGCCAAGGCCCTGTGCATCGTGGTCGTGGCGTTCATCGTCATCCAGGTGAAGTCCTCCGACGTGCAGCCCTTCATCTACTTCCAGTTCTAACCCCAGGCACGCATCGCCATGGGAGCAAAATCCCGGGCGCAAGCCCATGGCGGGAACGGCCGGCGCACAAGTTGAGGACGGAGCTTTGGCGTATAGGCCAAAAGAAGCGCGCCTTGCATCCCCGTAAAGAGGCGCAAGGCGCGCTATCCATCCTGACAATGCTTTCTGCCTTCAGACGCTCCGCCGAAACTCCACGGGCGTCATCCCCACCCTCCGCTTGAAGAAGCGGTTGAAGTGCTGCGGATAGAGGAAGCCCAGCGAGTAGGCAATCTCCGAGGCCGTGCGGTTCGTGCCCAGCAGCGCGTCCTTGGCCACGGCCACGATGCGCCGCTGGATGAGCTCCTGGGGCGTGCGCCCCGTCTCCTTCTTCACCAAGTCGCCAAAATAGTTGGGCGACAGGAAGCAGCGCTCGGCGAAGAACTTCACCGACGGCAGTCCGCTCTCCTCGTGGTCGCTCCGCGCGAAAAAGCTGTCGAGCTCGCGCTCGAACCGTTCCAGCACATCCACGCTCTCCTCCCTGCGGGTGTCGAACTGCCGCTGGTAGAAGTTCAGGCACAGGTCGAGCAGATGCTCGATTTCGCGGCAGAGGTTGCGCCGCGTGTGGCGGTCGTTGGGACGCAGCGCCTCCGCCTCGATGGCGGCGAGACTTGCCTTGAACTGCGTCTTCTCCTCCTCGGACAGGTGCAGCGCCTCATGCGACGAGTAGGAGAAGAAAGAATAGTGGCGCATCTTGCGCCCCAGCGGCGTGCCATACACGAGGTCGGGGTGGAACACCAACCCCAAGGCCATCGGCTTCGGCTGCCCGTTGCGGCGCACATGCACCACCTGCCCGGGGGCAAAGCTCGTCACCGTTCCCTCCTGGTAGTCGTAGGGCTTCCGCCCGTAGGTCATGTCGCCGCAGTACGTCTGCTTCAGGAACAGGGCGTACACGTCGTACTCGAAAGTCATGTCGCCGGCAAAGGCGTCCTCCGGCGCGTTCGACGCGTCAAGCACCGCCACCAGCGGGTGGTGGCTTTCCTGTCCATAGTGGCGGCTCATCGCCTCCGCCGAGTCTATCTTGAAGACCCGCCCCCGCTCCTTGTCTTGCACTTCTGCCATTTGCGTTCGGTTATGTTCAAATCAGCACTTTCTTCCCATCGACGATATTGACGCCACGCACCGGGCGCGCGTGCCGCACGCCGTCCGGCGTGTAGCAGCGGGCGGGGCCGTCCGCCTTGTCGGCCTTGGACAGGTCGTGCAGCCCGACGGCGGCGAGGAAGTCGTCCACCGACGACTGGAAGCCGATGTACGAGATGCGCGCCGCACCCGTCGTGGCGGTCAGCCCGAAGATGGTATGTCCCGTGCAGGCATACCACCGCTCGCCCCTGCAGTTGCCGTCAAGCCCCGAAGCCGTGATGTCCCACGCCACGACCGTCTCGCCGTCGGCGGCGATGACCGTCCGTGTCGGGGACACCGACGAGCCCTTGTTCACGCCGTTGAGCCACCACAGGAAGCTCTTGCCGCTTCCCCGGCTCAGTCCCGAGCCTTTCACGACGAGGTACTTCTGCGCCCCCGCCACGTAGTATTCGCAGCGGTTGCAGTCGAGCGTCAGGCACACGTTGTTGTTGCCGGCGGCCGCCACCGTCAGGCCGTTCTCGCCGTCGTAGCTGATGTTCTCCTGCGCCACGCGGCTGGCATCGCCCGTCACCCACTCGCTCGCCACGAACTCGTAGTCGTGGCTCTCGTAGCCGTTCACCAGCCGCAGGTAGTAGAGCCCCGGGATGGGCGTGGCGCCGCTGGCCACGAAGCGGAACACGACCTGCCGCTTGGCGTGGCCGTCCGCATCGCGCATCATGTCGGCAGGGATGGCAAATTCCTCGTTGTAGAAGCCCGTGCTTTCCGCCTTCGGGTGGCTCGCAGGGATGGTCACGTCGGCCAGTTTCACGCCGTCGATGTAGATGCTCCCCACGCGGTTCTTGTCGGCCGTCGTGAAGCGGCACATCACCGCCAGCCCGCCGGTCTCGCCATCCGGGTTCTGCAACGTGTAGCTGAACCATCCGCCGCTCTGCGCGTCGCGGTAGAACTCGCCGTTGTAGCTGCCCTTGTTCGAGTCGGACGAAGCCTGCATGGCGTGCCCCGCCTCGCTCTGCTGTTCTCCCGTCGCCACATAGTCCAGCGTCCGGGCTTTCAGCGCCGCCTCCGCCGCGTCGGCCTTGCCCATGTCGCTCTGCGCGTAGTTTTCGGCCGTCTGCTGGTACCAGTAGCACTGGTAGCGGGCGTGGTGGATGGTGTAGAACGGCACGAGCGTCAGGTCGCCCCACTCGCCCTTGCCCTGCTCGCTGCTGGCGTCAATGCGGAAGCGCAGGTTGCCCTCGGGCGTGATGCGCTCCAGCACCTTCGCGCGATCGCCAATCAGCAGCGGGGCAGCCGACAGCGGCAGCGCCTTGCCGCGTGCGCCGGGCGAGTGGTCCATGCGCCCCTCGCCGCCGTACTCGTTCTGCAACGCCTCGTAGGCAAGCCCCGTGCCGGCAGCCTCATCGGCCGAGACGGCCGTGGTCTGGGCGGCCAGCAGCAGCGGCCCGTACTTGAAGGCGATGTAGTCCTCGTAGTTGGGACACGCCTCGTAGCGGAGCGTCATGGGCAGCGTCACGGTCACCACGTCGCCCTTTTTCCACGCCCTCTCGACGCGCACGTAGCTGGCCTCGCCCTCCGTGGCCGCCGCGGCCACGGGCTGGCCGTTCACCGCCACGGCAAAGTCCCGGGTCGTCCAGTGGGGGTGGCGCAGGGCCAGGGCGAAGTCGCCGTCGCGGTCGATGGTGATTGTCGAGGTCTCGGCGTAAGGGAAGTCCGTCGCCTGCGTCAGCGCGAACTTCGGCGACGACAGCGTGGAGGCGGTGTAGAGGTTCACGTAGAGCGTCTTGTCGTCGGTGCTGTGCGTATAGATGAAATGGCCGTACTTGGCGTGATTCTCCATGCCCGTTCCGACGCAGCACCACATCCCCTGGTTCACCTGCGAGTAGATGCGGTAGCCTTGCGGCCGCAAGGTGGTGAAATAGACGTAGCCGCCCGTCTCCGGGTCCTGGGTGGAGAGGATGTGGTTCCACATCGTGGCCTCGTAGAAGTCGGCGTACCGCGCGTCGTGCGTCTCGTCGAACAGCAGCTCCGACAGCTTCAGCATGTTGTTGGAGTTGCAGCTCTCCGGCCCCTCGAGGTTGTTCATGTACTCCGCGCAGCGCGACGCGGCCAGGAAATGCTCGGCCACGCTGTTGCCGCCGATGCAGACGGTGCGGTGCTCGGCCACGTCGGTCCAGAAGTTATGCGCCGCCGTGCGGTAGGCCGCCGACCCGTCCTCCTGGTAGACGCGCTCGAAGCCGATGTACTTCGGCACCTGCGTGTTGGCGTGCTTGCCGTCGAGGAACGAGGTGTTGAGCGTCTGCATGCCGTCCAGCATCTGCCGGTGGCTGTACCGTTTCGCCGCGTCGAGGTACTTCTTCTCGCCGAACAGGCGGCAGGCGTCGGCCAGCGGCTCGTTCATGCCTCCATGCTCCCAGCCCAGCACCTGCTGCATCTGGTCGTCGGTGAGGTTCGACACCACGTTCACGCTCCAGTCGCACATCTTGCGGAACATTTCCTTTGCCTCCTCCCTGCCAGCATAGAGCCACGCGTCGCGCAGCCCCGCCAGCACCTTGTGCTGGCAGTAGAACGGCACCCAGCCGCCGTAGCGGCGAAACGCCGTGAGGTCGCCGGCATACAGCCCCCTCCATATCTGCGTGATGGGCTGTCCGCCGATGAAGCCCTCCATGCCGTCCGTACTGCCGTCGTAGGCCTGCTGGCAGTCCTTCAGCACGGCGAGCATCTCGTCGAGGCGCGCGTCCAGCGCCGCGCGCATCTCCGCGTCGTCCGTCGCGGCATGGGCCAGTGCCAGCGCCGTCAGGTAGTGGCCGCCCACGTGTCCCTCCAGGCTCCAGTCGGGCTGTCCCCAGTTGCCGAAACTCGGGTAGCGCGCCACCCAGCCGGCGTACTCCGACCCCGCCTTGTCCGACAGCCCCGCCTCGCGCACAAAGGGCGTAAGCAGGCGGTTCGCGTCGTACTCCAGCAGCAGGCGGTTGTTGCGCTCCATGGCGGTCTTCAGCGGGGAGTCCAGCAGCCGCACCTCCTCGAGGTCGAAGTGCTGGGGGTACATCTCGCTCTGCGCCCATGCCGCGCGCGGCGCCAGCGCAGCCGCCATTGCCGCCGCCGCGAGGGATGTTCTCAGGAAAATCTTCATCTTTCTTTTTCTATTAAATAGGTAAAAACAGGTGTTATTCGCTCCCACAAATTTACCGCTATTGCACGGCAGGGCAAAAGGTTTTACAACTTTTAAGACTGTTTGTGCGGGGGCGGTACGCTGAGCCGCCCCCGCACAAACAGTCTCGGCTTTGCGAACCGCAAAGCCGAGAATCCTGTCCAGCCAGCCGTGGCGGGCGTCCCGCCCGTGGCCGGCGCCGCCGCGCGGGCCGCGGCGTCAGCCCTTCACGTATTCACGGATGAGCTGCATGATTTTCTTGCTCGCCTCGTCGTCCTTCGGGAAGAGGTAGTAGCGGTTCGACGCGTCGGACTTGCTGCCCTCGTACAGCACCATGTTGTCGTCGACGTACATGTCCGACGGGCCGTGGAACTCGAACAGCTCGGGATGCATCATCTGTATGAGCGTCACGATGTCCCACATGTGCTGCGTCGCATCTACCTCGTGGTGCGTGTAGCAGTGGTAGAGCGGGCTGTCCTGCTTGCCGACCGACTCGAGGTCGCTGATGAGGTCCTCGTCATTGTAGTGGAACTTGTCGCCGCTCTCCTGTGGCGAGAAGTACATGGGCGCCGGGCACTTCTCCATGTAGGTGAACGCGTGCTCCTTGTCCTGGTTGAAGTTGTAGTCGGGTTCCTGCGCCTTGCCGAAGTGTCCCGCCTGCTGGTGGATGGCGGCCACCTTCCTGGCCACCAGCTCCACGCCCGTGAGGGGGGAGTATTCGTCGCCCTCCGACTCCAGAAGATGGGCGAGGTTGGCGGAGAACCCGATTGAAAGGATGTAGACCGAGCTGTCGGGGCTTTCGCTCAGAATCTTGCGGTAGAGCTTGGCGGCATCGGGCAGTTGGGCAATCTGCTCGTTGCTGAGCGTGCGCGCGAACGTCGGCTCGCCCTCATACTTTTCCGGCTCGGCCGTCTTGCCGTAGTCGATGAACACCTTCGGGTTTTCCGCGCCGTGGTACACCATGCCGATGGGAATGTCGGGGTGTCCGTAGTAGGTGTTCATGATGTCGGCGAACTTGGGGTTCATCTCGCCCAGGCGGTTCACCATGACGGCCTTGAGGTCGATGAGCCCCTTGTCCATCAGGTTGTAGAGCGCGACCATGGTCACCACGTCGTCGGTGGACGATGTGATGTCGGTGTCGAGGATGACGGCGGGGACGGCGCTCGCGGCTGAAGCGTCCGCCGTGTCCGTTGTCGCCGTCTTGTTCTTGCAGCACACGCAGAGCAGGCTTGCGGACAACACGCCGACAGCCAGTAAATTCCTGTAGTTCATGTTCGTTGAGGTTTTAAAGGGGTTATTGAATCGCATATCTGTTCTCTCACATAGGAATCCAATCCATGGTTTCCGCAAATGTACAGGCATTTTGCGAAACGAGCAAGAGAATCGGGCGCAAAATTTCTGCGTGTCGCACGGCAAGAGCCGCGCCGTCCGCCGCCCCTCCCCAGCCCCGAAAAGCCAGCGTGTCCGGGCTCCCCCGAAGGGAAGCCCGGACACGCGCGTCTGTCCAAAGGTCGGCGCCGCCGTGCGGCACAGGAGGGCTACCAGAGGCCCGTGGCCCAGCCGTTGGCCTCGTTCGCCACCTTCTCCTCGTCCGCCATGTCCTCGCCGAAGAAGTGGCGGCGGCGGGAGCGGATGTCAAGGCTGCCGTCCGCCTCGCCCTCCTTCAGCGAGAGCGCGGCCATCGTCACGTCCATCTCCACGTCGGCCACGGCGGTGAGCGGCGACAGGTATGCTTTCTTCTTGTCCATAGTCGTTCGTTTTTCTTTCATTGATGTTTCCATGTCACTTCACCATCACCTTGCGCACCGTGCCGTCGGTCATGCGGACGATGTTGATGCCCTTCCGCAGGCCGTTCTGGCGCGCGCCCGACAGGCCGTGGATGTCCCTCACTGCGGCCGGTGCCGTGGCGTCGGGCGTGCTGATGGCCGTCGACTCGCCGTCCTTGACGACGAACGTCAGGCCCTTCACGCTGCCGCCCTGCGCGGCCGCGGTCTCGTCGTGGGTGACCCAGGCGCGGTAGGCGGGAACGGTAATCTCGCTTTCGCCCCTCACCTTGTAGAAACCAAGGCCGTTGGCGCCGTCCTGCAGCAGCCAGGCGTTGTCGGCGGCGGTGACCACCCTCGGCGCCAGTGTGCCGGTCATGACGCCGTCGGTGAACTCGTCCTTTGCCGGCGACGCGCCAGGACCTTTAATAAAAGCGGGAAGATTCGTCCCCCCTACATAGACGACGAGCGGCGTGCATCCAGGAATCAGCTCGCCCGTTATCGGCTCGAGCGTCACGACTGTTCCGTCTATCCCTGTGGCTTTGTAGAAAGTGAGGGTCGGGAAGATGGAAGTGGGAAGTGGATCAGGTATTGTCCACGTGTACCATTCGCCCGCATTTCTGAAATGGTTCCCCACCGAGATAGAGACAAATTCGCATTCGGCAATCTGGAACCTGTTGTTCTTGTTGACAGTGAAGAAGCCCACGTCCTGGCTGCCGATGTAGGCGCCGGCGGCCACGTTGTAGAGGCGGACAATGCCCTCTTCCGTCGGCGACACGTCGATGCGAACCTTCATGGCCTGCGCCTCGTCGAGCGTCGTGCGGATTTGAGCGTCATTGCCTCCATAGACTGTGCCCGTGCAGAGGTATCGTGGTTTACCCTCAAGATCGCGTTGGCCAAGGATGTATGTGTTGGCCTCGTCCTGCACCGGTTCCAGCACGAACCCCTGGGCGTAGTTTGGGTTCGCGTCGGCGTAATAGCCGACGGCATAGCCTCCGCCATCGGAGCGGCCGCCCGCGATGTAGGTCACGACCTTGCCGTTGTAGGCGTTGCCGGCGTCGTCGGTCTGCAGCTTCAGGATGAAAGAGGTGTAATCAGGCGCATTGTGCTTGACGAGGGCGGCATAGGCGGCTGCCACCTCGTCGACGGTGGCCTCGTCGGCGGCAATCAGCTGCTGGGCGGCGTCGATGGCGCTCTGCGCGTACTGGAACACGCCGTCGCCGATGTTGGCGGTGGGGATGGCGTCCTGCAGGTACTGCAGGTTGCCGGTCTCGCCGGTCTTCTCGCACTTGGACAGCACGAAGTTGTCGAAGCCCCACTGCCCTTCCAGCCACCGGAACACGATTTGCAGGTACTTGTAGTTGCTCGTGTTGGTGAACACGCGCGTGAAGGTCGTCCATTCGCCATACGCCGCTGCGGTCGGCGTGCCCAGCGCCAGGGTTTCCGCCCCCGGGGTGTTGGTGAGCGAGGTCTTGAGGAACTGCGTGGCCGTGCTTCCCGACTTCACCGTTTTCATGCGGTAGGAGAATACGTAGGTCGCCCCCTCTTCCAGCTCCCACGCCATGGAGAGCGAGCCATTTTTACTACTGCCTGCGTTCTTCGTCCCGACCAGGTACTTTTCGCCGCTGTCCGCATCCGTCTCGACGGTGTAGTTCGCCGACGTGATGGCGTCAGAGAAGTTGTAGGTCCAGTACTGGTAGGGGTCGGCGTACTCGAACGAGCCGTTCTGGACGAGGTTGGTCGTCGGCGACCACGTCTCGAGGCTCGGGCCGTTGGCGACCGTGAACGGGCCGGGCATCACCGACTCCGTCTCCTGCGCTCGCACATTGAAGGCCAGCACGCCGGCCATGCAGAGCATTGGCAAGATGAGTTTTCTTTTCATCTGTAAGAAAAATTGATTTGTTAGTTAGAATGTCGAAAAAACAGGAAATCCCTTCCTGCGCGCCCCGCACACAGCGGATGGCACGACAAAGGTAAGCGTTCGGCGGCGCGTCGCCTTACCCCCCCCCGTTAATATTCGTTAAATACTCTGAACATTAACGTTCCGTTCCCCTTTTCTGGCGATGCGTGCCCCCTTTCCTTCGGGCGCGCGGCGCGGGCGGCGGGGCTTTCGCGGCAAGCCGCGAGCGGCCGTCCGTGCCGCACGGAAGACGGGGGCGGCACCGCCCGCGGCCAGCGGGCAGGCCCGGGCAGGCGTCCGAAGGCGGACGGAACAGACTGAGCCAGAGCGTGTTGCGTTCCTTCGAAAAAACACTGCGGAGCAGCGCCGGAAACCTCCGCGGAGAAAATTCCCGCGCTCCGCGGAGGAAATCCATTTCGTCCGCAGACGAAAATATTTTTCTCCGCAGAGGTTTTCCAGCCCCTCGGCGGCGGCTTTCCAAAATACGCAAGACACTAATATCCAAACGCTTAGCCAAAGCGGAGGATTCCACAGGAACAGGCCTCCCGCCCGCGCGCCTTTTCCACTTGCATGTTTTTTCGTACATTTGTGACGGGATTCCGCGCCGCCATGGGCGCGGAATCCCGCCACACGAACGAAACAGTCACACGCAACGATGGAAATCCACATTTCTTCACTCAACGAGCTGGCCGGCGCGGCGCGGCAGTTCGTGGCCGCCATGGGCGGGCGCAAGGTGTTCGCCTTCTACGGCAAGATGGGCGCCGGCAAAACGACATTCATCAAGGCCGTCTGCGAGCAACTGGGCGTGACGGACGTCATCAACTCGCCCACGTTCGCCATCGTGAACGAGTACCTCGACGGACGGGGCGCGCCCGTCTACCACTTCGACTTCTACCGCATCAAGCGCGAGACGGAGGCCTACGACATCGGGTTCGACGACTACGTCTACAGCGGCAACGTGTGCTTCCTGGAGTGGCCCGAGCTCGTGGAGGGGCTGCTGCCCGACGACGCCGTGCGGGTGAGCGTGGAGGAAATGGAGGACGGATCGAGAACCGTACGGCTATGAGCACGCTGCGCACCCTCCTCGCGGCGCTCCTCCTCGCCCTCTGCGCGGGCGGGGCGCGGGCGCAGGACGCCGACTCCACCATGACGCGGCTGCTCGTCTACATGAAGCACGCCATGATGTTCAACGCGGCCATGCCGCAGGAGAAGGCCTACCTGCACTTCGACAACACGGGCTACTTCAAGGGCGAGACCATGCGCTTCAAGGCCTACGTGGTGCGCGCCGACAACGGGCTGCCCACCGACATCAGCCGCGTGCTCTACGTGGAGATGCTGAACCCGAGCGGCGACGTGGTGGAGACGCGCAAGCTGCGGGTGGCCGACGGGCAGGCCGAGGGCGACTTCCAGCTCGACAGCATCTTCGGGACGGGGTTCTACGAGGTGCGCGCCTTCACGCGCTACATGACCAACTGGGGCGGCAACGGCATCTTCTCGCGCGTGTTCCCCGTCTTCAAGAAGCCCGAGGCCGAGGGCGACTACAGCGCGCCCAGGATTGAGGAGCTGACCTACCTGCACCGCCTCCCGAACGGGCGCGAGGCGCTCGCCGAGACGGAGGCCGGCGGCACGAAGCCCCCGAGGCGCGCCCGGGGGGGGCTGGCCGTGGCGTTCTACCCCGAGGGCGGCCACCTCGTGCGGGGGCTGCGCAGCCGCGTGGCGTTCAGCGTGTCCGGCCGGGACGGCCGCCACGCCGCCGTCAAGGCGCTGCTCGTCAATGCCGCCGGCGAGAGCGTGGAGTTCGCGCAGAGCGGGGAGAACGGGCGCGGCACGTTCGACGTCACGCCCGACGGGCAGCCGCTCACCCTCGTGGCGACCGACGCGGAGGGCAAGCGCCACGAGTTCGCCCTGCCACAGGCCCGGGACGAGGGCTGCGTGGTGCGGCTCGACGCGCTGGGCGACGACAACATATCGGCCACCGTCATGGCCTCGCCCGGCACCTGCGGGCGGCTGCTGGGCTACACGCTGGTCAGCGGCGGCAACGTCGTGGTGTGCGACACGCTGACGGCGGAGCCGGCGGTGGAGCTGCTCTTCGAGCGCGCGAAGATGCGCGCCGGGGTCAGCCAGCTGACCGTGTTCGACAGCGGCGGGCGCATCCTCGCCGAGCGGCTGTTCTTCGTATGCCCCCCGCCGTCCGGGGCCGACAGCATCCGCGTCGCCGCGCCGCAGGCGGGGCTGAAGCCCTGCGGGCGCGTGCGCATCGACCTGACGGCCGCCCCCGGCGCCTCGTTCTCCTTCTCGGCCATGGACGCCGCCACGCTCACGAACGGCAAGGTGGGCAACGCGCGCACCTGGATGCTGCTCGGCAGCGAGGTGAGGGGCTACATCGAGAACCCCGACTACTACCTCGAGGCCGACGACCGCGAGCACCGCGCCGCCGCCGACCTGCTGATGATGGTGCAGGGCTGGCGGCGCTACGACTGGCGGCTGCAGGCCGGGCTGCGCGGATTCGACCAGCTCGAGGGGAACACCGGCAAGATTCAGCAGATTGAGGACAAGCTCTACGTGTTCGGGCAGCTGAGGCCCGACACGTTCAAGTTCCGCCGCAAGCGGCCGGTGGGCGGCGTGTCGCTCGACGCGTTCCTCTACAACAGGCGCGGCGAGCACCTGCAGGGGCACACGACCACCGACAGCCTGGGCAACTACGCCTTCGAGCTGCCCGACATCACGGGCGAGTGGAACATGCAGATCCGCACCCGCTACAACGACAAGAACACGGCCTACGTGGTGGCCATCGACCGCCACTTCTCGCCGGCGGCACGGACGCTCTCGCCCTACGAGACGGAAATGATTCCCCTGCCCGGGACGCTGGCCGGGCCGCGGCAGGCGGCGGGCGGCGACGCCGGCGACGGGACGCCGAGGCTCGGCGGACAGGGGCGGAGCACGGGCTACGTGCTGCCCACGGTGAAGGTGCGGGGACGCTACTTCACGTCCAGCGACCGCCTGCCGTGGTACGACGAGCGGACGGGCGCGCGCAAGTCGTCCGTCTACTACAACCTCGACGAGGCCACCGACCGCACCATCGACGAGGGCAAGACGCTGCCCACGCTCTTCGCGTGGCTGAAAGAGAAGAACGAGTTCTTCGGCGGCGACGACCACATGGAGGACCGCTGGACCATCGTCGACGACACGACCGGCGAGCTGAGGCGGGCGGCCGACGCGTCGGTGGACACACAGCTGGCGACCGACTACTCGAAGTCGGTGTTCAGGGACGGGCCCACCTACAAGAACCGCCCCATCGTGTGGATGGTGAACAACACCTACTGCACCGTGTCGCAATACACGCGCAACACCTACAACATCCGCTGGACGAGCAACACCAGCGGGGCGACCACCATGCCCGACTTCATCGACGAGGTGAAGTCGGTGTACATCTCCGAGGACGACGACAACTACACGCGCTTCATCCACGCCGACGAGCTGGCGGCCCTGCACCCCGTCACCGTGTTCGTCTACACCCACCCGCAGTTCTTCAACAAGGAGAAGGGGCTGCGGCGCACCCACTTCCAGGGCTACAACGAGCCGACGGCGTTCGAGATGGAGGACTACAGCCTGATGCCGCCGATGGCCGACTTCCGACGCACCCTCTACTGGCAGCCGACGGTCAGGGCCGACGCCTCGGGGCGCGCCCGCGTGGAGTTCTTCAACAACTCGTCCTGCACGCAGATGTACATCTCGGCCGAGGGCTTCACGCCGCAGGGCCACTTCGTCGTGAGCGAGTAGGCGCGCGAGAGACAGCGCGCCCCCGCCCCATCCCACCAGCAACCGAACCATGGAAGACTTCATCCACCTCCACGTCCACACGCAGTACTCCATCCTCGACGGGCAGGCCAGCATCGCCAGGCTCGTCAACAAGGCCATGGACGACGGCATGCGCGGCATGGCCATCACCGACCACGGCAACATGTTCGGGGTCAAGGAACTGTTCAACTATGTGAACCAAGTCAAGGGCGACAGCGCCAAGGCCGCCAAGGAGGCCGAGCAGCGCATCGCCGCCATCAGGGACGGCACGTTCGTCCGCCCCGGCGGCAAGGACGGCGCGCCCTGCGAGGGCAAGACGGACGCGCAGGTGCTGGCCGAGGCCGAGGGGGCGCTCCGCAAGGCGAGGGCCAGGCTCGACTTCAAGCCCATCTTCGGCTGCGAGATGTACTGCGCGCGCCGCTCGATGGCCCTCAAGGAGACCAAGCTCGACGCCAGCGGCTGGCACCTCATCCTGCTGGCCAAGAACCTGACGGGCTACCACAACCTCGTCAAGCTCGTCAGCCACGCATGGACCGACGGGTTCTACCACCGCCCGCGCACCGACCACGCCGAGCTGGAGAAGTACCACGAGGGCATCATCGCCTGCTCGGCGTGCATTGCCGGCGAGGTGCCCTGGCACATCCGGCGGGGGCAGACGGAGAAGGCCGAGGAGGCCGTGCGCTGGTTCAAGAACCTGTTTGGCGACGACTACTACCTGGAGCTACAGCGGCACAAGGTGGACAGCCCCACGCAGCACGCCAACCGCGAGACCTACCAGCTGCAGCAGGCGTGCAACAGCGTCATCATCGACCTCGCGCGCAAGTACGGCGTCAAGCTCGTCTGCACCAACGACGTGCACTTCGTCGACAAGGACAACGCCGAGGCGCACGACCGGCTGATATGCCTCTCCACGGGGCGCGACCTCGACGACCCCAACCGCCTGCTGTACAGCAAGCAGGAGTGGTTCAAGACGCGCGAGGAGATGAACGACGTGTTCGCCGACGTGCCGGAGGCGCTGGCCAACACCATCGACGTGCTCGGCAAGGTGGAGACCTACAGCATCGACCACGCCCCCATCATGCCCAACTTCGCCATCCCCGCCGACTTCGGGACAGAGGAGGACTACCGCGCCCGGCTGACGGAGCGGGAGCTCTTCGACGAGTTTACGCGCGACGAGAACGGGCGCGTCGTCATGAGCGAGGAGGAGGGGCGCAAGAAGATAGAGCGGCTGGGCGGCTATGACAAGCTCTACCGCATCAAGTTCGAGGCCGACTACCTGGCCAAGCTGGCCTACGAGGGCGCGAAGCCCCTCTACGGCGACCCCCTGCCCGAGAACGTGGCCGAGCAAATCAAGTTCGAGCTGCACATCATGAAGACGATGGGGTTTCCCGGCTACTTCCTCATCGTGCAGGACTACATCAACGCCGCGCGCAAGCAGCTCGGCGTGTGGGTGGGGCCGGGGCGCGGCTCGGCCGCCGGCTCCGTCGTGGCCTACTGCCTCGGCATCACGAGGATAGACCCCGTGAAGTACGACCTCCTGTTCGAGCGCTTCCTCAACCCCGACCGCATCTCCCTGCCCGATATCGACGTGGACTTCGACGACGACGGGCGCGGCAAGGTGCTGCAGTGGGTGACCGACAAATACGGCGCGGAAAAGGTGGCGCACATCATCACCTACGGCACGATGGCCACGAAGCTCGCCATCAAGGACGTGGCGCGCGTGCAGAAGCTGCCCATCAGCGTGTCCAACGCCCTGTGCAAGGCCATCCCCGACCGCCTGCCCGACGGGATGAAGATGAACCTCCCCAACGCCATCAAGTGTGTGAAGGAGCTGCAGGACGCGGCCACCTCGCCCGACCCGCTCCTGCGCGACACCATCCGCTACGCCCAAATGCTGGAGAACAACGTGCGCAACACGGGCGTCCACGCCTGCGGCACCATCATCTGCCGCGACGACATCAGCGAGTGGGTGCCGATCAGCACGGCCGACGACAAGGACACGGGCGAGAAGCTGCGCTGCACGCAGTACGACGGGCACGTCATCGAGGAGACGGGCCTCATCAAGATGGACTTCCTCGGGCTGAAGACCCTCTCCATCCTCAAGGAGGCGGTGGAGAACATCCGCGAGGGCCTTGGCGTTGAGGTGGACGTCGACAACATCAGCATCGACGACCCCGCCACCTACCAGCTCTACTGCGACGGGCGCACCATCGGCACGTTCCAGTTCGAGTCGTCGGGAATGCAGAAGTACCTGCGCGAGCTCCAGCCCTCCGTGTTCGAGGACCTCATCGCCATGAACGCCCTCTACCGCCCGGGGCCCATGGACTACATCCCCGACTTCATCGACCGGAAGCAGGGGCGGAAGAAGATAGAGTACGACATCCCCGTGATGGAGAAGTACCTCAAGGACACCTACGGCATCACCGTCTACCAGGAGCAGGTGATGCTCCTCTCGCGCCTGCTGGCCGGCTTCACGCGCGGCGAGAGCGACGCGCTGCGCAAGGCGATGGGCAAGAAGAAGAAGACCATCGTCGACGCCATGAAGCCCAAGTTCATCGAGGGCGGCCGCAAGAACGGGCACGACCCCAAGGTGCTGGAGAAGATTTGGGCCGACTGGGAGAAGTTCGCCTCCTACGCCTTCAACAAGAGCCATGCCACCTGCTACTCGTGGGTGGCCTACCAGACGGCCTACCTCAAGGCGAACTACCCCGCCCACTACATGGCCGGCGTGATGAGCCGCAACCTCTCCAACATCACCGAGATACGCAAGCTGATGGACGAGTGCAAGTCAATGGACATCAACACGCTCGGGCCCGACGTCAACGAGAGCCGCCTCAAGTTTGCCGTCAACATGCGCGGCGACATCCGATTCGGCCTCGCCGCCATCAAGGGCGTGAGCGAGGCCGGCGTCACCGAGGTCATCCGCGAGCGCGAGGCGCACGGCCCTTACAAAACGGTGTACGACTTCTTCGAGCGCGTCAATCTCAGCGCCTGCAACCGAAAGACCGTGGAGAACCTCGTGCTGGCCGGCGCGTTCGACTGCTTCGCCGACATCCCGCGCGAGGCATACTTCGCGCGCGTCTCGCCCTCCGCCCACGACACGTTCGTCGAGGTGCTGGTCCGCTACGGAACCCGCTTCCAGGCCGACAAGCAGGCGGCGGCCAACTCCCTTTTCGGCGACATGGGCATGGAAGTGGCCACCACGCACCCCGCGCCGCCGACCTCCATCGAGGCATGGAGCGACATGGAGCGGCTGAACCGCGAGCGCGAGCTCGTCGGCATCTACCTCTCCGCCCATCCTCTCGACGAGTACTCCGTCGTCCTCAACCACGTATGTTCCGTCGCCATGCCCTCCTTCGACGACAAGGACAACCTTGCGGGCATGGACGCCCTCACCTTCGGGGGCATCGTCACCTCCGTCCGCCGGGGCGTGACGAAAAAGGGGAATCCCTATGGCATTGTCAGGATGGAGGACTTCAACGGGGCGGGCGAGCTCGCCCTCTTCGGCGAGAACTGGATGAAGTTCCAGCACATGTTCGTTGAGGGTACTCCGATTTTCGTCCGCGCCCACATGCAGTCCCGCAAGTTCCAGCCCAACGAGCGCGAGGTGGTGCTCGACAGCGTGGACTTGCTGTCCGACGTGAAGGATTCGCTCGTGGAGTCCGTCTCCCTCTGCATCCCCATCGACATCCTCTCTCTCTCCCTCGTGGAAGACTTGGCCGACGTGGTGCGCAAGTGCGGGGTCGAGACGCGCCACGCCTCCTCCGAGGCGGCCGGCGCGCGCCTCTACGTCAGCGTTCACGACGCAAAGGGAATGCGCGCCAACCTCCTTGCGCGCAACTACCGCATCCGCGTCGGGCGCGAGTTCATCGACTTCCTCAACAGCCACAAGAGCGTCGAGTACAAAATCAACAAGCGTGGCGGGTGACCTATACGGCGCGGCCTGCACGAAAGAAGGAGGCCCTCGCCACACATGAGAGCCTCCTTCCTTATCTAAGCGCGGCAAGCGGCAAACGCCCTTGCCGCGGACGGTGCCGGCAGGTTCAGTCCTCGCCGCCTCGGAACATTTTCCACACGTTGATGCCCAGCCAGACGACAGAGCAGAAGAGGATGACGGCCATCGACCACGACGCGGTGTCGCCCAGCACGTGCGCCATCCACACGCTCGCGCCGAAGCAGAGGGTGCAAAACAGGAGCGAGAGGCACAGCAGCAGACGTTTCAGCTTTTCCATGACTTGGGGCTTTACCTGTTGAGTTTCCACGCGAATCCGTCCTTCGTGTCCTTGACCTCGAAACCGAGGGACGCGAGGCGGTCGCGGATGAGGTCGCTCGTTGCCCAGTCCTTGTTGGCTTTCGCCTTCATGCGCTGTTCGAGCAGCATATCCACCACCTTGCCGAAGGCTTCTTCACGCGCCTCGCCGCCACCACCGGCAGCCGAACGGCGAAGTCCGAGGATGTCGAATGCGAAGAGTTCGAAAACGTCGATGAGTTCGCGGAGGACTTCCGATGAAATGGACATTTTTCGATCGGCGACGAGATTGGCTACGCGCGCAGTGTCGAACAGGTGGCTGATGACGTTCGGCGTAGCGAAATCATCGTTCATCGCCTCGTAGCATTTCGTGCGGAGACCATCGACATAGGCCTTTCCTACGGCCTCGCCCGCGCCGGATGCCACGCCGCCCTCGGCCGCAAGCCGCAGCAACAGGCCGTGGGCGTCCATGAGCCGCTCCAGCCCCTTTTCGGCGGCTTGCAGTGCGTCGTTGCTGAAATCGACAGTGGAGCGGTAGTGCGCTTGCAGGATGAAGAAGCGGATGGTCATGGGGGCGTAGGCGCGCTCCAGCTTCTCGTGGCTGCCGCTGAAGAACTCGGGCAGCGTGATGAAGTTGCCGAGGCTCTTGCCCATCTTCTGGCCGTTGATGGTAATCATGTTGTTGTGAATCCAGTAGCGCACCATCTCGTCGCCCTGGCTGGCCACGGCCTGCGCAATCTCGCACTCGTGGTGGGGGAACACGAGGTCCATGCCACCCCCGTGGATGTCGAAGTGGCTGCCGAGGTACTTGCGTCCCATGGCCGTGCACTCGCAGTGCCAGCCGGGGAATCCGTCGCTCCACGGGCTCGGCCAGCGCATGATGTGCTCGGGCTGCGCCTTCTTCCACAGGGCGAAATCGGCCTGGTTGCGTTTCTCGCCCACGCCGGCCAGCTCGCGGCTGTTGTTGATGATGTCGTCGAGGTTGCGCCCGGACAGCACGCCATAGCGGTGCGCCTTGTTGTACTTCTCAACGTCGAAATAAACGGAGCCGTTGCTCTCGTAGGCAAAGCCGTTGGCAAGAATTTCCCCGACGAGCTGGATTTGCTCGATAATGTGGCCCGTGGCGTGCGGCTCGATGCTCGGCGGCAGCACGTTGAGCGCGTCCATCGCCTCATGGTAGCGGTTGGCATAGTACTGAGCCACCTCCATCGGCTCCAGCTCCTCAAGGCGCGCCTTCTTGGCAATCTTGTCCTCGCCCTCGTCGGCATCGTGCTCCAAATGGCCCACGTCTGTGATGTTGCGCACGTAGCGCACCTTGTAGCCGAGGTGGCGGAGGTAGCGGAACACGATATCGAACGTAATGGCCGGGCGCGCATGGCCCAGGTGGGCGTCGCCGTAGACGGTGGGGCCGCAGACGTACATTCCCACGTGGGGCGCGTGCAGCGGCTTGAACACTTCCTTCCTGCGGGTCAGGGTGTTGTAGATGTAAAGCGTTTGTTCCATGTTTCTGTATTGTTGCGTGGCCGCCCGAACGGCGGCTCCAAGTGTTGTCCGGTCAGCGGTGCGGCTGCGTGCCCCTATCGCGCCACGTCCTGCTCGATGAACTGTAGGAGGCGTTCGACGGCATCGGCCTCGGGGATGTTGCGCTCCACGCACTGCTTCTGTTTGTAGAGGCTCACCTTGCCCACGCCCGCGCCGACATAGCCGTAGTCGGCATCGGCCATCTCGCCAGGGCCGTTCACGATGCAGCCCATAATGCCGATTTTGAGCGTTCGGAAACGCGGATTCGACTGCGCCTTGGCAAGGATGGCGGACTTGATGCGGGCGATGGTCGCCTCGAGGTTGTAGAGCGTGCGCCCGCAGCCGGGGCAGGAAATGAACTCGGGCTTGGTGGTGCGCAAGCGGGCCGCCTGCAAAATGGAGAATCCGAGGCGGACGCCCTCGCCTTGAAGCGCGGCGGCATGGCTCGAATGGCTGACATACACGCCGTCGACGAGGCGGTCGATGCAAAGCGCGCCCATATCGGCAGCGGCCTTGAGCTGAAGCGTAGCCAAATCGTCGTCGGCATAGTGCTGATAGACGACGACGGGATTCCTCAGCTGCTCCGTCCACAGTTCGTGGATGAGCGCGCGCAGCTCGCCCACGCGGTTTTGATGGTTCGACTGCGCCACCACCACAATCTCGGGATGGACGCGGAGGCAGGCGCGAACCTCGGCGTTCAGCGCTCCATAGGAAAGAAAGAGGAATTTCAGCCGGGCAGGACACGCACCGACAAACATGAGCACCTCGGGCGAGAACGCCGGATAGGTGCCGGGCGTACCGTCCCAAGCCGGGGCATCCACGATGTAGCCCACGCCCGCATGGCGCGCCGGGGGCAGCTGCTGCCGACAATAGACATAGTCGGGCGTAGGACTCCCGATGGAATGGGGCGAATCCTCCACGTCGGCAACGACGACAGGTGCATGGTCGCCCCCGATGTTCCCGGCGGGGATTGTCGGACGGCGCGACGGCATGAAATAGTCGAACTCATCGGACGAAACGCCCGGGATGAGCGTGTGTCCCTCGCGTTGCAGAATGTAGTCGCGCAGGGCGATGGCCACGGGCATCTCAGCCTCGGGAGCTTCGCTGAGCGACACGCGGATGGTGTCGCCGTAGCCGTCGCTCAGCAACGCGCCGATGCCGACGGCCGACTTGATGCGCCCGTCCTCTCCCTCGCCAGCCTCGGTCACGCCCAAATGGAGCGGGAACTCCATCTGCTCGCATTCCATCTCATCGACCAAAAGGCGGACGGTACGCACCATGACCGTCGTGTTGCTGGCCTTGATGGAAACCACAACGTCGGTGAACGCCTCGCGCACGCATATTCGGAGAAATTCCATGCACGACTCCACCATGCCCTCGGGGGTGTCGCCGTAGCGCGACATGATGCGGTCGGACAGCGAGCCGTGGTTCACCCCAATGCGGATGGCCGTGTGGCGAGCCTTGCAGATTTGCAGGAAGGGGACGAACTTCTGCTCGATTTTCGCCAATTCATCGGCATATTCCGCATCGGTGTATTCAATATGCTTGAACACGCGCGCCGGGTCGACATAATTGCCGGGATTGATACGCACCTTCTCGGCATGGAGAGCGGCCTCATCGGCCACGTTGGCGTTGAAATGGACATCGGCCACGAGAGGGACACGGCAGCCGTGCGCCCGAAGGCGCTCGCTGATGGCCTGCAAGTTCTTGGCCTCGCGAATGCCCTGTGTCGTGAGGCGGACGTACTCGCCGCCCGCCGCGACAATCCGCTCCGCCTGCGCCACGCATCCGTCCGTGTCCATCGTCGATGTGTTGGTCATCGACTGCACGCGGACGGGATTTGCGCCGCCAAGGGGCGTTTGCCCAATCCTCACCTCACCCGTCGCACGACGCTGGTAGTTGAAGAGTGCGTTCCAGTTTCCTGGACGGAGAAAAGTCTTCTTCATAAATTAATGGAGGCCATTCCATCGGTGTTTTCTCCCGACGGAAAGGCTGCATGAGCATCAATTTGTCTTAAACTTAAAGTGGATTTCCGCCAAGTCGGCGTTGGCTTTCTCAATCTTCCGCTTCAAGCCCGCCTTGTAGGCGGCCAGCTTCTGCGCCAGCACCGTGTCGCCCAAAGCCAGCATCTGCACGGCCAGCACGGCCGCGTTCAATGCGCCGTTGATGGCGACGGTGGCCACGGGGATGCCGGGGGGCATCTGCAGCATGGACAGGACGGCGTCCACGCCGTCGAGGGCCGAGCCCTTGACGGGGACGCCAATGACGGGCAGGGTGGTGCTGGCGGCAATCACGCCCGGCAGGGCGGCGGCCATTCCCGCCCCCGCTATCACGACCTTGACACCGCGCCCCTGCGCGCCCTTGGCAAACGCCTCGACGGCATCGGGCGTCCGGTGGGCGGAAAGCGCGTTGATTTCAAACGGAACCTCCATTTCATCGAGGAATTTCGCGGCTTTTTCCATCACAGGCATGTCGGACGTGCTGCCCATGATGATGCTAACGAGTGGTGTCATATTGGTTTTGTTTTGTTTGATTGTTTACCGAATGCTATACGAACAAGTTCCAGCGGAATATGAGGAAAAGCATGGCGCAGCAGAAGCCCAGAAGAAAGCCGACCAGCACCTGCGAGAGGCTGTGCTGGCGCAGCACCATGCGGCTCGTGCCGAGCATGCCCGACAGAATCAACAGGCCGCAAAGCAGCCACGTGGGGTTGAAGAAGAACGTGTAGCTGAACGCCAGCACCATGCCCACCAGTCCGCCCATGCCCACCATGTGGGTGCTGATTTTCCACCACAGGTTGATGACGGAGCAGAGCAGCTGGGCGACGATGGCCGCCATGATGATGCCGCAAAAGAACATGTTCGTCTGCGACTGCAGGAAGATGGCGAGGCAGGTGGCGTAGCTCAGGAGCGTCAGCACATAAGGCATGTGGCGGTGGCGGCGGTGCCCCAGCTGCCAGTGCGTCCATTGGTTGAGCCGCCGGAACAGGTTGATGGTGAGGCGCGGGACGAGAATCGTGAACAGGAAGACGACGGCCAGGATATAGAGGCGGTACGACCACGTCATGATTTGGAAGCGGCTGAAGCTGAACAGCCACACGAACGCCCAGAGCGGCGCGTAGAACGGCGAGAACAGGAGCGACAGCACCTGCGACGCTTGTATGATTCGTTTCTCCATCGCTCACACCTGTTTTCGGAGGATTGCGACAGGAATGCCCATTTCATCGCGATATTTCGCCACCGTCCGCCGGCTGATGGCCTCGCCCCGCTCGTGCATCAGCGCCGAAATCTGCTCGTCGGACAGGGGGTTCCGCTTGTCCTCCGTGTCGATGATTTCGCGCAGGAGCGGGCAAATCTTGGTCTTCACGACCTCCTTGCCCGCCGCGTTCGCCTTGGCCCGGAGGAAAAAGTACTTGAGCGGATAGAGCGTCCCGTCGAGCAGGGCATACTTGCTGTTGATGACGCGCGAGACGGTGGAGATGTTGACGCCCGCCTTTTTCGCCACGTCGTCGAGGCGGAGCGGGCGCAGCTTGTAGTCGTCCTGCGAAAGGAAGAAGTCGCGCTGGAAGCCGATGATGGCCGCCATCGTGGCCGTCAGCGTCTCCTGCCGCTGGCGGATGGCGGCGATGAACATCTGCGCGGCCTCCACCTTTTGCTTCGTGTAGGCGAACGCCTCGCGCTCCGAGCGGCTCATCCTTGCCGTGTTCGCCTGGTATGCCTTCAGCTGGTGGAGGTATTCCGAGCTGACGCGGAGGGCGGGAATCTCGCCCGTGTTGAGCGAGAAGGAGATGCTGCTCTCGTGGTCGGTTTCCACGATGAAATCGGGGACGATGGTCTGCGCGCGGTCGTCGGCGGCCTCGTGGAGCGAGCGTCCGGGATGGGGGTTGAGGCGGCTGATGGCGAGCAGGGCCTGCCGCACGCGGTCGGTGCCGACGCCCATCGCCCGCGCCAGCCGTTCCGTTTCCTTCCGCTCCAGTAGGCTGAAATGGCGGGCGACGATTTCCTGCCCGGTGCGCAGCGCCTGGAGCCGCGGCGCGTCCTCCGCCTCGGCGGCCGCCGTCTCCTCCAGCAGGCGGTTGATTTGTAGCAGGAGGCACTCCTGCAGGCTGCGCGCGCCGATGCCGGTGGGGTCGAACTGCTGGAGGACGCGGAGCGCCTCCTCCAGTTCCCGCTCGTCGGTCTCCACGTTGTGGTTGAAGAGCAGGTCGTCGGCGATGTTGCGGAGCGGCCGCTCCACGAACCCGCGGTCGTCGAGCGAGCCTATCAGGTACTCGATGAGCTCGCGCTGGTGGGGCGTGACGTCGTATTCGGCGATTTGCGCCTGCAAGTCCTCGATGAAGGAGCGCGTGTCGCCGATGGGAATCTCGGCGTCGGTGTCGTGCTGGGCGCGGCCCGCGAACACGGGCAGCTCTTCGTTTCCGCTGAAGTCGAGCTCGTCGGCCTCGTCCGCGCGCGCTTCGCCAGCCTCCTCGCCAGCGGCCTGCGGGTCGAACTCATCGGTGGCGGGCTCGTCGCTCCTGTCCATTTCATCGGGCTTGTCCTTTCCCTCCGTCAGGGCCACGTTCTCGTAGAGCTCGTCGCGCACGCGCTGCTCGAGGCCGGTGAGGGGCAACTCCACCAGCTTCGCCAGCAGGTACTGCTGCGGCGACAACCGCTGCACCTGCGACAACCGCTGTTCCTGAAACTGGCCCTGTCTTCCCATCGCTCCGTATCTCCCTATTCCTCGTCCTCGAACTGCTGGCTGTATTCCATCTCGCCCTGGACGACGAAGAACACGTCGTCGGGGTCGAACTCGCCCATCTTCTCCTGCCGGGCCTTCCTCACCACGTGGTCGGTCACCTTGTCGAGGTCGATTTCCACGTAGCCGTCGGCATCCGGCTCGCCGTCGAACGCGTCGCTCGACGCGTAGTAGTCGATGATGACGTCGAGGAAATAGTAGATTTCCTCCTCCGTGAACTTCTCCTTCACCTCCTGCGGCAGGTAGTTGCGGATGAACTCCACCTCGCGAGCGTCTTCCTCCGCGTCCTTCAAAAGCTCTTCGTCAATACCCATGTTCCTGTCCTTTCTTTCATTCAATAAAAAAAGAAAAGTGAAAACCAGACAACCATCGTGGCGCGCGGATTTTCACTTCTCAACTCTTTCTTTCCCACGTCGGGACGGCCTTGCGCCGCACGCCTCACAGCAGGGACTTGATCTTGTCCTCGTAGGCCGACTTGGCCGACGCGCCCACCATCTTGTCCACGACCCGGCCGTCCTTGATGAAGAGCACCGTCGGGATGTTGCGGATGCCGTACTTGAAGGCGAGTTCGTCCTGTTCCTCCACGTTCACCTTGCCCACGACCACCTGGCCGGCATACTGCTCGGCCAGCGCCTCGATGTCGGGCGCGATGCGCTTGCAGGGGCCGCACCACGAGGCCCAGAAGTCGAGCACCACGGGCTTGCCGGAGTTCATCACCGACTCAAAATTCTCAGCCGTAATCTCCATGTTCGTTTCCTTTCTTTTAGAGGTTGGTGTTGTATTGCCTCGCAAAGATAGGCAATTCTCATGCAACGGCAAAATAACGCCCGAACAAAAAGAGCCCGGCACAGGGGCGTGCCGGGCTCTTCGCCATGGATGTGGTTCTTGTTGGAAATCGCGTCGGTCCGGCGCCGGTTTACTTCACCAGCACCTTCTTGCCGCCAACGACGTAGACGCCCTTGCCAAGGCCCTCGACGCTCGTTGCGCTCTTCTTCACGAGCTGGCCGCCCACCGTGTAGATGTCGGCGGGAGCCGCGAGCCGGCCGTCGGCGCCGATGCCGTTGATGCCGGTTGCGATGTCGAACGTAATCTTGACGTTGATGACGTAAGCATTCATGGTCTGCGGGTCGTAGATGGCCCACTTGGCCAGGCGGGTATCGCCGGCCTCCTGCGTGCCGTCGTAGCTTGCGATGTAGTCGATTTTACCCGAAGCGGGGTCTTGCATCTTCACGCACGTACCGCCGGCAAGCCCGGAGCCCCAAGGCGTAGCGTCGCCGGCGGCGTTGCGCCATCCGTCGGTCGTGTTCGCAACGAGCTTGTTGGTGGTCACGTTCAGGATGTAAGTCGGAACGTTGTCAAGGCTGGTAAGGCCGAGCTTGGCCAGTACATCGTTCACGTCGAACGTAGTGTTTGTCAAGTATTCCGTTGCGTAGTTCTTGCCGGCCGTCAGAGCAACAGGCACGTCCTGTTCGCCTACGATTTCGAAAGGAATGTCAGGCGTCGCAATGAACTTATAGGTGATGTCGAGGATGACGGCTTCCGTCACGTCGCTGTTCGTAATCGCCCACTTCACCTTGATTTCTTCGCCGGCTTCGTGCGTTGCGCTGATGCAGCCGAAGAAGTCGAGCATGCCCGTCGAAGGATCGGACAGCTTCACGCATACGCCATTGTCATCCGTGCCCCACTTTGCGGCATCGCCCTGAGCATTGCGCCATCCGTCGTATTGTGGGGTTCCATTATCATCCAGGTCCTCTACGTACGAGCCGTCGGCGTTGACGATGAACGCCCTGCAATTGTCGAGGCTTTCCAGGCCAAGCGCCGTCTTCACCGCCTCGATGTCGAATGTTTCAGTACCGCCAGCATATTGTTGCTTCTCAACCTCTTCGTGGGTGATCGGAATGGTCAAGACAACTTTCGGGCCGGTCTGCCCGGAAACGACTTCGATGAACCTGACCGCTGCGGTCGGAAGCGTGGCAACGGCTTCCTCGCCCTTATTGGTGAGGGTTACGTTGGTAAGCATAATCGACTGGAAGTAGGGGAAGTCCATGCCGAGCACGATGTCGTTCAGCTCGTTGACGCCCAGCTGCAGCTCGTAGTCGGACTTCGTCACGAGGCTCGCACCGTTCCCCGGCCACGACGGGCTGTTGAAGGCGGAAGCCGCCAGCATGGCTGCCTTCACCGTGATGTTGTCGGGGTCGTAGCCGTTCTCCTCCAGGTTCTCGGCGGCAATCGTAACAGTTACGAGCGTGCCTTCCTCCACCTGCGTGAAGCCTTCCGACGAACCGGGGGTCTCCTGCGTGCCCGACGCGATGTTGAACGTTGCGGTCAGCACGACGGGCTTCACCTGCTTCGTGAGAATCCAGTAGACGTTGCCGTTGGAGGTCTGCTTGTCGCCATAGACGGTGGAGTTGCTGAGCACGGCGTCGGCGTTCGTGCCGACGAAGCGTCCGGGCACCTTGAGGCTGTTGATGGTGTAAGTGCCGTTGGCCATGCGGGTGAGCGTCCAGGCCCACTTGTTCGCACTCGCGGTGCTCATGTCCCAGTTGTTCGCTCCGGTGTAGCCAAGATACTTGCCGTCCTCGGTCATGAGGTAGTACTGGCCCTCGACGTCGGCAGGCACGAACGTGAGCGGCGTGGCCTCGCTCTTGTGCTGTATTGTCACGCCCTCGCCGAGGCTCATGTACACGCCGCCGTCGTCGTTGGACACGGTGCCGCCGCCCATCTCGCCATCGGGAATGACTTCGGCAACAACTTCGGGAACAACGAGCTGGAACAGGTAGTAGTCGCCTTCAGCAGGCGCGTTGCCGGGAGTGGCGTCGAATGCGGCCACAGCGGCGGCCAGGGCGGCGGTGGCGGCAGCGATGCTTTCCGGCGTGGCGTCGGCGGCGGCAGCGGCCTCCCTGGCGGTGGCAGCGGCGGCAGCGAGCGCCTCGCCGGCGGCGGCAGGAGTCTGGAACAGCTCACCGCCTGCGTTCCGGCTCTTCATCTCGGCAGCGTAGGCGGCGGAGAAGAGCTGGGCCTTCTGTTCGAGGGCGGGCAGCGTGGCGAGGTAAGCGTCGCGCGCATCGTCGGTTTCGAACGTGCGGATGTCGAAGCAGTCAACGAACAAGTGGGGAGCAGCGCCCGAACCCGCGTTGAACGCCTTCAAGCCCATCGAGAGCTTGCCGGAAGTCTCCCCGTCGAGGTCGAAGCTGACCGTCTCGTAGGTCCACTTGCCGGCGGGGTAAGCCTTGGCTTGAGCCAGGTACTCGGTGTTGTCGTCGGCGATGAAGCCCATCCAGCTCTTCTCGGGAGCTTTCTCTGCCCCGACCACGTTGATGACGGGCATCGTGATGACATACTTGCCGGCAGCCAGCGTGGCGGGCTGCGTGTACTGCGTGGACGCCGTCCACACGGACACGATGCCGAACGCGTTGCCCTCGGCCTTGCCTTCCGGATTCAGGGCCGGCACATTGTAGCCGACGCTGCCCAGGAACTTCTCCGAGCCGTAGGCGAAGAGGCCGGATGCGCGCCCGTCGCCGTTCTCGCCGACGAAGTCCCAGCGGGCCACGGGCTGGGCCTGGCTCAGCGTGGTGCCGTTGGACGCGGCGTCCTTGGCGTAGGTCACGATGCCGGCGTCAGCGCCGCCGACAGGCGTTCCCTGCGAGAAGTTGAGGTTCGACGGGGCCGACTTGAGGAGCGTGAGGGCAAGGGCCTTCACCACATACCAGTTGCCGCCCTCGGCGACGTTCTGGATGCCATATTCGAGGACGCCGTCCTGGCCGACCGTGGCTGTGAGCATGCGCTCGTAGTCTGCCGGGGTGCACGCCGTCTGGGCGATGACCTCGATGTCCTGGGTCGCCGTGTTGGCATAAACCTGCGCGATGTTGAAGCCCGTGGCAAATGACTTCCATGCCATGTTGGCCACGGCGAGGAACTTCACTTCGTAGGTGCCGGCTGCGAGGCCGTCAATCTTCTGATAGATGACCTTGCCTGCCTGGAAGGCATTCTCGCCGTAGGTCTCGGTGCAGTCGCTGGCATAGGTGCCGGGGCCGTTGCCCTGCGGGCAAGTCCAAGGCGTAACAGCCAGCACGCCACTCATGTCTGAGTCGGGGGAGGTCTGTCCCTTTTGGAGGTTGGCGACTGCTTTTGTCATCGTTGCGATGGCTGCGTCAAAGTCGGTAACGTTAACGGCTTCGAAAGCGTCGACAACGTCCTTGACCGCAGCGTCATACGTAGCAAGAGCATCGGCGTCGGAGACGACGGCCCGTACATCCCGGCCGGCTTTGATGCAACGGCCCAGCGGCTGGTACATTTCAGCCGTTTCCACGACGCCATCAATGGCCGCAATGGCGCTCTTGTATTCCTCAGCCGTTGTATAAGCCTTGTTGTTGTCGCTGACAACTGACTGCAAACCGCTGACAATCGTCGCAGGAAGCGTGCTCGAATCAAAGGATTGAGCTTTTGCCACCGACGCGGCAAGCAGCTCGGCTGCATCGACAACGGCCGTAACGCCCTTAATCTGGACGATGTGCCAGTTGGTCAGGCCCTTGTCCTTGTAGATGCCGATGGTGATTGTTCCGTCGGTCACGACAACATTATCCAGCACGACAGTGGCCACGGTCTCGAATTTCGTGGCAATGTGGGCCGGGATGTACTTCTTTACAGTGTTCTCCCCTGATTGCGCATAGAGATAGACGGCCGTCTCGTCGCCCTCCACCAAGTCGGACTCGAAACCGCGTCCCGACGTGAAAGCAGCCGAGCCGTACAGCTCGATTTTGTACGTGCCGTTTGTCAGTCCCGTCAGTGTGGATTTCATGACGGTGCCCGGTCCGGAGACCTGATTTTCGTACTTCTCGCACAGCAGCGTCGAACGTCCGTCATTGGTCGTGACCGTCGGCCCGAATGCGCTTGCGCACATTCCAGACGCACCCGTCCATGCCGTATGGGCGACCGGGAACTGCGCCGTCAAATCCACATCGATTGTGACCTGCGCCCTTGCCGTGACGGCAAAAAGCGCCAGGGCCACCATCGAGAAGAAAACGTGTAGTTTTTCTTTCATGAGATTAGTGATTTGTTAGTTAATAATAAAGGGTTTTAATAATTCGGGAGGGGAATCGCTTCGTCCCGTGTACGTGTTCTTTTCCTGGGGCGCCGTGGCTCCGTGCCGCGCGTCCGCGACACACATGGCATAGGTACGCGCGCGGGGAAAGACAGTTAAAGGCAGTTAAAGGCAGTTAGACTTATAGACTTAAAGTTTGCACAAAAATAGAGGGAGGCGCCCACAATGCAAAACTTTTGCACACTTTTTTTTCGACTTCTTCGATTTTTAACAGTTCGGCGCGGCGACGTGGCCGACACGGAGGCGGAGCCGGACGCTTCGTGCTGTCCGGCTCCGCCGTGGTGCGCCCCGCGCGGAGGGGGGCGTGGTGGTGTGTGCGGGAGGCGCGCGGGAGGCGCGGCGCCCCGTCCGTCCGTTCCCGGGGGCGGGGGCGCCCCCGGCGGGCTATTTCACGAGGAACTTGCGCCCGTTCATGATGTAGAGGCCCTTGGGCAGGTCGCCGAGCGAGCCCTTGCCCACCTTCTGGCCCGAGAGGCTGAAGATGCCGTAGTTGGCCGCGTCGGCGCCGCCGTCGATGACGATGCCGTCGATGGCCGTCACCTCGTCGGCGCGTCCGTCCGGCGCGACGACGGACAGGGTCTTCACCTGCGCGCCCGCGTCCTTGGGCATGTGGAGGTAGGCGTAGGTGCCCCACACCGTCTTGTCCGCTGTGTTGGTGAGGTGGTACATCTGGCCCTTGGTGATGACGTAGTTCTCCTGCCCGGCGGTGGACAGCCCCACCGGCTTGCGGAAGTACGTGCCCTCGAACGCGAGGTCGCCGGCGGTCACCGTCCGCGCGGGCGGCATGGCCGCCGCCGTCTTCTCCACGCCGTGGATGGCGTAGATGTCGGTGTTGTCGGCGTTCTCAATCACGTAGCGGATGTTGTTGCCTTTCGGCACGTAGTAGCTCGTCCCCTCGCTCATCGCCGGCACCGTGTTCTTCGTGCCTTCCGGGCAGATGAGGTAGGGCACGCCGGCCTCCATCCCGTCGTTGGCGATGTGCTGCGTCACGAACGTGATGCAGTCGGCGTCGAGGCCGCTGAAGCGGCTCACGCGGGTCTCGTTGCCGAAGGCCGTCTGGATTTGGGCCGCCGTCAGCGCGAAGGGCAGGCAGATGGGGTTCCACACCCCGGGGGTGAGGGTGCGGCGGTAGTACACCGTGGAGGCGATGGGGAAGGCCTTGTCGAAGCCCATCTCGCCGTAGGGGTCGACGGCCTCCGTCGTGCGGGCCGTCCACGTGTCGCCCGTCGCGTTGTGCGTCTGGTAGGGCATCGCCTCGGCCTCGCTCCAGTTCTCGTCGACGATGTAGTTGCTCTCGCCATAGGCCCACAGCCGCCAGTTCGCGGCGACCGTCCAGCCCGTCGCGCCCGTGGTCTCGATGCCGAACTCCAGCCTCGTGCCCTCCTCGCGGATGCGGAACGTGATGGCGTTGGTGTACGCCGACGGGTTCTCCGCGAAGTAGAGGCCGGCCGACACGCCGCTCGCCACGGTGATGTCGTTGCCGCTCTCGCTGCTCATCGTCTTGAGCAGGATGCGGTACGTGGCGTTCTCCCCGGCCTGCACGGCGGGGTCGGCGCTGGTGCTGGTGCGCTTGACGACGAGGTAGGCCGCCCCGTCGTTGGTCGTGCCGGCGTCGCCGTCGTGGTAGAATCCCTGCATCTGTATCCTGTACGTGCCCACGGGCATCGTGTACGTCGCGCCATCGCTGATGGAGAGCTCCTGGGTCAGGCTGTTCTGCTCGTTGTAGATTTCGGCCGTGTAGTACTTCGCGTAGGCCGCGCGGTAGGCGTCGGCGGTGATGCCGCCGGTCGAGGTGGTCACGTTGCTGCCGATGGTGGCCGCGGCGTCGGTGATGCCGGTGACCTCCACGCCGTTGATGAACGTGTCCTGCGTGCGCTGGTGCCAGTGGGCGGGCTCCGACGAGGTATCGTGGCCGTCGGTGTTGGCCGCGTTGTCGCCGCCCCACTTCCAGTAGGTGGCGTCCTGGCTGTCGCGCGTGAACGCGGCGTCCTTGATCCACGGGACGCTTGTCTCCGCCTGCGCCAGGCCCCCGATCATCTGCTCGAAGTCCGTGTCCTTGACGAAGCGCCACGTGGCGGCAGCGGCGGCGGTGCCGGTGATGGAGGTGGACAGCCGCGCGCCCTTCGTGCCGGTGGCGTTGTCATGCGAGAGGTAGCGCTGGGGGCTGTAGGAGTAGGTGTTGCGCAGGCGGTAGCCCCGGAGGGTGGCGGCGGCGCCGTTGATGGTCGCTTGCCCGCTGACCTCCGTGGGTTCCCAGATGGGGCCGTTGTTGTAGAGGTTGGTGATGCGCGTGGTGCTGCGGTCGAGGTAGACCTTGGGGTCGGACGACGGGTCCGACGTGCCGAGGTAGCTGCCCAGGTGGGGCAGCTGGACGCTGTTCTTGACGCGCGACTGGAACACGTAGTGCCCGCTGTACGAGGCCGACCTCTCCACCTTGAAGCGCATGGCGTAGTCCGTCAGCACGGCCTGCACGCCGTAGCCGCCGCCCGCGCTGATGAAGTTCTGCGCGCCCACGTTGTAGATGTAGACGTAGCCGCCGCCGTCGCAATAGGTGGCGGCCTCGGCGATGTCCATGCTCGAGAAATGGACGGCGTTCGTCTCGGTGTCGTAGAGGATGGTCGGGTCGCTCACCGCGGTCAGCTGCGCCGGCGCCGTCGCGCCGCCCGCCGCCATGAGGAGTAGGGTAAGGATGCTTTTCTTCATGGTCGTGTTGTCCTTTCTTTTTTTAGGGGGTTACCACAGTTTGTCCGTCTCGTCCCAGAGGCCGTAGTCGCTGCCGCCGCGGCGCTTCGCGCCCTTTCCGTCGCCGTCGGGGTCGCCCTCGATGATGGGGATGCGCGGGTCGTCCTCGCTGCCCTGCCACGAGGTGGCGGTCATGACGGCTTCCGTCTCCGGCTGCGCCACGCCGGTGCGCGGCTGCATGTAGGCTCGCTTGTTTGCAACAACAAGTTGGTTTGTCTTCATAGGCTTGTCTGTTTTTTAATTGGGAGGTTTGGTAAATTGGTAAAGGCAATGGCCGTCTTGTCTTTTTCTTTCCTTATTTCTTTTTTCTTTCGGTTTCTTTCTTCTTTCGGCTGTCCTGGCAGTTTCCCTGGCAGTTTCGGCTGTTAGCTGTCCTTCGTCACTCCTCTTCGTCGGTATCCATTATCTTCTTCCGCTTCCCCACCTCTTCATTTTCATTTCATCCCTCATCACTTCTCTTCATCCTCTTTTGTCTCATCCTCCTTCCGCTTCTCCATGCCCGCTTGCGGGCCTCTTGCGGTCATGTCCACGAAGTCAGACGGTGCAAAATAAGCGTTTTTCGCCAAATAAAACTACCTTTTCGCCGTTTTTGCCAGCTTTTTGTTACAATTTTTCCACAAAAAGTCGGGGGGGGGGGGGGGGGGGGGATTGCAAAGTCCGCTTTGCAATTAGGGGCAAAAATCGTAAAGTCCGCTTTGCAATTAGGGGGATAAAATTGCAAATCCCACATTGCAATTAGGAGGGGGCGTCCGGCGCGGCGGACGGCATGGCGGCAGCGGCCGGCGGAATGGCCGCCCCTGGGGCTGGGGGAGGCATCCGGGGCCGGGCTGGGGGAGGCGGCCCGCCCCCTCCCCGCCGGCGTGGCGGATTCTCTCTTCCACCGCCGGACGTACGCGCGAACGCCTGGCTTCCAGCGGGTTGGGAGTCCCCGAAAAACACTGCGGAGCGCGGAAAAAAACTCCGCGGAGCGCGCGGGCTTCCTCTGCGGAGAAAAAGTTTTTTCTCCGCAGTGCTTTTCCCGGCGCTCCGCAGTGTTTTTCCAGAGCGCCGCAAGCCGCTGTGCCGCAGCGGCTTGCAAGGGGCGGGAAGAAAGAGGAGAAAGGAAAGGGAGGCGGGGCGCGGTCAGCGGCGGCGCTTGCCCTGGAGCGTCACGGCGGGGACGAGCATCTCCTCCATGGAGATGCCGCCGTGCTGGAACGTGTTGCGGTAGTAGGACACGTAGTGGTTGTAGTTGTTGGGATAGGCGAAGAAGGCGTCGCTCTTCGCGAACACGTAGGCCGTGGAGAGGTTGGGGGCGGGCAGGAAGGCCGCGCGGGGGTTCTTGAGGACGAACACGTCCCTGGCGCTGTAGGAGAGGTTCTTGCCCAGCTTGTAGCGGAGGTTGGTGTTGGTGTTGCGGTCGCCGACGATGCGGGTGGGCGCATTGACGCGGATGGAGCCGTGGTCGGTGGTGATGACCACGCGGGCGGAGGTGGCGGCGAGCGCCTTGAAGAGCTCGCGCACGGGGCTGTGGCGGAACCACGAGGCGGTGATGCTGCGGTAGGCGTTCTCGTCGGAGGCCAGCTCGCGCACCATGGTTGACTCGGTGCGGGCGTGGGAGAGCATGTCGATGAAGTTGACGACGATGACGTTGAGCTGGCGGGTGGAGAGCTGTCGGAACTGGTGGACGAGCCTCTCGGTGTCGGACGAGTGGTTGAGCTTGGAGTAGGTGAACGCCTCGCGGCGGCGGAAGCGGTCGAGCTGGGTCTGCACGAGCGGGGCCTCGTTGAGGTTCTTGCCCTCCTCCTCGTCCTCGTCCACCCAGAGGTCGGGGTACATCGAGGCTATCTGGCTGGGCATGAGGCCGGCGAAGATGGCGTTGCGGGCATACTGCGTGGCCGTGGGGAGGATGGAGAGGTAGAGGTGCTCGTCGAAGGTGAAGTCGTCGGCCAGCTGGCGGCTGAGCACGCGCCACTGGTCGTAGCGGAGGTTGTCGAAGACGACGAGGTAGACCTGCTCGCCGGCGTCGAGGGCGGGGAAGACGAAGCGCCTGAAGATGTCGGGGCTCATGAGGGGGCGGGTGTCGGGGCGGGCCATCCAGTCGGCGTAGTGGGCGGTGACGAACTTGGCGAAGCCGAGGTTGGCCTCCGACTTCTGCATCCGCAGCATCTCGGTCATGGGGCTGTCGGTGGCGGCGAGCTCGAGCTCCCAGAAGACGAGCGACTTGTAGACCTCCTTCCACTCGTCGAGGGTGCGCGCGCCGTTGATGCGCATGCCCAGCCGCCCGAAGTCCTGCTGGTAGCCGGTGTTGGCCACCTCGGTCTCGATGTCGCGCTTGTGGAGGTGCTTCTTGAGGGTGAGGATGATTTGGCTGGGGTTGACGGGCTTGATGAGGTAGTCGGCCATCTTCCCGCCGATGGCCTGGTCCATGATGTTCTCCTCCTCGCTCTTCGTGACCATCACCACGGGGACGGTGGGCTGCAGGGCCTTGATGCGCGCGAGGGTCTCGAGGCCGCTCAGCCCGGGCATGTTCTCGTCGAGGAAGATGAGGTCGAACGCCTGCGAGCGGCAGAGGTCGATGGCGTCCTGGCCGTTGGTGGCGGTGGCGACCTCGTAGCCGCGCTTCTCAAGATAGATGACGTGGGCTTTGAGCAGTTCGATTTCGTCGTCCACCCAAAGCAGTGTTCCGTTGGTGGCCATGGTGCGTGGTTGGGGTTTAGAAGATGAAGTTTTCCTCCGCGTCGGACTCGCCGCCGTCCGCCCCGCCCTGCGCGTCTTCCAGCTCCTCCTGCGCGGGGAGCTCGGCGGGCTCGTCGAGCGTGTCCTCGTCGATGCGGAGGTGGCCGACGCGGTCGAAGTGGCGGTCGTAGAACTGGAAGTAGTCGGCGAAGCTGCGTCCGCGCATGAGGAGGCGGAGGTTGGCGTC
This sequence comes from bacterium, assembly GCA_963627995.1. Taxonomy (GTDB): domain Bacteria; phylum Bacteroidota; class Bacteroidia; order Bacteroidales; family Bacteroidaceae; genus UBA3839. Next base: position 4,743 of record CAVGCV010000004.1, on the reverse strand, counting down.
GGAGATGATGAACGCCTTCAGGCCGGAGAGCTTGTAGGCCATGCCGGCGTTGTTGTGGAGGCGGTGGAGGTAGACGTAGGCCTCGTCGTAGCTGAGGAAGGGCTTCACCCGCAGCATGTCGATGCCGTCGCCGCGCTCGACGGCGATGTCGAAGTTGCGCACGGCGAAGCTGGTGAAGTTGTAGCGCGCCACCTCGTAGAGGAGCTGGTTCTCGTCGATGCTGTCGCGCTCGTAGGCGACGACGAAGCTGAAGGGCGTGTTGCGCTCGGCGGTGAAGGTGGTGTCGAGCCCGGCCGAGTCGGCGTCGAGGCTCACGCCCACGCGGCGTTCCCAGATGGAGCCCATGTCCATCTTTCCGCCCGCAAGGATGCGCCCCTCCTTCAGCCCCTTCACGTAGAGGCCGGCCAGCTCGCTGACCGTGCTCTGCGGGTAGGTCTCCACGAGGGTGCGCATGGACGCGAGGAACTGGTCGCGCTCGCCCCGCTCCAGGCGGCTCAGCGTCTCGAGGAACATGAAGCGCGCGCGGTTCGCGCCCCGGGGGTACTCGCGCGCCGTGTAGGCGCTGTTGGCGATGACGGTGGCGTAGTCGGAGGCCTGGAACGCGTCGTAGGCCTGCCGGTAGAGCGAGTCCTCTATCTGCCTGCCGTAGCGTCCCTTGTACTCGAACTGGGGGTCGGCCACGAGGACGGCGTGCTCGTTCTGCGGGAACTCCGCCACGAGCTTGTCGCGGTAGGCGGCCGCCTCGGCCTCGTTGCCGACGCGCGAGTAAAGCTGGAACAGGTTGTAGTAGGTTTCGTCCGTGTGCTCGTAGCCGGGGAAGCCTATCAGGACGCGCTGGAACGTGCGCTCCGCGAGCGGGAAGTTCTCCATGCGGTCCTTGTAGATGACCGCCGCGTTGTAGAGGCCCTCCACGAGCACGGCGTTGGAGGCCGCCATCTGCTCCTCGGTCAGGGGGATGTCCTTCAGGTAGAATTCGGGGCGGTGCGGGTCGCCGGCATACTCCTGCTCCCGTTTCAGGCGCTCCTGCTCTTGCTCCGGGAGCGGCGCGTCGGCCTGGACGGTGTCGGCGTTTTCCTCGATGGAATCGCCCGTTTCGGCGGTTTCGCCTCCGTTGAAATCGCCAAGGACGGTCTTGTTGCTGCGCCGCCAGTCGTCGGCCAGCTCGCGCTGCCCCCACTTCCGCTGGAACTCGGCCTTGCCGGCGGCGACGGACGCGGGGTTGTAGAAGTACCACAAGCCGCCGCCCTGCTGGCCGCGCGCCTGCACGCCGCCGGCCGCATTGCCGCGGCTCGTCCCGCTCTGCGCGGCCGCCCCGGCGCCGGCGGCGTCGGCCGTCTTGCGGGCTTCCTCCTTCTCTTTTTTCTTCACTTCCTCGATGATGCGGCGGATGACGCCCATCCGCTCCAGCGAGTCCATGCGCGCCAGCGCCTGCAGGCTGTCCTGCAGCTCGACGGCCGTGGCGTGGGGGAGCAAGTCCTCCAGTATCTTGGCGCGCTCGTCAATCTGCTGGTAGTCGGCGCGCTCCTTGTCGAAGAGACCCAGCGCACCGGCGTAGCAGGACTGGGCCTTCACGAAGTCCTCCGTGTCCCAGTAGAGCTGGCCCAGGTGCAGCCAGACGACGCCCTTCTCCAAGCCGTTGCGCGTGCTCTTCTCCACGCCGTCCCTGTACGCCCAGATGGCGCGGGTGGTGTCGCCCTTCGACAGGTAGATGTTGCCGATGGCGTAATACACTTGGTCGAGAAAGTCCTTGTTCTTCGGATTCCGCGCCATTGACTGCAGCTTGCGAATCATCTGGCGGCTCTGCCCGGAGGACATGACCTCCGTCTGCTGAATGCGCGCGTTGAACTCCAGCTCGTAGGGCGGGTTCTTGGCGTACACCTTGCCAAAAGCCTTGTAGGCCTGCCGGTTCTGCCCGACTTGGTGATAGAGCTGTCCCAAGAGAAAGTGCATGCGCGCCTTCTGATAGGAGTTTTCCGCCGTCCTCAACGCTTGCTCCACGTTGGGGATGGCCTCTTCGTAACGCTGCTGCCGGATCTGGCAGTCGGCCTGGACGGCGGCGAGCAACGGCTGGAGCGAGGCCGGGAAGCTGTCGCGCCGGGCGCGGCTCACCATTTCCTCGGCGTCGTAGAACCATTCCAGCTCCGCATAGCACTTGGCCTCCAGCAGGCGCGCCCTGGCCACGATGTCGGGCTTGGAAAAATACAGGCGCTGCATGTAGGCGAACGTGGACGCCGCCTCCATGTACTCGCCCTTGCGGAACTGCGCCTCGCCCAGCAGGAACCAGGCCTTGTGGAGGAACGGGTTGTATTCCTTCTGGCTGAGCCAAACCTTGTCTTTCGCTGTCTTCGGCTTGTTGCTGTTCCACTCGGGACGCTTCGTGATGCTGTGCTGCTTGATGGTCTTCTGGCACTTCTCCACCGCCTTGTCGAAATTGGCCTTTCCCAGTGCGGCCGTCGCCTTGTTGCCGGTCATGAACAGCGGTATCACCTCCGTGTAGTTGTCGCGGTTCCCCTTGCGCTGCGCATCCACGCCCTCAAGGTAGGCGACGTGTCCGTTGTAGTACGTATTGTAGCGGGCCTTGAACGCCTGCACACGGCGCGTAAGCCCCGTGTTCTTCTTCGTCGAACACGAAAAGACCAGCACCAACGCCAGCACAAGCCCCATGGCAGCAATCGCCTTTCTCATCTATATAATAACGAAGAAGCGCCCCTTTTATTTTTCCAGAACAACATTACCATCCAAAAATAAAAGAGTCCGGCGACGGCGCGTGCTCAGGCGTTCCGCGCATCGCCGCCCCGGCGCTCGCCGACAATCAACAGCACCTCGTCCTTCACGCCGTCGGGAAGTTCCACCCCGCGCAGCTGCAGGCTCCGCACCCATCCGGCCACCTCCACATCCCGCATCGTATAAAGGACGTCCCGGAACTCATCCGTCTCCTCCGCCGAATAGCCGTCCGCCTCCCGGCCTTTGAAGCGGTCCAGCTCCTCGTCGTCGTAATACTCGACGTCCTTGCTCAAAGCCGCCAGCAGGCTTTCCTTCTCGCAGGTCTCATGCTGTCCGCAGCACTCCATGCTCTCGACCTGCGCCAGCGAAGGCTGCTCCGTCGCCCCGCCACGCTCCTGCGCCTTTCGCTGCGAGCGGTTGTGCATGAATTCTGCGCCCAAAGCGAACACCGCGAGGATGCACAGTCCAAGAATCATCGTCAGCATGGCGGTCACGGTTGTGGGGTGAGACCGAAGCCCTGCGCCCGCAAGTCCGACCAGAACTTCGGATAGGACTTTGAAACGACCCCGGGATTGTTGATCTTAATTTCTCCAAGTGCCAAGGCGCAGGGCGCGAAAGCCATCGCCATCCGGTGATCCTCGTAGGTGTCGATGGCCACGTCCGAACCGGCGTCCGTCCGCTCGCCGTTCCAATAGAGCACGCTGCCACGCTCCTGCCCTATTGCAAGCCCGAGCTTTCCCAACTCCCGGCACAGGGCCTCAATCCGGTCGGTTTCCTTAATCTTCAGGCTCTGCAAGCCCGTAAAGCGGAAAGGCACGCCCATCATGCAGCAGGTGACGACCAGCGTCTGCGCCAAGTCGGGCTGATCCACGAGGTCACAGTCCAGGCGTTCGCAAGCATTGCCCATGTTCGTAAGCCGCACGTATGGGATGTCGCTGCTGAAGCCGTCGAAACGGCCATGCTCGCCATAGTCCGTCCGAACGCCCAGCCGCCCAAAGAATTCGGCGACCTTGGCGTCGCCCTGATAGCTGTCCTTGTACAATCCAGGCAAGACAATCTGCGCATCCATCCCGCACAAAGCGACGATTTCGTACCAATACGAGGCGGCGCTCCAGTCGCTTTCCACAAAAAACGGACGCGGACGATACATCCTCGGAGCGACCCGTATGGAGCGGCTGTCCACCCACGCCACGTCCGCGCCATAGTCCGCCATCAAGCGGAGCGTCAGGTCTATATAAGGGCGCGAAACCATCTCGCCCGTGAGCCGCAGCACCAGTCCGCGCGCCAGCGCAGGGGCGACCATCAGCAGGGCCGAGATGTATTGCGAGCTGATGTTGCCGGGAAGGGAAACCGTACCGCCCTCAAGGGTGGCGTTTCCGACAATCCGCAAGGGAGGGAAGCCCGTCTCGCCCACGTATTCCACCGACGCGCCCAGCGAACGAAGCGCATCGACCAGCACGCCTATCGGGCGGTGGCGCATACGCTCGTTACCCGTTATCACGTGCTCGCCATCCGTGACGGCAAGCAGGGCCGTCGAGAACCTCATGGCCGTTCCTGCCGCCCCTATGTCCACCACGGCCGGGCGCTTGTCCAGCCATTCCAGCATCACGCGCGTGTCGTCGCAGTCCGACACGTTTTCGGGCATTCCGCACCCGCCTTCCGCGAGCGCGTTCATCACAAGGACACGGTTGCTGATGCTCTTCGAGGAGGGGAGCAGCACACTCCCTCCGATTGCGGACGGGGGAGTCACAGACATTCGCATAACTGCATTTTTCATTTCGCCACAAAGTTAGCCCTTTTTCCGCGCGCCGCCAAGCGCGGGCGGGCGCGGAGCGGAAAACGGAGGGAAGAAAAGGGGAAGGAAGGAGGAAGAAAGAGTAAAGAGAAAAGAGGGAAGTAAGTAAGGGAGTAAAAACAAAAAAAGCCCCCGGAGACCCCGCGCGGGGGGCTCCGGGGGCTCCGGAAAAAAAGAGGGCGGCGACCTACTCTCCCGCATTGCGGCGCAGTACCATCGGCGCG
>CAVGCV010000003.1:0-236145 GCA_963627995.1 bacterium | reverse complement strand
ATATTTCCAAGTACTTGGAAATATTTTTTCAAGTACTTGGAAATTTTCGTCCAAGTACTTGGAAATTTTTTCTCAGCGCACCGCGGCGGAACTTCCGGCGCACCGTGGCGGAACTTCCGGCGCACTGCGGCGGGAAAAGCGGTGCGCCGCGGCGGAATTTCCCGCGCTTGCTTCGGCGGCGGCTTGCGCGGCGCTGGCCGCGGCCGGCCACGGCGCGCGCACGCTGCTGATGGGGCAGGCGGACGTGTCCGTCGTGTGGGCGAGCATGGTGGGGGCGCTCGTCATCGGGCTGCTGTCCGTGCCGGCGTCGTCGCACTGGCGCACGCCGGCGGAGAGCATGTCGTTCCCCGCGCTGCTGCCGATGATACCGGGCATGTACGCCTACCGCGCGGTGCAGGCCTTCCTGCTGTGCGTGGAGCACCCGGCGGAGGCGGAGTTCATGCACTATCTCTACCAGCTGAGCTACAACGGGTTCGTGTGCGGGCTCATCGTGCTGCTCATGTTCGTGGGCGTGACCGTGCCGATTTTCTGCCTTGGCCGCTACTCGTTTTCCGCCACGCGGTGACGGAATGGGCCGAAAAGGACGAATCTTTGCACACGCCGGCGCGGGGGCTCCGTCCCCCTGGCGCGCCGGCTGCCTTCCCACGGCCCGACAACAACAACCCCGAATGGAACTACGCTACTTGAAATCGTTTGTGCCGGACGGCGCGCGGCAAAAAGAAGACTTCCCGGATTGCAGGCGGCCGGGGCCGTGGCCTGCAATCCGGGAAGTCCTTGTGTGGCGACGCGCTCCCGGGCCTTCGCCGCCTTTAGGGGGCGGGCGTGCGTCACTCCACGCCGCGCATCATCTTCCGCAGCATGGGGCAAAGGCAGAAGAGCAGTACGGCCGCCACGCCGGCCATGACGGCGAAGAGCGTGAAGAAGTCGGTGAGATTGGCAATCTGGATGCCGCAGAATGCCTTCGGCGCCTGGCCGGCGCCTGGCAGCAGCGTGGCGAGCTTGCCGGCCAGGATGTTGCTCGCTGCGTTCGACATGAACCAGACGCCCATCAGCAGGCTCGCCAGGCGGGCGGGCGAAAGTTTATTGACCATGGACAGCCCGATGGGCGAGAGCGACAGCTCGCCCAGCGTGTGGATGTAGTAGAGGGCGAAAAGCCACCACATCGACACTTTCTCCCCCTCTCTCAGGCCGCTCGTTGCGCAGGCGATGACCACGTAGCCCAGCGAGAGCAGGGCCAGTCCGATGGCCTGCTTGACGGGCGAGGGAACGTTGATGTTGCGCTTGAGCAGCGTCTCCCACAGCAGTGCCATGAGTGGCGCGAAAGTGACCACGACGATGGGGTTGACGGACTGGAACCACGATGTCGGCATCTCCCACGAGCCGATGTGGCGGTCGCACTGCTTCTCTGCGAACAGCGTGAGCGACGATCCGGCCTGCTCGAATGCCGACCAAAAGAAGATGACGAACACGGCGATGATGTAGATGACGCCGATGCGCATCTTCTCCGTTCCGGTGAGGCCGCGGTCGGTGATGATGAAGACGGGCAGTGCGATGGCGATGGCATAGATGGCCGCCGAGATGTAGTCGTTGAAGTTATTCGCTGTGAGCGAGAATGCGGCGAAAAGTGCGACGGCGCCCGCGAGGCATCCCAACAGGCGGAGGGGCGAGTTCTTGTGGTGTGCCTCGAACGTCAGGTGGTGTGCCGCCGCGTCGGCCTCGGCGGCGCGCTCCGCCTTCTCGTCCTTGAGGTGTCGGAGTTCGGATTTTGCCGGTGCGAGCCCGATGGGCATGCCGCCGGGGGTCGTCAGGTACTTGCGCTTGCCGATGACGAACACGGCGATGGAGAGGAGCATGGACACGCCCGCGCAAAGGAATCCCCACCGGAACGCTCCGGGGTCGGCCCAGTTGCCGCTGCGCGAGAGGCTTCCGCAGACGATGGGGGCGATGAACGCGCCGGTGTTGATGCCCATGTAGAAGATGGTGAAGGCGGAGTCCTTGCGGCGGTCTTGTGGGGCGTAGAGGTCGCCCACCATCGTCGAGATGTTGGGCTTGAAGAAGCCGTTGCCGATGATGAGTGCGGCCAGTCCGGCGAACAGGAACACGCGCGAGAGGTTGTTGTCCACGCCGGCGTCGATGACGCCGCCCAACTCGGGGGCGGTGCTGATGCTCTGATTGACGAAGCAAGCCGAAGCGAACATGAGGAACTGGCCCACTGCCATGACGAGTCCGCCGACGATGATGGAGCGGTTGTTTCCCCAGTAGCGGTCGGCGATGTAGCCTCCGATGAGCGGGGTGAGATAGACGAGTCCTGTGTAAGACCCGTAGATTTGGCTTGCGTCTTCGTCGTTGTAGAAGGCGGCCACCAGATAGAGAACGAAGAGCGCGCGCATACCGTAGTACGAGAAGCGCTCGGCCATTTCTGTCACGAAGAGCAGGTAGAGGCCTTTGGGGTGTCCTGATTTTGCCATGTTGGTGCTTCTGATGTGGTTTGTGTTATTGCTTGATGTTGGGGAGCTCCAGTCCGTAGCCCTTCTTCTTGTCTTCCCGCTTGAGCAGGAGTGCGATGAGGATGGAGAGCAGTCCGAACGCCGCGAAGATGGACATCGTCGGGGTGTAGTCGATGCTGCCGTCGGGGAGCGTGTTGGCTTGGTTGACCTTTCCGATGAGTATCGGCACGAGTGAGAGCCCTATGTTCTGGATGTAGAAAATCAGCGCGTAGGCCGTTCCGAGAACCTGTATGGGGATGATTTTCGGGACGGAGGGCCACATGGCCGACGGCACGAGGCCGAAGGCTACGCCCAGCACCGCCATGGCCGCGATGGCCGCCCCGACCGACGTGAGGGTGGGGATGGCGAACAAGATGTGTACGGCGGTGAGAAGTATGGAGCCGACAAACATGAGCGTCGCGCCCTTGCCGATCCAGTCGTAGAGGAAGCCGAACAGCGGTGTGAGCACGATGGTGCCGTAGGGGAGCATCGACGGAATGGCTCCGGCAAAGCCCTCGTCCACGCCATACTTGACGACCATGATTTTGGTGGCGAACTTCAGGAAGGGAAACACGCCGGCGTAGAAGATGAGGCAGAGCAGGGTGATGTACCAGAATCCTCGGCTTGTGAAGAGCGTGACGAGGTCGCGAAAGTGGAATCCGGCTTCCTTTTCCTGTGTGGCGGATGCCGTTCTGTTGTCTTCTTTTTTGTCCATCACGCAATAAACGAGGTAGCTGGCGAGGGCGATGCCGAGCAGCACCGTGCCGAGTGCGACGGAGGCGGACACGCCCCCGTGTTCCTTGGCGAAAGGAAGCGAGAAGCTGAGCGCGGCGGCTGTACCGAAGCGCGCGAGCGCCACCTGCGCGCCCATGGCGAGGGCAAGCTCGTGGCCGGCGAACCATTTGACGAGAATCTTGGAAACGGTGATGCCGATGATTTCCGCACCCACTCCGAAGGTGGCGAAACCGACGACGGCCCAAATGACTTGCATTTGGTAGCCGAACAACGCGCCTTCGAAACTGTGGCTGACGGCATACCACTTGACGAATGCCCCGCCGCACATCAGGACGGCAGATGCGATGCCCGTGATGCGTATTCCGAAGAGGTCGAGGATGAGTCCGCCGAAGAAAAGCAGCAGTAGGAAAACGTTGAAGAATCCGTATGCGCCCGAAAAGAACCCGTATTCATCCGACGACCATCCGAGTCCGCCTTGGTCTTTGGCGAGCGTGAGCAGTGGCTCTAAGGGCGACATGACATCGGTGAAAAAGTAGGTTGTCATCATCGTGACGGACACGATGAGGAGGGCTGTCCATCGCAGGACGACAGAGTCGCTGAGTCTTTTTCTGAGTGTTTCGTTCATGGGGGTGGTTGGACGCGTCGGGCTGTGTGCGTCACTTCTTCAGCCAGCGGTCGAGCCAGTTGAAGAATGTGCGTTGCCAAAGCACTCCGTTTTGGGGCTTGAGTACCCAGTGGTTTTCGTCGGGGAAGATGAGAAGTTGCGCGGGTACGCCCCGGTATCGGGCGGCGTTGAATGCCGCCATCGCTTGTGAGGAGACAATGCGGTAGTCCTTCTCGCCATGGATGCAGAGGATGGGGGTGTCCCACTTCTCGATGAATAGGTGGGGGGAGTTGGCGTAAGTTCTTTGGATGGCGGGGTCGTCCTTATGCCATGGCGCGCCGCCAAGGTCCCAGTTGGTGAACCACGCTTCCTCGGTCTCGGCATACTGCTGCTCGAGATTGTAGATTCCGTCGTGCGCGATGAAGCACTTGAAGCGTCCGTCGTGGTTGCCGGCCAGCCAATAGACGCTGAATCCTCCGAAACTTGCGCCCACGCATCCTAACCGGCCTGCATCGACGTAGGGCAGTTGCGCTACGTCGTCGATGGCCGACTTGTAGTCGTCCATGCAGCGGCCGGTGTAGTTGGTGCTGATTTCTTCCAGCCACTCCGTGCCGAAGCCGGGCAGTCCGCGACGGTTGGGTGCTACGACGATGTAGCCGTTGGCCGCCATTATCTGCATGTTCCATCGGTAGCTCCAAAACTGGCTGACGGGGCTTTGCGGGCCACCCTCGCAGAAAAGGAGGGCGGGGTATTTGCGGCTGGCGTCGAAATGGGGTGGAAGAACCATCCACGAAAGGATTTCTTTGCCATCGACGCTTTTGCTCCAGCGTGGTTGTACGTCGCCCCAGTCAATGTTGTCGCGGAAGTATTGATTCTCGTGGGTGAGCTGTGCGACATTGGACACGTCGCGCTCATTTTTCGCTGGTTTTTTGGGATTGACAAGGTAAAGCTCTGGCGATTCTTTCATCGACTGGCGGCCACAAAGCAGTTGCTGTCCGCAGAGGGCGACGGATGTGTAATCGTACTGCCCGCCGGTGATTTGTTGTACGCTTCCTTTCAGCGTGGTTGCATAAACGTGGGTTGTCCCATGCCATGTGGCCACGAAGTAGAGTGTTGAGTTATCGTCCGCCCAGCAAAAGCCATCGACGTTGGTTTCGAGCGTCTCTGTTACGTAGGTCTTTTTCCCTGTCGCTACTTCATAGATGCAGAGTCGGTTTCGGTCGCTTTCGTAGCCGTCGCGCTCCATGCTTTGCCAAGCAATGTACTGGCCATTGGGCGAGAATTTCGGATTTGTATCGTAACCTAAGTTGTAGTCTTTTCCTTCTTTGATGGGAGCGTTCACAGGCTGCTCTTTGAGCGACCGTGTGAAGTCGATGTCTTTCGGCGGTTGGTAGTCAGCTGGCTTGCAAAGGTTTGTCGTTGTTCCTGTCGGGATGTCATAGAGAAAAATGTCGGAGTCGGTGCTGATGGCATATTCCCGTCCTGTTTTCTTGCGGCAAGTGTAGGCTACTTGCTGGCTGTTCGGACTCCAATCCAGCTGCTCGATGCCTCCAAAAGGCTTCATGGGGCACTCGAAAGGCTCGTCGCCAAGGATACGAATAGGGGTGGAGTTTAGTTCTGTTCCGTCAAAATCATAGATGAACGGTTGCGGCACTTGGTCGGTCCACTCGTCCCAATGGCGAAACATGGCTTCGTCGATGACGCGCCCGGTGGCCTTGGGTAGGTCGGGATGGCGGTCGGTGGTGCTTGCCCCAGCCTTTACGCTGTGGATTACCAGCACTCGCTTTGCGTTGGGGGAGAAAGCGTAGTCTTCAATGTCTTTCTCTCCGTTGGAAAGCTGGCGGCGTTCCGTTCCGTCGGCATTCATCATCCAAAGCTGCATGACGCCCTTGCTGTCAGCGGCGAGATACGTGATGTGTCTACTGCCATGAAGAAATTTCGGCGACAACTCACTGCTCTTAGAGGTGGTCAGCAATTGGGCTTTGGGCTTGCTGGAATCTTGTTTTGCGGATGGAGTGGCACCGGTTCGCCCATCCACGACAGTCGTAGCATAAATCACCGTATGGCTCTTGTTCTCCTCAACACTATAGTAGCTCACATTGTAGGCTACGTGGCGGCCATCGGGGGACACATCGTAGCTACCGATGCGCCCCATAGCCCAAAGCAGTTCGGGCGTGAGCGTGCGGTTCTCAATCTTTGGTGTTTGACGGCCGATGAATGTTTGGGCTGGCAGTTCTTTGGTTGCCATGGAGATGAAGCCTGCGGCAATGAAGGCGAAAAAAATATTTTTGTTCATTGATTTTTTGCCTGTTTCTTACTTCTTCTCTTTCCGTTGTGCGGCTTCCTGCTGCTTCTTCAGCATCTCCTGTTGCTGCGTGGCCATTGCCTGCATGCGTTCCATGAGGCTCGATGTCCTCTTGGGGTTGCTCTTGCGCTCTTTCATGCGTGCTTCCAGTTTTGCCAAGAGTTTAGTGTCGTCGGTCGTCTTGCGCAGATACCACATCATGAGGATGGAGATAAGGCCCGAAATGAAGTAGTAGAAGTTCAGTCCTGACGAATAGCTGTTGAAGGAAAAGAAGAAAACAATCGGCATGAGATAGGACATCCAGCGCATCATTTTCATGCTCTGCTCCTGTTCGGGAGACATCGAGTAGGACTGCTGGCGCATCGAAATCCATGTGTTGGCGAATGTGGAGATGCACCAAAGCACGCAGAAGAGGCTGAGGTGGTCTCCAATCATCCAAATGTCGCTGTTCCAGCGAATCACGTCATCGTAGGTGGAAAGGTCGTCAGCCCACAGAAACGACTGGCCGCGAAGCTCAATGGCATTTGGTATGAAGTTGAAGAGCGCAATCCAAATTGGCATTTGGATGAGCATCGGTAGGCAGCCGCCCATGGGCGAAACCCCATATTGCGAATACAGTTGCATGGTCTCCTGCTGCTTCTTCATCGCATCTTCGGGCTTTGGGTATTTCGCGTTGATTTCATCCACTTTCGGACGCAGCACGCGCATGTTGGCAGATGAAAGGTAGGACTTGCGCATCAGCGGATACACCGCAACTTTCACGATGAGCGTGATGAGCAGCAATACAAGTCCCATGTTGATGCCCCAACCTGTCATGAAATCGAAGAGGTAGAGGAACGTGAAGCGGTTGATCCAGCGAACGACAGGCCATCCCAAGTAAACGATGCTTTGCAAGTCGAGATTTGTGTCCTCACCAAGTAGCATCTCGTTTTCCTTAAGGGTTGAAAATTTGTTGGGGCCGATGTACATCTTCAAGTTCGTCGGATGCTTGCCCGTGGGGTCGAAGCTGGAGTTCAGCGCCGCCTCGTAGGTCTTCAAGTACTTTGTCTTCGACGGGTCTTTCTCTGCGTGTTTCCGTTGTACCGACGCAAGGCGGTCGGCACTGAATTGGTCGTCGGTGATAAGGATTTGGCTGAAGAACTGGGTCTTGAACGCCACCCATTTCATGTGCTGGTCGAAATCCTCCTCGTCCTTGTCGCTGCCCGACGACGACAATTCGTCGGTGTCTCCGTCCGTACTGCGGTAAGTGATGGTACTGTATCGGTTCTCAAACGAAAAGCCTTTCTCCTGCTGGCGCATCTGCTCCTGCCAATTGATGGCGAACGAATTCGTCTTGGGCGAGAAGAAACCGCCGAGATTGTGTGCCACGACCTCCATGTTGAGGATGTAGGAGTCCGCCGCCAATGAATAGTTGATGTCGATGCTGCCATTGCCGACAGGCAGCGTCATGGTCACGGCGTTCGGACGAATGTCCTTGGGCGTGAAGAAAAACTCATCGGAGATGATGTTGTCGTTCTTACCCTCGAACACCAATTGCATCTTCGAGTCGTTCTTGTCGAACAACACGACATTGCCTCCCTCTTGGTTCTTGTAGGCCTTGTCGAGCAACTCGGCGCGCACCAATTGTCCGCCCTTGTTGCCGATGGTCAGTTTCAGCAGTTGGTTCTGAATGATGGTTGTGCCGTCCTTGCCTTGCCTTGCTTGGAAGAATGCGTTGGCCGAGTCTGTCGTCTGCGCAATTTCTTCCTGCTGCTTTTCCGCTGCCACCACACGCTGTATGCTGTCCGACTTTATCTGTGCGATGGAGTCGGCGAAATGTTCCGTTTGGGCTTGTTGGGCACGGTCTTTCATCGTGTAGTTGTTGTAAATCATAAAGCCTATGAATACAAGCGCGATGAGCGACCATCCGATAATGTTGTTTTTGTCGGGTCTCATAGTTGTGTTCGTCGTGTGTTTGGTTTAACATCCCTGTTTCTTGGCAATCGCGGCTTTCACGAAAGACAGGAAGAGGGGGTGTGGCTTCAGTACGGTCGAAGAATATTCGGGGTGGAACTGCGTCCCGATGTACCATGTGTTGGCGGGCACCTCCACAATCTCCACGAGGTCGCTGTCGGGGTTCAGTCCCACACAGGCCATGCCCTTGTCCTCAAATTCTTGCTTGAAGTCATTGTTGAACTCGTAGCGGTGGCGGTGGCGTTCCACGATGCGCTCCGACTGATAAGCCTCGTAGGTCTTCGAGCCCTTTTTCACAAGGCACTTGTAACCGCCAAGACGCATGGTGCCGCCCATGTTGGTGATGTTCTTCTGCTCCTCCATGATGTCAATCACGTTATGCGGGGTCGTCTCGTCCATCTCGCGGCTGTTGGCGTCCTTGTAGCCCAGCACGTTGCGGGCAAATTCTATAACCATCATCTGCATGCCGAGACATATTCCGAAAGTCGGCACGTCGTGTTCGCGGCAGTAGCGGGCTGCGATGATTTTTCCCTCGATACCGCGTTGTCCGAATCCAGGGCATATCACAACGCCGTCCATGTCCTTTAGCTTTGCCTCCACGTCGTCTTCTATGAGCTTTTCAGAGTTGACGAAATGGGTTTTCACCTTGTAGTCGTTGTAAGTGCCAGCCTGTGAAAGTGACTCCAGAATGGACTTATAGGCATCTTGTAAGTCGTATTTCCCCACGAGCGCCACGTTTACAATTTCCGTGGCCTTGTTTCTCCGGTCAAGGAAACTGCGCCATGGCCCCAGGCTCGGCGTCTCGCCGATTCCCATGTTCAGTTTGCGCAGGATGGCGGTGTCCATTCCTTGTTCCTGCATCTTGATGGGCACTTCATAAATGCTTGGCAAATCGAGGCTCTGCACAACGCAATCCTTATCCACGTTGCAGAAGTTCGCAACTTTTGTCATCAGCCCCTGCGAGAGCTCGTGTTCGGTGCGCAACACCAGAATGTCCGGCTGGATGCCGAGGCTTTGCAGTTCTTTCACCGAGTGCTGGGTGGGTTTCGTCTTGAGTTCGCCCGCAGCTCTCAAATAGGGCACGTACGTCAAGTGCACGCACACCGCGTTCTTCCCCAGTTCCCATTTCAGCTGCCGGATGGCTTCGAGAAACGGCAGGCCCTCGATGTCGCCGACCGTTCCGCCTATTTCCGTGATGACGAAATCGAAGTTCCCCTTCAGGCCGAGAATCTTCATGTTGCGCTTGATCTCGTCGGTGATGTGTGGCACCACTTGGATGGTTTTGCCCAGATAGTCGCCGCGACGTTCCTTGTCGATGACGCTTTGGTAGATTCGTCCCGTCGTGATGTTGTTGGCCTTTGTCGTCTGAATGCCGGTGAAACGCTCGTAGTGGCCCAAGTCGAGGTCGGTTTCTTGGCCGTCAATCGTGACGTAGCATTCGCCGTGCTCGTAAGGGTTGAGCGTACCGGGGTCTATGTTGATGTACGGGTCGAACTTTTGAATCGTGATGTTGTAGCCTCTTGCCTGCAACAGCTTGCCAATGCTTGACGAGATGATTCCTTTTCCCAGCGAACTGGCAACTCCACCCGTTACGAAAATATACTTTGTTTCAGCCATGTGATAAGTGTGTGAAATTACGGTGTAAACGATACTCTCTTTCGGCAAGTTCTTGAAAACGATGCGCTTTTCCATTCGCGCCAAGGCACTGACAAAACTTGCAAAAGGTAGTTTTTTGCAAAAAAATCGTTGCAAAGTTAGACAAAATAATCGAACATCGTGTACCTTTGTGTAGTTTATTCACCCAAAAAGCCCTATGCAACACATCAGAATCGCGCTTCTTCTGCTCTCCGTGCTCCTTGTCGGCAATGCGGAGGCGAAAAAGAAATATCCCGTCATCAAGTTTGAACAGACAACGATTGACATCGGGACATTCTCCATGGGCGAACCCGTACAAAAATGCGTATTCAAGTTCCGTAACGTCGGAACGGCAAAACTCGTCATCAACTATGTGCACACCGCGTGTGGCTGCACCGTCGCCGATTATCCCAAAGACTACATCTCGCCCGGCGGATCCGGAGAAATCACGGTGACCTACGACGCAACGGGAAAGATGCCGGGGCGTTTCAAGAAACACATACAGGTGTTCACGAACTGCAAGAACGACCTCGCGCGCATCTTTGTGCAGGGACAGGTGACGGCGCTGCCGCGCGAGACGAGGCATTCGAGGTGACGGAAAAGTCGCGCGCGGCGCACGTGGCGGCCTTCGGTGGCGCGCCCTGTACATAAGGCACAGGCATACAGCCATCGGGCCATCCGCAGAGTTCCTCCGCGGATGGCCCGATTCTTTTGTGCGGACGCTGCCCGCGCCATTCGGTCGGGCGGCGGTTTGAGCGTCGGACTTGCTCCGGCGCGGAGCTACAGCATTGCGGCGTACAGCTCGGCCAGCACCAGCGCCAAGTCACGTTCGGCGCGCAGCTTCTTCTCCTGGCTGGCGAAGTAGTAGTCCTTTTCCTGCAAGTAGTTGAGCAGCGAGAGCTCTCCGCCTTGCAGCGCCTTGGCGAGCAAATCCTCGTTGCTGTGCGCCTCGAGCGCGCTCCGGTAGCGGACGGCAGTATCCTGCAGGGCGCGCGCCTGGGCGTGGAGGCCCTTCAAATGGGAATAGTACCGCACCTTCGCGTCCTCCGCCGCGTATTCGGCGGCGCGTGCCGCCGCCTTGGCGCGCTTCACCTTGTTCCTGTCCTCCCACAGAGGGATGGACACCCCGAGCGTCACGCCTTGATACTTTTCGTCGCGGGTGAACTCTCCCATGTAGCCCACGGTGAGCCTGGGCAGCGACGCGGCTTGCGACACTCTCACTTGCCGCCGCCCGGCATCCACTTGCGACCTGAGGTAGCGCAAGCCCGGGTGCGCGCGCTCCACCAAACCGAACCACGCGTCGAAGTCGCCGGGAATGTCGGCTGCGGGAAAAGACGCCGCGTCGAGCCCGACGGGCATTCCGCCGTTCATGCCGGCCAAGTCCGACAGCAGCCGCTCCCGTTCGAGCTCTACTCCTTGCGCTTCCGCCTCGGTGGCCGCCTTGTTCAGCGCCGCCTTGTTGTATTCCAGCACGCTGGCGTCGCCCGCTGCGAGCTTCCGCTCGTAGGCCTCCGCGATGTCCTCGGCATTCCTCCGCTGGGCGGCATAGATTTGTGCGAGGGCGTTGTGGTAGACCAGTTCGATGCATGTCCTTTTTGCCGACAGCAGCGTCTCCATCCGTTGCGACAGGTAGGCCTGCTCCACGCCGCTGTCCTGCGCGTCCGACAGCCGCCGGCGTTCGGCGTAGGCGGTGGGGAAGTCGAACGACTGGCTGACGCTCACGTCCTTGCGCCGCCCGATGGCCGACGGCGCGCCCCACAGGTAGCCGAATTCCACTTCGGGGTTGGCGGGCGCGAGCCCCGTTCTGTTTTCCATCTTTTGGGCTTCCGCCTGTTCGCGCAGCGCCTTCAGCTGCGTGCTGTTCTGCTCAATCTGGCGCAGCACGGGCGCGTAGGCGTCCTGCCCGGCGCACGGCGCGGCGGCCGCCAGCGCGGCGGCGAACAGCAGTGGTTGTAGGGTCTTCATCTTCTATTTTTTCTTTCTGTTAACAAACCATTCGTACACCACGGGCATCACGTAGATGTTGAGCAGCGTGGAAGTCAGCAGTCCGCCCAGCACAACGACCGCCATGGGGCTTTGTATTTCGTTGCCCGCCTTGTCGCCGTTGAAGACGAGGGGGAGCAGCGCGAGCGCAGACGTGAGCGCCGTCATGAGAATCGGGTTCAGCCGGTCAGCGGACCCTTGGAGAATCGTCTCGCGCAGCGGCGTCCCCTCGGCGCGCAGGTGCTGGTAGCGCGAGATGAGCAGAATGCCGTTGCGCGTCGCTATGCCGAACAGCGTGATGAACCCGATGGTGGCAGGAATGCTCACGACGCCCGACGCGAAGAACACCGCCAGCACGCCCCCGATGAGCGCGAACGGCAGGTTGAGCAGCACGATGGCCGACAGCGGCAGGTTTCTGAATTCGCCGTAGAGGAGCAGGAAAATCACCGCCAGCGCAAGCACCGCGGTGATGGCGAGCGTGCGCGAGGCGCTTTGCGCGCTCTCGAACTGCCCGCCGTATTCGATGCGGTAGCCCTCGGGCAGCGCGACGTCCTTGTCCACCGCGCGCCGTATGTCCTCCACCGCGCTGCCGATGTCGCGCCCCGACACGTTGGCCGAGACCACCAGCTTGCGCTGCACGTTCTCGCGCGCTATGGAGCTGGGGCCGCTCGTCGATACGATGTCGCACACCGCGTCCAACGGCACCTGCCGTCCGTCGCCCGTGCCGATGAGCGCGTTCCGCACCCCGTCGATGCTCCCCGTGTAGTCATCGCCCAGGCGCACCACGAGGTCGAACTTGCGCTGCCCCTCGTAAATGTCCGCCACTTTCTCCCCGGCGAACGCCGCTTCGACAAATCGGTTGAATTCGTCCACGCCGATGCCGTACTGGGCCAGTGCCGCGCGGTCGGCGCGTAGCTGAAGCTGCGGCGTTTCCACTTGCTGCTCGACACCCACATCCACCAGTCCGTCGATGTCCGCGACGCGGCTTTTCACCTGGTTGCCCAGCATGAACAGGCGCCCGAGGTCCGCACCGTAAATCTTGATGGCGATGTTTGCGCGTGTCCCCGACAGCATGTGGTCAATGCGGTGTCCCAGCGGCTGGCCGATGGTGGTGGCGACGCCCGGCACTTTCGCCAGGCAGGCGCGCATGTCGGCGAACACCTCGTCGCGGCTGCGTCCGCGCTGCGCGAAGCGGACGTCTATCTCCGAACTGTTCGGCGACTGCGAGTGCTCGTCCAGGTCGCCGCGCCCGGTGCGCCGCGCAGTGCCCACCACCTCGGGTATTTCGAGCAGCGCGCGCTCCATCTGCAAGCCCAGGCTGTCGGCCACGTCGAGCGACACGCCGGGCTTCGCCACCGCGGTGATGGTGGCCGAGCCTTCGTTGAATTCGGGCAGGAAGCTTCTGCCCATCGTGAAAAACAGGCACACGGCCGCCACGAACAGCGCGAGCGTCGCGCCCGTCACGGCCGCCCCGTGGCCGAGCGTCCAGCGCAGCGTCCGCGCATAGCCCGCGCGCAGCGTCCGCGCCAGCCAGCCGTCGCGCCCGTTGCGGCTTAGGTAACCGTCGCCCGACAGCATGAGCCGGCACAGCAGCGGCGTCGCGGTCGTCGCGACAAGCAGCGACATCGCCAGCGACACGATGTAGGCAACGCCCAGCGGCTTCAGCATGCGTCCCTCCATGCCCGTGAGGAAGAACAGCGGGACGAACGCCGCGACAATGATGAGCGTGGCGTGCAGAATCGACGCGCGGATTTCCTTGGACGCGTCGAACACCACCGCCACGGCCGTGCGCCGCTCCTGCGCCGGAAGCCGGTGGTTCTCGCGCAGCCGCTTGTACACGTTCTCCACGTCGATGATGGCGTCGTCCACCAGCGAGCCGATGGCGATGCACATTCCGCCCAGCGTCATCGTGTTCACGTCCATCCCCAGCACGTGCAGCACCACGCACGTGCCGAGCAGCGACAGCGGGATGGCCGCCACCGAAATGAGCGTCGTGCGCCAGCTCGAGAGGAACAGGACGAGCACCACCACGGCGAAGAACGCGCCCTCCACCAGCGAGCGGCCCACGTTCCGCACCGCCGAGGCGATGAAGTCCGCCTGGCGGAAGATGTGCGTGTCCATCTCCACGCCCGCTGGCAGCGACCGCCGGATGCCGTCCAGGCTCCGCTCGACGGCCTCGGTCACGTCGAGCGTGTTCGCCCCCGGCTGCTTCGACACGGACAGGACGACCGCCGGCGCGGCGTCCTGCGACGCGCTGCCCGTGCGAACGGCGCTGCCCGCGCGCACGTCGGCCACGTCGCCAAGGGTCACGCGCCGCGCGCGGCGCGCGGCAACGGGCGTGGCGCGCAGCGCGTCGAGGTCGGCCGTGCGCGCCATGCCGCGCACGGCGTACTCGTTGCCGTAGTCGCGCACGACCCCTCCCGCCGAGTTCGCACCGGACGCGGCGCCCGCCTCGGCCACGTCGTCCAGCGTCACGCCGTAGGCTTCCATCCGCAGCGGGTCGGCCAGCAGCTGGTACTGCTTCACGTCGCCGCCCACGCTCGTCACCGCCGACACGCCCTCCGTGGCGAGGATGGCCGGCTTCACCGTCCAGTCGGCGATGGTGCGCAGCTCCGTCGGCGGCACCGAGTCGGCGCGCAGCCCGATGAACATGATTTCGCCCATGATGCTCGACTGCGGCGCAAGCACCGGCGTGACGCCGCCGGGCAGCTCCCCGCCCAGCGCGGACATCTTCTCGGCCACGATTTGCCGCGCGCGGAAGATGTCCGTGCCCCAGTCGAACTCCGCCCACACGAACGAGTAGCCCTGGGTGGACGACGAGCGGACGCGGCGCACGCCCGTCGCGCCGTTCACGGCGGTCTCTATCGGGAACGTCACCAGACGCTCCACTTCTTCACTTGCCATTCCCCGCGCGTCCGCCATGATGACCACCGTCGGCGCCGTCAGGTCGGGAAACACGTCGATGTCCATCCTCAGCGACGACCACGTGCCGGCTGCGACGAGCAGCACCGCGCCCAGCAGCACGAGCAGGCGGTTGCGCAGGGAAAAACGGATGAGGTTGTTGATCCATTCCATCGCCAGTCCTCCCCTCCGTCAGTGCGCGTGCCCGGCGTGCGCGTCGAGCGCGCCGGCGCCCTGGGCGAGCTTCAGCAGCACCGCGCCCCTGCTCACCACGCGCTCGCCCTGCGCCAGCCCCGACTTTATTTCCGTCCGCCGTCCGTCGGTGGCGCCGATGCGCACCTCGCGCTTCTCGAACAGCTCGGGCGTGAGCTGCACGTACACGAAGTAGTTGTCCATCTCCTCGACGAGCGCCGTGCGCGGAACGGTCAGGCGCGCCGCGCCGCCGCGCGCCCGGATGTACGTCTCCACCAGCGTGCCGGGCAGCAGTCCGGCCGCGCTGTCGGCGCACAGCGTCACGGGCAGCAGCGGGCTGTCCGCGCCCACCGCGCGCCCGAACGACACCATCCGCGCGCGCACCCACCGCTCGCCGCGCGCGCCGCCGCCGTCGTTGGCGCGCACCGCGGCGTCGGCCCCGCCGCACAGCAGGCCGTAGTACTTCGGCGCGATTTCGGCGCGGAGCTGCAGGCTGCGGTTCTGCGCCACGCACACCACGGGCTGCCCCTCCGCCACGTATTCGCCGCTGCGGACGAGCACGCGCTCCACGAACCCCGCCACGGGGGAGGCGATGGTCTGCCGCCCGCCGCCAAAGTTGCGGCGCAGGCTGCCGCAGGCCGCCTCGGCAGCCTCGCACGCCGCGCGCGCCCGCTCCAGCTCGCTTTCCGACACGATGCGGTCGCGCGCCAGCGCCTGCTTCCGCTCCAGCTCGCCCCGCGCCGCGCGCGCCTCCGCCTCCGCCTCGCGCAGGCGCACCGCGAGGTTGCCGCCGGCCATGCCCTCCGTGTCGATGCGGAACAGAGCCTGGCCGGCGGCCACGCGCGCCCCCTCGGCCAGCACGCCGCCGACGGCGGTGACGATGCCGGCGGTGCGGGCGCACACCATGCGCTCGTCGCCCTGTGCCGGCTGCACGCGCGCCATGGCGCGCACCACCGCCCCGAACGGCTCCTCGCGGCACGCCTCGGTGGCGAAGTCCACGCTCCAGCTCGTCTCCTTTCCGAACGCCACGGCGTTGGCGGCGTGCGGCTCCAGCGCCTCGGCCGCGCGCGCGGCCTCGTCCCTCTCCTTGTGGACGGTGACGGCCGGCAGCGTCGCGACGGCGCGTCCGCGCTCCGTCCTGATTTCCACGGCAATGAGGCCGCTGCCCGCCGCCGGCGGCGTGAGCGCCAGCGTGTAGACGCCGGGGCGCGAGGGGCGCGCCGGCTGCGCCGGCAGCCGGCGTCCGCCGCAAGTGAGCGCCGCGCCCACCTGTCCCCCGGCGAGCGGCTTGAAGTCGTTGAGCGTGGTGACGTGGATGGTCACGTCAGCCCTCGCGCCCGCAACCAGGGGCGCAATCTCGGCATACACTTCGTAGTCGTCCGTGTATGCCGTCAGGTGCAGGGCCTCCGCGTGCGCGCCGTCGCCGGCGTGGGAGGCCGCCCTGTCGTCCCCGTGTCCGCAGCCGGCAAGCGCGGCCGCCGCGGCAAGCAGGGCACCAATAACGTATGTTTTCATGTTTTTGTCGATTTTCAGAATGGGAATGATGCGCGGCACGCACGGAGCGCGGCGGCGCGGGCCGTCGCGCGCCTTGCGGCTGCGGAAGCAAGACGGGTGTGAAAATCAACGGGCGGGAGGGGCGCGCAGGCCCGTCGCGCGCACGGAGGCGCGCGGCGCGCGGCGTGCCGGGGCGGCGTGGGGCCTGCCGTGCAGCGGGACGCATGGGGCGGAAAGGCTGAAGCGCGGCGGCGCGGCGGCGAAAAGCAGGATGTGGCCGCCGCAGCCCCACGCCGCGCCGTTGCCGTCGTCGCCGTGCAGCAGCCGGACGGCGGCCGCCGCCACGGCGTCGCCCACGGCGCACGCCTCCGGCCGCTCGCCGTGGTGGCTCGACTTCTCGCTGTGCGTGCAGCGGTGGCCGTCCTCCGCGTGTCCGCCCCAAGCCTCCACCGCCACGGAAAGCACGCTGTGGTGGTAGTGGTGGGGCACGACGACGTGCGCCAGCACGGCGGCGTTCGCCAGCAGCAGGATGTAGAGTGCGAGTGTGCGTTTCATGCGTGCGCGTGTCCTTTCCGCTGCAAAGGTACGCCGAAAGAAATGCAACCCTGTTGCAAAGTTCTTCCGGACGAATTGAAAAATCCTTCCGGCCTGGTTGCAAAGTTCTTCCGGCCGGGTCGAAAAGCCCTTCCGTTCGAAGATCCGGCGGCCCGGCTGCACGTCCCTCCCGCCGCGGAGGTGCGCCCCAGTCGCCATGCCGCCAAATTGTCCGCCCGCTTCCGCCGCGCCGCGCGCTGGGCCACGGCGCGCTGGAAGTTTGGCTGCGGCGCACCCTAAGTTTGGCGCGAGCGCACTGAAAAAATATTTTCAAGTACTTGGAAATATTTTTTCAAGTACTTAGAAATATTTTTCCAAGTACTTGGAAATTTAGGACGGGCGCACTGTCTCCAAACTTAGGGTGCGCCGCAGCCAAACTTCCAGTGCGCGCGCGTTCGGGCGCCGGTGCGGACGGGTGGCGCGCCATCTTCGCCCGCGCGCGAGCGTTACCTTATTATTATGGGTCGCGAAGTGCGGGAATCATGGGTCGCGAAGTGCGGGGCGGCGGTCTTTCCGGCGCGTCCGAATCCCGGTTTTTGCAAAAGTTTTTGCCCAAACACTTGCATGGTATGTGTATAAGCGCTACCTTTGCACCGCATTTGAAAAATGCACCGATTCAGAACTGTGTCCGGAAGGATGGGTGAGTGGCTGAAACCAGCAGTTTGCTAAACTGCCGTACGAGATTATCGTACCGGGGGTTCGAATCCCCCTCCTTCCGCAGTGAAAATCGGTGGCGACGCGGCGCTTTCGTCTAGCGGCTAGGACACATGCCTCTCACGCATGGAACACGGGTTCGATTCCCGTAGGCGCTACTTTCACGAAGAACGGGGAACTTTGGCACGCACGTGCCAAAGTTCTTTGCTTTTAGGCACACATTGACCGAAAATCCCATGAAAAGACAACTTCTGGCCATCGCGCTGCTGGCGGCGGCGTGCTCGGGCGCGGCCCAGACGGCGGCGGACAAGGCAGCCGGCGGCGACCCGCTGCGCGGAAAGACCATCAACGTGCTGGGCGACTCCTATGTGCGCAACCACCGCCGCCCCGTGGGCGAGGCGTGGCACGCCGTGCTCGCCGAGCGTCACGGAATGACCTACAACAACTACGGGCGCAACGGGGGCTGCGTGGCCTTCGACCGCACGCGCGAGGGCTTCGGGCCGTCGATGCTCGTGCGCTGCGCCGAGATGGACCCGGAGGCGGACGTGGTGCTGGTGATTGCCGGGCACAACGACGCGGGCAAGGTGGGGCAGTCGGCCGACTCGCTGCGCATGTTCGCCGACTCGCTCGAGTGCCTCATCGGCAGGATTCGCGCGCGCTGTCCGCGCGCCCGCGTAGCCTGGGTGACGCCCTGGTTCGTGGACGGGCCGGGATTCCGCCCCGTCGTGAAGGCCATCAGGAGGGCGTGCCGGCGCAACGGCGTGCCGGTGCTCGACAACTACTCCGCGCGCTGCGTCGTGCGCGTGCGCGACGCCGACTTCCGCCGCCGCTACTTCCAGGGGCCGAACGACACGGCGCACCTCAACGCCGACGGCCACGCGCTCTTCCTGCCCGTGGGCGAGGCGTTCGTCCGCCGCGTGGTGGAGTAGGGCGCGCGCCGCACGCCGCACGCCCTTCCGCCGCGCCCTGCCGGGCGTTCGTCCGCACGCCGCCGCCCCCGGGTGTTCCGCGCGGCGGAAAGGCGTGTTTTTTCCAATGTTTCTTTTTCCGTACTAAACTAAATGCGTAAATTTGCGCGGAACACGCATTGGCGACCAAACAACATCTAACATAACAAACATTCATTCAAAAATCTGTATGAAGATTTCTCGTATTGACCACCTCGGCATTGCCGTTCAGAGCATTGACGAAGTGCTGCCTTATTTTGAACAGACGCTCGGCCTGACGTGCTACGCCGTCGAGGAAGTTGCGGACCAGAAAGTGAAGACTGCCTTTCTGCGGGTGGGCGAGGTGAAGCTGGAGCTGCTGGAGCCCACGAGCCCGGAGAGCGCCGTCGCGAAGTTTTTGGAAAAGGGCGGCAGGGGCGTCCACCACGTGGCGTTCGCCGTGGAGGACGGCGTCGCCGGGGCGCTCGCGCAGTGCGACGCGCAGGGCGTCCGCCTGATTGACAAGGCGCCGCGCGCGGGTGCGGAGCAGATGTCGATAGCGTTCCTCCACCCCAAGTCGACGGCGGGAATCCTCACGGAGCTGTGCGAGCCCCAGAACAAGCAACGTTAAGCATCGCGGAAAAATGAGCAACCAAACGGAAAGAATACAGGAGCTGATTGAGCTCCGCCAGAAGGCACGCCTGGGTGGCGGCGAGAAAGCCATCGACAAACAGCACGCGCGGGGCAAATTCACCGCGCGTGAGCGCATCCAGATGCTGCTCGACGAGGGGAGCTTCGAAGAGTTCGACATGTTCAAGCTCCATCGGTGCCACAACTTCGGAATGGAGAAGAAGCAGTTTCTGGGCGACGGCGTTGTCGTTGGCTCGGGAACGATCAACGGCCGCCTTGTGTACGTGTTTGCGCAGGATTTCACTGTGAACGGCGGCTCGCTTTCCGAAACCATGGCGCAGAAGATTTGCAAGGTGATGGACATGGCGATGAAGATGGGCGCGCCGGTCATCGGCATCAACGACTCGGGCGGCGCGCGCATCCAGGAGGGCATCAACGCACTCGCGGGGTATGCGGAAATCTTCCAGCGGAATATCTTGGCGAGCGGGGTGATTCCGCAGATTTCGGGCATCTTCGGCCCGTGTGCGGGCGGAGCGGTCTATTCGCCCGCGCTGACGGACTTCACGCTGATGATGGAGAACACGAGCTACATGTTCCTGACCGGGCCGGCCGTCGTCAAGACGGTGACGGGCGAGGACGTGGACCAGGAGAGCCTGGGCGGCGCGAGCGTGCACAGCACGAAGTCGGGCGTCACGCACTTCACGGCGGCCACGGAGGAAGAGGCCGTCGCCATGATTCAGCAACTGCTGAGCTACATTCCCCAGAACAACCAGGAGACGACTCCGATTGCAGAATGCACCGACCCGATTGACCGCATGGAGGACCGCCTGAACGAAATCATTCCGGACAATCCGAACCAAGCGTACGACATGTACGAGGTGATTGCCGCCGTCACGGACAACGCGGAGTTCTTCGAGGTGCAGCCACATTTCGCGCAGAACATCATCGTGGGCTTCGCGCGCTTCAACGGACGCTCCGTGGGCGTGGTGGCCAATCAGCCCTCGAAGTTCGCGGGCGTGCTCGACTGCAACGCCAGCCGAAAGGGCGCGCGCTTCGTCCGCTTCTGCGACGCTTTCAACATTCCGATCGTCTCGCTCGTGGATGTGCCGGGATTCCTGCCCGGCACGGGGCAGGAATACAACGCCGTCATCCTGCACGGGGCGAAGCTGCTCTACGCCTATGGCGAGGCCACGGTGCCGAAGGTTACGATTACGCTGCGCAAGTCGTACGGCGGAAGCCACATCGTGATGAGCTGCAAGCAGCTGCGCGGCGACCTCAACTACGCGTGGCCGTCGGCCGAGATTGCCGTGATGGGCGGCTCGGGCGCTGTGGCCGTGCTGTACGCCAAGGAGGCGAAGGCGAAGAAAGAGGCTGGCGGGGATGCCGCCGCGTTCATCGCAGAGAAGGAGGAGGAGTACACGAAGCTGTTCGCCAACCCCTACAACGCGGCGAAGTATGGCTACATCGACGATGTGATTGAGCCCCGGAACACGCGCTTCCGCATCATTCGTGCGCTCGAGCAGCTCGCCACGAAGTCTCTGACGAATCCGGCGAAGAAACACGGCAACATTCCCTTGTAGTAAAAATGCACCGGGCGCGGGAGCGCGGTGCGGGCCGTTCGCCCTGCCGCGTGCCTCCCGCGCCGCATCTATCCGAAAGATTATGAAAAAGATATTTGCATTGTCTCTCTTCCTGCTCGGCCCGGCTGCGGCGATGGCGCAGGGCGCGCGTGACTTCAAGATCAGCGAGGTCTATGTCGCCGCCCCCGACAGCGCCTGTTGCGGAGGCGAGGGGTACAGGGACGAGTACGGCGAGGTGTCGAGCTGGATTGAAATCTTCAACACGTCGTACACGACGCACGACATCCGCAGCTGCCACCTGACGAACAACCGTGCCGTCCTCGACAAAAGCCTGTCGGCGTCGGAGCGCATCGCCATGATGTCGCCGATTCCGAAAGGCGACGCGCGCACCAACCTCACGGGAAAGCAGCGCATCACATTCTTCGCCGACGGCAACGTGAACCGGGGAACGCTGCACGTGAACTTCAGGCTGAAGCCGGGTGCGGAGAACTTCATCGCGCTCTACGACGGCAACGGCGTGACGCTGCTCGACTCTGTCACTGTGCCCGCGACGCTGGGGCGGGGCGAGTCCTACGCGCGCATCTACAATGCGGACGGCGACTCTTGCTCGTGGGTGGTTGCGAACCCCGAAATGGTCACTCCCAACGCGCCCAACGAAGTGAATGGCGTGCAGGACGACAAGGTGGCGGAATGGAAGAAGAGCGACCCGCACGGCATCGCGATGACCATCATCTCCATGGGCATCGTGTTCTTGTGCCTCATTCTCCTCTATGTGTTCTTCCATGTCTTCGGCTGGATTCTCAACCGCATTTCGATGCTCAACCGGGTGAAGTCCATCCGCAAGATTCATGAGAGCGCGGCCAAGCTCGTCGTGATGGCGAAGGAGGGAACGGAGACCAAAGGCATCGAGATGGAGAACTACGCTGCGGCCATCGGCCTCGCCCTCTACGAGTACATGGGCTATATGCACGACGTGGAGAGCGGAGTGCTGACCATCCAGCACCATCAGACGGAGTGGGACAGCAAGGACCACGTCCTGCGCCAGACCCCGCCGGTACACATCAACAATTAAACCACAAGCAAAATGAAGGAATTTAACTATAAAATCAAGGGCGTTGATTACAACGTGAGAATCACTGGCGTGGAGGACAACATCGCCAAGGTCAGAGTGAACGGCATTGAGTTCGACGTGGAGATGGAGAAGCCCATACCGCAGCCGAAGCCCGTTGTCCGCGCCGTGGCTGCTCCCGTGAAGACCATCGAGTCGCCGAAGGCGGCGCAGGAGGCTGTCGCGCAGGGCGTGACGGCTGTGAAGGCGCCCCTGCCCGGCACGGTGAAGGACATAAAGGTCGCTGTCGGCCAGGAAATAAAGAAAGGCCAGACCGTCGTCGTGCTCGAGGCGATGAAGATGGAGAACAACATCGACGCCGAGCGTGACGGAAAGATTGCCGAAATCCGCGTGAGCAAGGAGGACACCGTCATGGAGGGTGCTGTGTTGGTCACGATTGAATAACCCCAAAGCGACGCGCCTTGGCTGCGGACGTGTTGTCGTCCGTGCGTTTCCCGCGTAGAGGAGACGTGCCGCTGGGCGCAGAGCGGAAAACGAAGCATTTATGTTATTAGACAGTATAGGTTTTGGTGGTTTCATAGCCCAGAAGTTCACCGACTTCCTCACATATACAGGATTTGCCAACGTCGAGTGGCCCAATCTGGTGATGATTGTCGTCGGCGCTTTCTTCATCTGGCTTGCCATCAAGAAAGACTTTGAGCCACTGCTGCTCATCCCCATTGGCCTCGGCATTATCCTCGGGAACATTCCCTTCAAAGCCGCGGGCCTTGAGATAGGCCTCTACGAGGACAACTCCGTGCTGAACATCTTCTACCAGGGCGTCCGGCAGGGATGGTATCCGCCCCTCGTGTTCTTGGGTATTGGCGCAATGACCGACTTTTCGGCGCTGATAGCCAACCCCAAATTGTTGCTTGTGGGTGCCGCCGCGCAGTTCGGAATTTTTGGCGCGTACATCATCGCGCTGGAAATGGGCTTCGATCCGAACCAGGCGGCTGGTGTGGCAATCATCGGCGGAGCCGACGGCCCGACGGCCATTTTCCTGTCGTCAAAACTTTCGCCCAATCTGATGGGAGCGATTGCCGTCTGCGCCTACAGCTACATGGCGCTGGTGCCGGTGATTCAGCCGTTCATCATGCGCGTGCTGACCACCCGCAAGGAGAAGCTCATCAAGATGCAGGCCGCGCGCAAGGTCAGTCAGACGGAGAGAATCCTGTTCCCCATTGTCGGGCTGCTCATCACGACGTTCATCGTCCCGTCGGGTCTGCCGCTGCTCGGCATGCTGTTCTTTGGAAACCTGCTGAAAGAGAGTACCAAGACCACGCGCCTTGCGAAGACGGCGGGCAACGCGCTCAACGACATCATTGTCATGCTGCTCGGCCTCACGGTCGGCTGCTCGACGCAGGCAAGCGAGTTCCTCACGCTCGACACGGTGAAGATATTCCTTCTGGGCGCGATTGCTTTCATCATTGCGACGGCCAGCGGCGTTCTTTTCGTCAAGTTCTTCAACTTGTTCCTTCCCGAGAGCAAGAAAATCAACCCGCTGATTGGCAACGCCGGCGTGAGCGCAGTGCCGATGGCCGCGCGCATATCCAACCAGGAGGGACTTCGCGCCGACTCTCACAACTACCTGCTCATGCACGCCATGGGCCCCAACGTGGCAGGCGTGATAGGCTCGGCCGTCGCTGCCGGTGTCCTTTTGGGCTTCCTCTCGTAAGGACGGGGCGCACTGTCGTCATTGGGCGGTGCAACGCGCAGGGAACTTTTCCCGCGCGTTGCACCGCCTTTTTGTACGCTGGCGGAGGTGCCGGCGTGCGCTTCCCATGCCCTTTGTCCCTGCTTGGTTGCGAATTTTTCAACTTCTTTTCTAATGCCTGTTAATGCTTTTCCCGCTTATGTTAAACAACTAAAATCCTTTTGTTTAATCTTTGTGAAAAACTTTGCGAGCATTGAACTTTCCTATACTTTTGTGTCCGAAAAAGTTAAAAACGAGCCGAATTTAACAAAACTCCGCGTGCCGGTTTCCGGCGAAGTCCGCCGTCCTATAAGGACGCTTGCGGGATGACGGAGCACAATGCACAGGAAATATCAACAGAAACCATAACACAAAATCCAAACCTCTATGAAGCAATCATTGAAAAGACTTTACGGCTTGATGGCAGCCGTTGCGGTTGTCTCGGGACTGACCGGCGCGTTCGCCGTGTCGGTGGCGCAGCGCAAGAGCGCGTCTGCCCAAATCGCGTCGGAAGACGAGGGCAGGGCAAAGGACGACTTTCTGATAAAGGCGTCCAACGCCTCCATGCCCGTTCAGCCCGTCGACCTCACCGAGGCCGCCGAGAAGGCGTGCAATGCGGTCGTCTATATCAAGGTGACGTTGGGCGGAGAGACCAAAACCATCGAATACAGAGACCCCTTCGAGGACTTTTTCGGCGACTTTTTCGGGCGCGGCAACGGAGGCGGCATACAGCGCCGGCAGGTACAAACGCCCAAACAAGAGGCGGCCGGATCCGGCGTCATCGTGTCGGCCGACGGCTACATCGTCACCAACAACCACGTTGTGGCCGAAGCGAATGAAATCAATATTACGCTCAACGACAACCGCGAGTTCACCGCGCGCGTCATCGGGCTCGACCCGACGACCGACCTCGCCCTGCTGAAAATAGACGCCACCGAGCTCCCGGCCATCACCATCGGCGACAGCGACGCGCTCAAGGTGGGCGAGTGGGTGCTCGCCGTGGGCAATCCCTTCAACTTCACCTCCACCGTCACTGCCGGCATTGTGAGCGCGAAAGCCCGCAACATGGGCGGCCGCAACGGCATAGAGTCCTTTATCCAGACCGACGCGGCGATTAACAAGGGCAACAGCGGTGGGGCGCTTGTCAATGCGCGCGGCGAGCTCGTGGGCATCAACGCGATGCTCTACAGCCAAACCGGCTCGTTCACCGGCTACGGCTTCGCCATTCCCGTGAGCATCATGAAGAAAGTTGTCAGCGACCTGAAGGCGTACGGAACCGTGCAGCGCGCCCTCCTCGGCGTGTATGGATCGGACCTCCACGACTACATCGACGCGCAGCGGAAGAAAGACGACAAGTTCGACAAGGACTTCGGGACGAACGACGGCGTGTATGTCAGCGAAGTGGATGCCGACGGCACCGCAGCGGCAGCGGGCATCAAGGAGGGCGACGTCATCGTTTCGGTGGACGGAAGACGCATCACGAAGATGTCCGAACTTCAGGAAGCCACAACGAAGTACAGCCCGGGCGACAAGGCCGTCGTCGGCTACATGCGCGACAAGAAGGAACGCACCGCGAACGTCACCTTCCGCAACACCCACGGCAACACCAACATCGTCGTCGCACAGAAGATGGAAGTGCTGGGCGCGGAGTTCAAGGAACTGACCGAATCGCAGAAGAAGTCCCTCAACCTCTCCTACGGCGTGCAGGTGTCCAAGCTCAGCAGCGGACGGCTGAAAGACGCGGGAGTTCCCGAAAACTTCATCATTCTCAAGGCCAACAACCAAAACATCAAGACGGTGGCCGACCTGGAAAGCGCATTCAAGGCAGCGCAGAACTCAACCGAGCAGACGCTGTGGGTGTGGGGAAAGACCCCGGCGGGCAATGCGCGCAGCTTTGCCGTGCAGCTCACCGACGAATAGGACGCACGGAGCGCGGCCCCTCGTTCCGACTGGCACATTCCCGACGCGGGACGCCGGCGCATTTCCGCCGGCGTCCCGCGTCGCCGTCTCTGCACTTTTTCAAACGCCTCTTTTGAGCGAGTGCGGAAAACCTTTATCTTTGCAGAAATTTTCCGGTGCGGAGTACGGCCCGCCGCGTCCCGCGCCACGTAAACCAGACGTCTTACCCAAAGAAAGAACCACTCCATGAGAACAACAAGCAAGCCGCTCATTCTTCTCGCCCTGCTCGCGACCTTTGCGCTCGCCGGCTGCACTTCCTACAAGAACGTGCCCTACATCCAGAACAGCAGCGTCACAGACCTCACCTCCGCCAACGCGCTCTACGACGCCAAAATCATGCCGAAGGACATCCTCATCATCACCGTCGTGTCGCCCGAGGCGCCGGAGGCTTCCCAAATCTTCAACCTCACGACAGCTACCACGGCCTCCAACAGGAGCTCCGGGTCGCTGAACAACAACTACTCCCTCAACAAGTACATCGTGTCCAACGAAGGCACCATCGACTTCCCGATGCTCGGCACGCTCAAAGTGGGCGGCATGACCAAGACGGAACTGGAGAACGACATCGCCGACCGCATCACGGGCCACTACCTCAAGTCGCGCCCAGTCGTCACCATCGAGATGAGCAACTACAAGGTCACGGTGATGGGCGAAGTCACCAGAGCCGGCGTGTATACGGCCACGAACGGAAAGCTCAACATCTTCGAGGCGCTCGCAATGGCGGGCGACATGACGATATACGGAAAGCGCGACTGCGTGAAGGTCATCCGCGAGAACGCCAGCGGCGAGAAGCAGATCGTGGAGCTCAACCTCAACGACGCCGCGGTCATCAGCTCGCCCTACTACCAACTCCAGCAGAACGACATCGTGTACGTCACCCCCAACAAGACGAAGTCGAAGAACTCAGGCATCGGCACGGAGACATCGCTGTGGTTCACTTCCGTCAGCATCCTCATCTCCATTTCGTCGCTCCTCTACAACATCCTCAAGTAGCGGGGGCGGACATTCCGCACCCAAGGCGCAGCGTCCGGGCATTCCGTCCGGGCGCTTTCTTTTTCTGAAACAAACCTTAAAAAACGCCGCGCTGCGCGCCAACAGTTGCCGAATTGCGCCGAAAACGCTATTTTTGCGCCCAAAACCCACGCCCATGGCACGCCCGCTCACCACCGCGCTCATCCTCGCCCTCCTCTTCGCGCTCGCCGCCGTCCCGGCCGACGCGCGCCGCAAGCGCCCCAGGTTCGAGGACAAGCGCGACAACATATCCGCCATTCCCCTCATCGAGCCCGACCCCGTCACCCGCCACGCGAAGCCCGACAGCCACCCGTCCCTGCTCCGGCAGCCCAGCATCCTCGGCGGCGGCAGGGGCTACGCCGACAACCACCTCCACGGCATCGACGTGAGCCACTACCAGGGGCGCATCGACTGGCAGCAGGTGGCGCGCTCCCCCAAGGCCGGCTACGTGTACCTCAAGGCCAGCGAGGGCGCGAGCTACCAGGACGACACCTACGCCTACAACCTCTCGGAGGCGCGCCGCAACGGCCTGAAGGTGGGCTCCTACCACTTCTTCCGCCCCGGCGTGGCGGCCGAGGTGCAGTTCCGCAACTTCATGAGCATGGTCGACGTGCGGCAGCAGGACATCCTGCCCGTCATCGACGTGGAGGTCGCCAGCGGCGCGTCCGCGCTCATGTTCCACGCCCGCCTGCAGGAGCTGCTGCGCCTCGTCGCGCAGCAGTTCGGCCGCAACCCCATCATCTACACGGGCAAGAACTTCTACAACAAGCATTTCCACGCGAACGCGGCCTACCGCGACTATCCGTTCTTCATCGCGGCCTACACCGACGTCGAGCCGGAGCTGAACGGCAACGACGACTACATCATGTGGCAGTACACCGGGCGCGGCGAAATGCAGGGCATCCGGGGCGACGTGGACCAGAGCCGTTTCGTGGGCCGCCACACGCTGCGGGAAATCCTGCTGCGATGAGCGCGCGCCTCCTCCTTTTCCTTGCCGCCCTTTCCGGGGCGTCCCCCTGCGCCGCGCAGGAGGTCGATTTCCAGCCCGCCGACAGCGCGCGCGTGGAGCAGCTGCTCGCGCAGTGCGCCGGCCGCCCCGGCGGAGTGCCCCGCACCCTCTACTTCGGCTCGCTCTTTCTCGGCAGCCCCTACGCGGCGCACACGCTCGAGGGGGGCGCGCGCGAGCGCCTCGTCGTCAATACGCGCGAGTTCGACTGCGCCACCTTCGTCGAGACCGTCGCCGCGCTCAGCCTCTGCGACCGCCACGGCCGCCGCACGTTCGCCGACTTCTGCCACTTCCTCCGCGCCCTCCGCTACCGGCAGGGGCGGCAGGGCGACTACACGACGCGGCTGCACTACTTCACCCACTGGGCCGACGACAACTGCCGGCTGCGCCTCCTCAGCCCCGTGGACGTGCCGGACAGCATGGCGCGCGTGCAGCGCGTCGCCCTGCGCTACATGACGGCGAACCCGCGCCTCTACCGCCAGCTGCGGCTCCACCCGCACTACGTTCCGGCGCTCCGCGCCATCGAGCGCGACGGCAACGGCGGCGAGGTGGCCTACCTGCCGAAGTCGCGCCTCCACCTGCCGCCCGACAGCCTGCCCTTCGTCCGCGACGGCGACATCGTCGCGCTCGTCACCTCGCGTCCCGGGCTGGACACCAGCCACCTCGGCATCGCGGTGTGGCGCGGCCGCCGCCTCCACCTCCTGCACGCCTCCTCGCGCCGCGGCCGCGTGATTTCCGACACGCGCACGCTGGCCGACTACGCCCGCGGCCAGCGCACGCTGCTCGGCATCCGCCTCGTCCGCCTGTCCGAGGATTAGCTGCGCCGCGCGCCCTTCTTTTCTTCTCCGCACCCCTCGCTCCCTGCCGCCGCGCAGGGATTTTTTTTGCCCTGCGCCCTGGCGCGGACACCGGCGCAGGGAGAAAGCGGCGATGGCGCGGCGAAAAGTCGGTACTGGTGCGGCGGACGGTGCGAATCGCGACGCGACTTGCAGGATTCGCGTCGCGGTTTGTGTAAACCACGTCGTGATTTGCAGGAATCGCGACGCGCTCTCGACTTTTCTGTGCGCCGCCGGGGACTTTTTTCCGCGCCGCCGGGGGCTTTCTGGCGCGGAGGGCGGTGTTTTTCCGTGCGGCGGCTTAGATTTTTCGTTGAGGAAATTTGGATTTGTCGGTGGGAATCAGTAGCTTTGCTGTCGCTGCGGCGGATTGGTGGACGTGGAGTGGGGGAGTGTGCCGCCGGCAGGGGACAGGAGTTTTGGACGCTTAAAGAAGACGTTATGGCTGAGTACATCAAGCAGGAGATGAACGACCTGCGTGGCGAGGGGGTGCGGCGCGCCTACTACCGCATGCGCGTGTTCGACAATTTTGACACGGAGCGGCTGCTCGACTACATGTGCCGCGACGGCGGCGGCGTGAGCCGCGGCGACGTGGTGAACGTGGTGGAGCGGCTGTCGAAGGCCGTTGCCGACCTCGTGGCGCTGGGCCACAGTGTGACGGTGGGCGGGCTTGGCACGTTCCGCGCGTCGCTCGGCGTGGCGGAGGGGGCGGGGACGGGCGCGGCGGAGGGCGCGGAGCCGCGCCGCAACGCCGCCACCATCGAGGTGCGCGACGTGCTGTTCCGCGCCGACCGCCGCCTGGTGCGCGCCGTGAACGGCCGCGTCCGGCTCGTGCCGGGAGGGGTGTCGCGCGTGCGGCGCCCCGCGACGACGGTGGCCGAGCGGCTGGCCGCCGCGCTGGCGCTGCTGGACGAGCGCGGCGTGATGAGCGTGGCCGACTATGCCGCGCTGACGGGCCTCGGGCGCACGGCGGCCGCGCGCGAGCTGCGCGCGCTGCGCGCCGACCCCGCGTCGGGACTGGGCGTGCGCGGCCGCGGCTCGCACAAGCTGTATGTCCGCGCCGCGCCGGGAGGCTGACGGGGCCGCCCCGGAGGGCTGTTTTTCGCGGCGCGCCGTGCAAATATTGGCGCGCCGTGCGCTTTTGTGCGGCTAAATGCGTACCTTTGCGCATTGTATCGGAATCCTACTTACACTAAATCATCAATCAGACAATGGCAAACAGAGAAAGACTCTTTGCGGAGTTCGAGGTGCCCACCCGGGAGCAGTGGCTCGAGAAGATCGGCGCGGACCTGAAGGGCGCGGACTTCGAGAAAAGGCTGGTGTGGCGCACCGGCGAGGGCTTCAGCGTGCAGCCGTTCTACCGCCGCGACGACCTCGAGGGGCTGCCGTCCGTCGCCTCGCTGCCGGGCGAGTTTCCCTTCGTCCGCGGCAACAGGACGGACAACAACCTGTGGCGCGTCCGCCAGGACATCGACGTGGCGGACGCGGGGGAGGCCAACGCCAAGGCGCTGGACATCCTGAACCGCGGCGTGGACTCGCTCGGGTTCAACCTGCCGTCGGACATGGTGGACGCCGCCACGGTGGCGTCGCTGCTCGACGGCGTCTACTGCGACATCGTGGAGGTGAACTTCAGCACCTGCAAGCGTCGCTCGCCGGAGCTGGCGCGGCTTCTCGCCGCCTATTTCGACGGGCGCGGGTGCGACCGGTCGCGGGTGTCGGGGAGCATCGACTGGGACCCCGTGGAGAAGATTCTGCTCAACGGGGCGGACGTGTCGCCCGTGCTGTCGCTCGCCGGCGAGATGGTGGCCGCGGTGGCCCCGTTCCCGGAGTTCCGCTGCGTGGCGGTGAACAGCCGCACGCTCTGCAACTCGGGCGCGTACATCTACCAGGAGCTCGGCTACGCGCTGGCCTGGGGGTGCGAGTACATGCAGCTGCTGACGGACGCCGGCGTCCCGGCCGGCGAGGCGGCGCGGCGCATCAAGTTCAACATGGGCGTGAGCGAGAACTACTTCATGGAGATTGCGAAGTTCCGCGCGGCGCGGCTGCTGTGGGCGCAGATTGTGAGGCAGTTCGCGCCGGAGCGCGAGGCCGACTGCAAGATGCACGTGTGCGCGGTGACGTCGGAGTACAACCAGACGCTGTTCGACAGCTACGTGAACCTCCTCCGCTCGCAGACGGAGGCGATGTCGGCCGCGCTTTCGAACGTGGAGTCCATCGTGGTCACGCCGTTCGACAGCGCCTACGAGTCTCCGAACGACTTCAGCGAGCGGCTCGCCCGGAACCAGCAGCTGCTGCTGAAGGAGGAGGCGCACTTCGACAAGCTCGTTGACGTGAGCGGCGGCTCGTACTACGTGGAGCGCCTGACCGACGCCATCGCGCGCGAAGCGTGGAAGCTGTTCCTCTCCGTCGAGGAGGACGGCGGATTCCTCGCGCAGGCACTGGCGGGCAAGGTGCAGGAGGCCGTGAACGCGTCGAACGCGAAGCGCCATGGCGACGCGGCCAAGCGCCGCGAGTTCCTGCTCGGCACGAACCAGTTCCCCAACTTCACGGAGAAGAGCGACGGCAAGCGCGCCGCGGCGCGCGGCTGCGGATGCGGCCACGACGCGGGCGACGCGCCCATCGCGCGCCTCGACCGCCGCCGCCTTGCGAGCGAGTTCGAGGAGCTCCGCCTCCGGACCGAGGCCGCGGCGCACCGGCCGGTGGCGTTCATGCTCACCGTCGGCAACCTGGCCATGCGCCAGGCGCGCGCGCAGTTCTCATGCAACTTTCTTGCGTGTGCGGGCTACAGGGTCGTGGACAACCTCGGCTTCAACTCCGTGGAGGAGGGCGTGGACGCCGCGCTGGCGGCCGGGGCCGACATCGTCGTGCTTTGCTCGTCGGACGACGAGTACGCCGAGTACGCCGTGCCCGCGTTCAGGTACCTCGGCGGGCGCGCCATGTTCGTGGTGGCGGGCGCGCCGGCGTGCATGGACGAGCTCAAGGCGGCCGGCATCGAGAACTACATCCACGTGAGAGCGAATCAACTGGAAACGCTGCGGGCGTACAATGAAAAACTGCTGAAGTAGAAGACCATGAGACATCAGTTCAAAGACATAGACATTTATGCCGGCATCGCCGAAAAGGACGGCCGGCAGTGGCAGAGGGACAACGGCGTGACGGCCAGCTGGCGCACGCCCGAGCAGATCGACATCCAGCCGGTCTACACGAAAGAAGACTTGGAGGGCATGGAGCACCTGGACTTCGCCGCGGGCATTCCGCCTTACCTGCGCGGCCCGTATTCGATGATGTACCCGTTCCGCCCGTGGACAATCCGCCAGTACGCCGGCTTCTCAACCGCCGAGGAGTCGAACGCGTTCTACCGCCGCAATCTTGCCAGCGGGCAGAAGGGCCTGTCGGTGGCTTTCGACCTCCCGACGCACCGTGGCTACGACCCGGACAACGCGCGCGTGGTGGGCGATGTCGGCAAGGCGGGCGTCTCGATATGCTCGCTGGAGAACATGAAGGTGCTGTTCGCGGGAATCCCGCTCAACAAGATGTCGGTTTCGATGACGATGAACGGCGCGGTGCTCCCGGTGCTGGCGTTCTACATCAACGCCGGGCTGGAGCAAGGCGCGAAGCTGGAGGAGATGGCCGGCACGATTCAGAACGACATCCTCAAGGAGTTCATGGTGCGCAACACGTACATCTATCCTCCCGCGTTCTCCATGAAAATCATCGCGGACATCTTCGAGTACACGTCGAAGTTCATGCCGAAGTTCAATTCCATCTCCATTTCGGGCTACCACATGCAGGAGGCCGGCGCCACGGCCGACATCGAGCTGGCCTACACGCTCGCCGACGGCATGGACTACCTGCGCACGGGCGTGAATGCCGGCATCGACATCGACGCCTTCGCGCCGCGCCTGTCGTTCTTCTGGGCCATAGGCATGAACCATTTCATGGAGATTGCGAAGATGCGCGCCGGACGCCTGCTTTGGGCGAAGATAACGAAGATGTTCGGCGCGAAGAACCCGAAGTCGATGGCGCTCCGCACCCACTCGCAGACTTCGGGGTGGTCGCTCACGGAGCAAGACCCGTTCAACAACGTGGGGCGCACGTGCATCGAGGCCATGGCTGCCGTGCTCGGGCACACGCAGTCGCTGCACACGAACGCCCTGGACGAGGCAATCGCGCTGCCAACGGACTTCTCCGCGCGTATCGCGCGCAACACGCAGATTTACATTCAGAACGAGACGAAAGTTTGCAAGCAAATCGACCCGTGGGCTGGCTCTTACTACGTTGAGACGCTGACGAACGAGCTCGTGCACAAGGCGTGGGAGCATATCCAGGAAATCGAGAGGCTCGGCGGCATGGCCAAGGCCATAGAGACCGGGCTGCCGAAGATGCGCATCGAGGAGGCGGCCGCGCGCACACAGGCGCGCATCGATTCGGGCGTGCAGACCATTGTCGGCACGAACAAGTACCGGCTGGAGCACGAAGACCCCATCGACATTCTCGAAGTGGACAACACGGCGGTGCGCTTGCAGCAGGAGGCGTCGCTCAAGGAACTGCGCGCCAACCGCGACGAGGCGGCTTGCCAAAAGGCGCTCGCCGACATCACGGAGTGCGTGCGCGAGTTCAGCGAGGGAAAGAAGAGCGAGCACAACTTGCTTGACTTGGCGGTGAAGGCTGCGGGCTTGCGCTGCACCCTTGGCGAGATTTCGGATGCCTGCGAGGCCATCGTGGGGCGTTACAAAGCGGTAATCAGAACTATTTCAGGCGTGTATTCATCAGAAAGCAAGAAGGACAAGTCCTTCGAGGAGGCGTGCCGGCTCACCGAGCAGTTCGCCCAAAAGAACGGCCGCCGTCCGCGCATCATGATTGCGAAGATGGGGCAGGACGGCCACGATCGCGGCGCAAAGGTGGTGGCCACGGGCTACGCCGACTGCGGCTTCGACGTGGACATGGGGCCCTTGTTCCAGACACCGGCCGAGGCGGCGCGCGAAGCCGTGGAGAACGACGTGGACGCTGTGGGCGCCTCGTCGCTGGCGGCCGGCCACAAGACGCTCATTCCGCAGCTCATCGAGGAGCTGAAGAAGCTGGGGCGCGAGGACATCATGGTGGTGGCCGGCGGCGTCATTCCGGCGCAGGACTACGACTTCCTCTACAAGGCGGGCGTGGCGGCCATCTTCGGGCCCGGCACTTCGGTGGCCAAGGCGGCGTGCGCCATGCTCGAGATTTTGCTTGACGACTAAACGGGCTCCGAGCCCAAACAAAGTGCGGCGCGCGGCAGTCTTCCCGGTGGGGGAGGAGGGCGGCGCGCCGCTTGTGTGAAACGAACATGACGACATGGAGATGAAGAACGGGACACGGGACGCCGCCGCGCCCATACAGGTGCGCGACGGCAGGAGGGAGGACGCGGCGGCGATTGCCGCACTCGTCGCCGAGGCCATGAGCGCGGAATGCTGCCGCCACTACCATGGTGCGCGCCACACGCTCGACGCGTTCGTCGCGATGCTGGCAGAGCTGGCGGCGCGCGAGGACACGCAGTACAGCTTCCGCAACACGCTGTGCGCCACCGATGCGGCCGGGCGTGTGGTGGGCATCTGCGTCTGCTACGACGGGGGCGACCTCTTGCGGCTGCGCCGACCGTTCATCAGCGAGGTGCTGGCGCGTTTTGGACGCGATTTCAGTTGCATGCCGGCCGAGACGGAGGCAGGGGAGGTGTACGTCGATTCGCTGGCTGTGGTGGACGACATGCGCGGGCGGGGCATAGCGCGGATGCTCATGGACGCCGCCGAACAGCGCGGGCGTGCGCGCGGCATTCCTTGCGTCGGCCTGCTTGTCGATCGCGCCAATCCCCGTGCCGAGCGGCTTTATGTGCGGTGGGGGTTTTCCTATGTGGGCGACCGGGACTGGGGTGGCCACACGCTCAAGCATCTCCAAAAACGCTTGTAGGCATCGAGGGTCGTGCGAGGCAGAAATGCCCACCGCACGACCCTCGATGCTTGTCCGTGGGCGTGTGTCGCCTGTTCCGCCGGGCGGCTGTCGGCGCGCCGCGTCAGCAGTCCTGCACCTCGATGAGGTCGCTGGACTGCTGACGCAGCGCGCCGCCGGTTTGATGTAGCGGCTGGCAGCAGTGGGGTGTGAACGCTCCAGCCGGTGGCAGCCCGCAAACTTCCGCCGTATTCTTAACAACGTAGTACATGTTCCCGTAGAATGGGAGTCCGGCGCATTGCACGGCATCTGTTTGTTGATTCCCATCGAATGGTTTTCTCGCAGTCTGTGTCTTCCGATTAAACCTTTTTAGCAAAGTTGAATCATAACATGTACGGCATACCGCTGCGGAATGCTTGCGACAACATCTAATAAACGAAAAACCTTAAAAGAAGTAAACTTCGCGATATGAAACGTCTTTTTCTGTCATTCTTGTGCATCGCCAGTGCTGTGGCAGCGCTGGCACAGTCCGGTACAAAGGTAGTGGGGCGCGTCATGGACTCTGACACGGGCGAGTCCATGCTGCGCGCAACGGTTCAGTTGATGAAAACAGACTCTACGTCGATGGTGGCGGGAGCGGTGACCAACAGCCTTGGCTATTATGAATTGAAGAATATTCAGGAAGGGAATTATGTGATAAAAATCTCGTACATCGGTTATCGGAACTTCTTCCATCGCATAGAGGTGGCGGGCAAACAGAAAGAAATGAACGCGGGTACGGCGATATTGGCTCCTTCTTCGGAAGTGTTGCAGGCAGCCACCGTCACTGGTACGCTTCGTCAGATGGAAGTGAAGGAAGACACGCTCATCTTCAATGCCGATGCCTTCAAGACCCCGGAGGGTAGTGTTTTGGAGGAGCTGTTAAGGAAAATTCCGGGCATCGAAATCAGCGATGACGGTGGCGTCAAGTTCAATGGGCGGACGGTGAGCAAGATTCTTGTTGGTGGAAAGGAATTTTTCGGCAATGACAAGAGTATGGCGATGAAGAATCTTCCTACGGAAATCGTAGAAAAGGTAAAGGCCTACGACCGTCAGTCGGACAATGCGCGGATGACGGGCATTGACGACGGTGAGGAGGAGACCGTCATCGACCTCACCATCAAAAAAGGCATGCAGGGCGGTTGGTTTGGAAACCTTGACCTTGCAGGGGGAACGGAGGGGCGATTTGCGGAGCGCGGAATGCTGAACCGATTTTCCGAAGGCACACAGATGAGCGTGGTGGGAAGCTATAACAATGTCAATGACCAGGGATTTCAGGGCTTTGGCGGCCGTACCCGTGGTGGCAGCGGACTGGTGACCAGTGGAATGGGAGGTGCGAACATGGCTTTGGTGCGCGGCGATTGGGAAATAGGCGGAAACATACGCTATTCGGGACGCAACAGTGATTCGTGGACGCGCAGTGCGTCGCAGAACTTCGTGACGACGAACACTTCGTTTTCTAACAGTTTCAACCAGTCCACCAGCAAGAACCACTCGGTTTCGGCCGACTTTCGCATAGAATGGAAAATCGATTCGATGACAACCATGAATTTCCGCCCGAATTTCACCATCGGCTCTTCGCGCTCGTGGGGAAACGGTGAGAGTGCGACGTTCAACTCCGACCCCTATGCCGACGAGCGCATCTCCGATCCTTTGTCGCAGTTGGATGCGGTGGAGGATGGAATCAAGGTCAATCATAATATGAGCGACTCGTATTCGGATGCCGACAACTATCGGCTTGGAGGTTCGTTGATTTTGAACCGCAAGCTGAACACCGTTGGTCGGAATGTCTCCCTGCGCATGAATGGATCTGTGTCAGGCAATGAAAATAAGAATTACGCTCTTTCCGACGTTCGGTATTTCCAGTTTGGAGATTCTACGGATTTGACCTACCGCTACCGAACGACACCCAACGACAGCCGAAACTTCACGGCAGGCTTCAATTATACAGAGCCGCTGATTGCAAAACGCTTGTTTCTCCAAACGGAATACCGCTACAACTATTCGAAGCGCCATAGCGACGGAAAGGCTTATGACATGGGTGACATCGATTATTTGGTGGACTCCATCCGAAGTACGGGAGCGGGCTTTCTTCCTTGGAACTATGCGGAGTTTCTTGACAGTGACTTGTCGCGCTATACAGATAACGAAAACTACACCCATAACATTAATGTCCAGCTCCGCCTTGTGACATCTTCCATCAACATGAATGCGGGTGTCAGCATGGAACCGCAACGTCAGAAAGTGAAGTATCAATATATGGGGCTTGACACTGTTGCAACGCGCAATTTCTTCCGTATCAGTCCGAGCCTGAACTTCCGCTACCGCTTCTCCAAGCAGCATACGTTGCGCGTCCGTTACCGCGGCAATACGCAGCAGCCCGAAATCACAAGTATGTTCAACATGACAGATAACTCCAATCCGTTGAACATCCGTTTGGGAAATCCGAACTTGAAGCCATCCTTCACCAACAATCTCAGCGCGGACTGGAACAACTACGTGACCACGACCATGCAGAACTTCAATGCGCGGTTCGAGTTCTCGACGACGCAGAACAGTATCAGCAACCGAACGGAATACAATGAGGAGACGGGCGGACGCATCACGCGCCCAGAGAACATCAACGGCAACTGGAATGTGTCGGGAAACTTCGGATTCGTCACACCTGTCGTGTTGGAGAACATCAGTCTTAACACCACGGCATCGGTGCGGCACAACAACAACGTTGGCTACATCTATCAGAACTACGAGACGCTGAAAAATTCGGTGAGAAGCACTACGCTGGGCGAACGTCTCTCGCTGATGCTTCGTCGCGACCTGTTCGATGCGGGTGTCAATGGAAACATTTCTTACAACCGCACGCGCTCCAGTCTTGTTCCGACCAATAACCGCGACACCTATGATTTCTCCTATGGCGCTTTCTGTAATTTGAACCTTGACAACGGACTGTCCTTTTCCACCAATATCAGTATGAGTAGCCGAAGAGGCTATAGTGCTGCGTCCATGAACACGAACGAACTGATTTGGAATGCGCAGGCTTCCTATCGCTTCCTCGCCAAGAAACAGGCTACGCTGTCCTTACAGGCTTATGACATCTTAGCTAACCGAAGCAACATCAGTCGTACGATTTCGGCCACAATGCGGTCGGACTCCGAGAACAATTCCATCAATTCCTATGTCATGGCGCATTTCATCTACCGCTTTAACGTGTTTGGTAGCAGCGAGGCACGTCGGGATATGCGTCGTGGCCGCGATGGAGGTTTTGAGCGCGGCAGCTTTGGTGGCGGTGCTTTCTAAAGAGATATTTTTCTTTTCCCGAAAAGAGTTTGCCGGTTGCCACGATGTAAAAATAAATGCGTCGAGAATTACATAACGCGCATTATGTTTAATTGTTCCAAGGTGTTTATTTTTTACTTCGATGATTATAGCTTATATAATACCCTATTGTTGGTACGCTAAATAGAACAACTTAAGAAGACTTTTGTACCACCGTGTTTTGTTTTTTACAGAAAAGAGAAAAAGATTAAAACTCTTTTTATTACCTTTGCACAATGTTTGAGAATGTCCTGTATCTATCGGTTAATATAAAAGTATAGGACGGTCAAGGCAACATTTCATTTTCTCAACATAACAGATTTTGTTTGAGAACTATCTTAAGTTATTATGGGATTATTGCAAGAAAAATTCAGTAAGTATAGAGAGCCACAGAAATATATGGCGGCTGGAATCTATCCTTATTTTAGAGAAATTGACAGTCATCAGGATACCGAGGTGACAATGAGTGGGAAAAAAGTACTCATGTTCGGCTCTAATTCTTATATGGGATTGACTTATGATAAGAGAATTGTTGAAGCAGCTGTAAATGCCACAAAGAAATATGGCACAGGATGCGCAGGATCACGCTTCCTAAATGGAACACTGGATCTTCATTTACAATTGGAGAAAGAATTAGCTGATTTTGTAGGCAAAGACGAAGCCTTGGTTTATTCTACAGGATTTACGGTGAATTCTGGCGTCATCTCCTGCTTAACAGGTCGCAATGACTATATTCTTGGAGACGATCGAGACCATGCTTCCATTGTTGATGGTCGGCGGCTTTCTGTTTCCACCTTTTTCCATTATAAGCACAACGACATGGACGATTTGGAACGCGAATTGAAACGTTGCCGTCCAGATGCCATCAAGTTGATTGTTACGGATGGATTGTTCTCCATGGAGGGTGATTTGGCTAAACTCCCCCAAATTATCGAACTTAAAGAAAAGTATAATGCCAGTGTCATGGTGGACGAAGCTCATGGCTTGGGAGTCTTTGGCCGTAACGGGCGGGGTGTGTGCGACTATTATGGGGTCACAAAGGATGTGGATTTAATCATGGGCACATTCTCCAAATCTCTTGCAAGTATTGGTGGCTTTGTGGCGGCTGACAGTGATACTATCAATTGGCTTCGACACAACTCCCGAACCTACATTTTCTCTGCATCGAACACTCCTGCTGCGACAGCTGCTGCACTTGAAGCATTGCATATTATAAAATCTGAACCTGAACGACAGGAAAATTTATGGAAAATAACAAAATATGCACTCGAACAATTTAAGCAAGCAGGATTCGAAATTGGTGAAACGGAAAGTCCAATCATACCATTATACGTTCGTGATGCAGGAAAAACTTTTGAAGTAACTAAAATCGCTTTTGACAAGGGCATTTTCATCAATCCTGTTATTCCTCCAGCTT
The DNA here is from genome assembly GCA_963627995.1 of bacterium. Classification (GTDB taxonomy): domain Bacteria; phylum Bacteroidota; class Bacteroidia; order Bacteroidales; family Bacteroidaceae; genus UBA3839. Next base: position 197,173 of record CAVGCV010000003.1, on the reverse strand, counting down.
GTGCACCTCAAGATACGTTGGTTCGGGTGGCATTGATGGCAACCCATACAAAAGAACAGGTTGATACATGTGTTTCTGCATTAGTGGATAGTTTCAAACAACTAAATATTATCAAATAAGCATTGTGAAAAGAATGTCAAATATCAAAAAAAGAATTGCTCATTGATATTTGACATTTTTTGTGTCTAATACTTTCATCAGTCTCTAAGTAAGTGACTTTCGTCTCAAATTAAAGATGACATTATGTGTGGTATTGTAGGTTATCTCGGTAAGCGTGACGCATATCCAGTGCTAATCAATGGTCTCAAGCGTCTTGAATATAGAGGGTATGATAGTGCAGGAATGGCTCTTATTACAAGCAAAAACGAACTCAAGATCTACAAGACCAAAGGAAAGGTTTTGGACTTGGAAGCCTATGTAAGAGATAAAGACATTAGTGGGACGATTGGCATAGCGCATACACGATGGGCGACCCATGGGGAACCAAGTACAGCCAATGCCCACCCTCATGTCTCGACTTCGGGTTGTTTGGCAATCATTCATAATGGTATTATTGAAAACTATGCGGTTCTGAAAGAAAACTTACAGAAAAAAGGTGTTGTTTTTACCAGTAACACAGATACAGAGGTTCTTGTTCAACTTATAGAATATGTAAAAAACAAGAAAAAGTGTAATCTGCTGACAGCGGTGAGAATAGCATTGAGACAAGTAATTGGTGCTTATGCCATAGCCCTTCTCGACAGGAATAATCCTAATGAAATTATTGCGGCTCGAAAGAGTAGCCCCCTTGTCATTGGTATTGGGGTGGATGAGTTTTTCATTGGTTCAGATGCTTCTCCTATTATCGAGTACACTAATAAAGTGGTGTATTTAGAAGACAAAGATATTGCTGTCATCAAACGAGGGGATAAGAAAGTAGATTTTTTTAATATAAACAATGAAAAATTCAACCATGAAATCAAAACTGTGGATTTCAACCTTGGACAAATAGAAAAAGGTGGATATCCGCATTTCATGTTAAAGGAAATTTTTGAACAGCCCGAATGTCTTAAAGATTCCATGCGTGGACGTGTAAACATTGATGTAAACAATGTTACCCTCTCGGCTGTTATTGATTATAAAAAGGAGCTCATCAATGCCCGACGGATCATTATTGTAGGATGTGGCACAAGTTGGCATGCAGGGTTGATAGGTAAACAATTGTTTGAATGTATCTGCCAAATACCGTCAGAAGTGGAATATGCATCTGAGTTCCGCTATAGCAATCCTGTCATTGATTCTCGGGATGTGGTGATTGCCATCTCTCAGTCAGGAGAAACTGCTGATACATTGGCTGCCGTGGAACTTGCCAAACAGCATGGAGCATTTATTTACGGAATCTGTAATACGATTGGCTCATCTATTGCACGCGCTACTGATACAGGTTCTTACATCCATGTCGGACCAGAAATAGGTGTTGCTTCTACTAAAGCCTTTACAGGGCAAGTTGTTGTGCTGACAATGCTCTCTCTCGCTCTTGGGAAAGCTCGGGGAACTATAAAAAATGAAGATTATGTTCGGCTTGTGCAAGGACTTCATGAGATTCCAACCAAACAAGAACTATTACTAAAGCAAAATGACCGAATCCAGGAAATTTCAAAAATATTTACCTATGCCCATAATTTCCTGTATCTTGGTCGTGGTTATAATTATCCTGTTGCGCTTGAAGGCGCATTGAAACTCAAAGAAATCAGCTATATACATGCGGAAGGTTACCCTGCTGCGGAAATGAAGCATGGCCCCATTGCGCTTATAGACGAAGAAATGCCTGCCGTAATCGTGGCTACCAAGAATCCTTTGTATGACAAACTGATGAGCAATATACAAGAAATAAAGGCGCGCCATGGACGGGTTATCGCCTTAATTTCGGAGGGTGATGAAAAAATGAAAGAATTAGCTGACGAATACATAGAAATTCCGCAGACTTTAGAATGTCTGGAACCCCTGCTGACAACAATACCATTGCAATTGTTGGCGTATCACATTGCTATTTGTAAAGGGAAGGACGTTGATCAGCCACGTAATTTGGCAAAGTCTGTAACTGTTGAATAATAAAAACAATTGTTGCGAGGTGAACTTATGGGCACAATCAAAAGTTAAAGTTTAGCAGTAATGGAAAAAATCAAACATGAATGCGGAATAGTCATGATTCGCCTTCGTAAGTCTCTTGAGTACTACCAACAAAAATATGGGACTTGGCAGTATGGACTCAATAAGCTGTACCTGATGATGGAAAAGCAGCATAACCGAGGACAAGAGGGAGCAGGAATCAGTTGTGTGAAGCTTCAGGCAAATCCTGGAAACGAATATATGTTTCGTGAAAAGGCTCTTGGATCTGGTGCGATAACGGAGGTCTTTACAAATGTTCATAGAACTTTCAATACCTACTATTCGCCAGAACAAATCAACAACGTAGATTTTGCTAAACAAAATCTACCATTTGCTGGAGAGTTGTATATGGGGCATTTGCGCTATTCTACGACTGGAAAAAGTGGATTGTCTTTTGTCCATCCTTTTCTACGGCGTAATAATTGGCGTGCAAAGAACCTCTGTATTTGTGGAAACTTCAACATGACCAATGTAAATGAAGTGTTTGCCGAAATCACAAAAAGAGGACAACATCCACGTATTTACAGTGATACCTATATCTTGTTGGAACAGATTGGCCACCGTTTGGATCGGGAATCTGAACGCTTGTTTGTTGAAGCACAAGAAAGGAGGCTTTCAGGTTGTGATATTACCAATTATATAGAGGATAACATCCATTTGGAAAATGTCCTTCACACATCAGCTCCATTATGGGATGGCGGATATGTTGTTTGCGGACAGACAGGAAGTGGAGAAATGTTCGCCATGCGCGACCCATGGGGAATACGTCCTGCTTTTTATTATTGTGATGATGAAGTCTTGGTCGTAACTTCTGAACGTCCCGTGATTCAGACTGCATTCTGCCTTGAGCATGAACAAATTCGAGAACTTCAACCTGGACAATCTATTATAGCTTCAAAAGATGGAAATGTAAGGTTTTCCTCTATTATAGAACAGAAAGACAATCAAGCCTGTTCCTTTGAGAGGATTTATTTTAGTCGAGGTTCTGATATAGATATTTATAAGGAGAGAAAAGCCTTAGGGGAACAGCTCTTACATCCAATACTTAACGCCATCAATAAGGATGTTGATCATACTGTTTTCTCATTCATCCCAAATACGGCAGAAGTCGCTTTCTATGGAATGCTTAATGGTTTTAAGACTTATGTCAATGACTTAAAAGTTCAGGCCATAGAAAGTTTGGATCATATACCTACCCATGAGGAATTAACCGGCATATTATCTTCTCGTGTGAGGAGTGAAAAAGTTGCGATTAAGGACATTAAATTGAGGACATTCATTACGGAAAGTAATTCACGTAATGATCTCGCCGCACATGTTTATGACATTACTTATGGATCGCTCACGCCCTATGTTGACAATCTTGTTGTGATAGATGATTCCATCGTACGTGGAACAACCCTTAGGGAATCCATCATTCGCATTCTTGACCGTCTTCATCCGAAAAAGATTGTCATTGTTTCTTCGTCTCCACAAGTTCGTTATCCCGACTACTATGGCATAGATATGTCGAAAATGTCTGAATTTATCGCATTCAGAGCGGCTGTCGAACTTCTCAAAATTAAAGGACTAACGCATATTCTGCATGATGTCTATGATAAGTGTAAGGCACAGATTTCGCATTACGAAGAACTTTTTGAGGAAGATTTCCATAAGGCAATTTCCTATAAGCAGGAAATGGTGAACTATGTCAAAGATATTTATCGTCCATTCACTGCTGAAGAAATTTCCCAACAGATGGTGAGGATGCTTCGTGCGTCAGAGGTGGAGAGTGAGATTGAAATTGTATATCAAAGCCTTGAAGGACTTCATCAAGCGTGTCCAAATCATCCGGGCGATTGGTATTTTTCGGGCAACTACCCTACTCCCGGTGGTGTAAGACTGGTGAATCAGGCTTACATCAACTGGTATGAAGAACATATCGACGAGCTCAATCCCTGCATCTGTTTTAAGGATTGACAACAGAGGTCAAAAAAAATAACACACAAAAAAACAATCATAATATGAGAAACATAACATTGATATTGGATGACGGAACTCAGTTCCATGGTAAGTCGTTCGGATACGAAAAGCCGGTTGCCGGAGAAGTTGTATTCAATACGGCTATGACGGGGTATCCGGAGAGCTTGACAGACCCATCTTACGCGGGCCAGCTCATGGCACTCACCTACCCTCTTGTTGGCAATTACGGCATGCCAGGTTTTTCATTTGAAAGCAATGGTCTTGCCACCTATATGGAAAGTGAAAAAATCCATGCAGAGGCCATTATCGTAAGCGATTATAGTACGGAATACTCGCATTGGAATGCAAAAGAAAGTTTAGCTTCTTGGTTAAAGCGTGAACACATACCAGGAGTGACAGGTGTTGATACGCGAGAACTGACGAAAGTATTACGTGAACATGGTGTGATGATGGGAAAAATCATTTTTGATGATGAACCCGACAATGTTCCCTCAGCACAGTATGAGGGTGTGAATTATATAGCAGAAGTTTCTTGTAAAGAAATTATTCACTATAATGAAGGCGCAGATAAAAAGGTTGTTCTCGTGGATTGTGGTGTTAAGCAAAATATTATCCGCTGTCTGCTCAAACGAGGCGTTGAGGTGATCCGTGTACCATGGAATTATGATTTTTCAGAAATCAACTACGACGGACTTTTTCTTGCCAACGGCCCTGGCGACCCAGATACAGCCGCTGAGACGGTTGTTAATATTCGAAAGGCTATGCAGAAACATCCGAGCTTACCGATTTTTGGAATCTGTATGGGCAATCAGCTATTGGCAAAGGCTGGAGGGGCAAGTATCTTCAAGCTGAAATATGGACACCGTTCTCATAATCAGCCTGTTCGTCAGGTGGGAACGAATCGCTGTTTCATTACAAGCCAAAACCATGGTTACGCTGTGGACAATCAATCTTTGGGCAAAGATTGGGAGCCTCTTTTTATCAACATGAACGACGGGTCGAATGAAGGCATACGCCATAAGAAGAATCCTTGGTTTTCAGCGCAGTTTCATCCAGAGGCAGCGTCCGGCCCTGTCGATACAGAGTTCCTGTTTGACGACTTTGTAAAACTTCTTTAAGTGTTTGCTGATGTGACCATCTTATTATGAAGTGTCTTTTTGTGTATATTCCACATACATCCATTTATTCCACATTCAAGAAAGAAAATGATTGACTCCCAAATACAGAAAGTCCTGATATTAGGTTCAGGCGCATTGAAGATTGGCGAAGCCGGAGAGTTCGACTATTCTGGTTCGCAAGCCCTCAAGGCCTTAAAGGAAGAGGGCATTGAGACCGTTCTTATCAATCCGAATATTGCTACGGTTCAGACATCCGAGGGTGTGGCAGATCAAATATACTTTCTCCCCGTTACCCCCTTTTTTGTGGAAAAAGTCATCCAAAAGGAAAAGCCACAGGGAATTTTACTCGCATTTGGTGGACAAACGGCATTGAACTGTGGCGTTGAGCTCTATAAGCAAAAGATTCTGGAGAAATATGATGTGCAGGTACTCGGAACGCCTGTGCAGGCTATTATTGATACAGAAGACCGCGAACTATTTGTCAAGAAGTTGGATGAAATTGAGGTGAAGACTATCAAGAGCGAAGCGTGCTCCGACATTGAAGCGGCCCGCAGCGCGGCCAAAGAATTAGGCTATCCTGTCATTATTCGTGCAGCTTACGCATTAGGCGGTTTGGGGTCGGGTTTCTGCGACAACGAGGAAGAACTCAATAAAATTGCAGAGAAAGCATTTTCATTCTCTCCACAAGTCCTCGTGGAGAAAAGTTTGAAAGGCTGGAAAGAGATTGAGTACGAAGTTGTGCGGGATAAGTATGACAACTGCATTACCGTCTGCAACATGGAGAATTTCGACCCGTTGGGCATTCATACGGGCGAGTCGATAGTGATTGCGCCATCTCAAACTCTGACAAATTCCGAGTACCACAAGCTGCGCGCACTGAGCATAAGGATAATCCGTCACATCGGCATTGTGGGCGAATGTAATGTGCAGTACGCTTTCGATCCGAAATCAGAGGACTATCGTGTCATTGAGGTGAATGCGCGCCTATCGCGTTCTTCCGCTTTGGCTTCCAAAGCAACGGGGTATCCTTTGGCTTTTGTTGCGGCGAAACTTGGACTCGGCTATGGACTTTTTGAACTGAAGAACTCTGTGACGAAAACCACCAGCGCGTTCTTCGAACCTGCGCTCGACTATGTGGTTTGCAAGATTCCGCGCTGGGATCTTGGCAAGTTCCGTGGTGTCGATCGCGAACTCGGCTCTTCCATGAAGTCCGTAGGCGAAGTGATGGCCATTGGACGCACATTCGAAGAGGCCATTCAGAAAGGTCTCCGTATGATTGGACAGGGGCTGCATGGATTTGTCGGCAACAAGGAGCTTCAGATTGAAGACATCGATAATTCCTTGAAAGCACCAACCGACAAGCGCGTACTCATTATCGAGAAAGCCCTACACCTCGGCTACACCGTCGAGCAGATACACGAACTGACGAAAATCGACAATTGGTTTTTGCAAAAACTCCAAAACATCCGAAACACCTATGTGGAGTTGCAGAAGAAAGGAGCTTTGGCCAATGTCGATGCAGAGCTCATGCGGCTGGCAAAGGTGCAAGGCTTTACCGACTTCCAAATCGCACGTGCCATAGGGCTGGAAGCGCAGGTGGACTCGGAAATTGCCATTAAACAAGTGCGCGATGCGCGCAAAGCGATGGGCATTACTCCCGTTGTTAAACAGATTGACACTCTTGCCGCAGAATATCCTGCGCAGACGAACTACCTTTACCTCACGTACAGCGGCGTTGCACACGATATCGACTACGAGCACGACCAAAAGTCCATCATCGTACTCGGGTCGGGCGCATATCGCATCGGCTCTTCGGTGGAATTTGACTGGTGCGGTGTGCAGGCGCTCAACACCATTCGCAAGGAGGGCTATCGTTCCGTCATGATCAATTACAATCCTGAGACTGTTTCGACGGACTATGACATGTGCGACCGCCTCTATTTCGACGAACTCACATTCGAGCGCGTCATGGACATCTACGAATTGGAGATGCCGAACGGCGTGATTGTCAGCACGGGCGGACAGATTCCGAACAACCTTGCCATGCGTCTCGATGCGGAGGATGTTCCCATTTTGGGCACGTCGGCAAAGAGCATCGACAACGCCGAGGATCGTGAGAAGTTTTCCGAAATGCTCGGACGTATCGGCGTGGATCAGCCCGCGTGGAGCGCGCTCACTTCGATGGACGATATCAATGAGTTCATTGAGCGCGTCGGCTTCCCCGTCTTGGTGCGTCCGTCCTACGTGCTGTCCGGAGCGGCAATGAACGTCTGCTCCAATCAGGATGAGCTGGAACGCTTCTTGAAACTGGCTGCCAATGTGTCGAAGAAACATCCCGTTGTCGTGTCGAAGTTCCACGAACACAACAAGGAGATAGAGATGGACGCCGTGGCGAAGAACGGCGAAATCATCGCTTACGCCATTTCGGAGCACATTGAGTTTGCCGGCGTTCACTCTGGTGACGCCACCATCCAATTCCCGCCGCAAAAACTCTACGTCGAGACCGTCCGCAAGATAAAGAAGGTGTCGCGTCAGATTGCGAGGGAACTGAACATCTCAGGGCCTTTCAACATTCAGTTCCTTGCGGAGCAGAACCACCTGCGCGTCATCGAGTGCAACCTCCGCGCGTCGCGCTCTTTCCCGTTCGTTTCGAAGGTCTTGAAAATCAACCTCATCGAAATAGCTACGAAAATCATGCTCGGCTGCCCGGTGGAGCGCCCGTCGAAGAATCTTTTCGACCTCGATTACGTTGGCATCAAGGCGAGCCAGTTCTCGTTCAACCGCCTGCAGAATGCCGACCCCGTGCTGGGCGTCGACATGTCGTCCACAGGCGAAGTGGGATGCCTGGGCGACGACACGGACTCGGCCCTGCTTACGTCCATGCTCTCCGTCGGACACCGCATACCAAAGAAGAACATCCTGCTCTCCACGGGCAGCGCCAAGCAGAAAGCCGAGATGCTCGACGCTGCACGCCAGCTTGTGGAGCACGGCTACAAGATTTACGCCACGGGCGGCACGTCGCGCTACCTCACCGACAACGGCATTGAGAACACGCTCGTCTTCTGGCCCAGCGAGGCGCCGCTACAGCCGCAGGCTCTCGACCTACTCCACCGCCACGAGATTGACATGGTGGTGAACGTGCCGAAAGACCTCACCGTGGGCGAACTTTCCAATGGCTACAAAATCCGCCGCTCTGCGATAGACCTCAACATTCCGCTTATCACCAATCCGCGCCTGGCCTCGGCGTTCATCGACGCCTTCTGCACGAAAAGTCTCGACGACATCGCCATAAAGTCGTGGGGAGAGTACTAAGCATGAGGATTGACATCATCACAGTGTTGCCCGAGCTCTTCGGTGGATTTTTCACCGAGAGCATACTCGGGCGCGCGCAGCGCAAGGGGCTTGTGGAAATCCATGTGCACAATCTCCGCGACTACACGCTGGACAAGCATCGCCGTGTCGACGATTATCCGTTCGGCGGAGGAAGCGGCATGATTATGCAGATACAGCCCATCGCCGACTGCGTGGCCGCACTGAAGGAGCAGCTTTGGGCGCAGCGGAACGAAGCGTACGACGCGGTGATTTACACCAGCCCCGACGGCGAGAAGTTCAATCAGACGCTGGCCAACGAGCTCTCGCAGCTGCGCAACATCATCATCCTGTGCGGCCACTACAAGGGAATCGACCAGCGTGTGCGCGACAAGATTGTCACGCGCGAGGTTTCCATCGGCGACTTCGTCCTCTCCGGTGGGGAGCTGCCCGCCGCCGTCATGGCAGACGCCATCGTACGCGTCATCCCCGGAGCCATTGGCGATTCGCAGGCCGCGCTCGACGACTGCTTTCAGGACGAGCTCCTCGCCCCCCCCATCTACACGCGTCCGGCGCATTACGAGGGATTCGGCGACGTGCCCGAGGTGCTGCTCTGCGGCGACCCGAAGAAGATTCGGGAGTGGGAGCTGCAGCAAGCCATGGAACGCACGCGCCGCCTGCGTCCCGACTTGCTGAAATAAGAACTGCCGTCCACCGCGCGAATGGCGGCACGGGAGCGGCGGCTCCGTGGAATTCCGATTTTTATTCCGACAGCATCATTTTTTATTCCGACAGCATCATTGTCTCCACCTTCTGCAACCTTGCACGAAGCCGGGGCATGGTGCTTTTTCGTATGCGCAGCGTCATGCGGCATGCCGTGTCGTAGTCCTGTGCAAGGATGTCCGCGCCCTCTTCCTTCACAATGCGCATCACGTCGTTCATGAAGGCGTACTCGAACCGTAGCTCCACCGCCTCGTCCATTGTCCGCCCGACGACGTTTGCCGCGCCCAGCGCTTCGGCGGCGGCCAGCTTGTAGGCCACCGCCAGTCCGCCCGTTCCGAGCTTGACGCCACCGAAATAGCGCACCACGACCACCAGCACGTTCGTCAGCCCCCTGGCGTTGATTTGCCCGAGGATGGGACGGCCCGCGGTGCCCGACGGCTCGCCGTTGTCATTGGCGCGGAAGTCGGTGCGCTCCGCCCCCAGCATATAGGCGTAGCACACGTGGCGTGCGTCATAGTATTTCTTCTGCATGTCCCCCACCCTTGCCTTCACGTCGTCAATGGTGGAAACAGGAAAAGCGAAGGCAAGGAACTTGCTCCGCTTCTCCGTGTAGACGCCCTCTGCGGGCGATTCGATGGTCAGGTACGTGTCCATCCGCTGTGGAGCGCGCGTTCAATGCCCGCCGTCGGCCTTTCGCCCCGGCGGCATCCGCGCGCGTTTCCGGGTTCAGTCGAGCTTGTGGACGACAAGCCCCGAACGCAATTTCGGCTCAAACCACGTCGCCTTCGGCGGCATGATGCAGCCCGAATCCGCAATGTCCATGATTTGGGCCATGGTCACGGGGTGGAGCGCCAGCGCCAGTTTCATCTCGCCGCTATCCACGCGGCGCGCAAGTTCCTCCAGTCCGCGCAGGCCGCCAACAAAGTCGATGCGCTTGTCGCGGCGCAAGTCGGTGATGCCCAGCAGCTCGTCGAGTATGAGCCGCGACGATATGCTGACGTCCAGCACGCCGATGGGATCCGCGCCTTCGTAGGTGCAGGGCTTTGCGTTGAGGGCGTACCACGTGCCCTCGACGTAGAGCGCGAACTCGTGCAAATGTTGCGGGCGGTACGGCGTCCCCCCCTTGCGCTCGACGGTGAAATTCGTTTCGAGTGCCGTGAGGAACTCGCCGGCGGTGTGTCCGTTCAGGTCTTTCACCACGCGGTTGTAGTCGAGGATGGTGAGCTGTGAGGCGGGGAAGCACACGGCCATGAAGTAGTCGGAGTGCGCGCGCCCCGACATTCCGTCGGGGTGCTGCCGGCTTTTCTCCACGCCCACCCGCGCGGCCGCCGCCGTCCGGTGGTGTCCGTCGGCGATGTAGAGGCTCGGAATTTGCGCGAAGGCATCGGTGATGGCCTGTATGTCGGCGTCGTCGGCAACGCACCAGAACCGGTGGCGGAATCCGTCGATGGGGGCGATGAAGTCGTACACGGGCACGGTTCGAGCGTAGCTTTCAACAATCTTTGCAAGTGCCTCGTTGTCAGGATATGCGAGGAACACCGGCTCGATGTTCGCATTGCACGTGCGCACATGCTTCATTCGGTCTTCCTCCTTGTCGGCGCGCGTGAGCTCGTGCTTTTTGATGGCTCCGCTGAGGTAGTCCCCCACGAATGCGCCCACGACGAGCCCGTACTGCGTCCTGCTGCCCATGGTCTGCGCATAGAGGTAGTACTGGCTCTTCTCGTCCTGCACGAGCCAGCCCTTTTCCTGGAACTTCCGAAACTGCTCCGCCGCACTCGCATACACGCGCGGGTCGTGCTCGTCCGTTCCTGCGGCGAAGTTGATTTCGGGCCTGATAATGTGGTAAAGCGACATCTCGTTCGCTCCGGCCTCGGCGCGAGCCTCGTCGGAACTCAGCACGTCGTAAGGGCGCGACTCCACTTTCTCCACCAGTTCTTTCGGCGGACGGAGCCCCCGGAATGGTCTCACTGTTGCCATGTTCGTGTCGGTGTTTGAACAAGCGCCGCGCCGCGCGCCGGCTGCGGAGGGCGTGTGCGTGCCTCCCGCAAGGCCGGCGCGCGGCGCGCGTCCGCTTTATTTGTTGACTTGGAACTTCGTCACGCCGTCGCGGAAGAACGCGACTATCTGGCGCGCCGCGGCGATGCCGGCGTTGATGTTCGCCTCGGCCGTCTGCGCGCCCATCTTCTTGGGCGTCGCGAAGTAGCGGCCCTCGAACCCGGCGAACACGGCGTCCGCGTCGGGCTTGATGTCGGTGATGTACTTGATGTCGGCGCGCTCGCCCATCAGCTCGGCGAGGCCCGCCTCGTCGATGACTTCCTTGCGCGCGGTGTTCACCACGATGCCGCCCTTCTTCATGCGTCCGACGAGCGCCTTGCCGATGCTCTGGCGCGTTTCGGGCGTGGCGGGGATGTGGAGGCTCACCACGTCGCACGTGTCGAACAGGGCCTCCTGGTTCGCCACGGCGTGCACGCCGGCCGCCTCGATGGCCTCGGCCGGGCAGAACGCGTCGTAGGCGTAAACGTCCATGCCGAAGCCTTTGGCCACGCGCGCCACGTTGCGCCCCACGTTTCCGAATGCCAGGATGCCGAGCTTCTTGCCCATGAGCTCCGTGCCGGCCTTGCCGTTGAAGAAGTTGCGGACGGCGAACACGAGGAGGCCGAACACGAGTTCGGCCACGGCGTTGGCGTTCTGTCCCGGCGTGTTCATCACGACCACGCCGTGCTTCGTGGCTGCCTCGAGGTCGATGTTGTCGTAGCCCGCGCCCGCCCGGACCACGATTCTGAGCTGCCTGGCCGCGTCCAGCACTTCGGCGTCGATTTTGTCGGAGCGCACGATGAGCGCGTCGGCCGTGGCGACGGCGTCGAGGAGCTGCTGCCGATCGGTGTATTTTTCGAGGAGCGCCAGCTCGTAGCCGGCTGCGTCGGTTTCTTTCTTGATGCCCTCCACGGCCACGGGGGCAAAGGGCTTTTCGGTTGCAATGAGTACCTTCATGGTTGTTGTGTGTTGCATGGACGCCGGACGCCGGGTGCGGACGTCCCGCGCTCTCGCTGCGCCGCCCGCGCCCGGTGTCCGGCGTGTTTCCTTAGTGTTTCTTCTCAAATTCCTGCATGCAGGCGACGAGTGCCTTCACGCCTTCGACGGACATGGCGTTGTAGCAGCTCGCGCGGAATCCGCCCACGGAGCGGTGTCCTTTCACGCCCACCATGCCGCTGTCGGTGGCGAACTTCAGGAAGTCGGCCTCCAGGTCGCGGTAGTCGTCGTTCATCACGAAGCAGATGTTCATCACGGAGCGGTCTTCCTCCGCCACCGTGCCGCGGAAGAGCCTGTTGCGGTCTATCTCTTCGTAGAGCAGCGCCGCGCGCTCGTTGGCGCGCTTGTCCATCGCCTCCACCCCTCCGTGTGCCTTGATCCACTTCAGGTTCTGCAGGGCGCAGTAGATGGGGACGACGGGCGGCGTGTTGAACATCGAGCCCTTGTCCACGTGGGTGCGGTAGTCGAGCATCGTGGGGATGGGGCGCGAGACGTGGCCGAGCGCGCTTTCCTTGACGATGATGAACGTCACGCCTGCCATCGAAAGGTTCTTCTGCGCGCCGCCGTATATGCAGTTGTACTTGCTCACGTCCACCGGGCGCGAGAAGATGTCGGAGCTCATGTCGGCGACCATCGGCACCGGGCTGTCGGGCTCGCGGCGGATTTCGGTGCCGTAAATCGTGTTGTTGGTGGTGATGTGGAAGTAGTCGGCGTCGGCCGGAACGGAGTAGTCTTTCGGGATGTACGCGTATGTCGACTCGGCCGACGACGCCACTTCGACGACCTCGCCGAAGAGCTTCGCCTCTTTCATCGCCTTCTTGGCCCACACGCCGGTGTTGAGGTAGGCTGCCTTCTTCTCGAGGAAATTGTAGGGCACTTGGCAGAACTGCAGGCTCGCGCCGCCTCCGAGGAAGATGACGGAGTAGCCGGCGGGAATGTCGAGCAGCGCTTTGAAGAGTGCCACGGCCTCGTCCATCACCGGCTGGAAGTCCTTTGCGCGGTGGCTGATCTCCATCAGCGAGAGGCCCGAGCCGTTGAAGTCCAGGCATGCGTTTGCGGTTGCCTCTATCACTTCGCGCGGAAGGATGGAGGGGCCGGCGTTGAAATTGTACTTGTTCATTTTTACGATTGTTATTAAATGGGCTTAGCGCCGTTGTACTTTAATTTCGTTGCAAATTTATGCAAAATCCGCTGCTCTGACAACAATCTCACAACAAATGTGCACATTTGCTAACAATTATCATCCCGCGCTCCGACACCGCCCCCACCCCGCCCGCAGCGTCCCCGGCGTTCCGGCGCACCGGAAATAAATTTTGGGCGCGCCGGAAAAATATTTTCAGTGCGCCGGGAACTCCACCGACGGCGCGCTCCCGCAAAATTTCCGGTGCGCCGGAAATTTATTTTCGGTGCGCCGGAAATCCTGCGGCGGCGCACTCGCCCGGACTCGCCGCCGCGCGGGGGCGCGCGGGGCTTCTGACAAAATGATAGCCGGCAGGGCGCGCGCGGGCGCGACAAAATGCCCGGCCCGTGCCTTGCCATTCGGCGAAAATGCGTAATTTTGCACGGACAGAGGGCGGAGGCCATCCGCCCGGCAAACCACGCTGCCGATGGAAGAACAAGAACAGGGCTTGACGGAAGAAGCTATCAGGGGCGACCTGCGCTACCTGCAGCTGCTCGCCCAGAGCTATCCGACCGTGGCCGACGCAAGCACGGAAATCATCAACCTCGAGGCCATACTGAACCTGCCGAAGCCCACGGAGCACTTCATCAGCGACCCGCACGGCGAGAGCGACGCCTTCAACCACGTGCTGAGGAACGCCTCGGGCTACGTGCGCCGCAAGGTGGAGGAGGTGCTCGGCGACTCGCTCTCCGAGGCGGAGCGCCGCGAGCTGTGCTCGCTCATTTACTACCCCGAGCAGAAGCTGCAGCTCATCCAGAGCGCGGGCGGGGCGACGGAGGCGTTCTACGAGGCCACGCTCAACCGCCTGATAAAAGTGTGCCGCGAGGTGTCGTCGAAATACACGCGCTCAAAAATCCGCAAGGAGCTGCCGCGCGAGTTCGGGTACATCATCGAGGAGCTGCTCCACGAGCAGGGCGGCGGCTACGGCGAGCAGAAGAGGCTCTACTACGACGTGATTGTCCGCAGCATCATCGGCACGCAGCGCGCCGGCGCGTTCATCGCCGAAATCAGCCGCCTCGTGCAGCGGCTGGCCATCGACCGCCTTCACCTGCTCGGCGACATCTACGACCGCGGCCCCGGAGCGCACCTCATCATGGACACGCTCTGCTCCTACAAGAACTTCGACATCGTGTGGGGCAACCACGACGTGGGCTGGTTCGGCGCGGCCGCCGGCAACCGGGCCTGCATCTGCAACGTCCTGCGCATCACGCTGAAGTACGGCAACCTCGCCACGCTCGAAGACGGCTACGGAATCAACCTCCTTCCGCTGGCGACGCTGGCGCTCGAGGCCTACGGCGACGACCCGTGCGAGCGGTTCGCCGTGCGCACCCTCGGCAAGACGGCGAGCATGGACGAGAAGACGCGCCGGCTCGCCGCCATGATGCACAAGGCGATAACCGTCGTCCAGTTCAAGGAGGAGGCGCGCATCATCGACCGCCGCCCCGACTTCGGCATGGCCGGCCGCAAGCTGCTCCACCGCATGGACCTGGCGGGCGGTACGGTGGACATCGGCGGGCGCGTCTACGCGCTGCTCGACACGCGCTTCCCCACCATCGACCCCGCCAGTCCCTACGCGCTGACGGCCGACGAGGAGCTGATGATGGAGAAGATGGCGCACTCGTTCCTCGCGAGCGACAAGCTGCGCCGCCACGTGGACTGCCTCCTGGCGCACGGCTGCATGTACGCCATCTGCAACTCCAACCTCATGTACCACGCCTCCGTGCCCCTCAACGCCGACGGCACGCTGAAGGAGGTGGACATCCGGGGGCGGCGCTACAAGGGCATCGAGCTGATGAAAAAGACGGGACACCTCGTGCGCGAGGCCTTCAACGCCGACACGCCCGACGAGGAGCGCGCGTTCGCGAGGGACTACATGTGGTACCTGTGGTGCGGCCCGTCGTCGCCCCTGTTCGACAAGGACAGGATGACGACGTTCGAGCGCTACTTCATCGCCGACCCGGAGGCGCACGCCGAGCAGAAGGGCTACTACTACCAGTACAACGACAGCGAGGCCACGGCCGACATGATACTGGACAGCTTCGGCGTCAGGGGCGAGCACCGCCACATCATCAACGGCCACGTGCCCGTGCGCACGCTGCGCGGCGAGACCCCGGTGAAGGCGAACGGCAAGCTGCTCGTCATCGACGGCGGATTCTCCGAGGCCTACCAGCCGCAGACGGGCATCGCGGGCTACACCCTCACCTACCACTCCCGCGGGCTCGACCTCGTGCGCCACCAGCCCTTCCGCTCCGCGCGCGAGGCGGTGGCCAACGGCGACGACATCCAGAGCGCGACGCAAATCGTGGAGATGAGCAGCAAGCGCATGCGGGTGAAGGACACCGACAAGGGGCGCACGCTGGCGGCGAAAGTGGAGAACCTGAGGAAGCTCCTCTATGCCTACCGCAACGGTTTCATCAAAGAAGCAACGAAATAGAAGATGGAAGACAACAAGTTTCACCTGACACCGGAAGAGCTCACCGGCGCCTGGAGCAGTGGGCCGGAAAGCTACATCCGCTGTCTTACCGACGCCTACCTGCTGCACGTCGACGGCGAAATCAACGAGTACAACATCGACGCCCTCAACGCCAACCAGCACACGCTGCTGGCCTACCGCTACATGCTCGACGAAGTGATGAACGGCGGGTTCATACAGCTCATACAGAACGGGTACGGCCCCTACGTGCTGGAAGGGCCGTTCGCCATGATGATGAAGAAACGCTGGGGGATGGCCGACTTCGGGAAGTTCATGTACGACGTGCGCCGCGAGTACAAGAAGAACCGCGAGGCACTGGAGGCGGAGCTCAGCGAGGACGACTTCATGGCGCTCTACGAGCAGCAGGAGAAGATGAACGAATACGGCGACGAGTTCCTCGACACCTACCAGGAGGCGGTGACGCCGGGCATCGCCACCTATGTGCGCGAGAACGAGGACTGCTTCCTCGAGTGACGCGCGCGCAACACAAAGACGACACATGGCAAAGAAAAACGGGAGGCACGACGCGGTGAACATCAAGAACCGCCGCGCCTCGTTCGACTATACGTTCGTGGACACCTACACGGCGGGCATCGTGCTGACGGGCACGGAGGTGAAGTCCATCCGCGCCGGGCGCGCGAGCCTCGTCGACACGTACTGCTATTTCTCGGCCGGCGAGCTGTGGGTGAAGAACATGTACGTCGCGCCCTACGCCGAGGGCTCGTACAACAACCATACGGAGCGCAGGGAGCGCAAGCTCCTGCTCGGCAGGAAGGAACTCCGCAACCTTGAGGCCGAGACGAAGACGCCGGGGTACACGATTGTGCCCGTGCGCCTGTTCATCAACGAGAAGGGGCTCGCCAAACTGGCCATCGCGCTGGCGAAGGGCAAGAAGGAATACGACAAGCGGCAGTCGCTGCGCGAGCGCGAGGACCGCCGCGAGATGGACCGCGCGATGAAGCGCTAAGCGGCGGGACGATGGAGACACTGGACGACATAATCCGCCAGCGCATACTCATCCTCGACGGCGCGATGGGCACGATGCTCCAGCAGTACGGACTGGCGGAGCAGGACTTCCGCGGCGAGCGGTTCGCCGGAGTGCCGGGGCTGATGAAGGGAAACAACGACCTGCTGAACCTCACGCGCCCCGACGTGGTGGCCGACGTGCACCGCAAATACCTGGAGGCTGGAGCGGACATCATCGAGACAAACACGTTCTCGTCGCAGCGCGTGTCGATGGAGGACTACCATGTGGAGGACTACTGCCGCGAGATGAACGCGGCGGGCTGCCGCATTGCGCGCGAGCTGGCCGACGAGTACACGCGGCGCACGCCCGGAAAGCCCCGGTTCGTGGCCGGCTCGGTGGGGCCGACGAACAAGACCTGCTCCATCAGCCCCGACGTGAACAACCCCGCGCTGAGAAACCTGACGTTCGACGAGCTGGCGGCCGCCTACACCGAGCAGATGACGGAACTGCTGCGCAACGGAGTGGACGCGCTGCTCGTGGAGACCATTTTCGACACGCTGAACGCCAAGGCGGCGGTGTTTGCCGCCGAAGAAAGCATGGAGCAGGCGGGGCGGCGCGTGCCGCTGATGCTGTCGGTGACGGTGTCGGACGTGGCCGGGCGCACACTCTCGGGGCAGACGCTCGACGCGTTCCTTGCCTCCATGCAGCACGCCGACCTGTTCTCGGTGGGCTTGAACTGCTCGTTCGGCGCGCGCCAGCTGAAGCCGTTCCTCCGCGAGCTGGCCGGGAAAGCGCCCTACTACATCAGCGCCTACCCGAACGCTGGGCTGCCCAACTCCCTTGGCAGCTACGACCAAACGCCGGAGGAAATGGCCGCGCAAGTGAAGGAATACGTGGACGAGGGCATCGTGAACATCATCGGCGGATGCTGCGGGACGACCGACGCTTTCATCGCAAGGTACCGGGACATCGTGTCGGAAGCAGCCCCCGACGCGCTCCACAAGCCCGCCGCGCGCTCTGAGACGCTGTGGCTGTCGGGCTTGGAACTGCTGGAACTTACGCCCGAGCGGAAGTTCGTCAATGTGGGAGAGCGCTGCAACGTGGCGGGCTCGCGGAAGTTTCTCCGACTCATCAACGAGAAGAACTACGACGAGGCGCTCGGCATCGCGCGCAAGCAGGTGGAGGACGGCGCGCTCGTGCTCGATGTAAACATGGACGACGGCCTGCTCGACGCGCAGGCCGAGATGGTGAACTTCCTGAACCTGATGATGTCGGATCCCGACATCGCGCGCGTTCCGGTGATGATCGACTCGTCGGACTGGGGCGTTATCCGCGCGGGACTGAAGTGCGTGCAGGGAAAATGCATCGTCAATTCCATCTCCTTGAAAGAGGGAGAGGCCGTGTTTCTGGCGCACGCGAGGGAAATCAGGCGCATGGGCGCGGCGACAGTGGTCATGGCTTTCGACGAAGAAGGACAGGCAACGACCTACGAGCGGAAGGTGGCGATTTGCCGGCGCGCCTACCGGCTGCTGGTGGACGTGGCGGGCTTCAACCCGCACGACATCATCTTCGACCCGAACGTGCTGGCCGTCGCCACGGGCATGGAGGAACACTGCAACTATGGCCTCGACTTCATCCGGGCAACGGAATGGATTCGGCGCCACTTGCCCGGAGCGCACGTGAGCGGCGGGATGAGCAACCTTTCGTTTTCATTCCGAGGGAACAACTACATTCGCGAGGCCATGCACGCCGTGTTCCTGTACCACACCGTCGGGGTCGGCCAGGACTTCGGAATCGTGAACCCTGCCGCGCAGGTGGCCTATGCGGACATCCCCGCCGATGTGGTGGCGGCGATAGACGACGTGTTGCTCAACCGCCGCGCCGACGCAACGGAGCGCCTCATCGAGGTGGCCGAACGTGTGAAGGCTGAGAAAGTAGGGGGTGGAGGCTGCATGGTTGCGGCGGACGCATGGCGGGGGGGAAGCGTGGAGGAACGGCTGGAGCACGCCCTTGTGAAAGGCGTGCCGGAATACTTGGAGGCCGATTTGGCCGAAGCCGTGGAAAAATACGGCGATGCCGTGCGCATCATCGAAGAGCCGCTGATGAGCGCAATGAACAAGGTGGGCGAGCTGTTTGGCTGCGGCAAGATGTTTCTTCCGCAGGTGGTGAAGACGGCGCGCACCATGAAGAAAGCCGTCTCCATCCTCCATCCGCTCATAGAGCAGTCGCGCGCAGGACACGCGGCCAAGGCGGGCAAGGTGCTGCTGGCCACCGTCAAGGGCGACGTGCACGACATCGGGAAAAACATTGTGAGCGTGGTGCTGGCGTGCAACAACTACGAGATTGTGGACCTCGGCGTGATGGTGCCTGCGGAGGAAATCGTTCGCCGGGCCATGGAGGAGCACGTCGATGTAATCGGGCTGAGCGGACTGATTACGCCCTCGCTCGAAGAAATGGTGAACGTGGCGCGCGCCTTGCAGGACAGGGGGCTGCGCATCCCGTTGATGATTGGCGGCGCGACGACCAGTGAACTGCACACGGCGTTGAAAATCGCACCGGTTTATTCCGCGCCCATCGTGTGGATGAAAGACGCCTCGCAGAACGTTCTGGCGGCGGCGCGCCTGCTCAATCCGCAGCAGTACGAAGCCTATGCCGACGACTTGAACCGCCGCTATGCCGAACTGCGGACGGAGCATGGCGAGGAAACGGCCGCCCCTCTCCCGCTCGAAGAAGCCCGACGGAGAAAGCCCAATCTGTTCTGATGGGGCCGCCGCGCCGCAACCGCGTCTCTCGGAAGCTGCGTCGCAACCCGAAAAGCGCGCCGACCGCTATTTGCAGCCGGCGCGCTCTCTTGGTACAAACGCTGCGTTGTGCGGAAATTCTAATCGCAGCTAATGATGAAGTCGATGCGGTCTTTCTCGACTTCGAGCCGCATCGGCACGAACGTTTTTCCTTGAAGCATCCGTCCGTCGAGGCTGACGGAAGCCTTGCCGAGGTCAAGACACTCCACGCGGCAAACGCGATAGGGGTGTACGTTTTTGTAGTTGAGAAACCGCCCCTTTCCCAGCAGCCAGAAACCTTCGAAGAGCTGCCACCACTGCGGGCGCGTGATGACCGACATGTCGAGCAGCCCGTTGTAGGGCACGGAGTTGGGCGTTTGTCCATAGCCTGTTGCATTGCCGATGCAGACGGACATCACCTCCTGGGATATGTGTTCGGCATCGGTCTTCATCGAAAGGTTGAAAGACTTGCGCTCGAAGAGCTGCGTGATGAACACGGGAATGAGCGACAGCCGCTTCGACCCCATGAGCCGCTGCCAGCGGTTTGACAGTCCGATGAGCCTCGCGCCGTAGCCTATGTTCACGCAGTTGAGGAAATAGCGTCGGCAGGATTGCATCTGTTCGTCGGTGTAGGTGCATACGCCCACGTCGATACGGCGTACCCGCCGTGCGACAATGTTGTCGATGGCCTGTTTGTAGTTGTCGGCCTCAATGTTCCAAAAGTTCGCAAAGTCGTTGCCTATGCCGCAGGGGATGATGCCCAGTGCAAAGCCGGCGGGAAGGGCCGGCGCTGAAAGGATGCCGTTGATGGCGTCGTTGAGCGAGCCGTCGCTTCCAACGACAACGACGGTGTGGTAGCCATTTGCGCAGAGCATCCGCGCCAGTCGTTCGACCGATCCGTCTTCGTCGGACTGCACGAAATCGTAGGAAACGCCCTTTGACTCAATATACTCGCGCATCTGAGCCCATCGTTTCTGAACGCTGTGCGAGTGGGAACTGTTGATGATGCCCCAACGGTTGGAATCGGTCATGTGGCGGATGGAAGCTGTTTGTGCCGACGGATTATATGGACAGTTCGTCGAGGACTTTCACCAGGTTCAAGTTCAACGGCTTGTCGCTGCGGATGGCATCGATGAATGGCACATAGACGACTTCATCGTTGCGCACGCCAATCATCACGTTTCGCTGCCCGTCGAGAATGGCATCGATGGCTCCCGCCCCGAGGCGTGTGGCGAGAATGCGGTCGCGTGCGGACGGGGAACCGCCCCGCTGCAAATGGCCAAGTATGGAAACGCGGACATCGTACTGCGGATATTCCTTTTTCACACGGTCGGCGTAGAACATGGCGCCGCACTTGGGGCTTTCGCTGACGATGACAATGCTTGAATTTTTACTCTTCCGAATGCCTCGTCCGATAAAATGTTCCAGCTGATCGGCGTCGGTATTGTCCTCCGGGATAATCGCAGCCTCCGCCCCGCTGGCAATGGCGCTGTTCTGCGCGAGGAAGCCGGCGTCGCGCCCCATGACCTCTACGAAGAAGATGCGTTCGTGGGAATTTGCGGTATCGCGAATTTTATCGACGCACTCGACGATGGTGTTGAGCGTGGTGTCGTAACCTATCGTGAGGTCTGTGCCGTAAAGATCGTTGTCGATGGTGCCAGGAAGTCCTATGCACAGCACGTTGTGTTCCTGGGCGAAGATGCGCGCCCCTGTGAGCGAGCCATTGCCTCCGATTACGACCAAAGCATCAATGCCCTCCGTTTGCATGGTTTCAAAAGCCTGACGACGGCCCTCGGGCGTTGTGAAGGCCTTGGAACGCGCGCTTTTCAGAATCGTACCGCCACGTGCGACGATGTTGCTGACACTTTCTGTCGTGAACTCTTTGATTTCACCATTGATGAGTCCGTCGTAGCCGCGATAGATACCTTTTACCTTGAACCCTTTGCAAAGGGCTGTACGTGTGACAGCGCGTATGGAGGCGTTCATGCCAGGGGAGTCGCCGCCCGACGTGAGTATTCCGATGCACTTTACCTTTGACATAGCTGTTGTTGTTATGGTGTGAAAATGGTAAAAATGCCGAAAACGGCTGTGTACCGCCCGGCATCTTACAGAAAAACACTGTCAATGAGTTGCCCAAAAGACGAGCATGCCTGCCGCCCATGCTATCAATACACGCCAACTAATGTGGCGGAAATACCACGACAGGCGGATTTTCTCGACTTCAACCGTAGCGTGTCCCGCCAGCGTTCCGACATAGAGCAGACACCCTCCGATGGCACTGCTGTAGGAGAGCATCTGCCAGTAGGCTCCGTTGAGCATGAAGTCGGAGTGCGTTCCAGTTGTGTCAAGCTCAAACATGTTCAGCCCGGACATGACGAATGGAATGTTATCAATAACGCTGGCCAGAATTCCCGTTATTGCGCCATAGGCATAGACGTTGTGGATGTATTGCGTGAGCCAGTGGCAAGCTGCATCGAGCGCGCCGCACTCTTTCAGCGCGCCTACGCCGAGTGAAATCCCGAGATAATAGAGAATGATTTGAATGCCGATGAACTCGGTGTTCTTCAAATGGTCGCGTCGGACAAAAAGCAAGTTGCCATTGAGACGGAAGGTGAAAGCCCCTTCCACGACCCAAATCACAGCCAACACACAAAGCGCGCCCAAAAATGGGGGAAAATGGGTGACCGCGCTGAATGTGGGGATAGACCAAAGCCCCGCAAGCCCCAGCACCAGGATAATGCCTTTTTGCCAAGGGGAGAGAACGGAGTCGTCGCCACGAAACATGTGGATAAACGAATGGACTTCGACATTGCCGCACAAGAGCTTCGACACAAGCAGATTGAAGACGCACAATGTGGCGAAGGCGGGCAAAAAGAGACCTGCGGCGAATGCCGACGGAGTTACCACTTGCCGAACCCACAGCATGAGCGATGTCATGTCGCCAATCACAGTGAAAGAACCGCCCATGCTCGCAGCCACCAAGATGGCACAGGCATAGATGACACGTTGTCGGTGGCTGTTCACAATTTTGGCCATGATGGACATCATCAGCACGACCGTCGTCAGGTTGTCGACATTGGCGGAAATCAAGAAGGTGAGCAGTGTGAGAGACCAGAGGAATTGCCAGCTGTTTCGCATTCGAAGCCAACGAATCAGCGAGTCGAACACGCCATTGTTGTTCATTACTTCCACAATGGTGTTGGTGGCGATGATGAAGAGAATGACGGCGCATGCCTCTGAAATGTAGCGCGTCATCACATTCCCTGCCACAAATCCGCCTACAGTCAGCCCGAATGTTTGATGTCCTTTGAGATATTCAGCGAACTCGTCGGGATGCATGAGTTGGAGGTAGTCGCCCCCTTGCAGCACATAAAGCACCCACACGATGACACCGCAGAACATGGCTACGGCAGCACGGTTGATGTGGCTGACCTGCACGGTGCTCATCAGTAGGTAGCCGGCCAACAGCACAGCTACAATTATGAGGGTCATCATCAGCATAGCCTATCAATGAAAAACAAAAAATGAAAAACGGAAAATCAGACAGCTCGGAATCGCTTGGCGCGTTATGTTCCTTAAGTTGTCGGATTTTTCGTTTCTCATTTTTGCATTTTGAACTTAAATCCTATGAGCGGCAAGCGAGACTCGAACTCGTGACCCTCGGCTTGGGAAGCCGATGCTCTACCAACTGAGCTATTGCCGCAGTGCTTTCGTTTTGCAAAAGTAGAAAGAATTTTGTAAAGCAAAAAGACATTCATGCTATTTTTTGTAATTTTGCGTGACAAACACAGAAAACAGATGTTCATCAAACGGCTTTCTATACTGAATTACAAGAATATCGCCAGCGCCGCACTTGAGTTTTCGCCCAAAATCAACTGTTTCATTGGACAAAATGGAGAGGGAAAGACCAATGTGCTCGATGCGATTTATTTTTTGTCATTCACAAAAAGTGCGACCAACACGATTGACTCGCTCAATGTCCACCATGGGGAGGAAATGATGATGTTGCAGGGAAGCTATTGGTTGCGTGACGCCGAAGAGGAAATCATGTGCGGAATGAAACTTCATCAGAAAAAGATTTTTCAGCGCAATCGCAAGGCGTATAAACGCATGGCAGAACATATAGGTCTTTTGCCCCTTATCATGGTGTCGCCAAACGACATCGACTTGGTACACGGGGGAAGCGAAGAGCGGCGTCGATTCATGGATGGTGTGATTGCACAGTATAACAAAAATTATATCAGTCTTTTATCCCGGTACAACAAAGCCTTACAACAACGCAACGCCTTGCTGAAATCTGATGATGTGATGCCACAGGAAATGCTCTCCGTTTACGAAGAAATCATGAGTGAGACGGGAGAGGAAATTTATCGCGAAAGGGATGCGTTCATTAGGGATTTCATTCCTGTTTTTCAAAAATACTATACTGAGATTTCAGGCAATCAGGAATCCGTGGCACTTGCTTACACAAGCCATTGCCAGCGCGGCGCACTATTGGATGTTATCCGAAGCGGAAGGAATAAAGACTTTGCAGTGGGCTATTCGCTTCATGGTGTGCACAAAGATGACTTGGAGATGCGACTCAATGGTTTTCCGTTGAAGCGCGAGGGGTCGCAGGGGCAAAACAAGACGTATCTTATCAGCCTCAAACTGGCACAGTTTGACTTCTTGAAACAGACAAGTGGCGGAACACGGCCGATTCTGTTGCTCGACGACATTTTCGACAAACTGGATGCCTTGCGCGTAGAGAAAATAGTGAATTTGGTGTCGGAGGACACTTTTGGACAGATTTTCATCACAGACACTAATCGTGAGAATCTTGACCGAATACTAATCAGGACGCAGGGCGATTATAGGATATTCATGGTCAAACATGGTGAAATTAGCCCTTTCATCAATAATGGCTAACACATTTTTTTACAAAGGTTCATTGAAATGAAAAGAAGAAATTCCGAACTGTTGGGTACTGTAGTGCAAAGATTCTTACGGGAAGAGGGACTTGAAACGCCCTTGAACCAACATCGGCTGATTCATTCATGGGGCGAGGTGATGGGACACGGCATTGCTAAATATACAGGGAACATTTTCATTTCTAACCAAACACTACATGTGCAAATCAAATCTTCTGTACTGCGTCAAGAACTGATAATGAGCCGCTCAGCATTGGTAAAGCGACTTAATAACCATGTTTGTGCACAGGTTATTACCGACATTCACTTTTATTAGGGTATCAGATGTCGTCAATACTGACAATGCCGTGCGTTACGGCATAAATTGTAAGGGCCGACACGGAATGAAGATGTAGTTTCGCACAGATGTTCTTGCGATGTGAAATAACTGTCGGAAGAGAGATGCACAGGCGGTCGGCTATCTCCTTGTTGATGAATCCTCGAACCACAAGTGCCAACACTTCGGACTCGCGTTTACTTATCGCAATGGTTGGGCCAATCACGTCGTCCTCTTGCATGTTGTTGTGATGAAACCCCACCCCATCCTTGTTTGCGTGTCCTTGTTGGTGCAGGCGCAAAATAGAAGCAATCAGACTGTGTTCCATTTGCGCGGTGTTCAGCGTGTGGAATTTAGCAAATTGGGAACTTGATTGAGCCTGCGAGGTGAGTACAATGGTTTGCCGCTGCCTCGGCATGAAATAATCTATATGGAGCAACAGTATTTGTGCCGAGACAAAATAATGGAAGAATGGCACTTCTTGCTCCTGTTGCATCTCATTCAAAGAAGAAAACACACTCACATCAGCCATGGGGATGATAGCATCGATAATTGACTTCAGCCCCATGGCCTCAAGTGTGTTTTGGTCTATGATTGCAATTCTGGGAATCACTCTGCTTCTGCTTGGCTTAGAACGTCCAACTCTTTTCCTGACAACTGTGCCATAATCTTCGCCTCAAGTACGTCGGCAAGTTCCGGATTGTCCTCTATAATAGTTTTGGTTGCGTCGCGTCCTTGTGCAAGTTTCTGCTCGTTGTAGGAGTACCAACTTCCACTTTTTTTGACGATGCCAAGTTGTACGCCTATATCCACAATTTCGCCACTCTTCGATATCCCCGAACCAAACATGATATCGAACTCTGCCTTGCGGAAAGGTGGAGCGACTTTGTTCTTCACCACTTTTACACGTGTTTGGTTGCCCAACACCCTATCACCATCCTTTATAGGGGTGCCCCGTCGAATATCAAGACGGACTGAGGCGTAGAATTTCAGTGCATTGCCGCCAGTCGTTGTTTCAGGATTTCCAAACGTAATGCCAATTTTTTCACGCAATTGATTGATGAAAATGCACGTTGTTTTTGTGCGGCTGATATTGGCTGTGAGCTTGCGGAGTGCTTGGCTCATGAGGCGGGCGTGCAGTCCCACTTTGTTATCTCCCATGTCGCCTTCGATTTCTGCTTTTGGCGTGAGCGCAGCCACAGAGTCAACGACAATGATGTCAATAGCAGACGATCGAATCAGTTGGTCTGTTATCTCAAGAGCCTGTTCGCCATTGTCGGGCTGTGAAATCAGCAAGTTGCTGACATCCACGCCCAAATTTTGAGCATAGAAGCGGTCGAACGCATGTTCTGCATCAATGAATGCAGCAACGCCTCCTTTCTTTTGCGCTTCGGCGATGGCGTGGATGGCCAAAGTTGTTTTTCCACTCGACTCAGGACCATATATCTCTATGATTCTACCCTTTGGGTAGCCGCCTACGCCAAGTGCTGCATTCAAACCGATAGATCCCGTCGGAATGACTTCTACATCTTCGATTTTTTCATCCCCCATCTTCATGATGGAGCCATGGCCGAAGTTCTTTTCTATCTTATCCATTGCCGCTTGCAATGCTTTGAGCTTCTCACTCTGCGCATTGGCGGCAGTCATTGTTTCTTTTGCCATTCTGTCTTATGTTTTTTAGAAGTTTGAAGTTTCTTCCGAATCGTGTTTACAGCAACGCTCATTTTGTCGCCCATACAAAAAATGGGATTAGCGCGTTATGCAAGTTCCAAATCCCCATCAAACACCTCATGCCATGGTAGTCCCTGTTTATTCAGTTGCTCCATGAACGGGTCTGGATCGAACTCTTCCACATTCCACACACCCGGTTTTTTCCAAATGCCCTGCAAGAACATCATTGCGCCAATCATAGCTGGCACGCCTGTCGTATAGCTAACCCCCTGCATTCCGGTTTCTTGATAGGCAGCCTGATGCGAACAGTTGTTATAGACATAGTAGGTGTGTTCTTTCCCGTCTTTCAACCCGCGAATACGGCAGCCGATGCTTGTTTCGCCCTCATAGTCTTTTCCGAGCTCCTGCGGATCGGGCAATACAGCCTTAAGGAATTGCAGTGGAACAATTTTCATCCCCTTATAATCGATTTCGTCGATGCGTGCCATCCCTATGTTCTGTATGACACGAAGATGGGTTAGGTACTCCTCTCCAAAAGTCATCCAAAAGCGTGCGCGTCGAATTGTCGGATAGTTCTTGACCAAAGACTCCAATTCTTCGTGATGCAAGAGGTAGGATTCGCGAGGTCCGATATTGGGATAAGTCAATGGACGGTGCACTTCAAGCGGCTCGGTTTCCACCCATTTCCCATTTTCGTAGTACAAACCTTTTTGAGTGATTTCACGGATGTTTATCTCTGGATTGAAATTCGTGGCAAACGCCTTGTGGTGATTTCCCGCATTACAGTCCACGATGTCCAAGTATTGGATTTCATCAAAATAATGCTTTGCTGCGTAAGCCGTGAAAATGCCCGACACACCTGGGTCGAACCCGCATCCCAATATGGCGGTAAGTCCTGCACGCTCAAATTTCTCCTTATACGCCCACTGCCAAGAGTACTCGAAGTGTGCAACATCTCTCGGCTCGTAGTTTGCCGTGTCGAGGTAATTGGTGCCAGTTTGCAGACAAGCCTCCATAATGGTCAAGTCTTGGTAGGGTAAGGCCAAGTTCATGACGATGTCCGGCTTGACGGCATTCAGCAAATTCACCAGCTCGCCGATGTTGTCCGCATCGACCTGTGCAGTCTTTATGTTCGGCTTGTTGATTGCCTTTGCAAGGTTATCGCACTTGCTCTTCGTACGGCTGGCAATCACCACATCTGTGAATACTTCCGGATTTTGGGCCACTTTGTGAGCTGCCACCGAGGCCACCCCACCCGCTCCAACAATCAAGACTCTTCCCATTTTTCTTCTTTTTCTAATGTGTTTGTTTTTGCAAATGTATTCCATTTTGGGCAAACACACAACAATTCCAACAAAAAGATAGGTTGTTCCACACTGGCTTTCGGCCTCGCTTTTCAGCCATTGGGAACGATAAAATGACCCACCTCTGTAGGGATGGTTCGCATTCAGCGATCGATGTCATATTTACATCGCGTGTAACACGAAGTTTGCAGGAAAGTCCAATCCTCCCATTGGTAACGCCATCGAATTTTTCTGTAACATGTGGATTTGCCCTTTATGGTTGGTCTTGTCTACATTTGCAGATGTGTAGTCCTGTGACTGCCAAATGATTCTTGAAATAAGTTTATATTTACACCCATTCATGCTTCATGAGACGTTTATGCTTTCTAATTAGTTTTTTGTCGGTTTACCTTTCAGTGTGTCCGCTGTTCGCTGCAGAGCGGTTCGTTTTCTTCCAGAAAAACGATTCCACTTTCCCTTTGTTCACAGCAGAAAGTCCCTCTTTTTCCATCTTGTGCGATAGTCTGGAAGAACACCAAGGCGTATTGATGGCTTTGAACAACCTACAAAACGATTTTGAAAAAGTGTGTGCCATGCGTCCGCCCGTAGTGGCCAAGGCGGGCAGTGGCATTCGCATCATCGTTGGATCAGCAGACCGCAGTCCACTCATCAAACAATTGATTAAAAAAAGACAAATCGACGGCAAACTTTTGGCGGGAAAAGCGGAAGCGTATATCATCACCACGTTGCGTTCCCCACTGAAAGGAATTGATGGCGATGTCCTGTTGGTGGCTGGGAGCGACAAGCGAGGAACGATTTACGGCGTTTACGAACTCTCCCGCCAAATCGGGGTCTCGCCATGGTATTGGTGGGCCGACGTGCCGGTCGAGCGGCAAAGTTCCATTTATATCAAGAAAGGCATTTACACCGACGGCGAACCAAAAATAAAGTACCGAGGCATTTTCATCAACGACGAATGGCCCTGCATGGGCGGTTGGACCACAGAGAAGTTTGGTGGTTTCAACAGCAAGATGTATGAGCACCTGTACGAGCTTTTGCTTCGGCTGAAAGCAAACTTCTTGTGGCCTGCGATGTGGAGCGCGGCATTCTACGAGGACGACCCGATGAATAGCCCTTTGGCCGACGAGATGGGCATCATCATTGGAACCTCGCACCATGAACCGATGGCACGCAATCATCAGGAATATGCTCGGCGGCGTGCGAAGTATGGCGAGTGGAACTATCGAACCAATAAAGCCGGCATCGACCGCTTCTTCCGCGAGGGCATAGAAAGGATAAAAGGAAAAGAGGAAGTCGTGACCATCTCTATGCGGGGCGACGGAGATGTCGCCATGGGAGAAGACACCGATTTGCGCTTGGTGGAGGAGGTTATCAGGAACCAGCGTCGAATCATTGAGGAGGTGACGGGAAGGCCCGCGCGCGAAACGCCACAGCTTTGGGCACTCTACAGCGAAGTCTTGGACTACTATGACAAGGGAATGAACATCCCCGACGACGTGATGATTCTGCTCTGCGACGACAATTGGGGGAATGTGCGCCGGCTTCCCGACCTCAACACCAAGCCGCATCCGGGAGGCTACGGAATGTACTACCATGTGGACTTGCATGGTGCGCCTCGCGCTTACCAGTGGCTCAATATGACCCAAATACAACACATGTGGGAACAGCTGACGCTGACCTATCGCTACGGCGTGGACAAAATGTGGATATTGAACGTCGGTGATTTGAAGCCCAATGAGTTCCCGACCGACTTCTTCTTGCGGATGGCGTGGAGTCCCGACGACTTTTCACCAGCCACGCTCATGGACTACACGCGCGATTTCTGCCGCCAGCAGTTTGGCGTGGAGCAAGGCGATGAAGCGGCCCGCATACTGAATCTCTACTGTAAATACGCAGCGCGAGTGACGGCCGAGATGCTCGACGACACCACGTATGATGTGGAGAGCGGAGAGTTCAAGGCGGTCACAGATGAGTTCCTGGCTTTGGAAACGTATGCCCTCCGTCAGTATGCCGTGTTGCCCAAGGCCTATAAGGACGCCTACAAAGAGTTGATCCTCCATCCCGTGCAGGCCATGGCAAACCTCTATGAGCTGCATTACTCTGTGGCCAAGAACCGGCAGCTGTCCGCCTGTGGCGACATCCGGGCGAACCAATGGGCCGAACGCGCCGAATATTGCTTCAAGCGCGATGCGGAACTGAGCGACGACTACAACCACAACATTGCCAATGGAAAGTGGAACCACATGATGGATCAGCCACATATCGGCTACACGAGTTGGGATGCGCCGAAAGAAGGAAACCGTATGCCCAAAGTCGTTCGTGTTGATGCAGGGGCGGCATCCTACGGTGGGTATGAATATGAAGCGCGCGGTGGCGTGGTCGTGATGGAAGCCGAGCGGTTTGCCGCGTGCAAGCCAGGGAGAGAAACCGCGTGGACTGTCATCCCCGACTTGGGGCGTACGATGTCGGGGCTTTCGCTCATGCCCTATGGGAAGGACACAGATGGAGCGTCGGTCAGCTACCGATTCCGTTTGCCGCAACCGCAGGAAAGCGTCGATGTGCGCCTGATACTGGACAGCACGCTTCCCTTTGTCAGTGGAGGGCATAGCTACGCCATCCGCATCGACGACGGAGAGGAACAGGTCATCAACTACAACCGCGACTTGACTTGGGCGAACAACTATTCCAAGATGTATCCGGCGGGAGCGGCACGCATCATCGACTCGCACGTGTCGTTCGCCCACATCAACCTGTCCGAGGGTGGGCACACGCTGACCATCCGTCCGCTCGCTCCGGCCGTTGTGTTGCACAAGATTGTCGTGGACTGCGGCGGCGACAGACCGAGTCGCCTGAACTTGCAGGAAAGTCCGTTCAAGAGAATCCAAGAATGAGGCGCGCGCGGAGTGCGGGGCGTTTGCCACGCGCCAGTGATTGACCCGCACCCCCTGCTTGGCACAAACGAAAAAAGACCGCACAGCGAGCGGTCTTTTTTCGTTTCAAGGTACGTCGGATCAGCTGAACCACTTGACGTAGCAGAAGTCCTGGCGGTGCGGAAGGTCGGCGTTCTTCGGATACATACGATAGGCACACTTGAACGTTCCGGCGTTGGGGAGCGACAGGCTGTTCTCGAAAGTGAAGAGATTGCCCTCGCGCTTCACCACCTCAAACGGATAGGTGGCCGTCACGTGCGTCTTTCCGTCCTCATCCGTGTGTAGCAGCACCAACTCCAGGCCGACGACATCGTCCAGTCCCTGCTCGTCGATAACGAACTGCAGCTTGTACTTCTTTCCGCTCTCGTAGGTGCAGCTTTCCGTTCCAAGGTCTTTCTTGGTGGACACCACGTTGATGCTGTCCCAGCGTTCCGCCACTTGCTCTTTCCACAGCGCAATGTCCTTGGCCTTCTTGTAGCTGTCGGCGAACAGCAACTTGGCGCGCTCAGCCAGCGGCGTGTAGAACTTCGTATAGTAGTCGTCGAGCTGGCGCTTCATCGTGTAGTGTGGCGCCACCTGCGCGATGGAGTTCTTGACGGTGCGAATCCAGCCCTCGCTGTAGCCCTTCGCGTTGCGCGCGTAGTAGAGCGGAAGAATCTCGTTCTCCAGCAGGGCGTAGATGGTCGCCGCGTCGAGCTGGTCCTGCTGTTCCTGGTTCTGGTAGGTGCGCTTCTCCGTGAGCGCCCAGCCCGCGCCCTCGCGGTAGCCCTCGAGCCACCATCCGTCGAGCACCGACAGATTGACGACGCCGTTCATCAGCGCCTTCTCGCCCGACGTTCCGCTGGCTTCGAGCGGGCGCGTCGGCGTGTTCATCCAAATATCCACGCCCGTAACAAGACGGCGGGCAAGCTTCATGTCGTAGTTCTCCAAGAAGATGATTTTGCCCAGGAACTCCGGGCGGCGGCTGATTTCGTAGATTTTCTTAATCAGGCCCTGACCCGCGCCGTCGTGCGGGTGCGCCTTGCCTGCGAACAGGAACTGGACGGGATAGTTCGGGTTATTGACGATTTTCGACAGGCGGTCCAGATCCGAGAAGAGCAGATGGGCGCGCTTGTAAGTGGCGAAGCGGCGTGCGAAGCCGATAATCAGCGCGTTGGGGTTGATTTTTTCAAGGATGGAGACAATGCGCGACGGGTCGCCCTGGTTCTTCAGCCAGTCTTCGCGGAACGCCTGTTTGATGTAGTCCACCAGCTTGTTCTTGAGCGCCTGGCGCGTCTGCCATATCTCGGAGTCGGGCACGTTGTAGATGGACTCCCACAGCTTTGCGTTCGACTGGTCCGTGTAGTACGACGCGTCGAAGTGCCGGCCGTAGAGGTTCTTCCACTCCGTCGCCGTCCACGTCGGGAAGTGCACGCCGTTGGTCACATAGCCAACGTTGTCCAGCTCCTCCGGGAAGTAGCCCTTCCAGATGCCGCTGAACATGTCTTTCGACACCTTGCCGTGAAGCCAGCTCACGCCGTTCACCCACGAGCAGGTGTTGCACGCGAACGTGGACATGCAGAAGCGCTCGCCCTTGTCGTCGGGATTGACGCGGCCCATGCCGATGAAGTCGTTCCAGCTGATGCCAAGCTGCGACGGATAGTTGCCCATGTACTTGCCGAAGAGCGCCTCGTCGAAGTAGTCGTGGCCGGCGGGCACGGGCGTGTGGACGGTATAGAGCGACGAAGTGCGGACAATTTCCAGCGCCTCGTTGAACGACAGCCCGCCTTGCACGTAGTCCACCAGCCGCTGCACATTGCACAGGGCGGCGTGCCCCTCGTTGCAGTGGTAGATGTCCTTCTTGATGCCGAGCTTCTTCAGCGTCAGCATGCCGCCGATGCCGAGCAGAATCTCCTGCTTCAGGCGGTTCTCCCAGTCGCCGCCGTAGAGCGAGTGGGTGATGCCGCGGTCGTACTCGCTGTTCATCTCGTTGTCCGTGTCGAGGAGATAGAGCTTGATGCGGCCCACGTTCACGCGCCACACGTAGGCGTGCACCGTGTAGTTGTTGTACGGAACATCGACAACCACGGGCTCTCCCTTGGCGTCGACTTCGCGCTCGATGGGAAGCTCGCCGAAGTTCTGCGCCTCGTACTTCGCCACCTGCTGGCCGTCCATCGACAGCGTCTGGGTGAAATAGCCGTAGCGGTAGAGGAAGCCCACCGCGCACATGTCCACGTTCGAGTCCGACGCCTCCTTCAGATAGTCGCCCGCAAGGATGCCCAGGCCGCCCGAATAAATCTTCAGCACGTGGCTCAGGCCGTACTCCATGCACAGATAGGCCACCGACGGACGCTTGCTGTCAGGCTTCACGTCCATGTACTTGCGGAAATTCGAGTATAGTGCGTTCACGCGCTTGACGATGGCCGCGTCTTTTGCCAGTTCTTCCAGTTTCTCAAAATTCATCCTACGCAGGAAAAGCACAGGGTTCTGCTGTACTTTTTTCCACAAGTCCGGATCCAGGTCTTGGTAGAGGTGAGAAGCCTCCTTGTTCCACGACCACCACATGTTGTGTGCGATTTCGTCCAGCGGACGCAGCTCCTCGGGAATGTAGGATCTCACGTTGATTTCCCTCCAGTTCGGAGTGTTTGCATTACTTGCCTTAATTTTCATCATGAATGAATTAAGTTTAAATGAATAAAAAAGTACACTCTCTCAATAGTTGGCGCGCCTTGACTTCGCCTTCCGGAGCGCGATGTCGTAGGCCTCGTAATAATGGCAGATGAAGTGCTTCCACATCGCCTTCTCGGCCAGCGCGGCGGCGTTCTTCCTCGTCTGCGCCACCGAGCTGCTGTCCATGCCCGCAAACTCGAGCACGGCGTCGCGGATGTCCTCTGCCGCGGCCACGAAGTTGCCGTCGCAGCGGTGCACGGTCTTCACGCCGTCGGCCAGCTCGCTGCCGCCGCCCCTCACCTTGTTGGCCCACAGGCCGAACCCCGCGAGGTCCGTCGTGACGCACGGCACGTGGAACGCGACGCTCTCCGTCGGGGTGTAGCCCCACGGCTCGTAGTACGACGGAAAGACGCACAAGTCCATCCCAATCAGCAAGTCGTAGTAGTGCAAGTCGAAAATGCCGTCGTGGCCGTCGAGGTAGCGCGGGACGAACACCACGCGCACGCGGTCGTCAGCTCCGTTCCGCATGTCGAGCCAGTCCATCTGCCTCAGAATCCTGTCCTCCTCCGGGCGGAACAGGTTGTGGGTCACGCGCGGGTCGGCGCACGGCGCGCCGTCACGGCTGCCGCGCGCCAGCTTCTCGCGCAGGTCGGCGCGCGCGTCGCCCGCCCACGCCGGCACCATGATGAAGGCCGCCACGCCGCGCGCCAGCCGGCTGTCGTGGCGGAGCCGGTTCATGGCGTCGACAAACATGTCCAGCCCCTTGTTCTTGTACTCATAGCGCCCGCTCACAGCCACGAGCAGCGTGTCGTCGCGCAGGCTCGCCCCCGTCAGGGCGTTGGCCACGTCGAGCAGCTTCCGGCGCGCCGCCTTGCGCGCCGTGTCGAACGGCCTCCCGGTCTTCGGGATGAAGCCGTTCTCGAAGCCGTTCATCAGCACCGCGTCCACGGGCTTCTCCAGCAGCTGGGCGCACTCGGCCGCCGTAATGTCGCTCACGGTGGTGAAGCAGTCCACGTGGTGCGCCGTCTGCTTCTCCACGCTGTGCTTCGACTGCATGTTGAGCTCCGCCGCCATCTGGTCGCCGTTGTACTCGTGGAGGCGGTCGTAGAGGGGCTTGTTGTTGCCCGCGATCGAGCGGCCTATGCTCGTGGCGTGCGTCGTGAAGACGGTGGCGACCGCCGGGCAGGCCTGCTGCACGTAGAGCGCGCCGAGGCACGCCATCCACTCGTGGGCCTGGTACACCACGTTGTCCGCGCTCGTCAGGCCGAAGAAGCGGTAGTAGCTTTCGGCCACGCGGCCGGCGGCGTACGAGAACATCGACGCTTCGTCGTAGTCGCCGTAGGCATGGAGCGAGTCCACCCCGTAGCGCTCCCACGCCCAGGCGTAGATTTCGTTGCGCTGCGCGAAGAACGGCTGGAAGTCGACGAGCACGGCAACCGGCTCTCCCGGAACCTGCCACCTGCCCACGCGCAGCCCGAGGTGCTCGGCGCGGGCGGCATGGCGCCGCCACGGCGCGAGCAAAGTCTTGTCTTCCTTGAACAGGGGGTTGCCCTCCCCTTTCCATACGTCCGGGCCGATGAAAACCAGGCGGTCCGCCATTTTCTTCTGCAAAGTCTTGGCGCGTGTTGAGAGCACCGTGTAAATACCGCCCACCTTGTTGCAGACTTCCCACGAAGCCTCGAAGATGAAGTTGGGCGCGAGCTGTTTCTTAGACATATACGCAACGCAGCAATAGGACCTTTCGGCCGTGAACACTCTTTCCCATAAACGTTCTCCAAACGGCAGTCGGCGGAAGTCGTTCCCTATCCGCTCTCCCCAGATAAACGAATGTGCTTCCGACTAAAAATCAGCGCAAAGGTACATTTTTTTTTTTTTTCACAGAAAAATGGGGCGAAAAATCGCGCGCCGGCGGCTACGGCAGCCCCCGTCGGGCATGCCGCGGGCGCGCCTCCGGCGCAGCGCGCCCCTCTCCCACCCCGCTTTCGGCGGCGGCGCGGCGGAAGTCCGGGCGCGCAGGATTTTTCGCCGCTGTGCGCTCGGATTTTCCCCGCTGCGCACGGGAATTTTCGCCGCTGCGCGCTGGAAGTTTGGCGCGCGTGCGCCGCCGTGAAATTTCCAAGTACTTAGAAATTTATTTCCAAGTACTTGAAAAAATATTTCCAAGTACTTGGAAATATTTTTCCAGCGCGCTCGAAGTGAATTTCCGGTGCGCGCAAGATGAACCTGCAGTGCGCTCGGAGTGAAGTCGCGGCGCGCGCGTGCCGGGCTTCCGCCGCGCGCCGGGGGGAGGGAGGGTGCGGACGCCGGGGCTATGCGTCGCGCCGGGCGGCCCCGAGGCTGGCGGCGAAGCGGTCGGCCTCCGCCAGCGTGTCGAGCTTCCCGACGTCGAGGAGGCGCAGCCGGCGCGCCTCGAAGGCGTGGACGGGGTGCGCGCGGCAAGCGTCGAGATAGAAGTCGATGATGGAGAACTTCGCGCCCCACGGCTCCATGAGCGGCAGCAGCTCGGGCGAGAAGATGTGGATGCCGGCGAAGGCGAGTGCGCGCAGGCCTGCGTCCGCGCGCGCCGCGCTGCCTTGGGCGGCGCGCGCGGCGGCCGGCCCCTTCACGTCGCCCGTGAGCGTGTTCTCCCAGCCGGCGAGCTGGTTTTGCGCGTCGAAGAGGAGGTGGCGCGCCGTCGTGCGCGGGCTGACGACGAGCGTGGCGGCGGCGCGGCGGGCGGCGGCGTTGAAGAAGCGGCGCAGGTCGAGGTCGTGGAGGATGTCCACGTTGTGCACGAGTATCGGCTCGCTGTTTCCGAAGAGGGGCGCGGCGCGGCGGACGGCGCCGCCCGTGTCGAGCAGCGCGCCGCGCTCGTCGCTGACGCGGATGTCCAGTCCGAAGTTGCTGTTGGCGGCGAGGAAGTCGATGACTTGTCCGCCGAAGTGGTGGACGTTCACCACGATGTCGGTGAACCCGGCGGCTTGGAGCCGCTCGACGGCGTGCTGCAGCAGCGGCTTGCCCGCCACGGGCACGAGGGCCTTGGGCATCGTGTCGGTCAGGGGTTTGAGGCGCGTGCCGAGTCCGGCCGCGAGGATGAGTGCGTTCACGTGTGGCGTGGGTTTTTGCTGGGTGGGGGGGGAAGCGTGGCGGCGGTGCGGGGGGCTGGCGCTACCGGAGCTCCTGGCGGATGTCCTGCTCGCGGTGGCAGAGGCTGACGCGCACGCCGAGCGTGTCGTGCAGGCGCTCGGCGAGGTGCTGGGCGGCGTAGACGCTGCGGTGCTGTCCTCCGGTGCAGCCGAAGGCAAACATCAGGTGGCTGAACCCGCGCTCGGCGTACCGCAGCACGTGGGCTTCGGCAAGGCTGTAGACGCTCTGCATGAAGCGCAGTATCTCGCCGTCGCCTTCCAGGAACTCGACGACGGGGCGGTCGAGCCCGGTCAGGCTTTGGTAGCGTTCGTAGCGCCCCGGGTTGTGCACGCCTCGGCAGTCGAACACGTAGCCGCCTCCGTTGCCGCTCTCGTCGGGGGGGATTCCCTTCTTGTAGGAGAAGCTGTAGACGCGCACGCGCAGGGGGCTGTCTGCCGGCACGCGGCGCGGCGCGGCGGTGGCGGCGGCGCGGGGGGACGGCTGCGGCGGCGCGGGGGGGGCTTGCGCGCCTTGCGGCGTGCGCGCGGCCAGTTCGCCGGCCAAGCGGCGCAGGTACGGGTAGGGCTCGCCCGCG
The DNA here is from genome assembly GCA_963627995.1 of bacterium. Lineage (GTDB taxonomy): Bacteria > Bacteroidota > Bacteroidia > Bacteroidales > Bacteroidaceae > UBA3839. The sequence goes on along the minus strand of CAVGCV010000003.1, from coordinate 160,003 downwards.
TCGGTGCGCGCCAGCTGGGCGAGGTTGGCGACGGCGGGGGCGATGGAGCTCACGAAGTGGGGCTTGCGTTCCCACAGCCCCCGGAATCCGTACGCGCCCAGCACTTGGAGGGTGCGGAAGAGGGCGAAGCGGCGCAGGCGAGCCATGAACGCGGGCTTCGCCACGGGGATGTAGGCGTGCAGCGAGGCGAGGTAGGCGTCGGCGAGCTCGTCCTTCAGCTCGTCCGGGTAACGCGCGGAGGCTTGCCACAGGAAGGAGGCGACGTCGTAGTACACGGGGCCCCTGCGTCCGCCCTGAAAGTCGATGTAGTGCGGCACTCCGCCGACAAGCATGACGTTGCGCGCCTGGAAGTCGCGGTACATGAATCCTTGCTCCTCGACGCGGAGCAGGTCGGCCGTGAGCGCGCGGAAGTCGCGCTCGAGGCGCAGCTCGTCGAACTCCGCGCCGGAGAGCTTGAGGTAGCAGTACTTGAAGTAGTTGAGGTCGAAGCCCACGCTGTCGGCGTCCATGCTGCGCAGGGGGCGGCACAGGTCGTAGACGCGGCTGTCGGCGCAGCGCAGCTGGATGTGCGGCAGGTCGGACATCACGCGGCGCAGCATCGCGCGCTCCCTGCCGGTGTAACGTCCTCCGTCGGCGCGGCCCTGGGCGATGAAGTCGAAGAGCGACACGCTGCCGAGGTCCTGCTGGAGGTAGCGCATGGCGTCCGCGCTGGCGGCATAGACCTCGGGCACGGCGACGCCGCGCTCGGCGAGCGCGCGCGCCAGGGCGCAGAACGTGGCGTTCTCCTCGGCCGACGTGCCCACCACGCCCACCACCGTGGGGCGGCCGGCTGCCGCGGACGGCGCGGCCAGGCGGTAGTAGCGGCGGTTGCTGCCCGCCGCCTCGAGGGGCACGACCTGCGCGGGCGGCGCGCCGAAGGTCGCGGCGTAGAGTGCTTTCAGCTGTTCCATGTCGTCATTCCTTTCTTTTCCAGATGGACAGGATCTTGGCGCGCACCGCCGCCACGTTGAGCGCCGACACCGCGCAGAGCAGCGCCGCTCCGACCATCAGCGACACCGCCGTCGCGGGCGGCTGGAAGTCGGGGAAGAACGTGCGGAACATGCCGGTGTAGACGGAGCGCACGGCGAGCATGGCCGCGACGGCCATCGCAAGCACCAGCACGTTGAGCCCGATGGTGAGCAGCTGGTAGGGCAGCGCGACGCGCGCGGGACTGTAGCCTATCAGGAGGAGGTTTTCGAGCTTGTCGCTGTTCTTCTGCACCAGGAGGTAAATGCTGAGCATCAGTATATAAAACGCAAGCGCGCTGATGACGAGGCCCACCGACATGACGATGGCGGTGACGACGCGCAGCACGAACGTGGTCTTCGATGCGGCGAGCTTGTCCTGGTCGGTGGCGTAGCCGTGCTCCTGCAGGTAGGCCGCGATGCGCTCGTCGGCGGGGTTCTTCACTTGCAGAATCAGCCGCATGGGGCTTTTCCGGGGCTTGCCGGAGTAGCGCTTGTTCGCCCACTCCATGAACGACTGCGGCACGAGGATGGTGTTCAGCCTGCTGCTGAATCCCACGATTTTTCCGTCGTAGCGGCCGGTTTGTCCGCCGCCCGCGATGGTTACTTTCAGCTTCATCGCGCCGAGAATCCCCTCCGAAAGCTTGGGCATGCTGCGGCTCTGCGCATATCCGAAGTTGTACAGGTCAAGGTAGTTGCGCGGCAGGATGATGGGAATTTCCGCCGCGTCCTCCCTGAACGCCCACTCGCTCGACCGCGCGTCCACGAACTCGTCGGGGACACTCTCAAAAAACATGTCGGTGGAGAAGTTCATGAACTGCTGGACGTCGAACGTGGCGCGCACGTCGAACGTGGACGAGGTGAACGCGCCCACGCGCTCGGCGAACGGCTGTCGCAGGAGTTCGTCGATTTCGTCGCGCCCGAATCCGTTGTCCTTGCCGGTGATGGCGGCGAGCGTGCCCACCTCCTTATTGACGATGAGGTAGTCTTTCTTCATGAAGCTGTCCTCGCCGTCGTAAACGGACTGGATGTCGGTGTAGAATTGTGTGCCCAGCAGGATGATGGTCATTCCCGCCAGGTTGGCGAGGAAAAAGCCAACGAACTGCGGAATGCTTGCGTGCTGGCGCAGGAGTTTCCAAACAAGTGCCATTGTCGGGGTGCGGTCTGAGTGTTCGGTTTATAGTCTGAAAGTGTGGTCGTAGTCCATCTCCATGCGCTTGCCGATGCTCGTGGCCACGATGCCTGCGCCTTGCCGGCGCGCTTCCTGCTGGAGGATGTCGGCCATGACGCGCCCATTGGCGTCGTCGAGATGGCTGATGGGCTCGTCGAGGAACACGAAGTCGATGGGCTGGCACAGCGTCCGGATGAGCGCCACGCGCTGCTGCTGGCCGAACGACATCCTGCCGACGAGCTTGTCGCGCTGCTCCGCGACGCCCAGCTGTTCGAACCACTGGTCTATCTGCCTGCGCCTTTGGAATCCCGTCAGCCTGTTCTTGATTTGTACGTTTTCCATGGCGGTCAGCTCGGGGAAGAGGCGCAGTTCCTGCCACAGGAGTGCGAGCGAGGCCTTGCGCAGGCTCACCCACTGGTTGATGCTGAGGCTGCGCGCGTCGGTTTTGTCGAAGAGAATGACGCCCTCGTAGTCCGTCCGGTAGCCGAACACGTAGCTGCACAGCGACGATTTGCCCGTGCCGGAGTTGGCCTCCACAAGGTAGCGCTTTCCTTTTTGCAGCTCAACGGTCTGGCGCCACACGTCGCTCGCAATATCGGTGCGCTGTGCAAAGACATGAGGCAGCACGTTCTGTAAGACGATACTTTCCATTAAAAAAGTTGCGTGAGAATGTTCTTGGTTGGGTCGTTGCCCGCAATCCGCAGCTCGTAGTGCCCTGCCCGCTCCGACGTGATGACGAGTGAGCGGACTTTTGGCGACACGAAGGGCGGGATGTCCTTGCTCCCGCGCAGCAGGGATTCGGCATTGATGTAGATGAACAGCTTCGACTTTTGGATGTCGGGCAGGCGTTCGGTAAGGAATGGATTGCTGTGGGAAAAGAGGGCGCTCGGCGCAATGCCGTCGGACGCGAAGTACAGGCTCTGGCGGTCGATGCCCCAGCGCAGCGAATAGTCGTCGGCGTGCAGGGTGTACTGGTTCTCTGCCGTGCGGGCGGTGCGGATGCCGTAGTCCCTGGCCGACTTCGCCCATTCGTCGGCCTCGCGCATGAATGCGTCGGTGCCGACTTCGGCTATTGCGACGAACGGCTGTTCGGGCTCTGCGCCGCCCGGCCGCGATGCAGGAAGCGTCAGAGCGACATCGCCGTCGATTGCCGCCACCATCGCCTCAATGTCCATCGCCCGTTCCAGCAGCATCAGCTGGCGCTTGCCCTCGTCGCTATGTTTCAACATTTCGAGCAGCCACTGCCCGCTACAGCCGGCCGATGCCCACGCGAGGCAGTCGTCGGGCGCGGTGCCGATGAACTTTCCTTTGAGCGTGTGCGTGTTCTTGTCGTAGTCGGCAAACATTTTTTGCACTTCGGGTGTCGCGCCGAACGCCTCCACCGCGACGTGCGCCTCGCCCTCTCCGAACGTCACCGACGCGACCAACTCCACGTCGGTTGGGTGAACTCTGGGTGGAAGGACGGACTTGCATGTTTCCCTCCATGCGCCGGGAAGGGCGTTCATGTTGGAATAGAGGGCGATGTCGCAGTCCTCGGACAGCCGACAGAACGCGTCGCCGCTGATGAACTGCGACGATGCGGGCAGTTGGAAAAGCTGGACCATCGTGCTTCTGAGTTCGCTGGCGTTGCCCTCTTTCGACGCCAGCATCAGGAACGATTCGCCGTTGTAGGCAAACTGGAGGTCGCCCAGCAGGGTTCCGCGCCGCAAGCCTCCGTCCTCGGTGAGCGCAGAGCAGAGGTGCTGTCCGTGTAGCAACTGGAAAAAGATGTCGAGCAATCCGTCGTCTTCGACTTTGACGAGCAGCCCCCAGCATCTGCTGTCCGTCTCGAAGACATACGCGGGCCGGGTGAAGTCCAAGCCCATTTGCTGGGGGTTGTCGATGAACTCCGCCAGCTGCTTCTTTCCCTTTCCGCTGGCCAGCAAGCCCACGTAGGATTTCGCCAAAGCCAAGTAGTGCGAATGTTCAAAGTCAGCGCCGTTGGCGATGCGCTGCACATCGACAGCCGCCACCATGCTGGCGCTTTTCGGAATGACGCTTCTGTAATCTTTCGGACTGCACGATGCGAGCATCGCGATGGCGAGCAGCCATAGGCAATAGGTGTGCTTCATGTTTCTTGGGTTAGTGGAAGAGCCTCATGATGAGTGTGGCGACCAACGCGGCTGTTTCTGTCCGAAGACGGCTGTTGCCCAGACTGACGGGACGGAAGCCGCGCGCCTCGGCCATTTTCACTTCGTCGATGCTGAAATCGCCCTCCGGGCCGACCAGCACCAATGCGTCCTCGTCGGGACTTATCACTTCGTTCAGGGGGAGTTTCGGCTGCAAGTCGGGCTGCTCGTAGCAATGGCAGATGAATTTCTGGCCTGCGAAGTCGCGACCAACGAAATCCGCGAAATCCGCCATGGGATTCAACACCGGCCGCCAAGGCTTTCGGCTCTGTTTCATGGCCGACGTGACGATGCGCTCTATTCGTTCGGGCTTCAGCGTCGTCCGCTCCGAAAACTGGCAACGGACGAACGACAGCTCGTCGAGCCCGATTTCCGTAGCTTTTTCTGCCAGCCACTCCACGCGGTCGATGTTTTTGGTGGGTGCCATGGCCAAATGCAGCCTACCTGTCCACAAAGGGGACTGAGGCAGTGTTTCCATGACTCTGTACAGACAGCGTTTTTTCGTCGCACCTGAAATTTCGGCACGGTAGAATATGCCGCGTCCGTCCATGAGCACCATGCTGTCTCCCGTGTTCAGACGGAGTACACGCAAGGCGTGCTGCGCCTCTTCTTCGGGTAGCTCCTGCTGTTCATGCGCGTTCGGCACGTAGAAGTAGCGTTCCTCTTTCATTCCAACGTGTTTTGCGGCAAAATGTGAAGAAAGTCCACCAGGAGTTGCAGTGCCTCGTACGTCGCATTCTCCACGTTCCAACTCCGCCCCCTGTCCCCGTGCAGACATTTGGCCACGATGTGGCCTGCTTTTCCACACGCTATCCATATCGTTCCAACGGGGCATGCGTCAGTTCCGCCGCCTGGCCCCGCACAGCCGGAGGTCGCGATGGCGTAGTCCGACTGCATGAGGGCGCAAGCTCCTTTCACCATCTCCACCACCACTTCGCGGCTAACCACGCCGTGTTGGCAAATAGTGTCGGCACTGACATTCAGCAGACGCGTTTTCACCGTATTTTGATAGGCGACGACCGAGCCTTGAAAACAAAGCGACGCACCGGGCACTGCGGTCAGTGCGGCGGCGATGCGCCCTCCTGTGCAACTTTCGGCCGTACACAACGTTTCGCCGCGTGCACTCAGAACGTCTTGTATCTGCTGGCAGGCATCCATAACTTGTTGAAATGGTATTTCTTTCTTTTACTTCTCCATCCGCGCAAATGCCGGTGCATCGATGGCGCAGAAGTCCTTGTCCAAATATTTGAAGTAACCCGTAATGCCAATCATTGCCGCATTATCGGTTGTATAGCTGAACTTGGGGATGAAAATCTTCCACCCATAGCGTTGGGCATAATCCCTGTAAGCATTGCGCAAACCGTTGTTCGCCGATACGCCTCCCGCAACTGCAACCTGCTTAATGCCTGTGTCATTCACCACTTTCTTCAACTTTTCCATCAGGATATCCACGACGGTCTTTTCCAATGAAGCCGCCAAGTCCTCCTTGTGATGCTCAATGAAGTCGGGGTCGTTTTTCAACCAATTTCGCAGAGAGTAGAGAAAGGAAGTCTTCAGTCCGGAGAAACTGTAATTGTAGCCCTCGATGTGCGGTTTGGCGAATTGGAAAGCCAAGGGGTTGCCTTGGCGCGCCAGACGATCGATAATCGGGCCGCCTGGATATCCCAGCCCCATTACTTTCGAACATTTGTCGATAGCCTCTCCTGCCGCGTCGTCAATGGTCTGGCCAAGAATTTGCAAATCGTTGTAGGCATTGACTTTAATGATTTGTGAGTTGCCACCACTCACAAGCAGACAAATGAACGGATAAGTTGGCTGATTGTCGTCGTCTTCCGACTCTTTGATGAAGTGCGCCAACACGTGACCCTGCAAATGATTTACATCGATGAGGGGAATGCCCAGTGAACGCGACAGCCCTTTGGCAAACGATACGCCCACCAACAGACTTCCCATCAAGCCGGGCCCTCGTGTGAAAGCCACGGCCGAAAGTTGGTCTTTCTGCACATCTGCACGTTTCAGGGCCTGGTCCACAACTGGCACGACGTTCTGTTCGTGTGCCCTTGATGCAAGTTCAGGAACAACTCCGCCAAACGCTTCGTGAACTGCTTGGCTCGCTGTTACATTGGACAAGAGGATACCATTGCGGAGGACAGCCGCCGAAGTGTCGTCGCATGAGGACTCAATCGCAAGGATTACAACATTTTCCATGGGGTCATACTGTACTAATAGGTGAGAATCTCAACGCCAGTCTCTGTCATTACCAGCGTATGTTCCCACTGTGCGCTGGGCTGTTCATCCTCAGTCACCACAGTCCATCCATCTTCTTCGTCCACAAAAACCTGCCATTCACCCATGTTTATCATGGGCTCGATGGTGAACACCATGCCTGGAACAAGCAGCATGCCACTACCTTTTTTCCCATAGTGTAGGATGTCAGGCTCTTCATGAAATTCTAATCCAACGCCATGCCCGCACAAATCGCGTACAACGGTGAACCCATTGCGGTGCGCATGCTTTGCAATGGCGTTGCCGATGTCGCCCACAAAACAATAGGGCTTGCAGACTGCAATACCGATTTCAAGACACTCTTTGGCCACATTCACCAGTTTCTGTTTCTCTGAACTGGTGTTTCCAATGACGAACATACGGCTTGCGTCGGCATAATAACCATCGAGAATCGTTGTCACGTCCACATTAACGATATCGCCCTCTTCCAATATCTCGTCCTCGCTCGGGATGCCATGGCACACCACCTCGTTCACGCTCGTACACACGCTCTTGGGAAAGCCTTCGTAGTTGAGCGGGGCCGGAATCCCCCCATGTTCCAATGTGAAAGTGTGGACGAGGGTGTTGATTTCTTCCGTTGCCATACCTGCATGGATGCGCTCTGACACGTAGTCCAGCACAGCGGTGTTCAACACGCCAGCCCTCCGAATGCCCTCGATTTGTGCAGGTGTTTTTATCAACTGACGCGTAGGCACCAACTTTCCTCTGTTTTCCCATGCCATGATGGTTTTGTCCATCTCGGTCAAGGGCTCACCGACAATCGAATGCCATCGCCGTCTTTGTTTCTTCGTAAGCATATCTTCTTAGATATAAAACCCTGCGAAGATACGACTTTTCGGCCACACGGCGCTCAACGATGTCAAGTTTTTGTACAAACGTGTTGCCAATACCATATTCTTTTATTTATTTTGCAATGACAACAAATTCACCTGAAAACACATGAATAAGCACACCGTAATGGCTGTTGTTCCAATGGCTGTCATCCTGATGCAGACTCACATTGTTTCTTGTACGCAAACGAACAACGGCCATACTGCCGAAATCGACAGTACCGAGTGCACCATTGAAATACCCAAAGGCATACAGCGAACCGATACTCGCACCATACGCGATACGATTACGGTGAGGAGTAAACAATATCTCTATGCATTTACAATCCAATCCAACGACACTTTACCCCCCATTACCAACGCGGAGGGAATACAGTACTACGAGAACACGGTTACACTGACTATACGACAAGGGGGAAACAATGTTTTCAATCGCACATTCACCAAGCACAGTTTTGACCAGTTCGTTCCCTCGGGAAAAATGCACGTTTTCACATTGATTGGGTTCAACTATAACCTCAACCGTATCAACGAACACAACTTTCTTAGTTTTATAGCATCGGTCGGAGACCCCGACGACACCTCCGAACTATATTATCCCGTGGAAATCACAATCCACCCTGACGGACATTGCACCATGCAGCCAGCCGAAAATATTGAAACCGAACCGCTGGAACCAGGGCTTTCCATTGAGCCGTCCAATGAAGTATAGCGTGCTTCCGCATTCCGACAACGGAAATAGGAGTAGTTCAGCAGACGGCAGTGGGAGCATTGTAAATTCGCTTCAAGAGACCCGCCAGGCCTTTAAAGCCGACTTTTCGCTATTCGGATAAAGGTTTATTGCGGAATAATCTGTAAATTTGCACTCTAAAATGCATTTTTGTAAGCATGAGACAACTAAAAATTACGAAGAGCATCACGAACCGTGAGAGCCAATCGCTGGATAAGTACTTGCAGGAAATAGGAAGAGAGGAACTGATAACTGTCGAAGAAGAGGTCGAACTTGCGGGAAGAATACGTAAGGGCGATCGTCGCGCGTTGGAGAAGCTGACCAAGGCGAATCTCCGATTCGTGGTTTCGGTTGCGAAGCAGTATCAGAATCAAGGATTAAGCCTTCCGGACTTAATCAATGAGGGTAATCTTGGACTTATTAAGGCGGCGGAGAAGTTCGACGAGACGCGCGGATTCAAATTCATCAGCTACGCCGTATGGTGGATTCGCCAGTCTATCCTTCAAGCACTCGCGGAACAGTCGCGCATCGTGCGTCTTCCGCTAAATCAAGTTGGCTCACTTAACAAAATAAGCAAGGCGCTCTCGAAGTTCGAGCAGGAGAACGAACGCCGTCCATCGGCGGACGAGATTGCGGACGAGTTGGGGCTGCCGGTCGATAAGATTTCTGACACGCTCAAGGTGCAGGGACGGCATATCAGTGTTGATGCCCCGTTCGTGGATGGCGAGGACAACTCTCTGCTTGACGTACTGGTGAACGACGACTCTCCGATGGCCGACCGCTCGCTGGTGAACGAGTCGCTGTCGAAAGAAATCGACCGTGCGCTCGACACGCTCACGCCGCGAGAGAAGGAAATCATCCGTATGTTCTTCGGTATTGGCGAACAGGAAAAGACGCTGGAAGAGATTGGCGACCGCTTCAACCTTACGCGCGAGCGGGTGCGACAAATTAAGGAGAAGGCCATACGCCGCCTCCGCGCCAGCTCGAAGAGCCGTCTGCTAAAGAGTTACCTTGGATAGGCACGCTGGACGGAATCCACGTGCGGACAATTGACAACGCGTTAATACTGAAAGAATATGTCAAGTGTATATAAAATCCTCTTTGTGTTCGCTCTTGTCCTCTTGACGGCGCGCGTTGCTGTGGCGCAGGATGGGGAACTGGTGGCGAAGACACCGAAGCCCGTTGTTGGGGAGACTGCGTTGCCGGATGCCCGCCAGCAGGCCGACTCGGTGAAGACGGCGCGGAAGCTGGAGGCCAAGGCTGCGAAGTTGGAGGCGAAAGCTGGCAAGAGGCAGGAAAAGCTGTCGCAAAACCGTCCGACGGAGGACGACATTGTATATATATTCGGAGTGGGACAGAACTTCAACGACACGACGGTGTATTTGACCGAAATCATCCCCGTGAAGTTCATGAAGTTGGATAAGAAAACCAAGTTCCTGCCGTTCCGCTCGGCGTTCAGCCTGCAACTCCGACAATATTTGGAGGGAACGCTGGGGCATCGGAGCGAAGTCACCTGTGTGTTTTTCGACGAAAGCCGAAAAAAGATTTCAAAGCGTTTCTACAAGTTGAAGAAACGTTTTTTGGACGAGGGGTGCAGCAGCCTCGTCGTCATAAAGGGCAGCGATTTCACTTTTGAGCGACCTTCCATCGACAACGTAGCCATCTAAACGTCCGAGCATGCTCACCCTGCACATGAGAGGCTTGCGGAAAACTGTGGCCGCTTTTGCGCGCGGAATGGCCTTCGTGTATGTGCTCGTTTCTGTGGCGGCGTGCAGCAAGAGCTCCGACGACCCCTCGAACGGCGACACGTCTGCGCCACGTACGGTGGTCGTCTATATGGTGGCAGAAAATTCGCTGGCTACGAATGCCGCGCTCGATGTGCGCGAGATGCTTCTGGGCGTTCGCAACATGAGCGACAACGACAGGCTCGTGGTCTATCTCGACGACGAGCAGATGCCGCGCATTTACGTACTGACCAACCGCACGAGCGCAACGTCGTTCGCCTCGCTCGTTCCCGACTACACTTACGATGCGGACCAAAACTCCGCCACGGCTTCGACGCTGTCCGGCGTGCTGCGCTATGCGCGGACACGTTGTCCGGCACAGGAATACGGCCTTGTCCTATGGTCGCACGGCTCGGGGTGGATTCCCTCCACGTTCAAGCCGCAGGCCAGTGTCCGTCGGTTTGGGCAGCCGCTCGCGTCGTTTGGCATAGACAACGGCGAGAACACGCGCAGCGACCAGGGTGCGGAGATGGACATCGCCGATCTGGCGCGCACGCTCTCCGACTTCGGGCGGCTGGAGTTCATTCTGTTCGACGCGTGCTTCATGCAAACCATTGAGACCGCCTACGAGCTGCGTTCATGCGCCAAGCACATCCTTGCCTCGCCGGCCGAGATACAGGCCGACGGCGCGCCCTACGAGGCACTGCTGCGCCCCATGTTCGCCACCCCTATCGACGTGACGGCCATGTCCACAGTCTATTGCGACCATTACGCCTCCTCCGCCTCGGGCGGCGCGCTGCTCTCGGTCATTGACTGCGGGCGGCTGGATGGCTTTGCGCAAACCATGCGCGCGCTTGTTGCGACACACAGGGACGCCCTCCTCGCCATTGACGGGGACGGACTGCTCAACTATTTTGACTACGACACGTTTCGGCGACGCGGCCACTACCCCGACTTCTACGACATGAGGGGCTTGATGCGCCGTGTGCTCACGTCCGCCGAATTCCAGCAGTGGGAAGCGGAACTTGACCAACTCGTCGTGGCGCGCCCTGCAACGGACACATGGATGAGCGCGTTCTCGCCCGACGGGCGCGGTATGTTCCATACGGTTGATTTCGAGCAGTACTCGGGCGTGTCGATGTTCGTGCCGCTGCCGAAGTACGCCGCCAACGGCGACACCTTTGCCGCCGACTATCTTTCCACCGCTTGGGCGCGCGACGTGTGGAGCGAATGAACCCTGCAAAAACTTACGACACATGATAAAGCAATACAGGGTGGGCCGATGGCCCTACCGCGTTGAATTTAAGGACGGAGGGCGCAACGACGAGCGGCTCCTTCCCTCGCACGAGCCATTTGCCGACGACGCGCCCGATGCGAATCCCGTGTTCCACCTCGTGGTGGACGATGCGTTCCGCCCCGCCAAGCAAGGCGTGGAAATCGGGCAGTTCGACTGCAGCGGATGCAACCACGGAGTCTACCAAACGGCCGACGGAGCGTGGCAGTTCCACATTTCCGACCCCTTCGGCCGACAGGCGTGCCTGCTCGAAGCCTCGTCCGACTTCGCCCGCGGCACAGTGGCGCTCACCGGCGGCGACGACTTGAGGCACTACGGACTCGACAGCGCGCTGATGATGATGTACGCATTCAGCACCGCCGACCGCGACACGCTCCTCATGCACGCCTCCGTGGTGCGCTGGCAGGGGCGCGGTTATTTGTTCCTCGGTGTGAGCGGCACCGGCAAAAGCACGCACACGGCGAACTGGCTGCGCTACGTGGACGGAACGGACTTGATGAACGACGACAATCCCGTGGTGCGCACGGTGGACGGACAGGCATACGTGTTCGGCTCTCCGTGGAGCGGGAAAACGCCCTGCTACCGCAACGTCGAGGCACCCGTCGGCGCGCTTGTTCAGCTCAAGCAGGCGCCGCGCAACCACATCCGCCGCCAGAGCGTTGTGGAGGCCCTGGCCTCGCTCCTCCCCTCCTGCTCCGTCATGAAGTGGGACACGCGCGTCTACGGCGGCGTGTGCGACGGCGTGACGCGCCTCATGGAGGCCGCCCCGACCTACCTTTTGGAAAATTTGCCCGACGAGGCGGCCGTGCGCCTCTCCCACGCCACCGTCACTGCGAAATGAACGTCCTGCACTTGGCCAACGAAGAGTTTCTGCCCCAGGTGTGCCGTCTTGTGGACGAGGGACACGCCGTCACCCTGCTCGCCAAAGGTAACAGCATGCGGCCTTTCCTCGAAAGTGACCGCGACAGCGTTGTGCTGATGCGGACGGCGCGCTATGCGGTGGGGGACGTCGTGCTGGCCGAGGTGTGCAAGGGCGTTTTCGTCATCCACCGCATGGACTCCATCCGCCTCGCGTCGGGGCAGCGCGTGCGCACCGTGCGCGCCGATGCCGACGCGCAGGTGGTGCTGCGCGGCGACGGCAACCCGCACGGCACGGAGCAGTGCCGCGCTGCCGACCTCCGCGCCGTCGTGGTGCGCTTCAAGCGGCGCGGCAGAACCTATGCCGCCACGGGACGCCTGTGGCGGTGCTATTCGTGGGCGTGGACGCGCCTGCTTCCGCTGCGCCGCCCCCTGCTCGCCGCCTACCGGCTGCTGTGGCTGGGCGAGTGGCCCCGGCGCTGGCGGCAAAACGGCCGCCCCCGCCCCGAAGAGGGCGGAACGGGGCGGCGCGCTTCCCGATAAAGAATCGTCAAACCTAAAAAACAACCATCCGCATGAAACTGAACCCAGGATTCGAGCTCCGCAACATTTGCGGCGAAAACGTCATCATCGCCCACGGCGTTGAGAACATCGACTTTATGAAGATTGTCACCCTCAACGAGAGCGCGGCCGACATTTGGAACGCGCTGTCGGGACAAGCCTTCACGCTTGACGACGCAGTGCGCGTCTTCACCGACGCCTACGAGGTCGATGCCGACACGGCGCGGCGCGACTGCGAGCAGCTGCTGGCCGACTGGCGGGAGCTGGGCTTTTTGGACGAACAGGAAAAAGAGTAATACGGGTAACCGGCCCTTTCGGCAAAAAAACTAATTTTGCGGCAGGTGCGGGAAATCCGCCGCCGTGCCGCGCGCCGCGCGGCCGTTCGCCACATCCTCCGTTTGAAACCGGACATCCTAAAAACATCCCATCCATGAAAAGACTTATTCTCTATGCCGCCGCCCTGATGGTCGGCGTGTGCGCATCCGCGCAGCCCAAGGTGTATTTCACCCGCGACATCAGCCCCGAGTCGCTGGTCAAGCTGTACAAGGCGCTCGGCGTGAAGGCGGAAGGCCGCGTGGCCGTTAAGATTAGCACGGGCGAGGACGGGGGCAACAACTACCTCAAGCCCGCGCTCATCCAGAAACTGCTGGAGGAGGTGGACGGCACCATCGTGGAGTGCAACACCGCCTACGGCGGAAGCCGCAGCACATCGGCGCGCCATTGGGAGACCATCCGGAAGCACGGTTTTCTCGACATCGCCCCAGTGGACATCATGGACGAGTACGATGAAATCCGCATCCCGATGAAAGACAAGAAGCATCTGAAGTACGACATCGTGGGCGGCCACCTTGCGAACTACGACTTCATGATTAACCTCGCCCACTTCAAGGGACACGCGATGGGCGGCTTCGGCGGCGTGCTCAAGAACGCCAGCATCGGCGTTGCATCGGCCAATGGAAAGAGCTACATCCACTCCGCCGGCAAAGTGCAGTCGCCCGACGTGCTCTGGCAAAACCTGCCCGCGCAGGACAGTTTCCTCGAGTCGATGGCAGCGGCCGCGCAGGCCGTGCACGAGTACTTCGGCGGCCGGGTGCTGTATATCGACGTGATGAACAACATGTCGGTGGACTGCGACTGCGACGCGCATCCCGCCGAGCCGCGCCTCAAGGACATGGGCGTGCTGGCGAGCCTCGATCCCGTCGCGCTCGACCAGGCCTGCCTTGACCTCGTGTTCAACCACAAGTCCGCGCCGGGCGACGACGAGAAGCCCCTCATCGAGCGCATCAACAGGCAACACGGCACCTACATCACCGAATACGCCGAGCAAATCGGGCTCGGATCGAAGAAATACAAGCTGGTGAACCTCGACAAGTAGGACGCGCCAAGCGCGGCCTCCGATGGCGCGCACCGCGCCGCAGCGGCGGGCAACGGCACTTCCGGCAGTGCCGTTGCCCGCCTTTTTTCCTGCGTTCGGCCGGTTTTTCCTTTTCAGGGCGTTGGAAAGCGCGCCGCGGAGGAGGCGATTTTTGAGCGCACCGGAAAAATATTTTGAGTGCGCTCAAAAAAAAATTCCGGTGCGCTCAAAATATTTTTCCGGTGCGCTCAAAGTAAATTTTCAGTGCGCCGTGATTTCAGCGTCTCCGCGCGGCCCATGGAGAGGGCGTGTGCCGACGCCGCCGTGCTGGTGCGCGGGGCGGTGGCGGTGCGTGCGAATCAGAGGTCGACTTCCCACGTGTCGTAGCAGACTCCTCTTCCGCCGAACCCTTCTTTTTGAAAGGCGAGCCCCTCGTTGAGGCGGCTTCCGTTGTCTTCCGTGGAGACTCCAAAGTCGAAGTAGGCGCGTCCGGCGTATTCGCGCGTCATGAGCTCCGTGATGAGGAAGTCGAGCGCGCCGTCGCGCCGTCCGCTGTCGCTGGCGGCCATGTACTGCGTGTGGACGGCCGTCCCGCAGTCGAACACCCATGCTCCGGCCGCGATGTCGCCCTTGCGGTCACGCGCAACGTGGAGGCGCACCTGTGCGGGGAAGCGCTCCATCAGCAGCAGCATTTCGGGCGCGCTGTGTGCGGGACGAACGCCGTGCCGCTGCCGCAGGACGGCGTTGAGGATGTTCCAAAATTGCTCGGTGTCCGCGCCGCCGGCAGTGGTGTCGGTACGGAGGCCCGCCGCCTGCGCCTTTCTCAGGCCGGCGCGGCGGCACTCCGGCAGGGAGATGGGAGCGCGCAGGTCGATGCACGACGACAGCCCCCGCGCCACAAGGCGCGCGCCGCTGCGGAAAAGGGCGTACAGCGGCTCTTCCGACGGATAGCGGTGGTAGATGTAGGGGGTGGGCTTGTAGAGAAGTTTCGTCGCGCCCAGTTCCTGGCGGTAGTAGGCCTTGGCTTGCGCCAGGATGTCGAGTGTGTCGGTGGCCGTCGCGCCAGTGGCCATGACGATGCCGCCGTAGGTCAGCCCCTGGTGCGAGCACACGGCGTGGCCGTCCTGCATCGAGTTGGCCGGCAGGAGTGCCGCGATTTTGCCCTTGCGCTGGAACAGCAGGGAGCAGTCGGCGAACCGTGCGGCGTGGTAGTCCATGAACTGGCGGTTGAAAAGGAACGTTCCGTTCCTGGAGCCGGCGACCGCCTCGTTCCACACGTCTGCCATGTCCGGCGTATAGCGCAGCAGCGTCAGCATGCTTTATCCATGGTTGTTTGTTGACTTCAAGAAGTCGTCGTAACTATTTATGTACCCGTCCTTTATGTATTCGTGCGACGCGAGCACGAGGCATACTGCGTCACGCGTGAAGTTGCTGAGCTCGCACCATGTGCCGGGGGCGATGTGGATGCCCCGCCGCGGTGTGTCCATGTGGTGGGTGGCCCGCGCCGCGCCGTCGTCGACGAAGATGTCGAAGCTGCCGCGCACGCAGAAGATGACTTCCGCGCACAGGGCGTGGGCGTGGCCGGCGCGCGTCTTTCCCTTGCCCACGCCGTAAATCCAGAAGGCGCGCCTCGGCTCGAAAGGCAGGTCGCTCCACTCCGCCACGCACAGGCTGCCGCGCTCGTCGCTGATTTGGGGTATGTCGATGAATGGGTTCATTCGCTCTGTTGGAGATGGGGCAGCGCGGAGGCCTCAGGCGGGCTCTTCGCTCGTGGCCGTGCGCACGCGGCTCAGCGTCTCCGGCGTCATCTGCAAGTAGGAGGCCACGATGTGCAGCGGCGTTCTCAGCACGATGTTCGGATGGTCGTGCAGGGTGCGGAGATAGCGTTCCTTGGCTGTCTCGAACCGCAGCGTGTCCGCCTTGCGCTGGGACACGATCAGCGACTCCTGCAGGATGGCGATGATGAACGCGCAGTATTCGAACGAAGTGCGGCACAGTGCGATGAGGCTGTCGTAGGGGATTCCGTACACGAGCGAGGGCTCGAGCGCCTCCACCGCAAGGATGGAGGGGGCGTGGCGGAACAGGCTCTCGATGCACATCACGATGCCGCCCTCGTAGGCGATGTGCTCGGTCAGCTCTTTGCCGTTCTTGACATAGACTTGCCTCACGATGCCGTGCTCGACGTAGTAGAGGTGGCGGCACACTTCGCCCTCGTTGAGCAGGCGCTTTCCCTTGCTCACTTTCATGGGCACGAGGATGTCGGCCAGTCGGTCGAGTCCCTCGGTGGAGAGTACGCCGTAGCGGCGTGCCAGTTCCCTTGCGATGTCTTTCCTGTTGTCCGCCATGGTGCGGTGGTGTGTGGTGGTGTGTCAGTAGTTGCGCGTTCCGAATATTTTCGTGCCGACCCTGA
This sequence comes from bacterium, assembly GCA_963627995.1. Taxonomy (GTDB): domain Bacteria; phylum Bacteroidota; class Bacteroidia; order Bacteroidales; family Bacteroidaceae; genus UBA3839. The sequence goes on along the minus strand of CAVGCV010000003.1, from coordinate 143,613 downwards.
CGAGCGTCGCGCCCTCGTCGATGGCGACGCCGTAGTCGTTGCTCATTCCCATGGAGAGCGTACGGAAGGTGTCGTCGTTGGCGAAGAACTCGGCCTTCACCGCGTCGAAGGTCTGGCGCGCCTGCCGGAACTCGCCGTGGATTTGGCGCGTGTCGTCGGTGAGCGTTGCCATGCACATCAGTCCGCAGAGCCTTGCGCCGGTCAGCGTTCGCCACTCTCCGTCGCGGAGCATGGCGAAGAGCGCGTCGGGGGCGAAGCCGTATTTGCTTTCCTCCTGCGCCACGCGCAGCTCGAGGAGGCAGTCGATGGTGCGGCCCGCGCGCAGGGCCTGCTTGTGGATTTCGCGCAGGAGTTTCAGCGTGTCCACGGCGTGGACGAGTTCGATGAACGGCGCGATGTACTTGACTTTGTTCGTTTGCAGATGCCCGATGAAGTGCCAGCGGATGTCCTTCGGCAGTTCCCTCTCCTTGGCGACGAGCTCCTGCACGTGGCTCTCTCCGAACACACGCTGTCCGGCGTCGTAAGCCTCCATCACGCATTCGGAGGGGTGGAATTTCGACACTGCCACCAACTGCACGCCGGGGGGCAGCTGGACGCGCACCGTGTTCAGGTTTTCGCGAATCATGCTACTGCTCATATTCGGGCTTGTCGCAGCTCTTCAGTGCCTCCGCGTCGAACGGGAACACGTCGAGCAGCGGTGTCTCCTGTATCAGGGCGATTTCATAGTCCGCCTGCGTGCCGCGCATGCCCTCGTCGAAACGCGCCAGCGCGTCGTGGAAGTCGCTTGCCTGCACCAGCATCTGTGTGGCGGTCTTTTTCTCCGTCTGCGTTTTCTCGTCAAGCGTGACGAACAGACATTTCACTTTGTACCACTTGTCGGCTGCCTCCGCGTCGCTCGTGAACATCTCCGAGTAGCGCGCGCGCTTGATGTCCTTCACCTCCAGTTGTCCGTTGCAAAACGGCGTGATTTCCTTGATGATGCGCGCCTCGGCCTCTGTGAAGTTCAACGCGTCGACGAGATAAGGCTCTGTGACTTTTTTCGTCGCGCCTCCTTCGAGTGTCTTTTCGGTGGCTACCTTGCACTCGAACCAGTTGTTCATAATCATGGTGCTGCGTGTGGTTTTGCTTGTGTTAGCGGATGGTTTTTCAAAAGTTTCAGCCGCAAAGGTACGAAAAAAAGGGTGCAAAACAATTTGGCCGCGCCATTTTCGCCCTTGGTCAGAACTCGTAGCCCAGGCTCACAAGCATGTACGCGCGATCCGTGTGGCTCGTGGCGCCGACGGCTGCGCCTACCGGCCCGAACGGCGTTTGGTAGTAGTAGCCAACCTGGTAGCCCATCATGGGGCTTCGGCTGAACAGGCGGTCGAACTTGTCGGCGCGCAGGGCGGCGGCGACGCGCGCCACGGCGTAGCCCCGTCTGCCGATGCGCTCCTGCGCCTGCAGCTGTAGGGCGGCGAAGTGCGCGTCGGTCGTCTCCGTGTGGCCCATTCCGGCAAAGGGCAGCTGTTGCTCCGTGTAGTGGCCGAACGAGTTTCCGCCAATCATGTTGCGCAGTCCGGCCGGCACGCTGTTGCCGAAGAGCAGCCTTCCGTACGCGGTCGGCTGGAGCGTGAGGCGGCGGCTCAGGGGGATGGCGACGCGCCACAGGATGCTCGCGTCGCTGAGTCCGGCCTGCCCGCGGAGGTCGCCGAAGTTGTCGGTGACGTAGGCGTACTTGGCCCAGAGGTGCGCGCCACGCGTGGGGAAGTAGCCGTCGTTCTCGGAATTGTAGTTCGCCGCCACTTGGTAGGAGACGAGGTGCTGGTCGCGTTCCGCCGCGGGGACGGGAATGTGGCTCTGCGCCGTCAGCACGTTGCTGAAGTGGAAGTAGTCCCATCGAATGCCGGCGCCGACATTGAGGTTGTGCATCCGTTGGTTGCGCAACATCAGCGTGCCGCTGTGCTGGTTGTACGTAATGTTGTATGCCTTTCTGCCCTTGCTGTACAGGTCGATGTCGTTGCGTCGGAAAATGTAAGCGAACGTGGGGTTCCACGCGCTGCGCGGATGCAGCACCGCGTCGGCGCGCCCCATGAGCCGCTTGCCCAGCCGGGCGGTCAGCTCAATGTCCATCGGGATGCGCGTGTGCAGGGGCATGTGGAGGTTGGCTTGGAGCGCGGCCATCTCCTCGCTGTCGAACCGCATCCCGATGTTCACGTCGCCCCGCTTCTTCTCGCCCGCCACGAACACCACTCTGTAGCTGCCGCTTTCCGGGACGAAGCGGCTCGCGGCCTTGTCGTAGGACAAGTCGACACGCATCGACGTGGCGATGCGTTCGGCCGTTTGTGCGTCGATGCTGTCAATGTCGTGCAGCCTGAATTTCGAGCGGAGGAACTGCTCTTCGCGCATCTCCACATTCTCGAACTCGATGCTCCGCACGGGCACCCTCCCCTCGGCCGCGAGGTGGAACTTGGGGTGCGGCGGACGATGGGTGTAGCCGTCGTGGAGGCCGATGCGCGCTTTCAGCGCCATGAGTTCGTCCCAGTGGCGCATGGCCTCCTCCTCGCCGCGCCGCACGAGTGTGTCGACGGCGGCGGCGGAGAAACTGGCCGCCGTGTAGCCCCGCGTGTCGATGTGGATGTGTAGGTCGGTTTGCGCCACGTTTTCGTCGAACTTGTTCTTGCAGTTCACGTCCACGATTTGCCCAAGGATGCTGGACGGCGAAAGCAGGTCGTCGGCGCTCTTCGGCTCGCCCTGCAGCGTTATGCCCACCACGAGGTCTGCGCCCATGCTGCGGGCTACGTCCACCGGGAAGTTGTTGCGCAGCCCGCCGTCCACCAGCACGCGCTGTCCGTAGCGCACGGGTGAGAACACTGCGGGGATGGCCATGCTGGCGCGCATGGCATTGGCCAGCACGCCGCCGTGGAACACAAATTCCGAGTAGTCCACAATGTCGGTGGCCACGCAAGAGAAGGGGATGGGGAGCGAATCGAAACTGATGGAGTCGGCGTAGCCGACGGTGAGCTGTTGGAACAGGTCGCCGAGGTTCTTTCCACGGATGATGCCGCCGCTGAACGTGCTTTCTTTTCCGTAGCCGATGCCGTGGCTGAGTGCGTATGTCTGCTGCTTCTGACGGTTTGCCAGACTTTGCCAGCTCATGTCCTCGCGGTCGGAGAGAAGGAAACTCCAGTCTTGCGCGCGCACCAACGAGTCGAGCATCCCGGCGTTGTAGCCCACGGCGTAGAGACCGCCAACGATGGCGCCCATGCTCGTTCCTGCCACCATGTCGACGGGGATGCCCGCGCGCTCCAGCACCTTCAGCACGCCGATGTGCGCCATCCCTTTTGCGCCGCCGCCGCTCAGCACCACGGCCACGCGCTTGCGCCCACCGGGCTGGGCGGGCAGCGTGTCTGCTGTGGCCGTGCCTGCGGACTGAGTCCAAACGGTGTCGCCGGATGAGGGCGATGGCAGTCCGAGGGCTGTGCCGGCGCAGAGCCAGCATGCCGCTGCTGCAAGAATGATTCGTTTCATGGGCAAATAGCTATTGTTGCGCAAATATACGAATTTGTTCTCATGTGCGGCGGCGGCAGACATCAGGTGGGACGCAATAAAAAAGCGGAAGCCCTCTTTTACGAGAACTTCCGCACTGTGTTACCAAGGGTGGAGGGTGGGACTCGAACCCACGACATTCAGAACCACAATCTGACGCTCTAACCAACTGAACTACATCCACCGTCTAAGCGCATTTTGCTTGCGCCTCGCTTTACAGAGAGGCGCGCTCCCCGAAAGCGATTGCAAAGGTACGCGTTTTGTTTTGAACTGCCAAACGTTGCGGCGTTTTTTATCCGTAGATTTCCTTTTTTCCAGCGGCGAGTGTGTTTTTCATCAGCGAGCATATCGTCATGGGGCCGACGCCGCCCGGAACGGGCGTAATGTAGGAACACAGCGGGGCTACTTCGTCGAACTTCACGTCGCCGTTGATCCGGAATCCACTTTTACGCGAAATGTCGGGCACGCGCGTCGTGCCCACGTCGATGACCACGGCCCCCGGCTTCACCATGTCCGCCGTCACGAAGTTGGGGATGCCGATGGCGGCAATGATGATGTCGGCACGGCGGCACTCCTCCTGCACGTTGGCAGTGTGGCTGTGGCACACGGTCACCGTCGCGTCGCCGGGCAAATGCTTCTGCATCATCAGTTGCGCCATGGGCTTGCCGACGATGTTGCTGCGCCCCAACACGACGCATTTCTTGCCCGAGGTCACGATGCCGTAGCGGCGCAGGAGCTCGAGAATGCCGTTGGGCGTGGCCGAGACGTAGCAGGGCAGCCCGATGGCCATGCGCCCGACGTTGATGGGGTGGAATCCATCCACGTCTTTGCGGTAGTCGATGGCCTCGATTACTTTCTGCTCGCTGATGTGTCGCGGCAGCGGGAGTTGCACGATAAACCCGTCGATGTCTGCGTCGCGGTTGAGCTCATCGACCTTGGCGAGCAGCTCGCCCTCGCTCGCGGTATCCTCCATGCGTATGAGCGTCGATTTGAATCCGCACTGCTCGCACGCAATCACCTTGTTCTTCACGTAGGTTTCGCTTCCTCCGTCGTGCCCGACGAGGATGGCCGCGAGGTGCGGGCGTTTGCCGCCGGCGGCCACGATGTGCGCCACCTCGTCGGCAATCTCGCGCTTGATGGCCGCAGCCGTTGCCTTTCCGTCGATAATCTGCATGGGTCTGTATTTGTTTGTGGCGCGCGGACACCGTCCGCCCTACCGTCTTGTTTTCCTGTTGCGCTGCATGGCCATGGCCATCTGCGCCGCCTTACCGCCCGACATCATCCGCATCATCTTGCGCATTTGGTCGAACTGCTTCGTGATTCTGTTCACCTCGTCGATGGTGTTGCCGCTGCCCTTGGCGATGCGCATCTTCCGGCTCATGTTGAGCGCGTCGGGGTGCTCGCGCTCATACGGAGTCATGCTGCCTATGAGTGCCTCGACGTTCTTGAATGCATTGTCGTCTATGTCGAGGTTCTTGATTTGCTTCCCTATTCCGGGAATCATGCTGGCGAGGTCCTTGATGTTGCCCATGCGCTTTATTTGCTGGATTTGCGCCAGGAAGTCGTTGTAGTCAAACTTGTTCTTGGCAATCTTCTGCTGCAGCTTCTTGGCCTCGGCCTCGTCGAATTGCTGCTGCGCTCGCTCCACGAAAGACACGATGTCCCCCATGCCGAGGATGCGGTCGGCCATGCGCGCGGGGTGGAACACGTCGAGCGCGTCCATCTTCTCTCCCGTTCCGACGAACTTGATGGGCTTGTCCACCACGGTACGGATGGAGAGCGCCGCACCGCCACGCGTGTCGCCGTCAAGCTTGGTTAGCACGACACCGTCAAAGTCGAGCCGCTCGTTGAACTCGCGCGCGGTGTTCACGGCATCCTGTCCCGTCATGGCATCCACGACGAAAAGCACCTCGTCGGGCGCGATGGCGGTCTTGATGCGTTGGATTTCCTCCATCATCTGCTCGTCGATGGCAAGCCGGCCCGCAGTATCCACGATGACGGTATCGCAGTTTTTCGCACGGGCCTCGTCGATGGCGTGCCGAGCGATGGCCACGGGGTCGGTGGAGTCAGGTTCGGCGTACACCGGCACGTTGATGCCCGCGCCCACCACGCGCAGCTGTTCCACGGCGGCCGGACGATAGACGTCGCACGCCACGAGCATCGGGCGGCGGTGCTGCTTCGTCTTCAGCAGGTTGGCGAGCTTGCCCGAGAACGTCGTCTTTCCCGAGCCTTGCAAGCCCGACATCAGCACCACTGCGGGACGTCCCTTCAGCTGAAGCTCCTGCGCCGTGCCGCCCATGAGCTGCGCAAGCTCGTCGTGCACGATTTTCACCATCAGCTGGCCCGGCTTCACGGCGGTCAGCACGTCCTGCCCGAGCGCTTTCTGCTTGACGTTGTCGGTGAACGTCTTCGCCACCTTGTAGTTAACGTCTGCCTCGAGCAGCGCGCGGCGCACGTCCTTCAGGGTCTCGGCAACGTTGATTTCGGTGATTTTGCCTTCGCCCTTCAGTATCTTGAACGACCTTTCAAGGCGTTCCGATAGGTTCTCAAACATGGGTATGTGTGTTGTTGCGTTACGAATGGTACGTTTCGCCCGCCTTCACGGCCGGGTGTTTCCGCGCGCCCTGGAACACGAGATAGACAATGGCCGCAACGACGAGCGCAATGGCCGCCCAGCCGATGATGTGGCTGTAGTGCTGCACGGTGTCGATGAGTTCCTTCTTGCTCATCTGCGTGTGGCATGCGTAGCCGATGGCCACGAGGATGACGTTCCATGCTGCCGCGCCCACGCAGGTGTAAAGCACGAACTTGCCGAGGTGCATGCGTGCGAGCCCGGCGGGAATGGAAATCAGCTGGCGGATGGCCGGGATGAGCCGCCCGATGAGTGTCGATGCGGCGCCGTGGCGGTCGAAGTACATCTCGGCCTTCTCCACTTTCGGCTGGTCGATGAGGCAGACGTGCCCGAATCGGCTGTTGGCGAAGCGGTAGACGATGGGGCGACCCAGGTAAAAAGCAAGCGCGTAGTTCACCAGCGCTCCGATAAGTGCGCCGATTGTTCCGGCGAGTATCACCATGAGGTACGACATCTCGCCCGTTTCCGCCGCCATGTAGGCGGCCGGAATCATCACCACCTCCGACGGGAAGGGAATGAAACTGCTCTCAATGGCCATGAGCAGCACAATCCAGCCGTAGTTGAGGTTATCGAGCGCGCCCTGAAACAACTGTACGATAAAATCTTCCATTCGGTTTGTTTTGCCGTGCAAAGTTACGAATTTATGCGGAATGTGCAAATCTGCGTTCTGTCCATTCGGGACGTCCCGTATCCAGTGTGTGGCCTATATAAAATAAGAACAGGCGCGCGATGACGGGAAGCCATCTGCAAGCTGCGAACCGCGCACCTCTCGCACCCTATACGACGAGGTGTGGAAGCAGGACAAAGCGCCCCAGCGTGACATTTCCATCCTCCATGTCGCCACGGTTGTTTCCAGTAGTATTACAAACAACTGATAACCAAAGATTTGAAAGACAGTAAAAAAACACTGCGGAAGGCAACAAAAAACGTCCGCAGAGAAAAAGTTTTTCCTCTGCGGACGAAATAGTTTTTCTCTGCGGAGCGCAGGTATTTTCTCTGCGGACGTTTTTAGCGCTCTGTTTTCCATGCTGAAAAAGCTGATGTAAGTCCTTCACGATGGCGATGTCGTCCTTCACTTTGTCACGTTTCTTGTACTCTTCACACTCGGCTTGGGCTTTCGCCTCTACTTCTTTCCCGGCTTTCTTCTGTCGGGAAACCTGAAATCCGGACACTTCCTCCGCCGCCATTCCAACGGCCTGCCTGTTGTGACGGCAATTTTTCCATTTCCGTAACATAATTTTTTTTTCATTCCGATTTGCGCTAACTTTGCACGCAGTTTTTCGGAAACACAACATGAACCTTATGCCTGAACGAAAAGTACGAGTGCGTTTCGCGCCCAGTCCGACAGGGCCTTTGCATATTGGAGGAGTCAGAACGGCTCTCTATAACTATCTGTTCGCCAAGCAGCATGGCGGCGACTTCATATTCCGCATCGAGGACACGGACAGCAGCCGGTTCGTTCCCGGTGCAGAGGAATACATCGTTGAGGCTTTCCGCTGGATCGGAATCCCGTTCGACGAGGGCGTGGGCTGTGGCGGCGACCACGGGCCTTACCGCCAGAGCGAGCGCCGCGACATCTACAAAACATACGTGCGCCAGCTGCTCGACGCGGGACGGGCGTACATCGCGTTCGACACGCCCGAAGAGCTGGAGGCCAAGCGGCACGCAGTCGAGAACTTTCAGTACGACTCGTCCACGCGCCTGTCCATGCGCAACTCGCTCTCCATGCCCGCCACAGAGGTGGAGCGGCTACTGGCCGAGGGACGGCAGTACGTGGTGCGCTTCAAGATAGAGCCGGGTCGCGACGTGCACGTGGCGGATTTGATTCGCGGCGACGTGCACATCAACTCTTCTGTTCTCGACGACAAAGTGCTGTACAAGAGTGCCGACGAGCTGCCCACCTACCACCTTGCCAACATCGTGGACGACCATCTGATGGGAATTACCCATGTCATACGCGGCGAGGAATGGTTGCCTTCCGCCCCACTCCACGTGCTGCTCTACGAAGCGTTTGGCTGGCAAGACACCATGCCGGCGTTCGCCCATCTGCCACTGCTGCTCAAGCCCGTGGGCAACGGCAAGCTGTCGAAGCGCGACGGCGACAAACTCGGATTTCCAGTATTCCCGCTGGAATGGCACGACCCGCGCACCGGCGAGGTCAGCTCGGGCTACCGCGAGAAAGGCTACTTGCCTGAGGCGGTGGTGAACTTCCTCGCCTTGCTGGGCTGGAATCCGGGCAACGATCAGGAGCTGATGACGATGGACGAGCTGGTGGAGTGCTTCGACTTGACCAAATGTTCGAAGAGCGGCGCGCGTTTCGACTATGTGAAGGGAATATGGTTCAACCATCAATATTTGCTCCAAAAGCCAGCCATGGAGTGGACGCCCGAATTTGACAAAATCCTGCGCCGCGAAGGCATCGACACCACGCCCGAGCGCGAGGCGCAAGTGGTGGAGATGATGAGGCAGAAGGTTGTGGAGTACACCGACAACGACGGTAACGTGAAAAAGCGCAACGTGAGCTTCGTAAGCGATTTATGGCCGCTGTGCAAATTTTTCTTCGTAGCGCCGCAGGCATATAATAAGGAAGACAAGTTTGTCCGCAAGAACTGGAAAGAGACGACTGCCGCCGAGATGGACGAACTTGTGGGCGTGCTGATGTCACTCGACACATTCACAGCCGAAAGCATCAAGGAACTTGTCGAGGACTGGACAGAAGCAACGGGACGGCGACCGTGGAACGCGTGGCGCGTTTGCCTCGTCGGGACGGGACAGGGGCCAGACATGTACGAACTTGCCGCTTTCCTCGGTAAGGACGAAACGATACGGCGAATGGAAAACGCCATCGCGGCACTGAAATAAGCCATGTACAGCATAGGGCTCTACATCTACGCATTCGGTGCGTGGATTGCGTCGTTCTTCAACAAAAAGATTGGGAAACTCGTCCGTGGACAGCAACAGACGGCGGACATCCTGCGTGCGAACATCGCGCCGTCTGACCGCGTCGTGTGGTTCCACGCAGCGTCGCTGGGCGAGTTCGAGCAGGGGCGGCCCATCATTGAGCGGGTGCGCGCCAAGCATCCCGAGTTCAAGATTCTGCTCACTTTCTTCTCCCCGTCGGGCTACGAGGTGAGGAAGAACTACAACCAGGCCGACGTGGTGTGCTACCTGCCTTTCGACACGCCAGGCAACGTCAGAACGTTTCTGCGACTGGCGCATCCCGAAGTCGCCGTATTCATCAAGTACGAGTTTTGGTACAACTACCTGTCGCGCTTGCGCCGCATAGGTGCGCGCACCTACAGCGTGAGCAGCATCTTCCGCCCCGGCCAAGTGTTCTTCCGCAAATGGGGCTCGGCGCGTATGCTGCGCCAGTTCGACCATTTCTTCGTGCAGAACGCGCAGTCGCGCGACCTGCTCGCCACCATCGGACTACGAAATGTCACCATCACGGGCGACACGCGCTTCGACCGCGTGCTCGACATTCGGCACGCCGCCAAGGATTTGCCCGTCGTGGAGCAGTTCGTGAAAGGCGGTCGGAACGTATTCATCGCGGGCAGCAGCTGGGAGGCCGACGAAGCCATCTACATCCCCTACTTCGCCCGACACAAAGACTGGCGGCTCATCATCGCGCCCCACGTCATAGGCGGACACCACCTGCAAAGTATCGAGAAGCTACTCGACGCACACGGATTCACCCACCTGTGCTACACGGAATGTGAGCGGAACGGCGGTTCGTGCGGCGCGCAACTGTCGACGGCCGACGCACTCATTGTTGATTGTTTCGGAAAACTGTCGTCCATCTACCGCTATGCGACAGTAGCGCTCGTGGGCGGAGGCTTCGGCGCGGGCATACACAATGTGCCAGAGGCGGCCGTGTATGGCGTGCCGGTCGTGTTCGGCCCCAACAATCGGAAGTTCCGCGAGGCTCAGGCCCTACTTCGGTGCGGCGGTTCATTTGAATTCTCTGACGCGGAGAGCTTTGCACAGATGATGGACAAGCTGTTGGCCGACCACACTTTTCTTGCAGCGGCGGGACAAAAAGCCGGCACCTACATCCAGTCGAATGCAGGTGCCGCTGAAAAGGTCTATCGACATATCTTCGAAAGGCCCTGAGGGCGTTCGCCCCCGATATTCATTCATTCCGCCTCATTGTCCGCAACACTTGGCGAAGCGTCCTCACCTGTACCGCGATACCAGTCGGCATACATGATGTAGTGGCTGGCAATACCTTGGTTAAGTTCCATGGCCAGGGCGTAATCCACTTTCTTGATGAATTTGGCGGGAACGCCTCCCCACAGTTCTCCGTCACCAATTTGAGTACCCTTCAACACGAGCGCACCTGCTGCCACGATAGCCCCCTCGCCCACCACGGCATTGTCCAGGACAGTGGCGCCCATGCCAATGAGCGCACTGCTCTTCACTGTGCAGCCGTGCAGCGTGACGTTGTGCCCGATGGTTACGTCGTCGCCAATTTCAATGGCGGCTTTCTGATAGAGCGTATGGAGGCAACTTCCGTCCTGTATGTTCACCCGGTTGCCAATCTTAATGTAGTTTACATCGCCTCGTACCACGGCATTGAACCACACGGTGCACTGGTCGCCCATTGTCACGTCGCCGACAATCGTGGCGTTTTCACTAAAATAGCAGTCTTTCCCCCATTTTGGAGTCAGGCCGCAGACGGTCTTGATTAAAGCCATGAACTCTTACTTTTGACTGTGCAAAGATAGCAACTATTTGCAAAAAGGCGGCGAGCGTTGGCGTGCGGCGGAGGTGAAGCCCTTTCTTCATGTCAAAATTCGGATGTCAGCATCAAGGATTTGGAATAATTCAGTAACTTTGTTCTGAAAAACAGTACAACCACATGACCGACACGAAATCGGCGGGCAGAAAGAGCAGAACCACCGCCAAAGACATCGCGCAGATACTTGAACAAGGAAAGCTACAGCCGCAGGCTCTCGACATCGAGGCGGCGGTGCTGGGTGCGTGTCTCATCGAAAAGGATGCATTCGGGCGGATTTCCGACATCTTAAAAGAAAAGTCGTTTTACGACTCCAAGCACAAGGCAATTTTTACAGCCATCCAAACGTTAGCCACCAACGACCGCCCCATCGACGTTCTGACGGTGACGCAGCAGCTGCGTGCCAATGACCTGCTGGAACAGGCCGGTGGCACCTATTATGTGGCGGAACTGAGCCAAAAAGTGCTTTCGACCGCACACTTGGAATACCACGCCCACATTGTGGCGCAGAAAGCATTGGCGCGCGAGCTCATCACGTACACATTCGACATCCAGCGCCTGGCATTCGACGAGGGGCAGGACATCGCACAGCTCATGCAAACAGCGGAGGGGCAATTGTTCGAATTGTCGCGGTCAAACATCAAAAAAGACTTCACGCAGATTGACCCCGTGATTGACCAAGCATACAAAATCATCAAAGAGGCATCAATGCGCGAGGACGGTTTGAGCGGACTGAGTAGCGGTTTTGACAAACTGGACGAAATAACCAGCGGATGGCAGAAATCCGATTTGGTGATTATCGCGGCGCGCCCCGCCATGGGCAAGACGGCGTTCGTTTTGTCCATGGCGCGCAACATGGCCATCAACAACCACGTGCCCGTAGCGATGTTTTCTTTGGAAATGTCGAATGTGCAACTCGTCAATCGTCTGATTGTGAATGTCTGTGAGATTCCTGGAAATAAGATTAAAAGTGGACAGCTTGCAGACTACGAATGGAGCCAGCTCGACTACAAGATTAAGGAACTCTACCAAGCCCCGTTGTATATTGACGACACGCCGTCGCTGTCTGTGTTCGAACTTCGGACAAAAGCGAGGCGACTGGTGCGGGAGTACAATGTGCAAATCATCATCATCGACTACCTTCAGCTGATGAACGCATCGGGAATGTCCTACAACTCCCGACAAGAGGAAGTTTCGACGATAAGCCGCTCGCTGAAAGGCTTGGCCAAAGAGCTTAACATCCCCATCATTGCCCTCTCGCAGCTGAACCGCTCAGTAGAGACACGTTCGGGCATCGACCCTGATAAACCTGAAAGTAAACGTCCACAACTGTCGGACTTGCGTGAGTCCGGCGCGATTGAGCAAGATGCTGACATGGTGTGCTTCATCCATCGCCCCGACTACTACAAAATTTTCAAGGACAGCCATGGCAATGATTTGAGGGGTAAGGCCGAAATCATCATTGCGAAGCACCGAAACGGAGAGGTTAAAGATGTTCGCTTGCGTTTCCAAGGGGAGTTTGCCCGCTTTTCGAACATGTCGGAGACGGATGCCAGCATGTTGCCCGATAGCGACGAAACGATTCGCCCCTCACGTGCCAATGCCGGCAGCTACAGTCTGCCCAACAGCATACCGGACTTTCTGCTGAACGGAGCGGACAACAGCACGCCTCCCTTTTAGACAACGGATGGAACGGTTCTCATCCGCACTTCGAAGACGTTTGTTGTTGCCTATAAAATCCATAATGGGACTTCCGTTTCTCATGCTTTTACTTATATTTGCATTCACATCTGCGGTGTTTTTAGATAATTTGATTGAAGAAACAGACAAAACTATAGTACCCGTAAAAATCACAGGCATACTAAATTTTGTTACTGGGAAAACAAAATGAATGTTAGATTTAAAAAAGAATCATATATGCAGAATGCGGTAATACGCCTATTTTTAATCATGGCAATGACTTTCGTTTGTCAGGCCAACGTATGGGGAAGGGCGAACGTCGACTGGAAACAATTCCTGTCGAAGCATGATTTGATTTGGACTCGATTGCCAAATCATTGGTATGATGCCCCCTTTATGGGTAACGGATTGATGGGAGTGATGATTTATCAAGAGCCTGACAGCAATTTTATCCGATTTGAGACAGGCAACTCGGAGGTTCACGATCATAGGGCCGAAAACGATCTCTTTGGAAAACCAAGGCTTCTTACCGGTCATTTCAAACTGATACCTGTGGGTCAAATCGTTGGTGGTGATATGAGACTGGATTTGTGGAACGGCATCACATCCGGGACAATCAGAACCTCCGAGGGAGAGATTGACTTTGAGAGCTATGTCCATGCTGATAAGATGCTTATAGTAGTTGAAACTGCAACAAGAGGCAACGAATCCAGATTCAAATGGGAATGGATACCTGCTGAGCCTATAAGTCCGAGATCTCTTTTCGGTCGAATTCGGCCCGATTGGGTGAAGACCCCCAAAGACTACTATCTCAACCCAAATCCAATCGTAACCACCAAAGGAGAAAGCGGCTCTTCAGTACAAAATCTAAAGGCGGGAGGACAAACGGCTGTCTGTTGGGAAGAAATCTCAGAATCATCCAAAAGATTGCTTTTGGCCAATGTTTCACACTCATTCCCCGACTCAAATGCAACGGATTTCAGTCAGAACGCCGTAATAGATGGGATAAAGACAGGTGCTAAAAAATTGAAATCTACCCACTCCCAATGGTGGCATAATTTCTATCCGAAAAGTTTTGTCACCATTCCGGATGCGAAAAAGGAAGGTTTCTATTGGATACAACTATATAAACTGGCATCCGCAACCCGTGCTGACCGGGCACTCATAGACAACACAGGTCCGTGGCTGACGGTCACTCCGTGGCCTAATGCCTGGTGGAATCTTAATGTCCAACTGACCTATTGGCCGTTGAATGCTTCGAACCATGTCGATATGGCAGCCTCTCTTGAAAATGCCCTGTACAACAATGTCGACAATCTTCGCAATAACGTTCCGGAAGCATTTCGCCATGATTCATTCGGATTAGATAGATTCGGGAATATGGAATGTCAGACCATGCAAATAGGCATACCCGGAGAGAAAAACGCTGAAGTAGGACTTTTGACATGGATGTGTCATAATCTGTGGCTCATCTACAGGCACAAAATGGATGACAAATTACTTCAAGACAAGCTGTTTCCGCTGTTGAAAGGTTCGGTGAACTACTATCTCCATTTTTTGAAATATGGCGCAGATGGAAAACTACATCTGCCTCTTACTTATTCTCCAGAATATGGTGAAGCCGAGGACTGTAATTTTGACCTCGCATTGTTGAAATGGGGATGCGCTACATTGATTGACATTGATAAGCGATTGAACATAAATGACAAGCTCAAGCAGAAATGGGAACAAGTATTGACCGACCTTACTCCATTTCCTACAGATTCTACCGGACTGTCAATTGGAAGAGGTGTGCCCTATGCATTCTCTCATCGACATTTCTCTCATCTTATCAGCGTATATCCATTATATATATTAAACAAGGAGCAGTCAGCCGACACAATCGGTCTGATTAAACAAACTATGGCTACTTGGCATAGTATCAAAGGTGACCTTCAAGGATATACATTCACGTCAGCCTCCTCTATGTCATCGGCTTTGGGTAATGGTGATGAGGCCTTGGCTTATTTGGACAGGTTGTTTGACAAATACCTCAGCAGTACCACCATGTACCGTGAGGCCGGCCCTGTTATAGAGACACCACTGTCAGGCGCCCAATCCATTCTGGATATGCTGTTGCAAAGCTGGGGTAACAAGATTCGGATATTCCCAGCAGTACCCTCAACCTGGGCAGATGCCGCATTTGACAGGCTGTTGACTGAGGGTGCGTTCGAGGTGACGGCTAAAAGAGACAGTGGTAAAACGACATATATATCAATTAGCAGTCTTGCCGGAGAGCCATGTGTCATAGAGACTGATATGGAAGATCCTAAATTTATCGGTATTCCTACCGAGAGGGTGGAGAAGATTGGTCTGAATACTTTCAGGATTGGCCTAAAAAAAGGCGCAACCGTTGAGATATATCCGAAAAGGATGAAGAAAAATGTCAAAATTTCGCCCATCGAACATACTGAAACACATCATTTTGGACTCAATTAGATTATCCTGAAGCAAATTAGCAAGAAGCAAAAAGAGGGTGTGTCAAAATGGAGGGCACTGAAAAAGTCCCTTGAGGTTTCTGTTAAGTATTACAATCTGCACATAGTCTGTATATTATTGGCTATGTGCAGATTTTTTGTTCCTTGTAATGAATATTCCTTTTCCAAGAATGTCGCAAGATATTTGCATGCGTAATGGCAGGATTTCAGTGCGGCATAGACCCGGTTCACGCCGACGCGCTTCGAGAAGTTCTCGATGAAAGTGCTGAAATATCCCATCAACGCCTCTTTGCTCGAAGGCTATTCCCTGTATATAGCACTTCACATCGTCGGCGGTCACACCCATGCGGACAGACGACCGTTTCTGATAGACGGAAAGTGCACTTGCCCTGATTTCATCGAGATGGCGGTTGATTTCCCTCGACGCGGCACTCTCGCCTGTGGAACAGTCCATCGACAAAACCATCTTCAGAACCGGCATTCTGTACAGGAAAAAGGCAACGGATGGGTAGTGGTTCCTTCTCCTAATCCTTACAAAAACCGAATTTTCCGCCGAAAGCGTCCCTTGGACGAACAACGCCGATTTCTCCTATCTCTCAACACATTACTTTATTCCCCATTTCTTACCATAGTCTCGCGAATTCTACGTATTTTTGCCGCACATAACCAACGTAAATGATTACCTATCCAAATTGCAAAATAAACATTGGTCTCAATATTGTTGCCAAGAGACCCGATGGCTACCACAACATCGAATCGGTGTTTTATCCCATCTGCCTGCAAGACGCTTTGGAAATCCACTCCCTGCCCAACGACGAGGCAGAGGAAGAATACATGGGGTGCAAGCTCAAAGTCAGCGGAATACCTCTCGACGGAAGTCCAAGGGACAATTTAGTATTCAGAGCTTACCGATTGCTGAAAGAGGAATTTGCAGACAAGGTAAAGCCCGTCCGCGTCCATCTGTTCAAGCATATACCATGTGGCGCAGGTTTGGGCGGCGGCTCGTCGGACTGTGCTTTCATGCTGAAAGCCCTGAACGAGCGGTTCGACCTACAACTGTCTACAGCGGAACTGGAGGCGCGAGCCATCAAATTAGGAGCCGACTGCGCTTTCTTCGTACAGAATCGGCCCATGTTCGTGGAAGGAATCGGCGACAAAATGACTCCACAGGGTATTTCGCTGAAGGGCATGACGCTGGTACTGGTGAAGCCCAACGTATTTGTCAGCACGCATGATGCCTATGCGCACGTTGTTCCGAAACGCCCTCATGTTTCTTTACGCACACTGCTTGGCCAACCCATCGAAACATGGAAAGAAAACGTGGTCAATGATTTCGAGGCAAGCGTGTTCTCCGAACATCCAGAAATCGCAGCAATCAAGGACAAGCTCTACGATTTGGGCGCAGTCTATGCGTCGATGTCAGGCAGCGGCTCCGCCGTCTATGGAATTTTTCGGAACAAAACAGAAAACATAGACGAGGAGTTCTCGGGGTGTTTCTGTCGGCAGCGGACATTGGATTGGTGAGGATGCATATATATTAAGGAAGCAATAGGATGACCCCCAAAGAGGAAATAGAGCAACTACGGAACGAACTGCATCAGCACAACTACCGTTACTACGTTCTGAACGATCCACAAATTACCGACTACGAGTTCGACCAATTGATGCACCGATTGCAAAAATTGGAAACGGACTATCCAGAGTTTGCGGACGTGAACTCTCCCACCCAGCGGGTCGGGAGTGACCTCAACGGAATATTTCGTCAAGTAAAGCACCGATACCCGATGCTTTCGCTGGCAAACACCTACAACGAAGGCGAAGTACGGGACTTCTACGAACGCGTACGCACAGGGTTGGAATATGAAGATTTCGACATTGTGGCCGAACTGAAATACGACGGCCTCAGCATCTCATTGACGTATCAGGACGGATGCCTCGTCCAAGCAGTGACACGCGGCGACGGCGTTCAGGGAGACGACGTGACGGCGAATGTCCGTACAATCAAGAGCATTCCCCTCGTCCTTTGCCCCAACTCGGGCTATCCTTCGACGTTCGAGATTCGCGGTGAAATTCTCATGCCGTGGAAATCTTTTGAGCGTCTGAACGAAGAACGCGCCGCACAGGAAGAGCCTTTGTTTGCCAATCCCCGCAACGCAGCGTCGGGAACACTCAAGTCTCAAAGGTCGGAACTGGTGGCGCAGCGTGGGCTTGACGCTTACTTCTATTACCTTTTGGGTGATGAGATTCCGAACGACGGAGGACATTACGAGGCGTTAAAAATGGCAGAACAGTGGGGATTCAAGATTTCTTACGGGATGCGTAAGTGCAAGCGTGTCGAAGATGTCCTGCATTTTATTGCCTATTGGGACACGGAGCGAAAGAACCTTCCAGTAGCAACAGACGGCATCGTACTGAAAGTAAATTCGATACGCCAACAACGCCATCTCGGCTACACGGCAAAATCGCCTCGCTGGGCAATTGCCTATAAGTTCAAAGCCGAGCGTGCCTGTACACGCTTGAACGAAGTTACTTATCAAGTTGGACGAACAGGGGTCATCACTCCAGTGGCCAACATGACGCCCGTTCAATTGTCTGGAACTGTCGTCAAAAGAGCGTCCCTCCACAATGCGGACATCATCCAACAACTCGACCTCCATCTCGGCGACATGGTTTACGTAGAGAAAGGCGGCGAAATTATTCCTAAGGTAGTGGGCGTCGATAAAACGCAACGCACATCCGACCAACCATCCGTTCAGTTTATCAAAAATTGCCCGGAGTGCGGTTCTCCCCTTGTGAGGATGGAGGGAGAAGCCACGTTCTACTGTCCCAACGAATCCTCATGCCCTCCGCAAATCAAAGGAAGAATAGAGCATTTCATCAGCCGCAAGGCCATGAACATCGCCTGTTTGGGTACAGAAACTATCGAAGACTACTACCAACGGGGACTTGTTCGCGATGCGGCCGATCTCTACCAGCTGAAAGTGGAGGACATTAGTGGAACATTCGGTACTCGCCGACGCTCTGCCATAAAAATTATTGAGGGAATCAAGTCTTCGGTAAGCGTACCCTTTGAGCGGGTCGTCTTCGCCATCGGCATCCGTTTCGTTGGAGAAACGACGGCCAAAGCCTTGGCTGCACATTTCATGACGATGGACGCGATCGCCCATGCTACCGTGGAACAATTGGTTTCAGTTGACGGAGTTGGGCTTTCCATAGCGCAGAGCGTCCATGGCTTTTTTCACAAAGAGCCCAATCTCCAACTCCTAACGCGGTTGCGGAATGCCGGGCTTCAAATGCAGTTGAGTGACGAGCAACTTGTCAAGCATTCGGACAAGTTGCAGGGAAAGTCCATCGTCATCAGTGGCGTCTTTACCCACCATTCGCGCGATGAGTACAAAAATCTCATTGAAAAGAACGGCGGCAAAAATGTAGGCAGCATATCCTCAAAAACGTCTTTCGTGCTCGCAGGCGACAACATGGGACCCGCCAAGCTTGAAAAAGCACAGAAGCTCAATGTACCGATTGTCAAAGAAGAAGAATTTCTGAAGCTCATTCAAAACTAAACTCATCAACATCATACACTTTAACACAGCACAAAAACGATGAAAACGATTTGCAGTACATTCCTGGCATTGACGCTGTTCCTGACAGTGGCTTGTTCCAACGACGGAAATAATGCCAAGGCAACACTTACCTATTGGGGGCAGACAGGGAAAATCACTTTTGCAGAGGGACAGGACGATGCCTACGAAAGGCTTGTCAAGGAAAGCCTGACGGATTTGAAAGTGACTGGACAAAATTCCGTCTTTCAGGAAACGGCATCCGTGGATTACAGCAGCATGATCGCAGCCTATGCACTGTGTCATGTGCAAGCAAGAAAAGACTTCAAGAAAACGATAGACCTCCTGAATTTGGCCATGGTGAAGAATTCCATCTACAACGCTCACAAGGACTCGTTGCAAGACCTTGGCTACCAGACGGCGTCGGCGCTTCCTTTGCAGCCTTTCGACGTGGACATCTACCTCGTATCCAGCGTTGCCTCCATCCAACCGATAGACACACTTTCGGTGGCCATCAGATAATTCTGCCTCATGCGCTGCGCCGCCCTACTCTTTGGATTTCTCTCGGGACTGACTGTTTACGCACAGCCAACCTACGACTACCGCAACATTCAGCGCGAACGCTTGGGACGCGGTCTCGTCGTGGTGCGTGACGAGAAAGCCGACAGCCTCGTGCTGTCGTGGCGATATCTCAAAGAAGATGCTCCGCAAACGTCTTTCAACGTCTATTGCGACGGCCACCGGCTGAATGCCAATCCGCTGACGAACGCCACATTCTTCAAGATTCCTCCACGTGGCATCGGCGATAGCTCTGTCTTTGAAGTGCGCTCCGAGCTCAATGGCGTTGAGACCAAAAGCGCGACCGTGGCAGCAAATCTCCGCCACGCCTACGTTTCCATCCCATTGAAGCTGCCCCAAAACGGCACTACGCCCGACGGCAGGACTTACGGTTATAGGGCAAACGACGCCAGCGTGGGCGATGTCGACGGCGACGGCGAGTATGAAATCATTCTGAAGTGGGAGCCGACCAATGCGCACGACAACGCACACGCCGGATACACAGGAAACGTCTATCTCGACTGCTACCGCCTCACGGGCGAACAGCTGTGGCGCATCGACTTAGGACGGAACATAAGGGCTGGCGCACACTACACGCAGTTTATGGTCTACGACTTCGACGGTGACGGAAAAGCAGAGCTCATGGCAAAGACCGCCGACGGCACGCGCGACGGCATCGGGCACTGCATCGGCGACTCAACGGCAGACTACCGGTTCCACGGCGATGCGGCAGCCGACAGCGGCCGCCCCCCTCTTCGCCGGAACGACGCGCGCGTCGGACGGGTTTTGAGCGGGCCGGAATACCTCACCGTGTTCGACGGACTGACCGGGCGGGCGTTGGAGTCCGCCGACTACATTCCCCAGCGCGGTGACATCGGCGCGTGGGGCGACGACTATGGCAACAGAGTGGACCGCTTCCTTGCGTGCGTGGCCTACCTCGACGGCACACACGCAAGCGCCGTCATGTGCCGCGGCTACTACACCCGATCCGTGCTCGCCGCATGGGACTGGGACGGAAAGAACCTCAAGCAAAGGTGGGTGTTCGACACCGACGACGAACGCTGGCGCAGCTATGCCGGACAGGGAAACCACAACCTCCGCGTTGCGGACGTGGACGGCGACGGCTGCGACGAAATCATCTACGGCTCGATGGCCGTGGACCACGACGGAACGGGGCTGTACAATACGGGCTTGGGGCACGGCGACGCCATGCACCTCACGTGTTTCCACCCCGACAGCACCACCCTCCAAGTGTGGGGCGTCCATGAAAACAAAAGGGACGGCTCCGTCTTGCGCGACGCGCGCACGGGACGCATACTTCACCAAATACCCAGTCAGAGGGATGTCGGACGCGGAATGGCCGCCGACATCGACCCTACGCATCGCGGTGTCGAGATGTGGTCGTCGGACTCCCATGGCATTCGGAACGCCTGCGGCGAAGTCATCGCCGCGAACGCGCGCATCCCCATCAACTCCGCTGTGTGGTGGGACGGGGACTTGCTGCGCGAATTGCTTGACCACTGCCAGGTGAGCAAGTACGACTGGCAGACACAGACGTGCCGCGTGGTGGAGGATTTCCAGGCGGAGTGCACGTTCAACAATGGCAGCAAGAGCAACCCGTGCCTGTCCGCCGACCTCTTGGGCGACTGGCGCGAGGAAATCGTCGTTGCCACCAAGGACTCGCGCGAACTGCGCATCTACACCACCACCATCCCTACCGCCCGCCGCTTCCCCACATTCATGGAGGACATCCCCTACCGGCTGAGTGTCGCCACGGAGAACGTTGGATACAACCAGCCGCCGCAGCCAGGCTTCTACTTTGGCGAACAATAAGCGTTCGCCGCGCCATGGGACAACAGCCCGCCCACACTTTCTTTATTATACCAACAGACTAAAAACTAACTAAACATGAAGACTTTGAATGCGCGCACCGCCCCAAAGAGCATCGCGCCGGAACGAATCGTCCAATTCGGAGAGGGAAACTTCCTTCGCTGCTTCGTCGACTGGATTGTCAACGCCATGAACCGCACGACCGACTTCAACGCATCCGTCGTTGTCGTGCAGCCCATCAAGGAGGGCATGGCGGAGCAACTGAACGGTCAGGACTGCCTGTACCACACGAACATCCAGGGGCGCGTCGGCGGCAAGGCGCGCGAGGAAATCACGCGCATCGACTGCATCAGCCGCGCGCTCAACCCCTACACGCAGCACCAAGCGTTCGCAGCGCTGGCCGAGCAGCCCGAAATCCGCTTCATCATTTCCAACACCACCGAGGCCGGCATAGCCTACGACCCCACCTGCAAGTTCACCGACGCACCGGCATCGAGCTACCCCGGCAAGCTCACCCAGCTGCTGTTCCGCCGCTTCCTCGCCTTCAACGGCGACAAGACGAAAGGCGTCATCATCATGCCCTGCGAGCTTATTTTCCTCAACGGACACCACCTCAAGGAGTGCATCTACCAGTACATCGAGCTGTGGAAAGACGATTTCGGGGAAAAGTACGCGAAGTTCAAAGAATGGTTCACCAAATACTGCTACGTGTGCACCACCCTCGTCGACCGCATCGTCTCGGGCTTTCCCCGCAACGACATCGCGAAAATCCAGAAAAAAATCAGCTACATCGACAACTTCGTGGTGCAGGGCGAGTTCTTCCACCTGTGGGTGATCGAAAAGCCCGCCAACATGTCGATAGCCCGGCTTAAGCGCGAATTTCCCGCCGAAAAGGCAAATCTGAACGTCCTGGTCGTGGCGAGCGAAAAGCCCTACCACGAGCGGAAGGTAACGCTGCTCAACGGCCCGCACACGGTGCTTTCGCCCGTGGCCTTCCTCAGCGGCGTGGACATCGTGCGCGACGCGTGCAACCATCCCCTCATCTCCAAATACATCCACAAGGTGCAATACGACGAGCTGATGGAAACGCTGAACCTTCCGACGGGCGAGCTGCGCCAGTTCGCAAGCGACGTGCTGGAGCGCTTCAACAACCCGTTCGTGAACCACCAGGTCACCAGCATCATGCTAAACTCATTCCCGAAGTACTGCGCGCGCGACCTGCCCGGCGTCAAGACCTACCTGGAGCGCAAGGGCAGCCTGCCGCAGGGGCTGGTGTTCGGACTGGCCGCCATCGTCACCTACTACAAGGGAGGCACGCGCGCCGACGGCACGCCGATACAGCCGAACGACGCGCCCGAAATCACCGGGCTGCTCCAACGCCTGTGGGCCACGGGCGACACGCGCCAAGTGGCCGCCGGCGTGCTGGCGGCACGAGACATCTGGGGCGAAGACCTGAACGAAACGGTGCCGGGGCTGTCCGACCTGCTCGCAGCCGACCTCGCGCTCATCCAGCAAAAGGGCATGCTCGACGCGCTGAGAGACATCCTGTAGGGCGCGTCCCGACAGCCGCCCGACAACGGAGGAAGCCTCCAGGCACAGCACGCTGGCCTGGAGGCTTCCTCATGTTCGCGCGGCCCCGTCCGCGCCGTCAGAAGTACAGGCCTATGCCGACGCGCAGGCCGAACTTGCAGTTGTGCGAGAAATCGGAGAGGCTGATGTTGTAGTAGAGCGCGGGCTCGACGGTCACGGTGCGGTTCAGGAAGAAGCAATAGCCGACCTCCGGCGTGAGCAGCACGTCGTTGTAGTTCTTGAACTCGTGCAGCAGCCGCAGCCCCGCGCCGAGGAACAGCCCGTTCTGCTCTATGTAGTAGCGCCCCTTCGCGCCCACGTAGAGCGAGCGGAAGTCCGAATTGGCATAGTCGATGCCGCACTCGCCCAGAACCATCCAGTCGTCGTCAATCATGTAGCCCGCCTCCGCGTTCAGGCCCAGGGCGAGGTCCTCGCGGTCGCTGTACGAGAGTCCGCCGCTCGTGAACGACGAGCCAACATATTTCTTTCCTTTCTCGAATTGTGCGTACGAGCTGGCGGAAATCGCACCCAGCAGCACCAGTGTCAATAACAGTCGCTTCATGTCACTTCATTGTTTGTTAGTCCGACAAAGGTAGCGATAAGCAGCCAATATCCAAGCGGCGCGGCACAACTTTATTCCGCCGCCGCGCCGGTTTCGGCCGCCCCGCCGCGCGGAGCCAGCCTTGCCGCGGCGCTCCCGGCAGGGCGGCACAAGGACGCCCGGCCCCGCGCGCGCACGCGCCAAAATCACGGTGCGCTGAAAATTTATTTTGAGCGCACCGAAAAAATATTTTGAGCGCACCGGAAAAAAACGTCCGGCGCACTCAAAATAAATTTCCAGTGCGCCGTGATTTCATCCCCGTTGCGGACTTGCTTCAAAACCATTGCGCGCCAAGGGGCGAATCGGCAGATTTGTTGTATATTTGCACCGCGAACAATAAGTATTGGCCGTGGACAAGAAAAGGATTGTCTTTGTCGTGAACCCCATCTCGGGTACGACTGGAAAGAAAATGATTCTGAACCAGATTGACAAACTGCTCGACAAAGAACAGTTTGCCCACGACGTTGTGACGACCAAGTTCATCGGACATGCCACGGAGATTGCCCGCGGAGCGGCCAACGGCGGAGCGGACATCGTGTGCGCCATCGGTGGCGACGGAACGGTGAACGAGGTCGCGCGCGCGCTCGTGCACACGGACACCCACCTGGCCATCATCCCGTGCGGATCGGGCAACGGGCTCGCGCGCCACCTGCACATTCCGCTCGACGCCATCCGCGCCATCAGGCTGCTCAACGAGGGCCGTCCGCTGCGCATGGACTACGGGATGGTGAACCTCTACCCCTTCTTCTGCACCTGCGGGGTGGGCTTCGACGCGTTCATCTCGCAGGAGTTCGCCAAAGCCGGCCGCCGGGGGCCGCTCACCTACCTGGAAAACATCCTGAACAACGCGCTGCGCTACAACGCCGAGACCTACGAAATCGACGTGGAGGACGAGCGCGCCGGCCACACCCGCTACCAGGCCGTGCTGATAGCCTGCGCCAACGCGTCGCAGTATGGCAACAACGTGTACATAGCCCCGCAGGCGTCGGTGCACGACGGACTGATGGACGTGACCATCATCGAGCCCTTCACCGTGCTCGAAGCGCCGCAGATTGCGCTGCAACTGCTGAACGGGACGATTGAGCAGAACAGCCGGATCAAGACACTCCGCTGCCGCAACCTCCGCATCAAGCGCGAGCGCGCGGGGGTCATCCACTACGACGGGAATCCGGCGGAAACGGGCGCGCAAATCGACGTGTCCATCGTTTCGGGGGGGCTTTCGTGCATTTGCCCCACAGAGGAGGGCGTCATGGATGTCGGCGAAACGGTGCAGAACGCGGTGGTGGAGTTTTTCAGCAACATGTACGCGCGCTCGGAAGAGCTTTTCCAGAACACGGCGCTGTCGAACAAGCGCATCAGCAAAATCAACCTCGACCTCCTCAACCGCCTTGCCCGAAAAAACCACCGCACGTAGCCCGAGGCTGCTCGTCTTCAACCCCTCGCACGAAATGGCCATGGCGGCCGACACGCCGCGCCTCTCCCTGCCGGAGCCGATTCGGCGCATGGAGCGCGAGCTGGCGGCGCTGCCCGCGTGCTACGCGCGGACGGGCGACGTGGTGCTGACCGACTGGCGCGCGGACTACGCCGCCCTCGTGCGCGAGTTCGGCGACGGCCGTCCCCTCGTGCCCGCGCCATGGGGATGGGACAGGTGCGTGAAAACCAAGTTTTCGGAAATCGGCGTGCCGGCCTCGCTGATGCCCTCCGACGCGCAGCTGGCCGCGTGGCGCGCATGGGCGAGCCGCGCATTCGGCACGCGCCACCTGCACGCGCTCATTGCCCGCGCCGACGGCGAGGGATGGGGCGGGCGCCTCGTGGGGCGCGAGGCGCGGTTCTGCGAGCATGCCGGGGATGTGGCGCCGTGGGGCGGCGAGCCGCGCATCTTCAAACTTCCGTGGACGAGCAGCGGACGCGGCCACTGCGTTTCGACCGCGCTCGACGCGCCCACCGCGGCCCGGCTCGCCGCCATGCTGCGGCGGCAGGGCGGCGTGGCCATGGACCGGTATTACGACCGCGCGCTGGACTTCGCGCTGGAATACGAGGTGCGGGAGGGCGGCCGTGCCGCATTCTTGGGGTACTCCGTTTTCCACACCGGTGAAAACGGGAAATACGGCCACAACCTCGTGGAGAGCCAGGAAAGGCTGCGCGACCGCATTGTCGGGGCGATGGCCGGGGACGGCGGCGGCGACGGGGGCGCATCCCTGCTGTTGCTGCGGCGCATTGCCGACTGCCACCGGCAGTTGCTGGAAGCGAGCCTCGGAGGCAGCTACCGCGGGCCGGTGGGCGTCGACCTTTTCGTCGCCAACTGCGCAGGGCGGCGCATGGTGCATCCCTGCGTGGAACTCAACCTGCGGATGAACATGGGCATCGTCGCCCTGCGGCTGCATCGCCGGCTTCAAGGCGGCGCAGGCGGAGGGCCCGGCCTCGACGCCCTGCTGGCGGCCAGTCAGTGCAGGCTGTCCTCCCCCTCTTTGCCGGCAACCGAGGGACGGGCGTGGCGCGTCCAGCTCGACGCCGGGAAACTGGCGCTCAGGTTCTGCTGAGCCGCGCGGCTCTCGTTGCCGAAGCGGTCCATGGCCGTCACGGCATAGTAGCGCACGGAGGTCGCCCGCCCCGTGAGCACGCAGCCCCCGCCCCGCACCCTCGGCGCGAGCAGGTTGCGCGCGTCGTCCGTATCGACGGGATAGGTGTTGGAGCCATAGACGTTGTAGAGCAGGTAGTTGCCAGTGTCCGGCGGCAGCGGGGAGTCCGCCCGTCCGCCCGTCCAGGCGAGCCGTCCCGGCGTGTGGCGGATGTCGGACGGCGGCTGGGGCTCCTCCATGGCGCCGCCACGCCCGATGGGCGGCGCGAGCGCGGGGAAGGGACACAGCTCGTCGGCCACCGAGGCGTACAGCGCGCGGTTGCCCAGCAGGAACTTGGCACGGTAGAACGCCATGCCCCCGATGTTAAGCCGGCGCGCCACGTACATCTGCGCCCTTGCGTCGGCCAGCGTCCAGCGTCCCTCGCGCGGGTCGAGCAAGTAGATGCCGAGCCCCGGGGCCACTGCGTGGCCGTGGGCGTGCTCGTGCCAGTCGTGAAGAAACGGATAGAAGTCGTCGCCCCGAAAATACATCATCGGGAAAAGCACGTCCTGCAAGTCGTCCTTCAGCCATTCCTGCGCTTCTTGATGAACAGCGCCAAGGCTGCTCCATCCCTTCGCGGAGTAGCGGCTCAGGTCGCGGTACTTGCCGATGGGCGAGCTGGACAGCTTCACCCACGGCTTGGCAGCCTTGACAACGTCGTGCACCCTGCGCACGATGCGCGTGATGTGGGCGCGCCGCTGCGCCGGGGTGGCGGCGGAGGGATAGTTGCCCTCTGGATAGCGGATGTAGTCCAGCGAAATGCCGTCCACGTCGTAGCGGCCGACGATTTCCTTGCAGAGCTGCGCCACGTAGTCCGCCGTGCCGTCGGCCTCCGGGCGCATGAACGTCTCCCCCCGATGTGCCTTGCAGAGCTCGGGATGCCGCCTCACGATGGACGCCCGTCCGAAAGCCCGCTGCTTGGCTTGCGCGCCGAGCGGAATGGTGACGAGCCAAGCGTGCAGCTCCATGCCGCGCTTGTGGCACTCGTCGATGGCAAAGCGCAGGGGGTCGTAGCCCGGCGCGCGCCCGGCCACGCCGGTAAGGCACTCGTCCCACGGCTCGATGTCCGACGGATAGACGACCGACCCGCGTATGCGCGTTTGGAACAGCACGGTGTTGATGTTCGCGGCCTGGAGGCGGTCAAGCATCGAGGCGAGCTCCTGCTTTTGCCGCTCCGCACTCTCCGTGTCGGCTGCGCGGGTGCTCGGCCAGTCGAGCCCCATGAGCGTGGTGAGCCACACGGCGCGTATCTCGCGTTTGGGAGAGCAGGAGTCGTGGAATGGCGGGAATTCCGCCGCGCCTTGGCAGAACGAGGGTGCTGGCGGCAGCAGAAGGAGCATGGAGATGCAGAGTTTTTTCAGGACACGGGCAGACATCGGCGTCGGGGTTGTGCGTTAAACATTTGGAAGAAACAAGGCGCAAAGATAAAGAATAATTGCTACATTTGCACGCTCGTTGCGCCGTTATGGCGCAGCAGCGGCTGCCGCGCCACGCCGGCGCCGCCTCAAGAACCAAGACATGATACCATTCAAAAATCCTGCAAGACTGCCCGCCATGCTGTTCTGCGTGGGCATTGCGTTCTACGTGTGGGACGGAGTCCGCATGAATTCGTGGACTCGCAACCTGCCGCTCGTCATCGCCTATGCCGTCATCATCGCCGCGTTGTTTTTCGCGCTGCGAAAGAAGAAGGAACTGGAGGACAGGCGAAACCGGCAGTGACGCGCTCCGCCGCCGCGAAGCGCGCGCCCGGGCGCGAGGGGAAGCGACGTCCGCGACGACAGCGGGTGCGCCGCCTCCTATTTTTCGCACCAATGTTTCAACATGTGCGGAATAATCCCTAAATTTGCAGAACATTTAGCGCTGAAATTCACACAAAACTTAATAACAATGTCAAAAGCACACAAAAAGGAAGATTCCGCCATAGGCTTGGATATCCAACTGACCAAATCCGAAGATTTCATCGAAAAACACTTGAAGGCGATTCTCATCGCCATTGTCGCCGTGGTGGTAGTCGTCGCCGGCTATTTCATCTACCAGCACCACATGAAGGGCGTGGAGACGGAGGCCATTGCGGCCATCGCCAAGAGCCAGGACGCATTTGCGCGCGAGCAGTACGAACAAGCCCTGAAGGGAGACGGCGCGAACGAGAAGGGCTTCCTGAAAATCATCGACGAATACAGCGGCACGAAGACCGCCAACCTCGCGAAGCTCTATGCCGCGCTGTGCTACGTGAACACGAACAAGGCGGACGAGGCCATCAGGATGTTCGAGGACTTCAAGCAGCAGGACGACGAGACCATATCCCCCCTTTCGCTCGCCGCGCTCGGCAACACTTACGTTGAGAAGGGCGACAAGGGCAAGGGCGCCGAGATGCTGGTGAAAGCCGCAAAGCTCGCCGGCAACGACGGCATCAGCCCCGAGTGCCTGTTCCAAGCCGCAAAAGTGTACGAATCGCTCAATCAGAACGATAAGGCCGTGGAGCTGTACAAGGAAATCAAGGAGAAGTACGTGCGCTCCTCGCTGGCTACCGACATGGACAAGTACATCGAGCGCGCCACGAAATAGGCAGGCCGAACGAAGTTACCGTTGAACGGATTCCCATGTCAACTTCTCTCCATAAGAACATCGCCGACAACATGGCCAACGACCTGCCCGACGCAAGCGGCATGAGGGTGGGCATCGTGGTGAGCGAATGGAACGACAACATTACGACTCCCCTGCTGGACGGCGCGCGCGACACGCTGCTGAAGTGCGGCGTGCGCGAGGAAGACATCGCGGTGCTCACTGTTCCCGGCAGTTTCGAGCTCATCTTCGGGGCGAGCCAGATGACCCGTCGGAACGTGGACGCGGTGATAGCCATCGGCTGCGTCATCCGTGGCGACACGCCCCACTTCGACTACATCTGCGAGGGTGCGACCTACGGGCTGGCAAAGCTGAACGCGACGCAGGACACTCCCGTCGTCTACGGACTGATTACGACCAACAACCTGGAGCAGGCCAAGGAACGCAGTGGCGGCGCATTGGGCAACAAGGGCGAGGAATGCGCCATCACGGCGGTTAAAATGATTAACTACAAAAGAGCGGTGTCTCTGATATAAGCGCATCCCCGTTTTTATGCGGTACTGTGAAGAAAACAAGCAAAATATTCAGAATCATCATCAGTAGTGTTCTGCTGCTGTATGTGTCTGTCATATTGCTACTCCACTTGCCTTTCGTCCAGAAGGAAATCGGCAAGGGAGTAGCAATTGCTTTATCCGGGCAACTCGGGACGGAGGTCGGCGTGGGCGGCGTGAACCTGGGGCTGCTGAACAGAATCGTCGTCGATGACATCGAGATTCTTGACCGCGAAGGAAAGCTGCTGCTGCAAGTGCCCCGCGTGGCCGCATCCATCAACATCCCATCCCTGTTTGTGGGAAAGATTGACATCCAGACCGTACAGATATTCGGTCTCAACGCCCATTTGCGGAAAAGAACGCCGCACGCGCCGGGCAACTACCAGTTCGTCATCGACGCACTATCGTCCGACGGCGGACAGCAGGACTCGCCCCTCGACCTCAACATCAACTCGCTCATTGTGCGCAAGGCCAACGTCCGTTACGACGTGGAGTCGGCGGCAGAGACAAAAGGGATGTTCAACGCGGGCCACCTCCATGTGCAGAACTTGGGCATTACGGCCACACTGCGACGCCTGTCCGGGGATTCCATCAACTTGTCCCTGAAGCGTCTGAACTTCAAAGAGGCCAACTCCGGCCTACAAATCGACAACCTCCGTCTCAACATCGAAGCGGACAAAACGACCGCAACCATCACAGGTCTGACGCTGGCCACGCCCCGTTCGAGCATCGAGCTGGAGGACGCCAAGGCCGCTTACGAGGGATTCGACGCACTGCAAGACGGACGTTTCTCTGCGCGCATCTCCAACGCCGCCATCACGCCATCGGACTTCCGCGCCCTTTTGCCCGCGCTTGCGACTTTTACCGAACCTTGCGACTTGTCAGCCGGAATCCGCGTGGACAAAGGACAAGTGCAGGTGGACGAACTGCGGTTGAAGAACGAGAAATCGCTACTTCTGCTTGCAAGCTCAACCATTTACCGTCCGCAGAAACAAACAACGCCTTGGGCGTTCCGCTCCTCCATCCAGCAGTTGAATGTCGGCGCAGAGGACCTTGAGGCCATTGCAGGACTGCTGGTGAAAAACGACAACGCCATCAGCCGCCTTTCGTGCCTGGATTATATCCAACTCACAGGCGAGGTGGGAAAAGAAAGGGATGGCTTTTTCATGGATGCGGACATTTACTCCAATGTGGGCAGCGTGTATGTAAGCGGAAAGTACGGAAACAGCGACATCGTCCGTGCGCGCATAGAGACAAGCCACCTCGATTTGGCCGCCATCACAGGCAATACGGACTTGGGGGAGACCACGTTCTGTCTGGACGTGGAGGGCAAACTGAACGAGCACGGCGTGCCTGAGGGTTCGGTCTTCGGCGACATCGAAACATTCGACTACAAGGGCTACCAGTACCAACACCTGCACATCGACGGGGAGGGCTCATCCAACGGATTCAAGGGCGTTGCGTCGATTGACGACGAGAACATTCAACTGCAATTCGACGGCGTTGTCGCCAACTTCAACGAAGCGTCGCAGACTGCGGACATGAGCTTAAGCGTACGGAACTTCAACCCTCACGCCCTGCATCTGACGGACAAGCACCAGGGGGAGCGTTGCAGCTTCCGCGCAACAGCCAATCTGTGCGGGAAGGACATCGAGATTGCGACGGGCGAAATTCATTTCGACTCCATCCAAATCGTCACGCCGCAAACGAGCGTTGCACTCAATGCGCTCAATATCGTTTCCGAAACCACGGCAGGCCACGACAAGCACATCGGCATCTCGAGCGACTTTCTGAACGCCACATTCGACGGCAACATCAACTATTCCGACATCGTTCAAAGCTTCAAAACGCAGCTCGCGCAACACCTGCCCACCCTTGTCGCATCAGGGCAAAAGGAACAGCGCGCCAACGGTCAGTTCGCTTTCAACATCGACCTGTCCGACTCCGAGCTTATTCGACACTTCATTGACACTGATTACCAACTTGTTCGCCCCATTCATCTTAAGGGAAACTTTAATGCAAGGAAATCGGAGTCAAGCATCACGCTCGACGCTCCGCACATCTGCTACAATGGGACCGACTACAAAAATGTTCGCGCCGGCTACATTGGAACCAAAGATGGGGCAAACTTGGCGGTATCGTTGCTAAGAATCATCGATGAAACCGCCCTTCGCGTCGGCATCGACGCGTCTGCCCAAGACGACCAGCTCACCACCGAGCTCAAATGGAAGAAAATTCAAGACAATCCGACGAACGGAAACATCAAATCCGTCACGTCGTTCGAGACGGAGAAGGGCAAACTGCATACGCACATTCAGCTCCTCCCGTCCATGCTGTCTTTCAACGACACGATATGGCACCTCACATCCTCCCATGTAGACATTCGCGGAAAGAACATTTACTGCCAAGGCCTCAAAGTTTATAACGGGAACCGATTCCTCAAAGTGGACGGTGTCGTTTCAGAAGATGCGTCGGACTCCATCATCGCCGAGCTGAACGAGTTACAAGTCAAGTACGTCCAAGACCTCATCGGTTTTCAAGCCGTCCGTTTCGACGGTAAGGCTTCAGGACGCGCAAGCATCGGCAACATTTATAAAAAGCCGCATTTCAACGCAGATTTGACCATCGACAACTTCCATCTGAACGACGGACTTTTGGGAAAAGGAGCGTTTCATGCCTACTGGGATGACGCCATCGACGGCGTTCAGTTGTCTGGCCACATTAAAGACTTGGCGGATGGAAAGGAGAGAACGACGAACGTTGCCGGCTACATCGCGCCCTCCAGTAAGGACATACTGCTGAAAATCAATACTATCCATACGAACGCTGAATTCCTGAACGGTTTCATTGGCTCAACCTTCAAGGATATCAGCGGAGAAGTGAATGGCGAAATCGACATAATGGGGCCTCTCAACGACATCAATCTCGTTGGGAATGTCACGGCTGACATTGGGATGCGGCTGAAAGCCACCAATGTCAAGTATTTTGTCAGTCCACAAGACACGATTCGTCTCCGCCCCTATTGCTTCAGCTTTGAAAACATACACATCTACGACCAGCAGCACCGTGCTGGCACAGTCAATGGAACTGTCACCCACAAGAACATGAAGAACTTTGCCTATGACTTCCATGTTGATATGCAGCGGCTGCTGGTGTATGACGAAGAAGTGTTCAATGCCGACAAGTTCCGAGGCACGGTCTATGCCAACGGATGGCTCAACGTCAAAGGCTCAGACGGGCATCCGCTCAACATTGACGGCGACGTAACCCCGACACGGGGGAGCATGTTCGCTTACGACGCCGCAACACCCGATGCCATCGCCACCACGTCGTTCGTCAAGTTTAGGGACAAAAACACAAATGCCGTCGCGCTCCATCCCGTTCCCGACAGCGGCGAACGACAAAACAACCTGCCCGAGGACAGCATTGCTGACGACGAGACAATACTCGCGACCTATGCCAGGAATGCGGCAGTGGCAGACAACGAATTTCAATACGACGGGGACATCCTCATGAACGTGGGCATCCACCTCACGCCGGAATGCGAAATCAAGCTGCGCATGGACAATGTGGAAGACGGATACATCTCCACATTCGGCCACGGCACACTGCAAGCCTTCTACCACAACAAGCAACCTTTCACCCTGAACGGCACTTACAACATCATGAACGGACGCTACCGTCTTTATCTTCAAGACATCATCTTTCGCGACTTGGCCATCCAAGAAGGGTCGAATGTGGTGTTCAACGGCAATCCGTTCGACGCAGACATTCACCTCATTTGTTGGCACGTGCTTAGTTCCGTTCCGCTGTCCGACCTCACCTCCTCTTCGGCATACGTGCAGAACAACAAGGTCAAAGTTGTCTGCATTTTGGACATTACAGGGCATTTGGGGAACATGAACTTCAAATTTGATTTGAACCTCCCCAATGTCAGCGACGAGACGCGCCAACTGGTACGCTCCCTCATCTCCACTGAAGAAGAGATGAACATGCAAATAATTTATCTGCTCGGGCTGGGACGCTTCTACGCCAATGAATATTCGCGAGCGTCGGGTGAGGGCAGTTCGTCTCAAGCAATGAATACACTTCTGTCCTCTACAATCAGCGGACAAA
Organism: bacterium; assembly: GCA_963627995.1. Classification (GTDB taxonomy): domain Bacteria; phylum Bacteroidota; class Bacteroidia; order Bacteroidales; family Bacteroidaceae; genus UBA3839. Next base: position 110,596 of record CAVGCV010000003.1, on the reverse strand, counting down.
TCAACCAGATGCTCACCAGCATCATAGGCTCTGACAGCAAATGGAACTTCGGAACAGGACTCACGACGGGAGAAAAAGGATGGAACGACATAGACGTGGAGGGCATACTCTCCGGACGGCTGCTTGACGAAAGGCTACTTATCAACGGAAACTTCGGATACCGCGACAATGCACTGACGCAGAACGCCAGTTTCATCGGTGACTTCGACATCAAATGGAGGCTCAAAGAAAATGGCAATACTTACCTAAAGGCATACAACCAAACTAACGACCGGTACTTCACAAAAGCCACCCTCAACACCCAGGGAATAGGCATCAGTTTTCAGAAAGACTTTGAGAGCTGGCGCGACCTGTTCCGACGCACCAGGCGAAAAGAGGCCACGAATGAGAATGCCGCCAAACATGAACACCCATGAATATAGGTTTCCTAAAAGTCGCATCTGCGATTCCAGCTACGCGCATCGCCGACTGCACGTTCAACGTGCAAGAAATCAAGAAACAAATGAATGAGGCCGAACGGCAGCACGTCTCCATCATCTGCTTTCCCGAGCTAAGTATCACGGGCTACACCTGTGCCGACTTGTTTTCACAAACACTGCTGCTTGAACAAGCGCAGAGCGCACTGGCGTGGCTATTGGAGCAAAACGTCCATTCGCAAATAGTGGCCATCGTGGGGATGCCTGTCGCGACGCCCACAGCCCTGCTCAACACGGCCGTTGTTGTCCAGGGGAACAAGATTCTGGGCATTGTCCCCAAAACCTATATCCCCAATTACAAGGAGTTTTATGAGCAGCGGTGGTTTGCGTCGGCAGCCAGTGTGCCGCCGACGGACATCCGATTGCTCGGCCAGCAAGTCAGAGTGGATGCCAACCAACTTTTCAGCGTGTCATTCGTCGATAAAAACGCCGATGCCATCGGAGATTTTTCACCTATTGAAGAACTACGTTCCGCCACATTCGGCATCGAGCTGTGCGAAGACCTTTGGTCACCCATTCCACCCAGTTCGCGGCTCTGTCTTCAAGGTGCAGAAATCATTTTCAACCCTTCTGCCAGCAACGAGGTGATTAGCAAGCACCAATACCTCAAAACGCTCATCGCCCAACAGTCGGCACGGTGCATCTGCGGTTATGTCTATTCTTCCTGCGGGTTCGGCGAGTCATCCCAGGATTTGGTGTTTGGAGGCAATGCTTTCATTTATGAAAACGGGACATTGCTCGGCCATGCCAAACGCTTTCAGCTAACCCCACAAACCGCCATCGCAGACATCGACGTGGAGCGACTGCGCACGGAACGACGCACCAACACGACATTCACCGAAAGCCTCCGCAACACCGCTCTTTCCTCTTCCGTCCATGTCCAGGACACGGTGCAGACGAATTCGAGCTCAGCCCCATTCCATCGGTGGATTAATCCCCATCCGTTCATTCCAGAAGGGCGCGCACTCGACGAGCGGTGCGAGGAAATTTTCTCCATCCAAGTGTCAGCCCTTGCCAAGCGCACCGTACACACCCGTGCCAAGACCCTCGTCATCGGTGTGTCGGGAGGGCTCGACTCCACCCTTGCGTTGCTTGTCTGCGTAAAAACCATGGACAAACTCGGCAGAAGCAGAAAGGACATCCTCGGAGTCACGATGCCGGGGTTCGGAACGACGAGCCGCACCTACAACAATGCCATAGCCCTCATGCGTTCGCTCGGAGTCACAGTCCGCGAAATCAGCATTCGCGATGCCTGTGTCCAGCATTTCAAAGACATCGGCCACAATTTGGACAACCACGACGTGACCTATGAAAACGGACAGGCACGCGAGCGCACCCAAATTCTCATGGATGTCGCCAACCAAACCAACGGATTCGTGGTCGGAACGGGCGATTTGTCCGAATTGGCACTCGGATGGGCGACCTATAACGCCGACCACATGTCGAACTACGGCGTGAACTGCTCCATCCCGAAGACCCTCGTGCGCCACCTCGTCACTTGGGTAGCCACGACCCATGTGGACGCAAAGTCCCGAACGACCCTCCTTGACATCGTGCAAACCCCCATCAGCCCCGAACTCATCCCGGCCGACGAGTGCGGCAACATCAAGCAGAAGACGGAGGACTTGGTCGGCCCGTACGAACTCCACGACTTTTTCCTCTACAACTTTCTCCGTCATGGATTCCGACCACGCAAGATTTTCATCCTCGCCACACAGGCTTTCTCGGGGCAGCAGACCTACGGCCACGGTGTCACCGAGCCATCGGAAGCGGTGGGTTGCTACCCCCCCGAAACCATCAAGCATTGGCTCACCGTCTTCTGCCGTCGTTTCTTCAGTCAGCAGTTCAAGCGAAGCTGTCTGCCCGACGGGCCGAAAGTAGGAAGCGTCAGCCTTTCGCCGCGTGGCGACTGGCGGATGCCGAGCGACGCATCTTCCGCAGAATGGCTGCGCGAATGCGAGGAGCTGAACATTGCGGAGGCCATCAATCCCTAAAAAAACCAAATTATCAAAGGCGTGTAACAAGAAATCTACGCTTTTTACGTAATTTCGCACGCATTATGCGTCCAAAGATTGAGCAAGACGCACCAGAAACACTCAAATGATACACATCCTCGACCGTACATTCGCGCGCTACATCACTAACGAGCAGATTCAAGAAAACATCGAAGTGCTGGCCACACAGCTGAATCAAGACTATGCAGGGAAACATCCCGTGATGATTTGCATCCTGAACGGTGCGTTCGTTTTTGCCGCCGACCTCACGCGAAAGCTCTCCTTTCAGCCCGAAATTATTTTTGCGAGGTACGCGTCCTACGATGGAATGCGCACAACCGGCAATGTCCGCGAACTCATCGGGCTAACCGTCAACATACAAGCGCGCGATGTCATCCTCGTCGAAGACATCGTGGACACGGGAACCACCCTCTACCACGTCATACCCCAAATCCTGGAACGAGGCGCAAGCACCGTCCGCATCGCCGCCCTCCTCCAAAAGCCCAGCAAGCTACGGGCGCCCATCCGGGTGGACTATTGCGCCTTCAGCATCCCCGACGAATTCATCGTAGGCTACGGGCTCGACTACAACGGAATGGGGCGCAACTACAAGGACATCTACATCGCCGCCGACCAATCACCGCACAACAATAAAAACACTACGCACAAACAATGAAGAACATCATCATCTTCGGCGCCCCCGGTTCGGGAAAAGGCACTTACAGCGACGAAATCGTAACGAAGTACAACATGGGGCACATCTCCACGGGCGATGTGCTTCGTGGAGAAATCAGCAACAACACCGAATTGGGCAAGGTGGCGAAAGGCTACATCGACAACGGACAGCTCATCCCCGACAACTTGATGATTGACATCCTTGCCAAGACTTACGACAGCCTTGAAGCAGGAAAAGGCGTCATTTTCGACGGCTTCCCGCGCACCATCGCGCAAGCCGAGGCATTGAAGAAAATGCTTGACGAGCGAGGCCACGACATGGGCATGATGATTGAGCTCGTCGTCGATGAGGAAACGCTGATGGCTCGCCTGCTCAACCGCGCCGTGGAACAAGGACGCGCCGACGACAACGAGGCCACCATCAGGAAACGTTTCGAGGTCTACCACGCCCAAACAGAGCCCCTCGCCCAGTGGTTCGAAAAAGAGGGATTGCGCCACACCTTCACGTGGAAAGGCTCGAAAGAGAAGATGCTGAGCGAAATCTTCGCACACATCGACTCGCAGAACGCATAGTTCGAAAGGGCACGGACGCATCGCTTGGGCTGCGTCCATGCCTTTTTTATTTGTTTTCCCAGTTCCACAGTGGCGCACACGCCGCAGCGTGCAAACTCCCTGTCGCGCATGTTTTGCCCCATACATTTCGGACAAAAAGCGCAGAGCCGGTTCGTCCGAGACACCGAACTTTGCCAAAGTAACGGCAACAGCACGGCATCCACTCTGCGCAGCCCCGCCCTGCGGAATGCGACGCAGCTAACAAGCAAACGAAAAAAACAGCAGAAATGGCCGAATCCAATTTCATCGACTACGTAAGAATCTATTGCCGCTCAGGCAAAGGCGGACGCGGCTCCGCCCACATGCACCGCGCCAAGTACATGCCCAAGGGAGGCCCTGACGGCGGCAACGGAGGACGCGGAGGCCACGTGATTCTGCGCGGCAACCGCAACTATTGGACTCTGCTCCACCTCCGCTACGACCGCCACGTGCGCGCCGAACACGGCGGCAACGGCTCAAAAGACAAGCGCACCGGACGGCAGGGAGCCGACGCCTACATCGAAGTTCCCTGCGGGACGGTGGCCTACAACGCCGAGACAGGCGAGTACATCTGCGACGTCACCGAACACGGGCAGGAGGTGACGCTCCTGAAAGGAGGCCGCGGCGGACTGGGCAACTACAACTTCTGCACCCCCACCAACCAGGCGCCTCGCTACGCACAGCCCGGCGAGCCCATGCAGGAACTCTCCGTAATACTCGAGCTCAAACTTTTGGCCGATGTCGGACTGGTCGGATTCCCCAACGCGGGAAAATCCACACTGGTCTCCGCCCTCTCCTCCGCCAAGCCCAAAATCGCCAACTACCCCTTCACAACGCTTGAGCCGTCGCTCGGCATTGTCCCCTACCGCGCCGGCCAGTCGTTCGTCATCGCCGACATTCCCGGCATCATTGAGGGCGCGAGCCAAGGAAAGGGTTTGGGACTGCGCTTTCTGCGCCACATCGAGCGCAACTCCCTGCTGCTCTTCATGGTGCCGGGCGACACCGACGACATCAAGCGCGAGTACGAAGTGCTGCTCAACGAACTGGCGACATTCAATCCCGAGCTCCTTGACAAAGGGCGCGTGCTTGCCGTCACCAAGTGCGACCTGCTGGACGACGAACTCATCGAGATGTTGAAGGAAACGCTGCCCGAAGGGCTTCCCATCGTGTTCATATCGTCCATCACCGGCCAGGGCATCGCGGAGCTCAAAGACGTACTGTGGCGCGAGATGAACAGCGAAAGCAACAAGCTCGCCACCATCGCCACCTACGAAACCGTCGTCCACCAATCAAAGGACTTCTCCCACCTGCGGGCCGAACTCGAAGCCGAGGGCGAGGACGACGACCTTGGATGGGACGACGAAAGCGAGGCAATAGACGCTGACGACGACGAATATGCCGATGAAATCGAAGATTTGGACGACTTCGAATACACCGACTGACGCGCATGGAACTTCTGACCTACACGCTCTCACCCCTCGTGCTGGCCTTCTCCACCCGGCGCGGCGGAGGCGTGAGCCAAGGCAACTACGCCTCGTTCAACGCCAACGCCTACTGCGGCGACAATCCCGAGGCAGTCCGGGCAAACCGCGAGTTGTTGGCACGCGAGCTCTCACTGCCCACCGGCCGTTTCATCATCCCCCGCCAAACACACGGCGCGCGCGTCGGGAACATCGACGCAGCGTTCCTCCGGCTCGATGAAACCGCACGCTCCGCCCAGCTCGAAGGCATCGACGCGCTCATCACGTCGCAGCCCGACATCTGCCTCTGCGTATCGACGGCCGACTGTGTGCCCATCGTGGTTTTCGACCGAACCCACCGCGCCGCCGCCTGCATCCATGCCGGATGGCGCGGAACGCTGCACCGCATCGCACGGAAAACCCTCGATGAAATGGCGGAAAACTACGGAACGCAAGGCGCGGACTGCCGCGCCGCCATCGGTCCCGCCATATCGATGGAGAACTTCGAGGTCGGCGACGAAGTATATGAAGCGTTTGTCGAACAAGGCTTCTGCATGAATCCGATTTCCAAGCGTTTAGACAAATGGCACATCGACCTCGCCGAATGCAACCGCCGCCAGCTCATGGACTTCGGCATTGCCGCGACCGACATCCACACGGCCAACATCTGCACCTACCAACATTCAAGCACCTATTTCTCCGCACGCAAGCTCGGAACCAACTCCGGGCGCATCCTCACAGGCATCACCATCAAATCCGACTGACATGAAAACGAAGACACTTTCACTCCTATTCCCGCTACTGGCGTTGCTCATCTGCGCATCGTGCAGCGACGACAACGCCACCAACGCCCACTCGCCCGTGTTCGAGAGCCTCACGCTCTCCCCCTCCGTCGTCCACTGCTCGGACACCGTCACCGGCCACGTCGCCTACCGCGACGCAGGCAAGAACATCTACAGCTCCGACTATCAGTACACCATCACCGACGGCCATTCGGCGGATGGCGACTCGTGGCGCGTCACCGACCCCACCAAGTCGCAGCCCGTGTTCGGCTTCCACGCGCCCGATTCCGCCGGCACCTACACCGTCACCTTCCGCGCCACGAAGATTCGCTACTCCACGGGCGGCCCCAACGGCGAGCTCTACGGCTCTGCCAACACCGTCACGGCGACCCTCGTCGTCACCGAATAAGCAAACCCAAACCTAATAAACAACTATGTGTATGAAAAAAATCCTGACCCTCGCATGGCTCACAACGCTATGCCTGTCGGCCAGCGCCGCGCAGCCGCGCACCGACAACCACACCGACTCGGTCTATCTGTTCAGCTACGCCAGCGGCCCCACCACTGACGGCATCAAGCTCGCGTACAGCCACGACCAACGCCACTGGCAGCCCATCGGCGAATACCGTTCGTTCGTGAAGAGCGACTTCGGCACCTGGGGCAGCGGCAAGCGCATGCTCACACCGTCGCTCCTCTGCGACGGCGGCACATGGTATGCCGTGTGGAGCGTGAACGACCGCGCGCAGCAGTTTGCCACCACGCGCAGCTCCGACCTCTGGCTGTGGAAACCGCAAGATTATCCCTATCTCAACAACGGCGAGAATTGTCTGCGCCCCTACATCACCCGCGAGCGCGGCGAGTATGTCGTCAGCTACGCCACCGGGAAGGGCAACCACTACGCCACCCGCAGCGCCGACTTCCGCACGTGGAGCAAGCCCGCCGCCATCAGCGCCGAGAAGTACGACGCCATCGCCAGGCAGAAGACGGCGCACGCCCATGTCAACGGAGCGGAGCAGACGGGCGAAGTCCACAAAGTCCCCTACTCGCTCGTGCAGGACCTCATCTACAAGGTGTCCGACGCGGAACGCCGCAACGCGGAGAGCGGCGAGAGCCTCGGCGGCGACGCGCAGCGTTTCCAAGGCGTGCAGAAGCTGAACGCCACGCTCCGCGTGAACCTCGACGACGCGAAGGCAATATCCCCCGACCTCATCGGAATCTTTTTTGAGGACATCAACTACTCCGCCGACGGCGGACTGTACGCCGAGCTCATTCAGAACCGCGACTTCGAGTATTCGAACCTCGACCGCCGCGAGTGGAACGCGCAAAGTTTCTGGGAGCTCAAAGGCAACGGCACCACATGGGACATTGCCACCGACCAGCCCATACACAAGAACAACGCGCACTACGCCGTGCTCACCACCACGGCTGCGGGCGCGTCGCTCCGCAACGACGGCTTCGACGGCATCGTGGTGCGCAAGGGCGAGAAATACGACCTCTCCCTCTTCCTCCGCAGCATGGACGGCAAGGCGCAAAAGCTCGCCGTCCGCCTGCTCGACGGCGACAAGGAAATCGCCCGCGCCGCGTTCACCGCGCCCACCGGGGCGTGGAAGCAGTTTTCCGCCGTGCTGAAGCCGACGGCGTCGGCCGACAAGGCGACGCTCTCCATCGAGCCGCAGGGCGAAGGCCGCCTCGCGCTCGACTTCGTGAGCCTCTTCCCGCAAAACACGTTCAAGGGGCGCAAGAACGGCCTGCGCCGCGACCTTGCCGAAACACTCGCCGCGCTGAAGCCCCGCTTCGTGCGTTTCCCCGGAGGATGCGTGAGCCACGGCAACGGACTGGAGAACATGTACCGCTGGCGCCCCACCGTCGGGCCACTGTGGGAGCGCGAGGGGCAAAGCAACATCTGGGGCTACCACCAGTCGAAAGGCCTCGGCTTCTTCGAATACTTCCAGTTCTGCGAGGACATCGGCGCTGAGCCGCTGCCCGTGCTGCCGGCCGGCGTGCCGTGCCAGAACTCCTCGCGCGGCGGCGACGGACAGATGGGCGGACTGCCCATGGACCAGATGGACGCATACACGCAGGAGCTGCTGGACTTGGTCGAGTGGGCCAACGGCGATCCGAAAACATCCAAGCTGGCAAAGATGCGCGCCGACGCCGGACACCCGAAGCCCTTCAATCTGAAGATGATTGGCGTGGGCAACGAAGACCTCATCAGCGACGTGTTCACCGAGCGGTTCAACCACATCCACCGCATCTTCAGGCAGAAGCACCCCGAAATCACCATCGTCGGCACCGTGGGCCCCTTCTATGAGGGCAGCGACTACGAGTACGGCTGGGAGCTGGCGCGCAAGGAGCGCGTCGCCGTGGTCGACGAGCACTACTATGTCAGCCCCGGATGGTACATCAACAACCAGGACTTCTACGACAAGTACGACCGCAGCGGCACGAAAGTCTATCTCGGCGAGTGGGCTTCGCGCGGCAACCGTTTTGAGAACGCGCTGGCCGAGGCGCTGCACATCATCAACCTCGAGCGCAACGCCGACGTGGTGGTGATGTCGTCCTATGCCCCGCTGCTCGCGAAGGAAGGACACACGCAGTGGAATCCCGACCTCATCTATTTCAACAACACCGAGGTGAAGCCCACGGTCAACTACTACGTGCAGCAGCTCGCCGGCAACAACGCGGGCGCGGAGTACATCTACTCCGACCTCGACGTGACGGCCGAGCGCGAGGACAAGGGGAAGACGGTCAGCGCATTCCGCACCGACGCGGCGAAGCGCGTGGCCAGCTCCGTCGTCAAGGACGCGAAGACGGGCGACCTCATCATCAAGCTCGCCAACCTGTCGCCCGTCGAGGCGCAGACCGCGGTCGAGATTCCCTCGCTCGGCGGCTACGGCACGAAGGCCGCGCTCACCGTCATCAGCGGCGACCCATCGGCGCGCGACCTGAAGCCAACGACCTCCACCGTCGAGGTGGGCGAGAAGTTCGGCTACACCATGCCGGCCTACTCGTTCAGCGTCATCCGGATGGCCAAGGCGAAGAAGTGAGCGACGCGCCACGGCGCGGCAAGAATGGGTATCGGGCGCGCCTGCGGAGGCGGCCCGATACCCATTGCCTTTTCCCACGGCGCGCAAATATCATCATTTCAGGGTATTGCGCGCGGCGGCGGAAAGCCCTACCTTTGCCACCGCAACACAGGACGCAAACATAATCTTTACTCACTCTAATAGCGTTGTCGGGAGACAACTTTTCGAACAATTACGTAACCATGAATTTTTAACAGCGGCAGCCAGCCCCGTGGGGGGCTGGCTGCCGCCATTTCCGCCACCGGCCACGGCTGCCCGCGGCGCGGTGTCCGGCCGCAGCCCACGCCCCGGCGCATCCGCGCGCCGGCGGCAGGAAACGCGCCGTTCCACCGGGGAAATCCCCTCCGCCGGCACCGCCGTTCTCCGCGCGGCGCAATGCGCCGGAAATGACGGCGCACTGAAAATAAATTTTGAGCGCACTCGAAAAAAAATTCCGGCGCACTCAAAATATTTTTCCGGCGCACTCAAAATTTATTTTCAGTGCGCTCAAAATCCACAGTCTCCGCACGCCCCCGTTCCCGACATTGGAGCGGAAGACTAACAAGTGCGCGCATCAGCATGATTGTCATTGGATTAAACTCTGTAAAAACCGCAAACACTGCCACCGCCCGACACCGAGAAAAAACGGCGCGCCGCCTTCCGTACGTGGAAGACGGCGCACCCTGCGGCGGGCGGAGCTACCTGTGCAGGCGAAGCGCGGTGATGCGGTAGTCGGCATTGAGCGCGGCCTCGCCCTCGAAGCTGCGCTGGCAGGCGGAGTCGGCGTCCGCCGCGACGATGGTCTCGACGAGGCGGAAACGCACGTTGTACATGGGCACGCTGCCCGCATAGCTCTTCGTGACGGCCATTCCGCTGGTCTCGAAATGCTTTTCCTCGCCGCCGGCATGGGTGCGCTCCATGTAGTCGAGCACATCCTGCGGCGTGGCCTCCTCCTTGCCCATGTACGCCAGGGCGGAGGCCACGGTGGAGGCGATGTCCCCGCTGTTGGCGGACAGCGCGTCGAAGTGTGCCGCCACGGCGCGCTTCGCGCTGCCCTCCTCCGCCTCCGACAGGCGAGCCACCTCGGTTTTCGCGAGCCTTGCCTTGGCCTCGCCGACGAAGCGTCCCGACGGGTAGCGTTCGAGGTAGTCGTAGAAAGCCTCCGGCGTGCCGGCGTCGACGGCGGCGGCATAGTCGATGGAGTCCATGCGCGCCATGGCGCGCGAGCGGAAGAATCCCTCGGGATGGTCGTAGAGGAAGCTCTCGAGCGTTGCGCGCGTGAGGCTGCCGTTGAGCAGCCGCGTCCAGTCGGCAAGCTCCTTCTCGTAGTTTTTCTTCATGGTCTGCGCCTGGAGCAGGTACTTCCCGTCGGGAAAGGCGTCGAAGTAGCAGTCGAGCGCGATGGCCAGCGAGTCGGGGTCGTCCCGCGCCACCTGCCGCTCCACCGCCGCCCACGCCTCGCGCTCGGTGAGCCCGTGCCCGCCGACGAGGCCGCACTTCCAGCAGGCCACCGCCGCCGCGGCGAGGGCCGCCACTGCCGCCACGACGATGGCGGCAACGCGCGCCGGGCGGCTCTTGTCCCGGCGGATGGGAAACCCGCACTGCGGGCAGTTCTTGGCTTCGGTGCTTACGTCGCGTCCGCATTCCGGACATTGGATGATGGCCATGTTCGTTCGGTTTTATGGTTCGTCACACTGGTGTTCATGGGCTCCGGCGGCAGAGGGGCGCGCGGCCCGTCCCGCGAAAACCGCCGCAAAGTTAAGCATTTTGCGTGTGGGCGCGCGCGAATCGCCCCCTCTTTTCACGGCGGCGACATTTTGCCGCATTCCGGGAGGGGGACAAGTCGCAAGTTTTTCTTACCTTTGCACACCCGCCCACGGGCCCGGCCGCCAACGGCCGCCACGACACCCGCAAACGAGATACGATATGAGCATGAAGTTACTGACGACGCTATGCGTGCCGTTCCTGCTGCTGGCAAGCTGCACGGGGCAGACGGCCGCCGTGGAGTTCGAGACGGTGGAGGCTGCGGACACGTTCGTAGCGGAGCCGAGGCTCGGCAGGCTTTCGCCCCGGTGCACGGCGGCGGCGAGGTGTACGTTCGTCAAGGCGCGCCCGGACGCCCCCGACGGGGAGGCGATAGCGCGAATCAACCGCGACATCGCGCGGCTGTTTACCGACAAGGACGTGCCGGTGGCGCAGTGCGCCGAAGCCTACGTGGCGAAACACATCGCCGACTACCGCGAGACGGTGCCCGGCGATTGGCGCAGCGCGCGCGGCGGCGACGCGGGCGAGGACGCCCTCAGCATGCTGCGCAGCCGCTACAGCTACGACCACAGCATCAGCTCGTCGCTGGAGATGGGGCGTGCCGGCGAACTGCTGTGCCTCCGGCTCTTCGGGACGGACTATTGGGGCGGGGTGCACCCCATGTCCTACACCGTGTACCGCACGTACCTGCTCCGCACGGGCGACGTCGTCACGCCCGACAACCTCTTCCGCGCCGACGCGAGGGACGAGCTCGTGCGCCGCATCGTACGGAAAATCAAGACGAACCCCGACCCCGACGCCTACCGCGAGGTGAGCGAGGAGCTGGTGGACGTCCCCGACGACATGCTCGTGACGCGCGACAAGATTGTGTTCGTCTTCCAGCTCTACGAGATAGCCCCCTACTCCGCCGGGTTCATCAAGGCGGAGTTCGGCTACGGCGAGCTGAAGGACCTGATGGCGCAATAGCGCCGCCGCCACTCCGCGCCCCGGCCGCCCATACACTGCGAACAGAACCCCGAACGATGATAGACCTGCTTCTGAAATACTTCCCCGACCTCACGCCCGCGCAGCGCGGGCAGATGGAAATGCTCGCGCCCCTCTACGAGGACTGGAACGCGAAAATCAACGTCATCTCGCGCAAGGACATCGGCAACCTCTACGAACACCACGTGCTCCACTCGCTCGCCATCGCCAAGACGGTGCGCTTCGCCGACGGCACGCGCGTGATGGACCTGGGCTGCGGGGGCGGATTCCCGGGCATCCCGCTGGCCATCGTGTTCCCCCGGGCGCAGTTCCACCTCGTGGACAGCGTGGGCAAGAAGGTGCGCGTGGCGCAGGCCGTGGCCGAGGCCGTGGGGCTGAAGAACGTGGAGTGCAGCCACGCGCGCGCCGAGGAGGTGCGCGGGCGCGACTACGACTTCGTGGTGACGCGCGCCACCATGACGCTCACCGGCCTCATGCAATGCGCGCGCCGCCTCGTGGCGCGAACGCAGCACAACACCCTCCCCAACGGATTCCTCGCCCTCAAAGGCGGCGGACTGGAGGGGGAGATTGCGCCCATGCGGCGGCTCTGCACCGTGTGGGACATCGCCGACATCTTCGACGAGCCCTATTTCGAGACGAAGAAAGTGGTGCACGTGGCCGTGGCCAAGTGACCCGCGCGCGCCACGCGACGAAAAAGCCTGACGAAATGCTGAGAATCAAGAAGTTCACCGTCAATCCCGTTGAGGAGAACACCTACGTGGCCAGCGACGACACGCGCGAGGCGGCCATCATCGACTGCGGCTGCTTCACCGCCGCGGAATGGGCGCGCGTGAAGGGCTACATCGAGGCGGAGGGACTGCGCCCCGTCCTGCTGCTCAACACGCACCTGCACTTCGACCACTGCCTCGGCAACCGCTTCGCCACGCACGACTACAACCTGCTGTGCAGGGCCGCGCGCGCCGACCACGGCCTCTACGGCCGCATCGCGGCGCAGGCGGCCATGTTCCTCGGCGACCTGTTCGCACGGCAGCTCGACACGCGCTTCACAGCCCTGCTGGGCGCCCCCCTGCTCGACGGCGAGACGCTGCGCCTCGGCAGCCACGAGCTGCGCGTCGTCAGCACGCCCGGCCACTCGCCCGGCGGCGTGTGCTTCTACTGCGAGGCGGAGCGCACGCTCTTCTCCGGCGACTCGCTCTTCCGGGGAAGCATTGGCAGAACCGACCTGACGGGAGGGAACTACCGCGACCTCGTCGCCTCGCTCACGGAGCGCGTGCTCTGCCTGCCCGACGACACGCGCGTGCTGCCCGGCCACGGCCCGGAGACGGACATCGGCTACGAGCGCAGCTTCAACCCCTATCTTTAGACCCACGCCGCCAGCCGCGCCCACGCGGGGCCGGCGGCCCCAACACGCACAGAGCCACATGAACAGCAGCAGAAACCTCCAGCCCATCAAGCAGCGCTACGGCATCGTCGGCAACTCCGCCGGGCTGAACCGCGCACTCGACATCGCCATCCAGGTCGCCCCCACCGACCTGTCGGTGCTGATTGAGGGCGAGAACGGCGTGGGCAAGGAGGCGCTGCCCCGCATCATCCACGACAACTCGGTGCGGAAGCACCAGAAGTACTTCGCCATCAACTGCGGCTCCATTCCCGAAGGCACCATCGACTCCGAGCTGTTCGGCCACGAGAAAGGCGCGTTCACCGGGGCCATCGGAGAGCACGAGGGCTACTTCGGCGCCGCGAACAAAGGCACGCTGTTCCTCGACGAGGTGGGCGAGCTGCCGCTCTCCACGCAGGTGCGCCTGCTCCGCGTGCTGGAAACGGGAGAGTACCTGCGCGTGGGCTCGAACGAAGTGCGCCGCACCGACGTGCGCATCATCGCCGCCACCAACGTGAAGATGCAGAAAGCCATCAGCGAGGGACGGTTCCGCGAGGATCTGTACTACCGCCTCGCCACCATCCCCATCGCCATGCCGCCCCTGCGCGACCGGGGCGACGACATAGGGCTGCTCTTCCGGAAATTCGCCGCCGACGTGGCCGAGAAGTACCGCCTCGAGCCCATCCGCCTGACGGACGACGCGCGCCGCCTGCTCGCGGCCTACAAGTGGCCGGGCAACGTGCGCCAGCTGAAGAACCTGACGGAGCAGCTGAGCATCATCTCGCGCGACCGCGAAATCAGCGCGGACACGCTGCGCGAATTCGGCATCACCGACGACCGCGCCAGCGCGGGCGGACTGGTGCTGGCACGCGAGGCAAAGGAGGCGAAGCCGCTCCACTCGTATGAGAACGAGCGCGACATGCTGCTCCAGCAGCTGTTCAACCTGGGCAAGGAAATCAAGGAGCTGAAGGAAATGATGACCACCGCGTCGGCCGCGTCGGCGCAGTCCGTCGCGCCCGCGCAGATAGTGACCTACGCGCCCGCGTCCACCCCGGGCATGACCATCCAGCGCCCGGCGTCGCCGAACGGCGCACAGGCGGCCCACGAGCTGTACGAGCCGGCCGAGACCTACGTGGAGGACGTGCCGCGCTCCATCAAGGAGCGGACGGAGCAAAGCATCGTCGAGGCACTGCGCCGGAACAACTTCAACCGCAAGCGCACCGCGCGCGAGCTGGGCATCAGCGAGCGCACCATTTACCGCAAGATTAAAGAACTGAACCTGAAAATATGAGGCGTTCCCTTCCGCGCGCCGCACGTACGGTGGTCGCGCTCTGCGCCGGTCTGATGGCGGCCGCGTGCTCCATCAGCTACTCGTTCAACGGGTCGAGCATCGACTACAACAAAGTGAAGTCCATCAGCATCGACAAGTTCCCCATCCGCTGCGCATACGTGTGGGCGCCGATGGAGAGCATGTTCTACAACAGCTTGAGCGACGAGTTCAACAACAAGACGAAGCTGCAAATCCTCAAGCGCAACGGCGACCTGCAGCTGTCGGGCGAAATCACCGAATACTCCCAGCTGAACAAGTCGATTTCCAGCGACGGCTATGCCGCACAAACGCAACTGAAGATGACGGTGAACGTGCGCTTCGTGAACAACAGCAACCACGGGGAGGACTTCGAGCGCACGTTCTCGGCCACGACGGAGTACGACTCCTCGCAGCAGCTGACGGCCGTGCAGGACGCGCTGGTGCAGGAGATGATTGACGACATCGTGGACCAAATCTTCAACGCCACCGTCGCCAACTGGTAGGCGGTGCGGCGCGGAAGGCCGAAAAGGAAAGCGCAAGTGAAATCCAACCAAATCCAAACGACATGAACAAGGCAATCTCAACGACCAATGCGCCCGCCGCCATCGGTCCCTACAGCCAAGCCATCGCGGCCGGCAACACAGTGTACGTCAGCGGGCAGCTGCCCATCGACCCCGCTACGGGCGAATTCGCAGAGGGCTGCATCCGCTGCAAGGCGCGCCAGTCGCTGGCAAACATCAAGAACATCCTCGCGGCAGAAGGACTGTCGATGGCCGACGTGGTGAAAGTGACGGTGCTGCTGACCAGCATGGACGACTTCGCCGCCGTGAACGAGGTGTACGCCGAATTTTTCGAAGCGCCCTACCCGGCCCGGTCGGCCTTCGCCGTGGCGGCGCTGCCCAAGGGCGGAAGCATCGAAATCGAAGCCGTCGCAGTGAGAGGCTGAATGCAACCGGGGGGACGGCGCACCGCGCGCCGTCCCCCCGCTGTCGGCGAACCGCTGCAAGACCATTGACAAACGTACCGATATGTTTTTCCCATCCGAATGGAGCCCGCAGGAATGCGTGCAGCTCACATGGCCGCACGCCGGCACCGACTGGGCGCAGACGCTCGACGAGGTGACCGGCTGCTACCTGCGCATGGCGCGCGAGATTGCCGCCCGCGAGCCGCTGCTCATTGTGGCGCAGAGTGCCGGCGAGGTGGAACGGCTGGTGCGCGGCATGGACAACGTGCGCGTGGTGGAATGCCCGACGAACGACACATGGGCGAGAGACCACGCGTTCATCTCATGTGTGGAGAACGGGGAACGGCAACTGCTGGACTTCCAGTTCAACGGCTGGGGCATGAAGTTCGCCGCCAACCGCGACAACCTCATCAACCGGCACCTGCGCGACGCGGGTGTGCTGAAGGGCGCGTATGTGAACCACCTCGACTTCGTGCTGGAGGGGGGAAGCGTGGAGAGCGACGGACGCGGCACCATACTCACCACGGCCTCGTGCCTCCTCGCGCCGAACCGCAACGAGCCGCTCGGCCGCAAGGAGATTGAGCGACGGCTTTGCCGGTACCTCGGCGCAGAGCGCGTGCTGTGGCTCAGCCACGGCCGTTTGGCCGGGGACGACACCGACGGACACATCGACACGCTGGCGCGCC
This sequence comes from bacterium, assembly GCA_963627995.1. Taxonomy (GTDB): domain Bacteria; phylum Bacteroidota; class Bacteroidia; order Bacteroidales; family Bacteroidaceae; genus UBA3839. The sequence continues at coordinate 94,468 of CAVGCV010000003.1, read as the reverse complement.
TTTGCCCCAACGACACGATTGCCCATGCGGCCTGCGCGGACACGGACGACGAACACCATGCCGGACTGGCAGAGATGGAGGAGGAGCTGCGCGCATTCCGGACACCGGGCGGACGGCCCTACCAGCTGGTGCCGCTGCCATTGCCCCGCGCCATCCATGCCGACGGGGAGCGGCTGCCGGCCACCTACGCCAACTACCTGGTGCTGAATGGCGCGGTACTCTGCCCCACCTACGGACAGCCCGACCGCGACGCCGTGGCCATGGAAAGGCTGCAGGGCGTCTTCCCCGACAGGGAAATCGTGGGCATTGACTGCCGTCCGCTCATCCGGCAGCACGGCTCGCTCCACTGCTGCACCATGCAATATCCCGCCGTGTAGCGCGGCGAGGCCGCCCCGCGCGCGCAACACCCGAAACCTCCGCGCGCGCCCAAAGACAATGCTTGCCGCACGGATGGCGACCCCTCCGTGCGGCAAGCACCATTTTGCAACGCACCGCCAGCCAGAGCAGGGTGCGGCGCGCGTTTCATCCGACCGCACCGCACGCAAAAAGCCGCCACACCCACACGAGGGGTATGGCGGCTCTTCTTTTTGGCCGGTGCGCAGCTACTGCAGGAACGTGATGAGCACGCCGGCCGCTACGGCCGAACCAATCACGCCCGAAATGTTGGACGACATGCAATAGTTGAGCACATGGTTCTTGGGGTCGTACTTCGTCGCGATTTCGTTGCAGACGCGGCTGGCCATCGGCACGGCCGAGAGTCCCGTAGCCCCGATGAGCGGATTGATCTTCTTCTTGCAGAAGAGGTTCATGATTTTCACGAAGCAGATGCCGGCGGCAATTGAGACTGCAAATGCGAGGAATCCGCCAATCACGATGCCGATTGTTGTCCAGTTGAGGAACGCCTGCGACGTCATGGTGGCGCCCACACAGAGGCCGAGGAACACGGTCGCTGTGTTCATGATGGAGTTCGACACTGTTTCGTAGAGACGGCTGGTGTCCGACCCGATTTCCTTCAGCAAGTTACCGAACATCAACATTCCAATCAGGCTGACGGCCGTCGGCACAAAAATGGCCACGATGGTGGTGACGGCTATCGGGAAGATTATCTTGACGATGCGCATGTTCTTGATTTCATTCTTCGCGGGGTACAGCTTGTCCTGCTCCTTCATGTTAATCATCAGCTCCTTCTTCGTGCAAGTCAGCCTCACGACAAGCGGAATGATGACTGGCACGAGGGCCATGTAGCTGTAAGCGGCTATGGCAATCGGGCCAAGAAGGTGCGGCGCCAGCTTGATGGTGGTGTAGATTGCCGTTGGGCCGTCCGCGCCGCCAATGATTCCGAGCGACGCTGCCTCCTTCAGGGTGAATCCAAACAAAACAGCACATATCAGCACAATGAAGATGCCAAATTGTGCGGCGGCGCCGAAAATCGACAGCCGAAGGTTGCGAAGCATGGGGCCAAAGTCAGTCAGCGCACCCACACCCATGAAGATGATGGGAGGCAGAAAGCCTGTCTTGATGAGCATGTAGTAAAGGAAGTTCATCAAGCCCAAATCATGCGCGATTGCCGGCAGCGACATTTCCCAGACATTGTAGGATTTGCCGTCCTTTATGATTTCACCCGTTTCCTTGGCTTGCAGCACGCCCATTTCGCCGCCCGGAAAGTTGGCGATGAGCACACCGAAAGCGATGGGAACGAGCAGCAGCGGCTCATAGTGCTTCACAATGCCAAGATACAAGAGCAGGAACGCAATCGCATACATGATGAGAAAGGACGGCTCGGCGACGATGTTGCTGATGGCCGTCATCTCGTATAGATTCTGGAATATTTCAACCATGGCTATCCGATTTTCATGATTACGTCATCCTCCTCTATCGAATCGCCCGTATTTGCGATGATAGCCGTGATGACACCGTCGCGGTCGGCACGAATGGCATTGTACGTCTTCATGGCCTCGATGTAGCAAACCACGTCGCCCTCCTTCACAGCGTCGCCCACTTTCTTCGGCGTTTCGCCCGACTCCTTGACGAGGAAGAACTTTCCTTCCAGCGGAGCAAGCAAATCCGCGCCTTCGCCAACGGGGGCAGCCGGCGCGACCGGCATTGCATCTCCGTACGCGATGTCCACCTTGTAGTTCTGCCCATTGACATTCACCGTGATGCTGTTCGGCAGGTCGGCAGCTGTGCCCGGCGCGTTCTTCGCTGCCTTACGCTTCGCAAGGTCAGCCTCAAAGTCGGCCTTGGCCTTTCCGCTCTTATAAGCCTCGTACTGCGTCGGGTGCATCGAATATTCGAAGAGTTCCTCATTGTCCTCCCCGAGTTCCCAACCTTTCTCCTGCATCTTCTTGCGGTATTCGTCGATGTCGTCGGGGTAGTTCTCCTGCGGATCGGAGTCCAAGAACTCGCGTCCTTCGGCCTTTGCCATCGCAACGAGTTCGGGCGCCACCTTTCCCGGAAGTCTTCCGGCTTTGCCAAGAATCATGTCCCAAATGGTGTCGGCAATCATCGACCAGCGCTCCTTGCCCTTCTCCATCTGCATCACGTTCATCAGCGCGAGGTTCTTCACATACTGGCTGAACGGAGTGACAAGGCAGGGATAGCCCACCTTGGGCCATACGTATGCCACCTCGTCGAAGAGCTTGATGAGGAGCTCGTCGGTTGTCAGTTCCTTCTGGCCATGCTTTGCCTTCCATTTGTTCAGCGACGTAAGGTTCTCCTCCAGGTCGGTCATCAAAGAGCCCATCATGCCACCGGGCAGTCCTGGCTTAACAAGCAGGGAGTTGTTGATGCGGTTGAGTTCAGGGCAATAGTATCCCAGGAAGTCATCCATCATCTCCTGTATCTGCGTGCGTACCTCCATATACGCCTCCATATCAATGTCCTTTACCTTGAAACCGGCATCTTTCAGCATTTCCTGAACGGCGATAACGTCGGCATGGCCCGTTCCCCACGCCAGCGGGGCGACAGCCACGTCCACATAGTCGCAACCGTTCTTGCAGACCTCGAGAATGCTGGCCATGTTGAAGCCCGGGCCGGCGTGCGAGTGGTATTGGATGACAATGCCGTTCTTCTTATAAGCCTTGATGCCCGCCGTAATCTTACCCAACGACTCGGGACGTCCGATGCCAGCCATGTCCTTCAGGCAGATTTCGTCGGCACCGGCATCAATCAGTTCTTTCGCCAAATTCACATAGTAGTCCACCGTGTGGATGGGTGAGTGCGTGATGCAGAGGCTCGCCTGTGCAATCATGCCCGCAGCCTTGGCGTATTGAATGGACGGTATGATGTTGCGCGTGTCGTTCAGCCCGCAAAAAATGCGCGTGATGTCTGTTCCCTGCGCCTTCTTCACTTTATAGAAGAGCTGGCGGAGGTCTTTCGGACACGGGCTCATGCGAAGTCCGTTGAGCGCGCGGTCAAGCATGTGGGTCTGGATGCCCGCCTCGTGGAAGGGGCGCGTCCACTCGCGAACAGCCTTGTTCGGGTTCTCGCCGAAAAGGAGGTTCACTTGCTCGAACCCGCCTCCGTTGGTTTCCACACGGTCGAAGCAGCCCATTTTGATGATGGCGGGCGCGACTTTCAACAACTGGTCTACGCGTGGCTGGTACTTGCCAGCACTCTGCCACATGTCGCGGAAGACCAGACTAAACTTTACTTCTTTGTTCATATATCTACAGATAGCTTTTTAAGGGGTTACACTTTCTGAATTTTCGATGCCGTGCCTTTGCCGCCGGTAAGTTGGCTGACCGCCGCGCGGATGATTGCCTGGGTGTTGGCATCCACCGTTGAGGCGGAAGGTGCGGAAACTGTCTTCTTCACAACTTTTTCCTCGGGGGCAAACTTGTTTATAAAGAATATGAGTTCCTTACCAAGGTATATCACCACCAGCAGAATCACGAACACCGTGAGCATACCGACAAGAAGAAGCTGTAATGCTTGGGGTAAATTTTCCATATAAGAATTATTTAATGGTTATTTTGCACGATTGCAGAACTACATCGACCGATGTATCCTTAATTTGAGGAAGAAATGCAGGATGGAATTCTCTTTTTACACTTTCCACACGCCGCGCGTTCGCGGCAGCAAAAATACGGACACAAAATTACGACATTTTTCTATCAAATCAAAACTTTTACGACCGCGATTACCACATTTCGTTTCTCTGCGCTGCATTTTCGCATGGATTCCGCACTTTATGCGCTGTTTATGCAGCGCAAGGGAGTCTGAGGCACGCAACAGCCTTCATCCGCCTATGGTCGGGACACACAGGCAGGGGCTTTCCGCCGTATGCGGAAAGCCCCTGCCTTATGTTTGATTGGAAGCCGGCTGCACGAGTGCCTCCCTACTCCACCACTATGGGCTTGTACTTGGGAACGAGCATCTTCATCACAACCCAGCCTATGAGATACGCAACCGCGCACACACAGAAGATAACGAAATATCCGGCCGGCTTTCCCTCGAATCCGAAGAACTCCATGCCGGTGGCGTCGGCATGCTCAAAGAGACGGCCCGCTCCCTTTTGCAGAATCATCGAGCCCACGCCGCCGGCCATTCCGCCGATACCCGTAATCGTGGCGATGGCGCTCTTCGGGAACATGTCTCCAATGGTCGAGAAGATGTTTGCCGACCAGCTTTGGTGCGCCGCGCCGCCAATGCCAATCATGATGGCGGGGAAATAGGGAGAGATCTGCCCCAGTGGCTGCACCAGAAGCACCAGCAGCGGGAAGAACGCGAAGATGAGCATGGCCTGCATGCGCGCCGCATAGGGATTCTTTCCGCTGCGGTTGATGATGAGCGTCGGAAGTTTCCCGCCGAAAATCGAAAGCACCGTCACAATCAGGTACAGCAGGAAGATGAGCCACATGCCCATCGGGTCGGTTGCCTTGATGCCGAACTGCGTGCTGAGGTACGAAGGCGTCCAGAACAGGAAGAACCACCACACGCCGTCGGTCATGAACTTTCCGAAAGCAAAAGCCCAAGTCTGCTTGTACTTGAAACACTCCAGAAAGCTCAGCTTCCGACCTTCCTCAACCTCCTCCTGCTCCGTCTTCTTCACGTCGGCGAGGTCGTCCTTGTCCGATTCTATGTACACCAGCTCGGCCTCGTTCACATGGCGGCTCGTCGCGGGGGACGAATACATGAACACCCACAAGCCGGCCCAGATGAAGCCCAGCGCACCAATGACGATGAACGCCCACTCCCATCCCCAGAACTTCGCCAGCAGGGGTATCGTGATGGGCGCGACCAGCGCGCCGATTGACGCGCCCGAGTTGAAGATGGACGTGGCATAGGCGCGGTCCTTCTTCGGAAAATATTCCGCCGTCACCTTGATGGCCGCAGGGAAGTTGCCTGCCTCGCCCAGCGCCAGCACGCAACGCATGAACAGGAAAGCCCACATCGAGACCGTGGCGATGATGACAGCCAGGTCGCCCGTTGCCTGAATGAGCTCGAGCTTAGAGCCTACACCCACCCACTGCTCCGTGAACCAGCCGCAGCCCGCGTGCAGACAGGCGCCGACGCTCCACACCACGATGCTCCAGATGTAGCCCCTCTTCGTCCCCATCCAGTCGATGAAACGCCCGGCAAAGAGCATGCAGACGGCATAGAAGATGGAGAACACGGCCGTAATCGTCCCGTAGTGGTCGTCGTTCCAGTGGAACTCGGGCTTGATAAATTCGTCCCAGGTGAGCGAAAGCACTTGGCGGTCGAGGTAATTGACCGTCGTCGCAAAGAACAGCATGGCGCAGATCACCCACCGGTAGTTGGTCATCTTGGTTGTTTGCAATGAACTCATAAGTATTTGAAAGTTAGTATTAGATTCGCCAAAAGCGCGCGGCAGAGCCATTGGCGGCGCGCACAAACTTTGGCAAAATTAAACAAATATTCCCACAATGCGCCCCCGGAACGCCACATTTTCACTGCAAGGCGGAAAATTCGGCGCGCGTGAGCGCAATTTCCACTCCGCAGCCCTCGCACTGCATCCCCGCAACGGGCGGAGCGTCCTTGAACAGGCGGAGGCGAACCGCCCCGATGGCGGGAAAACCAGAGAAGAGCGCCGCGGCAATCCGGCCGCACACGCGCTCCATGAGGTCGGAGGGCGCCGCCATCTCCCGGCGCACGACGGCGTAGACGCCGGCATAGTTCAGCGTGTCGCCCAGTGCGTCCGACAGCATGGCGCGGCGAAAATCCGTGTCCACGGACACGTCCAGCCGGTAGCTTCCGCCCACGACGCGCTCGGCCGGGAGCGCGCCGTGGAATGCGTGGAAGCGCAGCCCCCTCAGGTGGATGGTGTTCTCCATTCCGCTTTCCTCCGCAACGTCCTACCCGCAGCGCGACGCGCCGCAGTGCTTGCAGATGAGGCAGCCCTCCTGGTAGACGAGCGTCTCGTTGCCGCACACCGGGCACTTCTGCCCCCTCGCCTCCGTGCCGTCCTGCACGTATTTCTTCAGCGCGCGCTCCACGCCGTTCTTCCAGGTGTTGATGCTCTCGCGCTCCAGCTGGAGCGACGACACGAGCTTCAGCACGTTCGTGAGCGGCATCCGGTAGCGCAGGACGCCCGATATGAGCTTCGCGTAGTTCCAGTACTCCTTGTTGAACTTCTCCGAAAGCCCCTCGATGGTGGTCTTGTAGCCCCGGCGGTTCTCAAACTGGAAGTCGTAGCGCTTCACCCCGTGCTCGTCCATGTTCTTGATGATGTGTCCCTTCGTCACACTCTTCGGCAGCGCGATGCCGTCCTCGTCGTCGAGCACGCCCGTGAATATCTCGTAGGGATAGCCGTCGAGCAGGCCGACGAAAGCCACCCACTTCTCCTTGTTGTTCTGAAAGCGCACCACGTCGCACTCGAGGCTCTTGGGGCGCACCTCCACCACGGTGGGCGGCTCGCAGTGGCACTCCTTGCCCTTCTTCTCGCCCTTCGTGGAAATCAGCACCCCCGAGCGCGACCCGTCGCGGTAGACCGTGCAGCCTTTGCATCCGCACTTCCACGCCTCCATGTACAGCTCGCCCACCAGCTCCTCGGACACGTCGGACGGAAGGTTGATGGTGACGGAAATGGAATGGTCCACCCATTTTTGGATGGAGCCCTGCATCTTCACCTTCTCGTGCCAGTCCACGTCGTTGGCCGTGGCGCGATAGTAGGGCGAGCGCTGCACGAGCTCGTCGATTTCCGGCTGCGTGTACTTCTTCTCCGTGTCGTAGCCGTTCACCCGCATCCACGTGAGGAACTTCGGGTGGTACACCATGTATTCCTCGAACGAGTCGCCCGTCTCGTCCACAAAGTCCACGTGCGCGTTGGCGTCGCTGGGATTCACCTTGCGGCGGCGTTTGTACACGGGCATGAACACGGGCTCGATGCCCGACGTGGTCTGCGTCATCAGGCTCGTCGTGCCGGTGGGCGCGATGGTGAGGCACGCTATGTTGCGGCGTCCGTGGCGCGCCATCTCCTCGTAAAGCGCGGGGTCCACGCTCTTGATGCGGTTCACGAACGGGTTGTCCTTCTCGCGCGCCGCGTCGTAAATGGCGAACGCCCCGCGCTCCGCCGCCATCGCCACCGACGAGCGGTAGGCCTCCACCGCAACCGTCTTGTGGATGTCGGTGGCGAAATACGTCGCTTCGGGCGTCCCGTAGGTCAGGCCCATCGCGGCAATCATGTCGCCCTCCGCCGTGATGCCCACGCCCGTACGCCGGCCGCGCCCGCTCTTGTCATAAATCTTCTGCCAAAGGTGGCGCTCGGCGTGCTTCACCTCGTCGCTCTCGGGGTCCGAGTCTATCTTGGCCATGATCAGCTCGATTTTCTCCAGCTCCAGGTCTATGATGTCGTCCATGATGCGCTGCGCCAGCCCCACATGGCGGCGGAAGAGCTCGTAGTTGAACTTCGCGGACGAAGTGAACGGACGCTCCACATAGGAATAGAGGTTTATCGCCAGCAGCCGGCACGAGTCGTAGGGACAGAGCGGAATCTCCCCGCAAGGATTGGTCGAGATGCTGCGATAGCCGAGGTCGGCGTAGCAGTCGGGCACGGACTCGCGCACAATCGTGTCCCAGAACAGAACGCCCGGCTCGGCCGACTTCCACGCGTTGTGCACAATCTTGCGCCACAGCGCGGAGGCGTCGATTTCCTTCGAAACCCAGGGCGCGTCGCTGTCGACGGGAAACTGCTGCACGTAGGGACGGCCCTCGGCCGCCGCGCGCATGAAGGCGTCGTCGATGCGCACCGACACGTTCGCCCCAGTCACCTTTCCCTCGGTCATCTTCGCGTCGATGAACGACTCGGAGTCGGGATGCTTGATCGACACGGAGAGCATGAGCGCGCCGCGCCGCCCGTCCTGCGCCACCTCGCGCGTGGAGTTCGAGTAGCGTTCCATGAAAGGCACCAGCCCGGTGCTGGTGAGCGCCGAGTTCTTCACAGGCGTGCCCTTGGGCCGGATGTGCGACAAGTCGTGCCCCACTCCCCCGCGCCGCTTCATGAGCTGCACCTGCTCCTCGTCGATGCGGATGATGGCGCCGTAAGAGTCCGCGGAGCCGTCGAGCCCCACGACGAAACAGTTCGACAGCGAGGCGACCTGGAAATTGTTGCCGATGCCAGTCATGGGACTGCCCGCCGGCACGATGTATCTGAAGTGGTCGAAGAGCTCGAACAGCTGCTGCTCGCTCAGAGGGTTGGGATACTTGCGCTCCACGCGCGCAATCTCGCGCGCGAGGCGGCGGTGCATGTCGGCCGGCGACTTCTCGTAGATGTTGCCGAACGAGTCCTTCATGGCATACTTGGTGACCCACACGCGCGCGGCCAGCTCGTCGCCGTCGAAGTAGCGCAGCGAGGCGTCGAAAGCCTCGTCATAGGAATAAGTCGGTTGGTTTTCCATTTCGATGCGGTTAGATTTGGTTCATGGTCTGCAGCGGTCGCAGAATGAGTGCGAAGATACAAGAGTTTTCGCAATAATCAAAATTATTCCTGCAAGGCGCGGCACGGAGAGGAATCCGCCGCGGAGACACCCTATCCCGATAGTTTCCAGCGGGTTGCGACGCTGTGCCAGAGCGGGGAATCCACCTGGACGGAAAATCCACGGCGCGCGGACCGCGCCGCTAATTTGCTAAGAATCCAATACTTCCCTAAATTTGCAAAGCGGAAAACGCACCGGAAACATTTTTCACACACAAAAAACCAACCATCACATGACAGCATTCAAAGACCGCCGCAGCATCCGAAAATACACCGGCGAGGACATCCCCGAACAGCTGCTCGCAGACATCCTCACCACGGCCGCGCGCAGCGCGACCATGGGCAACATGCAGCTCTACAGCGTGGTCGTCACGCGCGACGCCGAGGCAAAGCGCCGCCTCGCCCCCATCCACTTCAACCAGCCGATGGTGGAGGGCGCGCCCGTGGTCCTCACCGTGTGCGCCGACTTCAACCGGTTCACGAAATGGTGCGAGGCGCGGCGCGCGCAACCCGGCTACGACAACCTCCTCTCGTTCGTCAACGCAGCCTCCGACGCGCTCCTCTTCACACAGGCGCTCTGCACCCTCGCCGAAGAGCGCGGACTCGGAACGTGCTACCTCGGCACCACGATTTACGACCCGCAGGCCGTCATCGACACCCTGCGCCTCCCCCGCCTGACGTTCCCCATCGCCACCATCGCGCTCGGATGGCCCGACGAATGCCCCGGCCAGCCCGACCGCCTGCCCGCCGGCGCCTACGTGCACGCAGAGACCTACCACGACTACGGCACGGACGACATCGACCGCCTCTACGCCGCGAAAGAGGCGCTGGAGGAAAACCGCGACTTCGTGGCAATCAACCACAAGGAGAACCTCGCGCAAGTGTTCACCGACTGCCGCTACACGCGCAGCGACAACGAGGCCATCTCAGCCCGCATCCACGAAACGCTCCGCGCGCAGGGCTTCCTGAAATAACCCCACGCCGCGCCCCGCCGCCCCACGCCACGCACAGCAGGGAACGACCTCCCGCACAGCAGGGAACGCCCCGCCGCCCCGCCCGGCGCCAAGCCCCGCACCGCCGTCCCCACGGCCGCGCGGGGCTTTTCCAACGCCGCCGGAGAGGGCGCGGACAGGCGGCGCGCGGCAAGTCTCGCCACGGCGCAGCGTGCTTTCATTTTGAGCGCGCCCAGAATTTACTTCCGGCGCACCCAAGATTCAGGCGGAGCGCACCGCCGCGAAATTTCCAAGTACTTAGAAATTTATTTCCAAGTACTTGAAAAAATATTTCCAAGTACTTGGAAATACAGAAACAGCGCACCGGGAACAAACTTCCAGCGCACAGCGGCCAAACTTCCGGCGCACACATCCCGCAGCGCGGGCGCACCGGCATGCCGGCGGGGAGGCCGTCGGAGGACGCCGGCGGCACGGATTTTCCCCGGCGGCGGCGAAGAAAAGCAGGCGGCGACATACGTTTCGCGCGCGCGGTTCGTTATAATAGAATATGCGACTGACACAACTAAGAATCATCCTTGCGGCGGCGGCCCTGCTCCTCGCCCCCGCCGGCGCGCGCGCGCAGCAGCCCGGCGAGGCGGCGGGGCGCGTGACCATCCGCGGCCGCGTGACCGACGACAACCGCGCGCCGGTGGAACTGGCGAACGTCAGGGTGGAGGGCACGTCGGCCGGCACGCTGTGCGGACTGGACGGACGGTACAGCTTCACGTGCGACACGGCGGACAGCCTCACCGTGGTGTTCTCGATGCTGGGCTACCAGACGCGCAAGCGCACGCTCGCCAGTCCGCGCGACACGGTGGTGCTCAACGTGGTGCTGCCCCCCGCGGGGCTCGAGCTGCAGGGCGTGGAGGTGAAGGAAATCCGCCGGCAGACGAGCACGATGACCAACATCAGCATGGAGGACATGCGCCACATGGGCAACGCGTCGGGCGGCGGCGTGGAGCAGATTGTCGCCACGCAGGCGGGCGTGAGCACGCACAACGAGCTTAGCTCGCAGTACAACGTGCGCGGCGGCTCTTTCGACGAGAACTCCGTCTACATCAACGGCGTGGAGGTCTACCGCCCGCTCCTCGTCCGGAGCGGGCAGCAAGAGGGCCTGAGCATCATCAACCCCGACATGGTGGAGCGGATCAGCTTCTCCGCCGGAGGATTCGAGGCGAAGTACGGCGACAAGATGTCCTCCGTGCTGGACATACGATACAAGAAAGTGCGCGGCTTCGAGGGCGCGGCGTCGGCCAGCCTGCTCGGCGCGAGCGGCTACGCCGGATGGGGCGACGGGCGGTTTTCGATGACGCACGCGCTGCGCTACAAGACCACCTCCTACCTGCTCGGCTCGCTCGACACGAAGGGCGAGTACGCGCCCAGGGACTTCGACTACCAAACCTACATGAGCTGGTCGCCGTCGGCGCGCTGGACGCTGGACGTGATAGGAAACGTGTCGCGCAACGACTACAACTTCACGCCGTCGGACCGCACCACCACGTTCGGCACGGCCGAGGACGTGAAGGAGTTCAAGGTGTACTTCGACGGACAGGAGCGCGACGAGTTCCACACCTACTTCGCGACGGCATCGCTCGCACACCACTTCAACGCCCACAACGACCTGACGCTGAGCCTCTCCGCGTTCAAGACACACGAGCGCGAGACCTTCGACATCAGCGGAGAGTACTGGCTCGACAGCGGCGACGAAGAGGCCGGGCTGGCCATCGGCAAGTACATGGAGCACGCGCGCAACCGCCTCGAGGCCAGCGTGGCGAGCGTGGGGCTGTCGGGGCGCAGCCGCTTCACCGGCCACGAGCTGCGCTACGGGCTGCTGTTCAAGAAGGAAAAGGTGGAGGAGCGGATGCGCGAGTGGGAGCTGCGCGACTCGGCGGGCTACTCCCTGCCCCGCGCGGACGGGCGGGTCGAGCTCGTGCACAACCTGCGCGGCAGCAACGAGGCGCGCAGCACGCGCATGGAGCTGTACGCGCAGGACACGTGGCGGCGCGAGCTGCGCGAGGGCGAGATGATCCTGAACTACGGCGCTCGCCTGTCGCACTGGACATGGAACTCGGAATGGCTGTTCTCGCCGCGCGCCACGCTCGCGTTCGTGCCGGCGCGCAACGACAGCTACTTGTTCAGAATCTCCGCCGGAATGTACTACCAGGCGCCCTTCTACAAGGAGCTGAAGGCGAACACGACGACGGACGGCAACACCAGCGTCGCGCTCAACCGCGACATCCGCTCGCAGCGAAGCGTGCACCTCGTGGCCGCCGGCGACTACAAGTTCCGCGTCGGGGGGCGGCCGTTCAAGGCAACCGTCGAAGCCTACTACAAGGCGCTGTCCAACCTGATTCCCTACAACGTGAACAACGTGCGCATCACGTACTACGGCCGCAACATGGCCGACGGCTACGCGGCGGGCATCGACGCGAAGATTTTCGGAGAGTTCGTCCCGGGCACGGACTCGTGGGTGAGCGTCGGGCTGATGACGACAAGGGAGACCATCGAGGGCAAAAGCGTGCCGCGGCCCACGGACCAGCTGCTCAACTGCTCCGTGTTCTTCAGCGACTATTTCCCCGGAACGGACAAGTGGAAGATGACGCTCCGCGCCCACTACGCCAGCGGACTGCCCTTCGGCCCGCCCCACACCGGGCGCGAGGAGCGCGTGTTCCGCATGCCGGACTACCGCCGCGTGGACATCGGAATGTCCTACCGCCTGCTCAACAACGAGGACCGGCACGCCTCCGGCCCGCTGGCGCGGCGGCTGCGCAACGTCTGGATCGGCGTCGACGCCTTCAACGTGCTGGGCATCTCGAACGTCAATTCCTACTACTGGGTGACCGACATCGCCAACAACCAGTTTGCCGTGCCCAACTACCTCACGGGCCGGCAGCTGAACGCGCGCGTCCTCGTCGAGTTTTAACCACGCCCGGCGCGCGCGTCCTCCGCATCCGGCGCGCGCGTCCCGAAAGCGGGGAACGCCCCGCAGGAAACAAGGCGCCGCACCGAAAGAGAAACCCGCGCGCGCCTCCGGCCGGAAACACGCGCACCGCAAGGAGAAAGGGCGCGCGCCGCAAAGAACAAGGATGCGCGCTAAAAAAAAGAGGGATGTTCCAACCGGAACATCCCTCTGCGTTGCTTGGCCGCTATGGGTTAGGCGTTCACCTTCGCCATGTGTGCGATGAGCTCGAGCACCTTGTTCGAATAGCCAATCTCGTTGTCGTACCAAGAGATAACTTTAACGAACGTGTCGGTAAGATAAACTCCAGCGTTAGCGTCGAAGATGGACGTCAGCGGGCATCCCAGGAAGTCGCTCGACACGACTGCGTCTTCGGTGTAGCCGAGCACGCCCTTCAGTTCGCCTTCAGCAGCTTCTTTCATTGCCTTGCAAATGTCTTCCTTCGTGGCGGGTTTTGCGAGGTTCGCAGTGAGATCCACAACGGAAACGTCGAGTGTGGGAACGCGCATGGAGATGCCCGTGAGCTTACCGTTGAGCTCGGGAATCACCTTACCGACAGCCTTCGCAGCGCCAGTGGAGGAAGGAATGATGTTGCCAGAAGCAGCACGGCCGCCGCGCCAGTCCTTGAGAGAGGGGCCGTCAACGGTCTTCTGCGTCGCAGTCGTAGAGTGAACGGTTGTCATCAATCCATTAACGATGCCGAACTTGTCGTTGAGAACCTTGGCGATAGGAGCCAGACAGTTCGTCGTGCAAGATGCGTTGGAAACGAACTGCGTGCCCTTTACATACTTGTCGAAGTTCACGCCACATACGAACATGGGAGTGTCGTCCTTCGAAGGAGCCGACATAACGACGTACTTTGCACCAGCCTGGATGTGAGCCTGCGCCTTTTCCTTCGTCAAGAAAAGACCCGTTGATTCAACCACGTACTCGGCGCCGACCGCATCCCACTTCAAATCAGCCGGGTTGCGCTCTGCGGTCACGCGGATAGACTTGCCATTGACGATGAGCTTGCTGTTCTCAACATCCGCCTCGATAGTTCCCTCGAACTTGCCGTGCATCGTGTCGTACTTCAGCATGTAAGCGAGGTAGTCCACAGGGCAGAGGTCATTGATGCCTACGATTTCGATGTCAGAACGCGTCTGAGCGGCACGGAATACGAAGCGGCCGATACGGCCGAATCCGTTGATACCAACTTTTGTTGCCATTTTCGTTTGAATGATTTAATTAAAGGGTTATTAAAAATGTATGGTCCAATTTCAATGAGTCGGCGTATTACCCGCAATTGCAGTGTTCTGCCGTGGAACAAGCTGCGACCAGCAATATCGCCACCATCATCATCAAAAATCCTAAACAACGTTCGTTCATGCAATTTTCTTTCTTCAAAAGATAACTTTTGAGCATGGGTAAAAGAAAAATCCAGCGTTCTGCGTTTTTTTCGGCTTTACCAAGTGCAAAGTTACGAATTATTCCGCTTACTTTGCAAGCCGACACAGACATTTTTTAACGATTACACTGTTTATATGGCTAAAATTCTGAATGAATTCAAGGAGTTTGCGCTCAAAGGAAACGTAATGGACATGGCCGTTGGCGTGATTGTCGGCGGTGCTTTTGGCAAGATTGTGACTTCAGTAGTGAGCGATGTCATCATGCCGCCGCTGGCCATGCTGCTGGGCAATGTTAATTTCGCCGACATGAAATGGGTGTTGAAGCCCGGAACGCCCGAAGTCGTGGACAAAAGCGGGAATGTGGTGGTGGAGGCCGTGGAAGCCATCTCCCTTAATTATGGCGCATTCGTGCAGAACTGCATTGACTTCCTCGTCATTGCGATTTGCATCTTCTTCATGGTGAAAGGTATCAACAGGCTCTCGCGGAAAAAGAAAGAAGAGCCACAACCGACCGAACCGTCTGCCGAGGAGAAGCTGCTGACAGAGATTCGCGACCTTTTGAAAGAAAAGAAATAGATTCCATCCGCGCCGCATACCTGCAAGGAGGGCACCATATTGACTTATGGTGCCCTCCTTGTTGATGTTTCCTCTCTTCAAGCCGCCCTTTGGCACCGCATGTGGGGATGCCTATTCGGACACGAGTGTCAGCGTTGCGCCGCGCAGCCCCTTTCCCGAGACTACGACGCGGATGTCGCCGGGACGTTCCAATGTCACGATTCCGATGGAGAGTGCGCCCTTAAACGCCGCCATCCTGGGGTTTGTGAACACCTCCAACGACGTGGCGTCGCCGTTGCAAATTCCCTTGAACTGTCCGGCGCCACTCACTTTCACTTCCAAACGATTGTCGGCATCGGGGCATGGGATTCCATTTTCATCCACGATGCGCGCCGCAATGAAAGCCATGTCGCGCCCGTCGGCCTTGAGCTTTCCGCCCAGCGGGAAGAAAGCAGGATTGTCACAAGCCTGCATGTCGGCATAAGTTCGGACGGGGCCGCCGGTCCCCCGGTCCGCGAACAGCTCGATGTGGTGAGGCTGTCCGGCCGTCCGCTCGGTCCGCTCCCCAACGACGTTCCCCGCCGCGTCATAAACCACCACGCGCAGTTCGCCTGCCTCATATTTCACGTCGTTCCAACGCAGGCGGTACCGATCGGCCTTCACCGAAGTGTTCTTGGATATTTTCCCTTGGCTCTTCCCATTGACAAACAACTCCGCCGTCGGACAGTTCGTGTAGCAATAGACGGGCGTAACCTCCCCCTCGCGCCCAGGCCAAGTCCAGTGAGGAACGAGGTGGATGGTGGGACGTTGCGGCTGCCAGTGTGCACGATAAAGGAAGTAGCGGTCTTTCGGAAGCGCGGCCAAGTCGAAGATTCCGAAATACGAGCTGCGACTCGGCCAGTACTCGTCGTACGGCGACGGCTCGCCCAAATAGTCGAATCCCGTCCAGACGAACTCACCTATCACCCATGGATTGTCGTCCTGCAGCACCCAGTCGTCTTCGGGCAAATTGCTCCAAGTGCAGCATTCCACATCGTAGCTGGAACACTGCCCGTCCGGGTGGGCAAAGCTCCGGCGGTATTCGACTGGAAACTTATAGACTCCGCGCGAGGAGACGGTCGATGCCGTCTCGCTGCCCAGGACGAATCCATGGCGCAGCTTGCCATGGGCCATTTCGTACTTCCCCGTGCGATAGTTCATCCCCGGCACGTCAAGGACTTGCGCATAGCCTGTTGCCAAGGCGTTGTCAATGCGGTCCATGCCGGCAGTGACGGGGCGCGTGTCGTCGAGTTGATGAATCAGGCCCTGCATACGCCGGGTCATGGCGGCGCCGTCCTTGGAACTTTGTTCGGGAATCTCGTTGCCAATGCTCCACATCACGATGCTGGGATGCAAGCGGTTGGCCAGCACGAGGTTGGTCAAATCCCTTTCCCACCAGTCCGCATAATACCGGTTGTAGCCGTTCTTGACCTTCGGATACAGCCACATGTCGAAACTCTCCGCCATCACCATGATTCCCAGGGAATCGCACAGTTCCATTTGCCATTGCGAGGGCATATTGTGGCTCGTTCGCACAGCATCGCACCCCATGGACTTCAGCAAGTTCAGCTGGTGCGCCAACGCCGCCCGGTTGACGGCCGCCCCCATCATGCCAAGGTCGTGGTGCAGGCACACGCCTTTTATCTTGCGGCCCACGCCATTCAGCGCAAAGCCCTTTCCATCGCCGACCTCAATGGTCCGCACGCCGAACTTCACGGTCTTGCTGTCCGCAACGCGGCATGACGCGGCGCCCGCCTGACTCTTTTTTTCGATGAGACTGACATCCATCGCATACATGCGCGGCGTTTCCGGCGACCAGTATTCCACGTCGTCCAGATGGAGCGTGAAGGTGGCCGTGCCGTCCGCCAGCAAGTTCCTCGTAGCCTCGACCCGACGGCCGCCCACCACCGTCTCCAGCCCGATGGCGTAGTCCCGTGCCGTCTCACAGCCGGTTGTTTTCACCTCAACCAGCACTTCGGCTGTCTTTGCTTGCGTGTTGATTCTTAGCGTTTTCACATCAACGCCCCATTCGTCCAGCGCTTGCGCGCCGGTCGTGATGAGCTTGACCGGGCGGTAGAGGCCGGCGCCCGGATACCAGCGGCTGCTTTCCTTTTCGTTGCAAGTGCGGACGGCCAAC
This sequence comes from bacterium, assembly GCA_963627995.1. Taxonomy (GTDB): domain Bacteria; phylum Bacteroidota; class Bacteroidia; order Bacteroidales; family Bacteroidaceae; genus UBA3839. The sequence goes on along the minus strand of CAVGCV010000003.1, from coordinate 77,463 downwards.
GTGTTCAGCCTGCCGTCCTTGTGGACAAAAGGCGTAATGTCGATGTTGAAAGCGCTGTACCCGTACTTCCATTCGCCAGCCAGCCGCCCGTTAATATACACTTTCGGCTCGGCCATGGCGCCGTCAAAATTCAGGATGGCGCGCCCGCAATCCCTTTCCACTGCGAACCGCGTGCGGTACCATCCCACTCCAATCCACGGCAGCGCGCCCGAACGCCCCGTCTTCTCCGTGGCCTCCTTCTCCATGTTCTGCTCGATGGCTATCGTTTGTTTGTCGATTTCCTTATCAAAAGGCCCGGCAATCGCCCAGTCGTGAGGCACACTGACCTGTTGCCATTTGCGGTCGTCGAACGCCTCCTTCGACTGACTGATGTCGTCGGAATGGGAAAACCTCCATCCTTTCTCCAAATACAATTCTTGCCGCTGGTGCTGCGCCGTGGCCGTCGCGACCCACAGGCCGGCCATGGCCGCCAAGCAGAGGAAGCGGCGTAGTGCGATGTGTTTCATAAGGTATTAGGTGTTAGAAGAAATCTCGCTGCGTCAGTCCGTATGATAGGCCTCCACTATGCGCCGGTAATAGTCCTCGGAGGAAACGTCCTGCTGGAGTACGTCGCCAAAGACTTCGCGAACGGAACGCGGGACTTTCGCACACGCCGTTTTCAAGTAGCCGCAGGCCTTGTCGAAATCTTGGGTCTGGAAGTAGGCGTATGCCAGATAGGCGTATGCCTGATTCCGCTCCTCGTATGCGTCCGTGGCGTGGCGTAGCAGGAATTCGAAGTAACCGATGGCCAAGTCGTAGTACCCCCAGCCAAAAAGTCCTAAGGCAACGGACATCATTCTCGACGGATTCTCCTCCGACAGCTTTGGCAGCGCGTCAAAGCAAGCTCTGAACGTAGCCTCGTCGTGCTCCATGTACGACAGATATCCCTTCAGCACCATGAACATCGGGTTGTCGGGGATGATTGTCAGGCATTCCTCGACCAGGCGCCTCGCCTCGCCGAGACGGGCGCATCGCTCAAAGGCGCGCGCCGTGTCGTACAGCGCCCATGCCTTTTCGTCCGTTTGCTCTTTCTGCTTCTCCCAATAGAAATTCGAGGAACGCGCATACGCCAGCGCGTTGCCCGTATCCTCCATGCCGGCATAGCAGAGCGCGATGTAGGAGTCGCAGTACGCTTTGCCCGAACGCTTCCGCCATTGGAGAAACACGGACAGGGCGTCGCGCATCCTGTTCAAGGCATAGAGGCAGAAGGCCTTGGCCTGCAGCGCCAGCTCGTTCTCGGGTTCAATCGCCAGCGCGAAGTCCGCCGCCTCCAGTCCCTCGTCGCACTCGTCTTTCCGGAACAGCGCCAGCGCCAGGCGCGCCCACGCGACGGTCAGGTACGGGTCGTAGTCCAGCAACCGCCTGCAGATTGTCTCCACCAAGTCAGGCAGCCCTTCCTCTTGCGCGATGTCCGCAATGACGTAGTCGCTCTCGTACTTGCCCAGATTCTCGAAGCGGGCCACGTACTCCCCTATCCACTCCTGCACATAGGCCTGGCAGTCCTTGTCCGAAAGAGTCGTATAGGAGGTGACGACGCAAACGTAGGAACGCCGCAGGTCCTCCTCCGCGTCGCCCCACTCCTCCTCCGCGTCGTCCTCCTCGTCCGGCTCCTCCTCCTGCAATTCTTCCTCCACGCATTCCACCCATTCGTGAAACAGCTTGTCGGCCTTCTCGGCGTCGCCGTTCACCGCATACTCCAGCTGGGCGCGCATGTAGATGACGTCGGTGTCGTCCTCGGGGTCGAGCCCGCGCAAGATGCGCTCGGCTTCGCCGAACCGGTGGAGGGAAATCAGCACGCCGGCCTTGACCCCCTGCAGCGTCCTGTCCGAGGGGAAGATGGCGACGCCCCGCTCCGCCGCCTCCAGCGCCTTGTGCAGGAGGTTGCGGTCGAAGTAGTAGTCGGAGACGTCGATGAAGTCGTCGGAGTCCAAATAACAAAAATTCCCTTTGCGCTTCGATTGCTCGTAACGCAAAAGGATTTTCTGAAATTGCTCTGAATCAAAATAGTTCATGCTACTGATTGATCTTTGCCCAATTGTCCCGCAGCCCCACGGTGCGGTTGAACACGAGGTGCTCCGGGGACGAATCCTTGTCCAAGGTGAAGTAGCCGAGGCGCTGGAACTGCAGATAGTCCAGGGGCTTGAACCGCGTCAGGTACTTCTCCACATAGCACTCCTTGCGGACTTCCAGCGAGGCGGGATTCAGCAACTCGCGGAAATCGCGCTCGTCCGCGCTGGGATTTTCCACGGAGAAGAGGCGGTCGTACAGCCTCACCTCCGCAGGAAGGCAGTGCCCGCAGCTCACCCAGTGGAGCGTGGCCTTCACCTTCCGGCTGGCGTTGGGCATCCCGCTTTTCGACAGCGGGTCGTACTCGCAGTAGATTTCCTCCACCTCGCCCCGCCCGTTCTTCTTCACTCCCGTGCACGTCACGATGTAGGCGTTCTTCAGGCGCACTTCCCTGCCGGGGGCCAGCCGGTAGAACTTTTTCGGGGCGTCCTCCATGAAGTCCTCGCGCTCAATCCACAGCTCGCGGCTGAACTCGATGGTGTGCGTCGCGCTGTCCTCCGCCTCGGGATTGTCGATGGCCTCCAATTCCTCCACTTGGCCTTCGGGGTAATTCGTCACCACCAGCCTGACGGGATTGATGACGGCGCTCACGCGCGTGGCCCGCGCGTTCAAGTCCTCGCGCGCGGCCGCCTCGAGCATGGCGAAGTCGTTCAGCGCGTCGTACTTGGTGTAGCCAATCATCTTCATGAACTTCTTGATGCTCTCGGGGCTATACCCGCGCCTCCGAAGTCCGCAGATGGTCGGCATGCGCGGGTCGTCCCAGCCGTCGACCAGGTTTTCCTTCACCAACGCGAGCAGCTTTCGCTTCGACATCACCGTATAAGTGAGGTTCAGGCGGTTGAACTCTATCTGCCGCGGGCGGTTGTCCGACAAGTCCTTGTTCTCTTTCAGCTCGTCGATGAAGTAGTTGTAGAGCGGACGGTGCACCTCGAATTCCAGCGTGCAGATCGAATGCGTCACGCCCTCGAAGAAATCGCTCTGCCCGTGCGCGAAGTCATACATCGGATACACCTGCCATTTTGTGCCCGTCCGGTGGTGCGGCGTCTTGAGGATGCGGTAGATGATCGGGTCGCGGAAATGCATGTTCGGGTTCGCCATGTCTATCTTCGCGCGCAGCACCATGGAGCCCTCGTCGAACTCGCCCTTGTTCATCCGTCCGAACAAATCCAGGCTCTCCTCCACCGGGCGGTTCCTGAAGGGGCTCTCCACGCCAGGCTGCTGGGGCGTTCCCTTTTGCTCCGATATGCGCTCGCCGCTCTGTTCGTCGATGTACGCCTTTCCCTCCTTTATCAGACGGACGGCAAAATCCCAGAGCTGCTGGAAGTAGTCCGACGCGTAGTAGACGTTGGCCCACTTGAAGCCGAGCCACTGGATGTCCTCCTTGATGGACTCCACGTATTCGGTGTCCTCCCTGGAGGGGTTCGTGTCGTCGAAGCGCAGGTTGCAGGCGCCGCCGAAACGCTCCGCCACGCCAAAGTCCATGCAAATCGCCTTGGCGTGGCCAATGTGCAAGTATCCATTTGGCTCTGGCGGGAAGCGCGTCTGTATGCGTCCGCCATTTTTTCCGCTCTCCAAGTCCTTCTTCACAGCTTCTTCCACGAAGCTAAGCGATTCGTGCTTCGATTCTTCCATTTTTTCAGTAGCCATAGATGGTGTTGCCGTTATGTTTTCGCGCTGCAAAAGTAGCACAAAAAAGCGAAACGGAGAAAAATAGGATGCAGATTTGAGCGGCCGCAAATCCCGGGCCGGCGAAACGCGGGAAAAGGGCGTGTGGAGAGGGGGTGGAATCGCGGCGCACTGGAAATTTATTTTGGGCGCACTGAAAAAATATTTTGAGCGCACCGGGAAAAAACTTGCGGTGCGCCCAAAATAAATTTCCAGTGCGCCGCGATTCCGGGAACACCGCGCGGCCGCCGCGGCAACGGCGCGTCGGCCGCGCCTCCCGGGCGCGGACTGGACGGGAGGAGGCGCGTTTTGGAGGCGCGATTTTTGCGTTACGAGAAAAGTGACTATCTTTGCGTTTAGAAACGACAACCCGAATAATAACCTTCTATTACTTTTTCAACGATGAAGCCTTTCATGGACGAGAACTTCCTGCTGCGCACGGAGACGGCGCAGCGCCTGTACCACGAGCACGCCTCGCGCATGCCCATCATAGACTACCACTGCCACCTGGACCCGCGCATGGTGGCCGACGACCACCGCTTCGCTTCCATCACGGAGCTGTGGCTGGGCGGCGACCACTACAAGTGGCGCGCCATGCGGTCGAACGGCGTTGCGGAGCGCTTCTGCACGGGGCGCGAGACGAGCGACTGGGAGAAGTTCGAGAAGTGGGCGGCCACCGTGCCCTACACGCTGCGCAACCCCCTTTACCACTGGACGCACCTGGAGCTGCGCACGGCCTTCGGCATCGACAAGATTCTCAACGAGCGCACGGCGCGCGAAATCTTCGAGCAGTGCAACGACACGATAGCCAGCGACCCGTCGTTCTCGGCGCGCGGCCTCATGCGGAAGTACCGCGTCGAGACGGTCTGCACGACGGACGACCCCGTCGACTCGCTCGAACACCACCGCCGCATCCGCGAGAGCGGATTCGAGGTGAAGGTGCTGCCCGCATGGCGTCCCGACAAAGCCATGAACGTGGAGCGCGGCAAGGCGTTCCGCGACTACGTGGAGCAGCTGTCGGAGGTGAGCGGGACGGCCATCTCGAGCTTCGGCGACATGATGGACGCGCTGCAGAAGCGGCACGACTTCTTTGCGCAGAACGGCTGCCGCCTGTCCGACCACGGGCTGGAGGAGTTCTACGCCGAGGACTACACCGACGCGGAAATCGGCGCCATCTTCGACAAGGCCTACGCGCTCCGCGCGCTCACGGGCGAGGAGGTCAGGAAGTTCAAGAGCTGCATCCTCGTGCGGCTGGCCGAGATGGACTTCGACGCCGGCTGGGCGCAGCAGTTCCACTACGGGGCCATGCGCGACAACAACACGCTCATGTTCCGCTCCCTCGGGCCCGACACGGGATTCGACAGCATCGGGCAGTTCGCCACGGCGCGGGCCATGTCGAAGTTCCTCGACCGCCTGGCCGCGGGCGGCAAGCTGGCAAAAACCATCCTGTACAACCTCAACCCCGCCGACAACGAAATGGTGGCGACGATGCTGGGCAACTTCCAGGACGGCACGTGTCCCGGGAAAATCCAGTGGGGCTCGGGCTGGTGGTTTCTCGACCAGAAGGACGGCATGACGAGGCAGATGAACGCCCTCTCCCTGCTCGGGCTGCTCAGCCGCTTCGTGGGGATGCTGACCGACTCGCGCTCGTTCCTCTCCTACCCGCGCCACGAATATTTCCGCCGAATCCTCTGCGACCTGCTCGGCAGCGATGTCGAGAACGGCGAAATCCCCGCCGAGGAGGACGCGCGGCTGTGCCAGATGGTGGAAGACATCAGCTACTACAATGCCAAGAACTACTTCGGGTTCTGACGGCCGGCACGAGGCCGCACGCCGGCGGCGGCGCACCGCCGCTGCCGCCGCCGCACTCCTGTGGGCGCTGCTTCCTGCGGCACGGGCACAGGAGTGCGGCGCGTTCATCGACAATCTGAAGTCGGTGCGCGTCGAGGTGAACGGGCAGTGGGACTGCGACCCGGTGGCGGTGAAGGACGGGGGCGACCGGGTGGAGATCAGTTTCGACGACCTGCAGCACAACTACGTGCGCTACACCTACACGGTCACCCACTGCAATGCCGACTGGCAGCCGTCCGACCTGCTGGAGAGCGAGTACATGGACGGCTTCAACGGCAGCCGCATCGAGGACTACGCGCCGTCGCTCAACACGGCCATGCTGTACAACCACTACACGCTGCGCATCCCCAACGACGACGTGCGGCTCAAGGCCAGCGGCAACTACCGCGTCGAGATATTCGAGGACGGCGACGACGCGCCCGTCGCGCAGGCCTGCTTTTCCGTTGTCGAGCCGCGCGTGGGCATCAGCATCGGCGTGTCGGGCAACACCGACGTGGACTCCTACCGCAGCCACCAGCAAGTGTCGTTCACCATCAACCACTCCACCTACGCGGTCAGTCGGCCTGAGCAGGAGCTGCGCCCCGTGGTCGTGCAGAACCGCCGCTGGGACAGCCGCGTGGCCGACCTGCGCCCCACCTACCTGCGCAGCGGCGCACTGGAGTTCGCCCACAACGCCCGGCTGATTTTCGCGGCGGGCAACGAGTACCGCCGCTTCGAGATTCTCGACCCCTACGTGCCCACCATGCGCGTGGAAAGCGTGCGGTACATCGAGCCCTACTACCACGCCGCGCTCCTCCCCGACGAGCAGCGCGTCAACTACATCTACGACGAGGACCAGGACGGCCGCTACGTCGTGCGCAACGGGAACAACACCGAGAACGAGACGGAAAGCGACTACTTCCTCACCCACTTCCGCCTGGAGATGCCGCAGCTTGCGGGCGGCGAGGTCTATCTCAACGGCGACCTGACCAACAATCGGCTCTCCGACGACTACCGCATGGCGTACAACCTCGTGGAACACGCCTACGAGCTGACCATTCCGCTCAAACAAGGCTCCTACAACTACCAGTACCTGTTTTTGCGCGAGGGGCGCGACACCGGCTCCACGGCCGAGACGGAGGGGAATTTCTACCAGACAGAAAACGAATACGCGGTCTACGTCTACCACCGGCCGTTCGGAGAACGCTACGACCGCCTCGTGGGCTATCAGAAAACAAAGTATCTGGGCGACAAATAGACAGAACGCACCATGCGACGACACATTCCGCACATACTGGCCCTCTGGGCTGCGTGCACCGCCACGTCCTCCGCACAGACGCTCCAAGAAGTCTTTACCCGACACCTGGGGAACTACGAGCGGGCCGACGCGCAAATCAACCCCAAGTCCACGCTGGTGGAATGTGACGTGGACGACGGCAAGCAGCGCATCCGCCTCGTGTGCGGCGGCGGCTTTGCCGAACAGTTCTTCACCGAGGAGGCCGTGGCGAAGATTTACCGCGACTTCCGCGCCCAGCTGCCCGCACGCTACGCGCGCTACGACCTCACCATCGTGACGGACAGCCTCCCCATCCACGACCTCATCCCCAACGCCGCGCGCCGGGGGAGACAGGACGACGCGCGCAAATGGAAGCACGAGAGCCACGCGGCCCCGTGGGTGACGAACCTCTCGCAGCCCTACGCCGTCACCGACGGCCTCAACGGAACGCACCTGTCACTGTGGCAAAGCCACGGACGCTATTACGACACGGCGAAAGACACGTGGAAATGGCAGCGGCCTCGGCTGTTCGGCACCTGCGAAGATCTGTTCACGCAAACGTTCGTCATACCTTATATTATTCCCATGCTGGAGAATGCCGGCGCGATCGTCTTCACGCCGCGCGAACGCGACTGGCAGAAGCACGAGGTCATCGTCGACAACGACACGCCCCGGAAAAACGGCGCCTACATGGAGCATTCGGCCAAGAAAGGCGCACGCCACCAGTGGGCGGCGACCGCCATTCCAGGATTTGCCCACCTGAAAGCCGCCTACGCCGCCGACGACCACCCTTTTGCCGACGGCACGGCCCGGTACACGGCGGCGACCTCGGCCAAAGGAGCGGCAACGGCACAGTGGATTCCGAACATACCCGAGAGCGGGAAGTACGCCGTGTATGTATCTTATCAGTCGTTGCCCAACTCTATCGACGACGCGCAATACACGGTGTACCACAAGGGCGGGGCCACGCGTTTCGCCATCAACCAGCAAATGGGTGGAGGCACGTGGGTCTATCTCGGCACGTTCGAGTTCGACAAGGGGCAGCACGACTACGGGATGGTGGCGCTCACGAGCCAGAGCAAGGGCCACGGAGTGGTGACGGCCGACGCGGTGCGCTTTGGCGGCGGAATGGGCAACATCGTCAAGGGCGGCGCGACGAGCGGGCTTCCACGGTTCGCCGAGGGAGCGCGCTATTCGGCGCAGTGGGCCGGATTGACCGACACCGTGTATGACAACTACCGCGGGCTGGACGACTACAAGAGCGACATCCTCTGCCGTCCCTACGCCACCAACGAACTGGGCGGAGGCTCTGCCTACCTTCCCCACCGGCAGGGGCGGCGCGTACCCTTCGAGCTCGCGCTGGCATTCCACTCCGACGCGGGCATCTCGCCGACCGACCAGCCCTATGGCTCGCTGGCAGTCTGCACCACGGGCTTCTACGACGGCGTCACCGCCGCAGGGGTGAGCCGATACGCCAGCCGCGACCTGGCGAACATGCTGCTTGCCAACCTCAACACGGACCTGCGGCGCTACGGCTGGCAGGTGCGCAAGCTCTGGAACCGGAACTACGGCGAAACGCGCGAGCCACAAGTGCCGAGCGTTATCCTTGAAATGCTTTCCCACCAGAACTTCGCCGACGTGCAGCTGGGCTACGACCCGCAGTTCAAGTTCGACTTCTGCCGCTCCGTCTACAAGACCGTCGTCAAGCACCTGGCCACCATGCACAACCGGAAATACGTCATCCAGCCGTTGCCCGTAACCGACTTCGCCGTCCAGCTCGACGAGCAGCGCGGCAACGCCGTCCTCACGTGGCAGCCCGTCGACGACCCCGGCGAGCCGACGGCGCGGCCCGCGCGCTACGTGGTCTATACGCGCCGGGGCTATGGCGACTTCGACAACGGCACGCTCGTATCGGGCACGTCCCATGCCGTCCACCTCCGTCCCGACGAAATCTATTCTTTCCGCGTGTGCGCAGTGAACAAGGGAGGGCGCAGCTTTCCGTCCGAAACGCTCGCCGCGTGCATTGCGTCCAAGAACACGGGGACGGCACTCATCGTCAATGCGTTCACCCGGCTGTCGGGGCCAGCAAGTTTCAACACGGCCACGCGCCAGGGCTTCGACATCGACGCTGACCCCGGAGTGCCCTACGGCGCCTTCGCCGGCTACTGCGGCCGGCAAGTCGTCGCAGACAAGACCCGCGTCGGGTCGCTCTCCACAAGCGGGCTGGGCTACAGCGGGAGCGAATTGGAGGGCACGGTCATGATGGGCAACACGTTCGACTATGTATTCCTCCACGGAAAGGGAATACAACTGACGGGCAGGCACTCGTTCGCCTCGTGCAGCGAGTCGGCGCTTCTGAAAGGGCGCATTCCCGCGCCAAGCGCATCGCGCTACCAAATGATGGACATCGTATTCGGCACGCAAACGCAGTTCAACCCGCAGACATCGCAGCTTGTCGAGCAATACTGCCGACAGGGAGGGAGCATACTACTCACCGGCGGAAACCTCTTCAAGCGGCAAGGCGTCGCCTGCGCCACGACGCTGAAATGCAGCTACGGCGGCTCCATTGCCGACAAGAGCGTCCGAGAAGTCAATGGATGCGGACTTGTATTCGACATTTACCGCGACATCAACCCGCAAAGCTACTCCGTGCCATGCCCCGAAACGTGCTATCCTGCCGGAAACGCTTTCGCCATGCTCGCCTATGCCAACGGAAGCCCGGCAGCCGTAGCCTACGACGGGAGCGACTACAAGGCGGTCACATTCGGATTTCCCCTCGAAGCCATCACCGACCCGACGAGCCGCAACCGGCTCATGGGCGCAGTCGTGAACTTTCTCTGCAACCAACCACACACCCCATGACCACCATACAGACAAACCCCACCGGCACGCGCCACATCAACGTGTCGGAGGAAAACTTCCAAGCCATCGAAAAATACTCACTTCTCGACGGGCTTGTGCTCAGCAACGGCATCGTCGATGACAAGACGCTGGAGAAGCTCAAGCAAAACGCACGCGCGTTCATCATACGGAACGACCGCTGCGACGACCTCGCCACGCTGTGCCGCGAGGTCATTTTCCACGACAACATGAAGGTGTACGGACTGCGCGAGCTCATCGCAGCCTACGTTGCATGGAGCGAAGAGAAAGCGAAAAGTGAAGAATAACGAAACGCGCGCCAACACCACGCCCCACACACTCACCGACTGGCTGCCCACCACGCGAAAGGAAGTCGAGCTGCGCGGCTGGGACATGCTCGACGTGGTTCTCTTCAGCGGCGACGCCTATGTCGACCATCCATCTTTCGGCGCGGCCGTAGTCGGGAGGGTGCTGGAAAGCCAAGGCCTGCGCGTCGCCATCGTACCCCAGCCCGACTGGCACGGCGATTTCCGCGACTTCAAGAAGCTGGGCCGCCCCCGACTGTTCTTCGGCGTGTCGCCGGGGTGCATGGACTCCATGGTGAACAAATACACGGCCGCGCGCCGCCTCCGCTCCGAGGACGCCTACTCGCCCGACGGACGGCACGACCTCCGGCCGGAGTACCCGTCCGTCGTCTACACCCAAATACTGAAACGGCTCTATCCCGACGTCCCGGTCGTACTCGGCGGCATTGAGGCTTCGCTACGCCGCCTCACGCACTACGACTACTGGAGCGACGCGCTCCGCCGCAGCATCCTCTGCGACAGCGGGGCCGATCTGCTCGTGTACGGAATGGGCGAGAAGCCCCTCGCCTCGCTCGTCCGTCTGCTGCTCGACCACATCGGCTCCGCAGCGGCATCGCCCCACGAAATGGACACCGCCCGCTTCCGCAGCCTCATGCTGCGCCACCCGCAGCGCCAAACCGCCATGCTGCTGTCGGAGAAGGAAATTCCGGGCGGCGTGCGCCCCGACGACATCGTGCTCCATTCCCACGAGGACTGCCTGCGCAGCAAGCGCTGCCAAGCCGAGAATTTCCGCCACATCGAGGAGGAATCCAACAAATACCAGGCGCAGCGCATCATCCAACGCGTCGGCAGCCAGTGCGTCGTCGTCTGCCCTCCCTTCCAGCCAATGACGCAGGACGAGCTCGACAAAGCCTTCGACCTTCCCTACACGCGCCTCCCTCATCCCAAGTACAAGGGGAAGCGCATCCCTGCCTACGACATGATCAAATTCTCCGTGTGCCTCCACCGGGGATGCTTCGGAGGGTGCGCCTTCTGCACCATCTCCGCACACCAGGGGAAATTCATCACCTCGCGCTCGAAAAAGAGCATACTGAAGGAAGTCGAGGCCATCACGCGCATGCCCGACTTCAAGGGCTATCTCAGCGACCTCGGAGGGCCAAGCGCAAACATGTATGCCATGCACGGGCGCGACCTCAGCCGCTGCCACCGCTGCAAGCGTCCGTCCTGCATCCATCCCTCCGTCTGCAACAATCTCAACACCGACCACAGCCTCCTGCTCGACATCTACCACAGCGTCGACGCCCTGCCCGGCATCAAAAAGAGCTTTGTCGGCAGCGGCGTGCGCTACGACCTGCTCCTCCACGACACGGGCGACGAGCACACCAACCGCCAGAACGCACGCTACCTGCGCGAACTCATCGTCCGCCACGTAAGCGGACGACTGAAAGTGGCGCCGGAACACACCTCCGACAGCGTGCTACAGCTCATGCGCAAGCCCTCGTTCAAACTCTTCTATGAGTTCAAGCGACAGTTCGACCAAATCAACCGCGAGGAACATCTCAACCAGCAGCTCATCCCCTACTTCATCAGCTCGCACCCGGGATGCACGGAGCAGGACATGGCCGAACTCGCCGTGCTGACCAAGCACCTCGACTTCCGCCTCGAGCAGGTGCAGGACTTCACGCCAACGCCCATGACGGTGTCCACCGAGACTTGGTACACCGGACTGCACCCCTACACGCTTCAGCCCGTTTTCTCCGCCAAGTTGCCCCGCGACAAACAGGCGCAACGCCAGTTCTTCTTCTGGTACAAGCCGTCGGAACGGCAGAACATCGTCCGTGAGCTCCGCAGGATGCACCGCGAAGACCTCATCGACAAGCTTTTCAGGAAATAACGCCCCGCACAGAAGCACGCGTCGGCAGACAGCGGCGCCCGGCGCACCGCGAGCCCCACCGGCGCACGCCCCCAACAACACGACGACCCCATGGAAACAAATCGACACAACAACGAGATGAATCTCGCGTGGCAGTACATCGAAAGCACCGGCACGAGCGTGTTCCTCACCGGCAAGGCTGGAACGGGGAAAACCACATTCCTCCGACGCATCCGCGAGCTGTCGCCCAAGCGCATGGTGGTCGTCGCGCCCACGGGCGTGGCGGCCATCAACGCGCAGGGCGTGACGATACACTCTTTCTTCCAGCTGCCCATCGGAGTGCATGTGCCCGGCGCGCGGTACGCGGAGCAGGAGGGCGCGCCGGGCAACGGCCGCAACCGCCACGTGCAGATGAGCCGCGAGAAGCGCAACATCATCCGCACCATGGACTTGCTCGTGATTGACGAGATAAGCATGGTGCGCGCAGACCTGCTCGACGCCATCGACGACACGCTCCGCCGCTACAAGGACCGCCACCGCCCGTTTGGAGGCGTGCAGCTGCTCCTCATCGGCGACCTGCAACAACTCGCACCCGTCGCCACCGACGCCGAGTGGGCGGTGCTGCGCCAGTACTACGACACGCCCTATTTCTTCGCCAGCCACGCGCTCCAGAACATCCACTACGTCACCATCGAACTGCGGCAAATCTACCGGCAGAGCGACACGCATTTCATCTCGCTGCTCGGAAAGATTCGCGACGGCCGGCTCGACACTTCCACCGTCGAGGCGCTCAACGCGCGCTACATCCCCGGCTACGTTCCCAGCGAGGCGGACGAGTGCATCCGCCTTACCACCCACAACCGCATGGCGCAGCAGTACAACGAGCGCATGCTGAGCGCGCTCCCGCAGCGCGAGCGCCACTACGAGGCCGTCGTCGAAGGCGACTTCCCCGACACCTCCTTTCCTGCCGACCGGCGGCTCAGATTGAAAGTGGGCGCGCAGGTGATGTTCATCAAGAACGACACCTCGCCCGCCCACCTGTTCTACAACGGGAAAATCGGCCACGTCGCGAGCCTCGCCAGCGGCAGCATCACCATCGCCTGCGCCGACACGCCCACCCCCATCGACGTGCAGCCCATGGACTGGGAGAACACAAAGGTGAGCATCGACGAGCAGACCAAGGAAATCCGCGAGGTGGTCATCGGCACGTTCCGGCAGTATCCGCTCCGGCTCGCATGGGCAATCACCGTCCACAAAAGTCAGGGCCTGACGTTCGACCGCGCCGTCCTCGACATCAACGCGTCGTTCGCCCCGGGACAGGTGTACGTGGCGCTGAGCCGCTGCCGCAGCCTCGAGGGCATCGTCCTCTCGCACCCCGTCGAACTGCACGCCCTTGCCTCCGACCCCCACGTGCAGGCCTACATCCGCCAGAAGTTGCAGGCCGCACAAACCGCCCCCGCGCAACTGCCGCAGCGGCAGTGCGCCTACTTCCTGACGCTCGTGGACGAGCTGTTCGATTTCAGCGCGCTCCAGCAAGAGGCGGAGCGCGTCGCGCGCATCTTCCAAGAACACCTGTCCCGGCAGCAGAGCGAACTGGCCGACGAGTGGCAGGCGGCGACAGCCCGACTCAAGGACAGCGTCGCCGCCGTCGCCGCGAAGTTCCGCGCCCAGTACGCCGCACTCCTCGGCCGCCACGACCGCCCCGCCGGCATGGCCGCCGACGCACAAGTGCAGGAGCGCATAGGCAAGGCGTCCGCCTACTTCGCCGAACAGCTGCAGCAGCTCGTCCCCCTCGCCGCGAAGACCGCTGCGTGCCATGGCAAACTGGCGAACAAAGCCGTGAAGAAGCTGCTCGGCAACGCGCTCGACCCCCTTGCGCTCGACCTCCGCACGAAAATCGGAACGCTCGAGCGCACCGTCGCCCACGGATTCGCGCCCAAGACCTACCTCCACGACAAGGCCAACGCACTCCTTCGCCTCGACGAGGGAGAAAAGGGCGCGGACAAGCGCAGCCGGAAGAAGGCCAAAGAGCCGAAGCAGCCCAGGGAGCGCACGCACGAGCATTCGCTCCGCCTCTTCCGAGAGGGCATGACGGTGCCGCAGATTGCCGAGGCGCGCGCGCTCACGCCCGGCACCGTGTTCTCCCACCTCGCCCGCTATTTGGAGACGGGCGAAGTCACTGCCGACAAGCTCATTCCGCCCGCCCACACCGAATTCGTGCGCCAGCTGCTGCAACGCGAGGGCATGCCCGAACACGACCACGACCTCGCGCGCTTCCTGCCGTCCGACATCCCGTTCGCCGAGTTCCGGCTCATCGTGCAGACCCTCCGGCCATAGTTCGCCACCGTCCGGAACAATATTCACCGCAGCCCCACGTTTATTGTCGTAAACCCCACCCGCATCCATGAACCGCCCGCCACTCGTCTCCATCGTCACGCCCGTCTACAACGCAGCCAAATACCTGCCCATGGCCTACGAAAGCATCCTCCGCCAGCACGACGACAACTGGGAGTGGGTGGTGGTCGATGACGGGTCGACGGACAACAGCGGGCGGCTGCTGGCGGACTGGGCGGAATCCGACCGCCGCATCCGCCTCTTCACGCAGCCCAACAGCGGGTCGGCAAAGATGCCGCGCGACCGCGCCGTCTATGAGTCGAGGGGCGAATACGTGGCGTTCCTCGACGCCGACGACACATGGGGCGACGACTACCTCCGCACCCTGCGCGCGCGGCAGGCGCAGACCGACGCCGACATCGTCTATCCCCGGATGCTCTTCACGGGCGAAGCCGAGGGAACGGAGGCACTGACGCTGCCCGACGCAAGCATCGACACGGCGCGCGTCTACCGCGGGCGCGACCTCGTGGCGGCGACAATCCCGGCATGGCGCATCGGAGGCGCGGGAGGGCTCTACCGCAGGTCGGCATGGACCAACCTGTGCTATCCGCGGCCCCACGGCGCGATATGGATCAACTCCGACGAGGTGGACGAGCGGCTCTACTTGCTGAACGCGCGCCGCGTGGCGTTCGGCAACGCCACCTACCACTACCGCCGCCACGGCGAGTCCATCACGATGCGCGTCGGCCCGAGGCGCTTCCAGACGCTGCACACCAACACCGAGCTGCTACTGCTCATGCAGCGCGAGTTCGGGGCCGACAGCAACGAATACCGCTCCATGCAGCTCAAGGCCTTCTGCGAATGGCGCAGCAACCTCCGCCTGTTCGTCGCCCACTCGCCCCGGCTGCGCGGCAGCGAGGGCGAGATTGTCGGCGCGCTGGCCGACGCATTCCGCCACATCCGCCCGCAGCTCCTGCCCGACGACCTGCGCCGACGCTTCCGCCACGGGTGGCACTTCCGCCTCCTGTTCCTCGTCTTCGCGCTGAAATATCGCCCGGCGTTCCTCGCCGACACCCTCCCACGGCTCATTTTCCGCCGCAGCGGCGCGCCCGGCGAGGCACCGCCGCGCAGCGCGCCGGCCTCCCGGCCATAGCACAGCACCGACATGGACGTATCGAAGACCAAGGCCTACCGCACCATCGTCGCCAGCACCACCGCGTTCGGGGGCGCGCAGCTGCTCAATGCCGTCGTCAATGCCGTGCGCGGCAAGTTCGTGGCCGCCTTGCTCGGAACGGCCGGACAGGGCGTGTCCTCACTCCTCAGCAACGCATCGTCCACCCTCCAGCAGTTCGCCACGCTCGGCATCAACGTGTCGGTCGTGCGCAACATCTCGCAAGCCAACGACGCGGCCAACCCGCACGCGCTCGCACGCGCCGTCGGCATCCTCCGCAGCCTCATGCTCGGAGCGGCGGGGCTCGGGACGCTGCTCACCCTCGCGCTGTCGCCGCTCATCGCCCACTCCCTCTTCGGACACACGCGCTACCTCCCGCACATCCTGCTCATGAGCGCCGCCGTGGCGTTCAGCATCCTCGCCAGCGGCGAGAGCGCGCTGCTGCAAGGCCTGCGCCGCTACAAGCAGATTGCCGTGTGCTCCACCGTGGCGCCGCTCTGCGGACTGCTCCTCGGCGTGCCGCTCTATTACCTGATGGACGTCGACGGCATCGTGCCGGCCATGATACTCATCACCGCCGCCTACTACTGCGCCCTGCGCCACTGCGCCCTGCGGGCCACGCGCCGGCTGCCCGCCGTGCCGCGCGCCAGCCTTACAACGGTGTGGCGCGAGGGGCGCAGCATCGTACACCTCGGCATCGTGATGACGGTGGCCGCGCTCATCGGCAGCGTCGCGACCTACAGCCTGTCGGCGTTCATCCGCCACTTCGGCTCGCTCTTCGACGTGGGCATCTACAACGCCGCCAACTCCATAACGAGCCAGTACATCGGACTTGTCTTCGGCGCCATGGCGGCCGACTACTATCCGCACCTCTCCGCACTGCTCGGCAAGGACAAGGCGGAGGCGCACCGGCTGGTGAACCAGCAGACCGAAATCGTACTGCTGGTGGTGGTCCCCCTCGCCATGCTCGTGATACTCACCGCCCCGGTGCTCATCAGCGTCCTGCTCACGGCGGAGTACCAGCCATGCCGCGACATCATCCGCTTCATGGGGTTCAGCGCCATTTTCCGGGGGCTTTGCTTCCCCATGGACTACATCGCGCTGTCGAAAGGCGACAAGAAGTTCTTCTTCTGGGTCGAGGGCGTGTGGGGCAACGCCAAGACGCTCGCCGTCTTCACCGCCTTCTACTACACGCTCGGGCTCGACGGACTGGGCTACGCCGCCCTCTGCTCCGCACTGATTGACGTGGCCACCAGCGTCACGCTCAACCGCTGGCGCTACGGATTCACCCTCGCCGCGCCCTGCCTGCGGCTGCTGGCCGTGCTGATGGCCATGGCCGTGTGCGCGCTGGCCGCCTCGTTCGTGCCGTCCGCCCCATGGGGCTACGCGCTCATGGGCACCTCCACCCTCCTCTGCTGCGCCTTCTCGCTGTGGCAGCTCAACCGGCGCATCGACCTCCACTCGCTCGTGGCGGGCAGGCTGAAGAAAAGAGCGGCGCAAGGCCATGGGCGCCAGGCCGGGAAATAGCCTCCATTAAAGCGAAGGTACGACAAACGACGAATGCGGACATCCCCACGGATGCCCGCATTCGTCGTTTGCGGCACGCGCCGTCCCCCGCCCTAACCGGCGTAGGAGTGCATCCCCCCGAGCAGGTAGTTCACGCCGAAGTAGGTCATCAGCACCGTGAGGAAGGCGCAGAGCAAATAGGCGTGGTAGGCAGGCGGGCGGCGCAGGAAGGGCAGCGACGAGCGGTGGAAGGCCGCCCCGTAGACCATCATGGTGACAAGCGCCCACACTTCCTTCGGGTCCCAGCTCCAGTAGCTGCCCCACGAGGCGTTGGCCCAGACGGCCCCGATGAAGATGCCTACCGCGAGCAGCAGCACGGCAGGGTACAGCAGGAGCCGGTTGAGCACGGTGAGCGTCTCCACCTGCGCCGCGCGTCCGCCGCGCGCCAGCAGCACGAGGGCCAGGGCGGAGTTGAGCGCGATGAAGGCGAATAACGCATACGACACCATGATGACGGACACGTGGCTGCTCAGCCATGGCGACTGCAGCACCGGCATGAGCGGCGTAATCCGAGGGTTCATCTGCCCCAGGTGGCACACCAGGAGGGCGAAGCCCGAGACGAGGAAGCCGAACGGGAGGACAAAGGAGAAGCGCGCGCCGAGCCAGCAGGTGAGCAGCAGCGTGGCCAGCGCCACGAACTGCATGGTCTCATAGCCGTTCGTGAGCGGCACGACGCCCGCCACGTACCAGCGCAGGCCGTAGCCCGCGGCGTGGAAGAGCGTGGCGGCCACGAGCAGCGCGCGCGCCGAGCGGAGCGTCCAAGTCCGCGCGCGCGAGGGGCGCGGCGCGCCCGTGGCGAGCATGCGCCGCAGCATGAGCAGGAAGAGGAGGAAGCCCGCCGAGAGGTTCACGATGAAAAGAATCCTCGCGAACGGCACGGCGTTGTACAGCAGCTCGGCGCGCACCCGCGCCACGGGCAGCGGCGCCACGGAGCCGTCGTCCGGCAGGGGGCGCACGAGCGTGCCGCCCTCCAGCATCTTGACGATGCCGATTTTCTCGTCAATCTCCACGATGGCCGCCTCCAGCCGGCTGTGCGAGCCCAGCTCGCGCTCGTAGAGCGCGGCAAGGCGGTACGTCCCGTCCGCGCCGTAAAGGTCGTTCACCGACACGCAGTCGCCCTCCAGCCCCAGCCGCTCCGCCAGCACGCGGTGCTTGGCCTTCAGCCGCAGAATCCGGGCGCCGCGCCACGCGCGCGGGTGCAGCTGCCACGACACCACCACCTGCTCCGCCGTGAGGCCGGCGAACGTGCGGCGCCCGTAGAGCTTCTGCACGAAGTCGGTGGCGAGCGTGTTGAACGGCGCGACGCGGTCGTTGTAGATGACCTGGCGCGACTTCAGCCCGGCGGCCTGCTCGCGCGGCACGACGGGCAGCCGCAGCCGACCCCGCCCGTCCGCTTCCGCCGCCGCGCGGCCCCATCCCGCCAGCACCACCACCGCCAGCACGCCGCCCCGCCGCAGGGCGGGATGGCGGAGCAGCCGCGCAAACGCCTCCCTGCCGCCGACAAGCAGCCACACGACGGCCACCGCCAGCATGGCGTAGCCCGCGTAGGTGACCGCCGTGCCGTAGGGGTCGAACGTCGCCGTGAGCCAGCTGCCGGCGCGGTCGTCGTCGAACGACGACTGGTAGAGCCGGAACCCCCTCACGGACAGCACGTTGTTCATGCTCACCGACGCGGCCTCCACCGCGCCGTCGTCGGTCGCGACGGTCACGCGGCTCGTGAAGTCGCGCGGCGCGTCGGTGCCGGGGTAGCAGTCGATGGCGAACGTGTCGAGCGTGATGACGAAAGGCAGCTCGCCCACCGTGCCGTCGCGCTCCACGAACGTGCGCTCGGGCTGGTGGGCGCGCAGGTGCACGTGGCCCTGCCGCATGGTGAGCGCCGTGACGAGCGCGCCCGCCATCATCACCGCGAACGAAAGGTGGAGCAGCAGCACGGCCGGGCGGCGGAAAAGGCGCGCGCGGCACGCCGCCACCGCGCCCGCCACGCCCAGGGCGGCCCACAGGGCGCGGAACCACCACGCGCGGTAGACCAGCTCGCCCGCGCGCTCCGCGCCCACGCCGTCCTCCACGAACGTGGCGGCCGCCACGACGGCGGCGGCGGCAAAGAGCAGCGCGAAAGGCAGCGCGGCAAGAATCCTCTGTCTCATAGGCACGGGAAAAGCGCCGCCCCCTCCCGCGGGCGCGGGGAGGGGCGGGCGCGGTCAAAAGTCCTTGTAGGCGGGATTGGAGCGCCCCCTCACCGCCATGCACTCCATCTCGATGAGCCACGCCGGCCGGCACACCGGGGCGAGCGTGACGATGTAGGGCGTGCCGGGGAACTTCCCGGCGAACATGCGCGCCACGATGTCGCGGTCGCCCATGTCGCGCACATACACCACAATCTGCATCACGTCGTCGAACGTCGCGCCGGCCTCGGCGAGCAGCGCCTCCACGTTCTCCCACATGCGCTCCGTCTGGCGGCGGATGTCGCCCACGTGCACCACCTCGCCCCGGTTGTCGATGGACGCGGTGCCGGAGATGAGGACGTGCGCGCGGTCGCCGTACTCCATGCACGTGCCGCGCTCGAAGGTCACCCCGTACTCATACGTGGGGTTCAGATGCGTCTTCGCGTAGAGGTAGCGCTGCTGCTCGGGCGCGAACCCGACGACGGCATACGTCCCCAGCTGGATCAGCGCGCGCGTGTCGGCGGGCAGCCCGCCTATGCCGGTCGAGGCAATGTAGTGCGTGTCGGAAGTGAGCCCCTGCTCCTCGAAGTTCTCGCGGCGCGCGCGCACCATGCCCGCGTACTGCGTGTCGACGTCGCGCACGAAGAACCACGTGCGCACGCAGTTCGCGGCGAGCGTGGCCCCGAAGCGCTGCAGCTTCTCCTCGTAGGAGATGAGCAGGCTCTCCGTCTGCCACGCCGAGTCGCCCTTGTGCTCGTGCATCCCCATCTTCCAGAGGTGGCGGTAGCCGTTGTGCTCGCTCACCACCATGCCGTTGTCGTTGTACACCTCCGAGCCGCGCTGCATGTAAATCCACACGCCGATCTTCGACCCGTCGAGCGGCGGCTGCTGGATGAAAGAGTAGGCCACCGCAGGCTCGTCCTTCATGAGGGGCCTCTGGTTGGTGGCGTCGCTGAGGAAATAGCGCTTGACGATGGCCTTCGCGCCGTCCAGCTGCGGCAGGGCGGAGAGCAGCTCCTCGCCCTGGTAGACGCGCGCGAGCTGGCCGCCGAACTCCTCGCCGCGCGGCTCTACATGGAGCATGGCGTGGAACTCGGCCACCCCTCCCGCAGGCGTGAACGCGGCAAGCTCCGCCGTCACGCCAATCTCGCTCCAGCTTATCTTCTGTGTGTTCATCTCGTTCGTTGTTTTTGGGCGCGGGGGAAGCAGGCCCCGCCGCGCGGATGGTTCTCTCGTTTGGCGCGGCCGCCGCGTGGCCGCCGCGCGATTCTCACTGCAAAGTTACGCATTTTCCCGCCGTCCGCAAAGCGGCCTCCGCCGTTCCGCAAAGCGGCCCGTCGACAGCCGCCGCGCGCCTGCGCTCCACCGGCGGCGCACAGGTACTTTTCCCGCGGCGCGCTGCAAGTTTTCCCGCGGTGCGCTGGAATCTTGGCCCGGGCGCACCGCCGCGAAATTTCCAAGTACTTGGAAAAATATTTCTAAGTACTTGAAAAAATATTTCCAAGTACTTGGAAATTTCGCGGCACTGCGCCCGCGCCGAACTTCCGGTGCGCCCGCGTCAGGCTTCCGGTGCGCCGTGGCCGCGCGGGCGGCGCGGCGGGAGCGTGGCGGCTATTCGGCGCCGCCCTGTATCCAGTCGTCGATGAGGCGCATGGTGAGCGTCGAGACGACCTCGCGGGAGTGGTCGTAGTGCCATCCGTCCGCCTTGCTCGCCTGCGTGAAGAGCGCGCGGTGGAGCGCGCTGTTGGCCGAGTCGCCCGGCTCGACGAGGCTCAGCCCGTTCAGGAGTTTGGACGGGCGGCCGACGAGGGCCGCGCGGGCGTGGCCCTCGGTGAGGTACAGGCCGGCGGCCGCCGTGGAGCTGGCCCCGTGGCAGTTCGCGCAGGTGGTGTTGAAGACGTTCTGCTGGATGGCGCCGAACATGGAGGCGTCGACATTTCCCGCGTCGAAGCGGATGGTGTCGGCGGCGGCCAGCTGCGCGGCGGTGGCGGCGGCCAGGGTGGCCACGCGCTGGTGGATGAGGTTGACGGCGCACAGCTCGATGCTCGTCACCTCGTCGGGGACGTTCTTCATCACCATCGAGACGTTCCCCTCGGCGTCGGGGCGCACGACGCGGAGTATGGAGGAGTAGTCGCTGCCGGCGGCGAATCCCGCCAGCGCGATGGTGTAGTCGCTGCCCCAGGTGCTCGCGCCCGCGACGTTGGCGGTGAGGCGCACGGTGCGCCCGCTCGTGTCGTAGTCGGTGTGCTCGTGGATTCGGCCGTCGTCGCAGGCGCAGAGCAGCAGGGCGGCCGCCGCGCCGGCGAGAAGGCTTCGGTGCGTTGTGTTCATATCGGATGCGGGGATTTGGTGTCGCCGGTTCAGAACGTGTACTGCAGCTGCACGCGCGCCGAGTGCATGGGCTGCCCGAGGTCGTCGTTGTCGCGGTCGAGCTGGGTGGCGTGGCCGGTGCGCCCGATGTACTGGTACATCGCCTGCAGCTTGAGGTTGGTGTGCGGGAAGAAGTAGTTGGCGCCGACGGCCGGCATGTTGAGCATTCCGTCGAGGTCGGTGCCGTTGCGGTCCATGAAGTCGTAGCGGGCGGCGAGCTGCAGGTTGTCGGTCACGAAGTAGCCGGCCTGCGCGTACGCGCCCCAGTAGTTGAAGCTCTCGTCGATCTTCTGGCGCTTGGTGAAGCCGACGTTCATGTAGTAGGCCTCCGCGCCCACGTACCAGCGGTTCTTGAGCATGGAGAACTCGACGCCGGCACGGAAGTCGTTCGTGCTCTCGCTCTCGCTCTCGACGTTCTCCGACACGGACAGGCCGAAGAGGAGCTTGTCCTCGCGCAGGCGTCCGGGGTTGCCCTGCGTGGACGGCATCACGCCCTTGGGCATCCATGTGAGGCGGGCGGCGTAGAGGAGCGAGGGGATGTGCCAGTCGTCGCTGAAGGTTTTCGTCGCCGTGTTGACCGACGCGCCGCTGCCGTTGAACACGCCGACCTCGTAGCCGAACTTCTTGGCGAGCAGTCCGTGCACCTCCACGCCGAGGTCGAAGCCCGTGGCGATGCTGGGGGTGACGGCGTTGAGCGTGTGTGGCATGATGGTGGTCGCCGTCAGGGAGGTGGGCACGGTGGGCATGAGCGTCTCGCCGAGCGTGGTGAGGTAGGCGTGGGTGAACGGCGTCTTGAACTTTCCGGCCTTGACGGCGAACTGCTCCTTCAGCTTCACGTCGAACCAGGCCTGCTGCAGGAGGTTGCCGCCGCTCGCCGCAGCGTTGAGCGTGAGGTTGAACGACACCTTGTCGAACGCCTTTCCCGTGAAGCCGAGCACCGCGTAGGGGATGGAGAATCCGCTGTTGGCCACGTTGTCCTGGTTGTAAGCCTTGTCGAGCCCCTCGTCGTCGTAGTAGTTGAACTGCGCGGCGGTCTGGATCAGCGCGTACGGCTTGAAGACGAAGTCGCCGCGCTTGCTGCTGATGGTGAACCCGTCCTTTCCATCGACGGACACCACTCCGTTCTCGGTGATTTCCTCCTCCTGCTGGGCCGATGCGCAGAGCGGGAGGGCTGTCAGTGTGACAAGAAATAGAATTTTTTTCATCGTTATGGGTGTTTGTTGTTGTTGCAATGAGTGGATTTCCGCCCCCGGGGCCTACAGCGACCACAGGAACTCGACGAGCGCGTCGCGGTCGGACTTGTCCATGTTCTTGAACAGGTTCTTCGAGGCTTCGCCCTCGCCGCCGTGCCACATGATGGCTTCGACGAAGTTGCGCGCGCGCCCGTCGTGCAGGAAGTACGTATGGCCGTTGACGCGCTGCTGGAGGCCTATGCCCCAGAGCGGGGTCGTGCGCCACTCGTTGCCGCGCGCGAGGCCGCTCACGTAGTTGTCGTTGAGTCCCGCGCCCATGATTTCGCTGCCCATGTCGTGCAGCAGGTAGTCGGAATAGGGGTGGATGGTCTGTCCGCCGAGCCAAGGCATCTCGGTGCCGTTGAGCAGCGTCGCGCCGCGCGGACGTGTGTGCAGCGTGGTGACGTGGCACAGATGGCACTTGGCCTTGTAGAACATCTGCTCGCCGCGCTTCACGACTGGGTCGTTGACATTGCGCCGCGCCGGCACGCTCAGGGCGTGCAGGTAGAGGTCCACGTCCTCCATGTCGCTGGTGGAAACGTCGAGCTGATCGTAGCTCAGGCCCATCATGCTGCCGCCCTGCATTTGAATCTGTCCCTCGCAGATTTCCTCGGGATAGCGGCTGTTCGTCACTCCCATGTCGCTGGAGAAGCCCAGCTCCACCGTGAGGTCGGCGTGCTGCGCCTTGTTGCCCGACAGCCCGAGCTGGCGCACGCCGCGCTCGGTGATGTAGTTGGCGCGCCCGCTGATGCCGTACTCCGGATAGTTGCTCTTGGCGGCGAGCCTTTCGATTTCGTCGCGGTCGATGGCCATCATCTGTCCCATTCCGACGTGGCGGAGCGGCACGCGCACCGTGACGAACATGTCCTCGGGGCGGATGCTGTCGGCGTACCAGTCGGTAATCTCATACTGCGGCAGGCACAGCTCGTAGGCTTCGCCGTCGGGGAAGTGGAACGTCTCCTTGCGGACGGTGGCCTTGAGCTTTCCCTCGGGCTTCACGCCGTAGATGGCCTGGTCGTGGAGCACGCGTCCGTAGTCCTGGAAGAACGCGCCGTTCTTGCGGGTGATGTAGACGAGCATGGACGAGAAGCCGTACTCGCCGCTGCCGCCGCTGCTCCAGAGCGCCGGCTCGGTGCGCCCGGCGTTGCGGTGGCAGCTGCCGCAGGAGTAGCCGGCGTACACCGGCCCCAGTCCGCCGCTCTGCCCGTTGCTGCTCGTGCGCACGTTGTCGTAGAGCTGGTTGCCGCGCGTGAAGCGTGCGAGAAGGCTGCCCGTCGTCCATTGCGTCTCCATGTCGTAGGCTTTCGACGACGTCGCGAAGTTGGTGGAAGTGCCGGCCGAGAGCGCGTAGCCTTCGGGCATATCGACGAGGATGCTGTCGATGTTCTCCGCCTGGTCGTCGTCGCAGGAAGCGGCGAGTGCGCCGGCAGCCAAGAAGAGCAGTAGTTTTGTCGTTGTTTTCATAAGGATGAATGGCATGAAGTATAGACGTATCTTATATGCCAAGGGCGAAGACGCGGAAATGTGTGTTCCTGCGTCTCCGCCATAGCGCGTGTAGCGACTGCCGGCTTATTTCACCGTGCGGGCCTTGCCGTTCTTGTAGATGAGGAACTCGAGCGTGTGGAAGCCGCGGAGGGCCTGCTTTGCGGCGATTTCCTGCGCTTTCTTCAGGTCGTCGGGGTTCATGGTCGCAATCTCGTCGTCCTCCTCCGGGACTTCGATGAAGTCGCCGTCCCAGTCAAGGTCGGCCAGCGTGTTGCTCTTCAGGATTTGAGTGATTCCTTTGGCGTCGAGCGGCCAAGAGTCCATGTTGGGGTCAAGTCCCTTGTCCGACACCGGGCCGTAGAGGAATGCCTCGCTCGTCTCCCACGGGGCGCGCGCGGCCATCCATGCCTTTGCGCATGCTTCGAAATTGTCGTTGGACGGCGACTGCTGGAAAGCCTTGACGACGTTGAAAAGTTCGATGTTCTTCTCCATCAGGCTCTTGTAGGTGGGCAGGACGACATGGTCGACGTACTGCGCGATGACGGGATCCAGCACCGCCTCGTCGGTAATGTTGTCCGCAAAGTAGGGGGCGACCGTCTTCTCCATGTAGTTGGACAGCTCCGAGCAGGCGTCCATGGCGTCTTTTGCCTCCGCGCTGTTAATGTGGTTGCGGAAAGGCGCGGGAATCGCCTCGATGGCCTCGACGGCCTGTGCAATCAGCTGCTTCATGGTGTTGTCCATGCCGGCGTTCCTCGCCGCAAGGACCGCGGAGAGGGAATTTGCATTCACCTCCACCTCGCTGTCGCTCTTTGCGGGCTCGTAAGTGCCATAGTAGGCGTTGCGGATGGAACGGATGTTGTTGGAGTAGTCCTCGATGGAGTGGTAGCTGAACCACGACTCGACGGCATAAAGCGCATCGAGCTTGCGGCCGGCTGCGTATTTGTTGTACGGGTCGCCAATCTTCGTGGTGCCCACCTCGTTGGCGATGTCCACACACCCGCCGAAAATCTGGGCCACGCAGTCTGCTGCCGAGCGGTAGTAGGTGTTGTCGTGGTTCTTGAACAAATCCGCATAGCTAAGCCCGCCATTGAAGCTTTCTTTCCAGTCCTTGTAGAGGGTGGTTGCGTCGTTCTGCAAGAGCGAAGCCACCGACACCATGTAGTTGCCCCACTGCGCGGCGTTTTCGGATGTGTAGTCGTAGTTGACCGACTCCAAATCGACGTCCGTGGACTTGTCGCCGTCGTTGTTGTCGTCGCTGCACGAGGTGAACGACAGCGCGGCGCCCATGGCGATGGCTGCCATCAGAAGAAGGTTCTTTTTCATGTTTGTTTGTGTTATGTTTTAAGTTGTTGATGATTTTGTCCGCTTGTCCTTGGGAGGGCCGGCGCTTATTTCTTGAAGAACCAGCCCACGTAGGCCACGCCGACGGCGAACTCGTTCTCGCTGTTATAGCCGCCTGTTCCGAACACCTTGCGCGTTCCGATTTGGCGCGTGGTGTAGTCGGCCTTCACCACGAGGTTCGGCAGCGCTTTCCAGTTGGCGCCCACGCGCCACATGCTCACTTGGCAGCGGTCGTCCATGGTTGCCTGTCCGTCGGCCTTTTCCTGGGGGTTGTAGTATTCGTAGTGCGCGAACGGGGTGATGGCCGGGAACGCATTGCTCTTGAAGAAGGGCTTCAGGTTGAGGCCTACCTCCGCGCTGTAGGTGACGGCCTTGTGCGCCACCCACGCCGTGCGGTTGTAGGGCGAGGCGTTGGGGTAATTGACGTTGATGCGCGAGATGCCCGCCGCGTTGTTCATCGAGCCCTGCAGCCAGTTGGCGCGCGCCGTGACGTAGGGGTTCACATACTGCGCGTCGAGCGAGAAGATGCGCAGCGGGAGCCTGCCCAGTTGGTCGTAGGTCAGCAGGCGGTCGCCGTTCTTTCCGACATTGTCGCAGTA
Source organism: bacterium (assembly GCA_963627995.1). Lineage (GTDB taxonomy): Bacteria > Bacteroidota > Bacteroidia > Bacteroidales > Bacteroidaceae > UBA3839. The sequence continues at coordinate 51,289 of CAVGCV010000003.1, read as the reverse complement.
GTAGAACGAGCCGCCGACGCGAAGGCCCGGCACGCCCTTGTAGTCCAGGCGGAACACGTAGGCGGGCGACGTGAAGTTGTCCTCTTCGAAGTAGCCTTGCTTGCCTTTCTGTATCCAGTTGTAGCGGTCGAAGCCGTTGGGGTTCGCGCCCGCGACGACCATCACGTCGTAGTCGAACGTGGCCCTGCCCCTGCCGAGCGTCCCGAAGAACCCGATGCCGGTCTCGTGCCAAGTAGAGGGGATGATCACCGTCTCGCCTTCGGGGCGCGAGGTCCCGAAGAAGTTGATGGGCTCGTGGTGGGGGTTCGTCATGCCCACCGGCAGAATCATGTGGCCGACGCGCACGTTGAACTCGGGAACGATGAGGCGCGTGATGTGGAACTGCTCGAGAGCCACCTCGCCGCCTTTCTCAATCTCGGTCTCGTACTCTCCGTTCTCACTGCCGCTGCCCTGCTCCATCTCATATTCTATGCCCGTGCCGCCGCCCTCGAACTCGACTTCCACGCCGAGAATCCACTTCGAGTTGAACTTGTAGTCGCCGGCAAGCACGAAGCGCGGAAGGCCCACCGTGCTGTGGTTGATTTTCGTGTTGCCATCGGGGCGCGCCCAGCGGTTGAGCCCGTAATCCTTGAACTTGGCCACCATTTCGCCGTAGCCCCCCACGCGGAACTTGTCCCAGCCTCCGTACTCGACCGAGTCCTTGCTCTCCTGGGCGCCGAGGTTCGCAGCCGCCGCCATGGCAGCAGCCACAGCGGCGCAGCGGAGTGTGTTGATTGTCTGTCTCATCAGTCCTTGCATTGTTTGGAATGTCTCTTTCTTACCTTATCGCGTTGCGGTGTCCAACACGGCGCGCCACGGCCCGCGTTGGATTCGGATGCAAAGTTACGCACGCCGCGCAAGGACGGCAATACCTTTTTTTTTGTAAAAAGACGTTAGCGGAAGCCCCTCCCCCTCCCGCCCGTACCCACTTTTATGGAGGCCGATACCCATTTTCGCCGCCCTCCGGCCAAGGATACCCACTAATGGTGACGCGCCGGGGAGGCGCCAACAACAAGCCGCAGCGTACATTGCTGTGCGCTGCGGCTTTCATCGTACTCTCCCGGCGGAGCCTTCGCTCCGCGCCCCGACATTCTCTGCGAGCCTCTTGTCGGATTCGAACCAACGACCCCGAGATTACAAATCACGTGCTCTGGCCAACTGAGCTAAAGAGGCGGGTGGGTAAGCAATCTGCATCGCGCCGCTACGACCTAACGCCTTTGCTGCGATCAAGCCCTGGAGGATTATAGGGAGCTGGCCGTACAGGACTTACCCGTTTTGCGACGGCAAAGGTAGTGGTTTTCGGCGTGACGGCAAAGTTTCCGCACGGTTTTTTTGGCGCGTCCGCGGCGGGCCTCATTTTCCGGTGCGCTGGAAATTTATTTTGAGCGCACTGGAAGTTTTTTTCCAGTGCGCTCAAAAATATTTTTCGGTGCGCTCAAAATATTTTTCCAGTGCGCCGCCATTCCAGGCGCTCCGAAGCGGGGGTTTCCAGCGTCTGCGCCGGCGGCTTCCCGCGCGCGCAGAGACGCGCCCCCGCCGCCGCCACGCGGAGTCAGAAGCTTTTCTTGCGGTCGTCCAGGAACTTGCGCGCGGCGCGCAGCTGGTGTCGCATGATGCTCAGGAACTCTTGGCTTTCCTGCAGCGTGTTGAGGTAGAGGAGCGCCACTTTGTAATGCTCGTTGGGGACGTTGCTCTGCATGCGGTCGATGTAGCGCTTGCGCAGGACGGACAGTTCGTCCTTGAGGCGGTCGGCCTGCTCGAGCGTCTCGTCGTAGTCGTCGTAGGTGTTGGAGGAAATCATGGCCGCGGTGGCCTTCATGAGGCTGCATATCCGGACGCGGACGGGCTCGAAGTCGCTGCGGTAGCTGGTCGGCATGGGGTTGAAGTTGTTGTCCACGTGCTCCTTGATGGGCTCGAGCATCCGCTTGAGGCAATAGATGAACTGCTGGTTGCAGTTCGACCCCAGGTGGAACCACGTGTTGCGCTCCAGCGCCATGTCCTTCGGAATCTTGCGCATGGCGAGGAACTCCTTGCGGCGGAATCGCTTGAGCGAGTCCTGCTCGTTGTTGAGGTCGTTCTTCACCTTGCGCAGCTCCTTCCAGTTCTCGGTGTTCAGTCCGTCGAGAATCTTGTTGAAGCTGTCGGTGGCGAAGTTGGTGACGAAGCTCTGCGTCTTCGACACGTGGCGCTGCAGCAGCTCCCACACGAGCTCGGGGTCCTTGGTGCGCATCATCAGGTGGAACACGTCGTCCTTCTTCTCGCCGCGCATCTTGCGCGCATACTGGATGTTGCTGCGCACGAGCAGGAACACCACGAGGCAGACGAACACTATCATCGCCGGGAACCCGAACCAGTGCATGAGCGCGGCCACGAGGGCGCAGGCGACGAACGCGACGCCCGCCGTGATGAACCAGCCGCCGATGACGCTGATGACGCCCGTCACGCGGAAGACGGCGCTCTCGCGGCTCCAGGCGCGGTCGGCGAGGCTCGACCCCATCGCCACCATGAAAGTGACGTAGGTGGTGGAGAGCGGCAGCTTGTAGGTGGTGCCGAAGATGATGAGCATGGAGGCGAGGACAAGGTTGATGGCCGCGCGCACCATGTCGAACGCCGCGCCGTCCTGCAGGATGGCGTCGTCCTTGTTGAAGCGCGAGTCAATCCACGCGTTCATGCGCTTCGGCATGTGCGCCGCGACAAACGAGCTGCCGTCGCGCGTCATGCGCACTATGCTCCGGGCGACGCGGCTCGACCCGAAAATCTCGTCGCCTTCGTCCTGCCGTGCCAAATCGACGCTGGTCTTCACGACGTTCTGCGCCTTTTTCGATGTGACCATGGCGACAATCATCACCACGCCCGCTGCGAGCAGGTAGAAGAAGGGCGACTTCGCCGACTCCTGCAGTTCGCTCATCATGAACCGGTCCGGGTCGCCGCAGCCGCTGGCAACCCACGCCTGGAAGCTGTCGAGGCCTGCGAGCGGAACGCCTATGAAGTTCACCAGGTCGTTGCCCGCAAATGCCATGGCGAGGGCGAAAGTGCCCATCAGGACGACGACGCGAAACACGCTCACGCGGCACAGGAAGAGCACCTCGGACAAGACGGCGGCGGCGACGAAGATTGCCCCCATCAAGGCCGCCGTGTTGTCCGCTATCCATGTCTTCACGTTTCCGGCGATGAACGGGCTTTCCGCCACGCCCTTGATGAAGATGAAGTAGGACAGGCAGGAGAACGAGACGGCGCCAAAGATGGCGATGAAGAACTTCTCGTACTTCTTGTAGTTGAACGTGAACATGAGCCGCGCGAGCCACTGCACGGCAATGCCAGACACGAAGGCCACCGACACGCTCACAAAGATGGCGATAATCATCTGCAGCGCCTTGTCGCTGTTCATGAGGTCGCCCATCGTGACGTCGGGGTTTCCGTTGATCATGAAGAGCGCGGTGACGAACGTGCCGCCGAGCAGCTCGAAGACGAGGCTCACGGTGGTGGAGGTGGGAAGGCCCAGCGTGTTGAACACGTCGAGGATGATCACGTCGGTCACCATCACAGCCAAAAAGATGGTGACGACCTGCATGAACGAGAAGTTTTGGGGGTGCATCACCCCGTGGCGCGCCACGTCCATCATGCCGGCCGACATCATCGCGCCAAGCAGGATGCCGACGGAGGCCACGACAAGCACGGTGCGGAATCCGGCAGCCTTCGCCCCGACGGCCGACTGCAGGAAGTTCACCGCGTCGTTGCTCACGCCCACGAACAAGTCGAACACTGCCAGAAGAAGCAGGAATACGACGATTACTAAGAAAATGGTTGACATACTTGAAATAAATTGGTCGTTATGCGAATGTTACAATTCTGTGAATGCGATGCGCCGGAAGCCCTCCCCGGGTTCTGACGGTGCAAAGTTATCCGCCCGCTGTTACAAAGGAATAAAGACAATGTTACAAACCCGTTACGAAACCGTTTTGTAACATCGGCGACGCAGGAACGTAGCATCGCGGGGCTTACTTTGCAGCGTCGGAAGCAAAAGGCCGACAGCCACCAGCCAACGGAACATGAAAGAAAAGAAATTGAACGGAAGAGCAGCACTGGCAGCGGCCGCCATCGCTGCGGTCGTCGCCGCACAGCCCGCCGGCGTGCGGGCGCAGGACATCCACGGGACACTGCGCGGGAAATACGAATACCAGGCGGAGGACAACGAGGGGCGCTTCGAAGTGCGCACGGCGCGGGTGAGCGTATCGGGCAAGCTGCTGCCCGTCGTCGACTACAAGGCCGAAATCGACCTGTGCGACGAGGGCAGCATCAAGATGCTCGACGCCTACGCGCACTTCACCCCCGTGCAGTCCTCGGCGTTCACCATCGGACAGATGCGCGTGCCGTTCACCATCGACGCGCACCGCTCGCCCCACCAGCAGTACTTCGCCAACCGCTCGTTCATCGCCAAGCAGGTGGGCAACGTGCGCGACGTGGGCGCGACCGTCAGCTACTCGCCCTGCAAGGACGTCAAGATTGAGACGGGGCTGTTCAACGGCTCGGGCCTGACGAGCCAGAAAGACTATTGGACGAAAAGCGTGAACTTCTCCGCCAAGGCGCAGTTCTTTCTGCCGGTCAAGTCGTGGGAGTGCGCCGCGGGCAAGGAGTTCCGGGGCTGGAACCTGACGCTCAGCGCGCAGAAGGTCAAGCCCGAGGACGTGACGGTGATGATGTACGACGCCGGCATCTACATGCAGGCGCAGCACCTCCACGTGGAGGCCGAGTACCTGCTGAAGACCTACGGACACGGCACATTCGGCGACGTGCACGCAGCCGATGCCTTCGCCTGCTACGACATCCCCACGCGCGGGAAGCGCCTCCACAAGGTTTCGCCCCTCGTGCGCTACGACTACATGAGCGACCACAGCAACGGAAAGCGGCACGCCGACACCGGGGCGCTGGGCGTGGACGACTGCCAGCGCGGGCGACTGACGGGCGGACTGACGCTCAGCCTCGGCAAGGCGTGCGTGTCCGACATCCGCATCAACTATGAGAAATATTTCTACCGCCACGACGGAACGCCAAAGCCGTCGGAGAAAGACAAGCTCGTGGTGGAGTTCATGACGCACTTCTGACGCCGCCGGCATGAAACAGGTTTGTCACACAATCGTAGCGCAAGTGTGACACAAGGGCAACGCCTTTGTCACACGGGCAACATACCTTTGCAATGGAAAACAAGAAGAACCGCAACCAAAAGGAAAGCAACATGGAACAAAATTTTCTTGACGGAGCACCCCACGCCATGGATTTCGGCGAATGGGGGACCAGTTTCGACGACGAGAGGAAGCACGGCCGCCACCGCGCCATCCGGCAGGGCGAGCTGCGGGCGCTGGGCATCTTCGTGTTCTTTGCGCTCATAGCCCTCGCCATGTCGCTCATCTGAATGCCGGCAACCGGGGAAAAGCCCGAAATCGGCGCGCCGGTATTGGCAAGGCAAAAGATTTGCACTACCTTTACGCACGTTAAGAAGGACGCGCGGAGAGCGCACCCCCTGCACCGGCGGACGGCCCTCCGCGCGGCCCGCTGCATTTGAAAACAAAAACAAAGCCACATGAGTCAGAAGAATTACCGGATTCTCGCCGTCGATGACGAAGAGGATTTGTGCGACATCCTCCGCTTCAATCTCGAGACCGAGGGATGGACTGTCGAGACGGCCAACTCGGCCGAGGAAGCCATGGAGAAGAACCTTGCGCAGTTCGACCTCATCCTGCTCGACGTGATGATGGGCGGGATGTCGGGATTCCAGTTCGCCAAGCGGCTGCGCGCCAATCCGCCGACCGCCGACACCCCCATCATCTTCCTCACCGCCCGCGACACCGAGAACGACACGGTGACGGGGTTCAACATAGGCGCGGACGACTACATCTCCAAACCATTTTCCATCCGGGAGGTCGTCGCGCGCATCCGCGCGGTGCTTCGGCGCACCGACGACGCGTCGCAAAATTCGCCCGAGAGCAAAATCGTGAGCTACGAGGGGCTGCTGCTCAACCTCGACAAGAAGTCGGTCAGCATCGACGGCGCGGACATCCCCTTCACGAAGACCGAGTTCGAAATCCTCAGCCTGCTGCTCAGTGAGCGCGGGCACGTGTTCTCGCGCCAGGAGCTCATCGACCGAATATGGCCGAAAGACGTTCTGGTTCTCGACCGAACGGTGGACGTGAACATCACGCGCCTGCGCAAGAAAGTGGGGCCCTACGCCAGGAACATCGTCACGAGGCTCGGATTCGGCTACTACTTCGACGCATAGACCCGCGCGGCGTGCGCACGCACCGTCCGCACGCCGCGCACCCCAACACCCCGGGGCGCGCGGCCGCCCCACTCCATCCGCCCAGCACAATGAGAAACATCTCCATCGGCGTGCGCCTCTCGTGCACCGTCATTTCCATCTTCGTAGCGTTTTCCATCGCGTTCATCGTGTTCCAGCAGTACCGCGAGAAGGAATTCAAGATTGACTCGCTGAAGTCGCGCCTCCAGACTTACAACATCGAAATGAACGTCTCGCTCAACGACATGGGCGAGCTGTCGCGGGCGAAAATCGACCGCTACGTGAAACGCCACTCCATGCAAGACCTCCGCGTCACCCTCATCGACACGGCGGGACACGTGTTCTACGACAACCAGACGCCCGGCGAGGCGCGCCTTCCCAGCCACCGCGACCGCAAGGAGTTCCGCGAGGCCATGCGCACGGGCAACGGCTACGACATAGAGCGAAGGAGCAACACGCTGCACCGCGACTGCTTCTACTCCGCCACCTACTTCCCCGAGCAGGGCTACGTCGTCCGCACCTCGCTGCCCTACAACGACAACCTCCTGCGCGCGCTCAAGGCCGACCAGCACTACCTGTGGTTCTCGCTGGCGGCGATGCTCATCCTCGCCTTCGTGCTCTACCACTTCATGAAGCGCCTCGGCGACAACATCACGAAGCTCCAGATTTTCGCCACGCGCGCGGACAACAACGAAAGCCTTGACATCGAAGACCTCGCGGACTTCCCGAACGACGAGCTGGGCGAAATCGCCGAGCGAATCATCAAGCTGTACAAGCGGCTGCAAGAGACCAAGGAGGAGCAGAACATCATGAAGAGACAGCTGACGCAGAACGTGGCGCACGAGCTCAAAACGCCCGTGGCAAGCATACAGGGATACTTGGAAACCATCATCGAGAACCCGGGCATCAGCGAGCAGAACAAGGCGCAGTTCCTCCAGCGGTGCTACGCGCAGAGCCAGCGGCTCACGTCGCTCCTGCAAGACATCTCCACGCTCAACCGCATGGACGACGCCCCCATGGTGAAGGACTTTCAGCCCGTGGACGTCGCGCAAGTCATGAACAGCATCCTCAAGGACACCCAGCTGCAACTGCAGGAAAGGAAGATGACTTTCCACAACTTGCTGCCCGAGCGCCTCGTCGTGTGCGGAAACCCGTCGCTCATCTACAGCATCTTCCGGAACCTCACCGACAACGCCATCGCCTACGCCGGCGAACGCGCCGAAATCATACTGATGTCCTCCGTCCAGGAGCGCGCCTACCATTTCATTTTCAGCGACAACGGCGTGGGCGTGGGCGCGGAGCACCTGCCCCATCTGTTCGAACGCTTCTACCGGATCGACAAGGGACGAAGCCGCAAGATGGGGGGCACGGGGCTGGGGCTGGCCATCGTGAAAAACGCCGTGCTCCTCCACGGCGGCACCATCGCGGTGCGCAACAACGAGGAGGGCGGCCTGCGCTTCGACTTCACCTTCCCGCGCCGCGCCGGCGGGTAGGGCGGCTGCCCCTACCCGCCGACGGAGGCCGCGATGCCGTGGCGCGCAAACACGGCGGCGGCGCGCCGCAGCTCCGCGTCCGTGGGCGTCGCAAAGGAAAAATTTTCAGGGTTGTATTCCGACCAGATGCGGCGATGCTTGTCCCTGCCCATGTCGTGGTAGGGCAGCAAGTCCACCGCGCGCCGCTTCCACGGCAGGCTGTCCAGGAAGCGGGCGGTCTGCGCCAGGTTCACGTCGTCGGCGTTGACGCCCGCGACGAGCGGCACGCGCACCACGAAGTCCGCGCCCGTCTCCGCCAGCATCCGCACATTGTCCAGTATCAGCCCGTTGGGAACGCCCGTGTACCTGCGGTGCAGGCCGGGGTCGAGATGTTTCAGGTCGACGAGGAACAGCTCGCACCGCGCCGCCACCGCGCGCACCACCTGCGGCGGGGCGTAGAGCGACGTATCGACCGCGCGGTGGAAGCCGCGCCGCCCCAGCTCCGCCAGCAGCGGCAGCAGCGCGGGCGGATGCATCAGCGGCTCGCCGCCGCACAGCGTCACCCCGCCGCCGCTGTCCAGCATCACGTCGCGCTCCTTCTCCACCTCGGCAAGCAGCTCCTCCATCGCCCACTCCCTGCCGCACAGGGCCAGCGCAGTCGTCGGGCACTCGTCGGCACAGCGCCCGCACAGCAGGCAGCCGGCGCCGGCCACGGGCGCGACGCCCTCCTCCGTGAGCGCGAGGGCGCGCTGCGGGCACACCTCCACGCAACCGCCACAGCCGATGCACTTGCTCCGCCTGTAAGTCAGCTGGGGCTGCCCGCTCCACGACTCCGGGTTGTGGCACCACGCGCAGCGCAGCGGGCATCCCTTCATGAACACCGTGGTGCGGATGCCCGGGCCGTCGTGGATGGCGTAGCGCTTGATGTCGAACACGAGCGGGCGCACCTCACATTCCGTCATTCTCCGTCCGCGCGATGATTTCGTTCTGCAGTTGCTCCGTCATGTCGCTGAAGTAGTCGGAGTAGCCCGCCACGCGCACGAGCAGCCCCTTGTGGAGGTCGGGGTGCCGCTGCGCGTCGAGCAGCGTGGCCGTGTCGACGACGTTGAACTGCACGTGGTGTCCGCCCAGCTTGAAGTAGGTGCGCACGAAGCTGGCGAGCTTGTCCACGTCCTCGTCGCGGCGCAGCAGCGCGGGCGCGAAGCGCACGTTGAGCAGCGTGCCGCCGCTCTTCGTCTGGTCCAGCTTGCCCAGCGACTTGATGACCGCCGTCGGCCCGTGGGTGTCCGCGCCGTGCGCGGGCGACGTGCCGTCGCTGATGGCGAAGCGCGCGGGGCGGCCGTTGGGGGTGGCGCCGCACACCGAGCCGAAGTAGTTGTGGCACGTCGTGCTCAGCATGTTCAGGCAAGTGTGCCCGCCGCGGGTGTTGGGATGCCCCTCGATGGCCGCCACGAGGTCGTCGTAGGCGCGCACGGCCAGGGCGTCGGCCGCGTCGTCGTCGTTGCCGAAGAACGGGGTGTGGTTGCGGATGTACTGCCGCATCTTCTCGCGCCCGGCGAAGTCCGTGGCGCACGCCTCCAGCATCTCGCCCATCGTGAAGCGCCCGTCCTCGAACACGTGCTTGCGCAGCGCCGACAGGCTGTCGGCGAGCGTGCCGAGCCCCGTGCACTGTATGTAGGACGTGTTGTAGCGCGCGCCGCCCGCGTAGTAGTCGCGCCCGCGCTCCACGCAGTCGTCGATGAAGAGGCTCAGGAACGGCGCGGGGGCATACAGGGCGAACATCCGCTCTATGTAGTTGTTGGCGGCGAGCTTCAGATTGACAAAATACTCCATCTGGCGCCGCCACGCCGCGTACAGCTCGTCGAACGAGCGGAACGCGCGGGCATCGCCCGTCTCGACGCCGATCCGCCGCCCCGTCACGGGGTCGACGCCGTTGTTGAGCGCCACCTCCAGTATCTTGGGCGTGTTGAGGTAGCCCGTGAGCAGATAGGCTTCCTTGCCAAAGGCCCCCACCTCTATGCACCCCGAGCAGCCGCCCTCCCTCGCGTCGGCCAGCGACTTGCCCTGCCGCACGAGTTCCGCCACGTAGGTGTCGGGGTTGAAGACGGACGGATAGCCGCGGCCCTGCCGTATGACGCGGATTCCGGCGCGCAGGAAGTCGTCGGGCGTGCGCGCGGAGACGTGGATGCTCAAGCCCGGCTGCAGCAGGTGCAGCTCCTCCTGCACCTCGAGGAGGAGGTACGAGAAGTCGCTCACCGCGCTCGCGCCCTCGCGGTCCAGCCCCCCGACATTGATGTTGGTGAAGTCGTTGTACGTGCCCGACTCGAGCGCCGTCACGCCCACCTTCGGCGGCGCGGGCTGGTTGTTGAACTTAATCCACAGGCACGACACGAGCTCCTTGGCGCGCTCGCGCGTCAGCGTCCCGTCCGCAAGCCCCTGCTCGTAGAACGGAGCGAGGTGCTGGTCCAGGTGGCCCGGGTTCATGCTGTCCCAGCCGTTCAGCTCGGTGACGGTGCCGAGGTGGACGAACCAGTACATCTGCAAGGCCTCCCACAAGTTGCGCGGCGCGTGGGCCGGCACGCGGAGGCACACGCGCGCGATTTCCTCCAGCTCGGCGCGCCGCCGCGCGTCGTCCGTCCCGGCGGCCATGCGCGCCGCCAGCTCGGCGTGGCGGCGCGCGAAGAGGATGGCCGCGTCGCACGAGACGGCCATGGCCTCCAGCTCCTGCAGCTTGTCGGCGGCCTCGGGGTCGCGGATGAAGTCGAGCGACCCAATCCTGCGCCGCACGCGCTCCTTCACCTCGAGCAGCCCCGTGCGGTACATCTTGCCGTCCATGGCCGTGTGGCCCGCGGCGCGCTGCTCCATGAACTCCGTGAAGACGCCCGCCTCGTAGGCGGCGCGCCACGCCGGCGACACGTGCCCGAAGATGCGCTCGCGCTGCGTGCGCCCGCTCCAATAGGGAATCACCTCCCGCTCGTAGGCGGCGATGTCGTCCTCGCCAATGCGGTAGGGCTGCAGCTCGCGCGCGTTGAGCACGCGCAAGTCTTCGGCGGAGTGGCACGTAAGCTCCGGAAAAGTCGGCACGGCTTTGGGCGCCGGCCCGCGCTCGCCCACGATGAGCTCGTCGTCCCCGATGTAGATGGTCTTCTTCGCGCACAGCTCGTGGAAGTTCCTCGCGCGCAGCACGGGGACGGACATCTTGCCGTAGTGCTCCTTGTAGAACGCGGTCTCGATGAGCGCGCGCTCCACGCTGAGCGTCGTCGGGGTCTCCACGCTCTGGCGGCGGAGGCGGCGGATCCGCCCGTTCATGCCGCCCTCGCACTCGGGGTGCCTTATCTGGAATTTCATGGCGTTGTGGTGTTGGTTGTCAGCGGTCAGGATAGCGTTGCGCGCCGCCCGCGCGCGCCAGCCGTCGGCGGCGGAGCGGCATCCAAATGTCGCCAAACTTTTCGAGACCTGCAAATTCCTCGGGGAAAAACCCGCGCGCCGCCCGCCGCGCCGCCGCGCCGCACCCCCGTTTTGGCATCTCCGCACGCCAATTCCGCCCGCTCCGCGCCGGAAAGTCCGAGTCCGCGCGCCGGAAAGCCAAGCTGCGCGCGCCGAAAAGTCGGAATCGCGACGTAGTTTATGCAAGTCGCGACGTGATTTCTGCAAGTCGCGACGTGATTTCTGCAAGTCGCGTCGCGGTTTTGAGTTTTCGGCGCGCACTGCTTGGCTTTCCGGCGCGCGGACTCCGTTTTTCCAGTGCGCGGCCTCCGGCTTCTCGGCGCGGCGGGGGCGTTTCGCCGTCGCGGCGGGGGGGAGGGCGGGCGCGCTTGCCGTTCGGAATCTTTTCGCTATCTTCGCGGGGTCACAACACCCTGCCCGAACCGGACGGGCGCTAACTTTACACACGATGAAGACGACACTGATGGCACTGTGCCTCGCGCTGCTGGGCTGCGCGGCGCAGGCGGGGCCCGTGAAGCCCATGAAGGAGTTTATCGACGAGCTCATGGCGCGCATGACGCTGAGGGAGAAGATAGGGCAGCTCAACCTGCTGCCGGGGGGCGACATCACCACCGGCCGCGCCATGGAGACGCAGGTGGGGGCGCTGATTGCCGCGGGCGACCTGGGCGGCGTGTTCAACATCAAGGGCGTGGCGCGCGTGGCCGAGCTGCAGCGCATCGCGGTGGAGCGCAGCCGGCTGGGCATCCCGCTGCTGGTGGGGATGGACGTGGTGCACGGCTACGAGACGGTGTTCCCCATTCCGCTCGCCCTCGCGTGCTCGTGGGACGTGGAGGCCGTGGAGCGGTCGGCCGCCGTTGCCGCGCGCGAGGCCAGCGCCGACGGCGTCTGCTGGACGTTCAGCCCGATGGTGGACGTGGCGCTCGACGCGCGCTGGGGGCGCGTGGCCGAGGGCGGCGGAGAGGACCCGTTCCTCGGCGCGGCCATGGGCGCGGCGATGGTGCGGGGCTACCAGGGCGACCTCTCGGCGCGGCACAACATCCTGGCCTGCGTGAAGCACTTCGCCCTGTACGGCGCGGTGGAGGGGGGCCTGGAGTACAACACGGTGGACATGAGCCGGCTGCGGATGTACAACCAGTACCTCGCGCCCTACCGCGCGGCGGTGGAGGCCGGCGCGGGCAGCGTGATGTCGTCGTTCAACGTCGTCGACGGCGTGCCGGCAGCGACGAACCGCTGGCTGCTGACCGACGTGCTGCGCGGGCAGTGGGGGTTCGGGGGCTTCGTCGTCACGGACTACGGCGCCATCGGCGAGACGCTGATCCACGGGACGGCGGGCAGCCTCGCCGAGGCCGCGGAGGCGGCCCTGCGCGCCGGGACCGACATGGACATGTGCTCGGGCGCGTTCGCCGGCCACCTGGCCCGGGGCGTGGCCGAGGGGCGCGTGCGCGCGGAGGAGGTGGACTCGGCGTGCCGCCGCGTGCTGGAGGCGAAGTACCGGCTGGGGCTTTTCGCCGACCCCTACAAGTACTGCGACGGCGGGCGGGCGGCGCGCGAGCTCTACTCGGCGGAGAACCGGCGCGTGGCGCGCGAGACGGCGGCCAAGACCTTCGTGCTGCTGAAGAACGACGGGGGCCTGCTGCCGCTGCGCAAGGAGGGCGTCATCGCCCTCATCGGGCCGCTGGCCGAGAGCCGCAACAACATGGCGGGGACGTGGAGCGTGGCGCAGACGCCCGAGCGCTACTCCACCCTGCGGCAGGCCATGGAGCGCGCCGTGGCGGGGCGCGCCACGGTGGTGTGCGCGCAGGGCTGCAACGTGTGGCGCGACGAGCGGCTGCAGCGGGCGGGCGAGTTCGACAAGCCCATCGCGCGCGGCGACGCGGGGAAGATGCGCGCCGAGGCGCTCGCCGCCGCGCGCCGGGCCGACGTGGTCGTCTGCGCCATGGGCGAGACGGCGGACATGAGCGGCGAGAGCGGCAGCCGCACGAGCCTGGAGATGCCCGACGCGCAGATGGAGCTGCTGCGCGAGCTGGTGGCGCTGGGAAAGCCGGTGGTGCTGCTCAACTTCGCCGGGCGGCCCACGGTGCTGGCGTGGGAGTCGGCGCACGTGGCGGCCATCCTGAACGTGTGGTTCGGCGGCTCGGAGGCGGGCGACGCCATCTGCGACGTGCTGTTCGGCGACAGCGCGCCCTCGGGACGGCTGGCCGTGTCGATGCCGCGCGCGACGGGGCAGGCGCCGCTCTACTACAACCACCTGAGCACGGGGCGGCCCGTGGCCGAGGGGGCGCGCGAGTTCAAGAAGTACATGAGCAACTATCTCGACGTCCGCAACGGGGCGCTCTACCCGTTCGGCTACGGGCTGACCTACACCACGCTGCGGTACGGGAAGCTCCGCCTGAGCGGCGCGCGGATGGCGCGCGGCGGCTCGGTGGAGGCCACGGTGGAGGTCAGCAACACGGGCAGCCGCGACGCCGACGAGGTGGTGCAGCTTTACGTGCGCGACCGGGTGGCCTCCATCGCGCGCCCCGTCAGGGAGCTGAAGGCGTTCCAGCGCGTGCGCGTGGCCGCCGGCGGGCGGCGCGAGGTGACGTTCAGCGTCACGCCCGAGATGCTGTCGTTCTACAACGCCGACCTTGAGCTGGTGGTCGAGCCCGGCGACTTCGACATCATGGTGGGCCCCAACTGCCGCGACGTGCAGACGGCCGTGCTGACGGTGGAGTGACACGCCGCGGCGGGGGCGGCGGCCACGAGCGCCGGAAGCGCGGGGAAAGCGCGCCGCTGCTGCTGTCGCAACGCGCTGCGGACAAGCCTATTACGCGCCGCCGATGAAAGCTTTGCGCGAGGTGGGCATGGAAAAAGCCGCGTGCGGGAACGTTTCGTCCCACACGCGGCTCTCAGCGTCCGCAGCGGCTGCGTCCGGGGACTGCGCCCCGGGTCATTTCAGCCTGGAGATGTTCTCGCGCAGCGCCGCAATCTTCGTCTCGGCGTCGGACTGCTTCTTGCGCTCCAGCTCGACGACCTGCGCCGGCGCGTGCGCGACGAAACGCTCGTTGGAGAGCTTCTTGCGCACGCCCGCGAGGAAGTCCTCGAGGTGCTCGAGCTCGGCCTCCATCTTCCGCAGCTCCGTCGCCATGTCGATGAGGTCGCCCAGCGGCACGGCGTACTCCGTGGTGCCCACCATGAACGACGACGCGCTGCCGCCCTTCTCCGCCACGGGGGAAATGCCGCCCAGGTTCGCCATCTTGCACGCGAGGGCGGAAAGCGCGGGAATCGGGTCCGCGCCCACGACCTCCAGCGCCAGCGGCTCCCTGGGGGCGATGCTGCGCTGGTTGCGGATGGCGCGCACGCCCGCCACCACCTGCTTCATGAGCGCCACGTCGGCCAGCGCGCGCTCGTCCTCCCCGGTGAGCGCGCCGGGCCTGAAGTTTGTCGTCATGATGCTTTCTCCCTCGGCGCGCTCGTAGACGTGCTGCCATATCTCCTCGGTGATAAAGGGCATGAACGGGTGTATCACGCGCATGAGCACGTCGAAGAACCGCAGCGTGCTCTCGTAGGTCTCCGTGTCTATCGGCTGCTGGTACGCGGGCTTAATCATTTCCAGGTACCACGCGGAGAACTCGTCGGTGAAGAGCTTGAAGACGGCCATCAGCGCTTCGCTCAGGCGGTACTTGGAGTAGAGGTCTTCGATTTCCGCGCACGACGCCTTGATTTGCGCGTCGAACCACGCGACCGCCTGGCGCGCGCTCGCGGGCTGCGCGATGCGCGCCGTCCGCCATCCCCGGACGAGGCGGAAGGCATTCCAGATTTTGTTGCAGAAGGCAAGGCCGTTCTGACAGAGTTTCTCGTCGAAGAGGATGTCGTTGCCCGCCGGCGCGGAAAGCAGCATGCCCATGCGCACGCCGTCGGCGCCGTATTGGTCGATGAGCCGCAGCGGGTCGGGGGAGTTGCCGAGGCTCTTCGACATCTTGCGTCCCAGCTTGTCGCGCACGATTCCCGTGAAGTACACGCTCCTGAAGGGCATTGTTCCCATGTATTCGTAGCCGGACATTATCATGCGCGCGACCCAGAAGAAGATGATGTCGGGCCCCGTCACAAGCACGCTGGTGGGATAGTAGTAGTTGATTTCGTCGTTGTTGGGCTTGGTGATTCCTCCAAACAGGGAAATCGGCCAGAGCCACGACGAGAACCACGTGTCGAGCGCGTCCTCGTCCTGGCGCAGGTCCGCAAGGGAGAGGCTGTCGTCGCCCGCCTTCTCCCGCGCCAGCGCGAGCGCCTCGTCGGGGGTCTCCGCAACGACGAAGCCGCCCTTGGGCAGGTAGTAGGCGGGGATTCTGTGGCCCCACCACAACTGGCGCGAGATGCACCAGTCCTTGATGTTCTCCAGCCAGTTCTTGTAGGTCACCTTGTACTTGGCCGGATAGAACTTGATTTCGTCGTTCATCACGGGCGGAAGGGCGATGTCGGCGAAATGCCGCATGGAGAGGAACCACTGCATGGAGAGCTTTGGCTCGATGGGCACGCCCGTGCGCTCCGAGCAGCCCACCTTGTTGGTGTAGTCCTCGACCTTTTCCAGCAGGCCGGCGGCGCCGAGGTCGCGCTCTATCGCCTTGCGCACGTCGAAGCGCTCCATTCCGACATACAGCCCCGCTGCCTCCGACAGGGTGCCGTCGTCGTTGAAGATGTCTATGGTCTCGAGGTGGTGCTTGTCCCCCAGCATGTAGTCGTTTGCGTCGTGCGCCGGGGTTACTTTCAGACATCCGGTGCCGAACTCAACGTCCACGTAATCGTCTTCAATCACAGGCACGACACGGCCGACGAGCGGCACGACCACTTTTTTCCCCGACAGCCAGCGGTTCTTCGCGTCGCCGGGATTGATGCACATCGCGGTGTCGCCCATGATGGTCTCCGGGCGCGTGGTGGCGACGACGGCGTAGTAGCCCTTCTCGTCGCGGTGCAGCACCTCGCCCTCCTGCCCCGTGGGGGCGACCGTCTCGCCCTCGGCGAGCCGGTACTTCAGGTAGTAGAGCTTGGAGTGCTCCTCCTTGTACACCACTTCCTCGTCGCTCAATGCCGTCTGCGCCTTGGGGTCCCAGTTCACCATGCGCACGCCGCGGTAAATTAGTCCCTTGCGGAACAAGTCGACGAACACCTTGGTGACGCTCCTGCTGCGCTCCTCGTCCATGGTGAACGCGGTGCGGTCCCAGTCGCACGACGCGCCCAGCCGGCGGAGCTGCTTCAGGATGATGCCTCCGTATTCGTCGGTCCAGTTCCACGCGTGTTTGAGAAACTCGTCGCGGGAGAGCGACGACTTCGGCATGCCTTGCTCGGCGAGGCGCGCGACGACCTTCGCCTCGGTGGCGATGGAGGCGTGGTCGGTGCCCGGCACCCAGCAGGCGTTTTTCCCGTCCATGCGCGCCTTGCGGACGAGGATGTCCTGAATGGTCTCGTTGAGCATGTGCCCCATGTGCAGCACGCCGGTGACGTTTGGCGGCGGGATGACTATGGTGTAAGGGTCGCGCGAGTCGGGCTTGGATGCGAACAGTTTGTGTTTCTCCCAATATTCGTACCACTTTCCCTCCACCTCGGAGGGCGCGTACTTAGAAGCTAATTCCATTGGATGACGTGTTGTTTACGAAAATTCGGCGGCAAAGTTACGGAAAATTCACTTTTCGTCGGCCCCGGCCGTATAGAAATCGGTGATTCTCTTGAGGGCGCGGGTGCAGACGGGGCAGAAGTCCTCCACCTCGTTGATTTTCATGCGGCACTCCTGCGCCGGCCGGTAGACGCCTTTCGACTGGTAGCCGCCGCCCTCGAAAACGCCCACGCGCTGCGTCGCGTCGTTGATGGCTTTCAGCTCCCTGGCGGTCTTTGCCTCCCGGAAGTTCGGAATCTTCGCGGGGGGGGTGGGAATCTTCGCCCCCCTGGGCATCATGTCGGCCCACTTGCTTTCAAAGTCGACCAACGTTGTCAGGTTTGGCTCCCAAGGCTCGGTGTCGGCCGGGTACATCGACGTGAACTGGTCGTCGTAGTAGTACTCGTCGCCAAGTCCGCCGAAGGCGTGTCCGAACTCATGGACAAGCACTTGCCGGAACGTGTCGTGGTTGGACGTGGACAGCGTCACGGAGTTGTAGATTCCCCCTCCGCCATAGGTCGAGGCGTTGACGAGGATGATGATCTGTTCGAACGGGACGCAGCCCAACACGTCGTGCACCTTGTGCATGTCGCTGACCATCAGGTAGCGGTCTGAATAGAACGTGTCGTAGTGCGCGCCGACGGCCGAGCGCTTCCAGGCATGCTCGCGCGGCACGCACGGCCCGGCGTCCAGCGAGGGGGAGGCCACGGCCACGACGTTGAAGCGCGGCTTCATGGACTTGAACGGCTCGTGGGCGAAGATGGCGTCCACCGCGCGCTGGCAGTCTTCGTAGAACTTGTCCGTCTGCTGCGCCGTGTAGCCCTCGGCGACGATGGCGATGTCCACGCACGAGGCGGCGTCGCCGCTCTTCAGGATGTACTTGCGCGGAATCCCGTTCTCGCCAAGCGGGCGGATCAGGATGTCGCGCGGGTCGATGGTGTGCGTCAGCCGCGCCGTCTCCCTGTTGTGGAAGTCGGTGAGCGTCAGCGTCACGTCCACCTCCGTCTTCGGGAAGGGGACGAGGAAGGTGTTCTGGAAGGCCTTGCGCACCTTGGTGGCCTCCTCCGTCGCCTGCCACTCCTGGAACAGCGTGGAGAACGTGTTCACGTACAGGACGCGCCCCGTCCCGCGCTCGGTCACGGCAATCTGCCCGTTGCCGCTCAGGTATTTTTCGGAAAGGCGCGCCCTCCGCCCCGCCCATGTGGGCGTGGAGTAGGCCTGCACGAAGGATATTTCCTGCCTGGCCGAATCGCCGGCGAGGATGTAGTCCAGGCGCAGGGTCCTGTCCTCGAAGTAATCGTCAAAACGCTGCGCGTGGAGCGAGAGCGTGCCCCACGCGAGCAGCAGCATGAAAGTCAGTTTCTTTGCCATTTTTATCGCTACTTGAATTTGTTCCGTTCGTTAGAGCGCGAAACTCGCGTTGAGCACCACCGACGACGCCGACACGTGGTACTTGCCATAGGCGACGCCCACCTTCAGGCGTTTCACCGCAAGCCCGGCGCCCAGCGAGAAGCCGGCCCAGTGGCTGGAGTCCTGCACCTTCATCTCGTAGGCGCGGCGGAAGTTGTAGCCCAGCGCTATCCACGTCTGCGCGGAGGGGAAGATGTCCGCGCCCAGCGCCAAGTGGTTGAAGAGCCGGTGGTTGGCGCCGACGCGCTCGCCGTTCACCGAATAATAGCCGTTGTCCCAGTGGGTGAGGTCGGACAGCGTGAGCGAAATGCGGATCGGGGCGTTCACGAAGTCCTTGCTCACGCCGAGCGCCAGGGTGAACGGCAGCTTCTCGGCCTTCTCGTACAGCGCGTCCACCTGCCCGCCGAGGTTCTGCGCCACGACGCCCAGCGAGAACCCCTTGTCCTCGTCGAAGTAATGGAGCCCCAGGTCGACGGCAAGCCCCGCCGACGAGTAGTCGCCGTAGTTGGAAAGCAGCAGCTTTCCCTGCACGCCGCCAGCCCACCGCTCGCCCAGCAGGTGCGTGTAGCCGCCCTGCACGTCCACGTCCGAGGCGGAGAACGTGCCGACCTGCTCGAAGTGCTCGTTCGTCTCGGTCATCTTCCCGTAGCTCAGCACCTGCGCGCCCAGCGCCCACGCGCCGCGCTCGCCGGCCTGCCTCGAGAAGGCGGCCGACAGCTTCGACGAGCTGCTCATGTAGGACATGTAGTTGAAGCTGAGCGTCTTGTCCGACACGTTGGCCAGCAGCGCGGGGTTGGTGAACAGCAGGGTCACGTCGTCCTCGACCGCCGACACGTTGTTGCCGCCAAGCGCCGCCGAGTGCGCCGAGACGGGCGTGTTGAGAAACTCGTATGCAGCCGTCCCCGTCTGCGCGCGCGACGTGCGGGCCAGCAGGGCGAAGGCAAGGGCGGCCGCAGCCGCGACAGACTTGTTCCGCATCTTTCCGTTTTTCACAGGTTGTTCATTCACGATTCCACCACCCGGGCGCAGCCGCTCCGCATTTCCGAGAAGTACGCTTCCAGCAGCCGCTTCGCGCCCGTGAACGAGGTGATGCCGCCGCGCAGCACCTCGTCCTCCATGCCGCCCACCATCTGCCTCACCCTCCTGTTGTGGTAGAAGCTGTTGCGCAGGCTTTCGTTCACGCTCTCGTACATCCAGTACTTCGACTGCTCGTTGCGCCGCTCGTCGAAGTAGCCGCTGCGCTTCACCGCCGCCACGTGGTCGAATATCATCTTCAGCACCTCGTCGATGCCGGTCTCGTAGAACCCGGAGTAGCAAAGCACCTGCGGCAGCACGCCGCTCTCGGGCACGGGGAACAGGTGCAGGGCGTTGCGGAACTGCGACGCGGCCAGCCGGGCACGCTCCACGTTGTCGCCGTCGGCCTTGTTGATGGCAATCCCGTCCGCAATCTCCATGATGCCGCGCTTGATGCCCTGCAGCTCGTCGCCCGTCCCGGCCAGCTGGATGAGGAGGAAGAAGTCCACCATCGAGTGGCACGCGGTCTCGCTCTGCCCCACCCCGACGGTCTCCACGAACACGTGGTTGAAGCCCGCGGCCTCGCACAGGATGATGGTCTCGCGCGTCTTGCGCGCCACGCCGCCCAGCGAGCCCGCCGTGGGCGAGGGGCGTATGAACGACCTGGGGTGGACGCTCAGCTTCTCCATGCGCGTCTTGTCGCCCAGGATGCTGCCCTTCGTCTTTTCCGAGCTTGGGTCGATGGCGAGGACGGCGAGCTTCCCGCCGTAATTCTCGAGCAAGCGCACGCCCAGCACGTCTATGGAAGTGCTCTTCCCCGCGCCCGGCACGCCGCTGATTCCGACGCGCACGGAGTGGCCCGAATAGGGCAGGCACTTCTCAATCACCTCCTGCGCCACGGCCTGGTGTTCGGGCAGCACGCTCTCCACCAGCGTGACGGCGCGGCTGAGCGTCGTCACGTCGCCCCTGACGATGCCCTCCACGTAGTCGCCCGCCGACAGCAGCTTCTGCCGCTTCTTCCGCATCCCGCCGAGGTAAGGACTCACCATCGCGGGCTGGG
Source organism: bacterium (assembly GCA_963627995.1). Classification (GTDB taxonomy): domain Bacteria; phylum Bacteroidota; class Bacteroidia; order Bacteroidales; family Bacteroidaceae; genus UBA3839. Next base: position 30,929 of record CAVGCV010000003.1, on the reverse strand, counting down.
CGACCCCGGCGTTCACCGTCAGCCCCGCGTACTCCGCACTGTTCTCTGGATGTTCCATCATGTTCCGAGCGTAAATCCCCGCAAAGGTAATCATTTAATCAAATCCGCGCAAATCCGCGTTTTCCGAATCCGCGCCGCGACGGGGAGCGCGGCGCGCCCGCGCCGCCGCAGCGCCCGTGGCGCGTGGCCGTTCCGCCGTCCGCGCGCCGAGGGTTTCACCACGGCGCGCCGGAAGTTCACCCGCGGCGCGCCGGAAGTTCGCCTGCGGTGCGCTATAAGTTCGGCGCGGGCGCGCCGCCGCTAAATTTCCAAGTACTTGGAAAAATATTTCTAAGTACTTGAAAAAATATTTCCAAGTACTTAGAAATATATTTTGAGCGCGCCCAGGGTAAATTTCCGGTGCGCCCCGGCGGGAAAGGCGGTGCGCCGGAACTGGTATCCCGCTGCGGGGGGCGTCCGCCGGCGCCGCGGCGCGCGGGAAGGAGGACGGCGCGGGGACTGCCGCCGCGGCGAAAAAAATGCAATGTGGAGGTTGCAATTCGCTGAAAAAGTTCTAACTTTGCGGCAGAATCCACCCAAGTTGTTGTTTCCCCGCCGGGCAGCCCTCCGCCTCTGGAGCGCGCCGCCGGGCGTTGCCCGCGGAACAGCAGAGGAGAGCAAGTCCGACGGTAGGGACGCGCGGGGAGTGGACAACGGAAACACGCAAAAAAGAGGGAATGGAATCTTTTTTTCGAACGCACCAGTATTTGGTCGAGCACCTGCAGACACCGATTCGCCGCTACCTGATGGACGAAATCAACTGGCACGACCGGCTGATTGGCATCAAGGGGGCGCGCGGCGTCGGGAAGACGACCTTCCTCCTGCAGTACGCGCAAGAGAACTTCCTGCCCAACGACCGCACGTGCCTCTACATCAACACCAACAACTTCTATGTGCAGAACGTGGGCATCGCGGCGTTCGCGGGCGAGTTCTGCAGGGGCGGCGGCAAGGTGCTGCTCATCGACCAGGTTTTCAAGCAGCCCGACTGGAGCCAGCAGCTCCGCGCGTGCTACGACCGCTACCCGAGCTTGAAGATTGTGTTCACGGGCTCGTCGGTGATGCAGTTGGACGAGGGGAACGCCGAGATAGGCGGCGTCGTCAAGTCGTACAACCTCCGCGGGCTCTCGTTCCGCGAGTTCCTGAACTTCAAGACGCACAGCAGCTTCCCCCCCATCGCGCTGGACGACATCATCCGCCGCCACGCCGACATCGCGTCCGGCATCACGCAGCGCGTGCAGCCGCGCGACTTCTTCGGCGACTACCTGCACCACGGGTTCTACCCGTTCTTCCTCGAGCGGAGGAACTACTCCGAGAACCTGCTGAAGACGATGAACATGATGATTGAGGTGGACATACTGATTGTCAAGAAGATTGAGCTCAAGTATTTGGCCAAAATCAAGAAGCTCTTCTACCTGCTCACGATGGGCGGGAGCACCGTGCCCAACATCAGCCAGCTGGCGCAGGAGCTGGGCATGAGCCGCGCCACGGTGATGCACTACATCAAGTACCTGATGGAGGCGCGGCTGGTGAACATGATCTACGCCAAGAGCGACGCGTTCCCGAAGAAGCCCGCGCGCATCCTGCTGCACAACTCGAACCTGATGTACAGCTTCTATCCGAAGCGGTTCGACGACCGCGACGTGCAGGAGACGTTCTTCTGCAACACGGTGTGGAAGGACCACACGGTGAACAAGGCGGGGAACATCGGCTCGTTCCTCGTCGACGGGCAGCACGAGTTCCGCATCACCGAGCACGTCACGAAGCAGAAGAGCAAGTCGAAGACGCTGTTCGCCGTGAACCACTGCGACGTGGGGCACGGCAACCAGATACCGCTCTGGCTGTTCGGCTTCCTCTACTAAGCGGCGGCCCCTCCATCGCACGACAACCTAAAGAGTAATCATACAGATTTATTTTTCGCATTATGAGTAAAGACAAGAAATTCGTAACGTGCGACGGCAACCAGGCTGCCGCGCACGTGGCCTACATGTTCTCGGAAGTGGCGGCCATCTATCCCATCACGCCGTCGTCGCCGATGGCGGAGCATGTGGACGAGTGGGCGGTGGCCGGGCGCAAGAACCTCTTCGGCGACACGGTGACGGTGCAGGAGATGCAGTCGGAGGCCGGGGCGGCCGGCGCGGTGCACGGCTCGCTGCAGGCCGGCGCGCTGACCACCACGTTCACGGCGTCGCAGGGCCTGCTGCTGATGATTCCGAACATGTACAAGATTGCCGGCGAGCTGCTGCCGAGCGTGTTCCACGTGTCGGCCCGCACCGTGGCGAGCCACTCCCTGTGCATCTTCGGCGACCACAGCGACGTCATGGCGTGCCGCCAGACGGGCTTCGCCATGCTGGCCGAGGGCAGCGTGCAGGAGGTGATGGACCTGAGCGCGGTGGCCCACCTCTCGGCGCTCAGATGCCGCGTTCCGTTCATCAACTTCTTCGACGGCTTCCGCACGTCGCACGAGTACCAGAAGATTGAGGAAATCGACCAGGAAGCGCTGCGCCCGCTCCTCGACACCGAGGCGCTGGAAGCGTTCCGCGCCCGCGCGCTGTCGCCGGAGCACCCGCAGGCAAAGGGCATGGCCGAGAACCCCGAGACGTTCTTCCCCCACCGCGAGAGCTGCAACCCGTACTACGAGGCTGTGCCCGGCGTGGTCGAGGAGTACATGAGGGAGGTCTCGCGCATCACCGGGCGCGACTACAGGCTGTTCTCCTATTACGGCGCAGAAGACGCCGAGCAGGTCATCGTCCTGATGGGCTCGGCCACCGAGGCCGCCCGCGAGGCCATCGACTACGCCAACGCCAGCGGCAAGAAGTACGGAATGGTGAGCGTCCACCTCTACCGTCCTTTCTCGACCAAGCACCTGCTCGCCGCCGTGCCCAAGACGGCCAGGCGCATCGCCGTGCTCGACCGCACGAAGGAGCCGGGGGCGAACGGCGAGCCGCTGCTGCTCGACGTGAAGGACGCCTACTACGGCACGGCAGGCGCGCCGCTCATCGTTGGCGGACGCTACGGGCTGGGTTCGGCCGACGTGACCCCCACCATGATACTCTCGGTTTACGACAACCTCGAGCTGCCGCAGCCCAAAGACCACTTCACGGTCGGGATTGTCGATGACGTGACGTTCACGTCGCTCCCCCTGGAGGAGGAGAAAGCGCTGGGCGGCGAGGGCATCTTCGAGGCCAAGTTCTTCGGCCTCGGCGCCGACGGGACGGTTGGCGCGAACAAGAACTCTGTCAAGATCATCGGCGACAACACCAACAAGTACTGTCAGGCTTACTTCTCCTACGACTCGAAGAAGTCGGGCGGCTTCACCTGCTCGCACTTGCGCTTCGGCGACACGCCCATCCGCTCGACTTACCAGATCAAGACACCGAACTTCGTGGCCTGCCACGTGCAAGCCTACCTACGCATGTACGACGTCACGCGCGGCCTTCGACAGAACGGCACGTTCCTGCTCAACACGATTTGGGACGCGGAGGACTTGGCCAAGAACCTGCCCAACAACGTCAAGCGTTACTTCGCGCAGAAGAACATCACCGTCTACTACATCAACGCCACAAAAATCGCCCAGGAAATAGGTCTCGGCAACCGCACAAACACCATCCTCCAGTCGGCGTTCTTCCGCATCACGGAGGTGATTCCCGTCGATCTCGCAGTGGAGCAGATGAAGAAGTTCATCGTGAAGTCCTACGGCAAGAAGGGCGAGGACATCGTGAACATGAACTACGCGGCCGTCGATCGCGGCGGAGAGTACAAGCAGCTCGCCATCGATCCGGCATGGGCCACTCTCGCCGACGAGCCCGCCGCGGAGAACAACGACCCCGACTTCATCAACAACCTCGTCCGCCCCATCAACGCGCAAAACGGCGACTTGCTGCCCGTCTCCGCCTACAAGGGCTACGAAGACGGCGCGTGGGAGCAGGGTACCGCGGCCTACGAGAAGCGCGGCGTCGCCACGTTCGTCCCGAAGTGGATTCCCGAGAACTGCATACAGTGCAACAAGTGTGCGTTCGTCTGCCCCCACGCCTGCATACGCCCCTTCGCCATGGACGAGCAGGAGGCTGCCGGCTTTGGCGCGACGACGCTCGAAATCAAAGCCCCCGCCCAGCTGAAGGGCATGCGCTTCCGCATACAGGTGGGCGTAATGGACTGCCTCGGATGCGGCAACTGCGTGGACGTCTGCCCGGGCAATCCGAAGCTCGGCAAGGCGCTGCAAATGACGCCGCTTGAGGGCGAGCTTCCCGAAGCGAAGAACTGGGACTACTGCGTGAAGAACGTCGCGACGAAGCAGGACCTCATCGACGTGAAGGCCAATCCGCGCGTAAGCCAGTTCGCGCAGCCGCTGTTCGAGTTCTCAGGCGCCTGCTCGGGTTGCGGCGAAACGCCCTACGTGAAGCTCATCAGCCAACTCTTCGGCGACCGCGAGATGGTTGCAAACGCCACGGGCTGCTCATCCATCTACTCGGGCTCCATACCCTCGACGCCCTATTGCAAGAATGCAAAGGGACAGGGACCGGCATGGTCGAACTCCCTGTTCGAAGACTTCTGCGAATACGGGCTCGGCATGGCGCTCGCCAACAAGAAGATGAAGAGCCGCGTGGCGATGCTGCTGGAGGAGGCGACCGCCAGCGAAGCGTGCCCGGAAGCGTTCAAGGCGCTCGCGACAGAGTGGATTGAGAAGAAAGAGGACGCAGACGAGACGAAGCGCATCGCAGCGCAGCTGAAGCCACACATCGCCAACGGCGCGCAGGCGGGCTGTCCGGTTTGCAAGGAGCTGCTGAGTCTCGACCACTACCTTGTAAAGCGCAGCCAGTGGATTATCGGCGGCGACGGCGCGTCTTACGACATTGGCTACGGCGGTCTCGACCACGTGCTGGCATCGGGTGAGGACGTGAACATCTTCGTTATCGACACAGAGGTCTACTCCAACACAGGCGGCCAGTCGTCGAAAGCCACGCCCATCGGCGCCATCGCGCAGTTCGCCGCCGGCGGAAAGCGCATCCAGAAGAAAGACCTCGGCCTCATGCAGTCCACCTATGGCTACGTTTATGTCGCCCAAATCGCGATGGGAGCCGACAACGCGCAGTGCCTGAAGGCCATCCGCGAGGCAGAGGCATACCCCGGCCCGTCCCTCGTCATCGCCTACGCTCCGTGCATCAACCACGGCTTGAAGGCAAAGGGAGGCATGGGCAAGAGCCAGGCCGAAGAAGCCAAGGCCGTGGCATGTGGCTACTGGCATCTGTGGCGCTACGACCCGCGCCTCGAAGAACAAGGAAAGAATCCGTTCCAACTCGACTCGAAAGAACCGAACTGGGACAAGTTCCAAGAGTTCCTCGAAGGCGAAGTCCGTTACCTCTCGCTCAAGAAAGTGAAGCCGGCAGAAGCACAGGAACTCTTCGACGCGGCGAAAAAGGCAGCGCAGCGCCGCTACAACACCTACGTGCGCATGGCGCAAATGCAGTTCTAAGCACAAGCCGACACGACGAAGCCGTCCCGGGCGGCCACTGCGGAAGCAGCGGCTGTCCGGGACGGTCGTTTTCCGCGAAGCCTTCTGACGGACGGAGGAGGAGGCGCACCGCCGGCAAGGCCGCGCCGCACAGCAAGGGGGAATCCGCCGCACAGGAAGGGGGAGCCCGCCGCACTGCCGCAACGGACTCCCCCTGCTCTTTCGCCAGCCTCGCGGCGGACGGCCCTACTGCTCCAAGCGGACGATTCCCCCCGTGGCCGGACTGAACGTCACCTTCACGGACGAATCCTTGTTGAAGAGCGTGCCGGGCAACACGTCCACCGTCCCGAACTGCGCGACGGCCACCGACTGTTCCAGCATCGTTCCGTACCCGTCGGAAAGCACCACCGCCGCGCTTCCGGGCAAATTGTACACGATGCCCTCCAGCTTCCGTCTCGCAACGGACGCAGCGTCGGGAACAGGCACGGAGTGCCGGTCCTGCACGCTTATATAATAAGGAGCGCCGCTCAAATCGTCCGCATCCACGAATCCGAGTTTCGTCGAGAAGCGGAACAGCACCTGCCGTTCCACGTCGCCGGCGGGCACCAGCTCGAAGTCCTTCTCCAACTCGAGCGTGTCGGTGAACCCGACGAACAGCTGAAGCAGCGCCTTCTCCTGGCGGTCGAGCTGTCCGAGCACTATCCTCAGCGACTCCCCGTCCTTCGGCATCGCGTCCACCTGTCCGCGCATGATGGCATTTTTGCTCTCGCGGATGTCGTAAATCTCCGCCGCCGTGAGCTCCGCCATCTTGGCCGACGACGTTGCCGCGAGTATGTCCTCCGTCAGGTACTGGCGCGCGTCCAGCCTGTTCGTGCCGCGCGCAGATGCACCGCGCGGTGCGGGCGCGGCCTTCCGCAAGTCCTCCCCGCCGTTGATGGCGAGCAGGATGCCCGTCTCGTCCAGTGTGACGAGCGGGGCCACCGTCTTGCCCTTCAGGCGCACGGAGTACATCTTCGCCGTGTCCGCCACGCCCTCCGCGCCCACCGACAGCCGCAGCAGCCGATACTCCGTCCGCGCCTCCGTCGCCACGCTGCCCATGTGCAGGTAGCGTTCGGCGTAGCGGGCGAACTCGCCCGGTGTGTAGGTGGTTTTCATCGCCTCCGCCTTCACGCGCAGCCGGGTGCGCGGCAAGGCATACGTCACCCCCTCGGCCGTGCTGCCGGGATTGAAACGGGCTACCTGCGTCTGCGCCCCGGAGAGAAGGAATCCGCACGCCGCCGCCAAGAATAAAGCACACTTTCTCATCGTATGTCGATTTGTTACTGTTTGTTTTCCAAACGCAGGAAAGCCTCCGGCAGACCGGCCACGATGTCCGAGGCCACCAGGCTCTCCTCGCCCGTCCGCCGCGCGGCGCAGTCGCCCGCCAGCCCATGCAGGCAAACGCCCAGGCAGGCCGCGTCGGCGGCGGCATAGCCCCGCGCCAGCAGTGCGGCCACGATGCCCGTCAGCACGTCGCCACTGCCCGCCGTTGCCATCCCCGGATTTCCCGTGGTGTTGAAGCGCACGCGCCCGTCGGGGGAAACGACGGCCGAGTACGCGCCTTTCAGCACCACGAGCACTTGCAGCTCGGCAGCCATCGTCCGCGCCGCCTGCAGCAGCCCGTGGTCGTCCATCCGCCGCCCCAGCAGTCGCTCCAGCTCGCCACGGTGCGGAGTCAGCACGGAATGGGCGGGCAGCAGGGCCAGCCAGTCGCGGTGCTGCGCCAGGATGTTCAGCGCGTCGGCGTCCAGCACGAGCGGGCAGTTCGAGATTTCCATCAAGTGGCGCAGCGCCGCCGCCGTGTCAGGCTCCGTGCCGATGCCCGGCCCGATGGCCACGGCGTCGTAGCCGCCCGTCTGGATGTCGCCGCACAGCCAGTCGGCCGACGGCTCCACGTCCAGCACGGCCTCGGGCACGCGCATCTGCAGAATCGTCCGGTTGGCCTCCTGCGTCCGCACCGTCAGCTTGCCCACGCCGGCGCGCAGGCAGGCCGACGCCGACAGCACGGCCGCGCCAGCCATGCCCCGCTGCCCGGCCACGAGCAGCGCATGGCCCATGCTGCCCTTGTGCGCGAACTTCGGGCGCGGCCTCAGCAGGCCGCGCGCATCCGCCTCGCCCGTCAGCGTGTAGGGCGTGTCCGAGAGTTCGTCCATGGGGTCGACGACGCCGATGTCCAGCACCGACCAACGCCCCACGCACTCGGCGTTCTCGGCAAAGAGAAACGCCAGCTTCGGGAACTGGAACGTCAGCGTGCGGTCGGCGCGCACCACATGACTGCGCACATTGCCGGCGTTGTCCTCGGTCATCAGCCCCGACGGCACGTCGATGGACACGACGCGGGCCGCCGACGCGTTGATGTATTTCACCACCGCCGCAAAGCCGCCTTCCAGCGGGCGGCTCAGCCCCGTCCCGAACAGGCCGTCCACCACCACGTGGCGCGCGTCGAGCAGTGGCGGCACGAACTGGCTCGTCACCTCCACCAAGCGCACGCCCGCGCAGCCGCGCAGCCGGTCGCGGTTGGCGCGGCAGTCGGCCGTCAGCTGGCGGCCGCCGCCGAAGAGGTAGGCCTCCACCTCGTAGCCGTCCGCCGCCAACAGCCGCGACACGGCCAGCGCGTCGCCGCCGTTGTTGCCCGGCCCCGCAAACACCACCACGGGAGCGTCCGCCGGCCATTCCTGCTCGAAACGCCCGACAAAAGCCCGTGCCGCGCGTTCCATCAAGTCAACCGACGCAATCGGTTCGTTTTCCATCGTGTGGACATCGAGCTGCCGCGCTTGCGACGCCGTGAGGAGCTTCATCATTGTCTGCACTGCTATTTTCGTGCAAAAATACAAAAACGGTGACACATTCTCCCCATCTTCCGATTGAATAATGGCGGCGCCGGACGTCCGCGGACACCGCGCATGCCGTCCAATAGCGATGCCGACGGGCAAGAGAAGCGGCGCAGGGCCGCGGTGGAAACGGCGGAGGCTTGCGAACGGAACGGCACAGGCCGGCGAGAGGGGAAGCGCAGGACAAGAAGAGGAAGCAGCGCAGGACGGCAGCCCACGCACCTGCGCGCCAAGGCGGGGAAAGGCGCGGAAGTGCCGCGCTCAGTTGTCCTTCTTCGGATGTCTGCCGCACAGCTCGACGAAGTCGCAGTACTTGCACGGCGCGTCGCCAGCCGCCTGGCGAAACGGGACGTCGGGCGAGAAAATCTCGGCGATGCAGCGCATGAGCCGCTCGCCGAACACATCCTGGCACTGGGCGGCGTAGTCCGTGATGGCGCTCTTGCCGCCCCTCGAGCCTATCCTGACAACGGACGCGCCGTCGTCGCCCTGCCTTCCACCGGCCAGCTTGATGTACATCAGCGCCGGAGCCACGGCAATGCCGCGCTCCCCCTTGCGCGTCGCGTCGAGCAGGTGGAAGCCGTCGAGCTGCGCTCCGAGCGCGGCAAGGTTAGTGTCCTGGCACACGATGTGCGAGTAATAGAACGCCTGCAGCACGTGCGTCGCCCTTGACGCCTGACTGCCGTCGAACAGCTGCTCCACGCTCTCGGCGCTCTTGGCCGCCGAGCTGGTCTTGTAATCAACAACGCGCAGCTGCCGCACAGGCACGCCGTCGTCGCCCGCGACGGACACGAGGTCCATGCGGTCGATGGTGCCGCCCAGCAGCACGTCCGTGTCGCCCACGCGGACGCGCATCGTGTAGCGCTTGTCCTCCAGCCCCACGACGGACATCGGGCAGAGGGTCGCGTCGTACTTCAACTGGTTTTCGACGTAAGCCATCAGCACCCGGCGGTTCAGCTCCTGCTCCCCGTTATAGCGGAGCGGACGCCGGGCCGCCCCGTCGGGAATCCTGAAGAAGTGCCTCCGGAACCCCTCGTCCACCAGCTCCCCCACAAACGCCCTGTTCTCCGCCAGGCCCAGCAGCGTGGCGGCCTGAATCTCGCGCCCCACCCCGATGCCGCGGTAAACGCGCTCCATGCAGTCGTGGAAGATGGTGCCGAACACGTCGTTGCCCACCTCGTCCGCCACCTCGTCCTCCACCTTCAGCCCAGCCACGTAGCGAAAGTAAAACCGAAGGCCGCAGTCTATGTAACTGTTTATGGCCGACGGAGAAAGAATGTTTTCGTGAAAGCGTTCCTTCAATTCGCGCACCACCTGCTCCGACTTCGCCACCTCCAGCGGCTCCGGCTCCGCAGGCTCGCTGCCGGAAGTGAGCGTCAGCAGCCGCACCTGCGTCTTCAGCCGGGGATTGCCCGTCGTCAGCAGCTGCATCATGAAGCGCGACATCTCGCCCCGCGACAAGCCCTCGGTGGCGTTGCTGTACGCCAGCGCCACGTTCTCGGCGCGCTGCAGCAGGCGGTAGAAGTAATAGGCGTAGAGGCTCGTCTGCCGCTCGATGGTCGTCATGCCGTAGGCCTCGCGCAGCGTGTACGGGATGAGCGAGCTGCGGCGCTCCGCCCCCGGCAGGTTCTCGTCGTTCGCGCCCAGCACAACGACGTTGCGGAAGTCGAGGTTGCGCGTCTCCAGCAGCCCCATCACCTGCACCCCCACGGCCGGCTCGCCGTGGAACGGGACGCTCCGCTCCCCCACGACTTGGCGCAGCAGCCGCGCCAGGCCCTCGCGCCTCATGCGCAGCAGCCCCGTCCGCTCAATGTCGATGAGACGGTTGATGGCGGTGAAAGCAGAGAACACGCTCTCCGCGTAGAGCTGCTCGTCGAAGCCGCCGCGCGCCGCGTCCGCGCCCTTGTAGCTCGCCCCCACCGCCCGGACCATGTCGGCAAGGTAGCGCAGCAGCGAGGCGTTGTCGGCGTGGCGCGCGAACACGCGCCGCAGGAAGTCGTTGCCGCCGAACAGCTCGTCCTGCGGAAACAGGTTGTTCGAGGCCCTGATGCCACACAGGACACGGCGCGCGTCCTCGCCGGCCACGCGCGCCGTGTAGGGATGGCGCAGCACGGCGGCGGCCTGCCCGTAGCGCCACGCCGTCCCCGACGTGCCGGCCAGCTGCAAGTCCAGCAGCGCGCCGACAAAGCTGGCGACGGGCGTCTGGCGCAGCGGAAAGCCCATCGTGACATTGAGCGTCAGCCCCGACGGCACGGCGTGGAGCACCGACTGCAGCGCGTGCTCGTTGCACAGCACGACGGCCGTCTCGTTCAGCGGCGCGCCGTCGGCCGCGTGGTCGCGCAGCCATCCGCCCGCATACCGGGCTTGCGCGCTCTCCGTGGGCGCGGAGACGAAGACGACGCGCTTCGGACGCGCAAAGTTGTCGAAGCACCCGGGGCAGCCGGCCAGCTCGTTGCCAAACGTGCGGATGTTCTCCCTGACGAACCTCCCGGCCTCGTTCGCGCCCTCGGCGTACGCCTCGTCGTAGTCCCAGTAGAACACGGCGCGCCCCTGCCCTTTCAAGTGGAGGAACAGGCGGCGCTCGGTCTCGTTCAGCACGTTGAACCCCACGATGGCGTAGCGTCCGCCCTCCACCGCCGGACAGGCGGCGAGCCGCTCCGCCACGTCGCGCTTGAGCATGCCCTCGTAGGCGAGCCCGTCGGCGCGCAGCGCAGCGCGGAACTCGTCGTAGATGCGCGGCAGGTGGTTCCACAGGGCGAGGAAACGCTGCTTCAGCTGCGTGCGAGCCCCTGCGTCGAAGTTCTGGAAATACCGCCTCAGCGCGTCGCGCTGCCGCTCCGAGAGGAAGTCGTAGCCGGTCAGCGTCTCCAAGTCCGTGACGTTTTCGAAGAGCTTGTCCGCCCGCGCGAGGTTGTTGTCGATGTCCTCGAAGTCCGCCAGCATCATCATTCCCCAAGAGTAGAACTTGTCGAGCGGCTCGTCCGTCCCGGTGACGCGGCGGTAAACGTCGTAGAGCCGGCAGACGAGCAAGATGGGGTCGGCCACGTCGAGCGCGGACATCGAGCGGAACAAGTCGCCCACGGCGGCGTAGCGCGGCGACCACACGGGGCGGCCGGCAACGTCAGCGAGGCGCTGGTTGAAGAAGAGGCTGGCGCGCTTGTTGGGAAACACGACCGTGACATTGTCGAGGCGGCCGCCGCACTTCCGGTAGAGGTCGTCGGCCACGTAGTGGAGAAACGATTGCATGCGAATGTTCGGTTTTTGGATGAAAAAAAGGCGCTGCCCGCGCCGCGCGCGCTCAGTCCACGCGCACGATGTCGCCCCGGCGGACGTACCACAGGTAGCCGCTCACGCGCGGGTAGCCCATCTGCCGGAGCAGCTCCACGTAGCCGTGCACTTGGGCGGCGTGGAGCGGCGACTGCCGACCCGTCTTGTAGTCGATGACGACGGTCTCCCGCCCGTCCGTAATCACGCGGTCGGGACGGCGCTCCACCACGCCGCCGCCGTCGCCCCGGCAGACGATGCTGCGCTCGTTCAGCACCGTCCAGCGCGCGTCGAACCACCGCGCGGCCGCCGTGTCGGACAAGGCCCCGGCCACCAGCCGGCGGATGCGCGCGGCGTGCTCGGCCGACGCGATGCACCCCTCCATGCCGAGCCGCGCGAGCGCGCGGTCGATGTCCGCGGGGCGCCGGATGTCGGCCAGCAGGCTGTGGAAGACAAGGCCGTCGTCCACGTAGTCCGACCGCCCGCCGCCCTCCTCCCCGCCGCCGACAAAGGCGGCCGACTGGTTCGACTGGCGGAACTCCACGCGCGCCCCGCCGCAGAAGAAGGGAGCGTCGGCGCTCTCCGGCGCGCGCGTCAGCACGTTGCCGTCGTCCGCCACGCCACGCCCCGCCACGCCGCTCGCCACCATCTCGCCGCAGCAGTAGGCCGAGAGCCCCACGCCCGCGTCCCCGCACGGCGCCGGGGCCGGAACGCAGGCGCGCACCAGGTGGAACACGTCCTCCGGGCGCCCCTCCTCCCCCCGCTTCTTCGGCCTGTCGCGCCCGGCGATGACGAGCAGGTTCTTCTCGGCGCGGGTGAACGCCACGTACACGAGGTTCACGTTGTCGACATAGGTCTTCAGCAGCTCGTCGGCATAGTCGTCGGCGAACGCCGTCTGCGCCAGCGCGGCCTCGTCCTTCACGGGCAGCAGCGGAAGTCCGTCGAACGGCGCCTCGTGCGGCTCGCACCACAGCAGCGGGGCCTTGGCCGCGTTCTTGAACTTCCACTCGCAGAACGGCACGATGACGGTGTGGAACTGCAGCCCCTTCGACTTGTGGATGGTCATGACGCGGATGCCGTCCGCCGTGGCGTTGGGAATGGTCTGCGCACGGAGCGTCTCGTCCCAGCAGCGCAGGAACGCCGCGATGTCGGAGGCGTTGTCCCGCAGGTACGCCGACAGCTGGTCGAAGAACGCGTGCAGGTAGGCGTCCTGACCCGCCACGCGCTCCAGCCCGAAGCACACGTAGAGCCGCTCGCACAGCTCGAAAAGCGGCACCACCGCCAGCTCGGCCTCGTGGCCGGCGAACCCCGGCGGCAGCAGCGCGTCCTGCGCGCGGCGGTCGAGCCGCAGCAGCGCGTCGAGCCCCATGCCGCCGGCGCCCCCCGCCGACACGGCGCGGTAGCGGCAGAGCAGCAGCGTGCGGAGATAGCGGTCGTCGGGACTGGCCACCACGTTCAGCGCGCCGACCAGCACCTGCAGCGCCGGCGACGCATCCAGGCGGAACGCCTCGTCGCTCACCACGCGCAGCGAGGGGTCGCGCAGCGCGCCCGCCAAGTAGGCGCAGATGGCCGCGATGTGGCCCTTGGTGCGCACCAGGATGGCCATGTCGCCGTAGGCCACGCCGGCCCCGCGCAGCCCGCGCACGCCCTCGGCAAGCCGGGCAAGCTCCAGCTCCCCGACGGAGGCAGGCTCGCCCTCCGCACGCTCCAGCAGCTCCACGCGCACGTAGCCCGACACGTCGGCCTCCTCGCGCTTGCGCTGCCGCACCTCGGCCTCGGCGTAGGCACGCCGCAGCGTGTCGCTGCCCCGCCCCGTCCTCGCCTCGTACATGGCCGAGAGCTCGTCCGCCGCCCGCGCGAAGAAACCGTTGTTGAAGTCCACAATCCGCCCGCCGCTGCGGTAGTTCGTCTGCAGGGGAAGCAGCTCGATGCGCCCGGCGAACAGCGGGTGCTCCCCGATGGCGTTCAGAATGTTCCAGTCGCTGTTGCGCCAGCGGTAGATGCTCTGCTTCACGTCGCCCACAATCAGCGACTCGCTGCCCGTGGAGAGGCTGTTCTGCAGCAGCGGGACGAAGTTCTCCCACTGCAGCGCCGAAGTGTCCTGGAACTCGTCTATCATGATGTGGGAGAAGCGCGCGCCCGTCCGCTCATAGATGAACGGGACGTCGCTGTCCTCAATCAGCTCGCTCAGCAAGTGCGCGGTGTCGGCCAGCAGGAAGCGGTTCGCGTCGGCGTTGAGCTGCCGGACGCGCTCGTCCACGCGCCCGATGAGGAGCAGCTGGCCCACATGGCGCAGCACCGCCTCCGCCGTGCCGAGCGTGCGGTAGCACGCCACCGCCTCCCGGAGCAGGGGGCGCAGCCGCCCGTCCACCGCCCCCCCGCAGCCCGCCATCTCGCCCTTCTTGGACAGCCACGGCCTCGCCCCCGACGCGAACGACAGCACCGTGGGCGACAGGGACGGCCGCTTCCCGCCGGCCAGCTTCGCGAAGAACGCGTAGATGCCCCCCGGGCCGTTGCCGCCGCACAGGCAGGAAGCGTCGACGCCGGCCTCGCCGCACACGCCGACAAACGCCGCGCCGATGCCCCGCAGCCGCTCCTCCGCCCGCGCCCGCTCGCGCCGCAGCGCCTGCCGGTAGGCGGCCACGCGCCCCTCCTGCCGCAGCGCCGCGCGCAGCCGCTTCCCGTCCGCCAGGTACTTCTCGTTGAAGATGTTGCGCCCGAACCTCACCATCTCGCCGTCGATGCGCCAGTTCTCGCCCTGCCCAATCCTCTCGCATATCAGCCCGAACACCAGCTCGAGCAGCGCGGGGTCGCGCGGCAGGCCGTCCACCAGGCTGCGCACCGCCTCGGCCAGCACCTCGGCGTCGTTGAGGTCCACGCGGAGGTTGGCCGTGAGGTTCAGCTCGCGCGCCAGCTCGCGCACCACGGACTGGAAGAACGAGTCGATCGTCTCGATGCGGAAACGGCCGAAGTCGTGCATCATCCGCTCCAGCGCCTCCAGCGCCCGGCCCCGTATCGCCTCGTCCGTCGGGAAGCGCCGCGCAATCTCCGCGTCGGCACGCAGCTGCGCCAGGTAGCCCTCGCTCCCCGCCAGCCCGTGGCCTATGCCGTAGAGCTGGCCGAGGATGCGCAGCTTCATCTCCGCAGTGGCCTTGTTCGTGAACGTCACCGCGAGGATGCGGCGGTACGCGTCCGTGTCGCGGACGACCAGCTTGATGTATTCCACCGCCAGCGTGAAAGTCTTCCCGCTCCCAGCCGACGCCTTGTAAACCTTCAGCGCGCGCTTGTCGATACCCATGTACGTAGCCTTATTTCCACGCAAAGGTACCGATTCCGACGCAGAAAAACGAACGCCGCCGCCCCAAATCGCCCGCCCCGGCCCCCGCCGCCGCAGAGCCCCGCACGCCACGCCGCGGCAAGGCAGCGCGCCCGACGCACCGAGAAACCTGCGGCTCCGCACCGAAAAGCCACCGCCACCGCACTGGAAAACCTGCGACCCCGCACCGAAAAATCCCCGCCGCCGCACCGAAAAACCTGCGGCCCCGCACCGAAAAGCCACCGCCAGCGCACTGGAAAACCTGCGGCCCCGCACCGAAAAAAAACCGCCGCCGCACCGAAAAACCTGTGGCTCCGCACCGAAAAAAAACCGCCGCCGCACCGAAAACTCAAAACCACGTCGCGATTCCTGCAAACTACGACGCGGTTCTTGCAAATCACGACGCGACTTCTACAAATCACGACGCGGTTTGCACATTTCTCCGCGCCAGCGGCAACTTCTCTCTGCGCAGCCGCAGACTTTCCCCCGCGCAGCCATCGTTTTTTCCCCCGCACCGCCACCAGATTTCCCCCGCGCCGCCCTCCCCGCTCCTCCGCGCCGCGCGCCGCGGCATACGGCGTCCTTCCCGCCCCCCCGCCGGCGCGGCGCAAAAAAATCCGCCGCGCGGGAAGCATCCTTCCCGTGCGGCGGAACATCGCGGCCGGCGCACCGCCAGCCCGGCGGAAGCGTCAGAACATCACGCGGAACGCGGATTTCATTGCTAACGCTTGTGTCTCAGCATGTTAAACACTATTTACAATTGCCTCTTGCGGAAATTCCGCGGTAATCGCCCCCTGGGCGCAGGCCTTTTCTCCCCTTCATTTCCTCTCCATCAAGACCTTAATCAGCCGCTCCTTCTCGGCCAACAATGCTTCCAGCGACCTCACGCGCTCTGCCAGCACGGCGTCCGCGCCCACCGACACGTCGCCGTTCATCGACGCGGGGCTGAAGTCGCCGCTCGTCTCAACCGCGTTCCCCACCTTGCCGTCGCTCTCCCCCGTTATCAGCCACCGGGCATCCACATCAAGCACCCGGATGATTTTCGCCACCATGTCCACCGAAGGCTTGCTGCGACGCTTGTTGCCAAGATAGCTTGACATCATAGTTGGTGACAGATTGATAGCCTTTGCAAAAGCCGCCTTGTTGCCGCCAAATTTCTGATTGACAAGCATTTCCATTCGGTCGTTAATCGTTTCCATGCTCAAATCACTTTGTTAATAAATGTTAATTGTATAAATATTTTACGCAAATGCTTATCAAGTAATAAGCAAATGCGTATCTTTGCGCCATGAAGTTACGGAAAAGTAATTAAAACGACAAGACATGGAAATCAAACGACTTACGACGGCGAACCTTTCCGACGCGCTGACCGCGATGTCGGTGGGCGAGACCCGCATCGCCCCGGAGAGGTACAGCAGGCAGACGGTCATCAAGACCTGCTGCGAGCTCAAGGAGAAAGGCTACGTCTTCAGCACGACCACCAAGACGGGCGAGCAGGTGATAACCCGGATAAGGTAGGAACGGCATGAGGACGATAGAGCTGACGAGAGAGCAGCGCGACAAGGTGCTTGTCGCGCTCGCGGACATACACGAAGAGGGCGGCGTCTTCGACATCGAGGTCGCCATTGACGAGAGGCTCACCGTCAACGCGCGGGGCTGGCTCGAGCTGGACGGCTACGTCGAGGACGACTACCGCTGCGGCTACATGAACGGCACGGGCGCGTACGTCGAGACCCTGCGGGAGGCGAGCGTGGGGCTCACGGCGAGAATCTACGACGAGGGCTCCGGCAGCGAGGAAGAGGCCGCGGTGCCGGCGGACTTCGAGAAAGAGTGCGAGGACTTCCTGAACGCGGCGTAGCATGGGCAAGTTCATGAGAAACCCCCTCGCGGTCGCGTGCGCGCTGCTGGCCGCCTCCTCCCTGGCGTGCGCCGTCGGATGGGGCGCGTGGTGGCACTACGGCACGTGCGCGGCGGGCGCGGCGATGGCCTGGGTGTTCCACAGGTTCGACTAACCACCAAGACCAAGAGGCCCATGTACATGGAAATATCGCTCCAGCAGCTCTTCGACTGGACGAAGCAGGCGGTGGACGCGGGGGTGCAGAGCTACATCAGGCACGCCGACCCCCTCTCCGACCGCATCAGGCAGGCGGACGCAAAGCGGTACATCGCCCGGTACGGGTACCGTCCCGCCATGCTCCGCAAGTGGGTGGACGCGGGGCTGCTCACGAGAACCAAGAGCGGCGGCCGCCAGAACGCGGCCGCGTGGTACTCGCTGTCGGACATCAAGAGCCTCATCAGCTCCATGAAGCTGAAAGAAATGTGCAACAATCAAGACAATTGAGACATGAAAGAGCTAATCGAAATCCAAGGTACGCTCAACGCCCCCAAGGGGCAGTACAACGCGTTCGGCAAGTACAGGTACCGCTCCTGCGAGGACATCCTCGCGGCCGTGAAGCCCCTGCTGAGGAAGCACGGATGCGTGCTCCTTCTGAGCGACGAGGTGAGGGAGGTGGGCGCGGCCTACACCCACAGCGCCCAGGACACGAAGAAAGGCACGGCCAGCTCCTACAGCGGCACGAGGGTCTACATCGAGGCTACGGCGACAATCATCAATTCCGCGGGCGAAAGGTTCAGCGTGAAGGCGTCGGCGCGCGAGGAGGTGGCCAAGGCGGGCATGGACGCGAGCCAAGTCACGGGCGCGGCCAGCTCCTACGCCCGCAAGTACGCCCTCAACGGCCTGTTCGCCATCGACGACGCCAAGGACGCCGACGCCCTCGGCACGTCCGTGGGGCACGCGCCGCGGCAGGCGCAGGGCGGCGAGATGACGCCGGAGGAAATCTTCCAGTGGTACGCGGCCCCGGACATCCAGCAGGCGGCGACGAAAGAAGACCTCGCGCGCATATACAACGACAACCCCTCGCTCCACGCCATGCGGGCGTTCATCGAGGCCCTCACGGCCAGGCGCAAGGCGCTCGGCATCCGCAACTCGAACGAGAAGTAACCAAAAGCGACAGGCGACATGACAAGGCTGAACCCCATCCCCGTGCAGTTCGACCAAGAGCGGCACACCTACACCAACACCGAGACGGGCGACGTGTACAGCGGCATCACGGGCACGCTCATCCGCCGGCTGTTCCCCGACAAGTACAAGGGCATCCCGCGGCACATCCTCCGCCGCGCGGCGGAGCGCGGCTCGAACGTGCACGAGGACATCGAGCTGCACGAGACGCTCGGCGTGGAGCCCTCGACCGAGGAGGGCAGGAACTACGTCCGGCTGAAAGAGGCCAACGGCCTGAAGTTCCTCGAGAGCGAGTACACGGTGAGCGACCTCGAGCACTACGCCACCAACATCGACGCGGTCTACGAGGCGGAGGACAACATCGTGGAGCTGGCCGACTACAAGACCACGAGCAGGCTCGACAAGGAGAGCGTGTCGTGGCAGCTGTCCGTCTGCGCGCACTTTTTCGAGAAGAACAACCCCCACGTCAGGGTGCGCAGGCTGCTCGCCGTATGGCTGCGCGGCGACATCGCCCAGCTCATAGAGGTGGAGCGGCATTCGGACGCAGAGGTAAGGGCACTCATTGAGGCCGACCAGAGAGACGCGGCATTCGACTACTCCCCCGCCTTTCCCGACTACATCGCCAAGAACGAGGCGGCGCTCTGCGCCATCGGCAGGCGGATCAGGGAGCTGACGGAGGAATACGACGCCATCAAGTCCGAAATCCTCGCAAGGATGGTGGAGAACAACGACAAGACCTTCGACACGGGCAACGTCCTCATCACGAGGGTGGCCCCCTCGCTGCGCGAGACCTTCGACAGCAAGAGGTTCAAGGCGGAGCACGCGGACATCTACGGGCAGTACACCACGGCCACGACGACAAAGGAATCACTCAAACTGACAATCAGATAGAACATGGCTTACGAAATCATCGGCAACGTGTACAGGATTGGCGCGACCGAAAACATCAGCACAAGGAGCGGCGGCACGCTGCAGCGCCGTTCCGTCACCCTCGTCCAAAAGCGGTTCGACCAGAACACGGGCGAAGAGTTCGAGCCGAACTACCCCACGTTCGACTTCGCGAACAGGGGGTGCGCGGAGCTCGACAGGTTCAGGCAGGGCGACAGGGTGAGGATTCGCTTCGACATATCGGGCGTGAAGTACACCGACCGCAACACGCAGGAGGAAAAGTTCTTCACTTCCCTGCGGGGCTTCCGCATCGAGCCGCTTGTGGCCGGGCAGGTTCAACCGCAACCTGCCTGCGCTCCACAGCCGCAATATCCTCCTCAACCTTCCTGCCAACCCCAACAGGGCTACTACTCGCAGCAAGCGCCGCAGAACCCTCCGCAGTACCCTCCGCAATCCGCCCAGCCGCAGCAGGCCGCCGGCAACGGGCTGCCATTCTGACCCCATGCTGTACGACCTGAGGAATCCGCTCGACGTGCAGAACGCAAGGGCAAGGCTGGAGATGCTTGCCAAGAGGGGGTGCGCGATAGAGCTGACGGAAAAGAAGCCAAAGCGCACACTGTCCCAGAACAGCTATCTGCATCTGTGCCTCGGCTTCTTCGCCAGCCAGACGGGCAACACGCTGGAATGGGTAAAGCAGCAGTACTACAAGAAGCTCTGCAATCCCGACCTCTTCATCGGCGAGAGGCAGGACGCGTTCCTCGGGCGCGTGAGGTACGTCAGAAGCTCGGCAGACCTGCGGACGGACGAAATGAACCTCTCCATCGAGCGGTTCCGCAGCTGGTCGGCAGGCGAGGCGGGGATTTACATCCCGGAGCCGACGAACGAGGCCGAAATCGCGGCAATGCAGATTGAGGTGGAGCGGTACAAGACCTACCTTTAGGTCCATTGAGGATTATTGTTGGGCTCTCATGTTCAATAATTTTTCTTGATTGGTTCCTGCGGCCTGTGAAGGTGGCAGGAATATGGGCATCCTCGGCGGTAGGGACGGTTCGATTCCGTCATGCCCACAAATATCAGAACAACATGCCATACTACATCAAGAAGAAGAGAACGGCAGAGAAGACGTCGCGGAAATCCCCGGCGCTCTCCACGCTCGTAGATAGACTTGATACGGCGTTCTCGAGGTTCATCCGCCTGCGCGACGCGATGCCGGGCGGCACATTCCGCTGCATCTCGTGCGGCAGGATAAAGCCCATAGGACAGGCGGACTGCGGACACTTCCATAGCCGCATGCACATGGGCACACGCTTCGACGAGGACAACTGCCATGCCGAATGCCGCTACTGCAACAGGTTTTCTGCCGACCACCTCATCGGCTACCGGGAGAACCTCATCAGGAAGATAGGCGCGCGGAGTCTCGCCCTCTTGGAGGTGAAAGCGCACCAGCCCTGCAAATACTCGCATTTCGAGATTGAGCAGCTGACAAAATACTACCGGGCGCGTGTCGAGATGCTGCAAAAGGAAAAAGGAATAAAATTGTAGAGAACAGCCATGCCCATGTACCAGCTGAGGCCATACCAGCAGGAGGCGGCAGATGCCGCCGTAGCGTTCTTCCAGAGCAAGACACGGACGAACGCGATAGAGGTGCTTCCGACAGGCAGCGGCAAGAGTTTGGTCATTGCCGACATCGCCAACAGGCTGCAAGGCAACACGCTTGTGTTCCAGCCGTCCAAGGAAATCCTGCAACAGAACTTCGACAAGCTGTGCGGTTACGGCGTGACTGACTGCTCCGTCTACTCCGCGTCGCTCAACTCAAAGAGGATAAGCCGCATTACGTTCGCCACCATCGGCAGCGCAATCCATCACATCGACCATTTCCGACACTTTGACCAGATTGTCATCGACGAGTGCCATCTGGTCAACGCCAGGGGCGGGATGTACGAAGAGTTCATCAAGGAAACGGGCTGCAAGGTGCTGGGGCTGACGGCCACGCCGTACAGGCTCTCCACGAGCCCGTTTGGCGCGATGCTGAAGTTCCTGACGCGCACAAGGCCGCGCGTCTTCTCAAAGGTCATCTACAATGTTCAGATACGGGCGCTGCTCAACGCAGGGTTCCTCGCACAGATGGATTACTTCTACACCCCCTGCCCGCGATGGGACGAGCGGAACTTGAAGGACAATTCAACGGGCGCGGACTACACGGACAAATCCGTGCAGGACGAATACAGGAGGGCAGACTTCTATTCGTGGCTGGTGGGCATCACGAGGCGGCTCATGCAGCCCAAGGGAAGGAAGAGGAACGGAATCCTCGTGTTCACCCGGTTCTTGGAAGAGGCCGCGCGGCTGGCGAGGGAGATTGAGGGGTGCGCAGTGGTTTCGGGCGAGACACCGAAAGGCGAGAGAGACCGCATCCTGGAGGATTTCAAGAGCGGGAGGATAAAGGCGGTCGTGAATGTCGGCGTGCTGACAACGGGCTTCGACTATCCCGAGCTGGACACCGTCGTCATGGCGCGTCCGACCAAATCCCTCTCCCTCTGGTACCAGATTGCCGGCAGGGCGATGCGCCCGTCCCCCATGAAGGACAAGGGGTGGGTCGTGGACTTGTGCGGCAATCTCAATCGGTTTGGCAAGGTCGAGGACCTGGAGCTCGTCGAGCAAAAGCCGAACATGTGGGCGGTGGTATCCAACAACAGGCAACTAACAAACATTATTTTCTGATGGGAAAGACATCATTCGTGTTCCGCAGAGAGTGGAAAGACGCAATCAGCGGATTGCCGGACGAGGTGAGGCTGGAAATTTACGAGGCCATTATCGAGTATGGCACTTCGGGGAAATTGTCCGACCTCAAACCGATGGCAATGCTGGCGTTCAACTTTGCGAGAGCCGCGATTGACAAGGACGCCGAGAAGTACAGGCAGACAAGCGAGAAACGTTCGTTTGCAGCTATGCAACGAGGTAAAGCAAATGCAGCAAATGCAGCAAATGCAGCAAATGCAGCAAATGCAGCAAATGCAGTTCCCCCACACAGTGATAATGATAATGATAGTGATAATGAGTCTTTCTTTATGAAAGACAAAAAAGAAAAACCCCCTAAAGGGGGTAAAAAGAAAGCCGAGCTTTCTTTTTCCGCGCCCCAGGCCAAGCTTGACGAGAGAAAGGAGGACTTTTACAGGACTTTGGCGCCGTTTGCAGGCGTGTACGGCAAAGAAATGGTGAGGGCATTCTTCGACTATTGGTCAGAGCCCAACAAGTCACACTCCAGAATGCGGTTCGAGCTTGAGAAGACGTGGGACGTGAAAAGGCGGTTGGGCACATGGGCGTCGAAAGAAAACCAGTTCAGCAATGGAACAAATAGGCAAAACAATCCAACGGCTGCGACAAGAGCGGCAGATGCAGCGGCCATCATTGCCAGACTTGCAGCAGAGGACGATGCTCGTCAGTAGGTACGGGAGCAGGGAAGCGTTCCTGGCTGCCTTCAATCCCGATTTCCAGCGGCAGGTCTGCGGCCGGGCAGAGGAATGTTACTTCGGCGACTATCCCACCCTTGCGGCCCTGAAAGCAGGATATGGCGACAATGCTCCGACAATGTGGCTTGTTGCGCAGCTCTACAACCTGTCCGAATACTGCGGATGCAGGGAAAAGCTGCAGGGAACGCCGCTGGAGGACTGCGCCAGTGTGGTGGCCACAGACTTCCACTTTCTGAAAGTGACAGAGCTGATGCTCTTCTTCCACCAATTCAAGTCCGGGACTTATGGACGGTTCTACGGCTCGATAGACCCTCTCATCATCACCACGTCCCTGCGGGCGTTCCTCAAAGAAAGGGTGTACGCCTACGACAGGCGCGAACAGGAAAAGCGCGAGACGGAACGGGAGGAGGCGCGGAAGAGGGCAGTCGCTTGGCCGAAGTTCTGCGAGATGCAGGAGGCAAGGCTGCGGGCAGAGGGGAAGGACGAGGAAGCCGACGAATGGCGCGAAAAGTCACGCCCCCGCCGTGTAGCCGCACGAACGGAAGGAACAAAAAAAAACGAAAAAGACGAGACATGGTAAAGCTCACAGTCTACTGGGCGACCCGCAACGCGGAAGCCAACGCCAAGATACGGCAGCGCTTCGGCATCCCGGCCGGCATGACCGTGAACGGCGAGACCGTCGCTGAAATCAGGGAAGAGGACATGCCGCTGCTGGAGGAGACCGCCCGCCGCGGATTCATCCAAATCAGGTATAAGCCGGACACGCGGAAAGGCAACGTGCTCGACCGATTCAAGACCTACAACGTCGTCCCGCTGGCAGGCGGGAGCCGGCGCTGACCCGCACACCACAACCCAAAAGCAACCAAAAAACAACGCAACATGAAACAGGAGACAGCCCGGGCCGACATCCGCGAGAGGGTGAAGACCTACGAAGACGCCTGCAACGTGCTGGGCGTACGGCCCATGGACGAGGAGGCGTTCCGCAACACGTTCGTGGGCGCCGCGTGGATGACGCGCTGCACCGAGCTCGTCGTCAAGAAAGGATGGCGCGTCGTCTTCAGGAACGGCGCGCTCCTGCGCGGCGCGAGGCTGGTCGACCTCTCCTACGTGCCCCTCAAGTCCGACACGCCGTGGTACAGGCAGCTGCCCGTCAGGCTCTCCACGCCGGAACGCTGGGCGAGGGCCCACAACCGCATCCCGGAGGGCGGGGCGGAGGCGGAGGACACCGTCTACTTCATGGACTTCGCGACGGAATACGCCGAGCGGGAAAACGACGGGCGATGATAAAAGGGAATTCCTAAAAAAAAGAAATCAAATGAACAACAAAGAATTGAAGACAAGCGCCGAAAAGGCACTTGCGGCGTACAACAATACCGATGCCAACGGCAGGGAGCTGTTGGAGCATCTTTTCGGCAAGGAACTCTTTGCGCCGAAAGACATCAGGGAGCGAGTGAAGACCTTTGAGGACGCAGTCGCAGTCCTCGGAAACGACAATCAGGCAGTCATCGATTACTATGCGATTGCCGATGCGACATGCACGGAGGATATTCCTGCTTACGCCAAGCTGAGAGTAATCGCAGAGGCTCTCAACGAGGGATGGCGACCGGAGTTTGACGGCGACGAGTGCCGCTATTATCCTTGGTTCTACATATACACCAAACAGGAATATGAGGAACTCGATGAGGATGAGAAGAAAGCGTGCCGTGTCGTTGGTCGCTGGAATTGCAATGCGGGTGCGCATGGCGGTGTCGCTTATGCGAATGCGACGAGTGCGTCATCGTACTCGTATGCGCATCACGGTTCTCGTCTTGCCTTCAGGACGGGGGAGCTTGCCGAATACTGCGGCAGGCAGTTCATTGACATCTGGGAAAAGTATCTCTTTGCGTGACTTGGTGCGGCATGGCAGGATGATAACAGAGAAAATAGAGACGATGCGCAAGCTGCGGCATCAGAGGCTAATGGCCAGTAAGGTGGAGATGGAGGAAGCACGGCCCTTGAGGACTGACATCTCGGAAATACCGGCGATATATCAAAGGTTCTTGGAGGTGTGCGACCCGAAATGCAAAGACAACAACAGCATTTTCATCCTGCTTGTTGTGTTCATGTATAGCCCCGTCTCGTTCGTGAGCAACTATATATCGGGCAAGGGCGTGAGAAAAGGCATCGCTGAAGTGTTGGGATTGAGCAGAAGCTCCGTGTCCGTTTACTTCAACAATGCAAAATCGCTTATCTTGAACCACCACGGATTCAGGAAAGAGGTGGAGCGTGTGTATTCTTTGATGGCGATAGCCTTTCTGTGAACTTCGGCCACGCGGACAAGATGAAAAATAATCCAAAGGTAACGCAGGACTAACCAGCCTGCACAAACTACATTCTTATGAACGTACAGACAAAGTACAATGTCGGTGAAAAGGTTTGCACCATCGACAAGAAAACGCTCAAAATCCGAGAGTTCGAGATTGACAGCATTTTCGTCAGCACGAATGACGGCGGCGTAGAGACCAGGTACCGCGCAAAGGGCGATTCTGCCTATGCGGACTACATCCCCGAAGAGCATTGCTTCTCCGACCAGCATGAGTTGCTGAACCACATCAGCACCGTGTAAAAGGGAAAGCAGCGCCAAAATGAGGCCGCTTGCGGTGGTGTGAAAGCCCTGCAAGCGGCCTTTTTCGGCTGTCTTTTAACCGTAGCGAAAAGAGTTAAATGTAATGTCGCGGCTGGCAAGCTCCATCGCGTGAACAATGAGTAATATTGTAACGTAATACTGGAGGAATAAGCCATGGGTGCGCAGAGAAAATTCGACTATGACGGCGCGGACTTCTACACCGCGATAGGAAACCTTGCCAGCCGCGACTACAACGACTGCGAGATAGCCCGGTTCATCGGCGAGGAGATACGCCGCATCGTAGAGGAAAGGAACAACGAGAAGATAGACGCCGCCACAGAGGATGGCCTCGCAACCATCGAACTCGAAGACGTGGAGAGCATACCCGATGAAGGACTTGCCCCCGAAGTGTTCTCGCGCATGAAGAAAGGGCAGTACGATGGATGGACGGAGCAAGAGAACAGGCTGCGCTCGATGCTGATATGTCAAGTATTGTCGCGGGCGCGGGTCAGGCAGAGCCTCCTGTACAAGGAAGTGTACAACATGGTGGCGAGTGGCAGGTGGAAAACCAAGACCACGCAGTCCACCGAACGGAAGACGGTCAGCAGGGATGGCGTTCCGTACGCCGAAACCATTACCACGACCACCGAGCAGGAGCTGCCGCCGAACATGCAGGCAATCTCCGTCTGGCGATTCCATCACGACCCCGAATTTAGAAAGACGCTCCAACAGATGAAAAAGATGGATGTGTCGGTCGAGGACAAGAGCATCGGCAAAATCAATGTGAACGTAGTCTATAACAAGAAGGAGGACACAGAACTCCAAGAGCAGAAGAGATGAACGAACTGAACTTCACTTGCACTCCTGTATTTGCCCGTGCCATGAAAGCGCATGCTTCGGGCAAGTATAACGTGTATGTCTTTGAGGGAGGGTCGCGTTCATCCAAAACGTATTCGCTCATCCAGTATCTCATATTCCTGGCACTTCTCTCCGATGAGAGAAAAAGGATTGTCTGTTCACGAAAGAAAGGCACATGGCTGCTCGCTACGGTGTGGGAGGACTTCAAGACCGTCATCGCCGAGCTTGGGCTTTTGGGCAGGGTGTATGTGAACAACTCCGCGCACATCATCAAGATAAACGATTGGACGTTCTGGTTTGTCGGTTTGGATGACCAGCAGCGCCTACACGGACTGACCTGCAACATATTCTGGATAAACGAGGCGATGGAGGCCACCAGGGATGACTTCGACCAGCTCGAGCAGCGATGCGCCGACTTCTCCGTCTTGGACTACAACCCCACGGCGGAGGAGCATTGGATTTACGACAATGTATGCCATCGGCCGGACTGCTACTTCGACCACTCCACGATGCTGGACAATCCGTTCATACCCGAAAACATGAAGCGGAAGATTCTCTCCTACGAGCCGACGGAGGAGAACTACGCGAACGGCACGGTGGACGTCCGCAAGTGGAAAATCTACGGACTGGGCGAGAGGGCGTCCTTGGAGGGGCTTATCTTCGAGAAGGTTTCTTTAGTGCAGGAAATGCCGTTCTACGTCAAAAGGAAATGGCGTGCCATTGACTTCGGATTCACGAACGACCCCACGGCCATAGAAACGGTAGGATTCCATGACGACTGCCTGTATATCGACGAAGAATGCTATCAGACAAAGATGACCACGCCCGAAATCATCGACAGGCTAAAAGCCCTTCCTGACGCACGGACACGCAAGATATGGGCAGACAACGCAGAACCGAGGGAAATAGCGGAAATCCAGAATGCCGGACTGCCGATGATGCCTGTGGCGAAAGGGAGCAACTCCGTCCTTTTCGGCATCGACTTCATGCAGGGCTTGAAGCACATCTACGTCACCGAGAAGTCGGTCAACGTATGGAAGGAGTTCAAGAACTACACGTGGCAGCAGAACCCGAAGACCGGGCAGTTCGTCAACATACCCTGCGACAACTACAACCACGCAATCGACGGCATTAGGTATGTATGTTGGATGGAACTCCTTGGCCACGCGTACCGCAACATGGAAAGGCGGAAATCTTACAATGGTTATTTTTAACACGACGACATGAACAGCATCCAAGAAATCTTCATGCTTCCCACATGGGAAGAGAGGATAACATTCATCAAGAATGCGAGGCATACGCCGATGCCCAACGTAAAGAGACTGGCGGCAAACTGGTTCGCCGACCAGCACCGTGTCCACGACAGGCAATTCCGCAAGGACATGAAGACGCTTGTCAAAGAAGAATACTACGACTCGAGGGGTGTCCTGCATCCTGCCGAGTTCGAGACGGAGCCGGTGGCACGCATCGCCCTGCCGATAGAGCAGGACATCGTGAACATCCACGTGGCGTTCACCGTGGGCAATGAGCCGAAGCTGAACACGGACACCGAGGACGAGAAGGAACTGGACGTGGTAAGGATAATCCGCAAGACGTTCAACGACAACAAGCTCAGATTCCAGAACAAGCGCGAGCTGCGTGCATGGCTGGCCGAGCAGGAGGTGTGCGAGTACTGGTATCGCTACGATGCCAGCGGCTTCTGGCGCAAGGTATGGAAGAAAATCGCATCCATTGCCGACATCAAGGTCATGCCCAAGGAAAAACTCCGCATGCAGGTGTGGTCTCCGTTCAGAGGCGACAAGCTGTACCCGATATTCTCCGACAACGGCAACGACTACCTCGGGATAGGACGCGAGTACGAGTACAAGACGGCAAGCCTTTCCACGGTGTACTGCTTCATGCTTGTGACAGGCGAGGAGGTGCATCAGATACAGAGGGGCAGCAGCGGTGCATGGGAGTACTCCC
Organism: bacterium; assembly: GCA_963627995.1. Classification (GTDB taxonomy): domain Bacteria; phylum Bacteroidota; class Bacteroidia; order Bacteroidales; family Bacteroidaceae; genus UBA3839. Next base: position 3,192 of record CAVGCV010000003.1, on the reverse strand, counting down.
CGGGCTATCCGTTCAAGCACGGATTCTCGAAGAACCCCTCCATCTACGCCTACCGTCCCGAGGAACTGTGCCACAACATCTGCGGCGCACGCGAGAGCCTCGAAACACTCACGTCGGACTGGTCGGATGCCATCAAGATGAATTTCTTCCCGAAGCTCATACTGGAGGGCGACCTTGCCGCAGGTGGTGCGGAGAACATCGGAAAGTCCCATCTTCTGAAGATTACGGGCGGAGGCAAGGCGTACTATCTCGACTGGACACAGACGAGCGACATGGTGAAGTCGCAGTGCGACAACCTTCTGACGAGATGCTACTCGCTCACCAACACGCCGCTCATTTCTTTCGACCAAGTGAGGGGGACGGGGCAGCCGCCATCCGGCACTGCCTTCGATTTCATGTTCATGGCAACCACCTTTGCCTGCGCAAGACACTGGGAAGACATGGGCGAGTTCTACCAGAGGAGGGTGAACTTCCTCATTTCCGCGATAGGCAGTCTCGTGCCGTCGCTGAAGGGAGCGTCCGAAACGCTGGAGGTGGAGGTCGAGCAGCGTCCGTACCGCATCGAGGACTTGGCAAAGCGCATCGCCGATGCCGTGAACGCCGTGGAGGGTGGCGTCATGTCGAGGAAGCAGGGTGTTGTGCTCGTGGGTATTACAGACGACATAAAGTCCGAGATTGAGGAGATAGAAGAAGACGAGAAGCGCAGGCTGGAGAAAGAGGACATTTTCAATGCGGCTGAATGAAACTCGACAAGTACGACAGGAAGCACAGGGCATCGCTCAACTCGCGCGCAAAGAAGGCGAAGGACATCATCGACGACGTAAGGAAGAGGGCTGTGGTCATTGCAGCCGCCACGGGATATGAGGGTGACGGCAGCTTCTTCTTTGACGACTACGGCATGGCAGCCAGTCAGATGGAGAGCCTCCAGCAGGAAATGGCAGACTTGCTCACCGCCAACGTCAAGAATAGCAGCAGGAGCTCGTGGAGCATCTCCGCCGAGAAGATGTCGGCTATTGTAAAATGGGCAAGCAGCCATGCCCCCATTCCCGACTCCAAGGCGGAGAAGTGGACGGCGGCCCTTAACGACAATCTTGTCTCATACAGCACAGAGAGGGCGAAGAAACTCTCGTCGAGGGTGTGGAACCTTTCGGAGCAGTTCAGGCAGGAGATAGAGCTTTCGGTGGAGGCGGCGATGGAGAAGGGCATGAGCGCGGACGACCTTTCAAGGAAGGTTCGGAAATACCTCAACGAGCCGGAGCGCCTGTTCCGCAGGGTGAGGGACAAGTCCGGGGTTTTGCGCCTGTCCAAGGCGGCAAAGGCGTACCATCCCGGCGCCGGCATCTACCGCAGCAGCTACAAGAACGCACGGAGGATGACCGTCACGGAGATAAACTCCGCCTACCGTGAGGCAGACCACCTCAGATGGAAGTCCCTGCCGTTCGTCAAGGGCGTGGAGATACGGCTCACGGATTCACGGCACGTCCCCGACATCTGCGACGACCTCAAGGGCGTTTACCCGAAGGAGTTCAAGTTCACGGGCTGGCATCCGTGGTGCAGGTGTTATGCAGTCCCCGTGCTTCCGTCCGTGGAGGAGTTCGGGGACTGGGACGGAGAGAGCGGCTTTCCCGACGAGGTGACGGACACGCCCGAAGCTTTCGACAAGTGGGTGGCGGACAACAGGGAGCGGATAGAGAACGCCAAGGCCATGCCGTCCTTCCTCGACGACAACAGGAAGTTCTGGGAAGGGAAGAAGGCCAGCGGCAAGGAGGACGGTCTTGAGACCGTGGCAAAGGCGGTCGGTGTGGAGGTCGGAAAGCCGATGACGTTTGAGGAGGCTGACATGAAGCACCCGAATCCACATTACAATAAAGGCGGAATGTACGCCTCCAACTGCCAAAGTACAGCGGTCGCATACGAGCTGCGCAGACGGGGGCTTCCTGTAGAAGCCTTCGGCAACAATAAGACGGAATGGTATATGCCATACGAACTTGGCAAACGGCCGGAGGCTGCATGGGTCACAAAAGAGGGAACAATCCCGACTCCGAAGATAGTAAAGGACAAGATAAATGCAGCATCGCTCGGAGATTCGATGAAGGAAGAAGGACGCTATCAGTTATGGTTCAACTGGAATGGGCAGAACAAAGGACATGTCATCACTGCCGAAAGGCTTGCCGATGGTTCTCTCCGCTATTACGATGCCCAAAGCGGAAAGTCTGCATCCGATTTTCTGTTTGATTTTGCCCGACTGGACACAGCTGAGGGCGTGTGCATCTTGAAGATGGACGGACTCAGACCCAACGAAAACCTGATGAACGGCATCGTGAAAGCTGCCAAGTCAAAAGCGAAAGCACCAAAAATGACGATGGAGCAAATATCGTGGTGGCTGGAAAACGCTCAAGGGGCTTCGTCGTTCATGGGCGACTTTGAACCATATTCGGACGAGATTCTCAAGCGTCTGAAAGACTGCAAGACAAAGGCACAGAGAAACAATCTTCTCGAAAGTGTGGCACATGGAAAGAATGCGACAACTATAAACGATAACGGAAAGGCTTTCACAGCGTACTACCAAAAGCACCGCTCAATGAAAGGAAACGCATGGAAGAACACAAAGCAGATGGCGATAGACCTTAATAACGGAGGAATATCTGTCTGCTTCTTGCCGGAGTATGAAGATAAGATTTCCGCAGATGCCATCGTTAAGGTTGAAGGCTCTTGGAGATTGGCAGACTTTAAATGTTCTCAGTCTGTCAAATCAAACACAATAGCAACAGACGTCAAACATGCTTTTGAACAAGCAGAAATTTGTATACTTAAAGTAACAAACGCAGATAAAGGCATAATCTGTGATGTGCTTGATTACCTGAAACGCAAAAACATTAAGATGAATGGATTCACTTTCGTAAACAAATTCGGTAAATGCAAGAATATCACAAAAGAAGAAATAAAAAGAGAAAAGTATCGAGGTTTATTAAAAGGCTTCTTTTAACACACAAAGAAAGGAGGGGTTACCCCCTCCTACTTGTGTCTCCTTGGCTTAACATCCATCTCATGCGTATGGCATCACGACCCAGAGACTGGTGGTCCTTGACCGGTGCAAATTTATGAACAAAAACAAAACAAGCAAGAGAATGAAGCAGAAAATTTTACTTGAAGCCAAGAAAATGGCGAGAAAGGCGGGATTTCACGACGCGA
>CAVGCV010000002.1:0-260170 GCA_963627995.1 bacterium | reverse complement strand
CTATACGTGCAAGTGAGCGGCGCATCTGGCAACAGATTACCGACATCTATGCGGAGTGCAGCACCGACTACGACCGCAACTCTCCAACCACGCGCGATTTTTATGCGATGATACAAAACCTTTTCCACTATGCCATCACAGGACAGACAGCGGCGGAAATCATATACTCAAAGGCTGACCATACCAAAGACCACATGGGACTGACCACTTGGAAGAACGCTCCCGACGGACGGGTGCTGAAATCGGATGTAAGCATCGCCAAGAACTATCTGCAAGAAAAGGAAATCCGACAACTCGAGCGTGCCGTCACGGGGTTCTTCGACTATATCGAAGACCTTGTAGAGCGCGAGAACACTTTCAACATGTCACAGTTCTCGGCAAGTGTCAATGAGTTCCTCACTTTCCGCCGCTATCAGATTCTACCCGACAAAGGCAAAATATCTGCGGCACAGGCAAAGGAGAAAGCCGAAGCAGAGTATGACATCTTCAACCGCATGCAACGCATAGATTCTGACTTTGATAAGGAAGTGAGAAGGCTACAGGGCAAGAAATAACAGATGTTTCTGTTAAAAGGAAAGGAATAAAGGCATAAATAAAAAGACAATGGCAAAATGAGCAATATATCAGAACTACACATAGATGCGCTGTATAGTGAAGCGCGTCAGATAATAGAATCGTCAAGAGCCAATGCTGTGAGAAGTGTCGACTTTTGCCGCGTGCAGATGTATTGGCAAATGGGAAAGCGAATTTTTGACGAAGAACAAAAGGGGAAAGAACGTGCTGACTATGGAGCCTACATTCTGCAAAACCTTGCAAAACGCTTGGAACCCGAATTTGGAAGTGGTTTCAGTTACCGTCAACTTAAGTTTTGCCGACAATTTTACAGGACATACCCAATTGGGAACGCACTGCGTTCCCAATTGAACTGGACGCAATACCGGTTGCTGATTCAGATACCGGACCCCGACAAACGGGAGTATTATGAGCTGGAGTCGGTTAACAACGGATGGACAGGACGCGAGACCGAACGTCAGATAAACTCTATGCTCTATGAGCGTCTGCTGATGAGCAACGACAAGGAGAGCGTTTTGGCAATCGCTCGCAAAGAACGCATTCCCGAAAGCCCGACAGAGATAATAAAAGACCCTATGGTGCTTGAATTTCTTGGCTTGCACAAGGAAAGCAGTTACTATGAGAAAGACTTGGAGTCTGCCATAATATCGCACCTTGCCGACTTCCTGCTCGAAATGGGGAAAGGTTTCTCGTTTGTTGCCCGCCAGAAACGCATTCTGCTCGAAGATACGGAGTTCTTTGTCGACCTCGTCTTTTTCAATCGGCTCTTGAAATGTCATGTCATCATTGAACTAAAGACTGGAGAACTGACACATCAGGATTTGGGGCAACTGCAAATGTATGTCAACTATTACGACCGTACAGAGAAACTCCCCGAAGAGAATCCTACAATAGGCATTCTGCTCTGCACCGCCAAAAACGATACTGTGGTGCGAATGACATTGCCCGAGGACAGTAAGAACATTCTTGCAAGCGAATATAGACTGTACCTGCCCTCAACAGAACAATTGATTGACGAAATCAACGAGGTAAAGCGGTTGGCTCAACAGCAGAACAAAAAGGAATAATTCTATGGAATTGAAGAAATATAAGTTAGGGGATTTATGTAAATTCATCAATGGACGTGCCTACTTACAGCCGGAATTGCAAGAGTCCGGTAAATACAAAATAGTCAGGGTCGGCAACTTATCTGGTGGTAACAACTCTTGGTATTTTTCAGATATGGAGTTGGAATCAGATAAGTACTGCAACAAAGGAGATTTACTGTACGCATGGGCTTGTAACTTTGGACCTCATATTTGGAATGAAGATAAAACCATATACCATTACCATATTTGGAAAGTTATAAATTCAGACAAGATAGATAAAATATACCTCTATTATATGCTTAAATTTATGACAAACTCTTTTATGGGTTGTGTACATGGTAGTACTATGTTACACATTACTAAAGAGAATATGGAAGGTATGGAAGTTTTAATCCACCCTTCATTAAGGGAACAGAGAGACATTGCAAAATGCCTCTCTGACATAGACCGCAAAATTGAACTCAACCATCAAATAAATGCCACTTTAGAGTCAATGGCAAAGCAACTCTATGACTATTGGTTTGTGCAGTTTGACTTCCCGAATGAGGAGGGCAAGCCTTACAAGTCAAGCGGCGGTGCTATGGTGTGGAATGAGAAGCTGAAGCGTGAGATACCGAAAAGTTGGGTAGATTGTAAAATCAAGGATTTCATGAGAATTTTCACAGGTAAGAAAGATGTGTCCAAAGCTATTCCTGGAAGTTACAAGTTCTTTTCTTGCGCACCGGAGCCTATATCTTCTAACGAATATATTTATGACGGATATGCTGTGTTAGTTTCTGGAAATGGAAGCTATACAGGGCGAGTTGGTTTCTATAATGGTAAATTCGATTTGTATCAAAGAACGTATGCTTGCGTTTTAGATGAAGATGTGCGTAACATTTCATTCTTCTATTACACATTGAGATACTTATTTCAACCCATATATAGTGGGGGTAAACATGGCTCTTCTATACCATACATTGTCTTAGGTGATTTAGCAGATTTTCGTTTTGGTTTTAATGAAACGATATGTAAGAAATTTGTAGATGCGGTAAAGCCTATGCTTGACGAACAACTATTGAGACAACAAGAAAACGAAGAACTCACTAAGCAGCGAGACGAATTATTGCCGCTTCTAATGAACGGCCAAGCATCAGTAAATTATCATTTGTCTTCCTCCGTCCATAGCCGAGCAGCAAGCCGTCGCCATCATTTTCACCAATAATGGACGACGGAATCACTGTCCTTGAAGCCAGGAAGGCGAAACACGAGGCCGTGAAGCAAGGCATGATGCAGCAGTTGCTCACGGGTAAGATACGTTTGGCAGGTTAGCACGCTCGTGTGAATCCCCCTCGGGCGGACGGCCGGCTTGTGGGTCCGGAGCCCGCCGAAAATGTTTGCTGTCTTTTTCTGTTGCCGGATGCTTGAAAAACTGGCGGGGATTTGCCAACTTTGCAGGAAATAAAAGAAAATCCGCTGATGGCGATGGTTGTATTGCTGGTTGTCTGCTGCGTGCTCTTTGTGTGTTTGTGCTTCTTTGGAAAGCCCTCAAGCGGCCATGGCCGGAGGGCAGGCGGAGCCTTTGGGGGCGATGACGACGTTTCGGATGAACAGATCATAGATGAAGACTACTACTTCTACCGGGACGAGGAGGAGGGATAGGGCCGCCCGTGGCATGTGGCGCTGCCAATGGGGCGACTCCGTGGAAAGTCCGTAAAAAGGCAGCGACGTGCGGAGGCTTGCGTCCGCTTCCCCCGGCCCGTGTTACGGGGACTTGCGGCCTCGCCGCACAAGAAGCGCTCATTTTGCCGCAACAAAAAGCCAGACATCTCGGCAAAAAGCGTTACCTTTGCATGAAGCCTGTAAAAAACAGCATTCATTGAAAGGTTTGCCGAAATGGTCTTGCCGCCTTCTCTGCGGCTTGTCGTCGGCAACCGGGAGTCGGCCAACGACAAGGATGTTACTTGCGCCCGATGGGGGCGCACGCGCTTTCGACGCTAATTGACGGGGAGGAGGCTTCTTCAATTGGCGTTTTTTGCTTAATGACCAACCGCTGAACAATGCCATGACTATCCGCTTCCTGCGTTTCGTGTCCGCCGTCCTGCTGCTGGCCCTCGGTCTGGGCTGCGCGGCCCGGCCCGCTGCGTTCCGCAAATACGGCATCCGCGACGGGCTGTTCAACGAGCAGGCGCGCCGCGTGGTGGAGATGCCCGACGGCCGCATCCTGGTGCAGGTGGACGGCATGTTCTGCCTCTTCGACGGCAGCCGCTTCCACCAGCTGGAGTACGACCGCTCGAAGATTCTGCCCGTCGAGAGCTTCCTGGCGACCAACTACTATTTCGACAACAGCCGGCACCTGTGGGTGAAGGACAACCACCACCTCTTCTGCATCGATACGCAGACCTACCGCTACGTGCCGCCCATGGACTTGCTCCGCGCGTCGGGCATCGGGGCGGCGGTGCGCAACTTCTTCATCGATGCCGACGGCTGCGCGTGGATCCACACGGCCGACGACTGCCTGTGGTTCTACGATTGGACGACTGCCGCCACGCTCCAGTTCCGCATCGACGAGAAGGACAACGGCGGCATGACGGCCACCGTCTCGGACATCGCCCAAGTGGGCGACCGCCACTACGTCTTCATGTCCAACGGGCGGATTGTGGCGTGGGACAAGGCGCGGTGCCGGCGCGTGTTCGCCGCGCCCGTCATCACCAACGGGCAGGAGTTCCGCCTGCGGGGCATGGCCTGGGACAGCCGCACGCTGGTGGTCCGCAACGAGGCGGGGCTGGCGAAGTTCGACATCGCGACGCGCCGCTGCGAGCAGCTTGTCGCCGACAGCCACATCTTCGACTTCCACCGCGTGGGTGACCGGCTCTGCGCCAGCGGATGGGGGCGCATCTACCTCTTCGACAGGAACCTCTGCCTGACGCGGACGTTCGCAGACATCGTGGACGAACGGACCGGCGAGCCGCTCGACACGGATTGGCAGGGCGTCACCATCGACCGCCAGGGCGGGCTGTGGGCCTGCACGTTCGGCAACGGGGTCTATTACCACAGCCCGCGCAAGGTGTTTGCCAAGTTCACGCCCATGACGGCGGCGCAGGTGCGCCGCGAGGTGCTGTGCGCTCCCTACGGCGTGACGCTGCCGATCGACGGGGCGGCGGAGGACGTGCGCGACGTGTCGCGCGACAGCCATGGCAACTTGTGGGTCGCCACCGTCCCCAACGCCATCCGCCGCTACGACGCGGCGACCGGGCGCCTGCAGACGGTGCTGGACGGGCTGTGGGGCAGCGTGTCGTTCTGCCGCGAGTGTCCCACGCCGGCGGACGGCGGCGGCGAGCGTCCCCTGCTGTTCTGCATGCGGCTCAACCGCCTCTCGCTCCTGCCCCCCGGCGGCGGAGAGTACGAGCGGCTCACCGAGCGCTGGCCGCAGCTGCTGCAATACCGCAACATGGTGACGGCGCTGACCCTGCCCGACGGCTTCCTGATTGGCACGCAGAACGGGTTCTTCTTCTTCGACACCCGCACCATGCGGCCCGACACCACGCGCTTTGCCGCCCTCAACGCCAACCGCTACAGCGACAAGTGCAACTGCCTGTACCGCGACCGTCGCGGCGTCATCTACGTGGGCACGCAGAACGGCCTGCTTCGCTACGACGAACGCAACCGACAGTTGCGCCGCTACGGCTCGGCGGACGGGCTGCCCAACAGCTGCATCCAGAGCGTGGTGGAGGACCGCCGCCACCGCCTGTGGATTGCCACGGTGAGGGGGCTGGTCGTGATGGAGGGCGACTCGCTCTTCCGCCGCGTGGCCGACGGCTCGTTTGCCGAGCGGATGGCCGGCCGCCGTCCCGACGGCACGCTGGTGTTCGGGCGCACCGACGGGCTGCTGGAAATCAACCCCGACCACACCGACCTGCCGCGCATGGCCCTCGTGCCGCAGCTGCTGCTGTGCAACGGCGAGCTGTTCGCCGCGCGGTCGTCGCTGACCGGCTTGCGCCACGACGAGAACTACCTGTCGTTCACGGTGTCGGCACTCAACTACGCCTATCCGCAACACACGGTCTACCGCTACCGCCTCGACGGCCTCGACACCGGCTGGACGACTGTCAACGAGAGCGACGGCAACATACAAATCGCCTACACCGCCCTGCCGCCCGGCGGCTACACCCTTGAGGTGGAGGCCGCCATGCAGGGGCAGCCGTGGGGGGCCGCGCTCGCCGTGCCGGTGGACATCGCGCCCCCTTGGTGGCAGAGCTGGTGGGCCTGCACGCTCTACGTGCTGCTGGCGCTTGCCCTCGCCGCCTACATCCTCATGAGCTACCTCAACGCGCAGCGCGCCAAGCTGGAAATCGAGCGGCGTGAGGCGCGCATCCGCCAGCTGCTCGACCAAATCCGCCTGCACAGCCAGATTCCGGCGGAGGTGCGCTCGGGGCTGCACGAGGAAATCCGCATCACGGCCGCGGACGAGCAGTTCCTGAAGAAGGCGGTGGAGAGCATCGAGCGCAACATGAGCAACTCCGAGTACGGGGTGGAGAACCTGTGCAGCGACATGGCCATGGAGCGGACGACGCTCTACCGCCGCCTCCAGAAGGTGGTGGAGCAAACGCCGTCGGCCTTCATCCGCACCGTCCGCCTGAAGCGCGCCGCCGAACTGCTCCGCACGGGCCGCTACTCTGTGGGCGAGGTGGCCGACCTGACGGGATTCCCCAACCGCCGCTCGTTCGCCAAGTACTTCCGCGAGGCGTTCGGCATGCTGCCGTCGCTCTACCACTGACCGGCTGCCTCCGTGTCCAACCAGAACGCAACCATGAACATCCGAAAGCTGAAATACCTCCTCCACAGCGGCAAGAACCCCAAGTTCCTCTACTACGCCAAGTCGGCGCTCCTCCTGCGGCTTCCCCTGCCCGTGCTGCGTCCATTCTGCACGCGCAGCGTGGTGGGGGTGGAGGCGCGGCGGGACTACGGCCACATCGCCGACCGCGTGGACTACTACTGCCGCCTGCGCCCCGGCTGCGTGGCCGACCGCGAGGCGTGGGCGCGGCGCTCGGTCAGCCTGTCCGAGCAGCCCGTGACGCGGCAGAAGGTCTATTACATCGACGCGATGGCCTACGCCCGCTGGTTTCCGATGGACAGCAGGTGGATTCTGCTTCCGGGCGACATCACCTATTCGCCCGACCTGCCCTCCATCGTGAAGAGCCGCCCGATAGGCGGCAATGCCAACTCGGTGGTGCTGAACCTCGACAGGATACGCCATTTCATCTTTGTGCGCGACCGGCGCGGCTTCCGCGACAAGGCCGACCGCGCCGTGTTCCGGGGGAAAGTGCGGGACAAGGCGCTGCGCATGGCGTTCATGGAGCGGTTTTTCGGAAACGGGCGGTTCGACGTGGGCACCATCGACACGGTGAGGCCCGAATGGAAGTGCGAGAAGATGTCGATTTACGACCATTTGGCGTACAGGTACATCCTGTGCCTGGAGGGCAACGACGTGGCGAGCAACCTGAAGTGGGTGATGTCGTCGAACTCCGTTGCCGTGATGCCGCGCCCGCGCTACGAGACTTGGTTCATGGAGGGGCGGCTGAAGCCCGGCTACCACTACATCGAGGTGGCGCCCGACTTCTCCGACCTCGAGGCGAAGATGGACTACTATTCCGCCCACCCCGGCGAGGCGGAGGCCATCGTGGAGCACGCCCACGCCTACGTAGGCCAGTTCCGCGACGCAGCGCGCGAGAGCCTGATTTCCATGCTCGTGCTGGACAAATACTTTAAGATGACGGGCTGCTAATCCCTTGGCGAAATGGACTCAATCATTGTGAAAGACGCCCGCCGCAAGTACGTCGTCAGCGGCGACTACGCGCGGCTGAAAGACTTCGTGTGCCGGGTGCCGCAGCTGTTCGCGCGCGGCGAGGGCGAGGTGCTCCACACGGGGCGCAACGAGCTGCGCCGCTTCGAGGTGGACGGGCTGCGCGTCGTCGCCAAGCGGTACAAGCGCGTGAACGCGGTGCAGCGCGTGGCGTACAGCTTTTTCCGAAAGACCAAGGCGCGGCGCGCCTACGAGTTCGCCGCCGTCTTCCGCCAGCGCGGCATCGACACGCCCCGCGAGGTGGCCTACATCGAGGAACGTGAGCGCGGACTGTTCACGACGGGCTACTTCGTCTCGCTCGACTGTCCGTTCCCTCCGGCTTTCCCCGTGGTCGTGAAGCAGGAGGATTACAGGAAAGACTTGGCCGACGCGTTGGCGGCGTTCATCTGCAAGATGCACGAAAGGGGCATCCTGCACGGCGACATGAACCTGAAGAACTTCCTCTACGACGAGCGGGCGGACGGCAGCGTGCGCTTCTCGGTGGTCGACACCAACCGCTCGCACTTCTGCCAGGGGTGGCCCACGCGGCGGCAGTGCCTGGCGAACCTCCGGACGCTGACCTATCGCCGCGAGGTGTTTGTCCATATCGTTCGCCGCTATGCCGCGCTGCGCGGATGGGACGAGGGCGAGGCCGTGGGCGAGGCGCTGCGCTGCCTTGAGCGGTTCATCGAGCGGAGGGCGCGCCGCTACAAGGTGAAAGAGAAGCTGAAGAAGTGAGGCTGTGCGCTTTGCTCCTGGCAAGGCGCGCGTCGGTTTCCCGGCCAAGGCACGAGCAAGCTTTGGCCGGGGAATCTTTTATCCACGGCTGTCCAAGTCGTCGTCCTTGACGCGTATCCGGCCGTCGTAGGTGAGCAGGTCGTCGCGCGTGAACCTGTATTCCTCCGACGCCAGCGACGACGACGGGTCGTAGCGGTTGGAGCTGATGTCGAAGATGCCGCACATCAGCTCGTACACGAGGTCGTTGGTGAAATAGCTGTCGCGGTGGCTTCTCAAGGCCTTGGCGACGGCCGGGTGGAGGGCCTGGTAGCGGTCGGAGAGGTAGACCCACATCGGAATCCGCACCATCTTGAAGCCCAGGAAGCGCGGCGACCGCCGCTTCTCGGGGATTCCGCCGTGGTCGGAGAAATAGACCATGGCCGTAAGGTTCAGCCTCTGTGTTGCTTTCTCGAAGAACTGGCGCAGCACGCTGTCGGTGAAGTGCAGCGAGTTGCGGTAGCACGTCACGTCGTCGCCCGCGCGCAGCCCGTGTTCCTGCGCGTAGCTCTTGGGGTAGCGGTTGGAATAGTTGAAGTGGCTGCCTTTCAGGTGCAGCACCACGAAGTTGTTTTCCTGGGGATTCACCTCGTCGAGGAAGTCGATGAGCGAGGTGTCGTACTGGATGCCGCTCGGTGTCTTCTTCACCCACTTGGCCGTGTCCGCCGTGTTGGCCACGAGTGTCACCGACGTGTCGTTGATGCCGATGTAGCTCTGGTTGCTGTACCAGCGGACGGTGTAGCCGGCCTTGTGCGCCACATCGACGATGGAGCACGACTCGCTGAAGCTCTTGTCGTTGTACAGGCTGCGCTCCGTCAGCACCCGCTCGAGCGAGGGGACTGTCTGCATGGCGCACGAGTAGGCGTTGGGGAAGAACACGAAGTGCGCCTCGTCCTGGCGCATGCGGCTCTGCCATGGCGTTGTGTCGAAGGGCTGCTCTGCGAATGCGCTCATGTAGTCCCTGCACGCCGACTCGCCGATGACCATGACGATGGTGTGCGGCTTTCCGTCGCTGCCGCCCCTCGGCGCGACGGTGAGTGCGGCGAGCCGCTGCGCCATCCCCTCGTGGTATTGCCGCAGGCTGCGGTTGTAGTCGCGCACGTCGATGTAGAGCGCGGCGATGCCCGTGCGCACGAACAGCCCGTGGCGCGTCTTCCACAGGTAGGCGGAGAAGAACGCGAGCAGTGACGCTTCCAGTGCTACCTGCCACCAGGCCGGCGTTTCCGCGCCTCCCGCCGTGTTGGCCATGACGCAGGCGGCGGCCAGACCGGTGGCGGCAAGCAGCGCCACCGCCGCCTTGGCGAGGCCGAACGACTTGACGTATTCCAACGCCTCGCTCAGGTAGGTGTTTTGCAGGAGCATGATGCCCGTGTCGTCGATGCACACCTTGTAGGTGGCGTAGTAGGCAACCTGCACGAGGGGAATCAGGATGAGCGCGGCCTCGGCGGCGCCCAGCGCAATCCCGGCCGCGACGGGCGACAGCCAGGCCACCAGCGTGTGGAGGGCCGTGAGCCACCCGAAGAGGTAGATGCCGAAGGCGATGTCCATGTGGTTGTCGTAGTCGGGCGACGTCTTCCTGTGGGTGAGGTGGTACAGGATGTTGTATGTCCCCATCCAGAGCAGCGACGTGGCCAGGGCGGCCAGGGCTGGCGGCCCGGCGAACGGCTCGCGGGCGATGGCGAGGGGCAGGACAGCCGGGATGCTGCCGAGGATGTAGCGCCGCAACTGCTGGTAGCGCGAGTTGCGGGCGAGACCCATGTTGAACTTCCTGAATATGGTGTTGCCGACGCCGAACAGGACGAGGGCGGCTATGACGGGCTGAATGACGGACATGAGGCGCGCGTGTGGGTGTCGTTGGGAAAAAGCCGTCCCCCTCCTTGTCGCCGCGCGGAGGGCGGCGTTCCAAGCAGGGGGGTGTGCAAAGGTAAGGATATTTTGGCTAAAACAGGGCGGAAAGCCCGTGGCTCGTTCCAAAAAAAACCGTGGCGGGCGGCTCTTCCCGTCCCGGAGGAGGGGCCGGCATGAACACACCGCCCCGCCGCGTCCCGGCAACGGGACACGACGAGGCGGCTTCCGATGATGAAAAAGTTAACTTCCGATGGTGAAAAGAGTTAATGGGCAGGGTTCAGCTTCACGTCCATGTCGTAGGCCTTGTCCACGACAACCATCAGCAGCGGGACGGTGGAGTAGGAGCGGCGCTCGCCCTGCCGCACGCGGTAGGTGAACACGAGCCGCCCGTTCCTCTTCTCCAGCGACTGCGCTTCGAGCGACGTGTCGCAGTAGGTCTGCGGCATGGCGACGCTGACGACGAACTGTTTCCTGAAGTCGATGGGCGTGGGGAGGCCGTTCTCGCCCATCACGGCCGCCATGCCGAAGTATTTCTCGAATTCTTCCTGCGTGCCGATCTTGGCCGGCGGCATGTGCGGCACGTCGTTCCTCACGAAGTAGTGCTGCGCCTCCGTGAAGGGGATGGCGTCGGCCGACGGCGCTTTCTGGTGCGTCTTGCAGCCCGCCAGTGCCGCGCCCATGGCGCAGGCGACGGCGAGTGTTCCGAAAAGGATGTTTGCTTTCATTGCTTGTCTTGTGTCTGGTTGTGGCTAATTCCCGATGGTGAGCCGCACCCCGAGGTTGATGTTGAGGTTGAGCGGCTTTTCCTTGTAGATGGTCTGGAGCGACGAGCGGTCGTCGAAGTAGTAGCTGGCGCCGGGCTCGGCGTAGACGCCCACCAGGGGGGTGAGGTTGTACTGCACGCCGACGGCGGCGTTGGCCGACACCTGCAGCGGCTTCGGCCCGATGTCCTCGCGCTCCGCCAGCTTCTTCTCCCTGTTGACGACGTAGTCTCTCTTCGTGTTGCCCGTCACGCACTGCTCGACCAGCACGCCCGCCGAGGCGTAGACGTCGAGCTTCTTCAGCTGCGCCAGCCGGTACTTCGCGCTGAGCGGGATGCCCACGTAGTTGAGCGTCTGCTCGCCCGCCACGTAGTGGCTCTCGCTGCCCTCGCGGATGTCCGACGAGAGGCGGGTGTAGGTCAGCCCGCTCTCCACGGACAGGCGGTCGGTGACGCGGTAGGCCAGTGTGAGCCCGGCGCGGATGGGCTGGCGGTGCTTTGCCCTCGCCTCTACGTCCTGCCCCTGGTTGTAGAGCAGGATGCCGAGCATGGGGCTGTCCTCCCATTCCGCCGCGTCGGGGCCGACACCCGCCACGAAGCCGCTCTCGTGCCGGTTGAGGAGCGACGCGCCCGCGCCGCCGACCGTGAAGGCCCCGAGCGAGAGGCGGCCGCCGGCCGTGGCGCTGGCGCGCGCCGTCCGTCGGTCGTCGCCGTTGGCGGGCTGGCGGACCGGCTTCTTCGGCCCGCCGTCGGCTGGCCGCTCGCGCGGCGTGTCGGCGGCGGGCTCCGGGGGCGTTGCCTGCGTTGCGGCGGGCGTTCCGCCGGCGCGGCTTTCGTCCGCCGCCTCCGCTGCGGCCAAGAGGCCGTCCGTGGGTGCCGGCAGGGTTGCGGCGCGCGCCGAACGGCTGCCGCCGGACGCCGAGGACGGCAGCGCCGCCTCCGTGTCCGCCGGGCCGGCGGCCGGGACGCCGGCCGTCGTGGCGCTGGCGGCGTTTCCTCCGCCGGCGGGAAGAGGCACCGGCGCCACTCCGGGCTGCACGAGGGTCAGGCGGCCGACGGTCAGCCCGACGGCCACGGCTGCGGCCATGCCGCCGGCCCACTTCGCCCACAGCCCGACGACGGCTTTCCGCTTCCGCCGCGCCTCGCGCTCCGCCAGCTTCGCCTCGATGCCCTCCCACAGCCCGGCGGGCGCTTCGGTCTCGAAGTCCGCCATCTGGTCGTGTATGTCTCTCAGCCAATCTTCTTTCATACCGATATGGAGCTATAGGTTCTGCACTTTCTGATTTTCTCGGCCAGCAGGGCCTTGGCGCGGTGGAGCTGCGAGGCGGACGTGCTTTCCTTGATGTGCAGCAGCCCGGCAATCTCCTTGTGGCTCTTTTCCTCCACCACGTAGAGGTTGAAGATGGTGCGGTAGCCGTCGGGCAGCTCGCGGATAAGCTCGTGGATGACCTGCGGCGCGATGCCCTCGGCGCAGGGCTCCTCGTCCGCCACGTGCACTTCCTCCTCGTTCAGCTCGGTGAAGTCGATGCGGCTGTTGCGGCTCAGGAACTTCAGCGTCTCGTTGAGCGCGATTCTCGCCATCCACCCCCTCAGCGAGCCGCGCCCCCGGTAGGTGAACGAGCCGATGGACGCGAATATCTTGAGGAAGCAGTCCTGCAGCACGTCCTTCACGTCGTCCTCGCCGGCGATGTAGCGCGAGCAGACGGCCGCGAGGTAGCCCACGTGGCGGCGGTAGAGCGCCTGCGTCGCCGCGCGGTCGCCCTCCTGCACCCTCCGGAGCAGCTCCTCCTCGTTGTTCTCGCCCTGGGTCATGTCGATAATCATCGTCCCTCGCGTTGGGAAAGGCATGGAGCGGGCTCCGCGCGCAGGGCGGGAGCGTCCGCTCCATGTTGTGCCAACATTCAAGTTCTCGCTTTCGGTTTCTCCTATTTTACGGTCACCGCGATGGTCCCCGACTTCTTGTCCTTGTCCTGCACGGTGATGGTGGTGGTGCCGGCCTTCACGCCCTTGACGGTCAGCTTGCCGTCCTTCTCGCTGGCGGTGGCGATTTCCGCGTCCTTCGTCGTGACGGTGTAGGGGGCGGCGCCGCCGCTGACGGTGACGACGTCCTCCTTGCCCGCGGCCACCTCGACGCTCTGCTTGTCGAAGCTCAGTGCGCTGCTCTTCTTCTCAACGACCGAGATGGACAGGCTGCCGCGCAGGTTGTTCTTGTCCGTGACCGCCAGGACGGCGCTGCCTTTCTTCACGCCCGTCACCGTGACGGTGTTGTCCTTCACGCTGGCCGTCGCAATCGCCTTGTCGGTTGTCGTCGCCGTGTAGGGGGCGGTGCCGCCGCTGACGGCCACGTCCGCCGTCTCGCCCACCACGACTTCCACTTTCGTCGGGTTGAGCTTCAGCCCCTGGGGCTGCTCGTCGTCGTCCTTGTCGCACGAAGCCGTGGCCAGCGCCGCGATGCCGCAGAGCATGGCGGCTGCAAATTTAAGGAATTTCGTCTGTTCCATTGTTTTCTGTCTTTTTGATTTTGGTTTTGAATTTTGTGTTCGATTTGTCTGTTTTCTTGAGAGCTCTCAACCTATTAAATCCGCATTTTCGGATTCCTTGCACGGCCTGCCGGATTTTTTTTGAAAAAGCAATGGGATAAAACGCATAATAAAGCGAATCAGAGTATCTGACGGCCAGAGAGTTTGGCTTTGGATGGCACAAAATGGTATATGAAAACACCCTAATGAGCCAACGGGGTTACACCCCCCCCTTTGCTTCTAAAAGAAGCAGCAAGTTGTCCTTTGGGTAACCCAAAGGAAGAAGAGTTACTCCAAAGTCGAAACTCTGTTTTTCAATGGTAGCAAGTTGGTATTTTTGTATGCCCAAAACTCACTTGGTATCCTCCCGTTGCCCAAAAGTCATATTCTAAATTACGGTTCCGCTATTCCAAGAAACTTGCTCATACGCTCAACACACTTCTTTTTCTGATTGAGGTTTGGGTGTACATACAGGTTAAGCGTTGTCGCTATATTGGAATGGCCGAGCAGCACGCTTACCGTCTTGTAATCGCACTGGCTTTCTATGCAGCGGGTTGCGAAGGTGTGCCTAAGCCCATGGAATACGATTTGAGGTATGCCGAGACGCTTTAACAGCCGGGAAAAATAGTCTCGATAAGAGCGTGGGTCTTTGGGATGTTCTGCTGCGCCTACCACAAACGGAGAGGCAGAGGTCTTCTTGACCATTTTCAGACATTGGAGCAACTGCTTTGAGATGGGTATCTCGCGGCAGGAGCTTCTTGTTTTAGGCGATGACTGTATTTTCTCTGTGGATTTCAACTCGCAATTGTAAACCCTCCCCACGGTGTGTCTTACTGTGATAATCCGTTGGCCAAAGTCCACATCTTGCCATTGCAGTGCGCATACTTCCCCTATTCTCATGCCTGTGCAAAGAGCCAGCAGCACGCCTATGTTCTGTGCTGTCGGTTTTTCAATCAGATGCCGCATTAGCATGCGTTGGTGCCTTATTGCCAAAATCGGCAACCGGTTCTTCTCCGTATCCGTGGGATATTCTATGTCCCAATCTTCAAATGGAAAAACCTTACGCTTTCTTCCGTATTTGGCCACAGATTTTAATACGGCTGCCATGTCCCTTACAGTTTTACGTGCAAAGCCGCACGAAAGTTTATGAATGACAAACTGTTGTACGTCATCTTCTGTAATGGCTGTCTTTTCGCCGAAATAAGGCAATAAATGGATTTGGAGCGTCAGCAAATAAGCACACATGGTAGAGTGCTTTACGATTGGGCGCTTTGTCTCACACCAGCTTTTTGAAATTTCTTGAAATGTTTTCTGCATATGCAACTTTGAGGGAATTAATACTTTCATAACCTCCTCAAAATACGCATATTCTGTGATATGTTACATTATTTGTTGCCTTTTGAACGGTTATGTGTCTTACACAGCATTTCACAATTCTCAATAGAAGTGGCGCCGCCTTTGCTCCATGCTGTCACATGGTCGGCATCCATTTCATTGAACTTGTAAATACGTGTCTTGTTGGCATTGTCGCCTATAGCACAAAGGGGGCAGTTGGAAAATCCCTTTTCTTTCGCCGTTTCTGTCTGACGAGCGTATGCCACTTTTTTTGTCGACTCCTCGAACAAGCGGATTTGAAGCAGGCTTTTGTCTTGTTCTTCGCTAAGCACATACTCATAGATATTACGCGAGCATTTGATACTCGCGTCTGTTTGCAGGGCAAGCACACGTTCCGTCACATGGTCAATGCTATATGGCTTTTTATGGTAGGTCTCATAAAGCCTTCCCCATTCCAAACCGCACATATCCCGTTCCACCATAGTGAACGTAGTGGAAACCCAATCTATGGCGGAGCGGAAGTAATTTTCAAGTTCGTTCATGGACTTGTCACGGCGGTGCAGACTCATATATGCGTCAATGGTCATCCCCTTGCTGGCGCATACCCATTTTAAGGCTTCAGCCAAATAATCCTGCCGTTTCACATCCCCTTTTATGTAATGGCTCCATTTTTGAACTTCTGCATTTTGCGAATTGCTGAACACTCGCTTTGTAGCCGTGACGAACTCGCCCGAATAGATGGCATTACGTAATTCTTGCTCATTCAGGGGTATGCCTACGATATTGATGGTTTTGAACCATTCCTTTATTTCTCTTTCTTCTCCCTCGCATTCGTAGATGAGCAATGGAGATTGCATTATCTTTTGTTGTTCTTCAAAGGGAAGACCGCTGAAGTATTCTTCACGACCTCCATAAATTATGGCAAATTTCCCTGTGACGAACCGACCGAAAGATGTAATACGTTGTTGTCCGTCAAGAACTTCAAAACGACCATCATTTGTGCGATTGAAATAAATAAGTCCTATTGGATAACCTTTCAGCAGCGATTCGATGACCGCCACATCCCGTTTGCCGTCATTGTAGATGTAATGACGTTGATACTCTGGCTGAATGGTAAGCCGTCCGTCAAGCCCGAACAGCCCTTTGCCCTCCAATTCATTGTACGTAAAACCTTTGCAGACATCTGCAACTGTCCATTCTGTATGTAATGTTGTTTTCATATATTTCTTGTTTTAAGTTGAAATCTTAGGGATAACTAAAACTTGGTATGGAATAGCTTCTAAGATTTATCCCGAGCAAATTCAAATAGACCATCATGGGAAAGAATCCAAAGTGACGAAACTTAATGATGGAGCGGTATTGCTTCATTCTAAAGTTCCTCAGAATGAGACTTATTATATAGTTGACGGGAAGTATTACACCCAAGTATATGCAAGAGTACTTATCAGACATATCAGATTATAATTTATGGATAAGTAATCTGGCATACATAAGAATATATCTTCTGCCATCTTTAATAACGCTTCTCGCATTCAAGTCGTTGTATTTTGGACTGTCAATATTCGTGTATTTCTTGGTCCTTAAGCAAGATGTGTTTTGCCTATCGGTTATCCCTAAGATTTCAAAGTACTTCATCGCTCGCAATTTTTCTAATTAGTACTCGTGCATATGGTTTTTGAGGTATTCCGTTCTCTAAATAGTAAAGCTGGCCATCTCGTAAACTGGGATTTAGTTTCTTCAATTCACGGGGGTATGGACGCAAACCAAGTTCTTTTCCTGAATCACCTTGTGTCTGACCTAAGATTTCAAATTGCTCCGGACAATACTTGTCCAAAAAGGAGATAGGAACGCCCATCACACCGTCATAATCTGACGGAATGGCATCCGTAAAAGGTACTTCAATGGCATCGTAATTGTCATAACGGTCATAGGCGGTTTTGCCTTTCAGTTCCTTATGTTTGGAAAAGCGAAGGTTGTCTGCCATGGTCATCAAAGGGAGGGGTTCGTGACGGCGGCCATGGTCTATATTTGTAAACCATCGCACACCTTTCACTCTGATAAATTTTCGTCCATTCTCATCGATTCTCCATCCTGCCGCATTCAGAGGGTATTCATCGGGGACTTCAAATTCCCTGTCACCGCTATGAATGGAATATCCCATCCACATCCTGTTTCCTTTTATCAATGGGAAAGTTTCCTTGTATGTTACAGCATTCATGTTCCCGATGATAATGAACTTTTTGTTAGCAGCAACAATCCAAGCCAAAAACTCTCGAAAGAGGGAAAATGGAGGATTGGTGATAATAAAATCTGCTTCATCACGTAATTCCGAAACTTCCTTACTTCTAAAATCTCCATCTCCATTAAGATATTCCCAGTGCAAATCGTCAATGTTTATTCTTCCGTCACCAGATAAATCTTTATCAAGAATGAATATCTTGCCTTTCGTTTGAGCTTTTGAAGAATCGAATTGTGGAGCATCAGTTTCAAACAAAGTGGGTTCAGACAAGAGTCTCATCTTCTTTGCATCCGGCGCATAGCTTGTGGAAATCAATTTCTTCAATCCAAGTTCATCAAACTTGGCGGCAAAGAACCGTGTGAAGTTGCTCCATTCGGGGTCATCGCAAGGCAATAAAATCGTCTTTCCCCTGAACACATTTGAATCGTATTCAAGGTATGCGTTCATCTCAATTTCTATATCATGGAATTGAGTATAAAACTCATCGTTTTTAGCCGCCTTTGCTTCTTTCAGATTACTATTTTCCATCGTATCTTCTTTTCGTTGTTTACCAAGCTATCTACTAATCTTGCTGGGTATTAACAAGTCTCTGACATCAACATTCAGAATGTCTGCAATCTGATATAAAACAGGAATGGGAGGCTGCACCTTATTGGTGGCATATAGATTGACCATATTGAAAGTCTTTCCAAGTCTGTTTGCCAATTCTGTTTGGCTAATGCCCTTAGCTTCCAATGCCTCTCTTATTTGGTTCATATTCGCATCCTTTTTGTCTGACGGACACAAAGGTACAAAATTTTATTTGGCGTCTTGCTTGTTCCTCAAAAGAAAGAAAGTGCTAATCTGTGCAAATAGAACAAGAGTCGTTTGACAGAAATACACCGTATATCACAGAATTTGCGACTGTTGCTAAGTCATTGCCTCACTCTTTGGGAAAAGTCCATAAGTGGCTTGTTTCTAAGTTATTCCTGTTTTTGCATCGGATTTTCAAAAAAACACGCAGGTTCGCAGCGGCATGCAAGGCTGCCGGGCAGGGGGCGGCATTCCAGCCAGAGCGGCGCGCCTCGGACGGATGCCCGCCCGAGGCGTGCCGCCGCATCTTTGCTTTTCGTTGATTACCAGCTGTTTGGATGTCTTGCGAAAAACACTGCGGAGGGGCTGTAAAACGTCCGCAGAGAAAAATATTTTCGTCTGCGGACGAAAATATTTTTCTCTGCGGAGCGCGGGGCTTTTCTCTGCGGAGGTTTTCAGGGCGGTGTCCCCACGGAATTCCGGCGCGGTGTTTTCCGCGTTCCCGGACTGTTCACTCCACCCGTGCGCTGAACGCCGCGCGGGTGGCGGCGGAGGACTGCGGGTGGAGCTGGAGGTCGAACTCTGTGGTCTTCTTGCCTGTGAACGACAGCCAGCTGAGGCGGAGTTTCGCGCTTGTCGCGCCGTTGCGCGGCAGCCGGTTGAGGTTGAAGGCGATGAGCGCGTCGCCCATCTTGCCGCGCGTGTCGCCCCTGGCGTCGTGGCGGAGTTCCAGCTGGAACGGGTCGTCGGTGCTTGCGCCGGTCAGGAGGCTGACGACGTGCGGCTGGCTGGCCGCCCCCCACAGGGTGCGAATGCGGAGGGTGAGGTAGCCGTCTTCGGCGACGGTCACCCAGTCCTTGACGATTTCGATGGGGTCGTTCCCGTAGGCCGAGTCGTTCCGGTTGCCGAGGTCGGGGGACGGCAGCTTGGTGCGGATGCTGTCGATCCAGTTGATGCGCACGTCGCGCGGCGTGTCCTGTCTGCCGCCTTTCTCCTCGGTGTAGCTCACCAGCGCGCGCACTTCCTTCGTCCCGAAGGGCGAGGCGGTCATGTTGGTGGGGCGCAGGGCGGTGGCGTTGTCGAGCTGGAGGAGGAATGTCCCGTCGGCCGACGGGCGTACGGTGACGAGTGCCGTGGGCTGCTGCGGGAGGGATTCGTCGCTGTCGCCGAGGCAGGACTGGAGTGTGGCGGCCAGCGCGGTCAGTGCGATGGCGCAACGGAAGGCATGGTGTCTTTTCATTTTTTTCGTGTATGGTTTCTATATCATGCTAAATCCGCAGATGTGCGGAACCTTGCACGCCGGCGCCGTGTTTTTTTGTTGGGGAGGAAAAGAGCCGGGCCCATGGACGGTGTCGTCCATGGGCCCGGGGTAGGGGGATTGGCGCGCGGTCACTGCACGCGAATCTTGTCGGTCGTGACCGATCCGTCGGCGTGCGTGGTCTTGCGGATGCAGATGCCGCGCGGGGGCGTGGCGGTCTTCACGCCGCTGAGGGTGTAGAAATCCACGGCCGTGGCCGGCTGCCCGCGCCGGGGCTGGCGGATGCCGACGATGTCCTCCTTGCTGACGAAGCGGAAGGGGAAGGCGGTGAGTTCCTTGCCGGTGCGGATGTTGAGGGCGTCGTCGTCGTCGCGCCCCCAGTAGTATTTCGTGGCGGTGCTGATGGCCACGTGGTCGGTGCCGACGGCGTTGGTGAGCAGGAACGACGAGCCCGACGAGGCGAGGCGTCCGGAGGCGGAAATCATGGAGCCGTCGGCCAGCGAGGTGAACTTGTACTTGTAGTTGCCGTCCGCGCCGCTCTGCTCGACGCGCCACAGCTGCGACTGCGCGGCGGGGTCGGCCGTTTCGGCGAACACCAGCGACTTGCCGTCGTCGGCGACGGTCAGCACCTTGCCCGACGCGCGGTCGAGGACGAGGTAGTCGCCCGAGGGCAGGTCGTAGCTTTGGTCGTTGCACACGCTGATGGTGTAGTCCTGCGTGAACGACACTTGGTCGGAGGTGAAGCGGAGGGTGAACGTGCCGCTCTGCCCGATGCTCGGGAGTTCGAACGCCGCGCCGGTGCTGCCGTCGCTCCACTCGAGCCTCGGGTTGGTGAAGCTGCTCGCGATGAGCGGCGAGATGGAAACCTGGTCGCCCTTATTGACGATGATGTCGAACGTGTCGGCTAGTTCGGCGCCGTTCACATAGATGCGGTGCCGGATGTTCTGCACGTTGATGCGGAACCGCTGCTCGCCCACGTGTCCGCCGGTGTTGGTGTAGTGGCACACGTAGTCGCGCGAGGTGGTGATGTTGGGGATGACGATGACGGAGTTGTCCTTCGTGCCGTTGTCCCAGCGGTAGTCGTTGGTCCATCCCGTCTGGTTGCCGGTGTAGAGGATGACGTTCGTGCCGTAGAACACGCTCATGGCCGTGTCCCTGTGAATCACGCCGTCGACCGTGATTTCGGGCGTGAGCTTGTCGGCCGTGCAGTCGCCGGCGACGGCGATGGAGAACATGCGCTCGCTGACCGCGCCGTTCGCGCCCGTGTAGCTCGCGCGGTAGAGGTAGCTGTGGTCGGCCTTCACCGTGATTTCCCGGGTCGTCTCGCCCGTGTTCCACTGCCAGTTGCCCGTGTCTTCCTCGCCCTCGGGCAGCACGGGGACCAGGCGGATGTCGCTGCCGTCGGCGGGAATGGCATGCGTGCCGTCGGCGTTGTAGGTGTATTTCAGCCCGCCCAGTTCTGTTTGGTTCAGCGTCTGTCCCTTGTAGACGATTCGCCCGCCGATGGTGATGGGCGCGCTCGCCGGGTCGGCCACCGCTGGCCGGTAGCACGTGAGGGTCGAGAACCCGAGGTGGTCGTATCCGCCCGACGTCTCGCCGTAGCTGTGTCCGCCCATGTCGTAGCCGTTGGCGCCGCGCACGGCTTTTGCCGCCGCCTCGGAGTAGCGCATCTTCACGCCTTTCACGCCCTCGTAGTGCCCGACGACGCGGTCCCAGTAGGGGCGGCTCTCGCCGTGCGAACCGTAGCCCGTCTGGTGCCATACGTTGTGCCATGCCGTGCGGCAGTCGGCGTAGTTGTAGTTGGTCCAGGGCAGGCTGGTGACGCCGCTGAAGTTGTGTGCCGCCACGAACTCAAGGCCGGCGGCGAGGCGGTTGTCCATGTAGCCGAAGAGGTCGTCGCCCTGGTTCCAGCCCACCTGCGCGATGTCCACGGCCAGGCCGGCCGCCATCTGCTCGTGGCCGGCGTCGCGCCCGCTCTCCTGCATCTGCCCGAGGTAGCCGAACGGGCCGCGCGCGTCCTCGTGTATCACGGGGACGAGGTTGCCCAGGAACTCCGTCAGCCCCCAGTTGTTGATGTCGTCCGTGCGGTTGAGCGTCGCCGCCTCGCTGAACGTGCCCACGTGGTCGTGCTTGAAGAACGACACGCCCTGGTTGTACATGTGCACGTCGTCGAGGAAGATGCCGTAGCACATCATCGCCAGCGTGTTGCAGAGGCCCCAGTTCGACCAGTAGTGGCCGGGGCGCTGGCCCACGTTGTTGCGCGCGTTGAGCCACGTGTCGTGGCGGCGGCGCAGGAAGTCGTTGGTCACGGGGTACCACGTGTTCAGGATGTACTGCTTGAACTCCTCCTTGTCCTCGGGACTCCACCCCTCGTAGTCGCGCACCAGCTCGGCGGCGTTTGCGAAGGCGTAGCCGTAGAGGCCCGAGGCCAGCGACATGTTGGTGTCGCCGCTGACGTACTTGTTGCCGCGCGCCCACGCCATGAGGATGCGAACGGTGGCGTCGGCGTTTGCTTTTTTCCCTCCGATTTTCCAGACGAGGGCGTTCTGGTAGGCCATGGCTGCGCCGCGGGCGGCGTTCATGTAGTTCTGTCCGCTTCCGCCGCCCCGGATGATGGTCTCGACGGGCCAGGTGGCGACGCCGCTTTGGGCGTATTCGCCGGCTTTCAGCGCGTTGTAGGCCGCCGTAATCGTGGGGTCGCCGTCGGCCAGCAGCTGCTTGATGCGGTCGAAGTCGGCCTGCGTGTGCAGCGCGCCGGGGTGCACGAACCCGTGCTCCGGGGCGAACGCTGTGGACGTGGCCTCCTTCATGTCGAAGCCCTTGCTGCCCTTCAGTTTGGCGAGGGCGGAGCTGAGTCTCTCCACGCGCTTGTCGACAAGTGTCTGGCTCTCCGCCTTCGCGTTCAGCGACGCCTGCGCGAGGCTGATCTCGTCCTGCATCTCGGCCACGGCGTTGGCGGGGTAGCCGTCGCCCGCCGCCGCCACGAAGGCCTTGCACTCGCCCACGGCCTTCTCCAGGGCAGCGAAGTCGCCGGGCGTCCCGTAGCTGTACTCGTGGTCGAGCTCGGGGAGGAGGGCGGAGAGGGTGGCGATTTCCTCGTCGGAAACGGCCTTGTCGTAGAGGCGGAAGTCATAGACCAGCGTCTGCGTCAGGTAGCTGTCGGCGGAGAACGGCGCGCGGCCAATCCAGTTGTAGGCGGGCGCGGCGGTGAACGTCTCGCTCAGCAGGGGCATTGTGGCGACCGTCTTCCGCAGCTGGCCGTCGATGTAGAGCTCCCCCTTCTTGGCCGACTGGCGGTAGAGCATGTGCACCCAGCGTCCTTTCGCCGACGCCGAGCCAATTTCCATGCCCGTTTCGTGGGCGTAGCCGCCGGTGGAGGTGGCCATGCGCTGCACGTTCAGGCGGTAGGCCGTGTAGGGCGACGCGTCGGCCGTGTTGGCGGCCGACTGCGAGAAGCACCAGAGGAAGAAGCCCGCGCCCGAGAGCGAGGCGTCGTCGTCCACGCGGTAGTAGACCGAGACGGTGAAGTCGCCGAGCGCCTTGGCCACGCTCCCGGCCTTGGCCGTCATGTCGAGGTAGCCCGTTCCCTTGCCGAGGCTCAGCACGTGGAACTTGCCCATCTGCTCCACCGTCGCCTGGTTGGCGAGGGTGGCGTTCGCTCCGCTGCCCGACTGGTCGCTGACGGTCTTCCCGCTGACGTTCTCAAAGTCGTAGTGCAGCACCAGTCCTGTCGCGTCCTGGGCGCAGGCGCTGCCCGTCCCGAGGAGGGCGGCGAGCAGCGCCGCGAAAAAGAGGCGGAATCTTTGCATCATAAGAGTAATAAGGAGTTAGTCGTTACTGTCCGTTGGTTAGGCCACACGGCGTGTGTTTTCGCCGCAAAGTAACTCCTTTTCCGCTGGAAGGCTGTTCTCTTTTGTTGCAAAAGGGGTGTGGGAATGTTGCAAAAGCGGCCTATCTGCCAATGCAGAGGTAGGTGAAGCCGTTGGCGCGCATTTCCTCGGGGTCGTAGATGTTGCGCCCGTCGATTACCAGCGGCCTCTTCATCGACTTGGCCACCACGCCCCACGACGGCAGGCGGAACTGCTTCCACTCCGTGAGCAGCAGCAGCGCGTCGGCGTCGAGGACGGCGTCGTACATGTCGGTGGCGTAGTCCACGCTGTCGCCCATGCGGCGGCGGCACTCGGCCATGGCCACGGGGTCGAACACCCGCACCCGGCATCCCGCCTCCAGCAGCAGGCGCATGGTGACGAGCGAGGTCGCCTCGCGCATGTCGTCGGTCTCGGCCTTGAACGCCAGCCCCCAGAGCGCGACGGTCTTGCCGCGCAGCTGCCCCGTGCCGCCGAAGTGCCGCGCCAGCTTGCGGAAAAGCACCGACTTCTGCTCCTCGTTCACGTCCTCCACGGCCTGCAGCACGCGCATCCTGTAGCCCGCCTTCTCCGCCGTCTTGATGAGCGCCTTCACGTCCTTCGGGAAGCAGCTGCCGCCGTAGCCGCAGCCGGGGTAGAGGAACTTCGAGCCGATGCGCGAGTCGGAGCCGATGCCCTTGCGCACCATGTTCACGTCCGCGCCCACCAGCTCGCAGAGGTTCGCGATGTCGTTGATGAAGCTGATGCGCGTGGCCAGCATCGAGTTGGCGGCGTACTTGATCATCTCCGCGCTGGGGATGTCGGTGAAAATCACGCGGAAGTTGTTGAGCAGGAACGGGCGGTAGAGGCGCGTCATGATGTCGCGCGCCCTGTCCGACTCGACGCCCACCACCACGCGGTCGGGGCTCATGAAGTCCTTGATGGCCGCGCCCTCCTTCAGGAACTCCGGGTTCGACGCCACGTCGAACGCGATGTCCACGCCCCGCCTGTCGAGCTCCTCGCGGATGGCGGCCTTCACCTTGGCGGCCGTGCCGACGGGGACGGTGGATTTCGTCACCAGCACCGTGTACTTCTTGATGTGCTGCCCGAACGTGCGCGCCACGGCCAGCACGTACTGCAGGTCGGCGCTGCCGTCCTCGTCGGGCGGCGTGCCGACGGCCGAGAACACCACCTCCACGCTGTCGAAGCACGCCGGCAGGTCGGTCGTGAAGCGAAGGCGCCCCTCGCGCTGGTTGCGCAGCACCATCTCGTCCAGCCCCGGCTCGTAGATGGGCACCTTCCCGTCGGCGAGCGACTGTATCTTCTCCTTGTCCACGTCCACGCACGTGACGTTCACGCCCATCTCTGCGAAACACGTTCCCGACACGAGGCCTACGTAGCCCGTGCCGACAATGGCGACATTCATACGGAATCCTTTCTTTTAGCGGTCTTTTGGTGTGCAAAGCTATGTAAAAAGTGCGATTCGGGCAAACGCCGGCCGCCCTCATTTCCTGCGGCCGCCGCTCCGCAGTGTTTTTTCCTCCCGTCCGCGGTGGAAAAAACACCGCGGACGGGCCGGAAAGCGTCCGCGGAGAAAATATTTTTTGTCTGCGGACGAAATATGTTTCCTCCGCGGAGCGCGGGAATTTTCTCTGCGGAGGTTTTTGGCACGCTGTTTTGCCGGCTGGCGGATTATGCCTAATTTTGCAGCTCGCGTGACTTCAACTGACTATGGAACAAGGAGAAAGGCGGATATGAGGACGGCCATTGCGGGCGGCGGCGCGGCGGGCTTCTTCATGGCCGTCAACCTGAAGGAGATGGCGCCGGGGATGGATGTCTGCATCTTCGAGCGGGGCAGCCGCGTGCTGCGGAAGGTGGCGGTGTCGGGCGGCGGACGCTGCAACTGCACCAACTCGTTCCGCCACGTGGAGGGGCTGGAGGCGGTCTATCCGCGCGGCCACCGGCTGATGGGGCGGCTGATGCGGACGTTCGGGCCGGAGGACGCGTTCCGCTGGTTCGAGCGGCACGGGGTGGAGCTCGTGACGCAGGACGACGGCTGCGTGTTCCCGCGGTCGCAGGACGCGCGCGACATCACCGGCTGCCTCGCCTCGCACGCCCGCCGGCTGGGCGTGGAGGTGCGGACGGGGCTGGGCGTCGGCTCGCTGTCGCAGCTGCAAGGCTTCGACTTCGTGGCGGTGGCGGCGGGCGGCTCGCCCAGGGCGGACGCCTATGCGTGGCTGGCGGAGGAGGGTGTCGGCATCGAGCCGCCCGTGCCCTCGCTCTTCTCGCTCGGCGTGGACGACGAGGGGCTGCGCGGCCTGATGGGGACGGTGGTGGAGGACGTGGCGGTGCAGATTCCGGCCACGAGGTTCCGCGCCCGGGGCGCGCTGCTGGCGACGCACTGGGGCATGAGCGGCCCGGCGGTACTGCGGCTGTCGAGCTATGCCGCGCGCCACCTGGCGGAGCGGGGCTACAGCGTGCCGGTTGCTGTGAACTGGACAGGGCTCGCCGACGCCGAGGTGGCGGACGGGCTGCGCGCGCTGGCCGCCGGGAATGCGTCGAGGCAACTTGCCACGGCGCGCCCGTTCGCGCTGCCCCAGCGGCTGTGGCTCCACCTGCTGCGGCGCGCCCTGGGGGGTGGGGCGGAGGCCGCAGCCCCGTCCGTCGGAGGCCGCCGTTGGGGCGAGCTTGGCAAAAAGGACATCAACCGGCTGGTCAATGTCCTTGTCAATGACACGTATGCGGTGTCGGGGCGCGCCCCGCACCATGACGAGTTCGTCACGTGCGGCGGCGTGTCGCTCTCGTCGGTGAATCCGCTGACGCTCGAAAGCCGCGCACGCCCGCGCCTGTTCTTTGCCGGCGAGGTGCTGGACATCGACGGCGTGACGGGCGGCTTCAACTTCCAGGCGGCTTGGACCACGGCCTACGTGGCCGCGCGGGAAATCGCGCGCCAGGCCGGAGCCTGCGGATAGTTCCCGCCTGCGGAGGGCGGCGGGTCAGCAGGGGCGGCGTTTCGGGAGGCGGAACACGTCCTGCACCTCTTCCATCGCCTCCGCCGTCATGCCGTCGGGCGTGAATCCCATGCTCTTGGCGCACATGTAGATGTTGGCGGCCTTGTTGAGCACGTCCACCTGGTCGAACGCGTCCATGATGTCCGTCCCGACGGCGCATACGCCGTGCTTCTCCCACATCACCACGTCGTAGTCCTTGATTTGCCGGAGCGTCGCCTCGGCGAGCCGCACGCTTCCGGGCAGCTCGTAGGGCACGATGCCCAGCCCGAGCGGCGCGAAGGCCAGCGTCTCGGGAATCATCGACCACAGGAGCCTCGTCATCACGTCTTTCCTGAGCATCGCCGGGTTGTGGCTCATGGCGACCAGCTCGATGGGGTGGGTGTGGAGGCTCGCCTTGTAGGTGGAGCCCGAGCCGATGAGGTAGTCGTGCATGGAGAGGTGGGACGGCAGCTCCGACGTGGGCGCCACCGGCTCGTCGGCGACGATGGCGTAGGAGGCGCAGTCGTCGAGGATGCGGATGACGCTGCCGTTGCGCATGGGCTGGCGGGCGAGGTCGCGCATCCGCTTGCCCGTCCCCTTGCAGTAGAAGTAGCAGCCGCGCAGGTGGGGCAGGGTGGTGCCGATGGGGATGGGGTCGGAGATGGGCGGCAGGGCGCGGATTCCGCCGTCGGCGAGGCCGGTGATGTTCACCGTGATGTTGCCGCCGTTGCGCTCCGCCCAGCCCTTTTGCCACAGGTAGCCGGCGGCTTCCGCCACTTTCTCGATTTCGGCGCGGAGGGCTTCGCGCCCCTCAAGTATGCTTTTCATGTGTTACAGGAGTTGGGGTAGGAATGAACTGATGATGAGGATGATGATGCCGGCGACGAGCGTGGCGATGGTGGCGCGCGAGCAGCCGCGCCACTCCCGCAGCAGGATGCCCCACACGTTGGAGAAGGTGACGTTGAGCGCCATGAGGATGCACCACGAGAACGCCAGCAGCGTGGGGCTTCCGGCGAGGAAGCCCTTGCCGATGCTTAGGCCGAAGAACTGGGTGTACCACAGCAGTCCTGCCAGCGCGCAGAAGGACAGGTTGTTCGCCCACACCGCCCCGCGCGCATAGTCGCCCCACGTGCGGTTCTTGTGGTTCTGGTAGAAGCAGTAGGCCGCGTTGGTGGCGAATCCGCCGGTGGTCACGAACAGCGTGGCCGGCAGCGTGCGGAGCGTCTCCTCGGTCTCCGGGAAATAGAGGGTGCTGCCGAACTCCAGCCCGATGGCGAAGCAGGCGCTCATGAAGCCGGCCAGCAGGGCGATGGCGATGCCTTTCGGGAAGTTGAAGTCCTTGACGGCGGCCTTCCGCTCCTCCTCCGTCAGGGCGGCCGACTTCATCGACCCCGCCACGCCGATGACGGAGATGCCGGCGAGCGTGACGGCCACGCCGAAGATGACGGCGAAGGTCAGCTTCTCCAGGTGGTGTCCGTCGGGATAGAACG
The DNA here is from genome assembly GCA_963627995.1 of bacterium. Taxonomy (GTDB): domain Bacteria; phylum Bacteroidota; class Bacteroidia; order Bacteroidales; family Bacteroidaceae; genus UBA3839. Next base: position 232,838 of record CAVGCV010000002.1, on the reverse strand, counting down.
CGTTAAGCAGCACGGGCCCCATGATGGTGCCCAGGCCGGCGCACGTGCCGAGGGCGATGCTCTGCCCGAGCGCCACCCCGAGGTAGCGCATCGACAGGCCGAAAGTCAGTCCGCCCACGCCCCACAGCACGCCGAACAGCAGTGTCATGCCGAGCGCGAAGGCGTGTTCGGGAGAAAAGAGCTCGAGGAGCGAGTGTCCGGCCGGTACGGCCATCAGCGCGCCGACGAGGGGGAAGACGAGCCAGGCGAACACGCCCTGCACAATCCAGTAGCTCTCCCACGACCAGTTCCTTATCTTGTTGATGGGCACGTAGCAGCTCGACTGGCAGAAGGCTCCCACGGCGATGATCAACAAGCCGATGATGATGTCCATGATGTTCGTTTCGTTCAGGGTGGGGGAAGCCCGGGCCGCGGTCGGGCGCGGGCTTCCCCCCTCTTGTGGTTCACCGCTTGGAGGTCACGTCCCTCTCGTACTGCTGGATTTCCTGGATGTAGTCCTCGCCCACGGGAACGCCGTTCTTCAGGTTGAAATAGTCGAACACGGCGCCGAACGGCAGCGACTTCGCTTCCTCCATGAGGGCGAGGCGCTCGAAGTTCTGTCCGTTGTCCTCGTACCGGCGCAGCGCAGCCACGGGCTCGAGCAGCGCCTGGAGCAGGCATTTCTGCGTGGCGCGCGTGCCGATGATGTACGCGCCGATGCGGTTGATGCTCGCGTCGAAGTAGTCGAGCCCGATGTGGGCGCGGTCGAGCGCGTCGGCGCGCACCAGCTCCTTGAAGAGGTCGAGCGTCTGGTCGTTCATGATGGTCACGTGGTCGCTGTCCCAGCGCACGGGGCGGCTGACGTGCAGCATCAGCTCGGGGACGAACAGCAGCAGCGACGCCACCATGTCGCTCACGTTCTCCGTCTGCTCATAGTGTCCCGTGTCGAGCGTGTACATCACCTTGCGGGTGGCGCAGTAGCCGGCGTAGAAGTCGTGCGACCCCACCGTGTAGCTCTCCAGCCCGATGCCGAAGAGCTTGGCCTCCACGCAGGGCTTCATGTGCGGCAGCTGCTCGGCGAGGATCTCGTCGAGCGACGCCGCCAGTATCTCGCGGTAGCGCTTGCGCTCCACCGTCAGGTCCTTGCTCCCGTCGTGCACCCAGATGTTCATGATGCAGGGGTCGCCCTGCGCCTTGCCCATCGCGTCGGCGATGCGGCGGCAGCGCTTCGTGTGCTCAATCCAGAAGTCGCGGATGCCCTTGTCGGGGTTGGCGAGCGAGAGGCTGCCGCTCTTGGGGTGGGAGAAGCTGGTGGAGTTGAAGTCGAGTTTCAGCCCCTGCTCCCTGGCCCAGTCCATCCAGCCCTGGAAATGCTCCACGCCCACTTCGTCGCGGTCCACGAACTTGCCGCCGAACTCGCCGTAGATTTCGTGCAGGTTCAGGCGGTGGCTGCCGGCCAGCAGCGTCTTCACGTAGCCGATGTCCTGCCGCACCTCGTCGATGTTGCGGGCGCGCCCCGGGTAGTTGCCCGTGGCCTGGATGCCGCCCGACGCCGCCGCTCCGCTTTCGAAGCCCACCACGTCGTCCGTCTGCCAGCAGTGCAGGGAGATGGGGACTTGCTCGAGCTGCGCGACGACCTTGTCCGTGTCGACGCCTATCGCCGCGTAGCGCTCTTTCGCCACTTCATACGCTTTCAGAATCAGTTCTTCTTTCATGGGATGTTATTTAGTTAGTGAAAAGATGGTCAGAGTCCGTCCCGGGTGCCGGTCGCGTCCAGGTAGCGCTCGTAGGCCGCGTCCCACAGGCCGCCGTCCTCCGGCTCGAAGAGGCGCAGGTCGATGGAGCGCGCGATGATGCGGCGCATTTCGAAGCGGTCGCCCACCAGTCCCGCCGCCTTGGCCTGGAGCATGATGTTGCCGATGGCCGTGCCCTCCGCCGGGCCGGTCACCACGGGCATGCGGGTGCTGTTGGCCGTCATCTGCATGAGGTGGGCGTTGAGCGAGCCGCCGCCGATGACGTGCAGCCGCTCGATGGCGAACGGCGCCATGGCCTTCAGGCGCTCCAGCACCTGGCGGTAGCGCATGGCGAGGCTCTCGAAGATGCAGCGCGCTACTTCCCGGTAGCCGTCCGGCACGTGCTGGCCGCTCTCGCGGCAGTAGGCCCGGATGGCCTCCGCCATGTTGCCGGGGTTGGCGAAGCAGGGCGCGTCGGGGTTGATGAACGCCCGGAAGGGCGCGGCCTCCATGGCGGCGTCGTTGAGGTCGTTGATGTTCTTCGGCACGCCCGCGTCGCCCTCCCATTCCTTGCGGCAGCGCTCCAGCAGCCACAGGCCGCAGATGTTCTTCAGGAAGCGGGTCGTCCCCTCGACGCCCCCCTCGTTGGTGAAGTTGTGGCGGTAGCTCTCCCCGCTGATGATGGCGTCCTGCGCCTCGATGCCGAGCAGCGACCACGTGCCGCAGCTCAGGTAGGCGAACCGCTCGTCGCCGGCCGGCACCGCCGCCACCGCCGCCCCCGTGTCGTGGCCGGCCACGGCCACCACGGGCACAGCCCCCAGCCCCGTCTGCCGCTGCACGTCGGGCGACAGCGTGCCCACCGCGTCGCCCGGGCTCACGTAGCGCCCGAACTGGCTTTCCGACAGCCCGACGGCGCCGGCGAGGACGGGGTCGATGCGCCGGGTGGCGGGGTTGAGCATCTGGCTCGTGCTCAGCACCGTGTATTCGCACACGGCCTCGCCCGTGAGCATGTAGATGAGCGCGTCGGGGATGAAGAGTATCTTGTCCGCCGCCGCCAGCGCCGAGTCGCCGTTGCGGCGGAGCGTCGCCAGCTGGAAGAGCGAGTTGAAGTTCATGAACTGGATTCCCGTCCTGCGGTAGACCTCCTCCCTCGGCACGAGCTTGAAGTACTCCTCCGCGGCCCCCTCCGTGTGCGGGTCGCGGTAGCAGTAGGGGTTGCGCAGGATTCCCCCGTCGCGCCCCACCATCACGAAGTCGCAGCCCCACGTGTCGATGCCCACGGAGGCAATCTCCGCGCCCTCGGCCTTCACGGCCCTCAGCCCGCGCAGGATTTCGTCGTAGAGCGCGAAGATGTCCCAGTAGTAGTGTCCGCCAACCTGGATGATGCGGTTGGGAAAGCGTGTGAGCTCGCGCTGCTCCAGCCGCTTGCCGTCGATGGTGCCGAGGATGGTCCGTCCGCTCGTCGCGCCCAGGTCGACGGCGAAAAAGTTCGTGCGTTCCGCCATAAGGGTGTGTGTTAGGTGTGTCGGTCAGGTGTCAGTCGTTCGTGAGGGCAAAGATAATGCTTTTCTTTGAAAACGAGAAATGCTTTTCGCCCGTCGTCGCGCGGTGTTTTTTCCGTCGTGCCGCGTCGCCTTTCCCGGCGGAGCGCGGCGGCCTGGAATTTCCAAGTACTTGGAAATATTTTTTCAAGTACTTGGAGATTATTTTCCAAGTACTTGGAAATTTCCCCGCTCCGCGCAGCCTTGCAGAAAACTGTGCGACAAGGCGTTGCGGATGGCGCGGCGAGGGCGGAATGTCGGCGCGCCCGCCGAAAATCGGACGGGGGGAAGCGCTGGCTTTTTCGGCGATTGTCGTATATTTGCGTTGTTGGAAAAGGCGCGGCCTTTCCCGACGGTGCGCCTGCGGGGTGGACGGGGCGCGGGCGGCTGGATTCAGCCTGTACCTTTATCCACCATAAAGCAGCCTGTACCTTGTATTCACTATATAAAAAGAGAGAGACCATGAACAGAATGTTTGCAATGGCAACGGCCGCGCTGCTGGCGGCTGGATGCAGCGCGCACGCCGCCGTCGGGCTGGGCGACGGGACGGCCTCGCTCCCGGCTGCGGCCCTGGCCGGCCGTGTTGGGCGCGCGCCGGCCGTGGTGGTGCCGAAAAGGGTGATTGCGAGAATCCGAACCATTAACCCCCCAAAAGACCATGACGACACTTACGCCGACTTCGTCATGGGAAAGGATGGCGGTGTCATGCTGTCCTTGTCTTTTCCGCTGGAGGTGAAGCCGGCGTCGATGGCCAAGGTCCTTGTCGATTACTGGAAGGCGAAAAAGGAGGGCGTCAGGCTGGGAATCTATTGGCATGACCTCCGTCCGCAAGAAGACTACTATCTTGAGCTTGCGGGTCTCGAACTGACCGATGGCGCGGCGGGCGGGCTGCAGGTGTACGCCGAAGTGCCTGTCTTTGTGCTGGAGGCGAGTGAGAGCGACGTGTCGTGGGACTTCACGGGACGCCTGAACATCCGCGAGTTCGACGCGAAAGGGAAAACGACGAAGGAAATCGGGTCACTTGGGTACGACTACGGCCCCGAGGGCATTTCGCGGCCTGCGACTGATCCGTGGAGCGGCGGGACGTGGATTTATCTGCGCGAGCCGGCCATCACGTACGCCACGAGCGACGGGTCGGACATCGCGTTCGCGCGCCTGCAGGCCGTAGGCTCCGACGGCAACGACCTGAAGGCGGTGAACACGGGCTACGTGGGCCAAAAGGGCCGCGTGGTGTTCGACGGCGGCAAGGGGCCGGCGCAGCTGCGCTTCGAGGTGAGGGACTGCGCGAAGCTCGTGTCGTTCAGCATCAACGGCGCGGAGCACCTGACCGGCACGAAGACGGGCTGGCTTTATGGGAGCATGGACCACTGTTTCGCCGGAAATCCCCTGCTGGCCGACTTGGACGTGAAGAGGCTGGACACGGGCCATGTGACCTCGATGCAGGGCGTCTTCTCTGACTGTGCAAGCCTGCGCGCGCTCGACCTCTCCGGGTGGAACGTGGACAAGGTGACGGACGTGTCGGGGATGTTCTCCCGTTGCGGGAAGCTGGAGACGCTCGACCTCTCGGGCTGGAATCTCCGCAAGCTCGTCGAAACGCGGGCGGAGAGCATCGGTGCCTCCTCCGGGAAGCAGCGGAAAAAGCTAAGGAGTGCGTCGGTGGACATGTTCCTCGGATGCGCCGCCTTGCGCACGGTCAGGATGAAGGGATGCAACCCGGAGACGAAGGACTTTGTACGCGCGGCGCTGAAGTTCGCGAAGATGGAGGGGCAGGTGACCGTCGAGGAGTGACTGTCCGCCGGCGGGCGTACAAGGACAGCGCGGGCTGCCGTTCCCGGGTCTTCGGAGTTGAAGACCGGGGGGGACGGCAGCCCGCGCTGCTTCTTGTGTGCCGGGCCTCGTGGGGCGCTCCGCTTAGCGCAGTATCTTCTGGCCGCCGACGATGTACACGCCGTGCGGAAGCGACGGGCTGCCGGCGTCGACCGCGCGTCCCGTGAGGTCGTAGGCGGGGCTGTGGCGGTCGCCGCCGGCGGCTGCCGAAGGCGCGGCGACGGCTGCCGGCGTGAGGCTGTCCACGATGCGGAGGGTCACGCGCAGGGGCAGACGGCGGCGGTAGGCGTTGTCTGCCCCTGCGTAGGAAAGGACTTGCGTGAATGTGTAGCGGTCGCCCACTTGGCAACGGGCGGGGTACTGCCCGACGGAGAGGACGCAGGTGGCGGTGCTGAACTCGCTGAAGACGCGGGCGTCCGCGCCCCACGACACGACGCGGCCGCTGCCGTCGAACCACTGTCCCGGCGCGATGGCCGTTTGTTGGGCGTTGGCCGTGCCGTCGGGCTCAATGGCCTCGAGCGTCAGCTCGCCTGCGCTGAAAGCCGCCGGGAGGCTGGCCGCCGCGATGCCCAGCGCGTCCTCCAGCAGACCCTTGTCGATGGCGTAGGGCGTGCTGTCATAGGTGGCCGCGCCCGTGTCGGTGAAGGGCAGCGCCTCCAGCTCCACACGGACGGTGTCGGCGGTCAGGTCGATGCGGACGGGCTGGGCGAGGCTCGCGTCGCGCGGAATCCACACCTCCATGGCCCCGGCGCTGCCCCGGTTGTTCCAGGCGTAGTAGGGGATGGCCGTCAGCTGCGCGTCGGCGACCACCACCGCGCCCGATGCGTCGTAGGTGGCTTTCTTCCCGGCGACGGACAGGCTGTAGACGCCGCCCAGCCCGTCGGTCCACTCGGGGCTGGCTGTCGCTGCGTCGTCGACGATGCAGCTCCCGACATGGTCGTTGTCGCACCATTCCAGGCAGTAGAGGATGGGCCCGCGCTCCAGGGCCACGCGGTTGGCATCGTCCGCCACGGCCTCGTTGGCGATGGTCTTGTGCACGTCCATCGGCAGCGAGAACGTCACGGCGTCGCCCGCCGCCCAGGTGCGGCTGACTGCCATGTAGCCGTCGGCGAGCGTGTAGGGCGTCTCCACGCCGTTCACGTAGAGCCTGACGGCGGCCGCCGCAGGTGCGGTGTAGGCGTAGAGGTCGCTCGGCACGGGCTGTCCCTGTGCCCATCCCGGCAGGCGGAGCATGAGTGTGAGCGCGGCGTCGGTGTCGCACTTGTCGATTTTGACGGCGATGTCGCCCTTCCACGGGTATTCGGTCTGTTGCGAGAGGCCGACGCTGCGGCCGTTGCCGAGGTCGATGGTGGTGGCGCTCTGCATGTAGAGGCTCACGTAGATGCTGTCGCCGCGGTGTGCATAGGCGTAGCCCGGCACGGAGGGTATGAAGCGGCAGAGGTTGCTGGGGCAGCAGGCGCAGCCGAACCACTCGCTGCGCTTGTAGCCGCCGGTGGAGGCAAGCGGGTTGGGGTAGAAGAACGTCCTGCCGTCGAGCCCGATGCCGCTGATGACGCCGTTGTAGAGCGAGCGCTCGAGCACGTCGTAGTATTTTGCGTCGCCCGTCAGGAGGAACATGCGGTGGTTCCAGTAGACGTTGCTGATGGCGGCGCACGTCTCGCAGTAGGCCGAAGCGTTGGGCAGCTCGTAGTTGGCGCCGAACGCCTCGCCGTTGTGGAGCGCGCCGATGCCGCCGTTGATGTAGAACTTCTTGCCGACCACGTTGTCCCAAAGCGCGCCGATGGCGTCGCGGTAGCTGTCGTCGTCCATGATGGCGGCCACGTCGGTCATGCCGCTGTACATGTAGCCCGCGCGCACGGCGTGCCCGACGGCTTCGGTCTGTGCCGTCACGGGCTGGTGGCTCTGGCTGTATTCCCTGCGCATCACACCGCGCGCGCCGCGCAGGTCGAGGAAGTACTTGGCCAGGCGCAGGTACTGCTGCTTGCCCGTCACGCGGTACATCTTCACGAGCCCCATCTCCACAATCTGGTGTCCCGGCTCATAGCGGAGCCCGCCCTCGAGGAAGTCCTTGACGAGGAGGTCGGCGCTCTTGACGGCAACGTCGAGCAGCGTGGTCTTGCCCGTGGAGATGTAGTGGGCCACGGCCGCCTCGTAGAGGTGTCCGCAGTTGTAGAGCTCGTGGCTCAGGTCGGGGTCCTTCTCCCATCGGCTCGCGCCGAGCCAGGAGTGCATCTTTCCCGGCTGGGCGGCGGTGCGGGCGGTCATGAGGTAGCCGTCGGGCTCCTGCGCCCGGGCGATCCACGAGATGAGCATGTCCATCTCGTCGTCGAGCTCCTTGCTGTAGCTGGCCTGGATGCTGTAGGCCATGCCCTCGACAATCTTGTAGATGTCGGTGTCGTCGAAGGTGTTGTCGCCCACGAAGTAGCCTTCCATCGCGCCCGCCGCCTTCTTGAAGTTGTCGAGGCGGCCGTTGTCGTAGCACTGCTTCAGCGCGATGGGGATGGTGACCTGCTGGTTCTGCGCGATGCGTTGCGACCAGAACGTGTCGGACAGCTTCACGCTGCTGAACGGCACGTTGGCGATGGGGTAGTCGCCGTAGGTCACGTCGCCCGTCTCCACGGCCTCGCCATAAGCGGCCCATTCCGTCACGCAGACTGCTCCGTAGGCGCTGCCGACCGGGGCGCAGTCGATGCGGAGGCGCAGCTGGTTGGTCTCCACCGCGTCGAATGTGACGGCGCACTCCTCGTTGGTGGCGTTGACGGGGTAGGCGGATGCGCCCGTGACGTCGGCCCATGCGCGCGCGTTCCTGTCATAGTATTGTATCCTCCACGATGCGGGGAGGAATACGCCGGTGCCGTCCTGCCAGAACCACACGGAGGCGGCGTCCACGCGCTGGCGGCGCGCCCATGTGTAGGTGACCCATTCGGAGGCCGGCTTCCGCGTGCCGCTGTACGTGCCCCACATGTCGGCGTTGGCGGTGCCGGTGAGACCGTTGTTGATGGCGGCGAGGTCGTTCCATGTGGTGCAGTAGCTGCACCCTACGTCGGGGGCATTGGGCGTGCCGGCGAGGGCGATGTTCGTCTTTTGCGCGTGGGAGCGCATGGGCAGCCCTGCGAGGAGGAGCAGCAGGAGCAGTGTGTACCGCACGGTCGTGGCCCGAAGGTGAAGGTTGGTGTTCATGATGGTTGTTGTTAGGGAATAAATAATAGGTGGTGGTTCTCGGACGCAAAGTTATGCACTCTGCGCCGCACGGGGTTTCAAAATGGTGCTTTTTCTCGTCGCCCGCCTATTTCAGCAAGTGCTTCCGCGACAGGTACGGGATGTCGCCCTCGCAGTGGAAAGCGAGCCAGCCGGATGGGTGAAAAGGAGAAAAGGAGAAAAGGGAATGGAGGACTACTCCGCCGTGAAGTCCACGAGCGTCTGCCGGTAGGAGTTGAAAAGGCCGGAGCGCGAGATGAAGCCGATGAAGCGTCCGTCCTCGTCGACCACAGGCAGGTTCCATGCACGGGTCTCGTCGAACTTCGCAGCGGCCACTTTCAGCGTGTCGGACGTGGTGAGCACGGCGGGCGGTTCTTTCATGAAGGACCTGACGGTGTACTTGTGGTAGAGCTCGGGGCGGAACATCACCTTGCGCACGGAGTCGAGCGACATCACGCCCATCAGCCGTCCCGACTTGTCGACTACGGGGAAGAGGTTGCGGTGCGAGTTCGTGATGGCCACGACAATCTTGTCGAGCTTCCAGTCGGGGCTGACGCGGAGGAAGTCTTTCTCCAGCAGCGAGCCGAGGTTGAGGATGGTGAGGATGGCCTTGTCCTTGTCGTGCGTGATCAGCTCGCCCGTGCGCGCCAAGCGCATGGCGTAGATGCTGTGCGGCTCGAACACGTTGATGGTGAGGTAGGAGACGGCCGACACAATCATGATGGGGACGAAGAGGGCGTAGCCGCCCGTAAGCTCGGCGATGAGGAATATGCCTGTGAGCGGTGCGTGCATCACGCCCGACATCAGCCCGGCCATGCCGAAGAGGACGCAGTTCTTTGGCAGCAGGAAGCCCGAAGAACCCAACGTCAGCGACAGCAGGCGGTCCCAGATGTTGGCAAAGACGAAGCCCGACAACGCTCCGACGTAGAGGCTCGGCGCGAACACTCCGCCACATCCGCCGCCGCCGTTGGTGGCGGTGGAGGCAAACACTTTCATCAGTAGCACCAGGGAGAGGTAGATGATGAGGCTGTTGCCCCCGTGACCGTAGAAAAAGGTGTTGTGCATGATGTCGTCGGCCGGGGCGTTGTCAATCAGCTGCGAAATCACGTCGTAGCCCTCGCCATAGAGGACGGGGAAGAAATAGATGAGAAGGCCCAGCACGCCCGCACCCACGACGAACTTGGCCCATGGCTTCCGCAGCTTGGCGAATAGCCGCTCGAAACCGTTCATCGTGCGCGTGAAGTAGAGCGATACCAAGCCGCAAAACACGCCGAGTAGGATGCAGCCGGGAATCACGTCGATGGTGAACGCCTTGTCGAGCGAGAAGCTGAACATGGAGGCTGTGCCGTAGAGGGCGTAGGAGACGCAGACGGAGGTGATGCTCGTGGCCAGTAGCGGCAGGAGTGACGCCATGTTGAGGTCGAGCATCAGCACCTCGAGCACGAACATCATGCCCGCGATGGGGGCTTTGAAGATGCCTGCCACCGCGCCGGCAGCTCCGCAGCCCACGAGCAGCATCATGGTGTTGGGGGCAAGGTGGAAACGCTTGCCGAGGTCGGATCCGAACGCCGAGCCTGTCAGCACGATGGGGGCCTCGGCGCCGACCGAACCGCCGAAGCCGATGGTGATGGCGCTGGCTACGACGCTCGTCCAGCGGTTGTGGGGACGGATGCGTGCGCGTTTCCGCGAGATGGCGTACAGGATTTTGGTCACGCCGTGGCCGATGTCGTCGCGTACTACGTAGCGGATGAACAGGGCGGTCAGCAGGATGCCCACGGCGGGATAGAGCAGGTAGAGGCCGTTCACCTCGCTGTCGGAGAATCCGCGTGTCAGGAGCGCGCGGATTTCTTCCACGAGAAATTTCAGGACGAATGCCGCGACTCCCGTGCAAAGACCGACCACAAGGCTCAGCGACAGCACGACCTGCCTGTGGCTGCGGCCGCGTGTGAGCCAGCGCGTGAGCGTGTTCAGCACGCGCACCTCGCGCCGCCGCATCCGTATGGACATTCCTTTCATGCGTACTCCGTGTCAGTCGGTTTCCGGTCGGGGAGGTGTTACGGGCGGATGATGGTGAACTCGCCGTTCGTCCCCATCTTCACGACGCTCGACGGCTGCCGTTTCTCCTTGCTGCGCTGGTTGTAGCGCACCACGTAATCGACGGAGCTCTTGATTTCTTCGGAAATCTCATCGAACGTCCTTGCCGTGGGCTCGCCGCTGATGTTGGCGCTGGTGGAAACGATGGGCTTTTGGAAACGGAAGCAGAGCGCGTGGGAAAACTCCTCGCGCGTCACGCGGATGCCTACGCTGCCGTCCTCGGCGAGGAGGCCGGGGGCAAGCCCCGTAGCGTTGCTGAAGATGATGGTGAGCGGCTTTGTGGCGAGCTCAATCATGTTCCACGTCACGTCGGCCACGTTGCGGACGTAGCGGCCGATGCGGGCCTCGCTGTCGACCAGGCAGATGAGTGCTTTGCTGTCGTCGCGACGTTTTATTTCATAAACGCGGCGGACGGCTTCTTCGTTGGTCGCGTCGCAGCCGATGCCCCACACGGTGTCCGTGGGGTAGAGGATGACACCGCCCGCGCGCATCACCTCCACGGCTTTCTTTACTTCGTCCTGTAACATTCGTGTCGTTGGGGTTTCGGCGAGTTCCGATGCTTAGAACTCGCTGGTGAAATGGAACTTGATGTGCTTGAAGTCCTGCTGCGCCATCATCAGCACGTAGTTTGAGTCGGCGAGGAACACGTCGCGCCCCTCGCGGTCTTTCGCCATGTACTGGTATTTGCGCTTCTTGAAGTTCTCGTATTCCGCCTCGTCGTCGCTCTCAATCCAGCAGGCCTTGTAGAGGTTGGCGGATTCCCAGCGGCAGAGCGCGTTGTACTCGTTCTCCAAGCGGTATTGGATGACTTCGAACTGGAGCTGGCCGACAGTGCCGATGAGCTTGCGTCCGTTAAACTGATTGACGAAGAGCTGCGCCACGCCCTCGTCCATCAGCTGGTTGATGCCTTTCTCCAGCTGCTTGGTCTTCATGGGGTCGGCGTTCTCGATGTACTTGAACATTTCGGGCGAGAAGCTCGGCAGTCCCTTGAAGTGCAGTAGCTCGCCCTCGGTCAGCGTGTCGCCGATTTTGAAGATGCCGTTGTCGGGCAAGCCCACGATGTCGCCTGGATAGGCTTCCTCTATTGTGCTCTTCTTCTGCGCCATGAACTGGGTGGGCGACGAGAAGCGCACCGTCTTCCCCTGTCGGACGTGCAGGTAGGGGGCGTTGCGCACGAACCGCCCGGAGCAAACCTTGCAGAAGGCCGTGCAAGAGCGGTGGTTGGGGTCGATGTTCGCTGTTATCTTGAATACGAATCCTGTGAACTTCGGCTCTTCGGGCTTTACGACCCGCTCTTCGGCGGTTGTCGGGCGCGGGCTGGGAGCGATGCGCACGAAGCAGTCGAGCAGTTCCTGCACGCCAAAGTTGTTCAGGGCCGACCCGAAGAACACGGGGGCGACATCGGCATTGAGGTAGGTGCCCGCGTCGAACGCCGGATATACGCCCTCAATCAGTTCGAGGTCTTCGCGAAGTTTCCGCGCATCCGCCTCGCCCACCCTGCGGTCGAGTTCATCGCTGTCGACATCCACCTGCACCTTTTCCGTCACCATCTGCTTGTCGGGCGTGAAGAGGTTGAGGCTGTTTTCGTAGATGTTATACACTCCCTTGAAACGCTGTCCCTGATTGATGGGCCACGACAGGGGGCGCACCTTGATTTGCAGTTCGTTCTCCACCTCGTCGAGCAGGTCGAAAGGGTCGCGCCCCTCGCGGTCCATCTTGTTGATGAACACGATGACGGGCGTTTTCCGCATCCGGCACACGGTCATGAGCTTGCGTGTCTGCGCCTCCACGCCCTTGGCCCCGTCGATGACGATAATCGCACTGTCCACGGCTGTGAGCGTGCGGAACGTGTCCTCCGCAAAGTCCTGGTGGCCGGGTGTGTCGAGTATGTTCACCTTGTAGTCCTTGTAGTCGAACTCCATCACCGACGTGGAGACCGAGATGCCGCGCTGCTTCTCGATGTCCATCCAGTCGCTGGTGGCGGTTTTCTTGATTTTGTTCGACTTCACGGCCCCCGCCACCTGTATCTGTCCTCCGAAGAGCAGCAGCTTCTCCGTCAGCGTCGTCTTTCCGGCGTCAGGGTGGGAAATGATGGCAAAAGTTCGTCGTCTTTCTATCTCATTCATAGCTTGTTCGCATCATGCTTGCAGCAAGTCCGCCACGCACTCGGCGAGCGAGTCCTCCCAATAGGGGATTTCAATGCTGTATGTACGCTTGATTTTCGTTTTGTCGAGCACGGAGTAATGCGGGCGTACCGCTGGGGTCGGGTACTCGTCGGTATGCAGCGGGCGCACGTGGCAGGTCGTGATGCCCGCCAGGCGGTGTATGGCTTTCGTAAAGTCGAACCACGAAGCCACGCCCTCGTTGGAGAAGTGGTAGATGCCCGGCACGATGCCCTTTTCGATGGCCGCGAAGATGGCGACGGCAAGGTCGCGCGCATAGGTCGGCGTGCCCACTTGGTCGAAAATCACGCCCAAGTCCGTGCGCTCGCTTCCCAGCCGCAGCATGGTCTTCACGAAGTTGTTGCCAAACGTGGAGTACAGCCATCCCGTGCGGATGACCATGGCGCCCGGGCAGTTCTCCAGCACGTTCTTCTCGCCCGACAGCTTCGTCCGCCCGTAAGCGGTGGCCGGACAAGCCGCTTGCTCCTCCACGTAGGGGACGTGGCCCGTGCCGTCGAACACATAGTCGGTGGATACATGGATGATGCTGCCCCCGTTTGCCGCCATGGCCCGCGCCAGGTAGCCCGGGGCGTCGCCATTGATGAGCTGGCAGCGCGCCTCGTCCTCCTCGGCCTTGTCGACGGCCGTGTAGGCCGCGCAGTTCACGGTGCAGTCAATCCGGTGCTGTGCGACAAACGCATCCACCGCCCCGGCGTCGGTGATGTCGAGCTCGGCCACGTCTGAAAAAATGTAGCTGTGGCCGGGATGCCTCGGGGCAAGCCTCTGCATTTCGCTGCCCAGCTGCCCGTTGCAGCCCGTGATGAGAATGTTCATGTTCTATCCTGAAAAGTAATCAAAACTCCACCTCGCCGGCCTTGTCCTTTTTGTGGTATTCGGCCAGCATGGCCAAGAACCGCGAAATGTCGCCCATGGCCTTCTGCGTGTCCTCGCTCACCGGCTTTCCCTGCAGGCGGAGCATCATCAGTCCGTACATGGCGTCGAAACAGTTCTCAATCTCCGTCTTGTCGCGCTCCCCCGAGCGTCCCCGCAGCTCCACGATGAACGGCAGGGCCTTGTAGTAGGCGGCGGAATAGAGGGGGTGCTTTGGCGACTTCAGCAGCTGCGCGTGCAAGTCGGTCAGCAGGATGACAATGTTCTTGTTGATTTGCAGGTGTCCCTGCCCGGCCACGCCCTCGGCGCGCATCATGTCGATGAGCTCCTCGTACCACTGGCGGAGCTGCGCCTTTTCCTCTTCCGTTTCCAGTCGGAATTTCGAGAGGTACGTCTCCTCCAGCCGGTCGATGTCCATCCGGCTCGCGCGCAGGATGTCCTCCACCTGCCACATGTAGAGCAGGTACTCTGCGATGTTCTGTTGTTTGAGCTTTTGAGCGATTACCATGGGCTGCACTTACATTTCCGGAACCCAGTCCGAGGCGAACGACAGCAGCCCGAGCGTGTAGAGCGCCATCAGGGCCGACACCATCATCACCACCGAGCCGATGATGCGATTGACAATCCAGATGCCGCGCACGTTGAAGCGGTTGCGCACCTTGTCGACGAGCCACGTCAGCCCGAACCACCACAGCAGCGCGCCAATGGCGATGGACACGTAGCCCACGAGCTGCGGAACGGGGTTGGACGGCATGATGAACGTGAACTGGCCGAACATCGCCGCAAAGAGGAACACAATCAGGGGATTGGAGAACGTGACGAAGAACCCTGTCACGAAGTTGTGCACCAGCGTCCCCTTGTTGTGCGACACGGGCCTCACCTTGTCCACGGGGTTGGAGCGAAACGTGTAGAGCCCGAACAGGAACAGCAGCACGCTGCCCGCCAGCTTGATCCAGAACGCCACGCGGACATCCTCGATGATGTCGACGACGAACGACAGGCCGTAGCCCACGACGAGCGCGTAGATGAGGTCGCTCAACGCCGCGCCCACGCCCGTGGCAAATCCCGGCCAGCGGCCTTTGTTCAGCGTGCGCTGCACGCAGAGGATGCCCACCGGCCCCATCGGGGCGGAAGCGACGATGCCTATCACCATCCCCTTCACCACCATCTCGAAGCTGCCGACGCCTTGGAGCAAGTCCTGGTAGTTCAGAGTCGGAAGGGTTGTATTGAGTATTGCTTGCATGAAAACATTTAAGGTTGCTGCCTCACGAACACGTGCGTCTCCGACAATACGCCGTACTCCGTCGTGTCGTTGGGAAGGCTGATAATCAGCGTGTCGGCATTGCATCTCAACACGCGCGCCAAGTTGTAGTCGGTCGAATCGAACGGCATCGTGCCCAGCAGGCTGTCGTCCAGCGTCCATAGGCCGCTCTCTTCCTCCCCGTCTTCAGAAAAAACATAGGTCGAGTCCGCTGCAAACAGATAATAGGAGTCCGCCACGTCCGTGTAGCTCGCCGTGTCGGCCACCCCGTCAATTTTGCTCTCCACCGACACCAGCTCCCAACGTCCCACGATGTGCTTCCGCTCGAGCTTTGACTCGCACGCGGTCAGTGCCACTGCCGAAACCGCCGCCACCGCCCCGAGGAGCGGCAAGAAGTCCAGTCTTTTCATCTTACAACAGATTGCAAAAATGCATAAGAGTTTGCAAAGTTAGCCAAAACTATCGAGAAAACGGCCTCGTGCCGCTGTTTTTTGCCCCGTGCCGCTGCGGTGTCGCCCGCCGCCGGCCTCCCCGCGTCCGTGGCGGGATGCCTCACAGGGGCTTGGCTGCGCCCTCGGTCAGCTCGCCGGCCAGCGACGTGGCCATCAGCGCGCGCACCTCTGCGGGCGAGTAGCCGCGCCCGAACAGCACCATCAGCTTGGTCACGGCGCTCTCCACCGTCATGTCGTGGCCGCTTACCACGCCCGCTTCCAGCAGCTGCCGTCCGGTGGCGTAAAGCCCCATCTCCACCATGCCCGTCTGGCACTGCGTGATGTTCACCACCACCTTGCCGGCGCGTGTCGCGCAGCGGATGGCGTTGATGAGCCACTCGCGCGTGGGGGCGTTGCCCGAGCCGAAGGTGCGCAGCACGATGCCCCGGATTTCGGGAAAGGCGAACACATGGGCTATCACGTCCTCGCGGATGCCGGGGAAGAGGGTGATGGCGATGACGGAGCTGTCGGTCGTCAGGTGCGGCGTGAACGGGCGCGCCTCGTCGGGACGGCGGATGTTGGCGAAATGGTAGTTGATGTTGATGCCCGTCACCGCCAGCGGCGGGAAGTTGTAGGAGGCGAACGCATTGAAGCTCTCGGCGTTGCATTTCGTGGCGCGGTTGCCGCGAAGCAGCTTCTGCCCGAAGCACACGCACACCTCCGGCACCAGCGGGCGGTGCTCGTCGTCGCAGGCTGCCGCCAGCTCGATGGCGTTGATGAGGTTTTCTTTGCCGTCCGTCCGCAGCACGCCGATGGGCAGCTGGCTGCCCGTCAGAATCACGGGCTTGCCCAGGTTCTCCAGCATGAAGCTCAGTGCGGATGCCGTATAGGCCATCGTGTCGGTTCCGTGCAGGATGACGAAGCCGTCGAACGAGGCATAGTTGTAGTCGATGATGCGCGCCAGCTTCGCCCACAGCGACGGCTGCATGTCCGACGAGTCGATGGGCGGGTCGAACTGGTAGCTGTGGATGACGTAGCCGAACTGGTTCAGCTCGGGCACATGCTTGCGCAGGTGGTCGAAGTTGAACGTTTCCAGCGCGCCCGTCTCCGGGTTCCGGATCATGCCGATCGTGCCGCCCGTGTAAATCAGCAGCACGCGTCGGCGGGGGTTGAAAATGTAGTTGTTCATCCGGCAGTCCTTGATTCGCTGCAAAGTTACGCATTTTTCGCCATCCAGCCGCCACCGGCCTCCACGGGGAGCGCGCGCCATGCGCCCCGCCTCCCTTACTGGGCGTCCCAGCCGAGCGCGCTCGCGCCCAGCACGGCCGCGTTGCAGTCGGCCAGCCCCGAGAGCATGAACTTCGCCTTGCCCCGGAAAATGCCCTGCACGCTCGCGTCGTAGGCCTCCTCTATCGGCTTCATGATGAGGTCGCCGGCCTTGGCCAGCCCTCCGAAAAAGATGTAGGCTTCGGGCGAGGAGAAAGCCGTGAAGTTGGCGCAGGCCTCGCCCAGCAGGCGTCCCGTGAACTCGAATATCTCGCGCGCCACGGCGTCGCCCTTCCCCGCGGCCACGGCCACGTCGAACGACGTAATCTTGTCCGCGTCCATGCCGCGCAGCAGGCTTGGGCGGTCGGTGGTGGCGAGAAGCTCGCGCGCCGTGCGCGCCACGCCCGTCGCCGAGCAGTAGGTCTCCAGGCAGCCGCGCCGCCCGCAGCCGCAGGGCCGCCCCTCCGCGCCGCGCACCACGGTCGTGTGCCCCAGCTCGCCGGCGAATCCGTCGTGGCCATACACGAGCTGCCCGTTCACCACGATGCCCGAGCCAACGCCCGTGCCGAGCGTGATGACGATGAAGTCCCTCATGCCGCGCGCCGCGCCGTACAGCATTTCCCCGGCTGCGGCGGCCTTCGCGTCGTTGGTCAGCACCACCGGCACGCCCATCGCCTCGCGAAACAGCCGCGCCAGCGGAACCACGCCCTTCCACGGCAGGTTGGGCGCGTGCTCTATGTTGCCCGTGTAGTAGTTGGCGTTCGGCGCGCCGATGCCCATCGCCTCGATGTTTTCCATGCCGCCCACGCTTGCCGCCAGCGGACGGAGGCACGCCGCGCTGGCGGCCACGAATCCGGCGGGCGTGGGGTGCTCCTGCGTGCGTATCGTCCCCTCGCCCACAATTTCGCCCTGCCGGCTCACAATGCCGAACACCGTGTTCGTGGCGCCCAGATCCACGCCGATGACGTATGGTTTCTCCGTCGTCATAGTCTGTCCTTTCCTTTAGAGTTGTTTTTCGTCCTCGCAAATATATGCAAAAAGGTGGAGAAACGCATCGTTTTCCCACCTTTCTTCTCTTTCTTTCTCCCTCGCTCCGCTTTTAATGTCCCGCCTGGCCGCGGCCGATGTATTTCAGGAACGGACAAACATACATCTCTCGCATCCTCTTGCACCGGTGTCCTCAAAGGGCTCACCGGCCGCGTGGCCGGACAGCGTGCCGTCGGTCGCCCTGTTGGGGCGGGCTACCTCCCGTCCCCTCATGGCGGCCACAATCGACGGGAAGTCCACGTTAGGATTCATGGAACAGTCTGTTGATTAGGTGGTTGATGTTGCTGATGTGGCATTCGGACGAGTCCGACAGATATCCCCTCACCTCGTCCGTCACCTGTTGGTGGATTTCCACTTCCGTCTTGTCGTTCCAGTCGATGGGGCGATACGGGATGCTGGCAATCGGCGCTTCGGAGAACTCCACAATCGCGCCCTTGACCACCCCGTTCAGTCCCAGCCATTCGAAGACACGCTCGTTGTTCAGGCAGGCCAGCACGTACTCGATGGACTCCTTGCAGCTCTTCTTGCGGAATATCGCCGTCACGTCCTGCGTGGGATAGTATCCTGCGGGCGCATAGCAAAACCTGAAATGCTGCTTGTTCGAAATCCGCTCCTTGCAAGGAATGAATATCCGGGGCTCCTGCCGCTCAAACAGCTTCTGGTTCCGGGGGAACACGAACTCCCAGTACGGGATGTCCCTGTTGTAGCTGTACCGGCTCGCCAGCCTCTCCAGATTCGGCCTGAAGTGTGCGGCGAGGTGCGGGTATTTGTGCCTGAACCCGTCCTCGTCGATGTCCTCCTGTATGAAGATGTAGTTTGTCACGTCCCGGTTCTTGTAGGCGCAGAGGTCCTTGGCCTTCATCACCCTGATCAGCACGCTTCTCTCGTCCTCGTTCAAGCCCGACGTGTCCTTTATCTGGAAGGCGTTGTCCAAGCCCGAGACCATGCCGTTCCCGATGTCGCAGAAGTCGCCTATGCGGTGGAAGCCGGCGTCGAACAGGCCGCCGCCTTTCTTCCTGCACGACTTCTCGAACCTTGACAGCCGCCGCTGCACCTCCTGCGTGGCCAGGACCCACCTGCTCCCCTTCCTGAAGTGCGGAATCTCCACGGCGTCGAAGCAGCTTCTCGCCGCCAGCTCCCCGCTGCTCGGAAGCCCTTTCGTCTTGTTGTATCGGTACAGCCTTATCGTGCTTCTCCGCTCGCCGCTTTTCACGAACTTGAAGACGACGAAAGAGACCGTCACCTTCTCGAACAGGGGCGTTTCCTTGAAATGGTATATCTCTGCAAAATAGCCGTGCTCGCACATGTAGTTCCGCAACGTCGTGGAGTGGGTCGTGTTCATCCAGTATTCCGTGCAGATGAACACCAGCTCGCCCTCCTCCTCCAGGTGCTCGATGCTTTTGAGGATGAAGATGAACAGGTAGTCGCACAGGCTGTTGAAATACTTGTTCCACAGCGCGCAGCCCTCCAGCTCCTTCTTCAGCTCGTCCTCCAGGTTCTTCCAGCGGATGTAGGGCGGATTGCCAATGACCACATCGTACTTCTCCGACGTCGGGACGGCGATGAAGCTCCGGAACTGCACGAAGTCGTGTCTCGCTCCCAGCGACTTGTTCACCTCGTAGGCCGTCAGGTTGTCGAAGCCGTGGGCCGCCAGGCTGTCGAGAAAGACGCCTTTTCCGCACGACGGCTCGAGCACCCTGCAGCCCTTGGGGTGCGACACGAGGGAAACCATGAAGTCGGCAATGACACCTATCGTGAAGTATTGACCGTATTTGTTCTTTTCCGCCATTGTAGTTCCACGTCCTTTTCCGTTGCAAAGTTAATAAGAAAAAGGAAACTTCTCAACGGTATCGCCACCCCGCGGCCTCTTTTTCCCGCATGCTTCCCCCGCGAAAGCACCGCCCCCGTCCTGTCCGCACGGCGCGCGCCGTGCGGACAGGACGGGGGCGGACGAACTGTCGCCGGACGCTACTCGTCCAGTCCCTCGATGGTGTTGATGCGCCCCTCCGCGTCGTAGGTGAGCTCGCACACCTTCAGGCTGCGCAGCCAGGTGCGCCCGCCCGAGGGGACGGAGTCGTGGTGGAAGAGGTACCACTTGCCGCCATACGCCACGATGCAGTGGTGGGTGGTCCACCCCACGACGGGGGTCAGCACCACGCCCCGGTAGGTGAACGGCCCGTAGGGGCTGTCGCCCGTGGCGTAGCAGAGGTTGTGCGTGTCGCCCGTGGAATAGGAGAAGTAGTACTTCCCCCGGTACTTGTGCATCCACGATGCCTCGAAGAAGCGCCGGTCGTGGTCGCCGGCCGCGAGCGGCCGGCCGTTCTCGTCGAGGATGACAACCGGGCGCGGCGGCTCGGCAAACTGGAGCATGTCGTCGGCGAGGCGCGCCACGCGCGCCGGTATCGCCGGCTCGTCGTCGGCCGGGAACTCGGCGCGTTCCAGCGCGCGGTTGTCCCTGTAGCGCTGCAGCTGCCCGCCCATCAGCCCGCCGAAGTACATGTAGCAGGCGCCGTCGTCGTCCTTGAACACGCACTGGTCGATGGAATAGCTGCCCCGGATGGGGTCGGGCTGCGGCACGAACGGGCCCGCCGGGCTGTCGCCCACGGCCACGCCCACGCGGAAGATGTCGGTCTTGTCCTTGGCCGGGAAGTAGAGGTAGTACTTCCCGTCCTTCTCCTGGCAGTCGCAGTCCCACAGCTGCCGCGCGGCCCAGGGCACGTCCTTCACGTCGAGCACCACGCCGTGGTCGGTGACCTCGGCCTCCATGGGGTCGCCGTCGATGGAGAACACGTGGTAGTCCTTCATGTTGAAGTGGCTGCCCCAGTCGTCCTCGGGCACGCCCGACTCCCAGTCGTGCGATGGGTAGATGTAGAGTTTTCCGTCGAACACGTGGACGGAGGGGTCGGCCATGTAGTCGCCCGGCACGAGGTAGCGTTTCGTTGTTCTCATGGTTCTCATAGGTTCTTTACTTTATCCTTGATGGCTTTCACAAAGGGCTTCGCCTTCAGCTGGCGGTCGAAGAACAGCGGGTAGTCCGTGCGTCCCGGCACGGGCCATCCGTTCTTCCACGAGGAGCCGTCGTCCACGCCCCAGAAGTTCACGCGGACGATGGCGTCGCTGTGGCGCAGGTAGATGTCGAACAGGCGGCTGTAGAAGTCGGCCTGCCGCCGCTCCACGTCGGCGGGAAGCCCGTCCTTGTAGGGGTTGAGGCTCTCCTGGTAGTCGAAGCGCTCTTCGACGGCGGCCCCGTTGTTGCCGCCCGGCCAGGGCAGCACGCTCAGCTCCAGCTCGGTGGCCATCACCTTGCAGCCGGCGTCGGCCAGCGCCTGGACGGTCTTCTCGTACTCGTCGAGCGGCGTGTCGAACGACAGGTGCGACTGCATGCCCGCGCCGTCCACGCGGCAGCCCTTCGCGCGCAGGTCCTTTACCAGCCGCACGACGGCGGCGCGCTTGCCCGGGCGGTCCATCGAGAAGTCGTTGTAGAAGAGCATGGCGTCGGGGTCGGCCTCGTGGGCGGCCTTGAAGGCAATCTCAAAGTAGTCCTCGCCGATGATCTGGTAGAACGGCGACCGGCGGAACGAGCCGTCGTCCATGATGGCCTCGTTCACCACGTCCCACGCCTTGATGCGCCCCTTGTAGCGGCCCACCACCTTGGCGATGTGTTTCTTCATGCGCTTGACGAGCACCTTGCGGCTCACGGGCTTCCCCCGCTTGTCGGTGAAGAACCAGCGCGGCGCCTGCGAGTGCCACACGAGGCAGTGCCCGTAGCAGTCCTGCCCGTTCCGCTCGCACAGCTCCACCAGCCGGTCGGCGTCGGCGAAGTTCCACTTGCCCTCCTCGGGCTGCACCACCTCCGCCTTCATGCCGTTCTCCGCCACGAGGCAGTCGAACTCGTCGCGGATGAGCTGCTGCAGCCGCGTGTCGCTCGTTGTCACCTGGCTGGCGTTCACCGCCGCGCCGATGGAGAACCTTCCCCTGAACGCCTCCTTCAGCGTCGGCTCCTGTGCCGGGGCGGCGGCCGCGCCCAGCAGGGCAAGCAGTCCCGCCGCCATGAATCTCAGTCTCATGTTGTCAGTGTGTTTTTTGTTTGTATGGTCATGTGTTTGTCGTCCTGCCCCTCTCCTCAATCTCGAGGTTGATGCGGTCGATGTCCTCGTCGCTGAGGTCGTAGCGCGAGATGATGAGCATGGCGAGCGCGAGCAGCATGGCGGGAATCACGCACACGAGCCAGAGGATGCCCTCCTGCGCGAGCGGCGACTGCGACTCGAGGTCGTTCATGTAGTACGCCCCGGCGGCGTTGCCCACCGACATCATGGCGAAGGCCGTGACGAAGAAGAAGGCGATGACGCGCAGCGGCTTGTTGCGGCCGAACTCGCGCCAGAGGTCCGACACGCGCACGTTGCCCGTCTCCCTCGCGTCCATCACCACGCGCTCCTTGCACTGCGAGAAGCAGAACACGAACAGCGCCAGCCCCACCGCCGCGTAGATGAGCATCGTCAGGAGCCACGCGTCGGCGTCCTTGGGCAGCGTGCTGGCCTCCTCCTCGGCGGCGCGGTAGCCCGTGTAGGCCAGCACGAAGCCGGGGACGACGCCCCCGAGCGCCATGCCCGCCTTGAAGAA
This sequence comes from bacterium, assembly GCA_963627995.1. GTDB lineage: Bacteria > Bacteroidota > Bacteroidia > Bacteroidales > Bacteroidaceae > UBA3839. The sequence continues at coordinate 210,788 of CAVGCV010000002.1, read as the reverse complement.
GATGCCCGTCAGGGCGTTCACGATGCCCGAGATGCGCTTGCCCGTGGTGTGTTCGCCGAAGGAGATGACCTCGGGAATCAGCGCCCACATGTAGCCGGTGGCGACGATGACGCCCGACGACTTGACGAACTGGGCGACGTAAATCCACGCCATGTTCTCCCGCATGTTGCCCGCCTTGCTGATGGCGTAGAGCATCGCCATGCCCACGATGGCCACCGACAGGAAGATGTAGAACATGTTCTTCTTGCCCACGCGCCGCTTGATGGCCGGCACGAGCGGCATGAAGATGAACGAGGGCAGCGAGCCGAGCCCCATGAAGAGCGCCATCTCCGTGGGCAGCTCGGCGATGCCCGCCATCACCGCCACGAGGATGGGGATGCCGGCCGAGACGGCCAGCCCGCCCACGTTGGCCATGAACATGCGCGTGGAGGTGAGGATGGTGATTTCGTCGGTGTCGCGCGTGAGCGAGGAGTTGAGCGCGCCGTAGGGCACGTTGATGAGCGTGTAGAGCATGCTCAGCCCCACGTAGGTGACGTAGGCATAGGCCAGGCGCACCGTGTAGCCGCTCCCGCCGAACCCGTTCCAGAAGCACAGGACGGCCAGCCCCGTGAGCGGCACGCCGGCCAGCACGAGGTAGGCGCGGTACTTGCCCAGCCGCGGGTTGTGCTTGTCCACGAACGTGCCCACGAGCGGGTCCCACAGCACGTCGATGAGGCGCACGATGAGGAACATCAGCGCCGCGTCGCCGGCGTCCAGCCCGTAGATGTCGGTGTAGAAGAACAGCAGGTACATGCAGATGGTCTGGTACACCAGGTTCTGCGCCAAATCGCCCGACCCGAAGCCAATACGCTGCAGCCAGCTCAGCTTGTAGAAGCCCCTCGCCTCCTTCGAGGCCGCGTTGTTTTCCATTGCGATGTTGCTAATTTCGGTTTTCGCCAAAGATGACGGCTGCAAAGTAAGCGCAAAACGGAACGCTCCGTTTTCACCCGTGTAATCAATCGTTTCGAAATTGAAACATTTGCTCCCGAAACCCTTTGCGGCGGGGCTTCGGCGGCGGCCCCGCAGCCCCTTGCGGTCCTCCTGCGCCCCCGGCCGGAAAAAACACTGCGGAGGAGCCCCGGAAACCTCCGCGGAGAAAATGTATTTCGTCCGCGGACGAAATACATTTTCTCCGCGGAGCGCGGGGATTTTCTCCGCGGAGGTTTTCGGCGCGCGCTCCCGGACAGCCTTACGGCCCTCTTTTCCAGCGCTTTCACCATGCCCTTCCGTGTGGAAAAAACCGTTTGTTACAAAATCCGCACTCTGCGATACACGGGCGAAAACGCCGCCGCGCAAAAGGCCGTACCTTTGCACTGTCGAAAACGAAAGGCAAGCCGACGGGCCGTCCGCCCGGCGCGCTGCGCCACACAAGGGATACTTCAAGCAGTTAGTTAAATGTTAGTTAGGAATCAGTAGTAAAAAAGATTAGGTTTTATTCATGAACCGCCGTGCCGGAAGTCGCGAGACGCGGAGCACGGCACCACCTTCGGGAGAGGCGTCTCCCTTTCTTCATTCCGTACTCCCCCGCAGGGGGAAGACGGAAGCCCTAAAAGCCCGGCGCGTGCGTGCCGGGCTTTTTGTCCGTCCCGCCCCCGCCGCCCGTCCCGCCCGCCACCTGCCGGCGGGCGGCAATAAGACAATGTTCGCACGCGCGCGAGGAAAGCGCGCGCGGAAAAGTGTTAAATTATGCGAAACAGCACGCGCGTACAGTCAGAAAACCATATCTTTACACTGCAAACAAACGGAAAAGCCCTATGATGGAATCCTTCACCACATGGTACATGGCCCTCGAGCCGATGCAGCAGGTGTTCTGGGGCTGCGCCATCGTCTCCTCCGCCGTCTTCCTCGTGCAGATGGTGCTCACCATCGTGGGCATGGACTCGGCGGGCGTGGACGCCGACGTCGATTTCGACGTCGCCGACGTCGGCGCGGGCGACACCATGGACCTGGGCGGCGGCATCTCGCTGTTCTCCGTCCGCAGCCTGGTCAATTTCTTCGTCGGCTTCGGCTGGGCGGGCGTCAGCCTCCGCTCGCTCATCGGCAGCGACGTGCTGCTCCTGCTGGCGGCCGCCGCCGTGGGCTTCCTCTTCGTGCTGATGTTCTTCTATATCAAGAAGAAGACCAAGGCGTTCGAGGCCAACGGCGCGTTCGACATCCGCAACTGCCAGGGCAAGGTGGCCAACGTCTACCTTCGCATCCCCGCCGCCAACGCCGGCAAGGGAAAGGTGCAGGTGTCGGTGAACGGCGCGTACCACGAAATCGACGCCCTCACCGACGGCGAGGCCATCCCGTCCGGGCAGAAGGTGCGCATCACCGAAGTCATCGACGGCGAGACGCTGCGCGTCGTGCGCATCTGACCCCCGCCGCCCGCCCCCCCAACGGCAACCTTTTATCCCCAAAAATACACCACAGCATGGAATCCATCTATCTCATCATCGCCGCCGCCATCGTGGCGATATTCCTGTTCGTCTCCATCATCAACCGCTACCGCCGCTGCCCGTCCGACAAGATTCTCGTCATCTACGGCAGCAAGAGCAACAAGTCGTCGGCCAAGTGCGTGCACGGCGGCGGCGCGTTCGTGTGGCCCATCATCGAGGACTACGCCTACCTCTCGCTCACGCCCATCAGCATCGACGCCAACCTCACCAACGCGCTGAGCCGGCAGAACATCCGCGTGGACGTGCCCAGCCGCTTCACCGTCGGCATCTCCACCGACCCCGAGTCGATGAACGCCGCCGCCGAGCGCCTGCTCGGGCTCACCCCCTCGCAAATCCAGGAGCTGGCCCGCGACATCCTCTTCGGGCAGCTCCGCCTCGTCATCGCCACCATGAGCATCGAGGAGCTGAACAACGACCGCGACAAGTTCCTCGAGAGCATCTCCGCCAACGTCGAGGTCGAGCTCAAGAAAATCGGCCTGCGCCTCATCAACGTGAACGTGACCGACATCAAGGACGAGAGCGGCTACATCGAGGCGCTGGGCCGCGAGGCGGCCGCCAAGGCCATCAACGAGGCCAAGGTGCGCGTGGCCGAGCAGGACAAGGTGGGCGAAATCGGCAAGGCCGAGGCCGTCCGCGAAACGCGCATCCGCACCGCCGAGGCCAACGCCGAGGCCGTGAAGGGCGAGAACGAGGCCAAGGTGGAGATTGCCGTCAGCGACGCCGACCGCCGCGAGAAGGAGGCCGAGGCGCAGCGCAAGGCTACGGCGGCCGAGCGCGTGCAGCAGGCCCGGGCCGCGCAGGAGGCCTACGCCGCCGAGCGCGAGGCCGAGGAGACGCGCGCCGAGCGCGAGCGCTCCACGCAGAACGCCAACATCCTCGTGCCGCAGGAAATCGAGAAGCGCCGCCGCATCATCGAGGCCGAGGCCGAGGCCGAGAAGGTGCGCGTGGGCGCGAAGGGCGACGCCGACGCCATCTTCGCCAAGATGGAGGCCGAGGCAAAGGGCCTCTACGAGGTGCTGACCAAGCAGGCGGCCGGCTACGACAAGATGGTGCAGGCGGCCGGCGGCGACGCCAGCAAGGCATACATGCTACTCCTGCTGGAGAAGCTGCCCGAGCTCGTCCGCACGCAGGTGGAGGCCGTGAAGGGCATCAACATCGACCACGTCACCGTGTGGGACAGCGGCAGCGGCGCCGGCGGCAAGGGCTCGACGGCCAACTTCGTGAGCGGACTGATGAAGTCCGTGCCCCCGCTCAACGAGCTCTTCGACATGGCCGGGCTCAACCTGCCCGAGTTCCTGGCGAAGCAGAAGGAGGACAAGGCCGAGGAGGTCGAGGCCGTGGAGGAAGACGGCGGCGAGGAATAGTCCGCGCGCCGCAAGCGGGACAACGCAGGGGCGCGCCGCACCCGTCGCGGGCGGCGCGCCCCCCGTGCGTCCCTGCGCGCCGTGCTCCCCGGCAGCCACAAGAGGAAACCACTCATCCCAACCATTAACCAACCAATAACTAACTAACGACATGAGAAGACTACTGATTTCGGCCGCCGCCCTGCTCGTGGCGGCGACGGCGCTCGCGCAGAACCTGCAGAAGGGCACCTACGGCTACCTCTACTGCCACATGAGCGGGCAGGGCGAATGGACGGCGTTCGCCGTGAGCCGCGACGGCTACCACTACGAGGACATCCTCGGCGGGCAGCCCGTGTTCGACCCCGCGGAGCACGCGCGCATCGAGGGCGGCACGCGCGACGCCTACATCTGCCGCACCCACGACGGCAAGGGCTACCTGATGGTGACCACCGACATGTGCGTGGCCAAGTCGAACGTGTGGGACAACTACGGCATCGACCTGCTGCGGAGCAAGGACCTCGTCAACTGGGAGTCGGTGACGTTCGACTTCCGGCAGGGGCCGTCCGTGTTCTGCGACCCCGAGAGCCCCGACGTCTACAAGGACTGGTCGGCCGTCAACCGCGTGTGGGCGCCGCAGGTGTTCTGGGACCCCGCCTACACGTGGAGCGACGGCAAGCGCGGCGGCTACTTCATCTACTACTCGCTCTGGAACCGGGCGGAGGAGAAGTACGACCGCATGTACTACAGCTACGCCGACGAAACGTTCACCCGCCTCACCAAGCCGCGCCTGCTCTTCGACTGGGGCTACGCCACCATCGACGCCGACATCAACTACCTGCCGAGCGACGGCCTCTACCACATGCTCATCAAGAAGGAGGGCGGCAAGCCCGGCATCTTCACCGCCACGGCTCCCTCGCTCACCGGCCCGTGGAGCGAGCCGGTGGAGGACGACTACGTGAACTTCGAGGGCAACAAGAAGTGCGAGGGCTCGTCGGCCTTCCAGCTCATCGGCGACGACACGTGGCGCGTGGCCTACATCGAGTACTCCTCGCGCCCGCACCACTACCGCATCTGCAAGGCCGACCGCTACCTGCGCAACTTCTCCGACCCCGTCGACATCGAGGGCGTCACCGGTCCGCAGCACGGCTCGTTCATGCGCCTTACGAAGGCGGAGTACAAGCGCCTGCTCAAGCTCAACAAGGGCAGGTGAGCCGCCGCCCCTCCCGCAGGACTTGACTGACGGCAATTCCCGACGGCCAAGGACAACTTCGGCTTGCTCCGCGCCCTCCCCCCCGGGAGAAACGCGCGGACGCTCCGCCGCCCGTGGCGGCAACGTTGTCCTTGGCCGTCGGGAGTTGCCGTCGGCTGTCTTCGGCTGTCTTCAAAGCAGCGGCTGGCAATCCTCCCGCTCCCGCAGCCTGGGGTGAGGACACCGGCAACGCAGGGTTGCGCCTGCACTGCTTGGCAAGCCAAGAAAGTTGTCTCCAAGAGAGGCGGGGCGGGAGAGGACTGTTGCGGAATGGGGTGCGTGGCTTACATTTGTGTCGCTTTTTGTGCAAGGAAGTGCGATGTTTGTTGCAATTTACGGAGTTTTAGTAAATATTAACATCGGGGGGGGGGATTTTGCTCCGCGAATGGGTATTTTTGCCGGCGTGTTTTGCGGGGCAGCGGCTGCTCCCCACCCTGCACGCGGCGTGCTAACGGGGCCGGCAGCGGATGCCGAAAGAACAGACCTAAACTTGAATGAGGCCGTGATGCAGACATTCCATACTCAACGATCATTCTTAACCAAACAACAAACTAACATGAAAAAGAAACTACTCCTTCTTCTTGTGACGTTGTGTTCCGCCGGCCTGCTGGGGCTTGACGCCCGGGCGCAAGACGCCACAACGCCGGCGACGCTGGACGTCACAAAACTGTTCGTCGCGAACCCGTCGTTCGAGACGGGCGACCTCACGGGATGGACGGTGCAAAGCGGAGATGACTCGGGCGTGAAGGTCGGCAATGCTGGCGGCACGTATGGTACGGAAGGCGTGCACGGCACGTACCTGTTCAACATCTGGTGGCAGGGCTATCCCATCCATCAGACCGTGACGAACCTTCCTGCCGGAACTTACACGCTTTCCGCACTCGGCGCTTCGTCTGCAACCTGCTATTTCACGATTTATGCCAACGATGCGTCGAACGGCGATGCGGACCTGGGGCATACGACCACCCCGCTCGGCGACGGTGGCTTCGTCGACTGCTCCACGACGTTCACGACGGATGCCGCGACGAATGTGACAATCGGTGTTCGCGGCAGCAACACTGCCGATTCGTACGGCGACAACTTCTGGTACAAGACCGACAACTTCCGCCTGACTTTGCAGTTGGGTGACGATGGCGCGGTGCCCACGGCGCTCACCAGCTACATCGAGTCGGTTTTTGTCAATTCCATCTTCATTACCCAGACGGTGAAGTCGGACTACCAGTCGGCTTTGGCTACCTACAGCACCAACCCCACCGACGGCAACCGCGCCGCCCTACAGACGGCAATGAACACGATGGCGGAGTCGTCTTATTATCTCTACAATGAGCGCACGGGCAAGTTCCTGTCGAGGGGCAAGAACTGGGGAACGCGTGCCATAGCCGACGACTATGGCGTGCCGGTGCAGTTCGTGAGCTCGGGCGACGCAGCTGCCGCCACCTACTACCTGAAGTTCCTCGACGGCAGCGGCTACCTGTCCGATGCCGCATGGCTCTACACCGACGGCGGCGACACCCGCAAGAAGGCATACCTGCCCGTGGTGCAGGAAGACGGAAGCTACTGGCTGCGCAACCAGGACGCGAGCTTGACCGACGAGAACAACCTGCTGTATGTCTATCTGCAAGACGGAAATGAGGACAACCTCTGCATCGCCGGCAACGGAAAACTGGGCGAAAACATCTCGGCGGAAGGACAGGCCAAATGGAAGCTGCTGACGGAAACGGAGCGCACGGCGGTCATCGCCGCCAGGCAGCTGGCCGACCACAAGGCCATCGCCACTGCGGCCGGCATCACGGGCGTGGAGACCGAGGAGGACTTCACCAGCACGCTGGGCCGGTATTATGCCATCGACGTCACCTCCACCTACCTGGACGGCGCAACGCTGGCGGGAAGCACCAGCGGATGGACCTACACCAAGGGACGCACCAACGCCAACTGGAACGCGGGAATCGCCGCAACCAACGGCTGCGTTGAGAGCTTCTATGCATCGGGAACCATGGCAAAGTCGCTGACGGGGCTGCCCGAGGGCATCTACAAGGTCACGCTGAACGGCTTCTACCGCGCAAGCAGCAACGCCACTTGCTGGATAAACAAGAAGAACGGCTTCGCTGTCAGCAACGCCTATCTCAAGGCGGGCGACTATGCCGTCGCTTTCAAGGACTGGGCCAGCGGTGCGGAACAGAGCGGGTCGAACTTCGTGCCGAACGACTTGTCGGAAGCAAACACGAAGTTCGCAGCCGGCGCCTACCCCAACGAGGTGTACACCTATGTCGGCGCGGACGGAAACCTCAGCCTCCTGATTGACCAGCAAAACTACGTGGCCAACTGCTGGCTCGCCTACAACAACATGACGCTCACGCGCTACGTCGACCCGGCGAAGGCCAAAGCGGAACTGAGCTCGGTTGTCACCGCCAACATCGGCGACGGCGCGTTCCAGTATGCGCAGAGCGCCATCGACGGCATCATCAACGGCCTTGGCGATGCGCCCAGCTACGAGGACATCCTCGCCGCCAACACGCGGCTCCAGAACCTGAAGTACAACGCCCCCGCCAACGAAACCGGCTACGTGCTGAAGCTGCGGGCCGACGACACGGGCTACGCCTACAACGACAAGGCCGTGACCTACATCGCCTACAACCGTAACGACCACGGGCTTTGGAACATCAACTACAACTTCGGCGAGCATCCCAACTACGCCCAGGCGTTCTTCTTTGTCCCCGTGGCGGATGAGGACGGCGTGTACAAGCTGTACCAGCTGGATGTCGACGGAAAGCAGCGCTACCTGTGCGTGGGGACGGTGTATGGCGGCGACAACTATCAGCTGCGCACGACGCTCGACGAGACACAGGCGCTGAAGGTGCGCGTGGATGTCCCGAAGAGCCAGGAGGTGGGCGCGAAGCTCTACAACACGGCGGCCGGCGCCTACATCGGCAGCCGGGACGCGGGCTTCTACACGGTGGCCCAGAACAACCATTTCCGCATCACGGCGGCGAACAAGCTTTATATCGACCGCCGCATTTCTCAGAGTGCGGAAAAGGACGAGTGGTACACGTGGCTGTCGCCCATCTACTTCAATTTCTACACGGGCTCGATTGTTGCCTACAAGGCGACGGAGGTGAACGGCACCGTCGTGACGCTCGAGGAGATGGCGGACAACGTGGTTCCGGCCTGCGTGCCGGCGCTGATTTGCGTGAAGGCCGGCAACGGTAACCTCAGCACGATTGGGGTCAGCGGCTATGGCGCCGCGCCGGGCAAGGATGAGTTCACCAACGGCGTCCTGGCCGGAACGCTGGTGGCAAAGACGCTGACGCCCGCCGACAACGCCTGGCTGCTGCAGGACGGTGCCAGCGGCATCGGCTTCTACAAGGTGAAGAGCGAAAACGGCATCGAAGTTCCCGCCTACCGCGCCTGGGTCAGCCACGACGAGACCGCGGCCGCGCAGGAGGGCAACGTGAAGGGCCTGACGTTCGTCATCAAGGACGGCGAGTCGACGGCCATCAGCACGCCCGACGCCACGGCGCCGGCCGCAGTGGCGGGCTTCTACAGCCTGTCGGGCGCGCGCCAGGACGGCCTACAGAAGGGCATCAACATCGTCCGCATGACCGACGGCACGGTGCGTAAGGTGATGGTGAAGTAAACTCAGCGTATTAACGATTCAAGAACATCTAATGACTATGGACAAGAAGAAAGCATACCTGTCGCCGCTCACCGCCGTGGCCGACGTGGAGATGGACGTGACGATGGCCGCGCTCTCGCTGAAGGAAGGCGAGGCGAGCGGCGACCTTGACATCCGTTCCAACCGCCGCCACTTCTTCGGCGAGGACATGACGAACGAGGAGAAGGTGGCGAACGAGGACAACGGCTGGACCATGGGCCTCTGGTAGCCATCCTGTGCCGCATGGCGGCACCGACCATTGGGCAGACGCGCGTGTCCGGGCTCCTTCGGGGGGTCCGGACACGCTGGCTTTTGTGCTTTTCCGAGAAAAAAGCGTAATTTTGCAGACACATCAACAAACGGAACATACAGAGCGACGGATATGAAGAAAGAGGACTTGCGCATCGTGTACATGGGTACGCCCGAGTTCGCGGTGGAGAGCCTGCGCGCCTTGGTGGAGGGCGGCTACAACGTGGTGGGCGTGGTGACGATGCCCGACAAGCCCGTGGGGCGGCACGGCAGCGTGCTGCAGCCCAGCGCGGTGAAGCAGTGGGCCGCCGCCCGAGGCCTGCGCGTGCTGCAGCCGGAGCGGCTGAAGGACGAGGCGTTCGTGGCCGAGCTGCGCGGCCTGCGCGCCGACCTGCAGGTGGTCGTCGCCTTCCGCATGCTGCCCGAGGTGGTGTGGGCCATGCCGCGCCTCGGCACGTTCAACCTTCATGCGTCGCTGCTGCCGCAGTACCGCGGCGCCGCGCCCATCAACTGGGCGGTCATCAACGGCGAGACGGAGACGGGCGTCACGACGTTCTTCCTGAAGCACGACATCGACACGGGCGAGGTCATCCGGCAGGTGCGCGTGCCCATTGCCGACACCGACTGCGTGGGCGACGTGCACGACCGGCTCATGGCGCTGGGCGGACGCCTGGTGGTGGAGACGGTGGACGCCATCCTCGACGGGACGGCGCGCCCCGTGGCGCAAAGCGAGCTGCCGGGGGGCGGCGGCGCGCTGAGGCCAGCGCCGAAGATATTCCGCGACACGTGCCGCATCGACTGGCGGCAGCCGCAGAAGCGCGTCTACGACTTGGTGCGCGGACTGAGCCCCAGTCCCGCCGCATGGACGGAGCTGGCGGTGGGCGACGGGCGAACGCTCGCGGTGAAGATTTACGCAACGGAGAAGGCCGGCGCGTTCTCTGGCGGGACGCACGCCGCGCCGGGCGACATCGCGACCGACGGACGCGGGGACTTGCGCGTGGCCTGCGCCGACGGCTGGCTGGCGGTGCGGGAACTGCAGACGGCCGGCAAGCGGCGCATGGCCGTGGGCGACTTCCTGCGCGGCTTCGCCCTCGGTGCCGGCGCGCGCTTCTGCTGACGCGGCGGCTTAGTGTCCCTCGCGGCACGGGGGATTGTTAAAAATACGGGCCCGTGGCGAGAAATCCGGCGTTCCGCTTTGATTTCCGCGCCTTTTTGCGTTACTTTGTCCGCATCAACCATTTACTGACACCGAAAAACCAATCGTTATTGCCTATTGAGAGAACATTACGCTAAACCAATACTTGCAGCTTAATGGACAACTTGATGCAACAAACCGACGAGCAGTTGGTGGGTTCATACATTCAGGGCAACAACGCTGCTTTCGACATTCTGCTTCGGCGCTACGAAAGCAAGGTCTTTACATACATCGCTTATGCCGTGCGCAACGAGGAACAGGCTCAGGACTTGTTCCAGGACTGCTTCATGCGCATCATCACGAAACTGAAGTCGGGGCAGTACACCGAGAGCGGCAAGTTCGCCTCGTGGGTGATGCGCATCGCGCACAACCTCATCATCGACTTCCACCGACAGAACCGCAGTGCCAACATCGTATCGAACGACGAGACGGACGTGGACTTGTTCAACAGCACGTCGGTGGCGGTGGACGCGAACTGCGAGACGGAAATCATCGACCGGCAGACGCTGCGCGATGTGAAGTCGCTCATCGCCATGCTGCCCGAGGCACAGCGCAAGGTGGTGCTGATGCGCTTCTACGACGAACTCAGCTTCAAGGAGATAGCCGCGCTCACGGGAGTGAGCATCAACACGGCGTTGGGGCGCATGCGCTACGCGCTCATCAACCTGCGCCGTCTGGCCGGCCAGTACGACGTGTCGCTGGCCGGGTGACGGGACAAGAAAACCTGCGCGACTGCGGCAGAGCGCACTCGTGCAGGTCATAATGCTTCTTTTTAATAAAACAAAGGAAGGAGGGTTCGCTTCTCGCATGGTGCAGAAACGAACCCTCCTTTGCGTCTGCGCGCCCCGTGGAGCGTGCGATGGGCTTATTGGGGCTGCTTGCCGATGTAGGCGAGGATGCCGCCATCGACGTAGAGGACGTGCCCGTTCACCGCGTCGCTGGCGTGCGATGCGAGGAACACGGCGGGGCCGCCCAGCTCCTCGGGCTCGAGCCAGCGGCCGGCCGGGGTCTTGGCGCAGATGAACGAGTCGAACGGATGGCGGCTGCCGTCGGGCTGGCGCTCGCGCAGGGGCGCTGTTTGCGGCGTGGCGATGTAGCCCGGGCCGATGCCGTTGCACTGGATGTTGTACTCGCCGTATTCGGAGCAGATGTTGCGGGTGAGCATCTTCAGTCCGCCCTTGGCGGCTGCGTAGGCCGACACCGTCTCGCGTCCGAGTTCCGACATCATGGAGCAGATGTTGATGATCTTGCCCTCGCGGCGCTCCATCATCTCGGGCAGCACGGCCGCGCTGACGATGTAGGGCGCGACGAGGTCGACGTCGATGACCTGCTGGAACTCCGCGCGCTTCATCTCGTGCATGGGGATGCGCTTGATGATGCCGGCGTTGTTGACGAGGATGTCGATTTGGCCCACCTCGGCGTGGATTTTCTCGACGAGCGCCTTCACGTCGTCTTCCTTGGTCACGTCGCACACGTAGCCGTGCACGTTCTCGATGCCGGCTTCCTTGTAGTTGTTCAGGCCGCGCTCGAGGGCCGCCTCGTTGATGTCGTTGAAGATGATGTTCTTGATGCCGGCCCCGACGAATGCCTTCGCAATGTTGAAGCCAATGCCGTAGGACGCGCCGGTAATCCACGCGTTCTTACCTTCGAGAGAGAATGGATTGGTCATGATAAGGATGTTTTTAGGTATGTATTGTTTCCGATTAGGTTTACTGATGACAAAGTTAGGCAAATTCGAAGACAAAAGCGCGTGGTGAAAATCCTTTTATGGGGAATTTCCGTTAATTTTTGTGCACCAGGCGGTAAATCTTACGCACGACGCGCCCCAGCCACGTGTAGCGGATGCCCCAGTCGCGGATGGCGTCGGCAAAGAGCCGCTCCGCTTCGGGGGTGATGGCTGGCCGCTGCATCGTGAGCGCGACGGGGCTTTGCCGTGGCTCGCGGTCGAACTCGTAGCGTTGCAGGATGGCGAACGAGCGGAAGTGCGTGCCGCTGCGCAGCCCGACGTTGCGCACCAGCGTGCGGCCGGGCGTGAGGCACAGCCCCCGCGCCTTGCGGATGGCGATTTCCCAGCAGATGTCCCACGGGATGGGGCGCTTCGCCAGCGACTTGAGGCAGGGGAACACGCCGCCGTACTGCATGGCGTCGCGGTCGTCCCCGTCCAGTCCGTCGAGGGCTTCGGCTTCCGTCGCGAAGTGGACGAAGTGCGCCTGCCAGCGGTCGCGCCACGTCCCCCAGCCCCAGCCCGACATGTGCGGGGTGAAGTAGAACGGGCGCTGCGCGAGGTCGAGGTTGGTGAAGCCCGACACGTGCATCACGCGCCGCTCGTCGCGGTAGAGGTCGAACGCCTCGTTCATGTACTGCAGGAAGTAGGGGGAGGTGACGATGTCGTCCTCCAGCACGATGATGGTGTCGTGGTCGCGGAACACCTGCGCGATGCCCTCGGTGATGTTGCGCTCCAGGTAGTAGTTCTCGGGACGCTCCACGAGGGTCATGCTTCGCAGGATGCGGCTGTGCCGCACCTCCTCGGCCAGGGCGCGCAGGTAGGTGCGCACCGTCTCGACGCGCGCCCGCGACTTTGCGTCGCGCCCCCCGTCGGAAAACACGTACACGTCCGTCTCCGCCGCCAGCGTGTTGCACATCAGGTGCGCCAGCGTCAGCTGCGTGTTGCCGATTCGGTCGTAGGTGAACACGGCCACGGGTGCGGTTCGCCGGCTGCTCATGGCTGCGGTGCGTTGCCCGCGCTGAAGCGGAGTTCGGAGGGACGGTGGTTCACCTGCTCCTCCTTGGGGATGTGGCGGCGCAGGCGCGGATAGTGGTGGCGCAGGTAGGTCTCCAGGTCGGAGGGCGCCCACACGGTCAGCGGGCCGAGCCTCACCTGCTGGGGCCGCTCGACGGAGGCCACGCTGATGTGGTCGCGCGGCATCAGCACCATGTTGTAGCAGGTCGTCCGCCAGCCGTTGAACAGTCCCTGCGCCCGGCACAGGTGGCGGTAGAGCGTGCGCTTGCTGAAGAGGGCGCACACCGCCGCCGTCAGCAGGCAGGGCAGGTAGGCGCGCGGGCGCGGCGTGTCGGTGTCGCAGGGCTTCACGTGCGCCCACTGCCACACGCTCTTGCCCATGAAGCAGCCGTTCACGAAGTTGCAGTAGCTGCGGTGCAGCCGTTGCAGCAGCGCGTTGTCGGGCACTTTGTCGAACGGGAACACGTCGATGTAGATGCCGTGGTCGATGTCCATCTTCCTGAACCAGCCCTCCACGAACCGTGTTCCGCGCTTGCGCACCTTGGCGAAGTAGAACGGCGTGTTCGGCTCGCTCCCGGGCCACTGCAGGAAGTAGCCGTCGCCCAGCTCGGCCGGGGCTTCGCGCAGGAAGCGCTCGTAGTTCGCCCGCGTCATCCCCACGTCGATGTCGTCGTCCCACGGCAGGATGCCCTGCTCGAAGAACGCGCCGATGCCCGTCCCGCCCTGTATGAAGTAGGGGATGCCGCGCTTGTCGCACACGCGCGCAATCTCGGCCATGATGTCGTACAGCTCGGCGTGTAGCCGCCGCAGCTCGTCGTCGGTGTATTCTCGTCCCATATCGTCGTTAGGTGTTCGTCGTCTTGTCCGCCTCCGCCTTGCGCCCGAAGCGCCCGCTCAGCCACGGCACGCGCTCGACGTAAGGCACGAGCAGCGTGCACAGCAGCGGCACAATCAGCATCAGCAGTATCCAATCGTCCCAGCGGCGCACGATGCTGCGCCCGAACGCAAGGTGGACGAAGCGGTAAAGCACCAGCATGGGGAAGTGGGCCACGAAATAGACCATCGAGTGCTGCCCCACGAAGTTGATGAGCGGCACGCGCCCCATCCGCAGCGACAGCAGCACGCCCGACATCCCGCACAGCACGAGCGCCGTGTTCGCCACGGCCGCCACGGGGCTGCCCGTCCACTCGTTGTGGCTCATGTCGTACTCGCCGTGTGCCACGACGTTGCCCGCGCAGAACGCGGCCACGAGCCCCGCTGAAATCAGCAGCGTGTTGCGCCGCCGCATCCGTGCCAGCGCCCACCGCCACACGCGGCCGAGGAAGAAGAAGAACACGCCCATCGGCACGTTGCCCAGCTCCAGCCACACGGGGTTGCCCGCGCGCCACAGCGCCCAGCTCGCCGCCGGGAACAGCAGCACCGCCCAGTGGAGGCCGCGCACGCGCTCAATGAAGTGCATGGCCACGTAGGCCGCGAAGAACGACAGCAGGAACCATAGCGGCGTGTTCCCGAACGTGCCGCCCGACTGCCACAGGTGCGCCCACTCCACCGTGCCGATGGGCTGGTGGTAGCGGCGGATGAGGAACACCTGCATCCCGAAGAACACGGCGCACCCCACCAGCCCCCAAGCCGCGTAGGGCACCAGCAGCCGCCGCGCCTTGTCGGCGCAGAAGCGGCGGCCGCGCGCGCGGCGCTCGGGCTGCGTCCAGTCCGCGGGGCCGCTCAGCGTCTTGTTGAAGTAGCCCGCCTTGAAGAAGAAGAACGACATGAAGTAGTACGTCCAGTAGAGCGTGCCCTGCCACCAGCCGTCGTCGTGGAAGCCGCACTGCCCCGTGATGTGGTTGGCCATCATGCGCAGGATGCACAGCCCGCACAGGAAGTCGAATGCATGGTTGCGCTCCGTCATCGCCGTCCGAACAGGTGTTTCTTCAGGAAAGGGCTCACGCGCAGCACGTGCGACACGCCGCAGCAGAACGCCACCACTAGCAGCCCGACGGCCACCGACAGCGCCGTCTCCAGCACCACGTTCGGGCGGTTCTCGTTGAAGAGCGCGCCCACGCCGCCCATCTTGGGCAGCACGATGTAGTGGATGAGGTAGATGTCCAGCGTGCGGACGCCCACGTACTGCAGCCCGCGCCCCACGCGCGTGCGCTGCGAGAAGAAGTCGCGGTAGTGGCGGAACGTCATCACCACCACCAGCACGAGGCTGTACATCGCCAGCGTGCGCGGCAGGTTCGCCCATCCCATGCGCAGCGTGTGCCAGCGGAAGTAGTCGGCGCAGCCCACGAACGCCACGCCCACGAGCAGCGGAAAGAGCCACCGCGAGTCGAACAGCCGCTCGGCCCGCTCCCAGTGGCGGCGGACGATGTTGCCGAAGAAGAACCAGTGGGCGAAGTAGCACACCTCGAGCAGGCTCGACGCCTTCATGAAGCCCTCGTGCGGGAAGGTGAACAGCTTCGGCAGGTAGGCCCATTCGTAGAGGCACAGCGCCGCGCCCCACAGGACGAACACCGCCCGGCCGCCCCAGCGCAGCTTCTGCTCGAGGAAGGCGAACAGGTAGTAGGCGATGAACATGACGAGCAGCGCCCACGTGAACCAGTAGCCGCCCTTCGTGGGCGACTGCAGCGCGCCCATGAGCGCGGGCCAGAAGTGGGGCTTGCGTATCACGATGAACGCGCAGAAGAACACCGCCGTCGGAATCATCTGAATCTTCACCTTCTTCCACATGGCCATGCCCAGCCGCCCCGTCGTCCAGGCCATGTCGGCCTTGTAGGCCAGGAAGCCGCTCACGAAGAAGAACAGCGGCATCCTGAACAGCGCCAGCAGCGACAGCGACGAGGACGTCTTCTCGACAATCCCCATCCCCATCGTCGCCACGTGGTAGGCCACCACCAGCAGCATCGTGCAGCCGCGCATCGCGTCGAGCCACTCCATCCTTTGCCTATTCATCCCCTCTCGTTTTCTCAATCGCGGCCGCCAGCCCGTCGCTCTCCCCCGTCCGCAGCTTCCGCGCGAACATCTTGCCCGAGGACAGCAGCGCGGGCAGGTCGGCCTCGCGCCATGTGCGGATGACTGGCGCGTAGTCGATGCAGTGCAGCGGCGTGAGGTCGGCCAGCGTGGTGTAGTCGCCCGTGGCCAGCGCGCAGCGGTCGCGGAACTCGGGCGCGTTGAGCGCAATCGTGTGGATCGCCGTCTCCGAGGGCGCGAACGAGTCGCGGAAGTAGTCCCGAACGGCGGCGCAGCCGTCCCACGTCGCCACCACGTGGCGCGCCAGCTCCGCGCTCAGGCAGCAGTAGTCGCTCCCCTTGTAGAGCCGCCACGTGTGCCCGTCCGCCTCGAAGTGCAGCGGCTTTTTCCGCCCCGTGGCCACCGCCAGCCGCCGCAGCGCGGCGCGCACCTTGGCGTTCGCCCGCCGCCCGGCGAGCGGGATGCGCACCGACGGGCGCGGGGAGCGGTAGGCGGCCGTGGCGTCGGCGCGCACGTCGGGCGAGTCCAGGCATATCGCCTGCAGCAGTTCCCTGCGCCCGAGCTGCTCCAGGAAGGCGGTGATGCGGTGGTTGCTCCACAGCGGATAGTCCATGCCGCTCAGGATGAACAGGCGGTCGAACCGCCGCCGGCCCTCCAGCGCGGCGCGCAGCATCGCCATCTGGTACTCCACCTGCGACACCGTGCCCCACTCCGTGGCCACGCGCGGCTCCACGAAGTGCACGTTCGGCTCCGCGCCCAGCTCGCGGCGGAAGGGCGCGATGGCGGCGTTCGCGTCGACGTGGACGAAGAACTCCGCGTCGGCGTGCAGCGCCTTCACCAGCCTCCGCAGCTGCGGCGCGTCGGTGTAGGCCGAAATCAAGTAGGCAATGTCCATCTCGTTTGTCGCCGCATCCGAAACTCGGACGGTGTGGCGTTTTGGTGCGAATATGCCGCAAATTTACTGAAATTCGCGTGAATACGCGGTGCAGACGCCGTTTTTCTCTCCTCGCCCCTCCCTTGTCCTGCTTCCGGACAGCGGTGGGCGGGCCAAAATGCACGCGGAGGCACGTCCAGGGGGGGATGTGTCAAAACGATGCTTCCCCCATGCCCTCCCGCCGCCTTGTGCTCCTTGCGGACAAGGCGTGCGCAAACCGCAGGAAATCAACATGTCAAGAGCCGCCGGAAAAACACTGCGGAGCGCGTGTCTTTCGTCCGCAGAGAAAAGGAATTTCGTCCGCAGAGAAAAATATTTTTCTCCGCAGAGTCTTTTCCGCCGCTCCGCAGTGTTTTTCCGACTGCTCTTGGCGTGCTGATTTCCAATGACTTGCAAAAGTGGGGAAGCGGGCGGCTCCTGTCATCGGCAGCGCTGCCTCCCCTTGCGCGTCCGTGTACGCCTTTTCCGCGTTTCTGCCTGCATCGGGAGCGGGAAAAGACATGGGGCCGTGTCGTCTTGACACAGCCCCATGACTGTCGCGCCTGGCGCGCGCTCCGCTGTTTGTGGGCGGGACTTACCAAAGGCCGTTGTTCCAGGCGTCCGTGGCGCCGGCCTTGTCTCCGCCTCCGTCGGGAACGGCGTTCCTGTCCCTCTTGCGTGTGAGGAACTCCCATTCTTCGGTCGCCTCACCGCCGGGATCCGTCGGGATGGTGGCGCCGCCGCCGCTGCCGGTCATGATGGAGGTTTCTATCTCTATGCCGGCCACGGAGACCATGGGCGGGCTGTAAACTTTCTTGTTGCGCATATCGTAATAGGAATGTCTTTGTGTTGAACGAATGGTCGCGCCGTCACTTCACCATCACCTTGCGGACGGTCCCGTCGGACAGGCGTATGATGTTGATGCCCTTCTGCAGCGAGTTGAGCTGTGCGCCCGACACGCCGTAGACACCGCTCACCGCCTCGGGGGCGTCGTCGCCGGGCGTGACGATGGACGTCGCCTCGCCGTCTGTGATGACGAACGAGAGGCTCTTCACGTTGGATTCGAACGGCACGGTGAGCCAAACGCGCTCGGCCGGCATGGTGACTTCTCGCTTCACGGGGTAGAACGACGCTCCGTTGCCCTGGTTCTGGAGTGCCCACGCGTTGTCGGCCGCGGTGAGCTTCCTTGCCACGAGCGTTCCGCGCAGCAGTCCGTCGGAGAACTCGTCCCTGCCGGGCGCCGCGCCGTATCCCTCGTAGGCGAACGTGCCTCCGTCGAGGTCGGCGTCGCGGCGCACGTGGATGAGCATGGGGGTTGCCGCCGGCAGCACGCTGCCGCTGAAGCGGTCGAACGTGACGACGTTGCCGCTGATGCTCGTCGCCTTGTACGCGTCGAGCGACTGGTCCCACCCGGCCACCGTGGCGGGCGCAATCCACGTGTACCATCCGTCGGCGGCGAGCGTGCGCTTGCCGCTCACCTTCTCGGCCTCCTGTGCCGCGAACGTGTTATCGGCGGCATCCGTGGCTTTGGCGAGGCTTCCGCCGGCGTATCCGTAGGCGTTGCCGTCGGCGTCGTATATCCTCAGCCCCTCGTCACCCTGCTTGGGCACGTCGATGCGCGCCTGCAGGGCGCTGCGGCCGACAGTCGTGGTCGAGATGGTGGCGTTGCTGCCGAGGCAGAGGTAGCGGTCGTTGCCGTCGCGGTCGGTCTGGTAGACGAGGAACGTGCCGGCTTTCGTTGTCGGCGCGAAGGCGAAGGCCTGCGCGTAGCGCGGTGTCACGGCGTTGTCGAAGCCCACGCAGTAGTCGTTGTCGTCGGTGAAGTTGTAGGCGAGCACCTTTCCGTTCCCGAGCACGAGCGCATGGCGCGTTTCGGTTTCGGGCACGGTGTAGTCGAGGTTCTCGAGCTTCGCGACCGCAGCCTCGACGTCGGTGCCGGACGACTCGGCGTTGATGCTGTTGACGATGGCGTCGATGGAGGCCTGCGGGTACTTGAACGCGCCGTCGCCGATGTTGGCGGTGATGATGGCGCGCAGGCGCTCGTGGTAGCCGTCGCTTGCGTCGAAGAAGACGGACAGCACGTCGGTGGCGGATGCCGTCGCGTTCTTCATCAGGGTGTAGGCCGAGTAGGGCGGCAGCGGCTCGGTGTCGTCGTCGGCGAGCGGGTTCCAGATTGCCGTCGTTTCGTTCATGACGAGTGCCTTTGCCGCTTTGGCGCTGGCGTTGTCGATGGCGCTGAGCGTACCGAACATGTTGTGGTTCTTGTCCGTGATGGACGTGCTGCGCATGGGTGTCACGGGGATGGCCGTGGCCGCGTCGATGTCGAGTGAAGCCAAGTCCTTCTCTGTCCAGACGACGTAGGGGTAGTTCGCCTGGACGGACGCCTTGCGGTTGAAGTGTATCTTCTCGTCGTCGTTGTCGGAGTTGAGCAGGTAGAATTTCGCGCCGGCGGGCTCGGCCGTGTTGAACGGCAGGGTGACGGTGGTGTATTCACCTCCCTTGAACGCGCGTATGAAGGACACCTTCTGCGCCGTGAACGCCTTGGGCACGTCGTAGTCGCGGTCGGCCGGCAGGTTGTAGCGGGCGCACTCGAGCGCGTTTTCCGTGCCGTAGACGATGTTGTCCTTCGTGCTCGTGCCGAACGACGCGGGGACGTAGACGAGCGCCTCGGGCACGATGCCGAACTGGTCTGAGCCGATTTTCAGCGAGTCGCACGCGGAGAGGTCGGCCCATGCGAGCACCGTGTTATTGGCGAACGCGCCGTCGCCGATTTCGCTGAGCGTGGCGGGCAGGCTGACGCGCCGGAGCTTGGCGAGCTGGCTGAACTCGTCGCCGCGCAGGTCGGTGATGGCCGTCTTGCTGAGCGAGCTGAGGTCGGTGAGCTCGGGGAAGAGGTTGAACCATCCGTAGACGCTGTCGACGCTGGCGAGGTCGTCCTCCGTGGCGATGCCCTTGCAGCCGTAGGCGCGGAAGACGGTGTCGTCGGAGAATTTGCTCTGGATGGCGTTGGCGTGGGTGGTGTATTCCTCGTCGTTCGTGTAGTCGTTGATGATGTCCTTGCGCACGTACATGTTGGCCACCTTGAACTTGTCGCCTCTGATGGGGTCGGTGAACGCGTCGTTGTGGAGCTTGGGCTTCTGGTTGCAGAGGAAAATCATGGTGGTCAGGTTGTCGCATTCGCCGAAAGCGTCGTTGCCGTCGATGTCGCTCGTGTTGTCGCCGATGACGAGCGTCTTGAGCGAGTACATGTCGTAGCAGGCCTCGTCGTTGATCTTCGTCGCCGTGCGCGGGAGGATGACCGTCTCGATGTTGTCGCACTTCCAGAGCATGTCCGTCGGCACCACGTTGTCCTCCTTGACATAGCGGTTGATGAACCTGGTGGTGAAGTAGATGGGCTTGCTGTCCTTGCGTATCTCGGCGTTGTAGAGGTCGAGGTACTTGAGGTTGGTGGTGTAGACTTGGTCGTTCCAATCGGGCTCGCGTCCGCCGAGCATCCGGATGAGCGCGATGTCCTTGCCGCCGATGGGTCCGTTGACCTTCAGTCCCGTGATGGCGGACATGTCGCCGCTGATGGTCTTGATGTAGTTCTCGTCCTTCATCTCGACATTGAGGCCGAGCGCCTGGTCGAGCGTGTTGGGCTGTTCGAGCGTCACTTCCCGGATTTTCACGCGCGACGAGCGGAAGCCCTGGATGCGGTCGGCGTACTGCGGCCATGCCTGGCGGTACATGTCCTCGTAGCCCTTTACCACCAGGATCACGAAGTTGTCGGGCAGGTCCACGAAGGCGTCCTGGGCCAGGCCCGGGCACACGTTGCTCAGTGCCCATACCTTCTGGAGGGACTTGCAGCCCTTGAACGCATCGACCGTAATCGTGTCGAGGGTGAGAGGCAGTGACACCTCCTTGAGCCCGCTCATGTTCGTGAGCGAGTTGTTGCCGAGCGTCGTGACGCTCGTGTATGCCAGCTCGTTGAAGAGGCGGATGCTGGTGTTTCCGTTTACATACCCTTCGATGTCGGAGATGCTGACAAGGTCCTCGGGCGTGAACACGTGCTTCTGCTTCATCGCCTCGAACACGGCGTCGTCGTGGAACGCATAGGCGATGGAGTCGACGTTGGTGTAGTATGCGATGTCGCCGGAATAGTCGCCGGCCGCGCCTCTCGAGGTGTAGAGCGTGGAGAACTGGCCGTCGGCAACGCCGTTGGTCCCTGTTGCTGTCCACGCGCGCTCGACGGTGTTGGGCTTGCTGCTCGGGAGCATGACGAGGGTCTGCACGTTCGGGCAGTTCAGGGCCTGGCTCTTTTCGATGTCCTTCGTGTCGTCGCCGACGACAATCGTCTCGAGATTGTCGCAGTTGTCGATGGCGTTCTCGCGTATCAGCGTTACCGTCTTCGGCAGGATGAGCGTCTTGATCCGGTCAAGGTCGAAGAACAGTCCCGACTCAACGCAGTTGTCTTTTGTGATGTAGTCGTTGGTGAAGACGTCCTGGCAGTTGAAGGGGTTGCTGCTGTCCGCCTTGATGTTGGCTTCGTAGAGGTCAAGGTACTCCAGGTGGCCGACAGTCGATTTCCACTTCTTGATGTCGCAGCCGCCCATGCAGCGGATGACAGCGAGGTCGCTGCCGTTGAGCGTGCCGATGATGCGGAGGGAGTCGTACTGCGCGTAGTTGCCCGAGACGGTGTGCTCGCTCGTGTTGTAGTTGAATCCGAGCTTGCTGGCGAGCGTTCCCGGAGTGTCCAGCGTGACCACCACGAGGCCCCGCCGCTTGCTGACGGCGTTGATGTGGTCGGCCACCTTCGTCCATTTTTCCTTGTAGCGGTCGACCACGCTGTCCTGCACATAGATGACATAGTCGTCGGGCAGGCCGTAGAACACCTTGTCCTCCTCGATGTCGGCAGGAACGGGGTTCAGGAATGTGAACGTCTTGATGTTCGTGTTGAGGAACGCGTTTTGGCCGATGTCGGTCACTTTTGAAGGAATGGTGAGCCGCGTAAGAAGATCGTCGCCTAAGAAAGCCTCTTCCTCGATGCTGCGGAGGCTGTCGGGCAGCTGGATGCTTTGCAGCTTTTTACACCGGGCGAACATTTGGCTGTAGACGGTTTCGAGCCCGCAAGAGCCGAAGGCGCGGAACTCATCGAACGACTCGATGTCGGTGTCCTTGAACCGGTCCTTCAGTCCCTCGGGTGTCGCCCTCGTGGCATCGACGTATTCCCACAACGTTTCGTCGTCGAGGTCGGTCTCGAACCTATATTCCCTAAGGAGCAAGTCTCCCACGGCCTCGTCCATCGGCTTGAAGAAGCAGGGAGCGAATTTGGACTTGTATGCGGCCCAGGTGGAGTCTGCGAGGAATTCCATCTCCTGGTCGAGGCAGAACTTGATGCGCAGGTTGTCGCAGCCGGCAAACACGCCTTTCCCCAGCGTTACCTGGCTCGGCTTGATGGGCTGCAGGTTGTTGCTGCCGTCCGTCACCTGGTAGATGAGGTTCAAGTCGCGGAAGTTCGGGCACTTTGCAAAGGCCGAGTCCTGGAGATGCACGCTGAAGCCGGTGTACACGTCGCCGATGAACGAGTGCGAGTCGGTTATGTCAAGAATCTTGAGGTTGGTGTTCCCGTAGAAAGCCTTCGCCTTCACATAGTCGAGCTTGTAGTTGTAGACCAGGCCGTAGTCGTTGATTAGGGCTGCCAGTCCTTTGTTGTCGCCGGACAGATGCTTGTTGTTCGCCCCGTAGATGTAGACGTGCTTGATGTTCTGGTTTTCCACCTGCGAGACCAGGGGCATGGTGTTCGTGTCGTAGGCGAGGCTGTAGAGGCAGCTCCATTCGTCGTTGTCCTTGACTTCCTCCACGGTCTCTGCCTTGAACCTTCCCTTGTATTTGCTCCAGTACTCGTCCTCGACAAACTGGTCGTACACTTCGCTGCCCACCTTGATGGTCAGATTTGTCGTGTCGCATCCCGCGAAGATGTCGCCGGCAAGGATGAAGTTGTCGGGCGTAAGGGCCTTCTTGCGGCTCTTGTACTTGCACTTGAGCACCAGGTTGAGCTCTTCCAGCTTGCAGCCGGCGAAGCACGAGTCGGGCATGGCGAGCACCATCGGGAACAGGATTTCCGTGTCGTCCTTCCTGCCCTGGAACTGAATCTTCCTGAGGTTGGTCTTGTTCCTGAACGCTTCCGGCCCCACGCCGACAGTCCTGAAGTGGTCCGTGTCGTGCGAGGTGTCGGTGCCCCCGGGGTCGGCATAGATGGTGACTTCGCTGGCGTCGTTGTCAGCGGACTTGATGTACACCTGCGGCACGCTGGTCCTGTTCTTGCTCGTGATGAAAAAAGCGTCGTTCATGTACCACGTGTCGCCTCTCTCGAAGTTTTTCGCGGCGCGTTGTATCAGGTAGTTGGTGGCGTAGGTCGCCGCGGCGCTTCCCGCCCCGAGGTATGCCCTCATGACGAAGGAGTGGGCAATCTGGTTGCGTATGCCTTGTTGGACGGCCCAGCCCTGAAGCTGGTTCCCGAATCTTATCCAGTTCGCGCGGGCGGCTGCTTTTGCTTTTTTCAGTTTATCGGCTATGACGTCCAGCTGCTGGATTTGTTCCAGTCCTCCCATGTTTGAATTGTAGACGGCACTCTTCGCCGCGGTGGCCGCTTTGTTCGCCCCCGCCACTTCTTGGTTGTAGCTTTGCGTGAGGAGCTGCTCCAGTCTCGTGTTTTCTGCTGCCGCTCCGGCCTCTATTGTTTTTTGGGAGAACGACAGGGCGTATTGCTCGACCGTGGCCACCGCCATGATGACTTCCGCGATGATGATGGGGATGTTCCAGTACGACCCCTGCTGCCGCACGATTTCCGACGTGGTGGTGGTGTTGAGCGATTTCGCCGCGTAGTCGTAGGTGATGCCGCCCTCGGTGAACGGATTGTTGTTCGTGGGCAGGTAGTCCGCCGCCACGATGATGTCCTTGTACTGGCTCCAGTTGCCGTCGTTGATGAAGTCTTCGTAGAAGTCGGGCAGCACGTTGATGCGGAACGAGGGGTCCACGCCCTCGAACACGTTCTCGCCGATGAAGATTTCCGATGGCTTGATGCCCTCGTAGTGGTTCGTGCCGTCGGTGACGTAGTAGAACATGTTCAGCGTCTTCAGGTTCGTGCAGCCCTTGAACGTGCCGCTCGGGATGACGAGCCCGAGATTCGTGTTGGAGTTGCTCACGTTGCTGGCGCAGTCCTCGAAGCAGATGCTCTTGATGTGCGTGTTGTTCTGGAATCCCGTCGACGAGAGCTCGATGGTCTTGTAGTCGGTCGACGTGCCGATGTCGTTGAAGATGCGCAGCTCGCCGCTGTTCTTGTCGATGTCGCTGTCGACCACGCCGCTCGCCTTCAGGTAGTAGACCTTCTCGCTGGCGTTGGGGCACAGCACGCTCTCGGACGTGAAGTCGCGGTACAGGCCGACCCACGGCTTCACCACGTTCTCCATCGCCTGCGTGTCCTTGTTGGTGTAGCGCGTCTGCCCGTCGTCCGACGTGTAGTAGGAGTAGGTCACCCCTTTCTCCGTGAAGTTGGTCCAGTTGAAGTCCGTGGCCTCGATGAGGTCCTTGTATTCGCCCCACCCGTAGGTCTTGTCGTAGACGAACTCATCGTAGACCGTCTTCTGCACGCGAATCCTGAAGCCCTCGGGGCAGCCGGCGAACACGCCCTTGCCGATGGGCATCTGGCTGGGGAGTATGGCCTCGTAGTGGTCCTTGTCCTCGTCCGAGGAGAGCACCACGTCGAAGGTCTCGAGGTTCGTGCAGCCGGCGAAGGCCGAGTCGCCGATGGCGATGCCGAGGTCGTAGTAGGTGTCCGACGCGTTGCTCATGATTTCCTCGAACTTCACGCGCTTGACGCTCGTGTTGCCCTTGAACGAGCTGGCCCATATCTTCGTCGTGTTGTACGCGTAGGTCTCGCCGATGTCCTTGTACACGGTGAGCGTGCCGCCCTGGCTGTTGATCTTGTCGTTGTCCGCGCCGATGATGTGCAGCATGTACACGTCCGTGTTGCCGTACCCTTTCTTCTTGACGATGTCTGCCGCCGCGTTGTGGTTGCGGTCGTACTGGTACTTCGCGCCGTACTCCGTGAAGTCGGTGCCGCCGCGCATCCAGATGACAGGGACGAGGTGCTTCTTGTACTCCTTCCAGTTCGGGTCGTTGCAGAACTCCTCGTAGTATTCGGAGTCGACGTACACCTTCGCGTCCGGGCAGTTGGCGAACATCGCCTTGCCCTCGGGCTTCACGTCGGTCGGCCGCAGCATCATCGCGTTGCCGCTGCCCACGACGTAGCCGGCGCCGTACACCGTGTAGCGCATGTAGAGGCTCTTGAACGAGCTGCCGAACGCGTAGTCCTTGATGGTGATGCCAATCCAGTTGCTCGCCTTCGCCCAGGGCATGGTGCTGTTGTTGTCGATGAAGTCGAGCTCCTCGGCACCTTTAATCTCCTCTATGTATGTCGTCTGGTAGTCGTACCACGAGCCGATGTCGTTGACGACGTGGAACGACGTCTGCGAATTGTCGGACACGCCGGTCACCTTCGCCACGCTCGCCGTGCCGCCATCCTCGGTCCTCACCGTCGCGCCGGTCAGCGCGTACACCAGCCCGTTCTCCGTGTATGTCTTCGAGCCGTTCGTCGTCCCGCTGATGTTCTCCGCAAAGATGATCGCATCCGGTGTCGCCTCTCCGTTGGTGTAGACCGTCACGTCTCCGCTCTCCCGGTCGACGAAGCAGTCGGTGAGCGTGGTTCCCGACCCCTCGATGGAGCCCACGATGCCGCCCACCTTCGAGTATCCGCTCACGGACGACTCGCCCACCGTGTAGCACCGCATGAGCGCCGCGCCCGAGTCGATGCACCCGGCGATGCCGCCCACGTAGCTGGCACCCGTCGTGGCGACGGTCCCGCGGAACAAGCAGTCCTCGAGCCGCGCGCCCCCGTCGGCCCGTCCGACGACGCCGCCCACGTAGCTCCTCGTCCCCCCGCCGTCGGCGAGCTGTCCGTCCTGCACCTCGCAGCCCGCCAAGACGCACGAGTCTGCGTCCGACACGGTCATGTGGCCCGCGACGAATCCCGCGTAGCTGTTGCTGTTGCTCAGCGTCGGCTTGTAGAGCCGCAGGCTCCGCACGGCGCCGCCCGCCATGCTGCCGACGAGGCCGGCGCATTCCTGGTCGGCCACCTGCAGCCCGCTGATGGTGTGTCCCTGTCCGTCGAGCTGCCCCTTGAACGGCTTCGACTTCTTGCCGATGGGCGTGAACGTGCCGCCCGACAGGTCGATGTCGCGCATCAGCCTGGCCATGAGGCCCGTGCTCTCCTCGCTGCTGTTGACAAGCTGCGAGAAGGCGTGGAGCTGCGCCGCCGTGTAAATCTCGAACCAGCCGTCCGTAGCGCGCTGAGGATTGCTGGAGAACGCCTCCCCGCCGCACAGCGTGTCGCACAGCGTGCTGTCGCCGGTTGCCGTCACCGTCACGCCGTTCTCCACGAAGCAGTTGCTGACGGTGTTTTCCACGCTCCTTTCCTCAACGAGGCCGACGATGCCGCCGGCATAGCGCGACGCCTGCACCTTCGACACCATGGTCCCGTAGTTCACCAGCTTGCAGTCCGTGATTTCGGAGCTGCTCGCCCGCCCCACGACGCCGCCCACGTACTGGCTGTTCGTCAGGATGCTTCCGCCCGCCCGGCAGTACTTGACGGAGCTGGACTCGCAGTAGCCCACGACGCCGCCCACCGAATAGACGTTCGCGTACTTGCTGTGCCCGGCCATGTCGATGGCGACGTAATTGACGACGCACCCCTTGACGGTCGTCCCGTTCTTCGCCACGCCGCAGACGGTGCCGACGCCGTAGAAGCTCAGCGGGCTCGATTTTGCGCTGTTGTAAAGGCGGACTTCGTCGATGTAGACGCCCGTGATGGTCGCCCCGTCGGCATAGCCGAACAGTCCGCAGGCCGTGCCAGAGTGTAGATTCAGGACGAGGTTCGAGATGTTGCCGCTGCTTCCGTCGAACTTTCCCTTGTAGGGCTTGGTCAGCGTGCCCATGGGCGTCCAGTACTCGTCCTCTATCTCGATGTCGCCGGTCAGCCGTCCGTTGATGCTGTTGTCCCGATTCAGCTGTTCGGCGAACCACAGGAGGTCGTCGTACGTGGCGATTTCATAATAGCCGTCTGACGACAGCACGGGGTCGGCTTTCGCGGTCGTGGCGAAGGCCAGCACCAGCATGGCCAGGCACGCCACAAGGCCGCGCCTGGTCTGCCCGGCGCCGGGCAGGTTGCAGTTCCTAAGCATAAAGAATAATATGTGTGGATGGTTTTTTATCGTAGTAAAGTCCCCCTTGCCAGGCGGTTGCGTTCCCCGTTCCAATCCTCTCCCCCGGCCATACGTGTGCCGGCACGCCGATGCAGGGGAGCGCCAAGCCTGTGAAACTTGCTGCAAAGTTATGGAAATTCGCTCAAACAGAGGATATAAACCTTTGGGAAATGCAAATCGCCACCCCTGAAAAACATACATTTCGACCAATTTCCGATACAATAGTTTCATAGGCCCGTCGCCTCCCGCACCGGTCTTCCGCACCCGCACTGCCGCGGAGGCGCACAGGGGATTTCCCGTTGGCGCGCAGCGGGTTGCGCGCCTCCGCAGTGTGCCGGGATTTCCAAGTACTTGGAAATATTTTTTCAAGTACTTGGAAATTATTTTTCAAGTACTTGGAAGTTCCGCCCGCCTGCGGCGCCGCCGGAGCGGGTGCGCGCCGCGGGCGGCAGGACGGCGCGGAGGGGGTGGGAAGGCGGCGCGCTGTTGCCGGGACGGCTTCGCGCCGCGCCGTGGGAACGGGCGGGCTATGCGGGCTCGTCGTGCGTGTCGCGGGGGGAGGGCGCCGCCGGCGACGGCTTCGCGCTTCTGTTGCTGCCGATGGCGGCGGGCGCGGCGGCGAGCTGCCGGCGGAGGTAGTTGCGGAGCCCGTCGCCCTGCACCACCTGCACGTCGTTGATGAGCCCGAGGACGAACCTGCCCACGCCCTGGTAGCTGCACACGCGGAGGGCGTAGAGCATGTGCCCGTCGTCGCCGTCGATGACGAGCTGCGTGGGGCTGACGCCGTACTCCTCGATGAGGATGCGTGTGGCGAGGCGACCGAGGCGCAGGACGACGCGGTGGGTGGTCTCGGCGGAGAAGCCGAAGAGGTCGGTGTAGTAGGTGATGTGGCGCGCCGCGTGGGCCCAGTGCTCGCGCAGCAGTTCCACGCGCCCGCCGATGCGCGCCACCTTGAACGTCTTGCAGGCGTGCGCGGCGGGCTCGTAGCAGCGCACGCTGCCGCCGGGGCTGACGAGCTTGAACGGCTCGACGAGGCGGTCGGACGTGGTCTGGCTGTGGGGCGAGTGGTAGGCGTGGAGGACGGCCTTGCGCCGTTCGCGCACGGCCTGCTGCAGGAGGGCGGTGTTGTCGGCGATGTGCTGGCGCTCGGCCGTGCTGCTTCCGGCGGCGCCGCCGGCGTAGATGCTTCCGAACCGTTGCCGCAGGCGCGCCACGAGCGGCGCGTTGCCGTCGGCTTGTGCGAGCAGCTGCGCGATGAGCTCCACCTCGTCGGCGGTGAGGCGCATCTTGTCGGCGAGGGCGGTGATGAAGGGCGAGGAGTAGTCGATGGCGTGCACGCCGTTGCGGCGCGAGAGGTGGAATCCGCTGACGCGGAACATCTCCAGGTAGCGGTAGACGGAGCGGCGCGAGAGGCCGAGGCGCGCGGCGAGGTCGCCGGTGGTGAGGCGCGTGTTGCCGGCGAGGAGCTCGAGCAGGCGCAGCTGCCGCGCGAAGATGTCGTGTTCCATGTGGCGTGGGGCGTGTGGCTACGGGTTGCCGCTGCTGTCCGCGTGGCCGAAGTCGAGGCGGAGCTGTCCGTCGCCGAGCAGGTTGAACGTGCGGCGGTGGTGGGGCGTGGGGCCGTGGAGGGCGATGGCCGCGCGGTGCTCGCGCGTGGGGTAGCCGGCGTTGTGGTCCCATCCGTACTGGGGGTACTGCTGGTGGAGCTGGCGCATGTAGTCGTCGCGGTAGGTCTTGGCCAGGACGGAGGCGGCGGCGATGGACAGGTACTTCGCGTCGCCCTTGACGATGGTGGCGTGGGGGAGGGGGCGGCGCGTGCCGTCGGTCATGGGCGCGAGGTAGGGGGTGAAGCGGTTGCCGTCGATGATGAGCGCCTGGGGGCGCGTGGCGAGCGCGCCGATGGCGCGGTGCATGGCTTCGATGCTGGCGCGCAGGATGTCGGTGCGGTCGATTTCGCCGGGGGTGACGACGCCGATGGCCCAGGCCAGCGCGTCGCGCTCGATGTCGCCGCGCAGTGCGTAGCGCTGGCGGGCGGTGAGCTGCTTGGAGTCGTTGAGGCGCTCGTTGCGGTAGTCCTCGGGCAGGATGACGGCGGCGGCATAGACGCTGCCGGCCAGGCAGCCGCGTCCGGCTTCGTCGCAGCCTGCCTCGACGAGGCCGGTGTGGTAGTGGGGGAGTAGCATGGGCGGGGGGTGGTGTGCCGGGGCGGCGCTACTGCTGGATGGCGTTCTGGGGGTGCCGAAGGCCCTTCCCGCGGGTGTAGTACGCCTTGGCCGTCCCGAAGCGGAGGTAGAAGTCGATGCGCACGGGCAGGTGGTTGTCGTCGTCGGTGACGTAGAAGCGGAGCAGCTCCTTTTCCTTGTCGCGCACGTCGTAGTCGAGGAGGGAGAACACGAGGCAGCGGTAGGTCACGCCGTCGTTCGCCTTGAAGTCCTTCTTCCCTTTGTAGATGAGCGTCTGCTGCTCCACCTTCTTGCCCGTGGCCATGGGGAAGTGGATGCGGCGGCCCTCGCGGTAGGCGGAGGTGTCGAACGAGCGGGCGACGTTGAGGATGGAGAGCATGTCGTAGTTGCACTCGTCGGACTCGTGGCTGGTGTCGTGCCAGCTGCCGTGGCGGTCGAGGAACTTCTGCTGCACGCGGCTGCGGTTGCCCTCGTAGCTGTACCACACCTCGTCGACGGTGTAGTGCTTGCCCTCGTTCGACCCCTTCCGGAAGTAGAGGGGCGCGAGGGCCGGCGTGGTGTAGCTGACGAGGGTGTCCTGCATGGGGAACACGGCGTTGAGCCGCTTGCTCCCCTTGAAGATGAGGTCGGTGCGCAGGGCTTCGGCCTGTCGGTAGGTGGCGGCGGCAATCTTGTAGTGCGCGCTCCCGGCCTTGACCCAGATGAACTTCCAGTTGAAGTAGAGGTCGTAGTCGAGCTGCTCGCCGGGTGAGAACGCCTTGTTCTCGTGCTCGCACTGGGCGGCGGCGTGCGCGGCGGAAAGGGCGAGGGCGAGCAGGAGGACGGCGGCGCGGCTGCGGAGCGCGGCTGCCGCGGCTGCGTGGCGGCGCGGGCTGCTACTTTCGTTTCTGTCGTTCGCGTTCTGCATTGCGGCTGCGGGTGGTGCGTTCCCTGTCGGGCTTCTGTTTGGTGATTCTCTTTGGCTTTTGGAGCGGGACGGGCGTCTGCCGGGGGTTCCAGTCCTGCGTCACTTCCCACTGGGCGCGCAGGTTGAGGCGGCCGGGATAGTAGAACACTTCCTCGGCCTGCTGCCGGGCGTCGTACTCGCCGGTGGTCCATTCGCCGTCGCCGTTGCGGTCGTAGTACGTGCGGAGGTAGTACTCGCCGGGGTTGAGGAAGTAGAAGTCGGCGGCGCCGTTCTTGGCCTTGCACTGCTTCACCACCTTGTCGGACTGGTCGATGAGCTGCACGACGGCGCTCGGGTCGGCCTGCTGGAGCCGCACGAAGAGGGTGCTGAACTCGTCGAGCGACTTGATTTTCAGCCTGCGCTTCGTGCCGGCCATGCGCTTGCCGTAGATGCTGACCACGGCGCCGGTGTCGATGCGCAGCTCGTACTCGGCCTCGGGCTGCCACTCGGCGTAGAGGCGGTAGGCGTTGACCTTGCCCGCCACGCGCTGTAGCAGGAACGGGCGTTCGTGGGCGGTGGTGTCGATGACCTCGGCGAAGTGGAACGACGTGGCGTAGGCCGTGTCGATGGGCTCGGGAAAGGTCATCGTGTAGTTTTGGTCGGGGCTCATGGACGTGTGGCTCGCGCGCACTTCCAGAAAGCTCTCGGGCATGGGCGGCACCACGATGTCCTCGTCGTCGATCTTTTCTTTCCGCTTCTTCTTCCTGTCGGCTTTCGGCACGCCGGCCTCCTCGTCCTCGGCTTCCTCCTGCCTCCGCTTCTCCTTCTGCTCCTGCTTGTAGTCCTTGCGGTATTGCTTGGCGTATTCTTCCCACGCCTGCTGCCTCTGCTTCTGCACGCGCCCGTAGCTGACGCGCGAGGCGAGCGTCAGCGTGTCGGTGTGCGGCCGCAGCTGGCCGAGGGTGTCGGTGGCCCGGTAGGTGAGCGCGAGCTCAAGGCTGTCGTTGTTGTAGATGAGCGAGTCGCGAATCCAGTAGGTGAGGGTGTCGTTCGTGGCGTTCTTCTCGATGACAAAGGCGTCGGCCGCGTCGAAGTTGAGGCCGTGGATGACGGGGAGCGTGGTGTCGGGGGCGGTGAAGTAGAGCGTGAACTTCTCCAGTTGCGGCCGCTCGCTCTTGAGGAGCGCGCGGTTCTGCCTGCTTTCCTGAAAGGCGAGCAGGACGATGTCGTCGGGGTAGAAGTGGGTGTAGGGCGTGTGGATGATGGAGTCGTAGTGGATGGAGTCGTGCCAGATGGTGTCGGGGCGGATGTCGGGCTGTGCCGATGGCGACACCACGCGGCTGCTGAAGGCCAGCATCTCGCTCTTTTGGCTCAGCATGAAGTTCTGGTCTTGGTCCTGCAGGGCGAACACGCGGTAGTTGCCCGGCGCGACGCCCTTGATGACGAAGTGTCCCCGGCTGTCCGTGCGCGAGACGCGCTCGAACGGCTTCGTCCGGAACACGCTGTCGGGCAGGGGCGTGTCGCCCTCCATCGTGTAGAGCCCCACGAGCATTCCCTTGATGGGCTCGAGGTTCGACGCGTCCAGCACGTGCCCCGACATTTGGAACGTGTCCACTGTCTCGCCCGTGGAGAAGGCGAAGGCGTAGTCGCCCATGGGGTTTCCCTCGTTGTTGTCGGAGATGGCGTCGGAGAAGTCGATTGTGTAGGTGGCGTTGGCCACGAGCGAGTCGCGGAGCCTGATGGTGATTTTCTTTCCGCTCGCCTCGATTTCGGGCTGGTTGGCCTGTGGCGGCGAGATCACCACCTTGTCCATGGCGTTCGACAGCTGGATGTTCTCGTCGAATTCCAACACGATTTTCGTCGCTTTCGTGCTCGTCGCGCCGAAGCGGGGCGACGTGCGCACCACGCGGGGCGGCGTCTCGTCGTAGGGGCCTCCGTCGGGTGTCCCGATGTTGGCGCACGCCATGAGCAGCGCGACGAGGAACAGCAGCGCGGGAAGCGCGCCGCCCGTGTGGGGCTTCTGGAAGCGGAGCTTGGAAAGGGTTGGATTGGAAACCGGCTTCTTCATGGAGGTGCGTGCTGGCGGCGGCGGAGGGCGTCCCGTGCCTCTCTTCCGCCTTGCTGGGCGTGCTGCCTAAAGGTTGTTGAGCTGTATCAGTTCCTCGATGTAGGTGCGGGAGTTGCTCAGGCGTGGAATCTTGTGCTGGCCGCCAAGCTTTCCCTTGTTCTTGAGCCACTCGTCGAAGAGGCCCGCGCGTGCCTCGATGATTTCGAGCGGCTGGAGCGTGATGTTCTTGTGCCGTTTCGCCTCGTAGTCGGAGTTGATGGCTTGCAGCGAGCGGTCGAGGATGGCGGCGAACTCGTCGATGGACTCCGGGCGCTTGGCGAATTCGATGACCCACTGGTGGCGGCACCGCGCCTTCGCGTCCATGAAGATGGGCGCGGCCGTGTAGTCCTTCACCTGCGCGCCGGTGGCCACGCACGCTTGCTCGATGCCTTTCTCGGCGTTCTCCACAATCAGCTCTTCCCCGAAGGCGTTGATGAAGTGCTTGGTGCGCCCCGTGATGATGAACTTGTAGGGGTTCTTGTGGGTGAACTTGATGGTGTCGCCAATCATGTACCGCCACAGTCCGCACGTGGTGCTGATGACCATGGCGTAGTTCACGCCTGTCTTCGTGTCCCAGAGGGGGACGGCCTGCGGGGCTGGCTTGCTGAGCTCGTCCATGGGGATGAACTCGTAGAACACGCCGTAGTCGATCATCAGCGTCATGGCCGGGTCGCCCAGGTCGGTCTGGATGCCGAAGAAGCCCTCGCTCGCGTTGTAGGTCTCCATGTAGTGCATCTTGGGCGAGTGGATGATGCTCTTGTACTGGTCGCGGTAGGGGGTGAAGGCCACGCCGCCGTGGAAGAACACCTCGAGGTTCGGCCAGATGTTGTCGAGGGTCTTCTCGCCCGAAATCTCCAGGATGCGGTTGAGCACCGACAGCATCCACGACGGAACGCCGCTGATGTTCGTCACGTCCTGCTTCATGGCGGTGCGCGCGATGCGCTCGCGCTTCTCCTCGAAGTCCTCGAGCAGGGCGATGCGCTTGGGCGGGATGCGCGTGAGATTGACGGCTTTCGGCACGTTCTCAATCAGGATGGCGCTCAGGTCGCCGACGAGGCTGTTGGGCGTGTTGAGGTTGGGCGCGTGGCTTCCGCCGAGAATCAGGCTCTTGCCCTTGAACAGCCGGCTGTCGGGGTTGATGGCGAGGTAGGACGAAACGCAGTCGCGCCCCCCGCGGTAGTGGATGTTCCGCA
The DNA here is from genome assembly GCA_963627995.1 of bacterium. Classification (GTDB taxonomy): domain Bacteria; phylum Bacteroidota; class Bacteroidia; order Bacteroidales; family Bacteroidaceae; genus UBA3839. The sequence goes on along the minus strand of CAVGCV010000002.1, from coordinate 177,336 downwards.
GCCCGTCGCTCGTCACGGGGATGAACTTGCTCTTGTCGTTGGTCGTGCCCGACGACTTGGCGAACCACAGGGTCCTCCCCCGCCACAGCACGTTCTCCTCTCCCTCGCGCATCCGCTGGATGTAGCCTTTCAGCTCCTCGTAGGTGTTGACCTCCATGCTGTGGGCGAAGTCCTCGTAGGACGCGATGTGGGCGAAGCCGTGCGCCCGCCCCCATTCGGTGGCCTTGGCCTGCGCGACGAGCTTCCTCATCACCCGCACCTGGATTTCCTCGGCGCAGGTCGCGTACTTCGCGATGGCCGACAGGCGGGGGGAGAAATAGAACTTGTTCAGTATCTTGGTCGCATTAACGCGGTTTGTCATAGCAGATGGGTCTTTGTTCTGAAAAGCAAAGGTAGGGATTTTCGCTCAACCCCCAAAAGGAAAGCGTCTCCTTTCGCGGGAGCGATGGAAGGAGGGCCGCCGTCCCCGGCCGTGTGCCGTGCGGCGGCAGCGGGCTATCCGGGCGTTCCTCCCTGCGCCCGCTCTGCGTGGGCGCTCAGCAGCTGCTTGGCGAGCGGCGCGTTGCGGGTGATGCGCTTGTAGGCCTGGCGGGCGGCCTCCTGGTGGCTCTCCTTCTTGGAGTAGCCCTCGCCGCGCCCGCAGTAGACGTCCTCGATCATCACGCGCGACACGAACTTCGGCGTGCTGTAGTCGGACTGCTTCTGCTGCGAGATGATTTCGAACCGCACCTTCAGCTGCCGGCGCTGGCACCACTCGATGACCTTGCTCTTGTAGTTCTCCTCCACTTTCGACAGCTCGTTCAGGTCGACGTACTTCTTCAGGATGACGTTGGTCATGAACTTCTTGCAGTAGGCGTAGCCGCGGTCCAGGTAGATGGCGCCGACGAACGCCTCGAACGCGTTGCCGTTCATGTAGCTGTTGTGGGCCGACGAGGCCTTGCCCGTGAACAGGATCAGCTTGTCGAGCCCGATTTGCTCCGCCAGCCGGTTCAGGCGGTCGCGCTTGACGAGCTTGCTCCTGAGCGTCGTCATGAACCCCTCCTGGCAGTCGGGGTAGCGCCGGAAGATGATGTCGGCCACGATGGCGTCCAGCACGGCGTCGCCGAGGAACTCCAGCCGCTCGTTGTTGATCTTGTGGTGGCCCCTCACCCGCTCGGAGGCCGACTTGTGCATCAGCGCAATCCGGTAGTAGCGCAGGTCGCGCGGCATGAAGCCGAGGATGGCCTTTAGTTCCGAAAAAGGCTTCTTTCCCTGGTGGAAAAGAAGCCTGATGTGGTTGAGAATCGCGTGGAACACGTCTGCACGGTGTGTGAGGAGGGGGCGGAACGTCCGCTCCCTTATTGCGCGTACTTCTTGAAGATGGCGCAGGCGTTGTGCCCGCCAAAGCCGAACGTGTTGCTGAGCGCGGCGCGCACCTCGCGCTCCTGTGCCTTGTTGAACGTGAAGTTGAGGCTGTAGTCGAGCTCCTCGTCCTTGTCCTCCGGGTCGTGGTTGATGGTGGGGGGCACGATGTCGTCCCTCACGGCCAGGATGCTGAAGATGGCCTCCACCGCGCCCGCCGCTCCGAGCAGGTGGCCCGTCATCGACTTGGTGGAGCTGATGTTGAGCTTGTACGCGCTCTCGCCGAACACCTCCTTGATGGCCTTCACCTCGGAGATGTCGCCCACGTGGGTGGACGTCCCGTGCACGTTGATGTAGTCGATGTCCTCCGGCTTCATGCCTGCGTCCTGCAGCGCGCGGCTCATCACGAGCTTCGCGCCCAGACCCTCGGGGTGGGACGCCGTGATGTGGTAGGCGTCGGCCGACATGCCCGTCCCGGCAACCTCGGCGTAAATCTTCGCGCCGCGCGCCTTGGCGTGCTCCAGCTCCTCGAGAACCAGGATGCCCGCGCCCTCGCCCATGACGAAGCCGTCGCGGCTTGCGCTGAACGGGCGGCTGGCCGTCGCCGGCGAGTCGTTGCGGGTGGAAAGTGCCTTCATCGCGTTGAAGCCGCCCACGCCCGACGGCCAGATGGCCGCCTCCGCGCCGCCCGTGACAATGGCGTTGGCCTTGCCGAGGCGGATGAGGTTGAATGCGTCGGCCAGTGCGTTGGTGGAGGAGGCACAGGCGGAAGTTGTTGTGTAGTTGGGGCCGTGGAAGCCGAACTCCATCGAGATGTGGCCGGCGGCGATGTCGGCAATCATCTTGGGGATGAAGAACGGGTTGTACTTCGGGCCCATCGTCGCTCCGTTCACGGCATAGTTCCCGGCTTCCTCCTCGAACGTGTGGATGCCGCCGATTCCCACGCCCAGCACGACGCCGATTTCGTTCTTGTCCACCGTCTCCAGATCCATGCCCGAGTCGGCGAGGGCCATCTTGGCGGCGGCAATGGCGTAAATCGTGTAGAGGTCCATCTTGCGGGCCTCCTTGCGGTCCACGTAGGCGGTGGAGTCAAAGCCCTTCACCTCGCAGGCGAACTGGGTCTTGAACATCGAGCAGTCGAAATGCGTGATGGGAGCCGCGCCGCTTACGCCCTTCTTGACGTTTTCCCAAGTGGTCTCCAAGTCGTTTCCGAGCGGAGTCAGCGCGCCGATTCCTGTAACAACAACTCTCTTTAATTCCATGGTGTCCTAAAAAATTGAAACTTCAGAATTGAAAGCCAGCAGCTTGCCGGACGCTCGCACCCGTCTCCCCGCGAGGGGGACGCGAAGCCGCCCGCAGCTCCGATTTTCAATTCTGAAGTTTAATTACTGTCCTATTTTGCGTGCTCCTCGATGTAAGCGATGGCGTCGCCTACCGTGGAAATCTTTTCGGCCTCATCGTCGGGGATGTTGATGCCGAACGACTTCTCGAACTCCATGATGAGCTCAACCGTGTCGAGAGAGTCAGCACCGAGGTCGTTTGTGAAGCTTGCTTCAGGCTTTACTTCTGCTTCGTCCACACCCAACTTATCAACGATGATCGACTTTACCTTAGATTCAATTTCAGACATGATTTTTAAGTTTTTGGTTGTTAATGAAATTATTTTCTAACTCAAGTTCTTTCAAAACGGGGAAAAGCCGGAGCGGGTCATTTCGTTGTTAGGCATACGGGGGGATGCCCCATGCTTTTCGGGTGCAAAGGTAACGTTTTATTCTTAATTAGTGCAAAGAATTACACTGAAATGCGCCGTTTTTGCACACGTTCCGCGTTTATGTGTAATTTTTTAACAAAGCGGAAAACGGAATCCCGCGTTTTGCCATGTGGATTTAGCAATTTTGTCACACCCTTTTCAGGGGGAGGCCCGCCGTCCGGCCCCTATATATAAATAAGGTATAGGGGCGCGGGCGTGGGCGGATGGGCTTCCAGCCTGAAAATGGCCCGGCCCAGCCTGCGCGGCGGGTGCGGGGAGCGCGGGGAAAAAACACTGCGGAGGAGCTCCCGGAACCTCCGCGGAGAAAAATATTTTTCTCCGCGGACGAAATCTTTTTTCTCTGCGGAGCGCGGGACTTTCCTCTGCGGAGGTTCTCCGCACGCTGTCCTGGCCCGTGTCCGCCGCGGTGTTTTGGGCGGGGGAGCGTGGAAAAGCGGGGGCGGAGGCGGCGCTTTCGCCCGGAATCGCTATCTTTGCGAGTGCGCAGGGCGGAAGCCGCCCTGCGGGCAAACAGCGTATTCACAAAAAAACGAATGGAACGATGAGGGATTGGAAATGGATGGTTTGCGCCGTGGCCGTGGCTTCGGCAGCGGGCTGTGGCCGGGTGGCGGACAAAATCAGCGGCATCGTGGCCGGTGCGGAGCCGGCGGCGCAGGACACGCTGGAGGCCGTGGCGGATGCCGACGCCTCCGCGGATTTCGCGTTTGCTCGGAAAGTCCGTACGTTCACGGCGAAGTACGACGCCTGGAAGTCGGTGCTGGACATGAAGGTGGACTGGCCGGAGGGCGAGACGGTGGTGGCCGACTCCGTCCGCCGCTGGATCAACAGCCGCCTCGCCATGGGGAACGACCCCGCCCCGTCCGTGTCGGACTGGGGCGCGGTGGGCAGCTACTATGCGGACCAGTATAGCCGCCGGAATGGCAAGGAGGCCATGCGCGAGCTGGTGGAGGAGGACGACATGGCGCCGGACGCGGGCTCGGGCTCGGACGGGGCCGACTGGTGGATGCGGCAGACCGTCGAGTTCGAGTGGCAGAACGACCACATCGTCTCGTACAGCTACGGCTGGTTTGGCTTCGGCGTGGGCAACGCCACGTCCAGCGCCGACAAGGTGAGCACCTCGTTCCGCAAGAGCGACGGCCGCCAGCTGGGGTGGGGCGTGTTCAAGTCGAAGGCCGAAGTCCGGCGGCTGATTGAGCAGGCCATGGTGGAGAAGTACGGCGACGGGGCCGACCTCTACGAGACGGGCGTCCCGATGCCCGCCGCGCCCGTGTTCCTGGCCGGCGGCATCCGGTGCGACTACGGCAACTATTCGGTGGTGGAAGCCCACTACTACGAGGAATATGGCTGCTATCCGTTTTGCTTCATCCCGTACGACCGGGTGGGGCCGCTTCTGACCTCCGAGGGGCTGGGGCTGCTGGGCCTGGAGCCGTGATTCCCGTGGAAAGGGGAGAGGGGGAGGCGGCCGGGCTGTACGTGCACGTCCCGTTTTGCCGGTCGCGTTGCGTCTATTGCGACTTCTACTCGACGACGCGGCTCGACCTCCGCGACCGCTACGTGGACGCCGTGTGCGCGGAGATGCGCCGCCGTGTGGCCGCCGGCGAGATGGCGACGCGGATAGGGACCGTCTATCTCGGCGGCGGCACGCCGTCGCAGCTCACGGCCGGCCAGCTGGCGCGCCTGTTCGAGTGCGTCGCGGCGGAGTTCGACGTGGCGGACGGAGCGGAGGTGACGGTGGAGGTGAATCCCGACGACGTGACGGCGGAGCTCGTCGCCGTCCTGCGCTCGCTGCCGGTCAATCGCCTGAGCTTCGGGGTTCAGAGCTTCGACAACGGGATGCTGCGCTTCATGCGCCGGCGGCACACGGCCGAAGTGGCCGTCCGCGCGGTGTCGGCGGCGCAGGACGCGGGCTTCGGAAACATCGGCATCGACCTCATGTTCGGCTTCCCCGGCCAGACGCTGGCGCAGTGGGAGGCCGACGTCGCCATGGCGGCGCGGCTGGGCGTGCAGCACGTGAGCGGCTACTCGCTGACCTACGAGGGGCGCACGCCGCTGGTGGCGATGCGCGACGCGGGGCGGGTGGAGGAGGTGCCGGAGCAGGTGTCGCTGCGGATGTACGAGCTGCTGGTGGACGGTCTGCGGGCGGCGGGTTTCGAGCATTACGAGATTTCCAATTTCGCCCGCGGCGGGTTTCGCTCGCGGCACAACTCCGGCTATTGGCGCGGCGTGCCGTACTGGGGCTTCGGCGCGGCGGCGCATTCGTTCGACGGATGCGGCGGACGGCGGTGGAACGTGCCGTCGCTCGCGGACTATGTCCGGGTGTCGGAGGACGTGGAGCGGGGGGTGGCGGACGCGGCGGATTTGTATGCGGCGGAGCGGCTCGACGCGCCGCAGCGCTACAACGAGTTCGTCATGACGGGGCTGCGGACGGCGGAGGGCGTGGACTTGCGGCAGTTGGAGCGGCTGTTCGGAAGGCGGATGGCGGACTATTGCCTGCGGAGCGCCCGGCGGCACCTCGGCGCAGGGACGCTGTGCTTGAGGGAGGAGGACGGCGTGCTGGCGCTCACCCGGAAGGGCCTTTTTGTCTCCGACGACGTGATGTCGGACTTGATGCGCGTGTGACGTGCGCCGCAGGCTGTGCGCGGCGACAGCGCGGGAATCCCCCTCCCCGAGCGTGCTTTCCCGGAAAAGTTACAGGAAAAGCGAGGAATTTGTGTTAAAATTGAAAAAAAAAAGGAAGACGAGAACAACCTATCGAAAAACTCTCTACCTTTGCAGCGGTTTAAGAAAAACAACGAAATTGTTTAACAATTAAAAGTAAAAGTAAAATGAAAAAGTTGGTATTCTTGTTCGCTGCTGTCGTAGCAGTTTCTTTCGCTTCTTGCGACAACACTGCGAAGAACAACGCTGAGGCTGTTGATTCACTCGCTGCTGACACGGCGGTTGTAGAGGAAGTAATCGACACCGTTGCACAGGACTCTGTGGCTGGTGACAGCGTCGTAGCTGAGTAATAGGCAGCTGGACAAGACTTTTGGGCGTTGAGCCCAGAGAGAATTGAAACCTGTAGGGATGTGAATCCTCACAGGTTTTGTTCGTTTTAGGGGGCGGAGGAACGCGCGGCTTAGCAGTCGGACAGCTGGTCGGGCTTGGGGCGCGGGTGCTTCCGCCTCTTCACGAGGTAGTCGATGCTCTCGCGCAGGATGTCCGCATGAGTCATCCAAAGGATGCCGACGTAGAGGATGGCGACCATGCCCGCGCGCGCGGCCAGCAGGAGCAGGGGGGACGAGAGGGAGCGCGTCGCGAAATAGGCGGCGGCCATACAGGCGGCGGCTGTGAGGAGGAAGGGCACGGTGTCCTTGAGCACGGCCGTCAGGGGGAGGCGGATGTCGCGCCAAAGGAAGTGGTGCCAGATGAGCAGCCACAGGAGATAGACCGCCACGTAGGTGGAGACCATGAGCGGTATGCCCGACACCGCGACGTGGAGGAAAGGCAGGGAGAGGTCGATGCGCCAGTCGAAGCGCTTGATGCAGAACAGGAGCACCAGCACGAGCAGGCCCTGCGCGAGCGTGTTCCACATGTAGACGCCCGACTTCCCGCGGCTGATGAGGAAGTTGAAGAAAAGGGCGGTGATGGGCATGAACGCCCCGGCCACGCACAGCACCTGCATGATGTGGGCGCTGGCCAGCCACTTCTCGCCGATGAGGAGGACGATGAACTCGGGGGCGACGAGGGCGAGGCCGAGCATGGCGGGGAAGGACACGAGCGACGTGAAGCGGAGCATCTTGCGGAAGGCGCGCACGAGGCGGTCGCGCTCGTCGCCCACCTGCACGAACATGGGCTGCGCCACGCTCTGCACCATGCCGGTGATGAGCTGGCTGCCCATCTTGTTCCATTTGTCGGCCTGGCTGTAGGTGCCCACCTCGACGGGCGTGTAGATTTTCCCGAACACCAGCGTGAACACGCTGTTGTTGATGCAGTTGAAGATGTTGGTGACGAGCAGCTTGCAGGAGAACGGGAACATCTCGCGGATGGGGCGCGCGCTGAAGCGCCACGCGGGCTTCCAGCGCGTGTAGTGCCACGACAGGAAGCTCACGGCGGTGACGAACACGATGTTCTGCGTGATGATGCTCCAGTAGGTCATGCCGCCCAGCGCCATGCCGATGCCGACGGCGCCGGAAAGCACCAGGGCGAACATCCCGATGGCGGTCTGCTCCTTCACCCTGAGCTGCTTCATGAGAATCGAGCGGGGAACGATGGAGAAGCTGGCGCAGAAGAAGCCGATGAAGGCGTAGCGCGAGAGCCAAAGTAGCCGCCCGTCGTGGAAGTAGAGGACGATGAGCGGCGCGCAAAACCAGAGGATGACGTAAAGCAGGAGGCTGCAGGTGGTGTTGAACCAGAAGACGGACGCGTAGTCGGTGGGGGTCGCGTCCTTCCGCTTGATGAGCGCCGAGATGAATCCGCTTTCCTGCAGTGCCGAGGCGACGGCCGTGAAGATGGCCAGGTCGCTGGCCAGGCCGTAGTCTTCCTTGGAGAGAATCCGGGCGGTGATGATGCCGAACACGAGGTTGAGCAGCTGCATCGCCCCGTTGTTCATCAGTCCCCAGAACAGTCCGCGTGCGGTCTTGTCTTTCAGGTTGCTTTCCGGCATGGCAAAGTCTCTCGGATTTTGCTTGACTTGCGGCGCGGGTCAGTTCGCGATGTTCAGCCGCATGCCGTCGTAGGTGACGGGATAGCGGTAGAGTCCGCGCGGGCGGTTGTACATCCCGCTGCCGGCGTTGTTGATGACCCCGTCGTTGTTCATGTCGTAGACTATCCCGCAGCGCGCGCACTTGGCCGTCCCGTCATCGCGGAGCGTCAGGCGGCGTTCCGCCCGGTCGCAGTTGGGGCACGCCAAGTCGTAGGCGCGGTAGTTGCCGGAATGGTCCGTCCCCACGATGATGCCGCCCAGCCCGAAGCGGAAGTCTTTCGACAGAGCGTCGAGGGGGTAGTGCGTGGTGCTCGACGCGGCGCTCATGATGATTTCGTCTCCCGACTTGCGGATGCTGGCGAACTGCCCGAAGTTTCCGACGACATGGGTCAGCTCGGCGTAGGAGACCACTTGGAAGCCGCACATCACGCGGTATTTCGTGCTGTAGGTGCTGGTCACGTCGTCGCTGCACGCCATGGCGGCGAGCAGGAGGACGAGCGGGGGCAATGCTTTTGTGATTCGGCGGTTCATGGTGTCAGAACGAGAGCCCGGGCCGGGAGATGATGCCGTCGATTTCGGCCAGCTCCTCGTCCGAGAACGCGGCGCTCTCCAATGCGGCGAGGTTGTTGTCGAGCTGGGCGACGGACGATGTGCCGATGATGAGCGAGGTCACCCGCTCGTCGTCCAGCACCCATGCCAGCGCCATTTGGGCGAGGCTCTGCCCGCGGCGTCTCGCGATGGCGCCCAGCTTGCGCGCCGCCTCGATGCGCTCGGGGGTCACTTGCGAGGCTTGCAGGAACCCCGTGCTGCGTGCGGCGCGGCTGCCGGCGGGGATGCCGTTGTCGTATTTTCCTGTGAGCAGCCCCTGTGCCAGTGGCGAGAAGCAGATGATGCCGCTGCCATTGTCCACGGCGGGCTGGAAATTGTGCCGCCTGGCCTTTTGGTCGAACATGGAGCAGCGGTACTGGCTGAGCAGGCACGGCACGTGGGCTTCCCGGAGAATGGCGTAGGCTTGCCGTTGCTGCTCGGGCGGATATTTCGAGATGCCCGCATAGAGGGCTTTCCCGCTGCGCACCAGCTGTATCAATGCCTCCATCGTCTCCTCCACGGGCGTGACGCCGTCGTAGCGGTGCGAGTAGAACACGTCGAAGTATTCCAGCTCGCAGCGCTTCAGGCTCTGGTCGCAGCTGGCGATGATGTTCTTGCGCGAGCACCCCGTCCCGTAAACGCCCGGCCACATATCGTGTCCGGCCTTGCTGGAGATGAACAGCTCGTCGCGGTGGCCCGCGAGGTGTTCCCCGAGGATGCGCCCGAAGTTCGTTTCGGCGCTGCCTGGCGGCGGCCCGTAGTTGTTGGCGAGGTCGAAGTGGCAAATGCCGGCGTCGAAGGCGCGCAGCACCATCCGCGTGGCGGTGTCGAAGTCATCGACGCCGCCGAAGTTCTGCCACAGGCCGAGCGACAGCCTCGGCAGCCGGATGCCGCTGTGCCCGCAATACCGGTAGTCCATTCTCTTCCTTTATTCTTGTCCTAACAGCCTGGCGATGGCCTTGTCCGCCTTCTCGAAGCGGAAGCCCCGCATCGCCTCGTCCATCAGTGCCTCAATCCTGTCGTTGCACAGATTGCCGACCGACCCCTCGTGCGTGTGGCGGATCTGCTTGTTCGGCTTGAACCTCCCCTCCTCGATGTCGAGGCCCACCCGCCTGTAGGCGTCGCGGAAAGGTACGCCCTCGCGCGCCAGCCGATTGACTTCCTCCACCGAGAACATGGGGTCGTAGATGGGGTTGTCGAGGATGTGCTCGTTCACCTTCATCCTGCTGGTGATGTAGGCGGCCATGCGCAGGCAGTCCTTCAGCTCGCCGAACGCCGGGAGAAACACCTCCTTGATGATCTGCAGGTCGCGGAAGTAGCCGCAGGGCAGGTTGTTCATCATCAGCGTGATGGTGTTCGGCAGGGCCTGGAGCTTGTTGCACTTTGCCCGCGTCAGCTCGAACACGTCGGGGTTCTTCTTGTGGGGCATGATGCTGGAGCCCGTCGTGCAGTCGTCCGGCAGTTTGACGAAGCCGAAGTTCTGGCTGTTGAACAGGCAGGCGTCGAACGCCATCTTGGCCACGGTGCCTGCGATGCTGGCCATCGAGAACGCCACGTTGCGCTCCGTCTTGCCGCGCCCCATCTGTGCATAGACCACGTTGTAGTCCATGGTGTCGAAGCCCAGCAGGTCGGTGGTCATCTGCCTGTTGAGCGGGAAGGAGCTTCCGTAGCCGGCGGCCGACCCCAGCGGGTTGCGGTTGGTGACGCGCCAGGCCGCCTGCAGGTACTGCATGTCGTCGACGAGGCTCTCGGCGTAGGCCCCGAACCACAGCCCGAAGCTCGACGGCATGGCCACCTGCAGGTGCGTGTAGCCCGGCATCAGCACGTCCTTGTGGCGGTTGCTCTGCCCGATGAGCTCGTCGAACAGCTGCTTGGCGAGCGTGGCGATTTCGCGGATTTGGTCGCGGATGAACAGCTTCAGGTCGACGAGAACCTGGTCGTTGCGCGAGCGGCCGGAGTGGATTTTCTTGCCCGTGTCGCCCAGCCTGCGCGTCAGCATCAGCTCCACCTGCGAGTGCACGTCCTCCACGCCCTCTTCGATCTCGAACGTCCCGCCCTCGGCTTGCGCGTAGATGCCGCGCAGCTCCCGCAGCAGCGCGTCGAGCTCGTCCCTCGTGAGGAGGTCGATGCTTTGGAGCATCGTGATGTGCGCCATGCTGCCCAGCACGTCGTACTTTGCCAGGTAGAGGTCCATCTCGCGGTCGCGCCCGATGGTGAACCGCTCGATTTCTTCCGTCATGTGGACTTTCTTGGTCCAGATATTGTCAGCCTTTGCCATGGGTGCTATGCGTCGTAAGGAATCATGGCCAGCATGTCGGCCAGCTTCTCCACGCCCTCGCGCAGCGGCTTGTCGGCCATGGCGCGGATGAAGGGGTTGAGCGACGCGTCGAGCGTCAGCTTCAGCTTGCTCGCCGCCTCCGTCGTCGGCAGGATTTGGATCCATAATTTCAGGGGGATGGGCGAGCTGACGGACTCGAGCTTCACGCACTTGTCGGGCTCGCGCTCCACGACCCTGATGGACACGCCCCCCATCATCGGGACGCTGAAGCTCACCGTGTCGGCCGTGAACTCCATGCTTTCCAGCTGCCTGCGCGCGGCTTCCACCTGCTCTCCCGTCAGCTTCCCCTGGAGCGCCGCCTGCGCGTCGGGGTCGCTGAACTTCTCGCGCACGGCGGCGAGGTTGTTCAAGTCCGACAGCTTGGCGAACACGCTGCCCTGCGGGTGGGGAATCTGCTTGACGCTGCTTTCGTATCGTGCCATGGGTCAGCCGTTCCAGTGTGCGGGGTCCTTGCGCCACTCGTCGAGGAGGGGCACCTGCATGTCCGTGATGTAGCCCGTGCGCAGCGCCACGTCGAGCACCGCCTCGTAGTCGGTCAGCGTCACGAGCTTCACCTTGGCGTTCTTGAACGCTTCCTTGGCGGCCTCGAATCCGTAGGTGTAGCTCGCCACCATGCCGATGACTTCGCAGCCGTTGTTGCGGATGGCCTCCACGGCCTTCAGGCTGCTGCCGCCCGTGGAAATCAGGTCCTCCACGACCACCACCTTCATGCCCGGCTTCAGCTCGCCCTCAATCAGGTTCTCCAGCCCGTGGTCCTTGGGCTTGGAGCGCACGTACACGAACGGCTTGCCGAGCGTGTCGGCCACGAGCGCGCCCTGGGGAATCGCCCCCGTCGCCACGCCGGCGATGGCGTCCACGTCCTCGAAGTTCTCAAGGATGACGCGGCACAGCTCCAGCTTCACGAACGAGCGCAGCTCCGGGTAGGACAGCGTCTTTCGGTTGTCGCAGTAGAAAGGCGACTTCCATCCCGACGCCCATGTGAAGGGGTTTTCTGGCTGCAGCTTGATGGCCTTGATTTTCAGCAGCTTCTCGGCAAAGATTTTTTCCAGATTTTTCATTGTTCCAGTGTGTGATGGTTTGCGTCACGCCCCGCAAGCGGGACATATACGATTTGCAAAGCTAAACATAAATGACAAGAAAAGCAAATTTTGCCTTGTCTTGCGGCGTTTTTGCGCGGGCTGAAGCGGATTTTCCGTGCTTCTTCACTGCGGCGAAAAGTCGTTTCGTCCGCATAGGAAAAAACACTGCGGAGGGGCTGGAAAACCTCTGCGGAGAAAAATCCCGCGCTCCGCAGAGGAAATGCATTTCGTCCGCAGAGGAAAATATTTTTCTCTGCGGACGTTTTCAGGTTGTTTCCAAACGCTTGGGCTACAGCAGCTTGCACAGTTCTCTCATTCCCTCCGACGCTCCGGCCCGGATTACCTGCACGTCGAGTGCCGACGGGACGCGCACGGGCTTCGGGTCGATGAGGAAAAGGCGGCAGCCGCTGTCCACGTAGTTGATGAGCCCGGCGGCGGGATAGACGCTGAGCGACGTGCCGACCACCACGAAGATGTCCGCCCTCATCGCCGCCTCGACGGCCGGCTCCATCATGGGGACGGCCTCGCCGAACCACACGATGAACGGGCGGAGCTGGGAGCCGTCGCGCGCCTTGTCGCCCATGCGGATGTCGGGGCGCCCGGGCGCGAGCGTCTCGACGCACCGGGGGTTGTTGGGGTCGTCGGACGAGGTGGCTTTCATGAGCTCGCCGTGCAGGTGGATGACGTGGCGGCTGCCGGCGCGCTCATGCAGGTTGTCCACGTTCTGCGTCACGACCGTCACGTCGTACCGCTCCTCCAGGCCGGCCACGAGCCGGTGCCCCTCGTTGGGCTGGCAGCCGAGCAGCTGCCGCCGCCGCTCGTTGTAGAACCGGATGACGAGGGCGGGGTCGCGCCGGTAGCCCTCGATGCTGGCCACCTGCTGCACGGGATGCCTCTCCCAAAGTCCGCCGCTGTCGCGGAAGGTGCTGATGCCGCTCTCTGCCGACATGCCCGCGCCTGTCAGAAACACGATTTTCTCCATATTCCTAATTCTTTAATGAATGTTTCTTTTAATGAATGTTGTCGCCATACCTATTTTATATGTATATGTGGGGCACGCAGGCCCTGGCGCAAAGGTAGGAAAAACGTCCGTCCGGCGGCTTCCTCTGCGGAGAAAGTGTGGGAAAAAAGGCCGGCGCCGCCTGTTGCCCGGGAAGAAACTTTCCGCACCTTTTGCAATATAAACTTTGCAAAGAGGCGGTTGCCGGACGAAAAAGAGGCCCCAATTTTGAAATTTTCCAAAAAAAAGAGGAGGGGCTGTGTGCGTAAAAAATAAAAGCATTAACTTTGTTGTTGGTTTTGGGGAGAGGGCTTCTGGGGGACGTCCCCAGGGAGAATCGAACGAACGGAACCGAACGGGAAATATCCAAACTTAAACATTTATAAAAACATTATGGCAAAATTGGATTTGACACAGTACGGCATCACCGGCTCGACGGTGATAGCGCACAATCCTTCCTACGAAGTGCTCTTCGAAGAGGAGACCAAGGCGGGGCTTGAGGGCTACGAAGTTGGCCAGGAGACCGAACTCGGCGCTGTCAATGTGATGACAGGCATCTACACGGGTCGCTCGCCTAAGGACAAGTACATCGTCGATGATGCCAACTCGCACGACAAGGTGTGGTGGACCACCGAGGGCTACAAGAACGACAACCACCCCATGTCCGAGGCTGTTTGGGCAAAGGTGAAAGATATTGCCAAGAGCGAACTCTCCAACAAGAACCTCTATGTCGTGGACGCGTTCTGCGGCGCCAACAAGGACACCCGCCTCGCCGTCCGCTTCATCGTGGAGGTGGCTTGGCAGGCTCATTTCGTGACGAACATGTTCATCAAGCCGTCGGCAGAGGAGCTCGCCTCGTTCGAGCCCGACTTCGTGGTCTACAACGCTTCGAAGGCAAAGGTCGCCGACTATAAGGAGCTCGGCCTGAACTCCGAGACCTGCGTGGCGTTCAACACCACGACCAAGGAGCAGGTAATCATCAACACGTGGTACGGCGGCGAGATGAAGAAGGGCATGTTCTCGATGATGAACTACTTCCTGCCGCTTCGTGGCATGGCTTCCATGCACTGCTCGGCCAACACCGACATGGAGGGCAAGAACACGGCCATCTTCTTCGGACTTTCCGGCACGGGCAAGACCACGCTTTCCACCGACCCGAAGCGACTGCTCATCGGCGACGACGAGCACGGCTGGGACGACAACGGCGTGTTCAACTTCGAGGGCGGCTGCTACGCCAAGGTCATCAACCTCGACAAGGAGAGCGAGCCCGACATCTACAACGCCATCAAGCGCAACGCGCTGCTGGAGAACGTGACGGTCGACAAGGACGGAAAGATTGACTTCACCGACAAGAGCGTGACGGAGAACACCCGCGTGTCCTACCCCATCGACCACATCAAGAACATCGTCCGCCCGATTTCCTCGGCTCCCGCGGCGAAGAACGTCATCTTCCTTTCGGCCGACGCGTTCGGCGTACTGCCCCCCGTTTCCATCCTCTCCCCCGAGCAGACGAAGTACTACTTCCTGTCGGGCTTCACGGCCAAGCTCGCCGGAACGGAGCGCGGCATCACAGAGCCTACGCCCACATTCTCCGCCTGCTTCGGCCAGGCCTTCCTGGAGCTGCATCCGACGAAGTACGCCGAGGAGCTCGTGAAAAAGATGGAGAAGAGCGGCGCCAAGGCTTACCTCGTCAATACGGGCTGGAACGGCACGGGCAAGCGCATCTCCATCCGCGACACGCGGGGAATCATCGACGCCATCCTCGGCGGCGCCATCCTGACGGCACCCACGAAGGTTATTCCTATCTTCAACTTTGAAGTTCCGACTCAGCTCGAGGGCGTCGATACGGGCATCCTTGACCCGCGCGACACGTATGCCGACGCATCGGAATGGGAGAAGAAGGCAGTGGACCTCGCTGGCCGCTTCATCAAGAACTTCGGGAAGTACACGACGAACGCTGCCGGCGAGGCACTCGTCGCTGCGGGCCCGCAGCTCTAACAAGGGAAAATAAGGAAAATCATCCATAAAATATTATTTCTCCCCGATTCTCTAAAGAATCATTTTTTCAGGCAAGTTCGTTGTGAAACGAGCTTGCCTTTCTTTTTGTCCCCAAGGGAGGCGTTCGGGGGTTGGCGCGGGGGACATTCCGCGTATGTGAGAAAAAAAACGTAACTTTGCAGCCGAAAATTCGTTAAAACGAGCAACAAATGCAGGATATTAGGAACATCGCCATCATTGCGCACGTCGACCACGGCAAGACGACTCTGGTGGACAAAATGTTGCTGGCCGGCAATCTTTTCCGGGAAAACCAGCAGACGGGCGACTTGATTTTGGACAACAATGAGCTGGAGCGCGAGCGCGGCATCACAATCCTTTCAAAGAACGTGAGCATCAACTATAAGGGGGTGAAAATCAATGTGATTGACACTCCGGGACACAGCGACTTCGGCGGAGAGGTGGAGCGCGTGCTCAACATGGCCGACGGCTGCATCCTCCTGGTCGACGCTTTCGAGGGCCCCATGCCGCAAACGCGCTTCGTACTGCAGAAGGCCCTGGAAATCGGACTGAAGCCCGTGGTGGTGGTCAATAAGGTGGACAAGCCCAACTGCCGCCCCGAGGAGGTGTACGAGATGGTGTTCGACCTCATGTGCAACCTCAACGCCACGGAGGAGCAGCTCGACTTCCCCGTGGTCTATGGATCGGCAAAGCAGGGATGGATGGGCGAGGACTGGCAGAAGCCGACGGCCGACATCACCTACCTGCTCGACGTCATCCTCGACACCATACCCGCGCCACAGCAGCTGGACGGCACGCCGCAGATGCTGATTACCTCGCTCGACTACAGCACCTACACGGGGCGCATCGCCGTGGGGCGCGTGCATCGCGGCACGTTGCGCAGCGGCATGAACGTGACGATCTGCCACCGCGACGGCTCGATGGAGAAAACGAAAGTCAAGGAACTGCATACGTTCGAGGGCATGGGACACAAGGCCACCGCCGAGGTCTCGAGCGGCGACATCTGCGCCGTGGTCGGCCTCACGAACTTTGAAATCGGAGACACCATCTGCGATTTCGACACGCCCGAGTCGCTGCCGACCATCAGCATCGACGAGCCTACCATGTCCATGCTCTTCACCATCAACAACTCGCCGTTTTTCGGCAAGGAGGGCAAGTTCTGCACGAGCCGCCATATCGGCGAGCGCCTGCAGCGCGAACTTGAGAAGAATCTGGCGCTGCGTGTGCGTCCGAAGGACGACTCGACGGACGCGTGGATTGTGAGCGGGCGCGGCGTACTGCATCTTTCGGTGCTGGTGGAGACCATGCGCCGCGAGGGCTACGAGCTGCAGGTGGGGCAGCCGCAGGTGATTTACAAAGAAATCGGCGGACAGCGCTGCGAGCCGGTGGAGGAGCTGACCATCAACGTGCCGACCGACTTCTCCTCGAAGATGATTGACATGGTGACGCGCCGCAAGGGAGAGATGCTGTCGATGGAGGCGCAGGGCGACCGCGTGAACATCGAGTTTGAGATTCCCTCGCGCGGCATCATCGGCCTGCGCACCAATGTGCTGACGGCCAGCCAGGGCGAGGCCATCATGGCCCACCGCTTCAAGAACTACCAGCCCTACAAGGGCGACATGACGCGCCGAACCAACGGCTCGATGATTTGCATGGAGGGCGGCACGGCCGTGGCCTACGCCATCGACCACTTGCAGGATCGCGGAAAGTTCTTCATCTTCCCGCAGGACAAGGTGTACGCCGGCCAGGTCGTGGGCGAGCATGTGCATGAGAACGACCTTGTCGTCAATGTCACCAAGGCCAAGCAGCTGACCAATACGCGCGCTTCGGGTACGGACGACAAGGCGCGCATCATTCCCCCGGTCGTCCTCTCGCTGGAGGAGGCCTTGGAATACATCAAGGAGGATGAATATGTGGAGGTGACGCCGAAGTCGATGCGTATCCGTAAGATTATCCTCGACCATTTGGAGCGCAAGCGCGCCAGCCGTAGCGAGGAGTGAACGTTTGTTCCTTAGACTGAAAGCGGGACAGCCGACACTGTGCAGTGTCTGGGTTGTCCCGCTTCTGCTTTTTCAATCTTTCCGCTGCGACTGCGGACAGACTCCGCGTAAAAACGTACCTTTGCGGTACAAACGAATGTTTCTTGCATACACATGATGGAAAGGACGACGACAGATGACGAGCGGTTCATGCGCGAGGCCCTGAACGAGGCGCGAAAGGCCCTGGAGGACGGGGAAATTCCCGTCGGCGCGGTGGTCGTGGCAAGCGGACTGGTCGTTGGCCGCGGGCACAACCTCACGGAGACGCTGCGCGACGTGACGGCCCATGCCGAGATGCAGGCCGTCACGGCGGCCGCCGAAAGCATAGGCGGAAAGTATCTGGACCGCTGCACGCTCTACGTGACGGTGGAGCCCTGCGCGATGTGCGCCGGGGCCATCGGGTGGAGCCAGATGGGGCGGCTGGTATTTGGGTGCGGGGACGAGAAGCGTGGATACCGGCGCGTCGCTCCCGGCGCCTTGCATCCGCGTTGCGAGGTCGTCAGCGGCGTGCTGGCCGATGAGTGCGCCCGGCTGATGAAAGATTTCTTCAAAAGAAAACGGTAGCGGGCATCGCGCCCGGCTACCGTTTTCTTGTGTGCAGCTATTTCATCTCCTCAAAATCGACGTAAGTGCCCTCGCTGTCGTCAAAGATTTTCTTTGACGACTTCTCGCCGTGCCGGCCTTTGGCGCGTGGGCGCGGTTCCGAGCGCTTCTCCTGCTTTCGTCGCTCTTCCTCGCCTCCCATGGAGTTCGCGAATTGCTTCAGCTTGTGCTGGAGCAGTTTCATGAGCAGCAGGGGCGTGGCGACGATGAGCAGCAGGAACAGGAGTACAAGCAGAATGAGCAGATCCATAAGCGTCGTTGTTTCATCTTTTCACCGTGCAAAGATGGCGAAAAAATGGCGAATCAGGCGCGAATTAACATTCTTTACGTGCGTAGATGCGGGCCACCGACCGCGCGATGTTCACGAGGGCATAGAGGCCGATGCACGCCGAAATGCCGCGGCAGACGTAGCGCCACGTCATGCCCGAGGGGGCGGCGATGGCGCACACGGCGAGTATCGCGGCGCAGCAGGCGAGGAATCCGAATTTCATGGCGTTGCCCCGGTCGCGCAGGTTGAAGCTGCTGAACTTGAGGGCGAACATCGGAATGTCGCACACAAGGAGGAAGCAGAACAGCAGCATGAAAGCGAAGAGGAACGGGGCGTTGAACATGGGCGAGGTGAGGTAGTCCTCCGAACTGGAGATGAGCGCGCCCCAAAAGATGGCGCAGGCCGGCGTGGGCATTCCGATGAATCCCGTGTGCTGGCGCTCGTCGAGGTTGAACTTGGCCAGGCGGTAGGCGGAGAACGCCGCCAGCAGGAACGCCGTGAACGGCAGGTAGGTGAACCAGAACTGGGAGTACATCAGCTCGGGGTAGCGCACCTTGGTGAACAGCACGAATATCATCGTGGCCGGCGCCATGCCGAACGTGATGCAGTCGGCCAGCGAGTCGAGCTCCACGCCCATGTTGCTGGGCGACTTGAGCAGCCGGGCCGCGAACCCGTCGAAATAGTCGAACACCGCGCCGAGGAGGATGAACGCGAACGCCGAGGAGAAATGGTGGTGGAAGGCCGCGCCCGTGGCGATGCAGCCGCATATCAAGTTGCCGCACGTCAGTGCGTTGGGAATGAATCGCTTGCTCATGTGCTTAGGAAGAAAGAATCAATGGGAGGATGTGTCAGCGCAGCCGCGCGATGATGGTCTCGTCGCCAACGGTCGATTGCCCCACCTTCACGAGGGCTTCCGTGCCCACGGGGAGATAGACGTCCACGCGCGACCCGAACTTGATGAAGCCCATGTGGTCGTCGATGTAGCACTCCTGACCCGCCTCGGCGTAAGTCACGATGCGCCGCGCGCATGCGCCGGCTATCTGGCGCGCCATCACCTCCACGCCGTGGGGCGTGCGGATGACAATCATCGACCGCTCGTTCTCCGTGCTCGCCTTCGGCAGGTAGGCCGCCTTGAAGTTGCCGTCGTGGTGCGCCACCTTGATGACCTTCCCCTCGCAGGGAATCCAGTTGGCGTGCACGTTGGTCAGGTTCATGAAGATGGAGATCATCAGGCGGCGGTCATGGAAATACTCCTGCTCGTCCACCTCCTCCACCACCACCACATGGCCGTCGGCGGGGGCGACCACCGTTTTTGTCGTCGGCCCCTGGAACATGCGGATGGGGCAGCGGAAGAAATTCATCAGGATGCAGTAGACCACCGCCAGCGCGCCCGCCACCACATAGAGCGACCAGTGCCGCCCCACCATCCAGTACATGAGCGCGACGATGGCGAGGAACACGCAGCCGCACACGACGAGCGTTTGCGTGCCCTCGTTGTGGATGCGGATTTTGTTCCGGCGCTTGTTGTGGATGAGTGGTTTGGTCTTCGCCATGGTGGTCGGGGAACTGCGTGCTGCCGCTTTTCAAACTGCAAAGGTAGTGATTAAAGCGAAAAGACGCAAACAAAAGCCTCCGTTTTGTGGCGCGCTGCTTTTCCGGATTTTCTCTCCTCGGCATTGCCCGGTGCCGTCCCGGACAGCGCAAGGGGCGCAGCCTTGCTGTATCGGGAGGAAGAGCTTCATGTTGTTTCGGCTTTCTTTCTCATACTTACTTGCTTGTTCATGTGTTCTTGTGAAAGCAGAAACGTGCCACAAAGGACATGCTTGTCCTTGATGGCGGCGGGAACCTCTACATCTGACTGGAAAACAGGGCGTTGTATGTTTCCTAAGAAACACTGCGGAGCGCGTGCTTTTCGTCCGCAGAGGAAAAGGGTTTCGTCCGCGGAGGAAAATATTTTTCTCCGCAGTGCCTTTTCCGCCGCTCCGCAGTGTTTTTTCAATGGCTTTCAAGCTGCTGGAAATCAGTTGTTTCCTTCTTTTGGAAATCGTGCCGCCCGCAAAGGCCGCGAAGCCGCACAACGCCCAAGCGGAAGTGTCAGGGCGGCACGTCCTCCCGGGCATTGCCACGAATGTCGCGGGGCGGTTGCTGGGCACGCTGTCCCGGCGTTCCTTGCGCGGCGTCTTGGCGGAACATTCTTTCTCCGCCCCCTGCTTTTTGCGCGTCCAGTCCGCCGGGCGCGCGGTGAAAAAACGGTGTTTTGTTTGTGGCTTTCGGCGAAAAGTCCTACCTTTGCACCGCATTTTGGGACGCTTGTCCGCCGGGCATCCGTTTCGGAACGCTGTTCGAGAGGATTGTCCCATGGTGTAATTGGCAACACAACAGGTTTTGGTTCTGTCATTATCGGTTCGAGTCCGGTTGGGACAACTCGCACGGGCGGTTCGCCGCCAGTCCGCAAAGGGGACGCGCCGCGTACTTGTTTGTGTTTTCAAGGACTTGTAGCTCAGTTGGTTAGAGCAACAGACTCATAATCTGGAGGTCCCTGGTTCAAGCCCAGGCTGGTCCACGCTTCTATTACAGCGACTTACGAGCAATCGTAGGTCGTTGTTTTTGTTTGTTGCGTAAACAAAGCGTAGGCAAACTGTTTGAGCCGGGCGTGTTCACGCAATGGTACTCTGTGAATCCCAATAACCGTACGGAGATAGGGAATAGGCAACTTGAATATTTCTTGGTATTCCAAAAAAGGGTGCATCTTTATAGTTAATAAAAGTATAACGGCGCGCAGGAAAAAGGAAAAATCATAACTTTGCAGCGTGAAAAAGTTTATGCCTGAAAAGAAACATCAACAAACCAACGGAATTTATTAGAATGAAACTGAAGAAAACTCTTGTTTGTGCAATTCTGGCAGGAGCTGTGCTTCCTGTCATGGCGCAGTATGAAGGAACGAAAGTGAACGACCGCATCGGACACGGAAACGACAGCATCGACTGCCTCAACAACATCAGCCTTTTCAACGAATACGTGAAAGCCAAGGAGTACGCGGAGGCGTATCCCTGCTGGAAGTTCATCATGGAGAAAGCCCCGCTGGCCCAGGTGCTGACCTACACGCGCGGATGGACGCTGCTCACCAACCTCATTCAGAACGCTTCCACGAAAGAGGAAAAGAAGAAATATCTTGACGACCTGATGAGCATGCACGACACGCGCATCAAGTATGTAAAGGAACTCAACTCCTTTGCCACGCCGAAGATGCGGACGAGCAAGGGGTCGATTCTTTGCCGCAAGGCCTATGACTACACGGTGCACGCCCCGAATGTGTATGACGACTATTCGCTTGACAAGGCTTATGCCATGTTCACCGAGGGCATCGAGCTGGTGAACCAAACGCCCGAGTACGAGGTGGAGGGCTATGTGCTCCACACGTACTTCAACGTTTCGTATAACAAGTACCAGAACGACCCCACGGGCTTCCACGAGCAGTTCCTCAAGGACTACCTTCTCTGCAAGGAGGTTTGCGAGAAGATGCTGGAGCGCGCCAATTTGGAGGCGGACAGCCTGTCGGCTCAGAAAGTCGTTGCGCAGTATGACCCAACGCTCTACACGGTGGAGCAGACTTTTGCCGCGTCGAAAGCGGCCGACCGCGACCAGCTCATCGCTATCTTCACCCCGAAAGTGGAGCAGAAGAAGAGCGACCTCACTTACCTGCGCTCTATCATCGACATCCTTGCGAACAACGACTGCGACGACACGGATGTTTATTTCAAGGCGTCGAAGTACGCCTACGACATTGAGCCGAGCTACGCCGCGGCCATCGGCGTGGCGCAGCAGCTTTCGCAGCAGGGCAAGAACGTGGAGTCCATCGAGTACTATGACAAGGCTATCCAGCTGACGGACGACAACAAGGTGAAGTCGCGCATCGCGATGAAGGTGGCCTATGCGCTGGCCAAGGCAGGACACGGTGTCAGCACGGAGAGCTATCTGCAGCTCGCCACCCAGTTCGATCCCTCGACCCTCGGTCGTGCCGACCTCTTCCGCGCGCAGAACGCAGCCGCCAGCAAGAACTACAGCCAGGCCCTGACCTATGTGTCGCGTGCTGCGCAGGAGGACGCGAGCATCTCGGGAACGGCCAACCGCCTGAAGGCACGCATCGTGGAGGCGCAGCGCAAGCACTCCGAGTATGAGCGCGCCAACGCCGAGTACAGGCAGCAGCTGGAGAAGCAGCAGAAGCTCGAAAACTTCTGGAAAGGCCATTGATAGCGGAATACGACGAAGAGGTTAGACTTTGTTGAAATTCTTTTCATTATATGGCGGTCGTGCTGCTCGTGAGAGCCGCACGACCATTTTTATGGGGTCGCAGCGGACGGCGTGGAGCGTATGCCCGTAGGGCAGGTGCGCCGCAACTGAAAAACAAGCAAAACGAAGATGCAGCAGAAGAAAGACAACGAGCAGGAAATGCTTCCCGTCGTGGACGAGCAAGGAAACATTGTGGGCGCGGCGACGCGGGGCGAGTGCCATGGCGGCGCGAAGCCATTGCACCCGGTGGTTCATCTCCATGTGTTCAATGCTCGCGGCGACCTCTATTTGCAGCGGAGGCCGCTGTGGAAGGACATCCAGCCTGGGAAGTGGGACACGTCCGTCGGCGGTCATGTCGATTTGGGCGAGTCGGTGGAAATGGCATTGAGGCGCGAGGTGCGCGAGGAACTGGGCATCGAGGTGCATGGGCTGGCGGACACCCGCGCCGGCGCGCGCGACGGGTGGGCGTTTCCGCTGTGTCACTATGTGTTCGAGTCGGCGCAGGAGCGCGAGCTCGTCTTCGTGCATACGATGGTCTGTGACGGCGACATCCACCCCTCCGACGAGCTGGACGGCGGGCGCTTTTGGACACCTCGGGAACTGCTCGACGGCATGGGGCAGGGGCTGTTCACTCCGAATTTCGAGCGAGAATACCGCGAGTGTTTCCTCACGCACTGAGGACAAGCGCGTACCTTCGGGCTTTCCCGACGGCCGTGGGAAAGCCATGGCGGAGGCCGTAGATGCGGAATGGCGCTACGGCCTGCGCAAAACGCACCATCCCCCCTTCCTCCAATCGCTGCGGAAGAGGGGATGGCGCGTTCGGTGGGAGGGCGCGCGCCGTCAGTGGATGATGACCATCGTCGCGCCGAATCCGTAGTGCTGGAACGACGCGTCCTGATAGGTGCACGACTTGTAGTGGCGCTTCAGCTCGCCGACGATGGCTTGGCGCAGCGCGCCCTCGCCCTTGCCGTGGATGAACACGATTCTGCGTCCTTTTTCTTTCAGGTGCGCGTCCATGGTCTCGCGGAACACCTTCATCTGGTATTCCTTGATGTCGCCGGCCGACATGCCCGCCGTCGTCTCCAGCAACTCGTGGGCGTGCAGGTCAATCTCGACAAGCGTGTTGCGGTCTGCCTTCTTCTCCGCG
This sequence comes from bacterium, assembly GCA_963627995.1. GTDB lineage: Bacteria > Bacteroidota > Bacteroidia > Bacteroidales > Bacteroidaceae > UBA3839. The sequence goes on along the minus strand of CAVGCV010000002.1, from coordinate 154,172 downwards.
CGTGCCGGTTGCTGCTTGGGCGGCGTTTCCTTTTCGGCCATGGCTTGCTTCAACTCTCTCGCGCTGACCACCAATGGGCGCGCGGGCCTGTCGTCGCGCACGATGTCGAACTCCAGCGTCGGCTCGTCGAAGAACAGCGATTCGCGGAACGTGTGCAGCTTGTAGAACTTCGTCGTGTCGATGCGCAATTCGACGCTCACGGCGGGCTTCAGCACAAAGGGCTTGTCCTCCTTGTAGGCGACGAGCTGCACGGCCACGCGCTCGATGTCGTTGAGCATGGCGTGGGTGACGTCCTCGATGTAGAGCTTTGTGTTCGGCGCCACGACGCCCTGCGCGCGCAGCTTGCAGGCGGCGTTTTCCTTTGAGAGGTAGGTGAAGGCCACGAAATAGTTGCAGTCGTTCACGATGTAGCACTCGAACGCGGTTTTCGACAGCTCGCGGACGTTGGCCGGAACAAAGTCGAGGAACACGTTCAGCGCCTCGGCGTCCTTGCGCTCCTCGGGCTTGGGGCGGAACGTGACGGGGCGGTCGAGCGGATTCTCGGTCGCCCCGTCGCCGGGCATCTCCCTCCTCGTTGCGGGCGGCGGCGGGGCGGGGCGTTCCGCCTCGGCCTTTGGCTTCGGCTTGGCCACGGTCTTCTTCACGAAGTTGTACTCGCTCGTGTCGATGACCACCACCTCGCTGAGGGGTACAGGCACGGCAAATCCGTCCTCGTCCTCCACCAGCACCATGTTCTTGCCCTGGAAGCCGGCCACGACACCGCCGCCGACATCGCTCAGGAACCTCACTTTGTCTCCGATTTCCATTTTCCTGGTTGGATGTTTTTTATTGGATGAACTTCACGTCGAACGTCGCGCCGTTCCACTGCAACTCGGCCTTGCGGCAGCCGTCGACGGGAAGCCCCGTGTCCATCTTGATGTTCTTGCCCGCGCGCGGAAGGTAATACACCGGCGTCTCCAGTCCCTCCGTGCCGCCTTGCACGTTTCCGTCGGGGTATGCGCGGAGGAAAGGCGTGGAGAGGTCGGCCACGTCGTAGTCCAGCTTCATCGTGCGCGTGGCGTTGGTGTACTTGTAGAACGTCAGCCCCGTCAGTTGCGTCCCTACGGGCTTCCCGTTCTCCCAATAGCCGCGGTTCACGGCGAACACCTTGTGCTTGCCGTCGGCGCAGTTCCAGTAGCACATCTCGGTGGCGGAGGCCGCTGCCCCGTGTTCTTCGCGGAACTTGATGTAGCCGTTCCTCACGTCGAGCACGAACGCCTCCTCCCCAATCTGCTCGTTGCGCAGGTGCCTGTCGAGCGTCGCCTGTAGCGGGCCGATTCCCTCCGCGCCGCTCATGTGCTTGAGGTACGCCTGGGCGAAGTCCACGATGTTGGGCCGTGCCCCGCTGTATGCGACCTTGATGGGCGCATAGCCGTCGTCCTCGTCCTCCGTTCCGTCCTCGTCCTCCGTTCCGTCCCATGTCGGCTGTTCACCGGCCTCGGCTTCGGCATCGACACTGAACTCCGGGTCGATGTCCGCTTCGGCGGGCTGGCGCACGGCCTCCGTCGTGTCGGCCGCCTCGGTGCGGTCGGCCGGGTCGCCAAGCATGCTCTTTATCTTCGTGCAGCTCATCAGCGCCATGCTGATGGCGAGCAGCAAAACCGTTCTCTCCATAGTCGTCATTTGTAAAGGTTCTTGTCAAAATATTCGCTTTCCGCCAGCGACGTCTCGTCCATCTGCAAGGCGAATCTCTCGCGTCCGTCCCACACCAGCCGCCCCATGCGCATGCGGTCGCGTCCGATGTTGGGGTTCGACGGCAGAACCAGGATGTCGCGGCTCTTGCGCTGCAGCCGGCAGTAGGGCAACGTGGCGCTGAACAGCTCGCGGTCCGATGCGATGTCGAATGCTTCCTGGGGCGGGAACAGCATGTCCTTCTGCTCGACCCAGTCGGCGGCCTCCGGCCTCGGGTAGGTGTCCAGCGTGCGCTGCTCCTTGTCGAGCATCAAGAAGCTGATGCCGTCGCTCTGCACGCATTCGTATTTGCCGTCAATGATGCTGGTCATGTTGAAGGCGACAACCTGGCGGCGCTTGTCGGCGCAGTCCCACGCGCGCAGCTCGGTGATGCGGACGTTTCCGTACGAGTGGCTGCGGAACGCCCAGTAGCCGTTCTCCACGTCCACCGTCGTCCCGCCGCTCTCGTAGTTCGCTCTTGCTCCGTCGGCCCTGTACCGGCTGATGCCTTCCATCGCGGCGGCGGCACGCCCGCTGTCGGACGGATTGTCCATCTTGGTGCGGACAACGGCCTCGGCGATGTCTGCGATGTCCAGACGCTTCTTCCGGCTGTCGATGTGGATGGTGCCGTTCTCGTCGGTGTAGACCGAATCGACGGCTTCTTCCTTCTCCGTCACGACGGTGTCCGTCTCGCCCTCCGCGCGCTCGTGCTGCTCGCGCGCGCTCGTGCAGCCGCACACCGCCAGCATCGCGGCGGCGCACCACAGGATGAGCCTCTTAGCCATACCATTCCATTGTTGATTCGTCGGAGGGAACGTCCTCGTAGTGCAGCTCGAAGTCCTTGCCCGTCCACTCGTAATAGCCGTTGCGCGCACGCTTTCCCGTTTCGTCCCTTTCCCACGGAGTAATCACAATCTTGTCGTCGTAGGGCAGCATGTGGTATCGCGGCGTGAACCACCGCTGCTGCTCTTCCGTGAACACGGAGTAGAAGTTCTCGCGGTCATGCTCGTTGATGACGAAGTCCCACGGGCGCACGCCCAGTTCCGTGCCGAGGTCGGCGCGCGCCATCCTCTTCGTCGCGGCGTTGTATTTGTAGAACTCCAAGTCGACGAACGGCTTCCAGTACTCGTGCTCGGGAACATACCTCTCGCCTTTCACGGTCAGCACCAGGTCCGCGCTGCCCGTGCACTGCCACACCCGCAAGTCCAAGCTCCATCCGCTGTCGATGTCGCCGCCTTCTCCCTGCTCGGCGTAACGGCACTCCAGGTAGTTGTCCCATGGGAGGCCGTCAATGTCGAACGCCCAGCCGTTGCCGGTGTCAAACATGCCCTTTAGCATGTCCCCCTCGACATAGCGCGCGAGCGACTGCCACATGGGCTTGTAGAACTCCGTCTCCCCCTGCTGCAGCTTGGCGGCGGCGTAGGCCTGCGCCAGCTCCGCGATGGTGGGGGCTGCGCTGCGGCTTGTCACCGCGATGCTGCCGCTGTCGTCCGTCACTTTCGGCGCGTCCGTCGGGGCTGCCTTGTCGGCGTCCTCCGCTGCCGCTCCGTCGGCCGGGGCCGCGCCGTCCGCCGTTGCCGTCGTGTCGCTGCCTCCAGTCAGTTGTCCCACGATGCCGCGCACCTTCGTGCAGCCTCCCAATGCGATGGCCGCGGCGAGCACCATGAGCAGTTCTTTTGTCTTCATCGTTTGAAAAAGTATTAAGGGTGTAACAAAATGTCGTTGCGCCGCCGGCTGCGCGCCGGCTGCGCGCCGGCGCCTCGTGGAGGCGGCCAAGGCGCGGCCGGCGGCGGGTTATTTCAGGCATTTGCGCAGCGGCGACTTCACCGCCCGCAGCCCCTTCGCCACGCCGCGGGCGTTGAGGCGGGCTCCCGCGAGCGACGTGTGCGTGTGGTCGTTGTTGAACATGGCCGCGGCCTTCTCGCGCCCCATCTTGTCGAGCGCGTCGGCCGTGATGTTGTGCAGGTCGACGAACTCCGCGCCGGTCTCCGCGGCCACCTGCCGGTACCATTTCCCGTAGCTGTCGTTGCGGCGCTCCACCTTGCCGCCCGGCCACTCGTTGCGGGGCGTCAGGCTCACGAGGACTGGGTGGCCGCCCTTCTCGCGCACGTCGCCGATGAACTTCTTCAGGTACCACCCGAACGAGTAGACGACCTCGTACTGCCCGCTCGACTCCAGCCTGTAGACGTGGCACGTGTCCGCCGCCGACGCGATGACGCCGCGCTCCTTCTGCCTGTCGATGCCGCCGATGTCGTTGTGGCCGAACTGGATGAGCACGTAGTCGCCGGGCTCGACCGAGTTGTACACCGCGTCCCAGCGGCCCTCGTTCAGGTAAGTGCGCGTGGAGCGTCCGGCTTTCGCCGCATTGACCACCGTGCATTTCTTCCGGTCGAACACCGTGTAGGCCTGCGAGCCCCAGCCCCACATCCCGTCCTCGTCCTCGTCGGCGTTCTTCACGGTCGAGTCTCCCGTGAGGAACACGGTGGGCTTCTTCTTCCCGCCCCCCGCGCCGGCGGGGCGGGCGTCCTCCGCCCTGTCCTTCAGGCTGGCGGGGCGCACGCGCCCCGTGTCCACGCACGCCTTCAGCGCGGCCAGCTGCGGGTCGTCGCTGTCGGCGAGCCCCTCGGCGAACGACGCCGCGTTCATCTGCGCGCCGAACTTCGACGAGTGTATCTTGTCGCCGAAGAAGTGGTAGTCCGCCTTCCACTTCCCGTAGCGCTCGAGCTTCGCCGCCGAGCGGTCGTTCAGGTCGATGCACGGCGCGCCGAGCTCGCTGGCCAGGGCCTTGATCCACGGCGTGAACGTCGTCAGCTTGCGGTCAATCTCGCGCCCGCCGCCCACGTAGGCGTTGCGCGGCGTGAGCGTGAGCAGGATGGGCGTCGCTCCCCGGGCGCGCACGTCGCGCACGAAGCGGCGCACGTATCCGCCGAACGTGTAGACCGTCTCCTCCGCGCCCGTCTCCCTGACGCGCACGCGGATGGAGTCGTCGGCCAGCTGCGGCGCGCCGCTGCCCGCCGGCGCCGGCGGCACGTAGCTCGCCCGGGCGCGCCCCTCGGCGAGCGGCCCGTTGTCGTTGTGCCCCAGCTCGAGCGCCACGTAGTCGCCCGGACGGATGCCCTCCGCCACGGGCTGCCACAGCCGGCGGTAGAACGTGCGCGGGCTGGTGCCGCCCAGCGCGTGGTTCTCCACGCTCACCTTCTCCTCGTCGAAGAACGCGTGGGCGTAGTAGCCCCAGCCCCACTGGCCGTTGCTGCCGTTGCCGAGCGTGCCGTTGCGCATCGTGCTGTTGCCCACGAGGAACAGCACGGGGTTCGTCCCGCGGCGCGACGAGCCGCTCACGGGGCGCGCCTGGTTGGCCTTGGCCAGCGAGTCGAGCGTCGCGTCGCGCACGCCGTTCACGTCCGCCATGCCCTGCGTGCGCGCGTCCTGCGCCCATGCCGCCGTCGCGGCGAATGCGGCGGCCAGCGCCGCCGTGGTCAGTCTTCTCGTTTTCATCGTGTCGTTGTGGTTCTTGTTGCGGTGGGCCGCGCCGCAGCCTGCGGCGCGGGGCGCGGGGCGGCTCATTCCGCGTCGAAGTTCGTGTTCTCCACGTCGTCAATCCTGTACGTGCCGCCGTCGTTCACGATGCGCACGCGGTACGTCTGCTTCGCGCTTTCCGGGCTGTAGCCCGTCACCGTCACCGTGAACCATCCGTCCGCCTCGGGCGCCATGGCGTCGATGAGGTAGCTCTCCTGCACCTCGCTCGACTTGAAGATGTGCTCCGCGAGGCTGTAGTCGCTGCCGTTGATGGCGCGCATCACCTCGATGCCGTGCGGCGTGAACTGCGCCACGTACTCGTCGGTGTAGCCCTCGGGGCCCGCCACGTCGGGGTTGTCGCCCTCGTAGGACGCGTATTTCTCGAAGAAGCCGCGGAAATACCGCTCCATCGCCGCCGCCTCGCCGCCGGCCGCGCCGTCCGCCGCCTCCGTGCCGGATTGCGCGATGCTGTCGCCCGCGGCCGCGCCGCCGGCTGCCTCCTTCCGTCCGTCCTGGCCGCAGGAGGCGAGCGCGAGGCCCAGCGCGAGGGCGGCCACGCCCAGTTGTCTCAGTGTATTCATACGTCGCTTGTTGTGTTATGGGGTGAATAATGTCGGGTCATGGGGCGGACGGCGTCGGGCCGTGGGGCGGATGATGGCGCGGATGCGCCGCCAGGCGGCGGCAGCCGTGCAAATATACGCACATTTTGCCGCAAAACCGGCAGCGGCGCGCGCGTTTTTCCCGCCGGCGGCGTGCGGGGCGGCGGCGCGCGGCGTCTTTTCCCGCCGTCAGTCGTAGTTCTTGTTCTGCACGTCGTCAATCTTGTAGCCCGCGTCCGTCGCCACCACGCGCACCTTGTACCGCTCGCGGCGGTTCGTCTGCGTGTCGCGCACCACCACGCGCAGCCACTCGTCGTCCAGCGCCGTGACACTCACCACCTCGCACCGCTCTCCCGTGTCGCCCGACGGGCGGAACAGCCACACGGCCAGCCCCTCGTTCCCGAGCGAGCCAGCCCCGTAGGCCTTCCTCAGGCTGCCGATGGCGCGGGGCGTGAACTGCGACAGGTACTCCTCCGTGTACGCCAGGCCGTTCCACACGCTGCTGCCGTCGCCCGTCCCGTACCGCTTGAAGAAGTGGTGGAAGTAGGCAATCCGCTCGTGCGTCCCGACGTCCACGTTCAGCTGCGGCATGTCGTCGTCCTCCGGCGCATCCGCCTGCGGCGCGCCGCCCTCGTAGCGGTTGCCGATGGCGCGCGCGTTCCGCTCGTTTTCTCTGCTTGTCTTTTTCGCTTCCTCCCCGCAGGAGGAGAGCAGGGTCGCCGCCGTCAGCGCGGCTGCCCATAGCCATGTGGCCGTCTTCATGGTCCAATCAGTATTTAAGGCATTGACAGTGGGGCTCCGCGCCCCGCACAAAAGTTCTCGTCCGCCGCCGCGCGCGCCCAGCCGGGACGCCGCGCGCCGCTTTCGGCAAATATACGCAATCCCCTCCGTTCCGCCGCCGCTTTCGCGGATTTTTTTCGCGGCGCCCCCAAATATCCGTTCCGCCGCCCCCGTCCGCCACGGCGGAGGCCTTGCGCCGCCACGGCGCGCGCCGCTTTCTGCCGCCGCGCGCAGATGCTTCTGCCGCCGCGCGCGGACACCGCTCCCGCCACAGAAGGATGTCGCCATGCGCCACAGTGGAAAGTCGCCATGCGCGCGGAGAAAAGACGGGAACGCCGCGCCGGAAAGTCCGCCGCGCCGCGCTGGAAAGTCAAAACCGCGTCGCGGTTTTGATAAACCACGTCGCGATTCGTAGAAACCGCGTCGCGCTTTGCGGGAATCGCGACGCGGTTTTGAGTTTCGGGCGCGGCGTTCCCGTCTTTTCTCCGCGCGCATGACAGCTTTCCGGCGCGGCGGGAGCGGCCTCCCGCCGCGGCGTGGCGGCGCGGGGGGCGCGAAAACTGCTCACTTTGGGTGAAAAATGCGCAACGCGGGGTGGCGTAGCCGAAAAACTTTGTATATTTGCGCTTGTCAATGATTGTGAACGTCCGGTGGGGCCGCGGCGGACTTGGGCCAAGCGGCGCGCGTGCCTCCCGTAAATAAAGGAAGCAGATGTCGACTGAATACATCCAGCGCACGAAGTCGCTGATGCGCATATTGGAAACGTCCATACTGGAGAACTGGGACTGCGTCGCGTACGAGGACTACGGCACGGACGTGCGGTTCACCTACGCCGACGTGGCGCGCGCCGTCCACGCCCTCCACGCGCGCTACCGCGCCATGGGGCTGGAGGCCGGCGACCGCATCGCGCTGTGCGACCGCAACAGCAGCCGCTGGGCGGTGGCCTTCCTGTCGGCGCTGACCTACGGCGCCGTGGCCGTGCCCGTGCTCCACGACTTCAGCGGCGAGCAGGTGGCGAACATCCTGCGCCACAGCGAGGCGCGGCTGCTCATCGGCGGCGACGCCACGCTCCAGAAGCTGGCGGCGGCGGGCGCGGCCGGCGGCGCGTGGGCGTGGATGGACATGGGCGAGGTGGGCGCGGCCGGGGCGCGCGGGGACTTCGGGCGCGCCGAGGTGCGCTACTTCGACGACGTCGCCGACGACCTCGCCATGCTGAGCTACACGTCGGGCTCGACGGGCAACTCGAAGGGCGTGATGCTCCCTTACCGCAGCATCTGGTCGAACGTGCTGTTCGCCGACGAGAGGCTCGGGCTGGCGCGGCGCAGCCGCGTGCTGTCGCTCCTGCCGCTGGCGCACATGTACGGGTTCGCGTTCGAGTTCTTCTACGAGACCTGCATCGGCTGCCGCATCACGTTCCTCGCCAAGGCCCCCAGCCCGAGCGTGCTGCTGCAGGCCTTCGCCGACGTGCGCCCCGACATCGTGGTCGCCGTCCCGCTCATCGTGGAGAAAGTCGTGCAGGGGCGCGTGTTCCCCATGCTCCGCACGCGGCGCATGCGCGGGCTGCTCCGCATCCCCGGCGTGCGCGCGCTGGTCTACCGCAAGATCCGCAACAAGCTCGTCGCCGCCTTCGGCGGCAGCATGTACGAGGTCATCGTGGGCGGCGCGGCGTTCAACAGCGAGGTCGAGGCGTTCCTGCGCCGCATCCACTTCCCCTACACGGTGGGCTACGGCATGACCGAGTGCGGGCCCATCATCTGCTACCAGGACTGGCGCGCGTTCGCGCAGGGTTCGTGCGGGGTCGCCGCCCCGCGCATGGAGGTGAGGATCGACAGCGCGGACCCCGGGCGCGTGGCCGGCGAGATACTCGCGCGCGGGGCGAACGTGATGCTCGGCTACTACAAGAACGACGCGGCGACGGCCGCCGCCATCGACGAGGAGGGGTGGCTGCACACGGGCGACCTGGGCACGATGGACGCGCGCGGGAACGTCTTCATCCGCGGGCGCTCGAAGAACATGCTGCTCGGCCCGAGCGGACAGAACATCTACCCGGAGGAAATCGAGGAGAAGCTCGTGGGGCACGCGCTCATCGACGAGTGCGTGGTGGTGCAGCGCGGCACGCGCCTCGTGGGCCTGGTCCACACGTCGGACGACACGCTCCGCCGCCACGGCATGACGCGCGCCGACTTCGCGGCGCAGCTCGGCCGCTACCGCGACCACGTGAACGCCCTGCTGCCGCCCTTCTACCGGCTCGCCGCGCTGGAGGCGCGCGACGAGGAGTTCGAGAAGACGCCCAAGCGCAACATCAAGCGCTACCTCTATGTGTAGGCGGCTCGCGGCGGCGGTGGCGCTGCTGGCGGCGTGCGCGTCCGGGGCGGCCGTCGCGCAGCGGCTGGCCGTGATGAGCTACAACTGCGAGAACTTCTTCGACACGCGCCGCACCCTCGGGCACGCGGACGGCGACTTCCTGCCCGGCGGGCGGATGCGCTGGACGAGGGAGCGGCTGGAGCGGAAGGTGGCGCAGGTGGCGGCCGCCATCGACAGCGCCGCGGGCGGCATGCCGCCCGAGCTGGTGCTCCTGCAGGAGGTGGAGACGGGCGCGGTGCTGCGGCAGCTGGCCCTCCACCCGCGCATGCGCCGGCACGGCTACGCCTACCTGCTCGCCCCCTCGCGCGACCCGCGCGGCATCAGCGTGGCCCTGCTCTACGCGCCCCGCGCGTTCCGCCTCGTGGGGTGGCGGCACTTCGGGCTGGCCGACGGCTACCTGCGCGCGAACGGCTACGCGCCCACGCGCGACATCCTCCACGCCACGGGCGTGGTGGCGACGGGCGACACGCTGGACGTGTTCGTGGTGCACCTGCCCTCGCGGCTCGGCGCGGGCGAGGGCAGGGCGAAGCGCTCCGAGCTGCTGCGCCTGCTGCGTGCGAGCGCCGACTCCGTGGCCGGCGTGCGGGCGGCGGCGAACATCGTCGCGGGCGGCGACTTCAACTCCGCCCCGCGCCACCTCGCGCCGCTGCGCAACCTGATGGTGGGCCTGCGCGGCGGCTCGCACAAGTTCCGCGGCCGCTGGGAGTGGCTCGACCAGCTGCTGGTGAGCGAGCGGATGCTGCGGCGCGGCAGCGGCGTGGCGCTCGTGCCGCGGTCGGTGCGCCGCGTGGAGCTGCCCTCGCTCATGGAGCGCGACCGCGCGTACGGGGAATCGAAGCCCCGGCGCACGTACCTCGGCACGCACTACCACGGCGGCAGCAGCGACCACCTGCCCGTGGTGGCGGAGTTCCGGCTGGGCGGCGCGGAGGCGCGGGCGGAGTGAGCGCGACAAGAAACGAACGACTTAACACTTTGTGACCATGGATAAGGAACAACTCTTGCAGGCGGTGTCCGACCTGGCCGGGCGGCTGGCGGACGGAAAGAGCGTCTATACGCGCTCGGACCTGGCCTACGAGCTGAAGAAACTGGGCGTGGGCGGCGACTCGGCGGCCGTCGGGGAGCTCGTGTGGGAAGCCTACGAGCGGTACGGGCGCGACGCGCGCATACGCGACGCGTTCGTCAACAACCAGCGCAACCGCACGCTGGTGGAGGAGCAGGAGATCCACGCCCTGCTCACGCGCGGCAAGGACGGCGAGGCCCTGGGCATGGCGGAGCGCCAGCTCGACCGCGGCGGGCGCGCCCTCGACGGGCTGCGCGCGCAGGTGGAGCAGGCCGTCGCCGCGCTGGCCGACAAGTACGGCGGCACGGTGATGGGCGTGCTGAAGGGCACGGGCGGCGTGGAGGCCGTGCAGAAGGAGGCCGGCGCGCTGCTGGCGCGCTACACGCGGATGGTGGACGGCTACGAGGAGGCGCGCTGCCGCATCGGCGAGCTGGTGGCGACGTTCGTGGACCTGCGCGGCAAGGTGGAGCAGGTGTACCGCCGCTACGCCGCCGCGCTGGTGGACATCTACGGCGACCGCATCAAGGTCGTCGCGCCGGAAATGTTCGACTTCGCCGCGGTTCGCTGGCTCGACGTGCAGCAGATGCTGGGGCAGGTGAGGCTGGAGTACGCGGCGGTGATGTCGCGCTCGTCCGACCTGCTGGCGGAGATTTCGGAGGGCTTCACCTCGGCGCTGGAGACGGCGGCGGTGGCCTACCGCACGCTCGACAGCAGGCAGATGGGGCTGGTGGCCGCCGGCGTGGGGCTGGTGAAGCACTACGTGGGCGCGGGGGTGAAGACGCACCGGCTGCGCGCCGACCTGCTGAACCTGAAGACCCACGTTCGGCACGACGCCGCGAACATCAACGCAGACCTCTCGCGGCTGCTCCAGGTGTTCAAGCTGCTCAACGACCTCTATGTCCCGCGCGCCACGGCGTTCTACCGCCATGCCGGCCGCGTGCTGGACGACGACCTGCGCGCGCTGGTGGACTCGGTCTACCAGTGCGACGAGGCGCGGGAGCTGCGCGACGAGCGCGAGCAGCTGATTGCGAGCATGGGGCGGCTGGAGCGCGCCGTTGTCGATGCCGACATCAACATCGCCTACTACCGCACGCACATCGACGAGTGCCGGGAGCTGCTGAGGGGCATGTGCGACCGCTATGCGGAGGCGCTGCGCGAGAAGCCCAAGTTCCCGCCCGCCTGGAAGCGGCTGCTCACGCTGGGCGGCGCGCGCAGGGCGTACAACCGCGCCGTGTACGAATGGACGGAGCGCTGCGCGCCGGTGGTGAACAGGTACGAGACGCTGAAGGTGGACCTCGACCTCGACCGCAAGGACTTGGCGGCGCAGGAGCGGATGCGGAGCGCCGACGCGGCGCGCGTGGCGGACCTGCAGGTGCGGCTCGGCGCGATAGAAAGGCACATGCTCGAGGTGGTGAAGACCGACCCGGAGGTGCGGCGCAGGATGCTCGCCCGCCTGGCCGACATGCTGGGGCTGCTGCGCGTGGCGAGGCGGATTGTGGAGAGCGGTGTCGACGAGGACTTGAGAAACCCGGTGAAGGCCGACGACTTTGCGCGCGCGGAGCTGCCGGAGCAGGTGCTGAAGGGCATCGAGCTGCTGGGCGAAGAGCTGGCCGCCGAGGCGCGCGCGCCGGAAGCGCCCGCCGCGGCCGCCGCGGAGACGGAGCGGACGGACGCGCGCAATGCCGTGGTGGCGGCGGGCGCGGAGTTCGTGAAGGAATGGCTGCGCCTCCAGGCCGCGCGGCTGAGGGACGCGGCGGCCGCGCACCGGCACGACGAGGAGGCGGTGCGGCTTCGGCGCGCGTTCAGCGAGGGCATGAGGCGCATCGACGACAGGTCGGCCGTGCTGCGCGGCGTGCTGGCGCAAATCAACACGGCGGCCGACCGGCAGCAGCTGAGGGAGGGGCTCAGGCAGCTGGCGGAGACGGACGGGGAACGCTGGACCGACGCGGAGTGGGACGACTTCATCGACGGCAGGCGGCAGATTGAGCTGTGACGCACGCGGAAGGCAGGAGCAGGGAGATGGCGGGACGTGCGATGGAGAGCGAGCGCCGGCGGCAGACGCGCGCGGAGCTGGGGCTGACGACGGACGAGGATGCGCGGCGGATTGACGCTGCGATGGGCCAGGAGGAGCTGCGCCGGAAGAAAAAGGCGGCGCGGCGGATGCTGCTGGAGACCCAGCCGTCGTACAAGCTGGTGCGCGGCATCGCGGTGGTGATGGACAGGTATATGCTCGACCCCATTGTCGGCATCGTCTATCCGCCGCTGGGCGACTTGCTGACGGTGGTGATGTGCGTGCCGTTCCTCTACGTGGCGCTCTTCAAGGTGCGCTCCATCCCGCTGACGCTGGCGGTGGTTTACAACACGATGGTCGATGTGCTGCTGGGCTTTGTGCCGGTGGTGGGCGATTTGATTGACGTGTTCAACAAATCGTACGCCAAGAACTACAACCTCATCGTGGGCTTCGTGGAGGACGACGCGCGCGTGGTGAGGGCAACGAACCGCAAGGCGGCGTGGCTGGTGGCGGCGATTGCCGTCGTCGGCCTGATGACATGGGGGCTGGCGGTGCTGGTCTCGGAATTTGTGGCATGGGTGCAGGGCTTGTTCTGACGTGCCTGTTTTGTAACATTCGTGGGCGGTCCCGGAACGGGGGCTGCCCGCGGCCATGATTGTGTGCAGATGAAGATACTGCTGGGGCTGTTCGCGGCGCTGCTTGCGCTGGCGGCGAGGGCCGAGGGCGGCGACACCGTCCGCCACTGGGGCGCGCAGCTGCGCGCTGTGCCCTCGGAGGTGCTGGCCATCGACCCTGACATCGAGCGGATACTGCTGTCGCGCCGCGCGGCGAGCATCGGCTTGCAGTTGCGGCGCGCGACGCTGCCGTCGGACAGCAGCGCGTTCGCAGCCGACTATGGCTTTCCCACCTTTGTGTATGGCCTCGACTACAACATCTGCAACCGCGTGTCCATGCACCGCTTTGCCTCCGACGGCTGGGGGAAGGCGGAGGAGGTGGACTACAACTCCCGCCTGGGCAGCATGCTGACGCTGTATGCCTTGTTCGACCGCCCGCTCCTGCGCACGCCGCGCTGGGAGGTGGACTACTCCGTGGGCTGCGGGGTGGGGTACAGCACCCGCAAGTACGATGCCCGCGACAACATCGACAACGAGCTGATTGGCTCGAGGTGGCTCATCTTCTTCGGCGCGGGCGTGCACGCCACCTACCGCTTTGCGCGGAACTGGGGCGTGAAGACGGGCGTGGAGTTCGGACACCACAGCAACGGAACGCTCGACCGTCCGAACAAGGGCTGCAACACGTTGGGGCCAATGCTGGGCTTGTGCTACTATCCCTACTACGAAGCGTCGCTGCGCGGCCCTGCCGCTGCCGTGCCGGCGTTTGAGAAGACGTGGTATGCGAGCCTCTCCGTTTCGGCGGGCGCGAAAACGCTCTACGAGGACTGGATGGAGACGCAGTTCAATACCGACCCCGGCGAGGCGGACTACCGCACCGGCCACTTCAGGCTCTACGCGGCCTATGCGCTCCGCGCCGACGTCATGCGCCGCTACGCGCGCCGCTGGGCGTCGGGGGTGGGCGTCGACTTGTTCTACGGCACGTATGCCGACCGCGTGCGGTCGATCGACGAGGCCAACGGCTACGGCGAGAAACACAGCCCCGTCTCCGTGGGCATCGCGGGGAAGCATGAGGTGTTCTACGGCGACCTGTCGGTGGCCATGTCGTTCGGCACGTATGTGTTCCGGCGGATGGGGCATCGCGCGAGGAGGACAGAGGCACCGGTGTATGAGTGCGTCGGCCTGCGCTACCGGGTGCCGGGCTTGAACGGCATGAGCGTGGGCTTCAATGTGAAGGCGCACGCTTTCAAGGCCGACCTGACGGAAATCGTGTTATCCTTCCCCGTGGAAATTAAAGGGAAGTAGGGCGGCTGCGACGGCCTCGGGCTGCGCCTGCCGCTTGCCGCGCGTGTGGCGGAATGGCGAGGATGCCGCCGCGCCGGGAGGCGGGGTCTTGCAGCAGGGCGCGGGGCCTATGGAGATGGTTTCCATAGGCCCCGCGCCCTGTCGTTTGCGCTGCCGCGCTGCCGCTTCCGCTACAGTGCCTGCATGTCGTTGAGCTTCTTGTAATGGCCGCCCATGGCGGTGAGCTGGTCGTGCGTGCCGCGCTCGACGATGCGCCCCTCGTGGAGGACATAGATTTCGTCGGCATGCCTGATGGTGGAAAGGCGGTGTGCGATGGCGATGGTGGTGCGCGACTGCATGAGGCGTTCGAGCGCGTCCTGCACGAGCTTCTCCGATTCGGTGTCGAGGGCGGAGGTCGCCTCGTCGAGGATGAGGATGGGCGGGTTCTTCAGAATGGCGCGTGCGATGGAAATGCGCTGGCGCTGTCCGCCCGAGAGGCGGCATCCGCGGTCGCCCACGTTCGTGTCGTAGCCCTGCTCCATTTCCATGATGAAATCGTGGGCGTTGGCGATGCGCGCCGCCGCCTCCACCTGCTCGCGCGTGGCGTGCTCCGTTCCGAAGGCGATGTTGTTGAATACCGAGTCGTTGAAGAGTATGGCCTCTTGGTTTACATTCCCGATGAGGCTGCGCAGGCTCTTGATGCGCAGGTCGCGGATGTCGGTGCCGTCGATGAGAATCTCGCCGGACGTGACGTCGTGGTAGCGGGGAATCAAATCGACGAGCGTGGATTTGCCCGACCCCGACTGTCCCACCAGGGCGATGGTCTTTCCCTTCTCCACCGTGAGGCTGATGTCGTGGAGAACCTCGCGCTGCGCGTTGTAGGAGAAGCAGACGTGCTTCAGGTCGATGCGGTCGGCCAGACGGCCGATGTCGCGCGCGTCGGGACGCTCCTTGATGTTGTTCTCCGCTGACATGATTTTGTTGATGCGCTCCATCGACGCCATGCCTTTCTGGATGGTGTAGCCCGCGCGTGACAGCTCCTTGAGCGGTTGCAGCGACGTGTAGAGGACGGTGAGGTAGTAGATGAAGGTGGGTGCGTCGATGGGCGAGTTTCCCGCGAAAATCAGGCAACCGCCGAACCACAGGACGACCACAATCATGCAGGTGCCGAGGAATTCGCTCACGGGGTGCGCCGCGCTTTGGCGGATGGCCACGCGCATGGCCGCGCTGCGGTACTCGTTGTTCACTTTCGTGAAACGCTCCTCCATCGTCTTTTCTGCGATGAACGCCTTGATGATGCGCAGGCCGCCCAGCGTCTCCTCTATCTGGCTAAGTCCGTCGCTCCACTTCGACTGGGCGAAGAGCGAGCGGCGTTTCAGCGTCTTGCCAATGCGCCCGATTCCCATCGCCATGAACGGCACGACGAGCAGCGTGAAGAGGGAGAGCTCCCAGCTGAGGTAGAACAGCGTGCCTATATAGACGATGAGGAAAATGGGGTTCTTGATGGCCATGTCGAGCGACGAGCCCACGGAGGAGTCCACCTCGTTCACGTCGGTCGAGACGCGGGCAAGGATGTCGCCCTTTCGCTCCTCCGAGAAGAACGAGAGGGGAAGCGACAGTATCTTTTTGTAGAGGTTGGTGCGGATGTCGCGCACGATGCCAGTCTTGATGGGCATGAGCGAGGCCGATCCCGCGAAGTATGCGCCCGTCTTGAGCAGCGTCATGGCCGCAAGCACGAGGCCAAGAATCAGCAGCGTGGCCGACGGCCCGTAGCTGGCCACCAGCTGCTGCGAGTAGTAGTAGCCGTTGTTGATGGCCGCCTCCTTGAGGTCGTCGAGCTCGACGCTGCCCCAGGGGATGAACTCGTAGGACTTCTGCTCTATCTTGAAGAGGATGTTGAGGATGGGGACGAGCAGCAGGAATGAAAACACGTTGAAGAACGCCGTCAGCACGTTGAAGCCGAACGTCGCCGCCACGTAGCCTTTGTAGGGGGCAAAGTACTTGCCCATGATTTTGAAGAATGCTTTCATTTCCGTCCGAAATCAGCAGGCACCTCACCCCAGTTCGCCGTGTCCCACTTGATGATTTTGTTGGCGTAGTCGTTGGTCTGCAGCCAGCGTTCGGCGCGGGCAATCAGCTGGTAGAGGGCTTCGGTGCGGGGCGTGCGCTCCAGTGTGGTCTTGCACTTCCGCTTCTTCACCCATATTTGCGCCGTTCGGCTGTCGCTGTAAATCGGGAGGGTCAGGTTCTTCTGCTTCAGCAGCGCCAGCGCGTGCACGATGGCCAGGAACTCTCCGATGTTGTTCGTGCCTTGCACGGGACCGAAATGGAAAATCTCCTTTCCCGTCGGCAGGTGTACGCCGCGGTACTCCATCGGGCCGGGATTGCCGCTGCAGGCTGCGTCCACCGCTATCGCCTCGTTCTCAATCTCCATGCCTTACATTCTTTCAGGCATTTCAATGCCGAGGAGCCCCATGCCGAGGCTGACGACCTTGGCCACGGCTTTCGACAGCTCCAGGCGGAAGCTGCGCTTCTGCGCGTCGGGCTCTCCGAGAATGCTGAAATCGTGGTAGAACTGGTTGTACTCCTTCGTCAGCTCGTAGCAGTAGTTGGCGATGCCCGACGGGCTGTAGTCCGTTCCGGCCTGGCGCACAGCCGCCTTGAATCCGTTCAGCTTTTGGATGATGGCTATCTCCTTTTCGGCGAGCTCCGTCGGGGCGACAGCCTCCTGTGTCGCGCCGCTTTCGCCCGCCTTGCGCAGAATCGACGCGATGCGAGCGTAGGTGTATTGGATGAAAGGCCCCGTGTTGCCGTTGAAGTCGATGGACTCCTCGGGGTTGAAAAGCATGTTCTTCCGCGCATCAACCTTCAGGATGAAGTATTTCAATGCGCCAAGGCCCACCTTGCGTGCCACCTCGCGCGCCTCCTCCTCGCTCAGCTGGATTTTCTTGGTCATCTCTTTCGACGCTTCGTAGGCGTCGTCCACCATCTGCGCCATCAGCTCGTCGGCATCGACCACCGTTCCCTCGCGCGACTTCATCTTGCCGTTGGGCAGTTCCACCATTCCGTAGGAGAAGTGCACCAAGTCCTTGCCCCAGCTGAAGCCGAGCTTGTCGAGCAGGATGGACAGCACCTGGAAGTGGTAGTTCTGCTCGTTGCCCACCACGTAAATCATCTTGTCGATGGGGTAGTCCTCGTAGCGCAGCTTGGCCGTGCCGATGTCCTGCGTCATGTAGACCGACGTGCCGTCGCTCCTCAGCAGCAGCTTCTCGTCCAGCCCGTCGGCTTCCAGGTTCGCCCACACGCTTCCGTCCTCGCGGCGGTAGAACAGGCCTTTCTCCAGCCCCTCGATGACCTTTTCCTTGCCCTCGAGGTAGGTTTCCGACTCGTAGTATATCTTGTCGAAGCTCACGCCCATCATCTTGTAGGTCTCGTCAAAGCCGTCGTAGACCCATCGGTTCATGGTGGCCCACAGGCTGCGGACTTCGGGGTCGTTGTGCTCCCACTTCACCAGCATTGCGTGCGCCTCCTTGATGAGCGGCGCCTCCTGCTTGGCTTTCTCCTTGGCCTCTTCCTCGGCCATTCCGCCGGCCGCGTACTCCTTGGCCAGCTGCTCGCACTCCGCCCTGTAGTGCTTGTCGAACTCCACGTAGAAGTCGCCAATCAGGTGGTCGCCCTTCTTCCCCGCCTTTTCGGGCGTGATGCCGTTGCCCCATTTCAGCCATGCCAGCATCGACTTGCAGATGTGGATGCCGCGGTCGTTCACGATGTTCGTCTTCACCACGCGGTTGCCGTTGGCGGCGACGATGCGCGCCAGGGCCGAGCCCAGCAGGTTGTTGCGCATGTGGCCCAGGTGGAGCGGCTTGTTGGTGTTGGGCGACGAGTACTCGATCATCACCAGCGGGCTGCTCGCCGTGGCCTCCGTGAAGCCGAACTTCGCGTCGGCCGCAATCTCGTTGAGCAGACCAATCCACGCGTCCGTGCCGACCACGATGTTGAGGAATCCCTGCACCACGTTGAAGTCGGCCACCACGTCGGAGGCGTGTTCTTTGAGGTAGCCGCCCAGCTCCGCAGCCACGTCGGCCGGCTTCTTCCGGGCAGCCTTCGCAAACGGGAACACCACGACGGTGAGGTGTCCCTCGAACTCTTTCTTGGTTTTCAGCAAATGCACTTGCTCCTCGGGAATGTCGGCCCCGTAGAGCGACTTCACGCCGGCGACAACGGCCTGGGTCAACTTCTGTTCTATCGTCATGTCGAATCCAATGTATTGACTGTTGTTCTTGTCTGTTTCTTTGCTCCGTTTTATATTATAATAGGTGTTTCGCCTCTTGTCCGAAACTGCGGAGCCACTGCGCAATCGGCCAGTAAGGGACAAAGGTACAGCTTTTCCGCCTAATGGCCAATTTACAGCCAAAAAGTTGCGGGAAACGGCAGAGGGCGCGTCCTCTCTGCCGTGCTGCATGACCATGTTCCTCCGCGTCCCTAAGCCCATCGGGGTATGCTGCCCGGTGGAGGCTGTCACGCATTCAGTGCGGCGTAGCGCTCGAAGAGGCGCGCCACACACGCCGCTTCGGCCATCTTCGCGTCGAAGCCGTAGGCGCGCATCACGGCGCGGTCGGTGGCGCGGTGCGCCTCGAGCAGGTCGTGCGGCATGAGCGTGGGGTCGTAGAGGTCGGCGAGCGACGAGTCGGGATAGCGGCTGCGCGCGTCGAGAATGCCCTGCGCCGCCCGCTCGATGGCCGCTCGCTGCCCGTCCGTCGGCGATGGCCATGGGAAGTTGTTGTAGACCACGTCCTTCGAGTATCGGTAGTCGCTCTTGAGCCGGCCGCACACGGCGCGCATCCACGCCATGTGCACGTTGCTCTCCAGCACGCCGAAGTGGTAGAGCGTGGCCGAGGGGATGAGGTGGACGGCATCGCTGGCGAACTCACCTGCCGGAAGGTATCCCATGGGCACATACCTTCGGTTTTCGGACGAAACGCGGGGCACGAGAATGGAGACGCCGTCGGGCATGTTCTCCACTTGGAAGCGCGTCGGCTTCTCTGCGAGTTTTCGCGTAGACGCTCTTTTGCTCTCCGTCCGTAGCTTCCTTACGTTCGCCACGCGCTCGTAGCACAGCGGCATGCCCTTGATTTCCGCCGGCGAGCAGTGGCCCAGCCAGAGGCAGTAGCGCGGCTTTCGGCGGATGAACTCCACGGCGCCGTACCACGGGTGGAAGTACTGTGCAGCCCGCGGCTCGCGCTTCACGAATTCCTCCATCTCCTCCTTTTCGAACAGGTAGTTGCCCCCGTCGATGGGCTGGTTGCCGATGCCGATTCCGGGCACGTCGCACAGCGGCTTGCTCCGGCTTCCGATGAACGTGTCCTGTGCGTCAATCAGGTAGGCGTTGATGTTCTTCGCCGCCACCGTCTGCCCGTTGTCGAAGATGTACTTCTGCTGTCGGTCGGCATGGGCGAAGCCGACAACCACGCAGTGGACGTGCGCCTTGACGTGCGCCTCGCTGTCCCAGCGGAACGTGCGGCGGGCGAAGTTGATGCGGATGCCGCCGTCGAAGAGCGGCTGCCACAGGTTGGCCACCTGCTCGCCCTGCGTGATGGAGTTGGTGGAGACAAGCGCGGCCTCCACGCGCGTGCCCGCCATGTAGTCGGCCGCACGCTTGTACCATGCGCCCACGTAGTCGATGTTGCCCACGTTTTTCCAATCCGCGCCGAACACCTCCTTCATGTCCTCCTTCTGGTGCTCGCTCATCATGCGCGCCCCCACGAACGGCGGATTGCCGACGATGTAGTCGAGCCGATCCGCCGGGCACACGTCGCCCCACGCGATGCGCAGCGCGTTGCCCTCGTGGATGTTGGCGTAGGAGCGGAGCGGCAGGAAGTCGATGTCGTGGTGGATGATGCGCTCCGTTTCCTGCATCGTCTGCGCCTCCGAAATCCACAGTGCCGTGGTGGCGACGGTCACGGCGAAGTCGTTGATTTCGATGCCGTAGAACTGGTCGATGCTCACCTTGATGGGGTTGGTGAAGGCGTCGAGCGGCTCGGCGGAGTAGATGGCGCGGATGATGTCGTTCTCGAGGCGGCGCAGCGACAGGTAGGTCTCCGTCAGGAAGTTGCCCGAGCCGCACGCGGGGTCGAAGAACGTGAGCCCGGCGATGCGCTCCTGCAGTGCCTTGAGCGCGCGTGTGCGTCGGCGCACGTCGGTGGTCGCCATGATGTCGGCAAACTCGCGCCGCAGCCCGTCCATGAAGAGCGGGTCAATCACGCGGTGGATGTTCTCGACGCTCGTGTAGTGCATGCCTCCGCTGCGGCGCGTCTCGGGGTTGAGCGTGCTCTCGAACACGCCGCCGAAGATGGTGGGCGAGATGGCGCTCCAGTCGAAGCCGAGCGACGCCTGCTGCAGCAGCATGGCGCGCGTCTCGTCGGTGAAGGGCGGTATGTCGATGGGCTCGGCGAAGAGCCCGCCGTTGGCGTAGGGGAACGCCGCGAGGTCCGCCCGCATGAACCTCGACCGCTGCCCGGCGGGCGTGTTGAGCGTCTGGAACACGCGCATCAGCTGGTCGCGCATGTCGGCGGCGGGAAACTGCGCGAGGTAGTCGTGGAACTGGTTGTGGCGGGGAAAGATGCCGGCATCCTCGGCATAGAGGCAGAACACGAGGCGCACGCACAGGATGTTGAGCTGGCGCAGGTCGTCGGCGGAGACGCCGGCGCCGTAGGCTGCCAGCAGCGCGTCGTAGATGCGTCCCACGATGGCGCCCGCCTCGATGCTCACCTGCATCTCGCGGTGCAGGTGCTCGGCGGCTTTCTGCTGTTTCTCTGTCGGCATCTTTCGGGCTCTTTGTTTATAGCTTCATCTTATGGCTTCCGTCCGTGGGGGCGTTGTCTTCATTCCCTTTCGCGAAAGCGATGCTGCCCAAGGCGGCCGCCGCGAGGAGCATGGGGTAGTAGAGGCGGGGGATGATGCCCACGGGACTGACGGCCGCCAGGCCGCCCGCCATGAGGAGCTGCGCGCCGTAGGGGATGACGCCCTGCACCACGCACGAGAAGATGTCGAGCAGGCTCGCGCTGCGGCGCGGGTCCACGCCGAAACGCTTCGAGATGTCGCTCGCGATGCTGCCCACCGACAGTATCGCCACCGTGTTGTTGGCCGTGCAGAGGTTCGTGGCCGACACCAGCGCCGAGATGCACAGCTCCGCTCCGCGCCGCGAGTGCACGCGGCGCGTGATGCAGCGCACCATGTAGGTCACGCCGCCCGCCTTGCGCACCACCGCCAGCAGTCCGCCCGCCATCATCGAGATGAGAATCAGCTCGCCCATGTCCGTGATGCCGTCGGCCAGGCTCTGCACCCATCCGGCCGCCGTCAGGCCGCCGTCCGCCATGCCCACCGCCCCCGTCAGCGCCACGCCCAGACAGAGCGACAGCAGCACGTTCATGCCCGCCACCGCCGTCACCAGCACCGCCACGTAGGGCAGCACGCGCCACAGGTGTGCCGCCGCCGGCGCCGTGCCGACGCCCGTCGCGGGATGGTGCATGCCGATGGCGACATACAGCAGGAAGCACACCACGGCGGCGGGCAGCACGATGCGGAAATTGGTGCGGAACTTGTCGCGCATCGAGCAGCCCTACGTGCGCGTCGCCGCCACCGTCGTGTCGGAGATGAACGACAGGTTGTCGCCGAAGAACGCGCCGCCCACCACGGCCGCCACCATCAGCTCGACGCCGCTGCCCGTGCGCCCGCTCATCTCGGCAGCCACCGGCACGAGCGCAACGATGGTCCCCACCGACGTGCCCACGCACAGCGACACCACGCACGACGACAGGAACAGGCCCGCCAGCAGCATGCTCCCGGGCAGCAGGGCCATCGTGAGGTCGACGGTCGCGCCCACCGCCCCCATCGCCTGGGCCGACTTGGCGAACGCGCCGGCCAGCACGAATATCCACACCATCAGCAGCAGGTCCTTGTCGCCCGCGCCGCGCGAGAAGCATGCCACGCGCTCCTCGACGGGGTAGCCCCTCAGCGTGAGCAGCGAGGCGATGCCCGCCACGACGAACACCACGCACATCGGCACTTTCGCGAATCCGCCCATCAGCGCGCCCACCGCGCCCATCGTCACGGCCAGCAGCGCCAGCGGCATCAGCGCCGCCCATCCGCGGCGGCGGGGGCGTCCGCGCCGCGCGCCAAGGATCTTGTCCTTTCTCTTTGTCATAATGGGATTAAAGGTAAGGCTGTTTGCCAAGACCACCAACTTTTACGGCCTCTTTTCTGCTATTTTCCCGTTCCGATGGCGCGGATGAAGCCCTGCGGCCGCCCGGCCTTGTGGCGGACGCGGGGCCAGTTCCCCGGAGAGTGCGGCGCGGGACGGCGGCATGTGGGGGATGCCGATTTTGGATTTTGTGCAAATGTTTGTTACACAATAATTTACATATTTCTGTGGAACATACGGAAAACGTCCGCAGAGAAAAATATTTTTCTCTGCGGACGAAATATGTTTTCTCTGCGGAGCGCGGGATTTTTCTCTGCGGACGTTTTCCGGCCCCTCCGCAGTGTTTTTTTTGACGTTGCTCAAATCGCTGGTTGGCAGGTTGTTGCTTGTTTTCTGTGGGGAAGCCCCGTGTTCGGTCTGGACGGATGGCCGCATGACGTCCGCCGGCCAGCCCGTCCGCCGGCAAGCCGGGCTGGCCGGCGGACGGGCCGTTCAGCGGAGCCGCTTGATGTTGCGCCTTGTGCCGTCGGCGTAGGTGACTTGCTCGATGAACAGTCCTTCCGACGGCTCGTTGATGCGGCGGCCGTCGAGCGCAAAGTAGGAGTGTCCGGACTCCTGCCGCCCGCCGTGCTCCGCAGGTGTGGGCGCGATGGCTGTGGGCGTTTCGTCGGCGAGGATGGCGTCGAGCTCGGCCAGCGAGGCGTAGCTGCCCTCCTCGCCGACGAGCTTGATGTAGCGGCATTGGACGGGCGCGCCGAACAGCACCTCGGTGCAGTAGGGCAGCCAGCTTCCCGAGGCGGCCGTGGCCCAGGCCTGCCCGTCGTCGCTCACCTCGAAGCGGTACTTGCGGATGAGGCCGTTGGTCTGTCCGTCCATGCGCGGCGTGGCGAGGAATCCCTTGATGCGGATGGGCTTGCCCATGTCGATGGCGATGTGGTGGGGCGCGGCGGCTGCCGTCCCGCTGTACTTCGTGTGCCATTTCGTGTCGCTGCGTCCGTCGATGGCGTTCTTGGCCGGCGAGTTCTCGCTGCCGGTCTCCTCGCTGCTGCATCCGGCGACTTTCCATCCGCGCTTGTCGGCAAACACCTTCTCGGTGGGCGTCTCGCGCCATTCGCCGGTGACGAAGTTGATGTCGAAGCGCTCGTGGTACTTGAACGTGCATGCCGTGCCGCTGAATGAGACGGGGAACACGATGGTCTTGCTCTCGGGCAGCCCGGGGTCTTGCCAGCGGTCGCCCACGTAGAGGTAGGTGGTGGCTTTCGTGCCTTTCACCTCGAGGATGGCGGCCGCCTGCGTGTCGAACGAGTTGGCGTTGCCCACGTTCGCCAGTCCGCTCCAGCCGCTGCGGAGGTCGGTGGTGTGGGAGAGCTTGCACTGGTTGGGGTCCCATCCTGAGCAGGCCGAGGAGAACATGAAGTAGCGCGGGCCGATGCGCACGATGGCGGGCGCCTCGCGGCTCTGCCAGGCGAAGAGCTGGGTGTGGCTGGTGGCGGAGAGGTAGTCGTCGGACAGGCGGAAGAGGCCGAGGTGGCGGTTCTCCTCGGTGGTGGAGATGAAGTAGGCCGTTCCGTCGTTGTCGATGAAGATGTTGCAGTCGCGGCTCTTGACGCCCAGCGGCCGGCCGCTCCATTCCAGCTTGTAGGCGCCGTTCACCGAGTCGCAGGTGAAGCACGCGGCTTCCGAGGCCCCGTAGTTGCCGGCCTCCCAGTGGCACCACACCACGAACTTCGAGGTCTGCTCGTTGTACATCAGCTTGGCGCGCTCAATCATGCGGCTGCTGCCCAGCTCGGGGCTGGTCACGCCGTTCTGGATGATTTTCTTCTCGAACTTCCAGTTCACCAGGTCGAGGCTGGAGTAGAGGTTCACGTCGGGATTCCACTGGCGGCTGCGGTCCTCGCCCACCATGTACCACAGGTCGCCCACGCGGACGAAGCCCGGCGCGTGGGCCTGGACGGCCGCGCCTGTGTCGGTCTTCCACAGTTTCCCGTTCTGGATGGTGACCCATTCCGACGGGCGGTTGGCAAGATAGTCGTCCATGGCCTTTCGCAGCGTGGCGGTGGCGGCGTCGACTTTCTCCACATCGCCCTCCGCGGCAAGCGTGCTCCCGGCCGTGGCGATGGCGCGGCGGAAAGTGGCGTTGCCCTCGTAGGCGGTGCGCAGGGCGTTGTTGCGCGCGCTGATGATGGCGCTGCGCAGCTTGTCGTAATGGGGCATGGCTGCCTGGCATTCGCTGATGGCCGCTTCCAGCCGCGCCACGACGGCGACGATGGCGGCCTTGTCGTCGCCGGCTGACGATGCGTCGGCGATGGCCGTCCTCAATGCCTCCGGCTGGTGGTAGCCCTTGGACTTCAGCTCGTTCTGGATGGCGCGCGCGGCGACCGTCGTCGTGTACTTGTACCGCTTGTACACCTGCGCCGTCGTGTCGACGGCCGTGAGGCGGAAGTTGTCGGCGGCAATCCACGTGGCGTTCGTCGCCGTGTTGCCGATGCCGATTTCCAGCCGTCCGCCCGTGGCGATGGCCCCCACCCGGTAGCTTCCTCCTTTCTTGACGAAGGCCTGGTTGCGCCCGGCGAAGAGGCTGACCCCGGAGATGGCGCTCACGCCTTCCTTCATGGCGTGTGCGTCGGTGGTCAGCAGGTAGTAGCCGTCGGGCAGTCCCGTCACGACTTGCGACAGCCGCCCGTCGGGCAGCGCGCCGCTGCTCCACATCTCGGCGTAGGCGTTGCCGCTTTTCGTCCACCCCTGCGCGGTGGTCGCGTCGTTGGTCTGCACTTGGTAGCCCTTGTTCTTCCAACCGGCCAGTCCGTTTGTCTCGAAGCTGGGGTTGTCGATGTTGCCCGTGTAGTCGGTCTGCGCCGTGGTGGTGGCTGCGGTCAGCAGCAGTGCTGCGGACAGGATGAGTCGTTTTTTCATGGTGTTTGGGTGTGGTAGGGGGATGTAGGGCGTTGGTTACTGGATGAACACTTTGCGGTGGCTGCCGTCAGTGCTTCTTATTATGTACAGCCCGCGTTGCGGAGCGGCTGCGGCACGCCCGTCAAGGGTATAATACCCGAGGCTTTTGGTGCTGGCGGAAGTGTCGGGCCTGTGTGTTCCCGTGGTGGTGCCGTCGGTTGCGCTGAGCCGCACCTGCGCCAGGCGGGCGTACCAGCCGTTCTCCGAACGGAGCCCGATGCGGAGCGTCCCGTCTTGTACGTCGCATTGCGCTTTGAGCTCCTCCCACTGTTCTGGCGTTTTCGCCGACGATGTTCCCTTTTCGTCTCCAGAGCTGATGTACAGATAGCTGTGCCCATCGGATGCTCCTTTGCTTGCCTTGACCATTGCCGACACCTCGTAGGTGCCTTGGGGCAGTTCGGTGATGGTCTGGTACATGTCGATGTGCCTTATGGTCGGTGCCCAGACGATGAAGTAGGTCGTGCCGTCCACCGTCTTCACCGCCACCTCCTGCTGTCCGCTCACGTCTTTGTCGAGCTTCCAGCCCATGGGCAGGGTCGTCTGCACGTCGTTGTACCAGCAGTTGCCCTCGGCGAAGTCGGCGTTTACGACGGCGAATGTTGCGCTGGCGGGCTTTGCGCCGGTGAGGAGAGCCCGGCGCTGTTCGCGCCGCAGACGGCGGACCTGTTCGTCGAGCAAAGCCAATGTGCTTGCTGCCGTCTCCTGTGGAAACGCGGAAGAGAAGGCGTGCTGGGCAAACGCTAAGGTCGAGGTGCAGGCGCCGTCCAGCTTCTGTGGATTGCCGTTGAGGGCGATGCCGATGCCCTGTTCCCCTATTTGCTCCGCCACGCAGCGTGCCGTGATGTAGGCTCCCAACTGGCAAAGGTGTGTGTTGTCTATCTCCTTTCCGGGGAAGTATTCATGGAGCTGCCGGCTTCCCTCTATTCCTGCCACGTTCTCGTATTGCGCGCTTAGGCGGTTCATGTCAATCAACGGCACATCCAGGGCTTTGGCAAGCTCGCGCATGGCGTCGGCATATTCGGAGTGCCCGTCTTCAATGTTCCCGTCGCTGCCGAACACGCGGCGCACAATGGGGGTCAGCAGCACGGGGCGTGCGCCTTTTGCGCGTGTGTCGCTGACGAACTTGGTGAGATTCTCCTTGTAGGTGGTCTGCGCGTCGGTGTGGAGTGCGACATCCGTCTTTTCATCGTTGTGTCCGAACTGAATCAATACGTAGTCGCCCTCGCTGAGCTGGTCGCAGACGCCGGCCCATTTCCCCTCGTTGATGAAACTGCGTGTGCTGCGTCCGTCGAGGCCGTTGTTCTTCACCTCCACCTGGATGCCATCGACAAAAAGGGGAAAGAGCGTGCCCCATCCGCGTTCTGTGCTCCCTGCCGCCTTGTCGGCCATTGTCGAGTCGCCGATGGTGAACACCTTTGTCTTCTCGGAGGCTTTCTTGGTGACGATGCGCACACACGCGCTTTCGGTCATGGTTATGCTGTTGTTCGAGATGGCCGCGTCGGACTCTTTCACCCAGTTGTTGTCGCTGTCGAAGTGCCCCACCTCGGCCGTCTGAACGCCGATGGACGCAGGAAGCGTGAACGTTCCCGCCGCTGTGGCGAGCAGGGCGATTTCGTTTGCGGAGTGCAGCACTGCGACGGCCTGCGTCGTGCCTGCTTTCGGCGTGAACGCAATGCCTTTGAGACCGCTCTCCATGTAGGTGGAGCCGCCGGAATAGTTGTACACGTAGAGGCTCTTCCCGTGCTTCTTCAAGGCGATGTCCTGGTTGGCGAGGTTCAGAATCTTGTTGCGCTGCCGCACGAGGGCGATGTGGGCGCGCTCCGTCAGCACGTGTCCGTTGTTGGCGTAGAGGCCGTTGCCATCCACGTGTCCGAGGTTGTAGTAGTCGAACGCCTTGTCGCCGGCGAGCGCGGCCATCTGGTAGAAGGGGGAGTTGCTGTCCTTCGCGTCGATTTCCATAATCATGCGGTAGTTCTTCCCCGTCTCGCCGAGGAATCCGTCCATGTTCCCCAGCACTTTCAAGGCGTTCGTGCCATAGATGTCGATGCCCACGAAGTCGATGTTCGTGCCGCCGCCGCTGCGCTTGCGCTCATTGGCGCGGGTGCGGTTTGGCGTTTCCCACGACACGCAGTTGAGGCGTGTCCACGTGACGTATTTCGACTGCTTGACGGCTGCGCCGACATGGTGGTAGTAGTCGATAATCTCGTCGTCGGTGGCGGTGTTGTTGCCGTGGCTGCGCGCCTCGTTGCCCAGCTGCACGCCGATGACGGTGTGCGGCCGTCCGTTGTTGGCATCCCACAGGGCCACGTGTTCCATCACGCGCCCAAGGACAAGGGTCTCGCGGTCGCGCAGTTCCGTGTCGCGCCAGTCGAGCGAGTACTCCCACTGCGTGCGCAGCATGTTGAAATCCGACGTCCCCTCCATCGAGCATACGTAGTCGGGCGTTCGGAGCTGCTGGCGCCCGCCGTAGTTCCACAGGTATTGCACGCGTCCGCCGCTGCTCCACGAGAACCACAGCAGCTCCGCCCTCATGCCGTATTTCTTGCACCATCCGAGGTAGCGGTCGAGGATGCGCCAGTCGAAGTGGTTCTTCTCGGGCTCCACCTCGCTCCAGAAAAGCGGGATGCTTAGCGTGGAGAAGCCGTCGTCGGCCGCCCGCTTGAATGCCGCCTCTATCTCCGCCTCGCTCCAGCCCTCATAGCCGCGCAACTTGTCGGGGCGCACCTGGATTTCAGTGGGATAGAAGGGCTTGCCATCGACGCGCAGGACGAACTTCTCGGAGCCGTCGAGCGTGAGGTCCACGTGGGAGACGTCCTGCTGGATGGGCGCGACGGTGTATTGCGAGTTGTAGTAGGTCTCGCGGGCTACATTGAGCGCCTCGCGCTGGCTCGTCACGGCGATGTCCGGACGGGCCTGCAGGTCGGCAAGGAACGTCTCGGCGCGCGCAATGGCCGCGTCGAATGCCTCTGCCGCGGGATAGGCCGCCTCTGCGCGTTCGGCTTTGGCGGCGGCAATGAGATCGGCGAACCGCTGCACTTTCTTCTGCTCCTCGCGGCGCGCGGCCGCGAATGCCTGGTAGTCGGCATTCGCCTGCTCGAGCCGGGCGATGGCGGCAACGATGTCGTCGGCCGCGGCGTTGTCGGCGAGGCTTTCGGCATGGTCCACCGCTGCCTGCATGGATGCGCCGTCATAGCCCTCATGCAGGTCGGCGAGCACCTGTTTCGTCTCCGCAACTTTCAGTGCCATCACCTCGCGGTAGCCCTCGGCGTCCATGCCGAGATAATGGAGCGTGAATGAGTCGAAGTCGATGGTGAAGCCTCCTGTCGTGGCGAGTTGCAGCCCGAGTTCCAGCGTCCCGTCCACCACCATGCCCGTGGTGCCGTGGCGCTGCGCCGAGTTGGCGGCGACGGCGGACTTCCCGTAGTTGGCGTAGAGGGCCACGCTTCCGCCGAATCCGCTGGCCACCACGTCGGCCTCAACGCGGTACTTGCCGTTCGGAAGCCCCGTAGCCAGCTGGTAGGCGCGTCCGTTGAGCGCGCCGCCGGCGTGCCACAGCTGCCAGTGGCTTTGTCTGGCGGCGACGAGCCCGTTGCCCTTTCCCTCGGTGCTGGTCTTCGACTGGGTCACTTGCGCGTCGAGCGTCCATCCTGTGGGCGCGCCGTTGATGAGGGTGGCGTTGCTGAAGCCGGGGTTGGCCAGGCGGTCGGTGAGGTCGATGCTCACGCCGTCGGGGAGGGTCATGCTGACTGGCGCGAACGCCCCGGTGGCATAGGTTGCCGCTTGGCAGCCCGTCAGTCCTGTGGCTGCGGGCGCAATCGCCACGAGCCGCACGTTGTCGAGCCAATCGACTTTCGCTTCGGAGCGGAAGAACGAGAGGTAGATGTCCCCGGACGGAAGGGCGGGCATCCGGAACACGGTCTGGAAACTGTGGGCGGCCTGGTCGCTCGTGGAGGTGGTGTACCCCTCCAGGGAGAGAAGGTCGCCCCCGGCCAGTGCCGTTCCCAGCAGCAGGCGGTAGGCGGCGCCCCCGTTGCCGCTCCACTCCGACGTCCAGTGGTCGCACGAGAGGAGGTAGGCGGCGCCCGCTTTCAGCCCCTCCTTCGTCAGCCGCTGGCAGAGGTAGCGGCTGCGGGAGTGCAGGATGATGGACTTCGTGCCGTCGCTGCGGTAGCTGGCGTTCTCGCGTACGTTCACGTAGCCCACGTCGCCGCCCCACGTGGGAGTGCCTCCGTCCCACGTGTCCCATTCGGCCGCTTTCCACCGCCCTGCCGTGAAGAGCTCGTCCGTCGTCTCGAAACTGCCGTTGCGCACGAGGTTGTCGCCCGCTTCCGTATAGGCATAGCGGGGCAGCAGCGTGGCGGCATAGGCGTTGTTCTCGAACACGTATATCTTTCCGCTCTTCTGCACGAAGCGGACGCGGCCGTCGGCCGTGGGCGTGTAGCTTACGTCGGCAAACCCGATTCCGACGGGCGTGCCGCCCTGCGCGCCGACTTCGAGCGTGAAGTCGGCCGTCGTGGGCAGGAATGTTTCGGGAGTGGCCACAGCCTGTCCGCCGAAGTCGTCGGCCATCGGGATGTAGGGCAGTGTGGTCTGTGCCGTCATGGACGTCGAGAGGCCCAGCAGCAGTGTGAGCAGCGTCGCTTTTACTTGTTTTGCTTTCATCGTGTCGGTTGTTAGTCTTAGTCAGGTCGTGTTCCGCTGGCGCGTTTTTTTTTCGCCACAAAATTCTTCCTTTTGCCCGTAATCCAGGTGCAGGATTAGTCATAATAGGTCGATTATTGGTGATTTTGACGATTTGACATCCCTTTTGTACGATTTTACTCCTTCTTGTCCGCCCTCCATGTCGGGAATGCTTCGAGAAACACTGCGGAGCGAAGGCCGGAAAAACACTGCGGAGCAACCGGGAAAACCTCCGCAGAGAAAAATCCCGCGCTCTGCGGACGAAATGTTTTTCCTCTGCGGACGGAAAACATTTTCTCTGCGGACGTTTTTCGGGATGGCCGAAAAGGGAAAAACGGCGCGGTGTTTTCCGCTTTCCTTCCAATAGCGGGAGGAGGCTTTTCCTACTTGGGCAAAATTCTCTATTTTTGTACACTTGTTGTCGAAAAACATGGAAATGGTGACAAAACGAAAACTGCTGTGGGCACTGGCGGCCTTGGCGCTGTGCCTCCGCCCTGCGGCCGCACGGGGCGGTGTGGCGGCGCATGTGGCCGTGCCGTCCTCCGACGAGCTCTATTGCGTCGACTTCGACGAGCGCGGCCTGCTGTGGATGGGCACGTCGTCGGGCATCAAGTCCTACGACGGGTTCGCGGTGCGCGCGCAGTATGCCGGCGGAGTGATGGCCTGCCCCCAGCTGGGCAGCGATGTCCGCAGCCTGGCCATTGACCGCGACGGATTTCTGTGGGCGGGGACCAATGACGGGCTGGTGCGAGTCCATCGGCGCAGCGGCGCGGTGAAGCTGTACCGCTTTCCCCGGCAGAGCCAGCGGATAGTCTATGCGCTCTTTGTCTCGCGCGTGGGGACGCTCTATGTGGGGACGGACGACGGCTTCTCCGTTTACGACCGCGCGCGGGACGGCTTCGACCACTACAACATCGACAACGCCACGGCTGTCATGCCCGACGGACAGCGCCGGCGGTACATGGGCTATGGGGTGAAGGACTTTGTGGAGACGAGGCAGGGCGGCATCGTTGTCGGCACGTGGAAGCAGGGGCTTTGGCACTTCCAGCCAAGGACGAGGTCCATCCGCGGCTATGGGCGGCTGAACGGGTCGAACTCGGCCTTCGCGCTCTGCATCGACCGGCGGCAACGCCTGTGGATTGCGACGCAGGGCTATGGCGTGCAGCGCATCGACCGCGCCGACGACTACCGCCTGCTGACGCTCAGGACCATGGGCGAGGGCGAGCGGAACGAGCGGACAAAGGTGGTCTATGACGTGGCGGAGGACGCCGACGGGCGGATGTGCATCTGTACGGGCGACACGATTGCCGCGCGTGTCGGCCCGGACGGCGCGCTCTGGCTGGCTACGCGCGCCGACGGCATCGTCCGTGTCGCCCGCAGCCGGGGGATGTTCGCCAACCGCGCGTCGGGGAGCATCCGCAGCATCTTCACCGACAACGGCACGCACTTTTACTTGGGCTACGGAATGAGGGGACTGGCGTGGTTCGACGCGCGCACGGGCGAACTGCGGCTGAACAACCGCGTGCCGGGCTACGGCGCGCTGCCCGAGGATGGTTTCACCACGCGCGTCACGTCGATGGTGCGCCGCTGGAACGGCGAGCTCTGGGCGGCGGCCGGCGACAACGGCATTCTCATCAGCCACCCCGACGGCACGAGCGAGGTGCGCTATCCGTCGTCGCGCATGCCCTATGTGCGCGACAACGTGCTGGCTCTTTACGAGGCGCGCGACGGCACGCTGTGGATTGGCCAGCGTCAGGGCGTGTCGGTGCTGCTCAAGGACGGGCGAGGGATGCACCTCGACGTGAAGAACGGCTCGCTCGACATGACGGGCTACTTCATGGTGAACCACATCGCGGAGGACCGCGCGGGGAACATCTGGATCTCGTCGGCCAACGGCGGGATTGTCCGCGTCAGCGGAGACCCCTCGCGCCGGGAGGCCCTGCGCTTCCGCCACTATGCGCTTCCGCTCCCCAACGCCACGGCCTGCTTCGAGGACGGACGGCGGCGGCTCTGGGCTGTCGTGGGTGGGCGGCTGCTGAGGTACGACGGACGTGCCGACCGCTTCGAGCCTGTCGGCAGCGCGCTGCACCTCAACGGCCAAAAGGTCATGGCCATCAATGAGGACCGCCATGGTGCGCTCTGGCTGGCTACCGACCGCGCGCTGGTGCGCCTGGTGGAGGATTCCCGGGGCGAAGTCTCCACGATGAGCTTCACGGAAGAGGACGGATTGGCGGGGGCTTCGTTCCTGACCAACGCGACGTTCAGCCTTGGGGACACCCTCTACTTCGGCGCGAACGCAGGCTTTGTCTCATTCGTGCCTCCTGCCGCGTTCGCGCCCCGTTCCGGCGTGTCGTCGAGCCTCGTGGTGACCGACATCCTTGTCGATGGCAGCTCGATTTCCGATGCAGGCCTGCCGGAGGTGGCGGGCGTGGCGGACGAGCACCCCCTGTTCGCGCGGAGTGTCACCATTTCCCCGTCGGTCAGGACGTTCGGATTTGCTTTCTCCCTGCTGTCCTACGCCAACCAGTCGGAGGTTTCGTACGCCTGCCGCTTGGAGGGCCATGACAAGGCGTGGCGTTATGTGGACGGGCGCACCCACCGCATGCTGTTCGAGAATGTCCCGCCGGGCGCTTACCGCTTCTGCCTCCGTGCGGTCGACAGCCGTGGCCGCTGGCATGAGCTTCCCTACGCTGTCGCCGTGCGCGTGTTGCCGCCTTGGTACGCCACGTGGTGGGCGTTCGCCGCCTATGCGTGCGTTCTTTCCGTGCTGTGCTGGCTTGTGTGGAACTATGTGCGGATGCGGCGCGAGGTGAGGGCCAGCCGCCGTTTCTCCACGATTCTGCAAAGCGCGCAGATTCGGGTGGCGGCGGGCAGCGGGCGGAAGGCTGCCGCTGCGAGTCGTGCGGCTGATGCCGACACGCGCGGGCCGCAGGGGAAGGACGCCGAGTTTGTGGCGCGGGCCACGCAACTCGTGCGTGAACATTTGGAGGAGGCCGACTACAACCGCGACCGCCTGGCCTCCGACCTCGGCATGAGTGTCAGCTCGCTGTACGGCCGACTGCGCCAGCTCACGGGACTCAGCACACAGACCTACATCCAGACCATCCGCCTGAATGCCGCCTGCGACATCCTTCGTTCCGAACCGGGCATACGTATCTCGGAACTGGCCTACCGGGTGGGCTTCAACACGCCCAAGTATTTCTCGCAGTGCTTCAAGAAGGAGTTCGGAGTGCTTCCCGGCGACTTCCGGCCGGAACGGGACGTGGACACGCCCGTGCGGAACGGGGTGTGAGTGGAGTAAAGTAAAGGATGGCGGGATGCCCGCCGCCCGTCACGCCGTTGCTTCCGCCGGCTTGTCTTCTTCCGCTGGCTTGCTGCTCTCGAGAAAGCGCTGGATGCGCTCGCGGAGAAGCTGGTAGGGCTCCGACGCCTTGAAGGCCGTGTTGCGGCGCAGCATCTGGTCCACGGGGCACTGGCTGTGCTGGTAGCTCGCCAGCTCGTTGTCCATCTGCTTCTTGTGGCCGTTGGCCAGCATCTTGATTTCTTTTTCCCGCTCGCGGCGCAGGATGGTGCAGGCGGGGTCGAGGGCGGCCATGGTGACGTTCTCGAGGATGTGGTGACCCTGGATGAAGAGATAGGTGTTGTCGGGACGCAGCCCCAGTGTGGCGAGTTCCGCTTTCAGCGGCTTGAACGATGGCTTCGCCTCGGGGTAGTGGCGTTGCATCCACGCCACCTTGCGATTGACGGCGCGGCGCAGTTCTTCGAGCGCGGGAGTGGGGTTGAAGAGGTTCAGCCTGCCGACGGAGACGAAGTTGCAGAACGAGTTGAGGGGGAAGTCGCGGTACATCTGCCGTCGGTAGAGCCATACGCTCCATACGAACAGCTCGTAGACAATCTCGCTGTAGCGGCGGAGGTAGTCCTCGAAGTCGAAGATGTCGCGGTCGTTGAGCGTGGCCATCACGCACACGCCGTGGAGCGACGGGGCGTAGCACTGGTAGTTCTCGATGGCGTAGGTGTAGGTGTGGATGACGTAGGGGTTGTCGAGCATGGCGCGCGACGAGGGCGTGTGGCCTTGCAGCAGGTAGTCGTAGTCGGCATCGACGCAGGCTATCATGCAGGTGCCGAGATGCTCGCCCAGGCGGTTCATCATGGCTTGCTTCTTGCCGCGCGATAGGTTGGTGCGCGAGGGCAGCACGATGTCGAACTCGCGCTCCTCGTTCTCGAACTCGCCGAGTACGCTGCGCCAAAAGAAAATGTCGTCGTAGCTCTCCACGTAGACCACGATTTTTTTCCGCTTCCGGCTCGCGCGCAGCACGTTGGCGGCCTCGAAGTAGGAGGAGCTGAGGTTGCTGGTGAGGTGCTTCGACATTAGCTTGCGATTTCCTCCACTTCGGTCACCGTGTCGGTCCATCCGTCCATGATGAGGGCGGGCGAGTGGGTGGAGAGGATGATTTGCACGTTGGGGTTGAGCTGGCGGATGAGGGCGAGCAGCTGCTGCTGCCACTCGATGTGGAGGCTGATTTCCGGCTCGTCCATCAGCAGGGCGTAGTGCTCGCCGTTTTCCACGAGGACGGTGAGCAGGATGACGAGCATCTGCTTCTCGCCCGAGCTGAGCTGGTAGGGCGAGAGGATTTCGCCTTGCTGGAGGAAGCGGATCTCGTTGCTCTTGCGGTCGATGCGCTTGTGCGTCTCGGAGAACAGGCGGTCGATGATGTCTTGGAACAGGGCTTTGGGGCGTGACACGTTGGCGGCCTCCGCCGCGTCCTGGGGCGTGCCGCTGGTGAGCAGCTCGATGATGCGGTTGCCGATGTTCACCTGGTAGTTGAGGTATCGTTTCTGGAGTTTGTACACCTGCCAGTCGAGCTCTGTCTTCACGTGGGAGTCGGCCAGCTTCTCCAGTTGGTCGGCATGGAGCAGCGGGCGGTCGAAGCTGCGGATGACGTCGTACTTGATGCTGGTGGCGTCCTCGGGGTAGAGCGTGATGGTGATGCCTTCGGTCACCTCGCCGGGACGGAACTCGCCCGTGTCGATGAGGTGCAGCCCATGGGCGGAGTGGTTGATGATGGTGGACTTGCCCACGCCGTTGATGCCGCTGAGGATGTTCACGTCGGGACGCAGCTTCCACATGATGTGCCGCCCTCCTTTCCACAGGGCTTTGATGTCGATGCTGCTGATGTACTGCGCTTGCTTTTCCATAGGCTTCAGGTGTGTGTTAGGTTTGGATAGGGTATGGGCAGGGCTATTGCACGTCGAACTGGATGATGTTCGCCCATTGCTCGGGCTGTGACATGGTGACCCTGTAGGATTTGGCCTCTCCTCGGTTGATGACTGTCACGAGGCATGGGCCGGATTCGTTCCTGTCGTTTTCTGCGTTGGGGTAGTAGTGGAGCCTCACCCGATAGGTGCCGGGCTGTGGGTTCTTCCA
Source organism: bacterium (assembly GCA_963627995.1). Lineage (GTDB taxonomy): Bacteria > Bacteroidota > Bacteroidia > Bacteroidales > Bacteroidaceae > UBA3839. The sequence continues at coordinate 118,980 of CAVGCV010000002.1, read as the reverse complement.
GAATACGTTCTCGAACGAGCCGGGGCCGCCCTGCTTGATGTCGTGGTCGAGGTAACCGTCGGACGAGGAGGAGCTCGTGTTGTCGAAAAAGAGCTCTTCGCCCGATGGCTCGATGACATGGAGGTCGATGTCGCCATAGAACTCCCATTGGAGCGTCACCTTCAGCTCGCCTGTCCCGCCATGGGTGGTGTCGTCGGCTGTGATGGGGGTGGGCTCTTGGCGGGTGGTGTCGTCGATGAGGGTGGGGTTGTCCTGTGGCTCTTGCGTTCCTGACGGCGTGCACTGGCAGCGGGTGAGGAGCAGGAGGACGATGATGAGGACGTAGAGGAACGTGAGGAATATGGATAGACCTTTCATGGCTGTGTGGAGGCTTTATAGGAACAAATCGGGGATAGTGGGGGTGTAGGAGAAGACGCGCAGAAGGATGACCATCCCTACTTGCAGGAGGGTGAACAGAGGCACCAGGATGAGGAACAGCGGCTTGTGGGTCTTGTGGCGGAACAGTATCATCGATACCAAGGCTCCGAACGCACCGCCGAGGAACGCGAGAAGAAGAAGTACCAACTCGGGGATGCGCCGCTTCTCGAAAAGAGCTTGGTGCTTGTCGTAGGCGAAGACACCGAATGTGAGGAAGCTCATCACATAGAAAGATATGAGGTCAATGCACATGGTCTTGTGGGGTGTAGAATGGTTTATAGATAGTGGGAGAATACGGCCATGAGCCCGCAGAGGGGGTAGGCGGACAGCACAACGAAGATGGCGACAGCGGCAATGGCGAGGATTTCGCCAACGAGGTTCGACTTCTGTTGCACGAGGTCTTCTTGCAGCAGGTATTCGTCCTCTCCTTCCTCCATCTGGTAGACGACTGGCGCGTATTCGTCGCGCCCCGTCAGCGTGGCCGTGATGGGTGTCTGCAGGGCAAAGGCTTTGCGGTCGTAGAACAGTTCGCCGTTTGCGTCAAGTGTTCCCGCGAACTCGTCGTGGCCGTCCTGCTGGAGCTTGATTTGAGCGTTGGCATACGGCTTTCCGTCGGGATGGCGCACAAAGAGGTGGATGCCTGGGTCTTTGGCGGGGCCATAAGGGATGTGGAACACATACTCTTCCTGCTCGGCTTTCAGGGTGTAGGTCTGGACGTTGTCGGCGTTGTAGCTGTCGCGCACCACCATCTGCTGGTTTTCGGGCGATTCGGGCAGAAAGGCCATCCCTTTTTCGTCGCTGACATAGTGGGTGGACAATCCGTTGAGCTCAACGTCGATGGGGTAGTTTGCCCCGACAAGCCCTTCGTTGCCCTCGATGCGGATGCGTGGCGTGAAGCGTTTCGTTTCGTAGGCAAAGGTGAAGGACGTGGAGGCGGACTGTATGGATTGGCTCTGCACCCATTCGCCGACTTGCACGGTGCACTCGCCGTCGCGGATTGGTAGGCGCAGCCGGGCCGAGCCTTGCGCGTCGGTCGTCAGTCCGTGTGTCCCATGGTAGCTGAGCGTGCATGGAATGTTGGGGAGGGGAACGCCGTCGTGGGTGACAGAGATGGCGATGTCGCAGTATTCCGTGATGTCGAAGTCGTATTCGCTTTTTCCGTCTTCCACCACAAGCTGGAACGCTCGCTGTGTCTGTTCGTCGGTGAGGGAAAATGCGGTTCCCGGCGCAAGTCGGTCGATGAAGTAGCGTCCGTCCGCATCGGTCGTGCAGCGGTTTTGCCCAGACGGCGTATGCACGTAGAATCCACGTCCCGGCAGGGGTTCGCCACAGCGGCAAAGGCGGACATACACTTCTTGCTTTTTCGGAGTCTTCAGCTCTTCCTCTTTTCTGATGACGACGTTGTGAATCCGCACGAAACCCCAGCCCGTGAGGAGGACTTGGATTTTCCCCGACTCGTCGTGGCGGAAGAAAATGTAGCTGCTTTCGTCGGGAACTTTCAGCAGGGTCTCAACGACTTTGTCCTTTCCCGTCCCTAACGACTGCTTGAGAAAAGTCTCGTTCTGGTGTATTTTCTCGAAAACGAGTTGCTGTTCGTCGGCATTCGCCTGCGACAGCGGTTTCCATCCTGCCTGCTCATGTTCCCAGACATAGTAGCCCGCTCCAGCCTTGAACCTGGCCAGGATATTGGTCTCGTGCTTCTCTTCAAGGATTTTTGTGATGGTGTCGTATGCCTTTTGCGGATTCAGCAGTTTCATGTGCACTTCTGCCGCTGCGGCTCGTTTGATTTCTATCATGATACCTTACTTTTTAGGATGGGAGGGTGACGAAATGGCGGTGTTGGGGCGGCTAAAAGCTGGCCACAAAATTGTCGAGTCCTGAGTGAGGGCCGTACTCGCTATGGAATCGACTTTGTATGACGCGGAGTTCGTTCCGGCATTCTGCTGTGGGGTCTGCCCCCGCATAGTAGGAGCGGACTTGGCTGGCGAGGCGGTCGTAGTAGCTTGCCCGTGCCGCGCTTTCGGTGGAAATCAGCTGTGAAAACTTTGCCCTGAATGGTTGAATGTTGCTTAGGTCGGCCTTGTAGATGGGATCGTTCTGGTATGCCCGCACGGTGTTGGGTATGTTCCTGTTTGAGAAGGCCGTCCATGTCTGCCCATTGAATCCGGGATTGGTGGGGTAGCCGCTGCCGTTGACAAACTTGTAGATGGCCGTGTATTTTTTATGGCAGTTGTTCATCTTCATGATGCGGGCGTTGCCATGGAAATGGGGCGTTCTGCTCACGACATGGTCGATGGCTTCCTTGTAGGTGTCGACGATGGCCTTTCTACAGGTTGGAGAATGGAACTCGTTGAACATCTTTTCATAGATGTGGGCCGATCCCAAAGTGTTGATGGTTTCGATGAGCTCGTGTGTCTGGGCTTGTTTCAGATTTCTGCCGAATAGTTGCACTTTGTCGAATTGTTTGTCGAAGAGTGCCTGATTCCAATCGTCGGTGTGTTCCCATTCAGCAGTGAATTCATCGTGCAACTTTTGAAAATCGCTCACAGTCGTCGTTCCTGACGGTGTGTTGTTGTCGTCGTCCAGACTGATCCAGAGAACAGTTACAACGACAGCAAGGATTGCGGTGAAGATTACGAAAAGTTTCAGTGCTTTCATCGTTGTGTCATTGGCTTAATGGGCTGTCGTATCATTGGGCAGTGGATTCGATGGCGGTATTGTCGTTTCCACACCTTTCTGTGTTTGGGCTGTGGCTTTTCCGTATGCTCCCGTGTTGTCGCCTGTGGCTTCTTCTTTGGGCATAGAGACTTGCGGCTTTCCGTTTGTCTCCACGAGAGGGTTGTAAGTTCTTCCATTCTCTGTCTTGGACGTGTCTTGAACGATTTGTCCCTCTCCTAATAAGGTGGCAGTGTCTTGGACAATGCTATCCTTGGAAACACCTGCCTCTCTCCGATGTCCTGTAATGGCATCGTGGCTGAAGAAGCCTGCGACGCATCCTCCGATAAAGGATAGTGTGAGGAGTAGAAGCAGAATGGCCCATTTGAGCACTTTTTGAATCTTGCTGAAAAATGTCTTCTTTTGTGGACTCAGTTCCACATGGTTTGTGCCTTTTTTTAATGTTAGGCAGCATCCGTCGTAGGTGTAGTCGTCCGATTCGGCAGAGATGATAATTTCCTTGTTCTGCCATTCGCTGGTGAGAAGCACTTTCCCTTTGACAACGTTTTTCCCGCCATCTTGTTGGGACGTAATGTGTACGATAGATTCCCAGTAGAGACGAGAATTGCTGATAGCTCTGATTTTCAGATGGATGTCCTCTATGTCGTAAGAGGGTTGCAGGATTGGATGGATAAAGATTTCAATGGTCAGGCCATTATTGTTGCCTTGTGCCGTATTTTCATCCTGTTGGGAAATCTTCTTCATCTGAATCCTAAGATTCCCGTTCTCGTAAGTGGCATGGCTAACACGCGCGTCGTGCCCACGGTATTCAACTTTGAGCGAGGCTGTCATGGCAATTTCCTCGCCCACCAGCTCGAAGTTGAGGTTTTCGTCGAGAGCCTTGATGCGCCCATTGAGACGGATGGCCAGCAAGTCTTTGTGCAAAAGAATCTGTTTCTCGTATTGGACGGGTTCAATGTCTAAGCGACAATGGACGTGTCGGGGCTTGATGTCGGATTTGCAATGTACAGTCTCCGCCTCCAAATCGACTCCGACAAGGGGTAGTACTTTCCCTTGCATCAATTCCTTGACGGAAAAGGAATAGGGATTCCCCTCATAGCATTCGGGATTGGAGATGTTGGACTTGATTTGAATGGGAGTGTCGATGGCAACAACATCTTTCTGCTGATTGTCAACAAAAAGGCGGAAAGTTCTGGGACGTGGAACTTGAATGTTGCTAAGGGATGTGTAGTTTGTTGGGCCGACGTTTTCAGCGATAATTAATTCTGAAAAAACGGAAAACTCAGGATACTGGACATCGGCCAGCAAGGCGTCTATCTTTTCTTTTGACGTTTGGATGTATGCGCACCCGTTTCCTTGCATGGGACGATGGGGAAGTCGGTGTTCCAAAACATCGTATTTGTCAATGATGGCCTTGAACACGTTGTCGTCTTCTTTGTCCATTTTGAACTGGTAGGCGTCGTTGATGCCGCTTGCGGTCATGTAGTGCGAACAATACGCCTCCAGCACTTCGCGTAGAATTCGTGCAGGACTTTCGCTGACGGAACATCCTTTGGGAATGGCGACGGAAACGCTCAGACTTCCCATGCGGCTCGCCTGGAAACTTGTCACGTGGTTCTTCACCAAAGTGATGGTTGTGTAGCTTTTCAAGATTTGGACGGTGTAGAAGAACGAATTGTTGTCCTTTACACCCTCATACACACAATCCCGCAAGTCGCCGGGGTAGTTGTTGAGTATTACTATGGGCTGGTAGCCGCTGTTGCTCTCTTTATTGCCCGATATGAGGAGGGGAAGTTTCATTTGTTCTGAAAGTTAAGACTGATAGGGCTGGATTGTTTTGTTTTTGAGGATGTATGAACGTTAATTCACGACATTCTTGATTTTTCCCCAAACGCTTTTGGGCTTCTCACCCCAAGTGTTGTTGCGTATGGCATCCACAATTTTCATGGCATCTTTGCTGTCGTAGTCGTAAATGCCTCCGATATAGAATTTCCCAAGGCTGAACGTGTAGAGTTTGGGCTTTCCGCCGTTGGCGTGGTTGATGCCGTGGGCCGCGCAAAGCTGGTTCAAGCGAAGCAGGTTCTGGGTATAGCCGCTTTGGAACACTGCCATGGCCGCCTGTTCACGGTCTCCTTGCTGGTCAAGCGTGTCGCTCTTTGTAATGATGAAGTTGATGGCGTCGACTTTTTTCATGATGTGAGCGTTCTCGGGACGGCAGCACATGTCAATCATCTTTTTGATGATGACTTTTTGATTAACCACCACTTCCTCGATGAAGTGCTGTACATTGCCTGTTTCGTCGGTTGTTTTTGACAGGCGTTTGAATTTCAACACATCGGTTGTGGGGTCGATGACAAAAAAGAAAATTTTCCGGTTGCCGTTGCGCAAGAGTTCTGTCGCCCCCGTACCCATGTCGTCGAATACTACAGTTGCTTCTTGATTCCGAGCAATTTTCATGGCAAACTCCTCGCCCGACATCTCAACGAGATTTACGTTGTGGATTTTCTTCTTCTCTGAAAAGATGAGGGCATTGATGATGGTCACGAACTCACCGGGCGTACGTGGAACAGCCATACCTACGTCAACATATTGGCTGAGGTCGGCGGCATAATCTCCACCACTGCTGGCCGTGTCGATATTGATGTTGGGAGCCTGTGTCAGCCCCATGAGAATACAGGTCTTTCCCGTTGATGGTATGCCGAAGAGATAGACATCGGTACCCGGTGGGCAGACGCATTTCTCGTTCCGTACCAAAACACCTGTTTGAGGGTCGTATTTGAATAGGCTGCATTGGCTGATGGACTTCTCTATTGGCGGAAGATTGTCCTTGATTTGTTGCAGATTCTGTAGCTTTGAAAGGATATCGGAAGACAGTACTCTAGCCTGAATCAATTCGTCTTCTTCAAAAACTCCCTTACTCATCAGTAGGTTAAGGCGGTCGATACTGTATCCTGTCATTTCTGACCGCATTCTGCGGACTTCTTCTGTTTTCAACTGCTGAATGAAATCCTGCACTTCCCCCGCGAAAGCATTATCGGGATGCTGGATGAAAAAGTCCCAAGTCTGTATGAGGTCGTTGGCTTGCTTGATGGATTCCCATTGGTGGAAGGCGAATACGATTTGATTAGCTTCCGCCGCATGACGTCCTTGGGGCATATCCGCCAAGTATTTTTGCATGTCGGTGTTGCTGCTTTTGTTGAGCAGCGCCCAAATGTTGTCGTCAATCTCCTGAAAATGCGATGAACTGGGATATTGCTTGAGATGCGCCAGCAGGGAGTCGTAGTTGAAACAATTGACATTGTTCCAGTCATTTTCCTCTATTTTGCTGACGATGGAGGATAACAAGGATTGCGCTTCTTCTATATGATTGTGCAGGGGCTGGGTTTTCTCCCAGTTGGAAATGTATGTTTCGATTTTTTGCAAAAGAACTGGGCTCGGTGCATTCATCAACGACTGTATTTCTCCCCATTCCTTTTGCTCCATGCGATTGGGACGATTCACCAAAGCTCTTTTCCGCTCGTCGCTCAAAGGCAGTTCTTTCCATGCGGTCGTTCCGTCGTTGTTGGCAACAAGTGCATAAGCGTTTAGTCCTTGGTCGATGTTGATGTTCCCCATGTCGCACTGCTCCATCAGCATGCCCATGTTGCAATTGTTGCACTTGGATACCAGATAGTCGTATTGAATTAATGTGATAGCCATATACTGGTCGTCTTCTTTTATTTGTCCTGTTAGACTTATTCCAACGTGTGCCCTCCGTCGTTGACCGTAGCCCTGCTAATCGCCACCTTGTTGGAGCGGTAGCCAAAGATGTAGTTGGCGAGTATTGCGAGATGGACGAAAATGAGAAATATCCAAGATAGGACGGTCGTGTTTTTTGACTCCATGACTGCGGTGCGGAACTCCAATGGGTTTGCATGCTTGTCCCACGAAGGACTCATCTTCTGGATGTCGTATTCCGATGTTCCGCTTGGGGTGGAAACTGAAACGATGATGGGGAGTTCTTCTCCTTCTGACATTTGGACGAACCCTTTTTCTGCCGCTTGCAAGGATGCTTCCAGTTGTTTTGCCGATGAAATCGTTTTGAACATGTTCCAGTTTACAACCATGCTTTGAAATTTGGAAACGTTGTTGTCGCAGTTAGTCCTTAGGTTCTTGAATTTGTCGCCCAACAGATTACTTGTCCAAAAATCTTTGGAGTTGTCAATATTTGCAAGACTGATGGAATTACGATTGATGTATTCTTGTAGCTTTGGGGATTTTTTGTTTTCAGCAAAAGAAGCCACATTCTCCAGCCCGCTGATAGTTAATGAAATGCGATTGTCTTCGTAGTCTTCATAGCTTGAGATATAGTCGTTTACTATTTCGATGTCTTTGGCGGCAATCCTCTGCAATCCAGCCTTTTGTCCATTGACGGAAAAGCATTTCAGCAGGTAGATGGCAGTGAAGGCAGCGAAGCACACATATAGGATTCCTGTGCCGATTTCAAAGCCTCGCCATAGATTGAAGCTGTTTTCAGCCCCTTTCGACTTGACCATTAGCCAAACCAGTAATGCTGCAACTGCGCTGTAAGCGATAGCAAGTAGGATGCTCTTGCCAATTTCTCCACCGCTCTTGTAAAAGAGCCCGAAAAAGGAGCAGATGGCGAAAGCGACCAGACCTATGATTGTGACGATGTTCGCGATGGTAATGCGTCCCTCCTTGTTCTTGTCCATGTTTGCTTGTTTTGTTCTTGTTGAGGTCGTGTGGCGTTACATTTCTCAATTAGCTGTTGGTGCGACTTCTCACCTTGTCCAAGGCTGCTCTGATTTGCACCAGCTTGCCAATGCTCTCATTTCCCCGGATGCTTTTTCCTGTAGATTGTAGGATGCTAATGATTTCCTTGTTCGTCAAATTTTTGTCAAGGCTTTTCATCAGAGCCACAGTTCCCGCAATGATGGGAGCGGCAAAGCTCGTTCCTGGCTCGTGAGGGTCGTATTGGTTGTGTGGAAGTATGCCAAGAATCTCAACTCCAGGTGCGGAAATCGTGCTTTGGTAGATGTTCCGATTCGGAATGTTCCCGAAGTTGCTGAAATCGGCTTTCTGCAAGTCTGTGCCAACGGCTGACACCTTAATGGTCTCGTCGTTTCGCTTGGTGGGGTCGATGGCTGTGAACGCATTTTCATTGCCTGCCGCCCATACGAGCGTGCAATTGCGCTCGTTGGCGATTTTATAGACATAGTTCCAAATGTCCTCCTCCTCTCCGAACATCTCTTGTGAAATCTGCACTTGCTTTGCGATGGGCATTTCGTTGAAAGATTCAAGATTGAGTCCAATGGAGATGTTCACGACATCCGCGCCTTGGTAGATGGCGTAGAGGATGCCTTCAATCTCCCGCATGGAGGTGATGGTCGTTCCGAGGCTGACGGGCATGAACTTGCATTTTGGGGCAATACCGGCAGCGAATGCCCGGTTGTCAATGCTCCCAACGGCAATTCCAGCTACGACTGTCCCGTGATAGTAGGATGTCTTTGCCGGATGGCTGTCGGGTAGGGATGCCAGCCGCTCATCGGGGGAAACGTCTCTTGAGCGGCGTTCCACGCTCACGGGGCTGACAATGCGGTCGCCCCTCAAGTCCGCTTGGTTGAGGTCGAAGTAGCTATCCACGATGGCCACGGTAATGTCGGGAGACCCCTGCGTGATGCTCCACGCTTCAAACACTTGGATGGGGCGGAAGTACCATGTGAGGTCTTCGTATTGGAAAGCCAAATCGTTGGGGCGGTATTCGTTGGCCGCTAGGTCGTTGAATACTTCCTCGAGGAACACCTTGAAGTCGATACCTGTAATTTGCTGTGGCAGCTTGTCTTTAATGGCGATGCGCTCATTGGAGGGAACAGAAAGCTGCAGCATCTTCGTCTGCGTGTTGTAGAAGATGATTTTGTAGGCATCGTCGGGATATAGCTTCTTGAACTGCTGGGCAAAACTCTTGAATGTTTCGTCGTTGGCATCCGAGTCGAGTATGACGTTCAGCCGGTTACTCACAATTCGACGGTTGTCAGGGTCGGTGATGATGTCGGACGAATCGACGGGCTGGATGGTGTTGTCGTCGGGGACAGGCAGTTCGGGAATTTGTTCGCCGATGGTGCCGGGCCATCCCACGGGGGTCGTGTCGGGTTGGTACGGGGTTTCGTTGGTGTCATCGCCAATTAGCGTCGGATGGTCATTTCCAAATGGCATATTCCTGCATCCGCGAAACAAGCTAAGCAGGAAGAGTATCAGTAATAGCAGGAGAAAGAACACAAAGACACGCCATAGGCATCCCATGCACCCCCAAGGCTGCCAGAAAGGAACATTCGCGTTCTTGCCGTTTTTCCCGAAATGAATCGTTTTCATGTTCAGTCAATTTTTTTGAGGAGAATGGACAGGGCTTTGTTGGCTTCGGGGTCGAAGTCGGGGATGTCGATATGGGCGACAAACGAGATGTACATGTACTCAATCCATTGGTTGTAATTGCTTTCGAAAGCGGGTGTGATGGCTTGCGGATTGCTTGTCATTTCGTTGAAAAGTTCTGTGAGCTCCTGCTCTTCATAGAATGACTTGCGCTCGCGGTCGATGTACTTGAATATGGGCAACTTGCGGCTTGTAGCCAGCTTGCGGACTTTTTCGATGTCCTTTGGACCAAGGATGCTGAATCCGCAGTCGGACACGAAGTCGCTGATGGTGCTGGCGAGTATGTCGGCCACGAGGCTTTCGTTGATGGTGGAGGTGTTGACGACGTTCACGTAGTCGGCAATGATGTCGGAGAGTTTGTCCGTCACCCTTTCCGCCTTGCCCGTGGCCACAAGGTTGTCTAACAGGGTGCTCATCACGACACTGTCGAACGACTGCTCGCCAGTGAATGTGTTCATGGTCTCTTCGGAATGTATTTTTTTGTCCCAAAGTTGGAACACGCAATCCGCAATGATGCATGAGTTGAGCCTCTTCTTGTATTCGCCCGAGAAAAGGATCTTGACGTCCACGTTCCGACGCTCCAAGTAGCTGGACGCCTCTTCTTGGCTTGCGAAAGCGTAGGCATCCATCAGGCATCTCCATCGCTCGCTGTCGTTCTGGCACAGCTTGAACTGCTCTCCACAGCGTTTCTTAATGATTTCGTAGTTGCTGAAGCTATTGGTCGTTTCGTTGAGTTCCGTTCCTTGAATCAACCTGTGGACTTCTTTCAGGCATTCGGACTCGGTCAGTTGCAGGGCTTGCAGAAGATGTCCGAAATAATAGTTGTCGTCATTGCAGGTGAAGTCGAGTTCGCGCACCACGCTGTTGGCCTTGCGGATGTTGTCCTCCAAAAGAGCGTCGCTGTCCTCCGGGATGTGGTAGCCTGACATGATGGATTTCACTTTGCTCATGATGTCTCTCTCGTCTTTCTCGAATTGCGATGCACGAGCCTGATTGGCATTGTGTGCCACGATGGAAAGCTGCTCAATGATGTAGAGCGCACCGTCGTTGTTGATGGTGGCAGCCACGTCCCATGCCTTTTCGGGATCGGCGAAGAACCGTCGCACGTGAGGACTTTCAATAAACGATGTGCGGAGCTTGTTGTAGAACGCCGGGTCGAGCTTCAGCCTCGTTTCGCGCGGCTTGGCATCGGCCTCGTTGTAGCCCTCGTACAGGTTGTTGCCCGAGCCCGTGCACCCCGAGTATTTATAGTCGCGCAACATATAGCAGTACTTGAATGTGTTGCCGCGTGTGTCCCAGTTCTTGAACCAGTCCACGCTGTCAGCCTTGAATATCTGCGTGTAGAGGATTTTGATGAAGCGCCCTTCCCAACGTTGGTCGAGGGCCAGGCGGGAATTATGCTCGCTGTTGTCCTTCTGAATCATATCAACATTGAACTTCGTCCCGATGACGAACAAAGGCGACACGTTCCCGTATTTTTGGATGGTTTCGCGGCGTGCCTCTGCGTTGCTGCCTACGTATTTTGTCACCCAGTCGTTGAGCATGTTGTACATTTCATTGACTGCCGGCTGCTCGTTGTCGTGGCAGAAGAGAAGGATGTTGATGATGTGGCTTTCGCTATAATGGTTGAACAAAAACGCAACTTTTCCACGAAGCAGCATTTGGACGGCATTGGAAGTGCCGTCTTCCTCACTCTTCTTGTCAAGAAACTCCTCCTTGATTTTTAGCCGGTTCCTTGCCCCGGGAAAGTCCAGCAGGTCGCTGTCGGCCAGCAGGTCTTTCGTGACGGATGCCGACAGCTTGTTCTTCGTCTGTATGGGCATGTAGCCGGCCTTCTGGTTGTGGACATTGTCGTAGAAATACGACATCTGGTCGTGCAGGTATTCTTCTTCAATCTTGAAGATGGTTTCCGCGCAAATGGCGCACATCTCGCTCTTGTTGAACGCTGGAACTCGGATAACCTGTCCGTTCGCATCTTTCAGATAGACATCCGTAACTTTCTCCCACGTTGCGTCGTCAAGTCCGTTCAGGCAGTCCACGCTCATGATGGTGTTCTTGTTGTCGCCATGGTGGAGAACAGCCTCTATGGGCACATAGACCTCGGAAGCATAGTTCAGTTTTCGGAGAGCGTCGGTAAGGCGCAGGAACAGGCTTGAGACGATGGCGTTCTCATGCCACAGGTATTTCAGGACGTCAATCCATTCGCTATGGGGAATCTTGCGGACAACGAGTGCCAGTTTGTCGAAAAAGCCCTTTCTGTGGAAGGCGCGCGTGTCGGGTACGAACTTGTCGAGATAGTCCTTGATGTCGAGAATGTCGTCCTCCACCAGTGGCGTGCCCGGAATGTCGCTGCGGTTTCTGTACTTTTGATAGATGTCGGCTGCAAAAGCCTCGATTTCGTCGTCGGAGTACATCCTTTTGTCCAGCAGGTCAAGAAAATAGCTGTCGCACAGGATGGTCGCAATGTTGGCAACGGAGAAGAGTTTCACGACGACGGGATGCTGCGCGTCGTATCTTCCGTCTTGGTTCTTGAACGACGTGAAGCGCGTTACTACGCCTGTCGCCTCTTTCTTGTCGCCGATGGGGTTGATGCTCTGCACGAAATTGATGTCCTTGCCGGTCTCCCTCACGCTCACCATGAAAGGAGCCTGGTCTTTCTGCAGCAGGTTGCCAATGAGGTACGACTTTCCTTTTTGGCTCTCGCCAAAAGCCGCGATAGCCGGATTCTCTTTCTGGGTGTTGGCCATCTTTCGCAACTTGCGGCGTTCCTCCACGAGCTGCAGGAAACGCTGGTCGTACTGTTCTGGCTTGTTGTTCTTAATCCACGCCAACGACTCGTTGATGGTCTCGATGTGTCCTGATATGTTGTTTGCCATGATGCTTGCGTCGTTATTTGATAGACAGTTCGAATTCTCCCTTGTCGAGCCAGTATTTCCCATCGTCCACGAGAGATTGTTGCACCAGCTCCACCTGCGCCTTGGGCACGGTGTTGCCTTGGTTGTCACAGGCTTCCTCGATGGTGATTCGCTCGCGGTCTTCGTGGTAGTTCCGCTCCACTGTCACGCGCAGCGACGGCTTGTTGCTGTGGTTGTAGATGGCATAGAGCGGACGTGCCTGGTAGATGGGCGAGTCGAACTGCTTGCAGCCGATGAAAGCCGGGAACACCGCGATGTCGAGTGAGGCCGCGCTGTTGGTAGGCGTGAGGAATGAAGTGGTCACCTGCTGGCGCCGCGGGTTGTAGACGCCCAGGTAGTTGGCGGTCGATTTCATCGTCTTAATCATTCGGCTGAAATCCATGGCCAGTCCGTTGAACCCGTGCCCGGATGCAAGGCTGCCAATCATCGCTCCGACGGCCACGACCGACTTCTGGTCGTAGAAGTACCCTTGTCCGTCGGCGAATGGATACCATTGCCCCACACGGTAGTCGTTGAGGCGTATCAGCCTGTTGGGCGACAGCGGAATGTACTTGACGAACAGCTCGGTGATGGCGTTGAGGGATGTTGGCCGGCCGGCCAGGACGAGGATGTCGCAATGGTAAGCGTAGAGGATGACGGATAGCTGCTTCATTAGCGGCTCCATGGTGGATTTCACGATGTTTGCCACCTGGTTGGGCTCGAAACGCCAGCTGAGTTCCTCAAAGCGGAATCCGAAGTGGCGGGCAAAGTAGTCGAGCAGGTAGTCGGCCGGCTTCACGTCGGGAAACAGCTCGCCGTAGGTGTAGACCTTGGACGGGCGGTTGAGGCGCGACAAGTCCATCCATTTCTGTGCGATGGGCAGTGATATCTGTGTGTTGAAGTCCACGCGGCAGCGGCGGTCTTTGTACGACATCATGGCGCTGTCCTGCCCGAAGAAGTCATGGATGAGGTTCGATGCAAATGCGCGTATTTGGCTTTCTCGTGTTTGGGGGTCGTTGCTGCGGAGAATGTCCTCCACCTTCGATTTGTAGACGGGGTTTTCTTTGAGGCAGGGCAATTCGTGCAGCTCGGCATCGCTCATGCCCAAAAGGCGCGCGGCCGTGGCGCTGGCAATGTTGCCCATGTCGGGGACGCCGAGCTCCTGGCCCTCGATAACGGTGTTCTGCACGATGTTGCGCAAGATGTCGTCGCCAGCCAAGTAGAAGCTGTCCCAAAAGAGGGGGATGGGAGTGATGCGGCTGCGCCCCTCTCCCTCGCACTCATAGGCGCAGACCATGATGTCGGTGGTGCCGGCGCCGATGTCGATGGTCCCGATGGTCAGGGCGTTTCCTTCGTAACCTTCTTCTTTTAATTCGGGACGGACGTGTCCTTTCAACTCGAAGAACTTGTGGATTTCTCCGTTGTAGCGTTGTGCAATCTCGGCGTAGAGATAGACGAGCTGGCAGCACGATGCCTCGTCGTAGCTCCACGACCTTTGTTTGGCCTCGTCGAAGTCGTCCTTGACTTGCAGCGACGATGGCGACGGCGTGATGGCGATGTCGCCCGGCAGGGAGATGCACTTGCCCAATGCCGCGTAGGCATCCACTGCGCATTGCCGCAGTTTCACTTGCTCGGCCATGGGCATGGCCGTCGGGCAGGTGATGATGAGGCTGCGCAGCGAGCGGCGGCAGTCCATGTCCCCGTGCTTCGTCCGGAACTTGATGGAGTTGATTTGCGCGATGGCCTGCTGGATGATTTCGATGAAGACGAACGTCATGAGTGACGAGCGCGAGAACTTCGTCTCGCTGCCATCGACACCGCCCAGCCCGTCGCTGCCGTCGGGCAGGAACTGCCCGTTCTCGTCGAAGTAGTCAGAGAGGGTGGGGATGTACAGGTTGCTGGAAAGGCGGACGTTGAACGGGTCGTCAATGGTGGTGAGGAACTCCCATCGGTGTTCAAAGGGCTTCAAGTCCCACAGGTAACGCTTCGGGCTCGAATAGTTGGTCGTCCGCTCACTCAGCCCCTCCTCCTCTAACGAGCGGTAAACGAGCCGCTTGGCCTCGTCGCCGATGCGGACGAAGCTCTTCCAGCTGAAGAGGTCGTCGTCAAGCACGATGTCGTTCCCGAAGTCCGCCTTTCGGAACACGAGGCGCATGTCGAAAGGCTTCTCGTAAGTCAGCCAGGGCTTCGACAGGTCGCGCAGCTCCAGCATCATGGATTTGGTGAAGTCGCCCTCCTCGAACAGCACGCCGCAGGTGCGCGAGTTGCCGATGTCGAGCACCAGGTCCACGCCGATGTCTTTCTTCTTTAGGTTGTGCAGCGTCACGCTGGGCGACGCTCCGAGCAGGCGGATGAAATTGACGAAATAGATGTAGTAGGCGATGTATTTCTTCGTGTCGTCGTGCTGTGGGTTGATGCGGAGCAGGGCGGCGATGTAGTCGGAGAATGCGTGGAACGTCTCTCCCGTCGACATGAAGTCCAGCATCTCGTCGGCGCGATTGCAGAGAGCGAACGTTTTCGTCTCCTCGTCCTCGTCCTCGTAGAAATACGGGCGGAGGGCCGACTGCGCCTGGCTGCCCAGCTGCGTGTCGAACGCCCACACCAGCCGATAGCGTGCCGTGCCTTTCTTCGTTCCGTCGCCAGTCTTCTCCATCTTCATGCGGCACCATCCAAGCGGGTGGTTGGCCGTCACTCCGTCAATCTCGCGCTCAAACATCGGCATGGGCAGCCAATGGCCCAGCAGCAGGTTGAAGGCGGAGACGACGCTGTGCCCGTCTGCCGGGTCTTTCACGCGGAAACTGCCCAGCGAGTTGATGCTGTAAACGCCCTCGTCCTCGTCGTTGTACGATGAGAAGAGGGTCGTGAGCTCCCCCTCCAACATCTTGACCAGTCCCGTCTCGTCGAAGAACTCGCGCCCGTTGGGGCGGCGCTCAATCTTGTCGCTGTCGCACAGCTCGCCGACCGGAATGTAGGTGCTGCTGCCTGTGTGGTAATAGAGCAGGTCGAATGTCTTGGTCATGGACATGAAGTCCACAGTCTCGCAGAACGTGTATTTCAGTGTCTTGCCGTTGGGCATGATGAGTGGCTCTGTGGGGTTGAACTCCACTTCTCGCTCGATGAACTGAATGCCAGAGTTCGCAATGAGGTGTTCCATAGGTGGGTGCTTTCTGATGATGCTTGCTTTGCAGGCCGGCAGGCGGTGCCATTTTTTTATTTCCTTAACGTGCAAAGATAATGTTTTCTTTTCCATTAACTTGGCGCGAAGCCTTTTTTTTAGGATTTCCTCCTGCAAACGCCCTGTGGCCGCGAGTTTTGTTGCAGCTCCGTGGCAGCACAGACGCTGTGCGGGCAGGATGGCGAGGCGTGTGGGGCGAATACGAAAAGTCCCCGCCGCCATTGGGGCGGTGGGGACAAGGATGCCTGTTGGGCGGAGCCCGGTTTATTCGGAAGCGGTGCCTCCTGTCCGGTAGGTATTTCCTATCACCTCAATGCCGATTGCGTCTGTCCCCGTGACGTGCATCTTGAGGTCGCCCGCTGTTTGGTAGAGGTCTTTGTCGATGCGGATGCCGCCGCACTTGCTGCCGTCCTGGGACGATGTCGTGCCGGTGACGTGAAATTCCACGTCTGTACCGCGAAAATGCACGTCGCCGCCATTGAGTACCAGCTCTGACAGCTTTGTGTTCTTCTTGGCCTTGATGCCTTTCGAGCCGTTGCCGCTGATGGTTCCGCTGATGGTTCCGCCGTCGAGGAATGCGTCATAGTTGTAACGGATGCCCCGGCTGAGGTCGCCCGTCACGTTCACCACGATGTCGCCGCCCGTCATGTAGAGGATGGAGTCTGTCTTCAGCCCGTTTCCATCTTGCTGCGCGACCTCCATCTTGATGGTGCCTCCCGTGAGGATGGCCGTCCCGTAGTCGTCGGTGTCGATGCAGTCCTTGGAGCAGTTGGCGATGTTGAGGACGCCGCCGTTCATGATGAACTGGCAGTCTTCGGGGCGGGTCTTGTCGCCCCTTCCGCAATGGACTCCGTCATTCGCCGCCTTGAGGATGTTGATGGTGCCGGCCGACGGCTTGATGCGCAGGTACTCTTTGGCGCACAGGGCGTGGCGCGCGTTGCCCGTGATGTTCAGCGTGCCCTTTCCCTTGATTTCCAGGTGGCCCTTGGTGAAGAAGCAGGCCTTTTGCGCCCCGCTTGCCTGGTCTTCCAGCGTCACGGTCGCGCCCTTCTGGAGCTTCACCTCGATGCGCTTGCCGCATTCGATGTCTATCGGCGCTCCCTTTTGGCTTGTGAGCGTGAGGTCCTTGAGCAGGATGCGGGTCTTGTAGTTGGCGTTGAGCGTGAATGAGCCGTTGGACGACTGCCCCTCCAGGACGTACATGTACTCCGTGGCGGTGTTGGTGTTCGTCAGGGTGACGTGCGCGCCCGATACGCTGGCGGTCACGCCCGGGCAGCTGGCCGGAATCGTCACCTTGGCCGTGCTTTCGCTGAACACCACGCTGATGTGCGGGTATTGCGGCTCGGCGAACGTGATGGAGTCGATGTCGGCCAGAAGGTAGCTCTCGCCGCCGATGCTGACGCTGCTGCCGTCGGGGCTGTACTTGAATTCCGTTTCGCCTGCCTTCACCTCAATGTCGTCGTAGTCGTAGCCCTCGCAGACGTAGATTTTCCGGGGGCTGCCTTCCGTTTGTGCCTGTGCGGACAGCGCGAGGCTGAGCAGGGCGATGGCGGTAAGTGTCGTGCGCATGGGGTACTGCTATTTTTTGTGAATCTTGAAATTGCTGCCGTTGGCGCTGACCACATAGATGCCTTTCGGCAGGTGCGACAGGTCGATGCGGCATTGGCCGCCCATTGGCTGGCTGGCCACGAGCGTGCCGCTCGTCTGGAACACTTTCACGTCGCCTCCGTCCATCCCGTCGATGCGGAGGACGCTGCCGTCCCAGTCCACGCAGCTGCCGGACGGCAGTTGCCCGATGCAGTTGCCTTCCTCCGTGTCGAAGTACATGCGGCCGATGTCGGCGATGGCCACGCTGCTTGCCGTGCCGCTCTTGGGCGTGACGACCACGTTGCCGCCGGAGAATGTGATTTTCTGCAAGTCGGTCAGGGCGTAGGTGTCCGTCGTGCTGGATGTCTTGACGATGTAGAGGTTGATGCCGTCAGCCCATAGGCTGAGCGTCATCAGTGTGGCTGCGGCCACGAGAAAAAGTCGTTTCATTGTTTGTGCCGTTTAGGGGTTTCTATAGGGAAAGTTTGTAGGAGAGTCCCACGATGTGTCCGTCGGGCTCGTCGTCGTCGTTCTCCGTCTGGTAGCGGTAGAAGAGCGACACCTTGTGCGCGCGCGTCACCTTCCAGTCGCAGCCGACGGTGTACTTCCATTTGCTGCACGAGTAGTTGAGCCCGCAGCCGTAGTCGATGCTGGCGTAGGGGTTGAACGGCAGCCCCTTGACGTTGTATTCCGTGGTCAGCTTGGAGCGCAGCACCCAGCGGTCCTTCACGCGGGAGGTCTCTTTCTCCTGTTCCTTCAGGTAAGGCTCGTCGTCGTCGTTCAGCCTCCACTTGTTCTCGGTGTGCGTGGCTTTGCAGTAGTGGTTGTACTGTACGGTCTCCTTCAGCTGGAACGACCACCGCTTGCTGGGGCTGTACGTGCCCGACACGCCCGCGTATGCGCGGTAGCGGTTGCGCCAATGGCTCAGGTCCTCGTTGTAGCCTTTCCAGTAGTCGTCCGGGGTGCCGATCAGCTTGCCGTTGTCGTCGTAGCGGAAGTCGTCGTATTTGGCGGTGGAGTCGCGCGGGTAGTATTTCCAGATGTACTCGAAGCCGGCGTTGGCCTTGAGGCTGAACTTCTTGTCGGCGGTCTGGAAGAACTTGTAGGACAGCCCCACGCCCACGCGCCAGCGCTCGGGGTCTTCCGAGTCGTTCTGCGTGCGGAAGTTGCCCTCCACGCCGAGCGACAGCCGCTTGGCGAGTTTCTTCTCCACTTCGATGGACACGTCCGCTCCGAAGTCGTCGCCGGCGGACTGGGCGAGTGCCGTTGCCGTGGCGAGCACGGACAAGAGGGCTAAAAGTGTTCGTTTTCTCATGATGGGATGTCTTTGCGGTGGTTGTCGGGGCGGGGCCGGGCTTGGGGGTGCGCTGCGCCTTTCCCGCCTATTCGTACATTTTCGGCATCTTCTTGGGCGATTCGCCCTGCATGCCGTCGTTGTGGTAGAGCACCTTGATGAGCGCCATGTCCTTGAGGAAGTCGATGGAGCCAATCTCCACGTGCGTGATGTCGAGCCCCGTCCGCTTCTTGAGGTCAGCAATCAGCTCCTCGCGGCGGTCGGGCGTGATGAGGTCGATTTTGTCGTAGTTGATGTACTTCGACGAGAGGCCGCGCACCCATTTGCGCCCCTCCGCAATCCACACGGCGGCCACGAAGCAGAGGTCGGTGAGAATCAGCTCGCCGATGGAGGTCAGTTCCGGACCCAGGAAGTTGGGGTGCTTGCCGGAGATGTCGGCGGCCCACGCCAGTCCGTTGATGGCCGCCATGGCGATGATGACGAAGAGGTAGGTCATTTCGCGGATGGGCACCGACTCGGTGCGGTAGCGCATGATGCAGAAGATGGCGAAAAGGCCCATGGCGATGCCCGTCTTGATTTTCGCGTCGCCCATCAGGTGGATGAGCATGAAGATGGCGAACCCCACGAGGATGTAGGTGAAGAAGAAGTCGCGGCGGCGGCTCTTGGGAAAGTAGAACGCGCGCGCCAGGATGAAGCAGAACGTTGTGTTCACCATCAGTCGCAGAATCAGGTCCACGATTCTGCACGTGTCGCTCGTGAGCGACGAGATAAATTCGTTGAGTGTGTCCATCGTGTGTGGTCGGGGTGTTTTCCTTGGGCCGGCGCGCCACGCGCTGCGGGCGGTGGCCGTGACTGTCGTGTTTGGGGTTAGTGGGTGTGTTTCGGTTCTGGGCCTTGCGGCGCGCCGCTCAGCAGATGTCCTCGTCGTAGCGGATGCGGTACGTGTCGTCGGCGTTGATTTTCCGGAGCAGCCGGAGCTTGGGCTTGAAGTTGTTCTGCTTGAGGCGGGGGTCGGTCATGGCCATGCCGATGCAGCACTTCGAGAATCCCGTCGGGCGGATGTGGAGGTCGCGCAGGATGTTCGTGATGGGGGAGTAGATGTTGCCGTCGCGCTTGAGCTCGATGATGACGATGTTGCCGGTGTCGCGGTCGGTGTGCGTCTCGAAGTTGTGGAAGCGCACGTCGAAGTCGATGGTCAGCCGCTCCGTCTTCCCCATGTTCACCAGCGTGATGCGGTTGAAGTGGTTCTGCACCACGGGGTGCATCGCCCCCAGCTCGAGGCTCGTGCGGTCGAACACCAGCTCGGCCGCCCCCTCCGTCCGTGCCGCCTCCTCCAGGCTGACCACCCGGATGCGGTTCTTCTTCGTCCGCGCGTGGTTGTTCTTCCGCTTCACCTCCAGGAACGTGAGGTCGCCCGAGCTGAGGTAGGTGCGGACGCGCACCTTCGTGCGCCGCGCGCGGCGGTTGTGGTGCTGCAGGTACTGCTCGTGGCCGTCGGTGTCGAGGTAGGTCGTGCGGTAGGGGCTGATGCGGTCGCCGCCGACCTCCTGCACGTAGTACTTCCCGATGGTCAGCCGCAGCATCTCCACGAGCTGGCGTTTCGACGCCACGAACTTCGTGTCGATGCGGTTCATCAGCTTGATGCCCGACATCTCGCCGAGCGTGATGGGGGACATCTCGCCCAGCAGCGAATGGATTCGTGAATCGTAGTCGGTCATGGTTAGGTGTCAGGTGCGTAGTCCGTTGCAAAAGTAACGCTTTTATTTCAAAAGAGTGTCAGAATGACAAAAAACTTTTGGAAATGTCGGCCCAGCGGCCGGGAAGGGCAGGCCGCCGCCCCCGATTCTCGGTCGTTGCTCCCGTGGGACTTTTTCTCGCGGCACATATTGCTTGTTTCCAGTGTGTTGTGTGTCCTGTAAAAAACACTGCGGAGCGGCTGGAAAACCTCTGCGGAGAAAATTTCCGCGCTCCGCGGAGGAAAAGTATTTCGTCCGCAGACAAAAAATATTTTCTCCGCGGACGCTTTTCACTGCGGAGGAAAAGGGAAAAGGCCGCGGCTGGAAAGCCCTGGTTTTGAGGGCGGGCGCGCATAAATCTTGTGGCGGCTTGCCCAATTCGGGCTTTTTGTGTAAGTTTGCACTGAAAACGACAAAGCATTTCACTTAATTCTACCAAGAAAAGAAGATTATGGCAAAAGCACCGGAATTTAGGTATGCGCCAATGTTCCAGACGGGCACTGACGATACGGAGTACGTGAAGCTGACCGACCAGTACGTCAGTGTAGGCGAGTTCGAGGGAAAGCCCATCCTGAAGGTGGCGCCCGAGGCCCTGGAGCTGCTGTCGAGGGCGGCGTTCCACAACGTGAGCTTCTTCCTCCGCCGCAGCCACAACCGCCAGGTGGCCAAGATTCTGCGCGACCCCGAGGCGAGCGACAACGACAAGTATGTGGCGCTGACGTTCCTCCGCAACGCCGAGGTGGCGGCCAAGGGGCAGCTCCCGCTCTGCCAGGACACGGGCACGGCCATCATCCACGGCGAGAAGGGACAGCAGGTGTGGACCGGGTTCTGCGACGAGGAGCACCTTGCCAAGGGCGTGTACGACACCTACACGGAGGACAACCTGCGCTACTCGCAGAACGCCCCCCTGTCGATGTACGAGGAGGTGAACACGAAGTGCAACCTGCCCGCGCAAATCGACATCGAGGCCACGGAGGGCATGGAGTACCGCTTCCTGATGGTGACGAAGGGCGGCGGCTCGGCCAACAAGACCTACCTCTACCAGGAGACGAAGGCCCTGCTCAACCCGGCCACGCTCGTGCCCTTCATGATTGAGAAGATGAAGAGCCTCGGCACGGCGGCCTGCCCGCCCTACCACATCGCTTTCGTGATTGGCGGGACGAGCGCCGAGAAAAACCTGCTGACGGTGAAGCTGGCATCGACCCACTACTACGACAGCCTGCCCACGACGGGCGACGAGACGGGGCGCGCGTTCCGCGACGTGGAGCTGGAGAGGCGCATCCTCCAGGAGGCCTACAAAATCGGCCTCGGCGCGCAGTTCGGCGGGAAGTACATGGCGCACGACGTGCGCATCATCCGCCTGCCGCGCCACGGCGCATCGTGCCCCGTCGGGCTTGGCGTGAGCTGCTCGGCCGACCGCAACATCAAGGCGAAAATCGACAAGGACGGCATCTGGATTGAGAAGATGGACGACAACCCCGGCGAGCTGATTCCGGCGGAACTCCGCAGGGCTGGCGAGGGCGACGTGGTGCGCGTGGACCTGAACCGGCCGATGGGCGAGGTCTGCAGGCAGCTCAGCCAGTATCCCGTCTCCACCCGCCTGTCGCTCAACGGCACCATCATCGTGGGGCGCGACATCGCCCACGCCAAGCTGAAGGAACGCCTGGACCGCGGCGAGGACCTGCCCGACTACATCAAGGACCACCCCATCTACTATGCCGGCCCGGCCAAGACACCGGCGGGCATGCCCTGCGGCTCGATGGGGCCGACGACGGCCAACCGCATGGACCCCTACGTGGACTTGTTCCAGAGCCATGGCGGCTCGATGGTCATGCTGGCCAAGGGCAACCGCACGCCGCAGGTGACCGAGGCCTGCAAGAAGCACGGCGGCTTCTACCTCGGCTCGATAGGCGGCCCCGCCGCCATCCTGGCGCAGAACAACATCAAGAGCATCGAGTGCGTGGAATATCCCGAGCTCGGCATGGAGGCCATCTGGAAGATAGAGGTGGAGGACTTTCCCGCGTTCATCCTCGTCGACGACAAGGGCAACGACTTCTTCAAGCAGATGAAGCCTTGCGGGGGCTGCAAGATTCTGGACGACTAAACGGACGGACTTTTCTAAACCTGCGGCGGGAGCAGGCGCGAGGCGCTTGCCGCGCGCGCCCGGCCGCCGCACTTATACCTATTTATATATGGAAGATGTAAAGACTTATTTGGATGCAGCGGAGGAGTTGATGGAGCTCGCGTCCATGCACCTTGAGGAGACGCTGGGCCGCATCCGCGCAGGAAAGGCCAACGTGCATATCCTCGACGCCATCCGCGTGGACAGCTACGGCAGCATGGTGCCGCTGTCGAACGTGGCCAGCCTTTCGACCCCCGACGCGCGCAGCATCGCCATCAAGCCGTGGGACAAGTCGATGATACGCGCCATCGAGAAGGCCATCATCGACTCGCCCGTGGGCATCATGCCCGAGAACAACGGCGAAATCATCCGGCTGGGCATCCCCGCCCTGACGGAGGAACGCCGCAAGGACTTGACGAAACTGTGCTCGAAGGAGGGCGAGGCGGCCAAGGTGAGCATCCGCAACGCGCGCCGCGACGCCATCGAGAAGCTGAAGAAAAGCGTGAAGAACGGCGTTCCCGAGGACGTGGAAAAGGACGCGGAGGAGAAGGTGCAGAAACTCCACGACAAGTTCGTCAAGCAGATTGACGCAATGCTGGAGGCCAAGAACAAGGAAATCATGACGGTGTAAAGCCGGAAAGCCGGGGGCGGCACGTCCGCTCCCGGCCTCCACGCTGCCTATGCACGGCCTTGTCATTCGGAACACGGGAAGCTGGTACACGGTCCGCGCCGACGACGGGACGCTGTGGGACGCAAAGGTGAAGGGGAATTTCCGTCTGAAGGGCATCCGCTCCACCAATCCCGTGGCCATCGGCGACGGGGTGGCGTTCGTTCCGCAGCCCGACCGCACGGCGCTCATCACGGAGATTGACGACCGCCGGAACTATGTGGTGCGGAAGGCGACGAACCTTTCGAAGCAGTCGCACATCATTGCCGCCAACGTGGACCAGTGCCTGCTGATAGCCACGCTGAAAAGCCCGGAGACCTCCACCACGTTCATCGACCGCTTCTTGGCCTCGGCCGAGGCGTACAGGATTCCCGTCGTGCTGGTGTTCAACAAGACGGACTTGCTGGAGGAGGGCCATGAGAAAGACCTGCTGCGGGGAATGTGCGACCTCTACGAGGCAATCGGCTACCAGTGCCGCTGTGCGTCGGCGGTCACGGGCGAGGGCGTCGAGGCTCTCCGCGGGCTGCTTGCGGGGCGTGTCACCCTGCTGAGCGGAAACAGCGGAGTGGGGAAATCGACGCTCGTCAACAGCCTCTTCCCGACGCTGCACCTGCGCACCGCTGAAATCTCGGACGCCTACAACACGGGTAAGCACACCACGACTTTCTCCGAAATGTTCCCCGTGGAAAGCGGTCTGGACGGAGGCGCGCCGCTGTCGTACGTCATCGACACGCCGGGCATCAAGGGCTTTGGCACGTTCGACATGGAGCGCGAGGAGGTGGGGCACTATTTCAAGGAAATATTCCGGTTCTCGTCGGATTGCCGCTTCAACAACTGTACGCACACCCACGAGCCGGGGTGCGCTGTGCGCGCTGCCGTGGAGCGGCACGACATTAGCGTGAGCCGCTACAATTCCTACCTCTCGATGCTCGAAGACAAGGACGAGGACCGCTACCGGCCCGGCTATTAGGACTTGATGCTGAAAAACGCCATGAAAAGTCGGATTCTCCTGTGCCTCGCCTTTTGCCTGGGACGTGTACTGGCGGCCGGGGCGCAGACCTACGAGGACTACGTGTCCGAGGCGTTGGATGCCGTCCGGCGCGACAGCCTGGGCTTGGCGGAGGACTGCCTCAAACGCGCGCTGGCCTTGTCGCCGCAGGATGCGCGCAACGCGCTCACTTACAACAGCCTTGGCAAGGTGCGGGAACGCCAGTATTGGAGGCGTCCCGAGGACAAGCGGCTGGCCGATGCCGCACTCGACGCCTACACGCAGGCCATCGGCCTTGCGCCTGGGTCCGTGGCCATGCTGATGTCGCGTGCTGCGTTCTATCTCCGGCTGGACATCCTGCCCAAAGCCCTGAACGACCTCGACGCCGTCCTGGACATCAACCCCCAGAATGTGGAGGCGCGCAACTTCCGCGCCTACGCCCGCTCCCAGCGAAAGGAGTATGCCGAGGCGCGCAGCGACTACGAGCGCGTGCTCGAGGTCTTGCCGCAGAACTATTCGGCGCAGCTCGGGCTCGCCGTCCTGCTTCAGACCACCGGGCGTCTGGACGACGCCATTGGCCGCATGAATAGGCTTGTCGCCATGTACCCCGATTCGGTGGAGCTGTATGGCGTGCGCGCCGACATGTACGTGGAGAACCGCCAGCCCGAACAGGCCCTGATGGACTTGGACAAGGCCGTCCGCCGCGACCCGCGGAATGTCCGCTGCTGGCTGTCGCGCGCCCGTCTGCACAAGCGGCGCGGAAACAAGCGGCTCGCGCTCCGTGATTTCGAGCAGGCCATCGCGCTGGGCGTGCCGCGCGCTTCCTTGAAATCCGAGCTGAGGGAATGCCGCTGACGAAAGCAAAAAGAAGGCGGGCGGCCCGCCCTCTTGCGGGAATTCTCTCCGGAATGCCGGGGCGCGTTGCGAATTTGCCCGAGATTGGTTTTTGGAACGAAAAAACTTTGGCAATAAGAAAATAGTGCGTATCTTTGCAGCGCAGAGACAAGGAGGGGCTATCGAGTTCCTCCTTTGTCATTTGCAGTGAAGCGCAATGCATTCGTAACAGCACAATGATTGACAAACAGAAAGTAAGGGAGCTGGCAGAGGAGTGGCTCAAGGACAAAGAATACTTCCTCGTGGATGCGTCGGTGGATGCGGAGAACAAGATTGCCGTTGAAATCGACCACAAGGACGGCGTGTGGATCGAGGACTGCTGCGAGCTGAGCAAGTTTATCGAGGAGCGGCTGGACCGGGATGTGGAAGACTATGAGCTTGAGGTGGGGTCTGCCGGTATCGGACAGCCGTTCAAGGTACTCCAGCAGTATGTGAACAACGTGGGCAACGAGGTGGAGCTGCTGACTGTGGCCGGCAAGAAGATGGGCGGTGTCCTTTCGGCGGCCGACGCGGAGGGCTTCGTGCTGACGGTGCATGAGAAACAGCGGGTGGAGGGCAAGAAGCGCCCGCAATGGGTGGACGTGGACTTCCGCTTCGGCTATGGCGATGTGAAGTGGGTGAGGGCGGAAATCGACTTCCAGTGATTCAGGACATCCCCTCCCCGAAAAGAAAAGAAGTGACATTATACCGAAAAATATAAATCAAAAAAAATACAAGGCGTTGATTGCGCGGCAGCGGAGGCTCTCCTTCCATGAACGCGGCGCAGGGATACGCGCAACAGACTTATGGCTACAAAGGCAAAGAACTCAAAGGACAATGTGAACCTGATAGAGACGTTCCGGGATTTCAAGGAGACGAAGAACATCGACAAGACCACGCTGGTGAGCGTGATTGAGGACTCGTTCCGCAGCGTGCTCCAAAAGATGTACGGACACGACGACAACTTCAACGTGATTGTGAATCCTGAGAAAGGCGACTTTGAGATTTATTGGAACCGTACGGTCGTACCCGACGGAGAGGTGAAGAACGAGGCGACGGAAATCTCGCTGTCGGAGGCGCAGAAGGAAGACCCCGACTACGAGGTGGGCGAGGAGGTGAGCCAAAAGGTGCATTTCGCCGATTTCGGCCGTCGCGCCATCCTGAACCTGCGCCAGACGATGGCTGCGAAGATTCTGGAGCTGGAGCACGACAACCTTTACAACAAGTACATCGACAAGGTGGGTACGGTCGTCACGGCTGAGGTCTACCAGATTTGGAAGCGCGAGATTCTGCTGTTGGACGACGAGGGCAACGAGTTGCTGCTGCCGAAGTCGGAGCAGATACCCGGCGACTTCTACCGCAAGGGCGAGGCCACGCGCGCTGTCGTGCTCCGTGTGGACAACTTGAACAACAATCCGAAGATTATCCTTTCGCGCACGGCGCCCGAGTTCCTGCAACGCCTGCTGGAGGCGGAGGTGCCCGAAATCAGCGACGGGCTGATTACGGTTCGCAAGATTGCGCGCATTCCGGGCGAGCGCGCCAAGATAGCAGTGGAGAGCTATAACGAGCGCATCGACCCCGTCGGTGCCTGTGTGGGCGTGCGTGGAAGCCGCATCCACGGCATCGTCCGTGAGCTCCACAATGAGAACATCGATGTTATCAACTACACGAGCAACATTAAGCTGTACATCCAGCGCGCGCTGAGCCCGGCGCGCATCTCCTCCATCAACCTTGACGAGGAGAGCAGGAAGGCGGAGGTATATTTGCAGCCCGACCAGGTGTCGCTCGCCATTGGCAAGAACGGCATGAACATTAAGCTGGCAAGTATGCTGACGGGCTACACCATCGACGTGTTCCGCGAGATTGATGGCGAGGACGTGGACAATGAGGATATCTATCTCGATGAGTTCAAGGACGAAATCGACGAGTGGATTATCGAGGCTATCAAGGGGCTTGGGCTTGACACGGCGAAGGCAGTGCTGAACGCTCCCCGTGAGATGCTGATTGAAAAAGCCGACTTGGAGGAGGACACCGTGGACGAGGTGCTGCGCGTCCTTCGCGCAGAGTTCGAAGAGTGATGCTCCGCAGGCGTAGGCAAGAGGGAATGTAAGATAGAGTATAAGATTGTCAAACAAAAGCACCGATATAGGTTTTGGAGAGGACACCACGCCGAATGTTGGATGTAAAACGAACGATAGAATGCCAGTAAGACTAAACAAAGCATTAAAGGAATTGAATGTGGGGCTCAACACCGTGGCGGAGTTCCTGCAAAAGAAGAACAAGGCGTTGGAAGATGCCAGCCCTAACGCGAAGCTCACGGATGAGCAATACGACTTGCTCATGGGTGCTTTTGGCGCGGACAAGAATAAGAATGAGAAGATTCGTACTGACATTCAGAAGCGAAAAGAACGCGAGCGTTTGGAACGCAACGAGCGCCGTGTGAAGGAAGAGGAGGAGCGCAAGCGCCAGGAGGCGGAGGCGCGCAAGGAACACGAGGAGACTACGCGGCGGAAAGATGAGATTTTCCATACGCCGAGCGAGACCAAGCAGAAATTTAAGGTGCTCGGGAACATTTCGGATATTCAGCAAAACAAGGAAAAAGCGGCTTCTGCACCGTCTGTGCCAGACGCTCCCGTCCCGGCGGTAGAGGAGAAAGAGGCCACGGCCTCTAAGCCCGATTCAGTGGCACGGCATGAAGAAGGCACCGCTCAATTGGAGGAAGAAAAGCCGGTTGAGAAAGCCCCCGAAGTGGAGGCTTCCAATGTGGACGCGCCTGGCGTGGAAACCGAGAAAGTTGCCGCACCTGTTGTCGAGGAGAAGCCTGAAGAGGAAAAAACGGAACAGCCGGAAGCACCCGCAGCCGAAGCAAAGGCTGACGATGGCATCTTCCGCCCCTCTTCGCCCGGGCCAGGCATCCAGTTCAAGACCGTCGGGTTTATGGACTTGGGCAATCTTAACTCCAAGACCCGTCCTGACAAAAAGAGCAAGGCGAATCGCGGCCAAGGGCAGCACAAGCCTGGTGCGTCGGCCAATGGCCAGAACGGGGCGGCCGGCGCGCAGGGTGCGGATGCGACCAAGAAGAAAAAACGCAACCGCATCAACAAGGAGCGCGTGGATGTGACGGCTGCTTCCAACCAGCTGCAAGGCAACAACAACGGAAAACCCAAGAAGAATGGCAACGGCAATGCGGCTGGTGGAGCTGGCAACCGTCCGAACCAGCAGCAGGGGCAAGGCAAGACAAAGAAGGGCAAGAAGAATGCTCCTGTCAAGCAGCCAGAGCTGACGGACGAGGAAATTTCAAAGCAGGTAAAGGAAACGCTGGCACGTCTCACATCCAAGCAGATGAAGAAGGGCGTGAAGTACCGCAAGGACAAGCGCGAGGCTGTGCACAACCGCATGGCGGAGGAGGAAATGGCCGAGAATGCAGAAAGCAAAGTGCTGAAACTGACCGAGTACGTCACAGCCAACGAACTGGCCACGATGATGAATGTGCCTGTCACGCAGATTATCGGAACTTGCATGTCGATTGGCATCATGGTGTCTATCAACCAGCGTTTGGATGCGGAAACAATCAACCTCGTAGCCGAGGAGTTTGGCTACTCCACGTCGTACGTCAGTGAGGATGTCTCCCATGCCATCGAAGAGGAGGCCGACAAGGAGGAAGACCTCCAGCCACGTGCGCCTATCATTACTGTCATGGGACACGTCGACCATGGTAAGACCTCGTTGCTCGACTATATCCGCAAGACAAATGTCATCGCAGGCGAAGCGGGCGGCATCACGCAGCACATTGGAGCTTACAACGTGAAGATGGCGAACGGAAAGCACATCACGTTCCTCGACACCCCTGGCCACGAGGCTTTCACCGCCATGCGTGCGCGTGGCGCGAAAGTAACGGACATCGCCATCATCATCATTGCAGCCGACGACGACATCATGCCCCAAACCAAGGAGGCCATCAGCCATGCCGTGGCTGCGGGTGTCCCGATGGTGTTCGCCATCAACAAGATAGATAAGCCCGGAGCGAACCCCGAGAAGATAAAGGAACAGCTTGCCGCCATGAACTACCTTGTGGAGGACTGGGGCGGTAAGTACCAAAGTCAGGACATTTCTGCCAAAAAGGGCGTCAATGTCGATGAACTGATGGAGAAAGTGCTGCTTGAGGCCGACTTGCTGGACTTGAAGGCCAATCCCAACCGCAAGGCGACGGGATCGGTCATTGAGTCCTCCCTCGACAAGGGGCGTGGCTATGTGGCCACGGTGCTGGTCCAGAACGGGACGTTGCGCCAAGGCGATGTCGTGTTGGCAGGAACGCACTGGGGCAAGATTAAGGCCATGTTCAACGAGCGCGGGCAGCGCATCCAGCAGGCACTGCCGGCCGAACCTGCGCTGATTCTCGGCTTGAACGGCGCGCCCACGGCGGGCGACACGTTCCATGTGATGGAAACCGAGCAGGAGGCACGCGAGCTGGCAACCAAGCGCGAGCAACTGAAGCGCGAGCAGGGTATCCGCACCACGAAGCGCAAGGGGCTCGAGGACATTGCGCATGACATTGCCGTCGGTGGCGTTCAAGACCTCAACCTGATTGTGAAGGGCGATGTGGACGGCTCCATCGAGGCGTTGAGCGACTCGCTCATCAAGCTGTCCACCGAAAAGATTCAGGTGAACGTCATTTTCAAGGCTGTCGGACAGATTTCCGAGAGCGATGTCTCGCTGGCCAAAGCGTCCGATGCCATCATCATCGGATTCCAAGTGCGTCCGTCGCAATCGGCACGCCGCCTTGCCGAGCAAGAGGGTGTCGATATCCGTCTCTACTCCATCATCTACGACACAATAGAGGAAGTGAAGAGTGCGATGGAGGGCATGCTCGCGCCCGATATCAAGGAAGAGTACACGGGTACGGCCGAAGTGCGGCAGGTTTATAAGATTACGAAGGTCGGAACGGTTGCGGGCGCGTTCGTCACCGACGGAAAAATCCACCGGAGCGACAAAATCCGCGTCATTCGCGACGGCATCGTAGTCCACACGGCCGACATCAACGCCCTCAAGCGCTTCAAGGACGACGTGAAGGAAGTCTCGAACAACTTCGACTGTGGAATCTCCCTGGTGAACTACAACGATATTCGCGAGGGCGATATCTTGGAGGCTTTCACGGAGGTTGAGGTGAAGCAGCATCTGTAAATGGACATCCTGATTCTGATTGTTCTGCTCGTAGGCGCAGTGGCAGGCTTTGTCCAAGGCGCATTCAAGCAGATTGCAAGTCTAATGGGAGTAATGGTAGGCATTGTGCTTGCCATTGCTCTTTATGATAAATTCGGCAACATCCTCTCCTCTGCGACTGGTACGTCCGATGGCGTTGGGCACATCTTTGCCTTTGTGCTGATTGCCGTCGTCGTACCCCTCTTGCTGGGGTGGCTGGCATCGCTTTTGACCAAGGTGTGCAAGGCCGTTCATTTGAACTTCCTGAATCGGCTTGCGGGTGCGGCGATAGGCATTTTGGGCTACGGCGTACTCCTTTCGTTTGTGTTCAATTTCATGGACTTCACGGTCAGCAACGGTGGCCTCCATCCCGAGAAGCTGGAGGAGCGAGGCGAGCTCTTCTATGTGTGGAAGCACGCGGCGCAGCCCTTGGTGCCAGACATCCTGATTGTGACCGATGCGAAGGAGGAAGCCTTGGGACGTGCGCCAATGCGCGGTGTCAGGAGCCAACTGCCAGCCATCCTCGGCGGCGAGTAGGGTGCGCAGGGCGTTCGAGAGCCGTGCATAAATCGTAAAACGAAGAACTATGGCAAACGAGTTTGTCAAGAAAGTGGCGGCGGAGAAATATCGTTTTGGCTTCACCACCGACATTCATACAGAAATCATTGAGAAGGGGCTGAACGAGGATGTCATCCGGCTAATCTCCTCCAAGAAGGAGGAGCCGGCGTGGCTGCTTGACTTCCGGCTCCAGGCCTTCCGCTATTGGCAGCAGCAGGAGCAGCCCGCGTGGGGACACCTGCGCATGCCCGAAATCGACTACCAGGCGATTTCCTACTATGCCGACCCAACGAAGAAGAAGGACGGCCCCAAGACGCTGGACGAGATAGACCCCGAGCTGATGAAGACATTCGACAAGCTCGGCGTTCCGTTGGAGGAGCGCCTGGCCTTGGGCGGAACGGCCGTCGATGCGGTCATGGACTCCGTCTCGGTCAAGACAACCTTCAAAGAGCGCCTGGCCGAGAAGAACATCATCTTCTGCTCCATCAGCGAGGCCGTGAAGAACTATCCCGACCTTGTCCGCCAGTACCTGGGCAGTGTCGTTCCCTATCGCGACAACTATTTCGCGGCCCTCAATTCGGCGGTGTTCAGCGACGGCTCGTTCGTCTATATCCCGAAGAACACGCGCTGCCCGATGGAGCTTTCCACCTATTTCCGTATTAACGCCCGCAACACGGGGCAGTTCGAGCGGACGCTCATCGTTTGCGATTCCGGCAGCTATGTGAGCTACCTGGAGGGCTGCACGGCACCGATGCGCGACGAGAACCAGCTGCACGCGGCCATCGTGGAGATTGTTGTCATGGACAACGCCGAGGTCAAGTATTCCACCGTCCAGAACTGGTATCCCGGCGACAGCGAGGGGCGGGGCGGTGTCCTCAACCTCGTCACCAAGCGCGGCCACCTGCGCGGCGCGAACAGCAAGCTGTCGTGGACGCAGGTCGAGACGGGCAGCGCCATCACGTGGAAATATCCCTCGTGCATCCTCTCGGGCGACAACTCGCAGGCCGAGTTCTATTCCGTGGCCGTCACCAACAACTTCCAGCAGGCCGACACGGGCACGAAGATGATTCACCTCGGGCGCAACACGCGCTCCACCATCATCTCCAAGGGAATCTCCGCCGGACGTAGCGAGAACTCCTATCGCGGACTGGTGAGAGTGGGCAAGAACGCCGACGGCGCGCGCAACTATTCGTCGTGCGACTCGCTCCTGCTCGGAAGCCGCTGTGGCGCGCACACTTTCCCCTACATGGACGTCCACAACAGCACGGCGACGGTGGAGCACGAGGCCACGACTTCAAAAATCAGCGAGGACCAACTGCTCTACTGCAACCAGCGCGGCATCTCCACCGAGGAGGCCGTCGGGCTCATCGTCAATGGCTACGCCAAGGAAGTCCTCAACAAGCTGCCCATGGAGTTTGCCGTCGAGGCGCAGAAGCTCCTGAGCGTGTCACTGGAGAATGCCGTCGGATAGGCCTGCCGCCCCTGCCTGTGCGGCTCGCGGGTACGGATCGCCTTGCCCCGTTGCCAGCCGCCCATTTCGTACCAATCGCATTATCAGCCACTATTATAGATTTATGTTAGCAATCAAGAACCTCCATGCTTCGATAGCAGGAAAAGAAATATTGAAAGGCATCGACCTCACCATCCGCGACGGCGAGGTCCACGCGCTGATGGGAACGAACGGCGCGGGAAAGAGTACGTTGAGCAATGTCATTGTCGGCAATCCCACCTACGAGGTGACCGCAGGCAGCATCGTCTTCAACGGACAGAACCTTCTGGAGATGCCGACGGAGGAGCGCGCCCATGCCGGCATCTTCCTCTCGTTTCAGCAGCCCATCGAGATACCCGGCGTCTCGATGGTCAATTTCATGCGTGCGGCCGTCAATGCGCGTCGCAAGGCGCAGGGGCTTGAGCCCCTGAAGTCCACCGACTTCCTGAAGCTGATGCGCGAGAAGCGCAAGCTGGTGGACATCGACAGCAAGCTGGTCAATCGCTCGGTGAACGAGGGGTTCAGCGGCGGCGAGAAGAAGCGGAACGAGATTTTCCAAATGGCCATGCTGGAGCCGTCGTTCTGCATCCTCGACGAAACCGACTCCGGGCTGGATGTCGATGCGCTGCGCGTTGTGGCCGAGGGCTTCAACAAGCTGCGGACGGCATCCACGTCGGCCATGGTCATCACCCACTACCAGCGGCTGCTCGACTACATCCGCCCCGACGTGGTGCATGTCCTGCTCGACGGGCGCATCGTGAAGACAGGCGGTGCCGACTTGGCCCGGCAGATTGAGAAAAACGGGTTTGACTGGATAAAGGGCGAACTCCATGAATAGCGAACGGCAGTACATAGACCTGTTCCGGGCCAACCGCGACTTGGTTTGCCGCCACAGCGCGCCCGTGATGAACGCCGCGCGCGACGCGGCGATGCAGGCTTTCGGGCAGAACGGATTTCCGACCCGGAAGGCCGAGCGCTACAAGTACACCGACGTGGCCGCGGCATTCGCGCCCGACTACGGCGTGAACCTCTCCCGGGTGAGCGTGCCCGTTCGTCCGCAGGAGGTGTTCAAGTGCGATGTCCCCCACCTTTCCACGAGCCTCGCCTATGTGGTGAACGACGAGCCGCTGCCGCACGCGGACCTTCCCTTCGTCTCGTCGCTGCGGCGTGCGGCCGAGGAGCGCCCCGAGCTCGTCGCCCGCCATTACGCGCAGATAGCCCCCTCGGTCGAGAACGACTCCATCGTCGCCCTCAACACGGCGCTGGCGCAGGACGGGCTGTTCATCCATGTCCCCCGCAACCGGCGCTTGGACAAGCCCCTGCAGGTGGTGAACATCCTGCGCTCCGGCGTGGATACGATGGTCAATCGCCGCGTGCTGATTGTGCTGGAGGAGGGGGCGGACGCCACGCTCCTCTTCTGCGACCACGCCATGGACAACGTGTCGTTCCTCACGACGCAGGTGGTCGAGGTCTTCTGCGCCGACAACGCGCGGCTCGACATGTACGAGCTGGAGGAGACGCACACCCGGTGCCGCCGCTTTTCCCAAGTGTCCGTCAGGACAGGGCGCGACTGCCGTGTCTCGCACAACAGCATCACCCTGTTCAACGGACAGACGCGCAACACGACCGACGTGCAGATTGGCGGCGAGCACACGGAGGTGACGCTCAACGGCTGCGTCGTGGCCGACAAGAACCAGCGTGTGGACAACAACACGCTGATTGACCACCAGGCACCGAACTGCACGAGCAACGAGCTGTACAAGTACGTGGTCGACGACACGGCCGTCGGCGCGTTCGCCGGGAAAATCCTCGTGCGGCAGGACGCGCAGAAAACCTCCTCGCGGGAGACCAACGCCAACCTCTGCGCCTCCCCCGACGCGCGCGTCTATACGCAGCCGATGCTCGAGATTTACGCCGACGACGTGAAGTGCGCGCATGGCTCGACGGTCGGCGTGCTCGACGAGGCCGCCCTCTTCTACATGCGCCAGCGCGGCATCGCGGCGGCCGAGGCGCGCATGCTGCTCCAACTGGCGTTTGTCGGACAGGTCATCGACGAGGTGCGCTTGCTGCCCCTGCGCGAGCGGCTCCACTACCTGGTGGAGAAGCGCTTCCGTGGCGAGCTGAACAAGTGCGTGGGCTGCGCGCTCTGCAAGTAGGGGCGCGTCCCACGCTCATCCATCCCGAAAGATATGCTCAACATTCCCGAAATACGAAAAGACTTTCCCATCCTCGCGCGCGAGGTCTATGGAAAGCCGCTGGTCTATCTCGACAACGCCGCCACTACGCAGAAGCCGCGCTGTGTGGTCGAGGCGATGGTGCAGGAGTACTACAACGTGAACGCCAACGTGCACCGGGGCGTCCACTTCCTCTCGCAGCAGGCGACCGACCTCCACGAGGCGGCGCGCGAAACCGTGCGCCGCTTCATCAACGCCCGCTCCACGTCGGAAATACTCTTCACCCGCGGCACCACCGAAAGCATCAACCTCCTCGCCTTCAGCTTCGGCGAAGCGTTCACGCGCGAGGGCGACGAAATCGTCGTCTCCGCCATGGAGCACCACAGCAACATCGTCCCCTGGCAGATGCTCGCCCTCCGCAGGGGGCTGCGGCTGCGCGTCATCCCCATGTCGGACGACGGCACGCTGCGGTTCGACGACTTCGAGGCCATGCTCAGCGAGCGCACGCGCCTCGTTTGCGTGACCCACGTCTCCAACGTGCTTGGAACGGTGAACCCCGTCGGGCGCATCGTCCGCGCGGCGCACGGCCGCGGCATCCCCGTCCTGATTGACGGGGCGCAGTCCACGCCCCACCTTGCCGTGGATGTGCAGGCGCTCGACTGCGACTTCTTCGCCTTCAGCGGCCACAAGATTTACGGCCCCACGGGCGTGGGCGTCCTCTACGGCAAGGAGCGCTGGCTGGAGCAGATGCCGCCCTACCAGGGCGGGGGCGAGATGATCAGGAACGTGACGTTCGAGAAAACCACCTACAACGAACTTCCCTACAAGTTCGAGGCCGGCACGCCCGACTACGTGGGCACCCACGCGCTCGCCGTGGCGCTGGACTACGTGTCGGGCCTGGGCGTCGAGGCCGTTTCGCGCTACGAGGCCGGGCTCACGCAGTATGCGCTGCAGCAGCTGCGCACCATCGACGGCATCCGCATCTATGGCCACTCGCCGTCGGCCGGCGCGGCGGTCGTCTCCTTCAACGTCGGCCGCATCCACCATTTCGACCTCGGCACGCTGCTCGACCGCCTCGGCGTGGCCGTCCGCACGGGCCACCACTGCGCCGAGCCGCTCATGCGCCGCCTTGGCGTGGAGGGCACGGTGCGCGCCTCGTTTGCCTTCTACAACACGCGCGAAGAGGTGGACGCCCTGGTGGCCGGCATCCGCCGCGTGGCGCAGATGTTCTGACGGCTTCCCCGCCTTTGGCTTTTGCCGCGTCCCTCGAGTCCAGCCCCTTCGGCTGGACTTTTTTGTGTGCTTGGCGCGGACGGAGGCTTTGCCAAAGGGCGACTGTTTGTAAGCCGTTGGCTTCCAGTGCTTCCACTCAGTCTAAAAAAACACTGCGGAGAAGCCGCAGAAACGTCCGCAGAGAAAAAGTTTTTTGTCTGCGGACGAAATATATTTTCTCTGCGGAGCGCGGGACTTTTCTCTGCGGAGTTTTTTTGCGCGCTGTTTCCACAGGATTTTTTCTGCGGCGTTTTCCCGTTTTTGCACAAAAACGGAGTGCCGGTCGCCGAAAAAGCGCAAGATTTCGGCGGCTTTCACAAAGAATGGAATTTATTTGCTTATTTTTGCAGTTGGTTGGCGGCGGAGGGCGCGCTGCGGGTCGGGGCAGTGGAAACCGGGCGACCGGGGCTTTCCCGTCCGGGAAAACACGGGAGGCTGTCCTGCCGCCGCCAGCCGGAAACAAAAAACTCCCACCTAAGCGGGAGTAAAGGTTTACACCTTCGGCAATGACTGCCTTATTGTGATAAGATGTAGGAAATCTTATTCGATGCAAATGTATCGCATTATTTTCAGACAAACAAGACATACCAACAACTTTCGAGTAAAAAACAATCATACGTCGGATGGAAAAGATATTGGGCATTGACACTGGCACCAACAGCCTCGGCTGGGCCATTGTTCAGCGAACGGACGAAGGCTGCCGCCTGCTCGACAGGGGCGTGCACATCTTTCAGGAGGGTGTCGGCAAGGAAAACGGCAAGGAAAAATCGGAGGCGGCGGAGCGCACGAAGCACCGCTCCATCCGCATCGGGTACTATCGCCTCCGGCTGCGCAAGATACGGCTGCTCCGCATCTTGAGCGACAACGGCCTGTGTCCGCCCCTGGCCAGGGAGGTGCTGTCGGCCTGGCGGCTGAAGAAGATTTATCCCAAAAGCGGGTTCTTCATGGAGTGGCTGCGGACCGACGACAAGGAGGGCAAGAACCCCTATGCCGACCGGCACCGCTGCCTGCACGAGCGGCTGGACTTGTCGGGTCAGGCTGGCCGCTACACGCTGGGCCGCGCCCTCTACCACATCGCGCAGCGCCGCGGCTTCCTGAGCAACCGCAAGGAGCAGGGCGGCGACGACGAGGGAAAGGTGAAGGAGGGCATCGGCGAGCTGACCCGACGGATGCAGGAGGCCGGGTGCGCGTATTTGGGCGACTACTTCTTCGGCCTCTACAACAGGGGCGAGAAAATCCGCCGGCACTACACGGCCCGCAAGGAGCATTACTTGGCGGAGTTCCAGGCCATCTGCGGAAGGCAGGGGCTGGACAAGGCGCTGGCGGACAGCCTTGAGAAGGCCATTTTCCACCAACGGCCCCTCAAGTCGCAGAAGGGGCTGGTGGGGAGGTGCACGCTTGAGCCGGGCAAGCCCAAGTGCCCGGCGTCCCATCCGTGCTACGAGGAGTACCGGATGCTGTGCTTCCTGAACAATGTCAAGGTGCGGACGCCCCGGGACGCCGCCCTGCGTCCGCTCAACGCGGAGGAGCGCGCCAAGGCGATGCCGCTGTTCTATCGGAAGTCGAAGCCGAGTTTCAACTTCGAGGACATCGCCAAGAAACTTGCGCCCAAGAGCATGTATGGGTATTACAGGGAAAGTCCCGAGATGCCCTATCTGTTCAATTACCCGATGGATACGTCCGTCCCGGGCTGCGGGGTGACCGCCGCCCTGATGGACATCTTTGGCGCGAACTGGATGGACGGCGTTGGCGAGGTCTACACGCTCGGGGCCGGGAAGACCCGCCTGCAAATCGCCAATGACGTGTGGCACGCCCTCTTTTTCTACTCCGACGTGGACAAGCTGGCGGAGTTCGCCTGCGAGCGGCTGCAGCTCGGCGAGGAGGATGCCCGGAAGTTCAGCCGGATTCAGCTGCCCTCGGGCTATGCGTCGCTTAGCCTGAAGGCCATTGGAAACATCCTGCCCCATCTGCGCCGGGGCATCGTCTACTCCCACGCCGTGTTCCTGGGCAATCTCCGGGCGGTGCTGCCCGCCTGCGTGTGGGGCGTCCCGGAAGTGCGGGAGGCGGCCATCGACGGGCTTGTCCGGGAAATGGACGCCTACAGTCCAACGACCGGCCAGCGCACCCTGGAGGATTGCGTCAAGGACTACCTTGGGCAGCGGTACGGCGTTGCGGACGAGGCCCTGAAGAAGTTGTACCATCCCTCCATGATGGAGACCTATCCCAAAGTCCGTCCCGCAGCCGACGGCAGCTGCCGCCTTGGCTCGCCGCGCGTGGCCAGCGTGCGCAATCCCATGGCCATGCGCTCCATGTTCCGTCTCCGCAAGTTGGTGAACAGGTTGCTGCAGGAGGGAAAGGTCGATGCCGACACCGTTGTCCACGTGGAGTTCGCCCGCGAGCTGAACGACGCCAACCGCCGCAAGGCGTTGGCGGATTTCGACAAGGAGAACGAGGCGCAAAAAGCCCGGGCCAGGACGGACATCGCGGAGATGTATCTCCACGAAACGGGCAAGTGCATTGATCCGTCGGACACGGACGTGCTGAAATTCCGGCTGTGGGAGGAACAGGGGCGCAAGTGCCTGTACACGGGCAGGAGCATCGGCATTGCCGACTTCATCGGCCCGGCCCCGGAGTTCGACATCGAGCACACCATCCCCCAGAGCGTGGGCGGCGACAGCACGCGCATGAACCTGACGCTGTGCGACAGCCGCTTCAACCGCGAGGTCAAGAAAACGAAACTACCGTCCGAGCTCTCGAACCATGACGAGATTCTTCCGCGAATAAAGGAATGGAAGGACAGGTACGAGGAGTTGGAACGGCAGATACGCCGGACGAGGACGAATCGTGCGGCGACCAAGAAAGAGGAAAAGGACAAAATCATCCAAAAGCGGCATTTGCTGGAGCTGCGCCGCGACTACTGGAAAGGCAAGTACGAGCGGTTCGTGATGACGGATGTCCCCGAGGGCTTCAGCCGCCGGCAAGGCACGGACATCGGCATCATTTCGAGATATGCGCGGCTCTACTTGAAGTCCTTCTTCAAGCAAGTCTATACGGTGAAGGGCATCGCCACCGCTGACTTCCGGAAGATTTGGGGCATACAGGAGGCGTATTCGAAGAAAGAGCGCGTGAACCACGTCCACCACTGTATCGATGCCATCGTCATCGCCTGCATCGGACGGGAGGAGTACGGCCGGCTGGCGCAGTATTACCATGGCAAGGAGGAGCACAGGTGGCATGGCCGGCAGAAGCCGGCGTTCCCCAAGCCATGGCCGTCGTTTGTGGAGGACGTGAAGAACGTGGAGCGGGACATCCTCGTGTCGCACTTCACGCCGGACAATATGCCCAAGCAGGGCCGCCGGCGCGTCAGGCAGGACGGCGGGAGGGTGCTGTGCAAGGGGGATGCCGCCCGGGGCGCGCTGCATGAGGACACCTATTACGGGGCGATTGAGCGTGGGGACAAAATAAGGTATGTCAGGCGGATTGCGCTGTCCTCGTTGAAAGAGACGGATGTGAAGAACATTGTGGACGACACGGTGAGGGGCATCATACAGGCGGCCATTGTCCAAAAGGGATTCAAGGACGCGATGGCTGGCCCCGTCTGGATGAACGAGGAGAAGCGCATCCCCATCAACAAGGTGAGGTGTTATGCGACCCAGGTGACGAAACCTCTGCACATCCGCCAGCACCGGGACGTCTCCGCCAAGGACTACAAGCGCCAGTATCATGTGGTGAACGACGGCAACTACATGCTGGCCATTTATATCGGGCGGGATAGGAAAGGCAAGGAAAAGCGGGACTTTGAGCTGGTGAACATGCTGCAGGCCGCCGACTACTACAAGGCCAGCAACGAGAAGCAGACGGCCGACTTCCGCATGGTTCCGTTCCGAAGCCAACGGCACGACTGTCCGTTTGCCTATGCCCTGAAGAAGGGGACGATGGTGCTGCTCTACGAGAACACCCCGGAGGAGATTTGGGAGAGCACAGCGCAGGGCTTGAGCCGGCGCCTCTACAAGGTCACGGGGATGAGCTCGATGACTGTTGCCGGGAATGATTATGCGACAATAAAATTGCGGCACCACGAAGAGGCCCGACAGGCGAAGGACCTCAAGGCGAAGAACGGGCCATACAGGCAGGGTGAAGCCCTGAGGCCGGCCATTGCTATGTACCATACCCAAATTAAGGCCCTTGTCGAGGGGTATGACTTCGCGCTCAACGAATTGGGCGAAATCAAATGGTTGCGACGACATGATTAAGCAGACTTTGTTCTTTACCACGCCCGTCGGCCTTTCCTTGAAGAACGGCCAGCTCGTCATCGCGCTGAAAGACTGTCCCGACAAGGTGACCCGCCCCATCGAGGACGTCGGGTGCGTGGTCTTGGAAAACCAGCTGATAAGCATCACGCTGCCCTTGCTGAACGAGTTGGTGAAGAACAATGTCGCGGTCGTCGTGTGCGACAATAAGCAGATGCCGACCTCGATGCTGATGGGGCTGGACACGAACACCACCCAGGCCGAAAGCGTGAAGCTTCAGATGGCGGCGAGCGAGCCCATGAAGAAGCAGGCTTGGAAACAAATCGTCGAGGCCAAGATTCGCAATCAGGCCGCCGTGCTGGACAGGTTCGGCATGGACGGAGATGTGCTGAAGCCTTTCTACATGAACGTGAAGAGCGGCGACACGGACAACCGCGAGGGCATCGCGGCCAAAGTGTATTGGACGCACCTGTTCGGCGACGGCTTCAAGCGCGAGAGGGACGGCTGCCCTCCCAACGCGCTCTTGAACTATGGCTATTCCATACTCCGTGCCGCCACGGCCCGCGCCTTGTTGGGGTCGGGACTTCTGCCGCTGTTGGGACTGTTCCACAAGAGCCGGTACAATGCCTTCCCCTTGGCCGACGACATCATGGAGCCGTATCGCCCGTATGTCGATGACATCGTGGCCGAACTCGTCGGACGGGGCGTGCGGGAGTTGAACAAGGAGTCGAAGATGTCCATCATGCACCTGTTGAGTTGCGATGTCAATGTCGGGAGGGTGAAGCGGCCGCTGCAAATCGCACTGACCATTACGACGGCTTCGCTGGTGAAGTACTATGCGGGCGAAATCAAGAAGATGTCCCTTCCTTACATATAAATTGGACGTATGACGGAAGACCGACTCAATGCTTACCATATTATGTGGCTGTTTGTGTTTTTCGACCTCCCCGTGACAGCAAAGAAGGAGATGAAGGCTGCGGCCAGGTTCCGGAAGGAACTGGAAAAGGACGGATTCTCGATGATGCAGTTCTCTGTGTATATCAGGCACTGCGCGTCGCGTGAAAGTCTTGACGTGCATGTCCGGCGGGTGAAGTCGTTGCTTCCAGAAAGCGGGCGGGTGAGTTTGTTGAGCGTCACAGACAAGCAGTATAGCGACATTTACAACTTTTGGGGAAAGCCCCAAAGTGCCAAGAAGAGTAGAATCAGCAAAAAAGTTATCGGAGAGCCCGTCCAATTGGAGATTTTTTAGTTTCTTTGCGAAGAGAAAACTCCTGCACGGCCATTTCGTGAGAGTGTAAATGAGAACAGCCGCTTGATTATCAGCGAGCTATCCGCCTCACGTTGTGGTTTGATGTAGGAATCAAGAGATATACAACGTAATAAGCAAATGCGTATCTTTGCACCAGTTGTGGTTTGATGTAGGAATCAAGAGATATACAACTTCGCTTGATTGATACTCGTCATGGCGGTGGTTGTGGTTTGATGTAGGAATCAAGAGATATACAACAGATAGTTAATATACCTTAAATGTAAGCAGTTGTGGTTTGATGTAGGAATCAAGAGATATACAACGGGCGGAACCATTGAAACAAACGGGGTAGGTTGTGGTTTGATGTAGGAATCAAGAGATATACAACACCACAGGGTACATCATCGAACACAGTACGGTTGTGGTTTGATGTAGGAATCAAGAGATATACAACTCCTTAATCAGATTTTTCTTCATAGTCAGATGTTGTGGTTTGATGTAGGAATCAAGAGATATACAACAGAACTCTTATAGAAAACAGATGCAGAATGTTGTGGTTTGATGTAGGAATCAAGAGATATACAACCCTATCAAAAGGGGAAAAGGTTGGAATTATGACGGCTTGGTGTGGAAAAAATCGAAAACTCCCCCCCCCCCACGCGCGCGCGTAGGACGATATGAATTCTAAAAATCGTAACTTTGCAGTGTTTTTCCACACACAGACAAAGGTTATGGCACAGAAACCCGGCATTCCGAAGGGAACGCGTGATTTTTCGCCGACAGAGATGGCGAAGCGCAACTACATATTCGACACCATTAAGGGAGTGTATTCCCTCTATGGATTCCAGCAGATTGAGACCCCTGCCATGGAGAACCTTTCCACGTTGATGGGAAAGTATGGGGAGGAGGGCGATAAACTGCTCTTCAAGATTCAGAACTCGGGCGACTATTTCCGCGGAATCACCGACGAGGAACTGCTCTCGCGCGATGCAGCGCGTTTGGCTTCGAGGTTCTGTGAGAAAGGACTTCGGTACGACCTCACTGTGCCTTTCGCACGGTATGTGGTGCAGCACCGCGAGGAGTTGGCGCTGCCGTTCAAGCGCTATCAGATTCAGCCCGTGTGGCGCGCCGACCGCCCGCAGAAAGGACGCTACCGCGAGTTCTATCAGTGCGATGCCGACGTGGTGGGCTCGGAATCGCTGCTCAATGAGGTGGAACTGATGCGGATTGTCGATACGGTGTTCTCGCGCTTTGGCATCCGTGTCTGCATCAAAATCAACAACCGAAAGATTCTTTCTGGATTGGCGGAGATGATAGGGCAGGCCGACAAGATAGTTGATATGACCGTGGCCATCGACAAGCTCGACAAGATTGGCCTCGACAATGTGAATGCCGAATTGGCCGAGGCGGGCATACCTGCCGATGCTATTGAGCGGCTACAGCCCATCGTCCTGCTCTCGGGGACGAATGTCGAGAAGTTGCAGAAGATGAAGGAGGTGTTGAAAGATTCTGAAGTCGGACTGAAAGGCGTGGCGGAGTGTGAGTTTATTCTCTCGAAACTGGGCGACTCGCTCAACAATGGCATTGAGTTGGATTTGACGCTTGCGCGTGGGCTGAACTACTATACGGGGGCTATTTTCGAAGTGAAGGCTCTGGACGTGGAGATGGGTAGCATCACGGGCGGCGGCCGTTACGACAACCTTACGGGCATTTTCGGAATGCCGGGGCTTTCGGGAGTTGGCATCTCTTTCGGGGCTGACCGCATTTTCGACGTGCTCAATCAGCTCGACCTTTATCCGAAGGAGGCTGTCGGCACCACGCAGCTGCTTTTTGTGAACTTTGGCGATGCCGAGGCTGATTTCTGCCTTCGCGCTTTGCAGCAGGTACGTGCCGCGGGCGTTTGTGCGGAAATTTATCCCGACAGGGCCAAAATGAAGAAGCAGATGAGCTATGCCAATGCCAAGTCCATTCCGTTCGTCGCCATCGTTGGCGAGGCGGAGATGGCGGAAAACAAAATCAATCTCAAGAATATGGAGACGGGCGAGCAGCAGCTTGTCGCCATTGACGAGTTGGTGTCGCTGTTGAAATAGCAGGGGCATCGCCCACTTCTTTTGTGAAAGAAGCATGTGGTACAGAAAGACGAAGTGGGAACTTCCGGCACATTGGAAGTTCCCGCTTCGTCTTTCTCGGTCGCAAGGTGCGTGTCTAACG
Organism: bacterium; assembly: GCA_963627995.1. GTDB lineage: Bacteria > Bacteroidota > Bacteroidia > Bacteroidales > Bacteroidaceae > UBA3839. The sequence continues at coordinate 75,723 of CAVGCV010000002.1, read as the reverse complement.
CGGCAGGTGCGTGCTGACGTGAAGCAGAATCCTGTTCACGTTGCTCTTGTTCTTTCCCCAGTCGATGAGTTGTGGAAAGGTGCACTTCGACGACACATCCACCCTGGTCGTCCCTCGCGGCGTTACCCCCATGTTGATGTGAATTTCCTCGCCCCAGCTGAACAGGCTCATGTCCGAGTTCCCGTGGATGGTTCCTGTTTCGGGCTTGCAGAGGCCATAGGTCATGCCGTTGGCGGTCAGTGCCTGCTGAAAGGCGTTGAACACGACCGTGTAGGGCTGCTGGTACTCAACGGTGGTGCTGTATTGCCGTGCCATAGGAGGCGTGCTCAGTATTCGTCCTCGTTGAACAGGAAGTCTTCTTTGGATGGATAGTCGGGCCAAATTTCCTCGATGGACTCATACACGTCGCCCTCGTCCTCGATTTCCTGCAGGTTCTCAATCACTTCCAACGGCGCGCCGCTGCGCGTCGCATAGTCAATCAGTTCTTCTTTTGTGGCGGGCCAGGGGGCATCCTCCAGCGAGATGGCCAATTCCAATGTCCAGTACATAGTCTTGTGTGCGGTTTTTTTAGGTTGTCTGTAATTAGAAACGGGCGCAAATATACAAATAAATGTATAAAGACAAAGCGCGCGGCGCGTTTTTTTAGCTTTCGCCGGATGCCGTGCGCTTCCACACGATTTCCTCGTGTCCAGCGAAGATGTTTTGCTGGCGTGCGAAAACGAAGAAGTAGTCGGACAGGCGGTTGATGTAGGCGATGACGTTGGCGTCGAGTTCCTGCTCCAGCTCGTCCTGCAGGGCGAGGATTCGCCGCTCGGCGCGACGGCAGATGGTGCGGCACACGTGGCATACGCAGGCGCAGCGCGTTCCGCCGGGCAGGACGAACAGCCGCAGTGGCGGCAGCTCGGAGTCGATGCGGTCGATGGCTTGCTCCAGCTCTGCCACCATCTCTCCCGTCACGGTGCTCTGTTTTCTTGGCTCGGTGGCGCTGGTGTCGGTCGCCAGGTACGAGCCGATGACGAATAGCCGCGACTGGATGGTCTGTAAGAACCTGCGGATACTGGACTTCTCAATATAGGATGCCAGCAGCCCTATCTGGCTGTTGAGCTCATCGACAGAGCCATAGGCTTCGAGCCGGGCATGGGTCTTCTTCACGCGGTGGCCGCCAACGAGACTGGTCATCCCCGTGTCGCCAGTGCGGGTGTAGATGGATTTTTTCATGGCGTTCTATGTGTTTTTGGGTGAAAGGTGCGTGGCGCTTACAGGCGGTAGTTCTGCCGCTGTCGGCAGTGGTCGAAAAAAACGAGGCCCCGGTTGCCGAGGTCGAAAGTGGATGTCGTCTTGGGATGGAGCAGCAGTTGCAGCCAGCGGTCTTTGTTCTTGCCCCGGATGCCGTCCATCACGACGCACACCTCCTCTCCGATTTCCTCCTCCGACAGGGCGACGATGGCGAGGCCGGGCTGTGCCGCCAATGCGTAGCGTCGGCCCGTGGCCGACACGTCCTCAAGGATGATGCGATGTGGCTTCAGCCAGTTGACAATCCTGAAAATCTGCTGATCTTGCGGCGTTCCACCGATTTCGTCGAACACATAGTAGCGCAGGCGTTCAAACAGCACGTCTGTGACCAGTTCGTAGGCCCATGGCGACTGAACGCCAAAGCCCTGGCGGTGCCACCATCGGGCGGGGTAGTTCAGCCAGTATCTCAGTGCGTCCATGGTGGAAGAAAATTTGGTTGTCTTTTGCTTAGAGCCTCGCTCGGATGCCCTCCATCAGCTCGTAGGTTGCGAGCAGCGAGGCGAAGCCGCTGCTGCCGTCGGTTCGGGCTTTCTTCTCTGCTTGGCGCACAAACTCGTGGATTTCGTCGTAGTAGCCCTGCGAATAGACTTGGTTGTTGTAGAGGACGGGATTGAAGTTGTTGCGCGCGAAAAGTACCTTCGTCGTAGTGGCAAATGTACAAATTTTCTCCAAAGGAACGCCAAGCAGGGAGGAAGATTTTTGCTCAAATGTGAGCGATTCCATTTGGGACAGGACGAACACGCCCTCTTCGGCATTGACGGAAAGGCACTCGCTGGCGTTCGTCCATGAGTAGTTGGTCGAGAGTTCGAGCGTCCCCACCACGCGCTCGTGCCTAAGCGTGAGCAGCAGCGTCGCCCCTCCCTTGCGGCCCGATGCCACGTGCTGGAACGAGACAATCTCGGCTTTGCCGAAAAGGAGCGTCACCAGGTCCAGCGGGTGGATGTAGAGGTCGAGCAGGGCGTCCCCCTCGGGGTAAAGCCCCGTCTGGTAGCGCAGCGCGTATGTCAGGGCGTGGGATTTGCGCAACTGTTTTTTCAGGATGGCCGTGCAGGGCGCGTGGCGCTTCTGCAGCCCGACCGTCACGAGGCTCTCTGCCTTCTGCTCCAGGCTCGCTAACGCGCGCAGCTCGTCCAGCGTCTCGCAGGGCGGTTTCTCAATGAACAGCGCCTTGCCGCTCTCCAACACCTGCTGGGCTATGCGGAAGTGGCTGCGGGGCGATGCCGACACGAACACGCCGCGGATGGCCCTGTCGGACAGCACCCGGTCGAGCGACGTGGTGGCCGTCACGCCGCGGTACTTCCGCCCAATCAGTCCGGCTTTCTCCGCCGATGTGCAGACGATGTACTTCACCGGAACCTGCAGGTGGTGCAGCACGGGGTAGAGGTTGTGCAGGCTATGGCTGCCGATGCCCACGAATGCATACTCCCCCTCGCACGTCTCGGCGAGGAAGCGACGGCTGCGCAGCTGCTTGTAGCGTCCAATCAGATTCCGAATGATGTCCATGTCCGTTGCCTGTCAGTGTTTTCTATCCGCATTCGCGTTCTATCGTGTGGATGCATTTCCTGTACGTCGTCTTCGGATTCTCCGTCCACTGGTAGGGGCCGTAGAACTTCTCGATGAGCCTCTTCGGCGCAAGCCGCTCGAAGTTTCTCAAGAGGATGATGTCGTACTTCCGGTGGAAGTTGATCCAGCAGCCGTTGCACTCCTTCGAGTACTTGCATTGCGTTTCCGCCGTCTGGCGCGAGTTGAATATCTCGTCCAGGCTCTGCTCGTGGATGTTGCCCAGCACCACGTCCAGGTTCTGGCAGAGCGGCACGTTGCCGTTGGAGTGGATGACAAGCTGGCTGAAGATGCTCTGGCAGCGGAGCTTCAGGTGCCCGTTGCGCCATTGGTCGTAAAGAGCCACGAAGTCGTAGTTCTCGTGGGTCTTGTGGATGTCCTCGGGAATGCTGCTCAGGTATTGTCCGGCATCCGCCGCCAGCATTTCGACCGACGTGTCGAAGAACGCCATCGTTCCGTAGATGCCGATGCGCACGTCGATGCGGTATTTGAGCGCGATTTGGATTACGTGCTGCATGTCGGCAAACGAATTGAACGGCGACAGGCAGAACATCAGCGAGATGGGAACCTCGTCTTTCAGCGTCTCTATCACCTCCATCACCTTGTCGTAGCCGTCGCGCCCGCGCATGAACGCGTAGGTCTTCCTGTCGCCGTCGAGCGAGAGGTACAGGTGCTTGGGGCGGTACTTGCGCACTGCGTCGACCACCTTCTTGGGGGTCAGCCCGTTGGACAGGAGGTGGTAGTTGGGATGGTGGTGCCGAAACCAGTCGAGGATGGCGTCGGCCTCGGGGTGCAGCACGAACTCGCCCCCCTCCAGGCCCACGCTGGTGCGCCGCGAGATGCACTTGCTGGCCATGATGCGCTTGATGTCCTCCAGAGACAGGTGCTCGGCCGGCTTCTTCCAGATGGAGCAGTGCTGGCAGCGCGACTGGCACACGCTGGTGCTGTAGAGCATGAGTGAGGCCAGGCGCTTGTGCGTGGGGCGCATGATGTTGTTCAGGTACATCATGCCGTTGTATGCGTAGTCCGAAATCTTGTACATTGATGGCGCAGCGTTATAACCGCGCAAAGGTACAAATAAATACGCACAAACACGCACAAACACACGCACAAAGGCTGCCCCCCCCCGGCCTTCATGCGGCGTTGGGGCGCGAGGAGAAGCCGTGCCGGCGGGGCGCGGCATGGCTTCGATGGCGGGGTGCGCCGGTGCGGCTTATTTTACCAATATCTTCTGTCCGTCGCGAATCAGCAGGCCTCTCGCGCTGTTGCCGGCTCTGATGCCCGACACGTAGAAACTCTGCCCCCTGGCCGTGCGCACGCCGGTCGCGGCGCGCTCGATGCTCGTGCTGCTTTCGAACGGGATGAACGCTGCTCCCGTGCTGGCGGCAGGGCGGTAGTAGGCGCTGAATGCCGGCAGCGTGCCGCTCTTCTCCAGACGGGCGAATCCCCATGCCCCGTCTTGCTCCGCCAGTACGTAGTCGCCGCCATAGAGGGGGATGGAGGCGAATGAGCCGGCGAGCGCATCGCCGGTTGCTGTGGCTTGCGCCGCCACTGCGCCGCTTCCGCTGAACACGACGTCGCCGTCGGCCTTGATGAGCAGCGGCGTGTTGGCGGGCAGCGTCGTGTCCGTCCATTTCGCGATGTCGAGCTTCTCGCCGTCTTGCACGATGGTGTATGCTTCGGCGCCTGCGGGCAGGCTGGCTGCAAAGGGGATGGCCAGCATCCGCATGCCGTCGATGCGGCAGGCGAGCGTGGCTTCCGACGCGGTGAAGTCAGATTGGGGGCGGAAGTCGCCGTCCGATGCGTCGAGCGCCAGCTTCGCGCACGTGCCGCCGGCGACGACGTTGGCGCCGCCCGTTCCGGCCTCGCAGCCGACGGCGATGGTGCAGTTTCCGTTCGCGGCTGTTCCGGGGATGTCGAGGACGGAGGGGAGGCCGGTGGCGCCGGTCGCGTCAATCCACGTACACCGCTGGTCGTCCATGCAGTCGAGCCAGTCGCTGGCGTCGTGGCCGAACGCGCCGCTCATGGCGTAGCCGCGCCCTTGGTGCTCGGACAGGTAGACGTTGCCGAGCTTCAGCGTCAGCACGGACGTGTAGTTGGAGTTGGTGATGCCGACGATGCCCCTGCATCCGTCGGGCAGGGTGGCGGGGCCGATGTCGAACGCCCAGTCGAAGTCCTTGGTCTTGGCGAATGAGATGAGCCCGTAGTTGTGGCTGGCGACTTTGCCCTCGTCGTTGATGTAGTGGAGGGTGGTGTTGTCCGACGTGAGGTTCATGGCCGAGCTGACTTCGTCGACGTGCAGCACGAGCTGCGCGTAGCGGCGCGCGAGCGTCAGGTGTCCCTTCGCGTCGGTCTGCACGTTGCTGAACAGCGGGCGGCTGTGGTCGAACGTCCTGGTGGTGCCGCTCAGCCTGAACAGCGTCTCGTAGGCGGGTTTCGACGTGGACAGCGTCTCGGCCATGTCGTAGTTCGCGATGGTGGCCGTCAGCGTGGAGGGGGTGCGCTCGCCGCTCTTCCGGAACACGAGGGTCGTCACGCTCGACTTCGCGATGCTCACCTTGGGGCGGCAGGTGGCGCTGGCGATGTCGACGAGGCTCTTCCGGGCGTTCGCGCCCTGCGTCGTCTGTATTTTCGTGCCGCCTTGGGTGTAGAACGGCAGGTCGACGGTCAGCTCGTAGTCGGCGGCCGATGGGTTGATGACGACGGCCACGATGGTGTCGCCCCCGGCCGACAGGTAGGCGGAGCCCTCCAGCTGCGCGGTGTCGTCCCTCCACGACGCTCCGACGCGCGTGCGCCCCGTGGCGTATTTCGCGAACTGCGCCATGATGTAGCCGCGCTTGGTCACTGCGCCGCTCGTCGTGCCGCACTCGCCGTCGCCGAGCATGCCGTAGAACCGCTTCGCGGCGTAGTGTATCCATGCGCTCACGTCGTTGAGCATGCACGTGTTGATGCTGCGGGCGAAGTCGAACGCGTCGTCCGCCCAGCGGAAATTGCGCGTGGACGGCCGGTTGGCGTTCCAGTTGATGAGGTATTCCGTCATCCACACCTCCTTGCCCTTGCCGGCGATGTCCTTGTAGGCCGCCTGCATGGCACCGTACTGGTGGACGCCGTAGATGTCGAGGTTGGCCAGCGCGGCCTCCGTGTTGAGCGCGTTGGCGTAGTTGTCGGTCAGTCCCACCGACTCGGGCGCGATGACCCTGCAGTCGATTCTGCCCGCGTAGTTGCTCACGAAGTCGGCCATTTCCTGTGGCGTCCAGATGCAGCCGGCGTAGTCGCACTGCATGTCGGGCTCGTTCTGCAGCGAGATGGCGTCGAGCTCCACGCCGTTCTCGCGGAGGTAGAGCACGTAGTCGTTCAGGTAGTCGGCATAGTCGGCGTAGTTCTCCGCCTTGAGGTGCCCGGCCTCTTCGCCCTCGTTCTTGGCGTTCGGCGAGTTGTTGGTCTTCCATTCGGAGGGCTGCCCCCAGGGGCTGGCGAATACGATGAGGCCCATCTGCTTCCCGAGCTTCGCCGTCGAGAGCGATGCGGGCCAGTTGCCCTTGCCGATGGGGATGTAGAGGCGCATGATGTTGCAGCCGACGGTGCTGCCGGCCCCCCACACCTTCTTGATGTCGGTGCTGCTCATGTGCCCGTAGCCGAACGTGGGGCTGCAGACGAATCCCCCGAATCCCGTGATGCGCTGGTGCCGTTCGGCGGCATCGATGCGGAGGGTGGCCTTCTCGGGTTTTGCGGCGTGGCCGGTTGCCGCTGCCGCGAGCAGCAGTAGTGCCGCCATTGTCTTTTTCATGGTGCTTTGTGGAATGTTTGAATGACGTGCAAAGGTAGCGATTGTCGTGCGGCGCGCGCGCTCGTTTTGTAACCAAAACTTTCCGCTTCGTTCCATCGGGCGCGAAAACACCCGCCTGCGGGATGGAAACACGAAGAGGGGGCATCGGGATGCCACGCTGTGGTTGTTCCCGATGCCCCCTCCCTCCTTATTGTGAACAGGGACTTGCTGCGGGCGTGTCGTGCCCGGCTTATCCGATTTCGACCTTGCGGCCTACCTTCGGCTCCTCTTTCGGCTCAATCTTCGGCAGGATGACGGTCAGCACGCCGTTCTCGACCTTGGCGCTGATGTTTTCCTTCTTCACGTCGTCCGGCAGAATGAGGGTCTGCTCGAACTTCGTGTAGCTGAACTCGCGGCGCAGGTAGTGCGCTTTCTCGTCCTCCTCCTTGTGGTCGGTCTTGCTTTCCAGCTTGATGTGCAGGTCGCCGTTGTCGTTGATTTGCACGTCGAAGTCCTCTTTTTTCGTGCCGGGAGCGGCTAGCTCCACCTTATAGTCTTTGTCGCTTTCAATCACGTTGATGGCAGGAGCGGTTGCGTTGGCCTTGGGCATGAAGTCCGTGTAGAAGAAGTCGTTGAACACGTCGGGCAACCAGGTCGAATTTCTACGAAGAATAGGTTTCATAATCATTTCCTCCTATTTTTTAGTTTGTTGTTTGGTTTGCTTGGGCCTGTCGGACGCGCCGTCCTTGCGGGTGGCTTGTCGTCCAAGCTCACTGATACAGGTGCAATCTTCGTGCCATCCCGGACTTGTGCCAAACGCGGCGCGGCGCGCGGACAGGCTGTCTGGAATGCAGACTTTTTGACATGTTTCACGCGTGCTGGAAAAACACTGCGGAGGAGGGCTAAGAGTCTCCGCGGAGAAAAATGTTTTCCTCTGCGGACGAAATATATTTTCTCCGCGGAGCGCGGGACTTTTCTCCGCGGACGTTTTTGGAGGAACTTGAAGTGTTTGAAAATCAACGAGATGCTAAAAGAGAAAGGCGGGGTTGCGCATTCTCAACCTTTTTGCGTAACTTTGCAGTCTCAATAGGTAAAAAACAAGGGAACGATGAAACAGACGAAAATCGTCGCATCCATCAGCGACCGCAGGTGCGACGTGGACTTCATCCGCCAGCTCTTTCTGGCGGGTGTCAATGTGGTGAGAATGAACACCGCGCACGCAACGCCCGACGGGTTGCGGCAAATCATACGGAACACGCGCAAGGTGTCGCGCCACATCGGCATCCTCATCGACACGAAGGGGCCGGAGGTGCGCACGACCGGGGCGGACGCTCCTATATTATATAAGGAGGGCGAACGGACAACCATCGTCGGCGACCCCGGCAGCGACACCGCGCACGACAGGATTTGCGTGACCTGCTCGAACTTCGCCTATGACGTGAAGCCCGGCCACCACGTCCTCTTCGACGACGGAGAGCTTGACATGCTGGTTGTCGGCAAGAACGGCGAGGAGGTGTACGTGGAGGTGCAGAACGACGGCAAGCTGGGCGCGCACAAGAGCGTGAACGTTCCGGGCGCGCACATCGACCTTCCGGCGCTGACGGAGCGCGACAAGCAGAACATCCTGCTGGCCATTGAGGAGGACATCGACTTCATCGCGCACTCGTTCGTGCGCAGCAAGGACGACGTGATGGCGGTGCAGCGCATCCTGGACCAGCACAACAGCCCCATCAAGATTATCTCGAAAATCGAGAACCAGGAGGGCGTGGACAACATCGACGAAATCATCGAGGCCTCGTACGGCATCATGATTGCGCGCGGCGACCTCGGCATAGAAGTCCCCATCGAGCGCATCCCCGGCATCCAGCGCAACCTCATCCGCAAGTGCATCCTGGCAAAGAAGCCCGTCATCGTGGCCACGCAGATGCTGCACACGATGATTAGCAACCCGCGCCCCACGCGCGCCGAGGTGACCGACATTGCCAACGCCATCTACTACCGCACCGACGCGCTGATGCTGAGCGGCGAGACGGCGTCGGGGAAATACCCGCTCGAGGCCGTGAGGACGATGGCCGCCATTGCGGAGCAGGCGGAGAAGGACAAGCTGCGCGAGAACGACATCCCCATTCCGCTGAGCGCGCACTGCGACGTCGGCGAGTTCCTGGCGAAGAGCGCCATCGACTCCACGGAGCGGCTCGGCGTGCGCGGCATCGTGACCGACAGCAAGACGGGGCGCACGGCCCGCTACCTCTCGGCGTTCCGGGGTCCGAACCCCGTGCTGGCCATTTGCGCCGAGGAGCGCGTGCAGCGGCTGCTGGCCTTGAGCTATGGCGTGATTCCCGTGTACCAGCACGACCAGGTGCCGCCCCAGTACCAGTTCGTGGCCGCCCTGCGGATGCTCCGGCAGAAAGGCTACCTGGGCATGGACGACAAGATTGCCTACCTGAGCGGCAGTTTCGGCAGCGGCGGCGGCACGACCTTCCTCGAAATCGACAAGGTGTCCGACCTCTTCACTAAGGTCTGCCGGCTGCCGAACACGCTGCGGTAGCCCCTCGCGGAACGGCGCAGGCACGGGGATGGAAGTCCCGCCCAAAGGCCATGCGGCCTTGCCGGGACTTCCATCCCCGTGCCGTTTTCGCGGTTTTCGGTGAAAAAAGTGGGTGAAAAACTTGCCGCGCTGAAAAAAACGGACTACCTTTGCACTCGCAATCGGAAAGATGGCGCGAGGGCGTTTAGCTCAGCTGGTTCAGAGCGTCTGCCTTACAAGCAGAGGGTCGGCGGTTCGAATCCGTCAACGCCCACACAGACAAAAGCGGAGGGATTGTGACTCGAGAGGGAGTTGCAGTCCCCTTGTTTTCTTCACGAATCCCACAAGCGGCCGGCCGTGTGCCCGGGCTTCCGCCAAGAGCCTCCGACGGCACGCCTCATCCGTGAATTGAGATGAACCACCCCATCCGACACTATCTGTCCAAGTTCAAGTATGTCATCGCCCTCGCCGTGTTTGCCGTCAGCATCGGCTTCATCGGCGAGAACAGCATCGTGGAGCGCATCAAGCGTAAGCAGGAAATCGCGGACCTGGAGGCGAAGATTGCCGAGGAGCGGCGCAAATTCGAGGAGGACAAGCAGACGCTCGAAGACTTGAAGAACGACCCCGAGGCCGTGCGCCGGGTGGCCCGAGAGAAATACCACATGAAGACGGAGCAGGAGGATGTGTTCATCATCCTCGACGAAGGAGATGAAGACACGTTCACCGCGGCCCAAACGGATGGGAGCAACGAGTAGGATTCTGCCGGCGATGGCCCAGGCGGGAGAGCTGGTGCTTCTTGCGGGCGCCGCGCTTTGGATGCTCCGGCTGCCGTGGGTGCCGGGCGTATTTGCCGCCGGCGCCGTGCTGTTCGCCGCAGGAAGGATGCTTGGCAAGGAGGGCGACTACGCCAAGTCGTACGACAGCAGCCTCACGCCCACGCTGCGCCACCTCTACCGCCAGCGCATGGGCGGCGAGCTGATGGCGGTGCTGGCCGCCGTGCTGATGAACTTGAACGCGGGGTTCTACTGGGGCTACTATCTGCGCCCGTCGGTGTGGCTCATCCCGTTCGTGGTGTTCGTTGTGTTGGAACTCTACACGGCATTCCGTATCTCCTCCATTGAAAAGAAAAGGGAGGGATAAGGATTGGAAAACAGGATGGAACTTGCACCGAATCAAAAAAAGTCATATTTTTGCACAGACTTGTACGAAAGCGCCATGCGTGTAGGATAAAACAAGGGGGAATACGGGGAACCACTCCTTAGGGCCTTGAGACATAAATACAGAGAGGGGGGCAGGCATTAAAACCATCCGCGACAGGAACAGAGCCAACGCCCGGCACTCATGGATTAGGACTATAAATCATAGAACATGGAACTCGACGCACTGACCGCCATTTCGCCGATTGACGGCCGCTACAGAAGCAAAACGCAGGAATTGGCTGCATACTTCTCCGAATATGCCTTGATTAAGTATCGTGTCAGGGTTGAAATCGAATACTTCATCACGCTTTGCGAGCTTCCGCTGCCACAGCTGGAGGCGTTCGACAACACGCTCTTCGAGCCGTTGCGCGACATTTACCGGAACTTCTCGGAAGAGAACGCCCGGCGCGTGAAGGACATTGAGAAAGTGACGAACCACGACGTGAAGGCCGTGGAATACTTTATCAAGGAGGAGCTGGACAAGATTGGAGGTCTCGACGAGTACAAGGAGTTCATCCACTTCGGGCTCACCAGCCAGGACATCAACAACACGTCCGTTCCCCTGTCGCTGAAAGAAGCCATCGAGGAGGTGTACGTTCCCCAAATGGAGGAGTTGATAGCGCAGCTCCAAACGTATGCCGACGAATGGAAGGACGTTCCCATGCTGGCCAAAACGCACGGGCAGCCAGCCTCGCCCACACGCCTGGGTAAGGAGGTGATGGTGTACGTGTACCGCCTGACAGAGCAGCTGAACGCGCTGAAGGCGTGCAGGATTACCGCTAAATTCGGTGGCGCGACGGGCAACTACAACGCCCACCACGTGGCCTATCCGGCGTTCGACTGGAAAGATTTCGGAAACCGATTTGTCAGCGAGAAACTGGGGCTGGAGCGCGAGCAATGGACGACGCAGATTTCGAACTACGACAACATCGCTGCCGTATTCGACGCCATGCGCCGCATCAACACGGCCATCATCGACCTCGACCGCGACTTCTGGATGTATGTGTCGATGGAATATTTCAAGCAGAAGATCAAAGCGGGCGAGGTGGGGTCGAGCGCAATGCCCCACAAGGTGAACCCCATCGACTTTGAGAACTCCGAGGGCAACCTCGGCGTGGCCAACGCCATACTGACCCACTTGAGCTGCAAGCTCCCCGTGAGCCGTCTGCAGCGCGACCTCACCGACTCGACGGTGCTGCGCAACGTGGGCGTCCCCTTGGGGCACATGGTCATCTCCATCCAAAGCACGCTGAAAGGTCTGCGGAAGCTGCTGCTCAATGTCGATGCCATCAACCGCGACCTCGACAACTGCTGGGCCGTCTGCGCCGAGGCCATCCAAACCATTCTGCGCCGCGAGTCCTATCCCCACCCCTACGAGGCCCTCAAGGCACTGACACGCACGAACACGACCATCACGGCCGAGAGCATCCACGAATTCATTGAGGGACTGAGCGTGCCGGAAAGCGTGAAAGAGGAACTTCGGAGAATCACGCCACACTCCTACACAGGCATCTGACGAACAGAACGACAAACACACCGGCTGTCCGCGAGGATGGCAACAATTCCCAATATCTACTTTTAACCAAAACCAAAGAAAAGCAATGAGCGAAAACGAAGAATGGCAGAGCAAGCCCTCTGCCCCAGAGAACCAACCGGAGAGCAACACCACCAACGGAGGCCGTGAGGGCTATCGTTCGTACAACCGCGATGGCGGCAGTTTCGGAGAAATGCAGCCTCGCTACAACGCCGACGGCAGCGCGCGCCCGCGCCGTCCGCGATTCAACAACAACTCGGAACGCGCATACAGAAGCAACGGACAGCAGAACGAACGCGGATTCCGCCCCGAAGGATTCGGAAACCGCCCGGGCGACGGCCAGCAGCGCCAGGGATACGGCCAGCGTCCATCCTACAATAACAACCGGGGCGGATTCGGCTACGACAATGCCGCCCGTCCGTCTTACCCCCGCCAGCACAACGGCAACTACTCGCGCGGATTCCGTCCCAACAGCGGCTACAACGACATGGAGGGCGGCAGCTATGGCCCGCAGCGAGGCGAGGGATACGCTCCGCGCGAAGGCTACGGGCCGCAACGTGGCGGTTATGGGCAACAACGCCAAGGAGGCGGAGGCTACGGACAACAGCGCGGACGATATGGCCAGCCGCAACGTGGCGGCGGCAGCTATGGCCCGCAGCGTGGCGGCTACGGACAGCAGCGGCAAGGCGGCTATGGGCAACGCCCGAGGCAACAGCGTCCCGGCTACGACCCCAACGCCAAGTACTCGATGAAGAAGCGCATCGAATACAAGGAGTACATCGAAGATCCCGACGCGCCCATCCGCCTGAACAAGTTCTTGGCCAACGCCGGCGTCTGCTCGCGTCGCGAGGCCGACCAGTTTATCCAGACGGGCGTCGTCCGCGTGAACAACGAGGTGGTGACCGAACTCGGCACCAAGGTGCAGCGCACCGACACGGTGCACTTCCACGACCAGCTCGTGTCGCTTGAGAAGAAGGTGTACGTGCTGCTCAACAAGCCGAAAGACTACGTGACCACCAGCGACGACCCGCAGCAGCGCAAGACCGTCATGGAACTTGTGAAGAACTGCTGCCGCGAGCGCATCTATCCCGTCGGCCGCCTCGACCGCAACACCATGGGCGTGCTGCTTTTCACCAACGACGGCGACATGGCTTCGAAGCTGACACACCCCAAGTTCTTGAAGAAGAAGATTTACCACGTGTTCCTCGACAAGAACGTGACCGCTGCCGACATGAAGCAAATCACCGACGGCATCACGCTCGAGGACGGCGAGGTGCACGCCGATGCCATCAGCTACGCCTCCGACACAGACAAGAAACAAGTAGGCATCGAAATCCACTCGGGCAAGAACCGCATCGTGCGCCGCATCTTCGAGTCGCTCGGCTACCGCGTACACAAGCTCGACCGCGTGATGTTCGCCGGCCTGACCAAGAAAGGGCTGAAGCGCGGCGACTGGCGTTTCCTCACCGAGCAGGAAGTGGCCATGCTCCACATGGGCAGCTTTGAATAATCCTTATTTTCTCGGACAAACAGAACGCGGAGGCTCCTGCCTCCGCTTTTAATTCAACACGATATGAAACGAACAAAGGTTGCCGACGTACTGGCGCGCAACGACTATGGGGCGGCAGTACGTGTGTGCGGATGGGTGCGCACGCACCGCAGTAGCAAGGCCGTCGATTTCATCGCTCTGAACGACGGCTCAACCATCAAGAACGTGCAGGTGGTGGTCGATAACGGCACCGTCGATGAAGACATCCTCAAGCAAATCACAACCGGCACCTGCCTCAACGTTGTGGGGCAGCTTGTCGAAAGCCCCGCGCAGGGACAGGCTTCCGAAATCCACTGTGACAGCATCGAAATCTACGGACTCTGCGGGAACGACTATCCCATGCAGAAGAAAGGGCAGAGCTTCGAGTACATGCGCCAGCACGCGCACATGCGCCTGCGCACCAACACGTTCGGAGCAGTCATGCGCATCCGCCACAACATGGCGATAGCCATCCACCAGTTCTTCCACGAGCGCGGCTTCTACTACTTCCACACGCCCATCATCACAGCCAGCGACTGCGAGGGCGCGGGGCAGATGTTCCAAGTCACCACGAAAAACCTCTACGACCTGAAGAAGGACGAGAACGGTAGCATCGCCTACGACGACGACTTTTTCGGCAAGATGACATCCCTCACCGTTAGCGGGCAGCTTGAGGGCGAGCTTGGCGCAACGGCGCTCGGGCAAATCTACACGTTCGGCCCCACGTTCCGAGCCGAGAACTCCAATACCCCGCGCCACTTGGCCGAGTTCTGGATGATTGAGCCCGAAATGGCGTTCTATGACAAGGACGACCTCATGGACCTCGAGGAGGACTTCATCAAGCACTGCGTGCGCTGGGCACTTGACCACTGCAAGGACGACCTCGAGTTCCTCAACAAGATGATTGACAAGACGCTCGTCGGGCGGCTCGAAAGCGTACTGAAAGAACCGTTCGTCCGCCTCCCCTACACAGAGGGCATCGCCATCCTTGCCGAGGCCAAGAAGAACGGGCGGAAGTTCGAGTTTCCCTGCGACTGGGGCGACGACCTTGCCAGTGAGCACGAACGCTACCTCGTGGAGGAACACTTCAAGCGTCCCGTCATCATGACCGACTACCCCAGGGAAATCAAGGCTTTCTACATGAAGCAGAATGCCGACGGCAAGACCATGCAGGGCACCGACGTGCTCTTCCCGCAGATTGGGGAAATCATCGGCGGAAGCGTCCGCGAGGAGAACTACGACAAGCTGATGAAGGAAATCAATGCACGCCACATGGACGCCACCAACCTGTGGTGGTACCTCGACACGCGCCGCTTCGGCACATGCCCCCACGCGGGTTTCGGGCTTGGCTTCGAACGGCTCATCCTCTTTGTCACGGGCATGCAGAACATCCGCGATGTCATCCCCTTCCCGCGCACTCCGAAAACCGCCGACTTCTAAGGCGGCGCCACAAATGCAAAGACGAAGCGTGCCATGCATCCCGGATACGGGTGCATGGCACGCTTCGTCTTTGCGCTTCTCCCACACCGCCCACCTGCGCCAAAACGGCGGGAGGCGGACTATTGGAGGATGGCCAGTGCCTGGTTTTCGGCGGCTTCCATGACGGCGCGCTCGCCCGGCCCCTTGTCATTGATGCCGCACAGGTGGAGGATGCCGTGGATGATGACGCGGTGGAGCTCGTCGGCGTAGGCCGTTCCGACGAGCTCGGCGTTGCTGCGCACGGTGTCGAGGCTGATGAAGATGTCGCCGGCGATGGTGTCGCCTTCGGTGTAGTCGAAGGTGATGATGTCGGTGTAGTAGTCGTGCCGCAGGTACTGGCGGTTTACGTCGAGTATCTTCGCGTCGTCGCAGAACACGTAGGCTATCTCGCCCACTTTCTTTCCGTGGGCGGCGGCCACGGCCTTAATCCACGCACTCATGGCGCGGCGGGCAAACTTGGGAACGGCCACGTTCTCGGACTGGTAGGTAATCATGCGTTCACTCTTCCTTTTCTTGCAGTGCCTGAAGCCCGCGCCGGTAGATGTCGCTCGTGGGGTTCATGACTTGGTAGTACTCGCTCATGTTCCATAGGTCGCGCGCCAGCAGTGCCTTGAGCTGCAGGCGCACCTGTGGAAGGGTCTCGGCGAAGGCCGAGTCGGTGTATTCGATTTTCGCGTTCCTCGCCTCTTCCCGGAGCAGGTCGACCATCGCCTGCGGCACCTCGAACTGGGCGTTGAACGCGTCGAAACGCTTGTAGGCCTTCTGCAGCTTCTTGCGGTTGCGGTCCATGTAGCGGAGCGAGGTGTTGAGGATGCAGCTCTTGGCCGACAGCTCGCGGTGGAGCTTGGTGTACTGCATCGTGTCGAGCGGCACGTAGATGTCGGGCATGATGCCGCCGCCGCCATAGACGGTGCGTCCCTTGTGGCGCGTCTGGAACTTCAGGCTGTCGGCAAAGTGGATGCTGTCGGCGTTGGCCAGTTCGCCGGAGTTGAGGCGGGTGAGGATGTCCTCGTCGTAGCTCTTGCGGTTGCCCAGCTCGTAGGGCTTTTGGATGCAGCGCCCGGAAGGCGAGTAGTAATGGGCGGTGGTGAGGCGGATGACGGACTTGTCGGGCAGTTCGAACGGACGCTGCACCAGCCCTTTGCCGAACGTGCGCCGTCCGACGATGAGGCCCCGGTCGTTGTCCTGGATGGCCCCGCTCAGGATTTCGGCGGCCGACGCCGTGTAGCTGTCGACCAGCACGACCACCCGGACGTCCTGCAGCGAGCCGCGCCCATTGGCGTGGAAGTCCTGCCGGCGCGTGGCGCGGCCGTCGGTATAGACAATCAGGTCGTTGGCGGGCAGGAACTCATTGCTGATTTCCACGGCTGCGGAGAGGTAGCCGCCGCCGTTGCCCTGGAGGTCGAGCACGAGGCTCCTCATTCCCTTCGCTCGCAGTTCCTTCACGGCCTTGAGCATCTCCTCGCGCGTGGTCTGTCCGAAGCTGCCGATGCGCACGTAGCCGGTGGCGGCGTCAATCATGTAGGAAGCATCGACCGTGTAGACGGGAATCTTGTCGCGCGTGACGACGAACTCGTTCACGCCGCCCACGCCCTGCCGCACCACGCCGATGCGCACCTGCGTCCCTTTCGGCCCGCGCAGCCGGCGCATGATTTCGTCGCGCGACATCTTCACGCCGGCAATCGCCGTGTCGTTCACGGTCACGAAGCGGTCGCCGGCCATGATGCCCTTCCGCTCCGACGGACCTCCGCTGACGGGCTGGATGACGACGAGCGTGTCCTCCACCATGTTGTATTGCACGCCAACGCCCTCGAAGCTGCCGTTGAGGTTCTCCGTGGTGCGCTCCACGTCCTTGGCCTTGATGTAGGAGGAGTGGGGGTCGAGCTGCTTGAGCATCCCGTTGATGGCGTCGTCCACAACCTTGTCCTCGCTGAGCGAGTCGACATAGAAGTGCGAGACGAAGAACTCGGCGGCCTGCAGCTTGCGCTGAAGCGCGATGTCGATGCTGAACGGGCGTGCCGTGCTGTCGTTCCCCGCGTTCTGCGCCGCGCAGGTGGGCGCTGTGAGCGGGAGGAGGGCGAAAAGTGCAGTGAACGTTGTTTTTCTTGTCATGTCGGGAAAGGAGGGGAATTTAAGGGATGAACGGGGAGATGTCCTCGCCGAAGCCCGCCAGCTCGCGAACCACGGAGCTGCTGACCGAGGCGTATTGCGGCTCGGTGAAGAGGACGACGGTCTCGACACCCGTCAGGCGGCGGTTGATGTCGGCCATGGTGCGCTCGTACTCGAAGTCCTGCACCGAGCGCACGCCGCGCAGGATGGCCGCCGCGCCTATCTCGCGGGCAAAGGCGGCCGTCAGTCCCTCGTAGCTCGCCACGCGCACGCGCGGCTCGTCCCTGAACGCGCGGCGGATGGCCTCGAGGCTCTCGGCCAGGGGGCGCATCCGCGCCTTTCCGGGGTTGTCGCCGATGGCCACCACCACCTCGTCGGCCAGCGCGAGGGCGCGGGCGACGACGGACTTGTGTCCGAGCGTGAACGGGTCGAAGCTGCCCGGAAAGAGGAGTGTCTTATTCGTCTTCATCGCTGTCGTCGGGTCTGTCTTCCTCGATAACGAGGTTGTCGATGATGAAGTTCTGCCGCTGCATGGTGTTCTTCCCCATGTAGTACTCCAGCAGCTCCTTCACTTGGTCGGTCTTGCGCATGGTCACGCGCTCCAGGCGCATGTCCGGGCCGATGAAGCCCCGGAACTCGTCGGGCGAAATCTCGCCAAGCCCCTTGAAGCGCGTGATTTCGGGGTCGGGCGAGAGCATGGCGATGGCGTTCTGCCGCTCTTCCTCGCTGTAGCAGTAGAGCGTGATGAAGTCGCCGCGGTCGTCGGAACGGCCGGCCATGAGCTTCGCGAGGTTCTCCTTCCTCAGCTTCTTCTTGCGGTTTCGGACGCGGAAGAGCGGCGTCTGCAGTATGTAGACGTGCCCCTTGCGGATCAGCTCGGGGAAGAACTGGAGGAAGAAGGTTATCATGAGCAGCCGGATGTGCATTCCGTCGACATCTGCATCGGTGGCGACAATCACCTTGTTGTAGCGCAGCCCGTCGATGCCGTCCTCGATGTTGAGGGCGGCCTGCAGGAGGTTGAACTCCTCGTTCTCGTAGACCACCTTCTTGGTCAGCCCGAACGAGTTCAGGGGCTTGCCGCGCAGCGAGAACACGGCCTGCGTCTTCACGTCGCGGCTCTTCGTGATGCTGCCGCTGGCCGAGTCGCCCTCGGTGATGAAGATGGCGCTCTCCTCCTTTTGGTCGCCCTTGGCGTCGTTGAGGTGGATGCGGCAGTCGCGGAGCTTGCGGTTGTGCAGGTTGGCCTTTTTCGCCCGTTCGCGCGCCAGCTTCGTCACTCCGGCAATGGCCTTGCGGTCGTGCTCGTTGTCCTTGATTTTCTGCTCGATGACTTCGGCTATCTCCGGGTTGCGGTGGAGGTAGTTGTCGACCTCGTTCTTGACGAAGTCGCCGACGAACTTGTTCACGCTCACGCCGCCGTTCGGCTCCATCGTGAGCGAGCCGAGCTTGATTTTCGTCTGGCTCTCGAACTGGGGCTCCTCGACGTTGATGGCGATGGCGGCGACGATGCCGCTCCGGATGTCGGCAAACTCGTAGTTCTTCTGGAAGAATTCCTTGATGGTGCGTGCGATGTGCTCCTTGAACGCGGACTGGTGCGTGCCGCCTTGGATGGTGTGCTGGCCGTTCACGAACGAGTGGTACTCCTCGCCGTACTGCTGGTTGGTGTGGGTGAAGGCAATCTCGATGTCCTCGCCCCGCATGTGGATGATGGGGTAGAGAGGGGTGGTGTCCATCGTGTCGGTGAGCAGGTCCTTCAGCCCGTTGCGCGAGACGATGCGGCGGCCGTTGTAGTAAATCTCCAGCCCCGTGTTGAGGTAGGTGTAGTTGCGGAGCATGGTCTCCACGAACTCGGGCTGGAACCTGTAGTTCAGGAAGAGCGTCGCGTCGGGCTCGAAGAAGATGGACGTCCCGTTCTCCTCGCCGCTCGCCTCCGTCGCGTCGCTCACGAGCACGCCCTTGGCGAAGACAGCCCGGCGCACGGTGCCGTCGCGGTAGCTGCGCACCTCGAAGCGGCTGCTCAGCGCGTTCACCGCCTTGGTGCCCACGCCGTTCAGCCCCACGCTCTTCTTGAAGGCCTTGGAGTCGTACTTGCCGCCCGTGTTGAGCATCGACACGGCCTCTACCATCTTGCCGAGCGGTATGCCGCGCCCGTAGTCGCGCACCGACACGCGCAGGTCGTCCTGTATCTCCACCTCGACGCGCTTGCCCTCGTTCATCTTGAACTCGTCGATGGAGTTATCGACAATCTCCTTCAGCAGCACGTAGATGCCGTCCTCGGCGTGCGAGCCGTCGCCCAGCCGCCCGATGTACATGCCGGGGCGCGTGCGCACGTGGTCCATGTCGGACAAGTGGCGGATGTTGTCCTCGTTGTACTCCACGGCGGCCGCGCCGCCGCCGTCCCCCGCCGCGGGGCTTTCCGCCGGCCCCCGGCCTTCCTTCTCTTCTGTATTCATGCTTTCCTGTCCTCCTCTGAAGTCCTATTCCACGATTGTCTTCTTGAAGCACCTGCGGCGCTTGTGCTGCCTTCTCTCGAAATAAATCCACTGCTGCTGCACGCGCAGGTTGGTTTCCAGCTCCACGTTGCTCTCCACCCATTCGTAGCCGCCCGCGACGAACAGCGGCAGCAGGTCGTAGAAGAACAGCGCGTTCACCCCCCGGCTCTGCCACTCGGGCAGCACGGCCACGAGCATCAGCTCCAGCGTCTTGGGCTTCCTCCACTTCAGCGCTTTCAGCAGGTGCCACCACCCGAATGGGAACAGGCGGCCTTTCGACTTTTGCAAGGCCTCGGCCAGCGACGGCATCGAGATGCCGACGCCGATGAGCTTGCCCTCGCTGTCGGCAATCAGCGACACGAGCTGCGGGTCGATGACCGAGAAGTACATCTTCACATACTGGTCGATTTGCCGGGGGGTCAGCGCGGAATAGCCGAACAGCGGAGAGAACGCCCGGTTGATGACGTCGAACATCTCCTGCCCGTAGGCGCGCGCCATTTCTTTCGTCGTCTTGAACTTCTTGAGCTGCAGCCCGTACTTCTCCTTCACAAGCTCCGCGATGCGCGTCAGCCGAGGCGGCATGCCGTCCTCCCGCGGCACGCGCATCCGCATCTCAATCCAGTCGGCCTCTTTCTCAAAGCCCAGCGTCTCCAGGTGCTGCGGGTAGTACGGATAGTTGTAGATGGTGGCCATTGTCCCGATTTCGTCGAAGCCCTCGACGAGCATGCCCTCCGGGTCCATGTCCGTGAAGCCCAGCGGCCCCTGTATCTCGGTCATGCCGCGCTGCCGGCCCCACTCCTCCACCGTCCGCAGCAGGCGCGAGCTCACCTCGATGTCGTCCACAAAGTCAATCCATCCGAAGCGCACGACTTGTGTGTCCCACGCCTCGTTGGCCTTGCGGTTGATGATGGCCGCCACGCGCCCCGCCACCTTTCCGCCCTTCCACGCGAGGAACAGGGCGCAGTCGCAGAAATCGCGCGCCGCGTTCCGCTCCGACAGCGTGTTCCTCAAGTCGAAGTACAGGTCGGGCACGGCATAGGGGTGGTTCTTGTAAAGCTCGTAGTTGAACTTGATGAAACGGTCGAGGTCTCTTTTTGTCGTGACCTCGGTTATCTGTATCTCAGACACGGCGACAATGCGGATTAAATAGTTTTCAAACTACAAAGTTAGGGAAAAAACGGCACAAAGCCTACGTTTTTCCCCGCCATCCGCGATTTTCCGCGATTTTCGTCATGGATTCACGCCCGAGACGGAGGCCGGCCTCCACGCGCGCGGCGCACTGGCGCAACGGGCGGAGCACGCCTCCCGGCCTTTCCCACACGGTGGCGGCAGGCGGAAAAGGCGTGGGAAGAGGGCAGTCCGACGATTTTGCAACTAATTGGACGACAGGTGGTTGCGGAACAAGGAGCATCGCGCTGAAAAACACTGCGGAGCGCGGACTTATGCTCCGCAGAGAAAATAAATTTCGTCCGCAGACAAAAATATTTTTCTCTGCGGACGTTTTCCAGACGCTCCGCGGTGTTTTTTTAGGCCCTCACAAGGGGCTGGTTACAAGGTGCTTGCGCCGCCTTGTGGAAAGGTAGGCGTCCCCCGTCAGAAAGCAGCGGAAAGCACGCGCGTCGAACGCCCTTTGCCCCCTCGAAGACAACATTGTCGGCGGCTTTGCGCAATTTTCCCCGCATTTTCTTGCGGCATCCATTAAAAAAACATAATTTTGTCCAAAACCACACAAGGCGGCCCTCAAAGGCAGCGCCTGGCCACAAAACGGAAGCCAACAGCTAACCACAAAACAACCATTACCAACACACATTCAGCACTATGCGCATGTTTACGAAAACCATGCTCGCCGTGTCGGCATTCGCCTGCACGCTCGCAGCGGCGGCACAAACGCCGCCGACCGACCAGGAGGCCATCGACCTCGGCTACAAGCCCTACCCCTACAGCTTCATCCAAGTGCAGGGCGGCGTGGGCACCACGTTCACCAACAAGTCGTTCACCGACCTGCTCTCCCCAACCGCCAGCCTCGGCGTGGGACGCTTCTTCACCCCGGCCGTGGGGGCGCGGCTCCACTTCAACGCGTGGGAGTCGAAAGGCGGGTTCAACTCGATTGAGGACACCTACAAGTTCAACTACCTCAACTCCAACGCCGACCTTCTCCTCAACCTCAGCAACATCTTCTCCAAGAAGAACAACCACCTCGTCAACGTCATCTTCGTGGGAGGCATCGGGCTCAACTACGCGTGGAACAACGACGACATGGACGCCATCCTGGCACGTCCCGGCAACCGCCCGACCGAGGGAACGGGCAACGCCTGGGGAGAGGGGAAAATGCGCGAGAGCCTCCTCAGCCACAACCTGCGCGCCGGACTGCTCTTCGACTTCAACCTCGCGAAGCACTGGAACGTCGGCATCGAGGTCGATGCCAACTCGCTCGACGACCGCTTCAACTCCAAGCACAACAACTCCGACGACTGGATGGTGACGGCACAGCTCTCCATCACCTACAAGTTCGGACACAAGGCCGCTCCGCGTCCTGCCCCGCAGCCCGTTGTCGTCGTTCGGAAACCCGAGCCAAAGCCCGAACCCAAGCCAGAGCCCAAGCCCGTGGTGAAGGAGGAGAAGCCCCTCAGCGAGACCATCTTCTACCAAATCCGCGAATCCGACACCGACAAGGACGAGGTGCTCCAAAAGTGCGCCGACTGGGCGAAGGAGTACCCGAACAAGGGCATCACCGTCAGCGCCTACGCCGACAAGGGCACCGGCACGCCTGACATCAACATGGACTATGCGAAGCAGCGCGCCGACAAGGTGGTGAAAGCACTGACGGACAAAGGCGTCCCCGCCAGCCAAATCACGTCGAAAGCCTATGGCGACACCGTTCAGCCGTTTGCCGACAACGACAAGAACCGCTGCGTCATCATCGTAGGCAAGTAAGCCGGCAGCGGCACGCAGCCTGAGGCAAGCACGCGAGGGGCGGCATCCAGACACGGATGCCGCCCCTCTGCAGTATTTGCCCTCCCGCCGCCCAGCACCCCGTTCCGCGCCGCGCCACCGCCTGGGCGAAACGAGAGAGGCCGTCGTTCCCATCCTGTGGAAACGACGGCCTCCGTGTCTTCCGAAGCCATGCGCCTCAACGCGCCGTCTCGTAAATCTCGCGCGTCAGCTGGCGGTCGAGCCGCACGTAAGCGCCAATCGGCTCGCCCTTGGTGGCGTGCAAGTTCCTCACCAGCGCGTCGATGTCGGGATGCTCGATGCCCAGCTCGCGCATCGTCGTCGGCAAGCCGAGCGAAGCCCAGAAAGCCCGCAGGCGCGCAATGCCTTTGGCGATGACTTTCGCCGGAGCGTCATCCTTCGGCGCAACGCCAAGCACGCGCACGGACAGCTGCATGGCACGATGCGGATTGATGCGCCCCGCCACCGTCAGCCACGCGGGAAACACGACGGCCAGCCCCGCGCCGTGCGTCACGCCGTAGAGGGCCGACAGTTCATGCTCCATGAAGTGCGACGACCAGTCCTCCACGCGTCCCGTTCCACAGATGCCGTTGTGCGCCAGCATCCCGGCCCACATGATGTTGGCGCGCGCGCCGTAGTCGCGCGGATTCTCCATCACCCGGGGTGCCTCCTCCATGATGCTCGCCAGCACGCCCTCGGCCACGCGGTCGGTGATGCCCGTCTCCGCCGTGTTCGAGAAATAGCGCTCGAAGATGTGCACCATCATGTCGCAGATGCCGCTGGCCGTCTGGTAGGGCGGCAGTGTAAACGTCAGTTCGGGATTCATGATGGCGAAGCGCGGGCGCAGGTGTCCGGGCGAGCGCAGGGACATCTTCTGCCTCGTCCGCACGTTGGTGATGACCGAGTTGCCCGACCCCTCGCTGCCAGCCGCCGGAATGGTCAGCACCACGCCTACGGGCAGAGCGTCCTGAATCCGCGCCTTGCCCACGTAGAAGTCCCAGAAGTCGCCCGCATAGAGCACGCCGCAAGCAATCGCCTTGGCCGTGTCGATGGTGCTTCCGCCACCCACGGGCAGCAAGAAGTCGTATTTCCCTCCGCGCACCATCTCAATGCCGCGCCTCACGAGGTCGTCCTCGGGGTTGGGCTTCACGCCGCCCAGCTCGCCGAACGTCAGTTCGACCGCCGCCAGCGAGGCCTTCACCCTGTCGAGCAAGCCGCTGCGAACCACACTGCCGCCGCCATACACCAGCAGCACCCGTGTCGCTCCATACCGCCGGCAGAGTTCCCCGGCCTGCCGCTCCGTGTCGCGGCCAAACACGAAGTTTGTGTTGCTACAAAAACTGAAGTTTTCCATCTATGTCTTGTTTTTTATCCGTAAATCGTCGCCACCACCCGTCGCTCGCCGCCGTGGTCGCGGAACTCGCAGAGGTAGATGCCCTGCCACGTTCCCAGTGCCAGCCGTCCGTCGGCGATAGGAATGGTGAGGCTCACGCCAAAGAGTGAGCACTTGGCGTGGGCCGGCATATCGTCCGCGCCCTCCAGCGTATGCTCGTAGTAAGGCTCGTTCTCCCTGACCACATGGTTCAGAATCCGCTCCATGTCGCCGCGCACGTCGGGGTCTGCATTCTCGTTGATGCTGAGTGCGCACGACGTGTGCTGCATGAAGAGATTCAGCAGCCCCGTCCTTGGCAGCGGCTGGGGCAAATGCCCCATCACCTCGCGCGTCACCAAATGGCAGCCGCGACGGCGTGCCGCAAGTCTGAATGAAATCTGTTGTATCATCGTTCTTTCCGTCTATCGGTTCCTACCCCACTTCCACCACGGCTCACGCCATGCGCTGCCATTTCAGTTCCTCGCCCGCCGCGTCGTACTCTTTCCGCTTACCCGTGGGCGGAGTGGTCAGACGGACTCTCACCACCGCCGTGCGCGACAGACTCCGGGCGACGGCGGCATCAAAAGCATCCATGCCTTCTGGCAGGAAGCGCGCACAGATGGCATGCAGGGCGCGCACCTTCTCCGCGTCGTCCGCCACCACCTCGGCTACGCCAAAGGCGATGGCCGACTTGTACTGCAAGGTGAAGCTCCCGTCTTTCGGATCCATCGTCGGCGTGCAACGGCTCACGGCCGACAAGCACACTTCGGGATGCAGGGCGATGGCATCCAGTTTCTCGCCCTCCAGCGCGCAATGGAAGTACCACGTGTCGTCGTCGGTGCAAGCCAGCGACAGCGGAACACCATACGCCGTGCCGTCGGCTCGCGTGAAGCTCACCGTCACGTAAGGCGCGCGGCGCATCACCTCCAATGCCCACGCGCTGCTCATTTCTCTGTTTTTCTTTCTCATCGTGTCAAATTGCGCACGCTTTCCGTCACGCGCGACTGGTAGGCGAATCCAATCCGGTCGGCCGCAAACAAATCCATCCTGTCCGCCAAGCACTCGATGTCCTCAAGGCGATGACGGCAAGGGCTATACTCGTCCACAAGCCGCCGGACATTCGCGGTGCACGTCCCCGCACGGTTCATTTCCATCAGGCACAGCGTGTGGTCGTCCGCCACGACAAGACATCCAGATTGCGTCTTGTTCGCCCTCGCTTTCAAGCGTCTGCGTCCGTCCGTGCCCAAGCGTGTCCTGTTGCTCCGCGTTGCCGCGCTTGTTGTTGAAACTGAATCCATCACCTGTCCACTTTTCCGTCAGCCGGATAGACTGCCACTTGGTCAAGAATGACGCCCTCGTCGAGAGCGGACACCACCAAGCGGTGCCGTCTGCCCGGGTTGAGAGGGAGCGTCACGCGGCACACGGCCTGGTTGCGAAGTACATTCTGCTTCCATTCCTCACTACGCCCCTGCGTGGCATAGTCCCGAACGGCCATGCCAGAACTGCGTTCGATGGCTGCCATGAAGAACAGGGTCTCGCCCTCCATCGGGTGGGTCGGCAGGAAGCGCAGCTCCACCACCACGGAGTCGGCACCACGGTAGCCGAAAGAAGCGGCGACCGACGACTTGCGCGACATCCGCACAGCCTTGCCCTCATAGCCAAGTCCACGGACGGCTCGCACGTCGCCGCCACTCGGCTTCATGTCGGCTGCGTTCCAGCAGGCGACGGGCTTGCGCTCCGCCAGCATGGGGGCATCCGCCACCCTGTGCGGCACGCGGTTGAACACGGGCAGCTGGCGCGGCTGGAAGTCCATCATGCCGCGCCACTTGCCGCCGTTCGCAAAGCCCTCGTCGTAAATGCGCGTGAGCGAGGCGATGCTGTCGAAAGCCGCGTCGCTCCGCGTCCAGTCCTCCAGCCCGTGGCGCGCACGCTGGGCGTGAAGCATCTTCTTGTTCATTTCGGCAGCGGCCTGCACGGGATACTTCACCAACTGGAAGTAAGTGTCGCGGCACTCCGCCGTTATCGACGCTGCAATCCGTTCTACGCCGTCCTCCAACCGCTGGTAGGCGGCGAGGCGCGCGTCAATCTGTGCCTCGCTCCACGGAAGGTCGGCCACGGTCTCCCACCGCTTCCGGTCGGTTTCCTCCGTGCGCGTCCCACCCATGAACTCTGGACGGCACACGTGCGCCAGCCGGTAATGCTCGCGCAGGAGCGGCAGGAGCTTCTTGCCCTCCGCCGCGCCGAACTCGCGTGCAAGGAAGTGCTCCAAGTGCGCGTCCACGTCAGGAACGCCCCCGTTCCACGCCATGTCCATGAACAGCTCGGTCTGGTACTCCGCCGGCTTGATGTCGCCCACGTTCAGAATCCACATCCTACGCACGCCCCGGCCGTAGGCCTCGCCCATCTGTTGCGCCATGAGCCACGGCGAGAGCGTGGAGAGCCACAGGTAGTCGTGCGGACGGCCCCAGTACGACACGTGGTAATACACTCCGTTGCCGCCCGGGCGCGCCGCCTCCTCCGCCGTGGGGAAGTGGCGGATGTAGCCATAGTTGTCGTCGCACCACATCAGGCACACGTCGGCAGGCACATCCAGTCCCGAGCGATAGACGTCCAGCACCTCCTTGTAGGGAATGAACACCTGCGGGATGCGCGTCACATCGGCATCCACACTGCTGGCCAGCAGCGCGCGCTGGTCGCGGATGACGCGCTCAAGCACATTACGCTGCTCGTCCACCGTCCGCGCGCCCTGCATCGCGCCGTCGTGCACGCCGCGCATTCCCAGCGTGTAGAGGATGGGTTGGCCGGCCACTTCGGCCACGCGCTCCTCCCAGAAGCGGCGCACCTCCGTGCTGTTGTTCACATAGTCGTATGCACCCCGTCCGCGCATGCGCCACTCGCCCGCCGTGCTCGAGGCCATCGGCTCGCAATGCGAGCCGCCGATGTAGATGCCATAGCGGCGCGCCGTCTCGCGATTGCCCTCAACCAAAAAGAACGGCTTCGTGCACTCGTGCATGGCCGGCCACAAGGCGTTGGCGCGCAAGCGCAGCAGTAGTTCGAACACGCGCGCGTAGGTGCCTGGCCCCACCGCGCCTTTCCAGCCCGACCATCCGGCCGCGCCGTTCTCTGTACGTTGCGTCGCCCATGGCAACAGCCCCCAGTCCTCGTCGTTGATGAAAATGCCGCGATAATCGACGCTGGGCGACTGTTCCGTCGTCCACCCCGACCGCAGCACGAGCTCCGCGCGCCGTGTCGGAACAGCATCGGCCCACCACGCCCAGGGCGACACGCCCGCCAAACGGCTCACTTCCAGCAGCCCGTAGGCCACGCCGTGAGCGTCGCTACCCGTCACGCGCAGCTGCCCGTTGCGATTCACGGCAAGGCGGAAAGCCTCGCGCCTTCCGCCGAGCAGGTGCGCGTCGCGCGCCACCACGATACGCGCCTCGCTGCTGTCGGCCTCCACCAGTCGCGCGCCCAGCACGTCGCGCAAGTCGCCGCTGAGCAGGACGACTGCCGTGCCCATCACAGGAGCGTCCTTGTCCTTAGGACAGAAGATGCTGACCGTTTCTCCGCGACCTATTCGGAAATCCTTTGCTGCAGCGCAGGCCGCCAGTGCCGCCACGAGGGCGAAGATTGCGATTCTGTTCATGGCTTGTATTGATTTTGCGTTCAAATTTACAAAAAAATGCGCCCTGCATCCCACAGTACCGCGCCATTCTTTCCAACGCAATATGGAAAATTAGCAGAAAAGTCTTTATCTAAAGATAGAAAATAGAGATTAGCTAATATAACCCGTTGGCGGATTTAATTTAAGTTGACAAATATGAAAAAATTGCACATACCGTTGATTTTTAGCAACTTAGTAAGTTTAAATCAACGCATGTACAATCTTTATGCGAAATTCGTCAAAACACTTGGCATATGCAAGCAATTCTCTGGAAATCTTGTCAATGAATTTGGCAACATTCCACGCCGTGGCCCTATTCCTAAGTTTTCTTCAGTGGAAGTGGTGGCATATCCCTGACGGCAGAGACAGAGAGCATTGATAGTGAGAAATGGTTATTCGACTATAAATTGCAAGAGTACAAGGGCTATATTCCCAATATCATATCAAGGAGACAGTTCAATGACCGCAGGAAGAAAACAGCTGGCTTGTGTGAGGAACTGCGCAAGAGGATTGCCAAGAAAATGGATGGTGGAGAGGAACAATTTTTTGTCGGCCCCAAGCCAATAGAGGTCTGTAGGGCTGCAAGAGGGAAGCGTTGTAAAATGGGACGTACCCGCGATTTCTCACAAACTCCCGACTTCGGCTTCTGTGCTTCGCAGAACACGTACTATTTTGGCTATAAGTTACACGCACCCTGTGGGGTAAGTGGAGTGGTCCATTCCTGCGATTTGTCAAAGGCAAGTGTGACCGACCTCCATTATATGAAAGATAGAAAACATATATATCACGATTGTAGCATCTAAGGAGACAAGGGACATATTGGGACTGACGTACAGCTAGACTTGTTCGAGACAGCACACATAAGGCTGGAGTGTCCATACCGGCTCAACCAAAAGAATTGGAAGCCGACATTCATTCCGTTTGCAAAGGCAAGAAAGAGAATTGAAACACTGTTCTCATAACTTACAGACCAGTTCTTGGTCATCAGAAACTACGCGAAAATAACGAATGGTTTGTTTGCCAGAATCATTGGCAAAATTAGTACACTTACCATTCTGCAATATGTAAACTTCATTAACGACAAGCCCATTGGCAGAATTAAGTGTGCGCTATATTAATTCCGCCAACGGGTAGTCGAATAACCATTTCTCACTATCAATGCTATCTGTCTCTGCCGTCAGGGATATGCCACCACTTCCACTGAAGAAAACTTAGGAATAGGGCCACGGCGTGGAATGTTGCCAAATTCATTGACAAGATTTCCAGAGAATTGCTTGCATATGCCAAGTGTTTTGACGAATTTCGCATAAAGATTGTACATGCGTTGATTTAAACTTACTAAGTTGCTAAAAATCAACGGTATGTGCAACTTTTTTTATTTGTCAACTTAAATTAATTCCGCCCGCCAACGGGTATATAATGAGTAAATATAGTGTATTCGTCTTTTTATTAATAGTCGCAGTGCAGAGCATGAAGGCGCAAACAGACAGCACTAAGACCGAAAAACTGCCAGAAATTGTTGTTACTGCTGACGGCCAAATTGAAATGAGCAATAAGACTTTGCTGAGACCAACCCAACTTGAGAAAAAACATTCTGCTAATGGTTTTAATTTATTATACCTTATGCAAACTCCCGAGCTGGATGTTTCGGCAAGTACTCGGAGTATCACTACTCATAATGGGGGGGAGGTCGTATTGTGCATTAACGGTATGGAGGTATTGCCAGAAGATGTTGCTTCGCTTAGTTCGAAGAACATTCGCACTATTGAATATATAAGAACTCCGAGCGGCAAGTTTGCAGGAAAAGCTGGATTGGTAAATTTTGTCACAGTGAAAATGAATTATGGCGGCAATGTGTATTTGTCAGCAAACGAAGGATTCGCCTACAAGTTGGGAGAATATTTGGCTTTTGCTGATTTCAACAAAAAAAGATACACGCTCGCCTTAACGGCCATAGGCGACTGGTATAGAGACCATAGTTATACTGAAGGAAACGATAAGTTTTTATTTTCCGACAATTCCGGGTTAGAGCGTAATTATAAGGACGAGAACTCACTGAGAAAAAACAACGGGCAGACTATGCGATTGCGTTTCACTTCTACCGGCAACAGTCATAGGTTAAACACCTATGTAGGCTTTACTCGCCAAGCTATGCCAAATTCAAATACCATACAGGGTATCTCGTACTCGGGGTCATACGGTGCAACGAGACGGACCGTTGCGTCAAGCAGCCAATCTATAGCGCCGGCTGCATACGCCAATTACACATTGTGGCTGCCCAAAGAGCAAGTTTTCGACGTTACAGCGTCAGCCTCTATGGGACACAATAAATATCACAGTCTGTATACAGAGACCGAACAGACTTCATTGGGCTCCAAAGTAACAGAAGATAATTTTGTGCTGAATGGAAATGTACACTATTCCAAAACGTGGAAAAACAGTCTTACCTTAACAGGGGCATTGAGCAATGATTATAAACATTATACTGATGATTATGGCGGGACGGCAATGGGTAAGCAACAACTAACTTCCAATGTTACAGTTGGATTGCTTCAACTTAGCAAATATAGTGAGAAATACTATTATTATGTTTCTGCTGGTATGTCTAATACTGCTGTATCTTTAAATTCCATACACGACAATTACTGTATGCCTGTTGCATTTTATGGAGGAAACTATGCCCTTAACAGCAAGCACTCATTGTCGTTAAATGGTCTTTTTACGCATACTCTGTTTGAACCGTCGGAAAAGAATTCGATGATTGTTCCGACCTCTTTCTTTGAGGCTACTTGTGGTAATCCCAATATTGCACCTATGAAAATATTAGGAAACACGTTTTCATACAATGGACTGACAGGGAAATTGCGTTTTTCTTTGTCATATAACAGCAATATCTATTTCGACAACATAGTGCATCGATATACCGCCAATACGAATACCGTTTTTGATACTCGGATAAATGGCGGAACATTCTACGGCAATCTGTTTACTGTAAGTTATACCTATAATTTATTGAATGAGCATCTGCGTTTAAGTGCCACAGCAATTGAAGAGTATAATATGTTAAGAGGCTCAGTTTACAATATGTCACGCAACAGCTTTCGTATAAAAAGTGGGGTGGCCTATCTTGCAGGAGAATGGTTGCTTGGCTTTAATCACAATACTCCCTACAAATCGCTTGACATTCGCCAGCCTTGGCTCATCCGGCGTCGCCCAACCTATGAATGGAAAGCTTCTTGGACTCATAAAGCATTGTCTGTTGAGGCTTTAGTGCGCAACCCGTTCTCACGTTATGGCAAGCAAAATATAACCATGGATTATGGTTGCTACAAGAGAAACTCATGGAACTTCAACGAAACAGACGGACATAAGGTAAACCTGACGTTGACTTACAGCTTAAGCTACGGCAAGAAATCTAATCGTGAAGAAATCGAGGTTAATAAGAATATTGACAGTGCTATCATGGAAATGTATTAACATAAAGAAAAACTATAGAAAGTCTTCATCTGCATACAGCAAGGTTTATCTTCACGAAAGCCCGTATCCGCATTTTGTGCGTGCAAATTTAGGGAAAAACCGCGACGGCCTAATCAAAGAAGAGCCCAATACGGGAACAGCCCAGGCCGACGGTGTTGTACGGCTGTGTCTTGAACATTTACCTTGATGAGCGCGACAACCGCACTGGCGAAGAGATAGGATTGAAACCAAAAGGATTCACGGAACCAACAGTGGTTAAGGACTACCCGATACGTAATCGCAAGGTACTTCTCCGTGTAAGGCGCCGACAATATGTTGATGCCGACGGGCGAAACATAATACTCAACCAGTACCCTCTCACAGCTGATGATACGAAGGTGTCCGTAGAATTCTGCCTTTTTTAAAGATGGCGATGGATACGCTGCCATTGACGGCAACGTCAGTGGCAAGATTCTTTCATATTAAGGGTAGCGAGGTAGAGCGCTATTATAAACACCACTTCAGTGATTTTGACAGGTGGCTACAAAAGGAGCACGCTACCGACTGGGTGCTGCTTGCCCAAAACATTGGCGAACATTGCAGTATAGACGAGGCCAGCCTCTGTGATGAAGTATACACAATCTTTTCCAACAAGGCAGGAAAGAAAGGGACGGTCATAGCCGTGGTCAAGGGGACAAAAGCTGATGTCGTGTCTTCGGTTGTAAAGCAAATCCCCCAATCAGAGCGTGAGAAGGTAACAGGGATAACGATGGACTTCAGCGACTCTATGTATAGCATTGCCATTGCCAAGCAGTGCTTCCCCAATGCGACTATCGTAATAGACTGTTTTCACATCGTGCAACGTCTCTGCGAAAGTTTGGAGGAAATGCGTCTTAATTTCAAGAGGCTAGCCGTCACAGAAGCTAAGAAAGAAGCGGCTGCCTTTGCTAAGAAAGAGGATTGCAAAGCTAGACGAAGGAATCAGTATTGCAAGAAGCATCCAATGAACAAAAAGGGGCGCAGAGGCCGCAAGCGCATCCGCAAACAAAAATACAAATCAATCTTACTTGATAATGGTGAGACCAAGGTGGAAATGCTCACCCGCTCCCGTAACATGCTTGCGCAATCGGGTGACAAGTGAGGTGAAAGCAGGAAGGAACGCTCTAGGATTCTGTTTAAGCTTTACCCGCAGATGAGCGAGGCTTATTCGCTTGTCTGCAAGGTACACGTCATCTTCAAGATGAACATCACAAGGGATGTTGCTGAGAAAAAGCCACATGATTGGTACAAGGAAGTCAACGCCTGTACGTTGAGGGAAGTTAAGGCTGCGAGGGATGCTATAAAGGCAAAGGAGGAACATGTTTTGAATTACTTTGTCAATAGGGCTACCAATGCCGCTGCAGAATCACTTAACTCTAAAGTCAAAGGCTTCAGAGCGCAACTACATGAAATAGCAGATGTACCTTTCTTCCTTTATCGTGTATGTATGATATTTGGTTAGCTAGAAATGGGCTTGTTGCCACGGAAGTTTTAAACTGCGCCAAAAAAGATGTCTTAGACATTATAAAAAAGAGTACATGAATATTGATATATTATCAAATTTGTTAGTTAACACTTATAACGATTCGTGAATTTATTGAGAATAATAAAGCCAGTGAAAACTACGTTAGAATAACATTTATACAAAATGATGGTTTTACATGGGACACCGTAGTGCCTTATGTTGACCGCCGTGCAGGTATGGATATTAAAACAGAACAAGAATTGGCTGATTACCTAATATCCATAAAGCCACCCGACTTCATCACTTTTTTGTGCCATTACATAGCGTATATTGAAAATCGGCGAGTTAGGCCTCTTTAAAGGGTGGGCGTAAGATGACGCAAACAGAAAAAATGCTTACCTTCGTACCATGTTTGTACGCAAGAAAGTCGATCGCTCGGGTACTATAATTGTCATAATGGTGAACAAATCACATGGCAGGTTCACGGAAGTAAAGAATTTTGGCGTGGCGAAATCGGAATCGGAAGCCGACAAGCTGTTCCAAGAAGCTCAATTGTGACTACATGCTCATGACGGGCAACAAGAGTTTGATTTTGACGACCGCCGCAGTAAGGAACTTGAAGAAACAACACGTGTGGTTGAGAATACGGGCTCTGTACTGATTAACGGCACGCAGTTGTTGCTTAAAAAGTCTATGACAATATAGGCATCAATCGCATACCTGACGAGAGTCTTCGCCATCTCGTTATAGCCAGAGCATCCATACCCTCACGCATGGATGCCATTTCCGAAGTCAGCCTTTTCAGTACTTGCGATATGTCCGTAACGTGCTCATTCATAGACACAAAGATACGAAAAATATCTAAGATACGTAAGTGAAACGCATGCTTAGTTTCCTGATAATCAATGATTTTCTTCGTCGTAGATAAGCACACTCACCAAACCCCATCTATCAGATAGTGATAGAAGACAATGAGAATAATATTGCTGAATAATTACCTCATGGGAGAAAGGCTTGATTGAGTACACCAACAAACTTTATCGGCAATATATCCCTAAGGGCGCTGACTTCAACAACTTTGACGCAGGACGTTCTACAAATCCAATATAAAATCAATAGAAGACCGAGGAAAAAGTTGGCATTCAAAACTCCGAAGAAATGCTTTTATGAAGCTGTTCTCGCTTAGTTGCATTTTGGAGTTGAATCTTCCGTTGAATCTTCCGTTGAATCTTCCTCCGTCCAAAATGTTGTGAGTTTTTTTGCCATTTGCTGAAAATGCCGTAATTTTGCACGCCTTTGCATCGAAAACATTGGCGCACAACCTTATTATTCATTATTAAAAACATTAAAATCAAAAAACGTAATGATTATCGTACCTGTAAAAGAGGGTGAGAACATTGAGAGAGCTCTCAAGAAATTCAAGAGAAAGTCCGAAAAGACGGGTATTATTAAAGAAGCGCGCCGTCGCCGGGAATACCGTAAGCCCTCTGTTACGAAGCGTGTGCAGATGCAGCACGCCATCTATGTGAACAAGCTCCGTTCGCAGGAGGACTAATCTTGGGGCTTGCTCCCTGGCGGACTCCAGTGCGGCAGGGGAAGGCGCAAGATGGAATTTGCGTAAAAAAACGCATCAAAATTTGGTCGCTTCCAGGGGAAATTCCTAAATTCGTAGGCAACTTCAAATGGCGGCATGGGTGTGGAAACGCGTCGGAGCTGCGGAACTGAAAGTTATGCTGAAGGATTCTTTCTTGGAATATCTAAGGTCGGAACGAAATCGCTCGAGCAATACGGTCGTCAAGTACGAGGTGGCGCTGAGAGAATTCGAAACATTCTTCAAGAGCCTTGGCGAAGGTCTTGATTGGAACACTGTCGATGCGTCAGTCGTGCGAGAGTGGATTCTCTACATGGTTGATGAGGAGGGGAAGACCGAATCCACGGTGTGTCTGCACTTGAGCGCGCTCCGCTCTTTCTACCGCTATCTGACGCTTGTCGGAAAAGTCCATAAGAACCCGATGGCGAAGGTGGTTGCTCCGAAAAAGAAGAAGGCGCTGCCTTCGTTCGTCCGGGAACAGGACATGGACAACCTTCTTGACAAGACGGATTTTGGCAACGACTTCCGTGGCGCAAGAGACCGTTTGGTGGTCTTGATGCTATACACCACGGGAATGAGGCGTGCCGAACTGCTTGGCCTTCGAGACGAGGACATCCGCTTGGACGACGGCGTCATCAAGGTGACGGGTAAGCGAAACAAACAGCGGCTCATACCATTCGGCGAGGAGTTGCGCGGGGCAGTAGAGCACTATTTGGAGTTGCGTAATGCCGAGTTCGCAGCCACGTCGGGGAATGCGCGTTTCTTCCTCGGTAGGAAAGGGCAAGGCTTGAGTGTGGCAGAGGTGGAACGTATCGTCGGCGAGAGGCTGGCGACTGTGCCCAACCTGTCCAAGCGATCGCCGCACGTGTTGCGGCATACGTTTGCTACAGTCATGCTGAACCACGGGGCAGGACTTGAGACCATCCAGAAGCTCTTGGGGCACGAGCGTGTCGAGACGACCCAGATTTACACACATCTGTCGCTTGAAGAATTGAAGAATGAATATAAGGATGCACATCCGCATTCGTAATTAAAAACAAACGGCTATGGACATTAGTGTAAAGGCAATCAAGTTCGATGCAACAACCAAGTTGCAGGAATTCATCCAGAAGAAGGTTAGTAAGCTGGAAAAGTTTTGTGGCGATATAAGAAAGGTAGAGGTGTCATTGAAAGTCGTGAAGCCCGCGACAGCTCTCAACAAGCAGGCTTGCCTACAAGTTGCGCTGCCAGGCGAGGAGCTCTATGCGGAGAAAACTTGCGACACTTTTGAGGAAGCGGTAGACCAAAGCCTGCTGGCACTTGAGAAGCAACTGGCAAGATACAAGGAAAAACAGGGTAGGAATTAAGCTAAAAAAAACGCCGAAAAACTTTGGCGTTGAAAAAAAAAAACTTACCTTTGCAGCCGCTTTGCATGGTCTGTTCCATGCAAGCGGCTTATCCAAGCCTCTTTAGCTCAGCTGGCCAGAGCACGTGATTTGTAATCTCGGGGTCGTTGGTTCGAATCCGACAAGAGGCTCAAGTGCCGACAGGGTTGATGGGGTGGCGGGGAAAAGCGCATGGGCATATTCCAGAGTGGCCAAATGGGGCAGACTGTAAATCTGCTGGCTTTCGCCTTCGGTGGTTCGAATCCATCTGTGCCCACAAGAGAGATTGCGAGTGCGAATCGCATTCAAGATATGCTGTTATAGCTCAGTGGTAGAGCACTTCCTTGGTAAGGAAGAGGTCACGAGTTCAAATCTCGTTAACAGCTCACGATGTTAAGTAGTGAGGAGACAAATACTCATTAACATATTTAAGAAAAGGAATTAAGCTATGGCAAAAGAAAAATTCGAGCGTACCAAACCGCACGTAAACATCGGTACAATCGGTCACGTCGACCACGGTAAGACGACTCTTACGGCTGCTATCACGACCGTGCTTGCAAAGCAGGGTCTCTCAGAGGTGAAGTCTTTCGACCAGATTGACAACGCACCCGAGGAGAAGGAGCGTGGTATCACCATTAACACTGCTCACGTTGAGTACGAAACGGCAAAACGCCACTATGCGCACGTCGACTGCCCGGGACACGCCGACTATGTGAAGAACATGGTAACGGGTGCTGCCCAAATGGACGGTGCGATTATCGTGGTTGCTGCGACGGACGGTCCGATGCCTCAGACTCGCGAGCACATCCTTCTCGCTCGTCAGGTGAACGTGCCCCGTCTCGTTGTCTTCATGAACAAGTGCGACATGGTGGACGATGAGGAAATGCTTGACCTCGTTGAGATGGAAATGCGCGATCTCCTCGCACAGTATGAGTTCGAAGAGGACACCCCATTCATCCGTGGTTCTGCCCTCGGCGCGCTCAATGGCGTACCCGAGTGGGAGGCTAAGGTCATGGAACTCATGGATGCTGTCGATACTTGGATTCAGGAGCCTGTCCGTGACGTTGAGAAGCCTTTCTTGATGCCCGTCGAGGACGTGTTCTCTATCACAGGACGTGGCACGGTTGCGACGGGTCGTATCGAGACTGGTGTCGTGAAGGTCGGCGACGAAGTTCAGCTGCTCGGTCTTGGCGAGGACGCAAAGTCTGTCGTAACGGGTGTCGAGATGTTCCGCAAGATTCTTGATCAGGGCGAGGCTGGCGACAATGTGGGTCTGCTTCTCCGCGGTATCGACAAGAAGGACGTTAAGCGCGGTATGGTTATCACGCACCCGGGTGTCATCACTCCCCATAAGGGCTTCAAGGCTTCAATCTATGTGTTGAAGAAAGAAGAGGGTGGCCGTCACACTCCGTTCAAGAACCACTATCGTCCTCAGTTTTACCTCCGCACGATGGACTGCACGGGTGAAATCTCTCTTCCCGAAGGTGTAGAGATGGTGATGCCTGGCGACAACGTTGAGATTAAGGTTGAACTCATCTACCCTGTAGCCATCAACGTGGGTCTTCGCTTCGCTATCCGCGAGGGTGGCCGTACGGTCGGCTCCGGTCAGATTACGGAAGTGTTCGACTAATCCTCCATAGAGGAATATAACATTCAAACTGGCTCTTTGCAGCTTCTCTGCAAGAGCCAGTTACTTACGGGAATAGCTCAGTTGGCAGAGCACTGGTCTCCAAAACCAGGTGTCGGGAGTTCGAGCCTCTCTTCCCGTGCTAATTGCCAAGAAGGTATGTTTAAGAATATAGCGACATATTGCAAAGAATCCTACGACGAGCTTGTCCACAAGGTGACATGGCCGACGTGGAAAGAGCTGACAGACAGCGCGGTGATGGTACTATCTGCTTCCATCGTCATCGCACTGGTCGTGTGGGTCATTGATTTGTGCTTTGAGAGCATCATGAAGTTCGTTTACTTACTCTTTTAATCTGTAAGGATAAGAAGATGGAAGTAAAGGAGCTGCATTGGTATGTGCTGAAAGCCATCAGCGGCAAGGAGTCCAAAGTCAAGGAATACATTGAACTTGACATGAAAAATCATGGATTTGAGAAGTACGTTCCGCAAGTCCTCATCCCTGTAAAGCGTGTTGAACAACTTGTCCGCAACAAGCGTGTGGTCAAGGAGGTAAATATGCTTCCAGGATATGTGCTAGTGGAGGCAGCTCTTATCGGTGAGATTCCCCATATGCTGCGCAACACTCCGGGAGTCCTTGGATTCCTCGGTGGCACGGATGCCCCGACGCCGCTTCGGCAGTCTGAAATCAACAGGATGCTTGGCGTAGATGCAACGGAGGACGTGCCACAGGTTCTTAATGTCGAGTTTGTGGAGGGCGAGTCGGTGAAAGTTTCCGACGGACCGTTCAGCGGCTTTAATGGTGTTGTGGAAGAAGTCAATAATGACAAGCAAAAGCTCAAAGTGTCGGTCAAGATTTTCGGGCGGATAACTCCGTTAGAACTTAGCTTTGCACAAGTAGAGAAGGAATGATTGGAGGATGTCTTCCCCCATTGTTCCTTTGTGTCGTGTAATCAATAAAAATCAATAAAAATGGCAAAAGAAGTTGCTGGACTAATCAAATTACAGATTAAAGGTGGCGCTGCAAATCCATCCCCTCCTGTGGGGCCGGCCCTTGGTTCTAAGGGTATCAACATCATGGACTTTTGCAAGCAGTTCAACGCCAGAACTCAGGATAAGGCTGGAAAGGTTCTTCCCGTCGTTATTACTTATTATGCTGACAAGTCTTTTGATTTTGTTATCAAAACTCCTCCTGCTGCCGTTCAACTCTTGGAACTGTCAAAGGCAAAGAAGGGTTCTTCCGAGCCTAATCGTACCAAGGTGGCAGAAGTTACTTGGGAACAAATCAAGACTATTGCAGAGGATAAGATGCCTGACTTGAATTGCTTTACAATAGAATCGGCGATGACGATGATTGCAGGAACCGCACGTAGTATGGGTATCAAAGTCGTAGGCGACTTTCCTGGAAAATGATTAAACTTCAATTAGATTATGAGTAAACTGACAAAAAATCAGAAACTATTTGCTGATAAGATTGAGGCAGGAAAAGCTTACTCTTTGGCAGAGGCTTCGCAGCTGGTGAAGGACATAACTTTCACCAAGTTCGATGCGTCGGTCGACATAGATATTCGCTTGGGTGTGGATCCGCGCAAGGCCAATCAGATGGTGCGTGGCGTTGTTTCTCTTCCCAACGGAACGGGCAAGCAAGTTCGTGTCCTCGCTCTTTGTACTTCAGACCAAGAGGCCGCTGCTAAGGAGGCAGGTGCAGACTACGTAGGTCTTGATGAGTATATTGACAAGATTAAGGGCGGATGGACGGATGTCGATGTCATCATCACGATGCCTTCTTGCATGGGTAAGATTGGCGCACTTGGCCGTATTCTCGGTCCTCGTGGGCTGATGCCTAACCCCAAGAGCGGCACTGTTACCATGGATGTTGCCAAGGCTGTCCGTGAGGTGAAGCAAGGTAAAATCGACTTCAAGGTGGACAAGACGGGAATCGTCCATGTCTCCATCGGTAAGGTGTCGTTCGACCCTCAGAAGATTAAGGAGAATGCTCTGGAGTTCATCAATACGATAATCAAGCTGAAGCCTGCGACTGCAAAGGGTACATACATTAAGAGCATTTATCTTTCGAGTACGATGAGCAAGGGTATCAAAGTAGACCCGAAATCTGTTGAATAATTAAATAGACTGAATCATGAAGAAAGAAGATAAAGGCCTACTTATTGACAAGCTCGTAGAGTCTCTTAACGAGTACGCTCATTTCTACCTCATCGATGTAACGGCTATCAATAGTGCTACGACGAGTGCTTTGCGCCGGGAATGTTTCAATGCCGACATCAAACTTCAGCTTGTTAAGAACACCTTGTTCTTGAAAGCCTTGGAGAAGATTGAGGGTGATTTTTCCGCACTTGAACCTTGCTTTAAGGGAATGACAGCCGTGATGTTCTGCAATACGGCCAATGTTCCTGCAAAGCTCATCAAAAAGTTCGCAAAGGATAATGGCGACAAGCCTTCTCTCAAGGGTGCATACGCAGAAGAAAGCATTTATGTCGGTGCTGAAAACCTCGACGCTCTGTGTGCCATCAAGAGCAAGAACGAACTCATCGCCGAGGTCGTCGCTGCTCTCGAAGGACCTGTCAATGGCATCCTTTCTGCTCTTGATGGAGGGGCAACTATTCATGGCCTTTTGGACGCCATTGAAGAAAAAGCGCAGTAATTGTGCAATAGATAGGGGCTTTTGAAGCGCCCCAGTTATAAATCACGAAAAACAATAACCATTAAAAATTAAAAAGAAAAATGGCAGATATCAAAGCTATTGCTGAAGAATTGGTAAATTTGACAGTAAAGGAAGTGAGTGAACTTAAGGCTCTCCTCAAGGACGAGTACGGAATTGAACCGGCTGCTGCCGCTGTTGCAGTTGCTGCAGGTCCTGCTGCTGGCGGCGAGGCTGCTGTCGAAGAGAAAACCTCTTTCGATGTTGTGCTGAAGAGCGCAGGTTCTGCTAAGCTCCAGGTCGTAAAGGCTGTTAAGGAAAACTGTGGCCTTGGTCTGAAGGAAGCTAAGGATCTCGTTGATGGCGCACCTTGCAATGTTAAGGAAGGTGTTGACAAGGCTACTGCCGAAGCTCTCAAGACGGCTCTTGAAGGCGCAGGTGCTGAGGTTGAGATTAAGTAATCCAACATACTGATAGACTTTGGTTAAGAATCCTCTGGTTGAGGGTTCTTAACCTTTTTGTGTATAAACGCCAGAACGCCATTGCTGTAAACGCCTGCTTCTTCGCGACTTGCTTTTTAGTTGTTTGGCGGATTCCCCTCCTATAATGGATAGACGTACAGATGTCCATTATTCTTGTTTTTTAGAAATTCCACAAAATCACAGAGATGTCTAAAATCATAAACAACCGAGTTGATTTTTCGTCCGTAAAAAACCCCGTTCCTTATCCGGATTTTCTGGACATACAGCTTAAGTCATTCCGAGACTTTCTCCAATTGGACACACCGCCAGAAAAGCGCAAGAACGATGGCTTGTATAAGGTGTTTGCCGAGAACTTCCCCATCGCAGACACACGTAATAATTTCGTCCTGGAGTTCCTGGACTATTACATAGATGCTCCTCGTTATTCGATAGAGGAGTGTTTGGAGCGCGGACTCACATACAGCGTGCCTCTCAAGGCAAAACTGAAGCTTTATTGTTCGGACCCCGACCATGAGGATTTCGACACGGTGATTCAGGATGTCTTCCTCGGCCCGATTCCATACATGACAGACAACGGAACGTTTGTTATCAATGGAGCGGAACGCGTGGTTGTTTCTCAGCTGCACCGCTCGCCAGGCGTATTCTTCGGCTCAAGCGTCCATGCGAATGGAACTCCGTTGTTCTCTGCACGCATTATTCCGTTCAAAGGCTCTTGGATTGAGTTCGCTACGGACATCAACAATGTGATGTACGCCTACATCGACCGTAAGAAGAAATTGCCCGTAACGACGCTGTTGCGCGCCATCGGTTTTGAGGCAGACAAGGACATCCTCCAAATTTTCAACCTTGCTGAAGAAATCAAGGTCAATAAGACCAGCCTGAAGAAAGCCGTCGGGCGCAAGTTGGCAGCGCGTGTCTTGAAGTCTTGGGTCGAGGATTTTGTGGATGAAGAGACTGGTGAAGTCGTTTCCATTGAACGAAACGAGATGATTATCGACCGTGGAACAATCCTGACGAAAGAAGACATCGACTTGATTTCAGAGACGGGAGTAGACCATATCCTTGTGCACAAGGAGGATGTGAATACTTCGGACTATTCCATCATTTTCAACACCCTCCAGAAAGACCCCAGTAACTCGGAGAAAGAGGCGGTCGTCTATATCTATCGCCAGCTACGCAATGCCGACCCTGCGGACGATGCTTCGGCTCGTGAGGTCATCAACAACCTGTTCTTCTCGGAGAAGCGTTATGATCTTGGGGATGTTGGGCGCTACCGCATCAACAAGAAGTTGGGATTGAACACAGACCCCGACGTTCGGGTGCTTACGAAGGAGGACATCATTGAAATCATCAAGTATCTGGTGGAACTGGCCAACTCAAAGGCAGTTGTCGATGACATTGACCACCTGAGCAACCGCCGTGTGCGTACAGTCGGCGAGCAACTTTCTAATCAGTTCGCAATAGGTTTGGCGCGCATGAGTCGTACCATCCGCGAGCGCATGAATGTTCGTGACAACGAGGTGTTTACACCAACGGACTTGATCAATGCGAAGACCATTTCCTCCGTCATCAACTCTTTCTTTGGCACGAACGCGCTTTCGCAGTTCATGGACCAAACGAACCCCTTGGCCGAGGTAACGCACAAACGTCGCCTTTCGGCCCTTGGCCCTGGCGGTCTTTCTCGTGAGCGTGCAGGATTCGAGGTCCGCGACGTGCACTATACGCACTACGGTCGTCTTTGTCCGATTGAATCGCCAGAAGGACCCAACATCGGACTGATTTCCTCGCTTTGCGTTTATGCGAAAATCAACAACCTTGGCTTTATCGAGACACCCTATCGGGTGGTGAAGAATGGCGTTGTGGATATAGACAACGACGACATTGTGTATCTTTCCGCGGAAGAGGAGGAGAATAAAATCATTGGTCAAGGAAATGCGCCGCTGAAAGACGATGGAAACTTCATCCGCAAGGTCGTCAAATGCCGTAAGGATGCGGACTACCCCGTTGTTCCTCCTTCGGAGGTCGATTTGATGGATGTGGCTCCCCAGCAGATTGCTTCTATTGCCGCTGCTCTTATTCCGTTCTTGGAGCACGACGATGCCCACCGCGCACTCATGGGATCCAACATGATGCGTCAGGCTGTTCCCCTGCTTCGTACCGAGGCTCCGATTGTCGGAACGGGCATAGAGAAACAAGTCTGTGAAGATTCGCGCACAATGATTACGGCCGAGGGCGATGGCGTTGTCGAGTATGTGGATGCAAACACCATCCGTATCCTCTATGACCGCACGGAAGATGAGGAGTTCGTTAGTTTCGAGCCAGCCGTCAAGGAATACAAGCTGCCGAAGTTCCGTCGCACGAACCAAAACATGACGATTGACCTCCGTCCGTTGTGTGACCGCGGCCAGCGAGTGAAGAAGGGCGACATCCTCACCGAGGGATATGCCACCGCCGATGGCGAGCTCGCACTCGGACGAAACCTCCTCGTGGCCTATATGCCTTGGAAAGGCTACAACTACGAGGATGCCATTGTCCTGAATGAACGTGTCGTTCGCGAAGACCTTCTTACTTCCGTTCATGTCGATGAGTTCTCCCTTGATGTGCGCGAAACAAAGCGTGGTGTTGAGGAGCTGACTTCGGACATCCCGAATGTCAGCGAGGATGCGACCAAAGACCTTGATGAGAATGGTATTGTCCGTGTTGGCGCACGTGTCGAGCCTGGCGACATTCTGATTGGTAAGATTACGCCTAAGGGCGAGTCCGACCCCTCTCCGGAAGAAAAGCTCCTTCGTGCCATCTTCGGCGACAAGGCGGGCGACGTGAAGGACGCTTCCTTGAAAGCAACGCCTTCGTTGAGCGGTGTCGTGATTGATAAGAAACTTTTCTCCAAAGCCATTAAGTCGCGTGTGGACAAGAGCCGCGACCGCTTGGAATTGCCGAAAATCGACTCCGAGTTTCAGGACAAGGTGGACGACTTCCGCGCCATACTCATCGATAAGCTCCTTACGCTGACGAAGGGAAAACTCTCGAAGGGCGTGAAGGACTATATGGGAGCGGAAATTATTCCGACGGGCGCGAAATTCATTGCTGGCGCGTTGGAGAATCTCGACTACACTGCCATTCAGTTGAGCGGCTGGACGGATGACGAGCACGTCAACGAGTTGATTCGCGACCTTGTCATCAACTACCTGAAAAAGTACAAGGTTCTCGACGCCGAACTCAAGCGCAAGAAGTTCGCCCTGACGATTGGCGACGAACTTCCGTCAGGCATCATCCAAATGGCGAAAGTATACATCGCAAAGAAACGAAAGATTGGTGTCGGTGACAAGATGGCTGGCCGTCACGGCAATAAGGGCATTGTGTCGAAACTTGTCCGTCAGGAGGATAT
The DNA here is from genome assembly GCA_963627995.1 of bacterium. Taxonomy (GTDB): domain Bacteria; phylum Bacteroidota; class Bacteroidia; order Bacteroidales; family Bacteroidaceae; genus UBA3839. The sequence goes on along the minus strand of CAVGCV010000002.1, from coordinate 32,178 downwards.
GCCGTTCCTTGAGGACGGAACCCCTGTCGATATTGTGCTGAATCCGTTGGGCGTGCCTTCTCGTATGAATATCGGGCAGATTTTCGAGGCCGTTCTTGGAGCGGCCGGAAAGAAACTTGGTGTGAAGTTCGCAACGCCCATTTTCGATGGCGCCCATTTGGAAGACCTTTGCGAATGGACGGATAAGGCTGGGCTGCCCCGTTACGGACGCACCTATCTTTACAATGGCGAGACGGGACTTCGTTTTGACCAGCCGGCCACTGTGGGTGTCACCTATATGTTGAAACTCGGCCACATGGTAGAGGACAAGATGCACGCGCGTTCCATCGGCCCGTACTCGCTCATTACTCAGCAGCCGCTTGGTGGTAAGGCGCAGTTTGGAGGTCAGCGTTTCGGAGAGATGGAGGTGTGGGCCCTTGAGGCCTTTGGCGCATCCCATGTCCTTCAGGAGATTCTCACCATCAAGTCCGACGATGTGGCTGGGCGCTCCAAGGCCTACGAGGCAATCGTCAAGGGCGATCCGATGCCCGCGCCGGGCATCCCCGAGTCGCTCAACGTGCTGCTCCACGAGCTGCGCGGACTTGGCCTTAGCATCACTCTTGAATAATACAATAACAACTCTTTCACCATCAGATATCTGCACATAATATGGCTTTTAAGAAAGAAAACAAGTCGAAGACGAATTTCACAAAAATATCCATTGGGCTTGCTTCTCCAGAGGAGATTTTGGAGAACTCCTATGGCGAGGTCTTGAAACCGGAAACTATCAATTACCGCACCTACAAGCCCGAGCGTGACGGACTTTTCTGTGAGCGTATCTTCGGCCCGACCAAGGACTATGAGTGCCATTGCGGAAAGTACAAGCGGATTCGCTACAAAGGCATTGTTTGCGACCGATGCGGCGTGGAGGTAACGGAGAAGAAAGTGCGCCGCGAACGCACAGGGCACATCGCCCTCGTCGTCCCGGTCGCCCACATTTGGTATTTCCGCTCGCTCCCCAACAAGATAGGCTATCTCTTGGGACTTCCCACGAAGAAGCTCGACGCGGTCATCTATTACGAGCGCTACATCATCATCCAGGCTGGTGCCGCCGCCAACGACGAAACCAACGTTCGTGACCTCGAGCTCCTCTCGGAGGAAGAGTATTGGAACATTGTCGATGCGCTGCCCGAGGGCAACCAGCAGCTGCCCGACGAAGACCCCAATAAGTTCATCGCCATGATGGGCGCGGAGGCCATCGAGTATATGTTGAGGCATGTGGATCTCGACAAACTGTCCTATGAACTGCGCGACCGTGCCAGCCAGGACTCGTCGCAGCAACGTAAGACGGAGTCGTTGAAGCGTCTGCAAGTGGTGGAGTCCTTCCGCGCGTCGCGTGGAAGAAACAAGCCCGAGTGGATGATCATGCACAACATCCCGGTCACACCGCCCGATTTGCGCCCGTTGGTTCCGCTGGATGGCGGACGATTCGCCACTTCGGACCTCAACGACCTGTATCGCCGCGTCATCATTCGCAACAATCGACTGAAGCGCTTGATTGAAATCAAAGCCCCCGAAGTCATCCTGCGCAACGAGAAGCGCATGTTGCAGGAGGCTGTCGATAGCCTCTTCGACAACTCGCGCAAGAGCAGCGCGGTGAAGTCCGAATCCAACCGCCCCTTGAAGTCGCTTTCTGACTCGCTCAAGGGTAAGCAGGGACGTTTCCGCCAGAACCTCCTCGGCAAGCGCGTCGATTATTCCGCGCGTTCGGTCATCGTCGTCGGCCCGGAGCTGAAGATGGGCGAGTGCGGCCTGCCGAAACTCATGGCTGCCGAGCTCTACAAGCCGTTCATCATCCGCAAACTCATCGAACGTGGCGTGGTGAAAACGGTGAAATCGGCCAAGAAGATTGTCGATCGCCGCGATGACGTAATCTGGGACATCCTTGAATATGTCATGAAGGGACACCCCGTGCTCCTCAACCGCGCCCCGACGCTCCACCGCTTAGGCATCCAGGCATTCCAGCCGAGGATGATTGAGGGCAAGGCCATTCAGCTCCATCCGCTTGCCTGTACCGCGTTCAACGCCGATTTCGACGGCGACCAGATGGCAGTCCACCTTCCGCTATCCAATGAGGCCGTGCTTGAGGCACAGCTCCTTATGCTGCAGTCGCACAACATCCTGTCGCCAGCCAGCGGAGAACCCATCACGGTGCCCTCGCAGGACATGGTGCTCGGACTTTATTACATCTCGAAAGTACGTCCCGGCGCGCTTGGAGAGGGCCTTACGTTCTATGGCCCCGAAGAGGCGCTCATCGCTTACAACGAGGGCCGCGTGGATGTCCATGCACCCATCAAGTGCTGCGTGAAGGATGTCGATGAGAATGGCAACACCATCCAGCACATTGTGGAGACCACGGTCGGGCGCATCATCATCAACGAAATCGTACCCGACGAGGTCGGCTATGTGAACGAGGTCATCGGCAAAAAGGCGCTGAAGAAAGTCATCACAAAGGTCATCAAGACCGTGGGAATGGCACGTGCCTGCGACTTCCTCGACGGCATCAAGAACCTTGGCTACCGCAAGGCCTACGAGGGCGGACTTTCGTTCGTGCTCGACGACATCATCATTCCCGAGGAAAAGGAGCAAATCGTGCAGGACGGACACGAACAGGTCGAGCAGATTCAGCAGAACTACGCTTTCGGTCTCATCACCGACAAAGACCGCTATCAGCAGGTCATCGATACGTGGACCAAGGTGAACGACAAGCTGAAGACGACGCTCATGAAGCAAATGACGGAAGCCGACCAAGGCTTCAACGCCGTGTTCATGATGCTCGACTCCGGTGCCCGCGGCTCTGCCGACCAGATAGCCCAGCTCGCAGGTATGCGCGGCCTGATGGCCAAGCCGCAGAAGGCCGGCGCCAGCGATGCCAACATCATTGAGAACCCCATCCTGTCGAACTTCAAGGAGGGCATGTCGGTGCTCGAGTACTTCATTTCCACCCACGGCGCGCGCAAGGGCCTTGCCGACACCGCCCTGAAGACGGCCGACGCCGGTTATCTGACCCGCCGCCTTGTGGACGTGAGCCACGACGTGATTATCACCGAGGAGGACTGCGGAACGCTTCGCGGACTGGTCTGCACCGCACTCAAGGATGGCGACCGCGTGGTCGCGTCGTTGGCCGAGCGCATTCTTGGCCGCGTGTCGGTGCACGACATCGTCAATCCCTCCACCAACGAGCTCATTGTCACCTCGGGCGAGGAAATCACAGAGCGTATCGCTAAGGAAATTGAGGATGCGGGCATCGAGAGCGTCGAAATCCGCTCCGTACTCACGTGCGAGAGCCGCCACGGGGTCTGCATGAAGTGCTACGGACGCAACCTCGCCACCTCGCGCATGGTGCAGAAGGGCGAAGCCGTCGGTGTCATCGCCGCGCAGGCCATTGGCGAGCCGGGAACGCAGCTGACGCTCCGTACGTTCCACGCCGGCGGTGTCGCTGGTAACGCCGCCGCCAACGCGCAGATTGTGGCGAAGCACAGGTCGCGCCTTGAGTTCGAGGAACTCCGCACCATCAGCCGTCCCATGGAGGGGCATCCCGACGCCGAAATCGTGGTCGGCCGTCTTGCCGAGCTCCGCTTTGTCGATGAGAATACGGGCATCGCCCTCTCCACCGTCAATGTCCCCTACGGCTCGAACCTCTTCCACAAGGAAGGCGAGGTGGTGGAGAAAGACACCGTCATCGCCAACTGGGATCCGTTCAATGCCGTCATCGTCACCGAGTTTGGCGGAACGGCCAAGTTCGAGGGAGTGCAGGAGGGCGTGACCTACCGCGTCGAGCAGGACGAAACGACAGGCCTGCGCGACCTCATCGTCACCGAGTCGCGCGACAAGGCGCTTGTCCCGGTCTGCCACATCGTCGGCGAGGACGGAGAGGTGCTGCGCACCTACAACTTCCCGATTAACGGACACATTATCGTCGAGGACGGCCAGAAGCTCGCGGCGGGCGACATCCTCATCAAAATCCCCCGCGCGGTCAGCAAGGCGGGCGACATCACGGGCGGTCTGCCGCGTGTCACCGAGCTGTTCGAGGCGCGCAATCCGTCCAACCCGGCCGTAGTGGCCGAAATCGACGGCGAGGTCACGATGGGCAAGGTGAAGCGCGGAAACCGCGAAATCATCCTCACCTCGAAAGTCGGCGATGTGCGCAAGTATCTCGTGCCGCTCTCGAAGCAGATACTCGTGCAGGAGAACGACTACGTGCGCGCCGGTACGCCATTGTCCGACGGAGCCATCACTCCAGCCGACATCTTGGCCATCAAGGGCCCCACGGCCGTGCAGGAGTACATCGTCAATCAGGTGCAGGACGTCTATCGCCTGCAGGGCGTGTCGATCAACGACAAGCACTTCGAGATTATCGTCCGCCAGATGATGCGCAAGGTTCAAATCAACGATCCGGGCGACACGCGCTTCCTCGAGGGCGGCATCGTGGACAAGCTCGAGTTCATGGAGGAGAACGACCGCATCTGGGGCAAGAAGGTCGTGACCGACGCGGGCGACTCCGAAAACATGGTGGCGGGCATGATTGTCACCGCGCGCAAGCTCCGCGACGAGAACTCCGCGCTCAAGCGGCGCGACCTCCGTCAGGTGCAGGTTCGCGAAGCCCTTCCCGCCACTTCCACCCAGATACTTCAGGGAATCACGCGTGCCGCGCTCGGCGCAGGCAGCTTCATGTCCGCGGCGTCGTTCCAGGAGACGACCAAAGTCCTCAACGAGGCGGCCATCAGCGGAAAGAGCGACAACCTCGAGGGCATGAAGGAGAACGTCATCTGCGGCCACCTCATTCCCGCAGGAACGGGTCTCCGCGAGTTCAACCGCATTGTGGTGGGCTCGAAGGAAGAGTCGTTTGAGACGCGGCGCACGCAGTTCGACCCGGCGACAGCCTTTGCAGCCTTCAACAACTGATCGCGCGGCGCAGGCCGATGCACACAGAGGCGGCGGCACGGACATCCACCAGTCCGCGCCGCCGCTTGCTTGTTCCCCGCCCCTGCCGGTCTTTTCCGCATAACAACCAGGAAAGCAACCCAATACAAATAGATTCACATGAAAGTAACCGTCATCACAGGCAGTGCCCACAGGCACGGCACGTCGGCACACCTGGCCGACAAGTTCATCGAGGGCGCAACGGCCGCCGGGCACGAAGTGTTCCGCTTCGACGCGGCGTTCCAGCAAGTGCACGGATGCCTCGGCTGCGACGCGTGCCGCAAGGGCGGCGGATGCGTCTACCGCGACGACATGCAGACCCTCAACCCCCACCTGCTCGACTGCGACGCCGTGGTCTTCGCCTCGCCCGTCTATTACTTCAACATCAACGCCCAAATCAAGGCCGTCATCGACCGCTTCTATGCCAACAACGCCGCCTTGCAGGGACACAAGCGCGCCGCCCTGCTCGTCACGATGGCCGACGACTGCCTCGACTCCGCCGAGGGGCCGGAAGCCTTCTTCCGCCAGTTCACGCGCTACATGCGCTGGGAGAACCTCGGCGTCGTTGCCGCCATCAACTCGGCCGCGCCTGCCGATTTGGCGCGGACGGACTATCCGCGCCAGGCCTACGAGCTGGGACGCAGCCTCTGACTCCGACGGCTGCCGGCGCGCCCGCGCGCCGAAGTCCTCCAGCGCCCTGCCGTGCCATCCCGTCGCGGCAGGGCGCTCCGCGTTCCGGCGCACCGCGAGTTTCCCCGCGGTGCGCCGGAATCCTGCATGCGGTGCGCCGTCCTGAAATTTCCAAGTACTTGGAAATAAATTTTCAAGTACTTAGAAATATTTTTCCAAGTACTTGGAAATGTTCCCGCAGTGCGCCCGCTCCAAACTTGCGGCGCACAGCGGGGGAACTCGCAGCGCGCTGAAAGCAAAATTCCAGTGCAGTGCGGGGAAACCTGCGGTGCACAGCAGAAAAACTTGCGGCGCACAGCGGAAAAACCTGCGGCGCGCTTGCCTCGGGATGGCCTCGCGCGCCCGCTGCTGCCGCTGTGCGGACGACGGGGGAGGGGCGCGAAAAAGGGGGACGGCGGCGGCGCGCTGCCTGCGCTCCGTCTCCGTCCCCCCTGTTGCGGGCCTGCCCTCCGCGGGCCTTACGCCTCCCCCGTCTTGAGGTTGAAAGGGGCGATGGTGCTGCCCGGACGCGGCTGCTGGTTCTGCTGCAGCCTGATTTCGCCGAACTGCTGCTCGTACTTCTGGATGTTGTCCTGCAGGGCGAAGAGCAGGCGCTTGGCGTGCTCGGGCGCCATGACGATGCGGCTGCGCACCTCGGCCTTCTGCATGCCGGGCATCATGCCGATGAAGTCGAGGATGACCTCCGACGTGGAGTGGGTGATGATGGCGAGGTTGCTGTACACTCCCTGCGCCACCTCTGGCTTCAGCTCAATCTGGAGCTGCTGGTTCTTCTGTTCGTTAGCCATGGTTATGGGTGTTGGGTTTTGGTTTGAGAAGTTGCGCTCGCGCCGAGTTTCGCCGCGCCGCATTGCAAAGTTAGGGATTAATTGTATCTTTGCAAAGCTCCGCACCGCAAATCCCTTGCAGCGCGGGCCGACCTCAACAGCAACGAACATGGGCAGAATCTCAGCATTGGTGCTGGCCGTCCTCTTGGGCGCGACCAGCGTGCGGGCGCAGGACGGGCTGCTTGCTCCGCAGTACCCCGGCGGCCCGGCGGCCATGGACCGCTTCATCCGCGAGAACATCCGCTATCCGCGCCAGGCGCTGGCCGACGGCGTGGAGGGCACGGTGTACGTGACGTGCGTCGTCGATTCCAACGGCAAGTTGAAGAACGTGGCCGTTTCCGAGCCCTCCGGCACGGATTTCGACAAGGAGGCCGTGCGCGTGGTGAAGGCGATGCCCGGCTGGCAGCCCGGCTCGCACCAGGGCCGCGCCGTGCGCACCACGCTCACCATTCCCGTGCACTTCCGCATTCCGCGCGCTGCGGACGGCGGGCAGCCCGTCGCGACGGGCGGGCCGGCCGCCGACCCGCAGTATCCGGGCGGAGCGGCGGCCATGGACAGCTACATCCAGGCGCACCTGCGGTATCCGTCCGCCGCGCTGGCCGAGCGGCTGGAGGGCACGGTTTACGTGCGTGTCAGTATTGCCGCCGACGGTTCGGTGACGGACGCCGTCGTCGCCTCGCCGTCGGGAACGGCGCTCGACGCCGAGGCCGCGCGCGTGGCGCGCTCGCTGCCCCGGTGGACGCCGGCCGCGCTGGACGGCCGCGCCGTCGCCTCCACGGCCGTGGTGCCCGTGCGCTTTGTGCTTCCCGCGCACGTCGATGCGCCCGCGGAGACCGCTGCCGCCGACGGGGCGGCTTCGGCGGGCGGCATTGAGCGGATGCCGCAGTATCCGGGCGGGGCGGCGGCCATGATGGCGTTCATCTCGAAGAACGTGCGCTACCCCAAGTCGTGCGTCGATGCGAGGATTGAGGGCCAGGTGCAGGTGGCGGCCACCGTCGGCGCCGACGGCTCGCTGAGCGACGCGGCGGTTACCGCGCCCGTCCATCCCGACCTCGACGCCGAGGCGCTGCGCGTCGTGAAGCTCATGCCAAGGTGGCAGCCCGCCGTGGCCGGCGGCAGTCCGTGCAGCGTGCGCTTCACGATTCCGGTCATTTTCCGCCTTCCCTTTGGCGACAGCCATGTGGACTGGAAGAACTGGGACGACCAGCGGCTGAAAACCAAGTAGGGCGCGGCGCGGCCCCGAGCCCACCGGCGTGGGGCGGCGCGGACGGCGGGCCTGCGCTGCCGCCTCCGTGCCGCCCGCCGCGCGCCCGTTCCCTGGATTGCGCCCGCGCGGCGGGCGGATGACCCGTATTACCGATTCGGCTACCCCGGTTACGGGCGCAACGTTCTTTAACCGCCGCGCGAGGGGCGGGGTGGTGGATTATTCGTATTTTTGCAGCGCAATCCGACCATGCACACGAAGAAAACACTCAGCGCCACCGACCGCCTTCTCGAGAAAGTGCGTTCGGGCGGCGGCGACATGACGCGGCGGGAACAGGTGGAGCTGACCGTGCGGCTGGCCGTCCCGGCCATCCTTGCCCAGATTTCCAGCATCGTCATGGAGTACATCGACGCGTCGATGGTGGGGCACCTCGGCGCGGAGGGCGCGGCGAGCATCGGCCTCGTGGCCACCACGATGTGGCTCTTCTGGGGACTGTGCGGGGCGGCGGTCACGGGCTTCTCGGTGCAGGTGGCCCACCGCATCGGCGCGTCGGACGCGGCCGGCGCGCGCGCCGTGCTGCGGCAGGCGCTTGCCGTGGCCGCGGGGTTCGGCGCGTTCCTCATGCTCGTGGCCCTCGCCATCAGCGCGAGCCTGCCGCGCTGGCTGGGGGGCGACGAGCGCATCTGCGGGGGCGCGACGGCCTACTTCGCCGTGTTCGCGCTGACGCTTCCGCTCTTCATCCTCACCTATCTGATGAGCGCCATGCTGCGGTGCAGCGGCAACGTGAAGGTGCCGAGCGTGCTCAACGTCGCCCTCTGCGTGCTTGACGTGCTGTTCAACGCGGTGCTCATCTTCCCCTCGCGCGAGGTGGACGTGGCAGGCGTCGCCCTTTCCGTTCCCGGCGCGGGGCTGGGCGTGGTGGGCGCGGCGCTGGGCACGATGCTGGCCGAGGTGGTGGTGGGCGTGCTGCTCTTCTACTTCCTGTGCTTCCGCTCCCGGCACCTGAGCCTGTTCGGCCCGCTGCGCCGGGAGCCGACCACGTGGCGGAGCCTGCGCCCCACGCGGGCGGTGCTGCGCAAGGCTGTGCGCGTGGGCATGCCCATCGGCTGCGAGCGCGCCATCATGTGCGGCGCGCAAATCACCACGACGATGATTGTCGCGCCGCTCGGGATGCTGGCCATCGCGGCCAACGCGTTCGGAGTGAACGCCGAGAGCCTGTGCTACATGCCGGGCTACGGCATTGCCGACGCGGCGATCACGCTCGTGGGGCAGAGCGTCGGGGCGCGGCGGCAGGACTTGGCGCGCCGCTTCGCGCGGATCACGGTGGCCATGGGCATAGGCGTGATGACGCTCATGGGCGCGCTGATGTACCTGGCCGCGCCTGCCATGATGGGCATCATGACGCCGGTGGACGAGATTGTCCGACTGGGCGTGGACGCGCTGCGCATCGAGGCGTTTGCCGAGCCGATGTTTGCCGCGTCCATCGTGTGCTACGGCGTGTTTGTCGGCGCGGGCGACACGCTCGTGCCGAGCGCCATGAACTTTGGCTCGATATGGGCTTTCCGCATCACGCTGGCGCTGGTGCTCGCGCCGGTGATGGGGCTGAACGGCGTCTGGCTCGCCATGTGCGTGGAGCTGTGCCTGCGCGGCGTCCTCTTCCTGCTGCGGCTGCGGTCGGAGCGCTGGATACCGAAAGACTTACGAAACTCAATGAAAGGACAATATGCAAACGATTGAAGACAAGGAGTTCAGCGGCGAGCGTCCGCTGTTCGAGCGCCACGGCCTGCGGCTGGTGCGGGTAAGGATTGGCGAGGGCGAGTCGGCCGTCAAGGAGTGCAGCGACATCGAGGCGGTGGACTGCCGCTTCGACGGGCACTATCCTTTCTGGCACGTGCACGGCTTCCGCATCGACCGCTGCCACTTTGGCGTGGGCGCGCGCTCGGCGTTGTGGTACAGCGACCGCCTGCGGATGCGCGACACGGTGATCGACGGGCCGAAGATGTTCCGCGAGATGCATGGCGTGGAGCTCGAGAACGTGTGCATCAACGATGCCGACGAGGTGTTTTGGCGTTGCCGCGACCTCGACATCCGTGGCCTGACGCTGCACGACGGCACGTATCCGTTCATGTTTTCGGAGAACATCCGCGTCGACGGGCTGAAGAGCGACTCGAAGTATGTGTTCCAATACGTGCGCAATGTGGAAATCCACAACGCCTGCATCGACACGAAGGACGCGTTCTGGGAGGTGGAGGATGTGACGATTTACGACTCCGAGCTGCACGGCGAGTACCTTGGCTGGCACTCCAAGAACCTGAGGCTGGTGAACTGCCACATCTCGGGCGAGCAGGTGCTGTGCTATGCCGACGGGCTGGTGGTTGAGAACTGCACGTTCGACGCGTCGTGCGACCGCATGTTCGAGTACTCCACGCTGCGGGCTGACATCCGCGGCCATGTGGCCAACATCAAGAATCCCCGCAGCGGGCGCATCGTGGCGGACAGCATCGGGAGCGTCACCATCGACAGGAACATCAAGCTGCCCGCCGACTGCGTGGTCGAGACGCGGCGGGCGGCGCAAGGCTGAACGGGAGGGCGCCATGGACTACGGATTCGACAAGATTGTTCCGCGACGCGGGACGGACAGCTACAAGTGGGACACGCCGGCGGACGGCGGCGTGCTGCCCCTGTGGGTGGCGGACATGGACTTCGCCGCCGCGCCGTGCATCCGCGAGGCATTGGCACGGCGCGTGGAGCACGGCGTGTTCGGCTACACGCGCGTGCCGGAGGCGTACTTCGCCGCCGTGGCGCGTTGGTTCGGCGCTCGCCACGGATGGACGGTTCGCCGCGAGTGGATGCAGTACACCACGGGGGTGGTGCCGGCCATCTCGTGCATCGTGCGCGCGCTGTGCATGGAGGGCGACCGCGTGCTGGTCACCACGCCCGTCTATAACTGCTTTTTCTCTTCGGTCCGCAATTGCGGCTGCGAGGTGGTGGAAAGCCCGTTGCGCGTGGTGGACGGAAAGTACGCCATCGACTTCGGCGACTTCGAGCGCAAGTGTGCCGACAGCAAGGTGGTGGCGTTCATCCTCTGCAACCCCCACAATCCCGGCGGGCGCGCCTGGACGGCCGACGAACTGCGGCGCGTGGGCGACATCTGCCGCCGCCACGGCGTGCGGGTGGTGAGCGACGAGATTCACAACGAGCTGGTGATGCCGGGATGGAAGTACACTCCGTTCGCCTCGGTGAGCGAGGAGAACCAGCGGTGCAGCGTCACGTGCGTGTCGCCCAGCAAGTCGTTCAACATCGCGGGGCTGCAGATTGCCACCGTCGTGTGCAGCGACCCCTGGCTGTCGCGGCGCATCGACCGCGCCATCAATATCCACGAGGTGTGCGACGTGAATCCCTTTGGCGTGGTCGCCACGCAGGCGGCCTACACCGAAGAGGGCGCGGCGTGGCTCGATGCGCTCAACGCCTACGTGTCCGGCAACTACCGCCTGGTTGCCGACTGCTTCGGACAGCGGCTCGCGGCTGGCGCGTCGTCCCTCGCGTTCCGCTGCATGCCGCTGGAAGCCACTTACCTCGCGTGGATTGACTGCTCGGAGCTCTGTGCGCGGCTCGGCGTGGATTCCGACGGACTGGCCGGCGCCCTGGAGCGCGAGGCGAGGGTGGCGTTCAGCCCGGGCAGCACCTATGGCGCGGCTGGCGAGGGCTACATCCGCATCAACATGGCGTGTCCGCGCAGCGTGCTGGCCGAGGCCCTCGACCGGTTCGTCCGCTTCGTGGCGGCGCACTGACCGCGCCGTGTGGCGGAATGAACAGCGGGAGAGCCGCCTTTCCGTCGCGCTGACGGAAAGGCGGCTCTCCTCTGTGTGTCCGGGCCGCATTCGGGCGCGGCCGTTCGCTTCTGTGTGTTCTTGTCCCGGCTACTTCTTGTCGATGTAACCGACAATCCACTGGCCGACTTCTTTCGTTCCGTACTTGGCGCCGCCCTCCACCTGAATTTCGGGCGTGCGGACGTTCTGGTCGAGGCTCGCGTTCACGGCCTCGCGGATGACCGCGCCCTCGGCCTGCAGGTTGAAGTGCTCGAAAAGCATGGCCACGCTGAGAATCTGCGCCAGCGGGTTGGCGATGTTCAGGCCCTTTGCCTGCGGCCACGAGCCGTGGATGGGCTCGAACACGGGCGTGTGCTCGCCTGTGCTGGCCGACGGCAGCAGCCCCATCGAGCCGGTGATGCACGAGCCCTCGTCGGTGAGGATGTCGCCGAAGGTGTTCTCCGTCACCATCACGTCGAAGAACGTGGGTTCTTGAATCATGCGCATGGCGGCGTTGTCGACATACATGTAGTCGGTCTCCACCTCGGGGTACTGGGGCGCCATCTCCTGCGCCACCTTGCGCCACAGGCGCGACGATGCGAGGACATTGGCCTTGTCGACCACCGTGAGGTGCTTCCGGCGCCTCATGGCGTAGTCGAACGCCACGCGGAGGATGCGCTCGATTTCCGGGCGCGAGTAGTAGTTCGTGTCGTAGGCCTTGTCGTTGTCCTCGTACTTCTCGCCGAAGTACATTCCGCCCGTTAGCTCGCGGATGCAGATGAAGTCCGCGCCGCGCACGAGCTCGTCTTTCAGCGGCGACTTGTGGACGAGGCAGTCGAACGTGGTGACGGGGCGGATGTTGGCGAACAGGCCCAGCTTCTTGCGCATGGCCAGCAGCCCCTGCTCGGGGCGTACTTTCGCGCTGGGGTTGTTGTCGAACTTCGGGTCGCCCACCGAGGCGAACAGCACGGCGTCGGCCGCCATGCACAGCTTGTAGGTTTCCTCGGGGAACGGGTCGCCCACCTTGTCGATGGCGTCCGCGCCGCAGATGGCGTAGTCGTAGGTCAGCTCGTGGCCGTACTTTGCGCAGACGCACCGGGCGACCGCCAGTCCCTGCTCCATGATTTCCGGCCCGATTCCGTCGCCGGGAAGAACCGCAAGTTTCAGTTTCATATCGTCGTTGTTTTTGTTGGATGAATGCTTCCGGATGGGCGCGCCGCCCGCTGTTCGCGCCGGCGCGCCGCCATCCTTGCAAAGTTACGGCTTTTTTTCCTGCGCGGCAAAGGGCGCGCGGCGATTCACCCGCACATTTTCCATCCCGCCAGCGCGGCCGCAACGCCGGCCGCGATGCTGCCGGTGGCGTAGAGGGCGAACGGCAGCCCGTGGCCGGCACGGAGCAGCGCGAGGCCCTCGTTCGAGAACGTGGAGAATGTTGTGAAGCCGCCGCACAGCCCGACCACGAGCAGAAGCCGCATTTCGCCCGCGAGGAGGCCCCGCGCGGCGAGTGCCGACAGCGCCCCGATGGCGAGGCTTCCCGCGACATTCACGCCGAACGTGGCCCACGGGAACGGGCTTCTCGCAACGGCCGGGGCGTGTGCCGCCAGCAGGGTGCATCCGTAGCGGAGCACGCTCCCGATGCCGCCGCCGAGGAAAACGAGTGCGAGTTCCTTCATGTCCGAGACAATTCAAGTTCTTTCATGCCCAATGTAAACATACAAAAAAGAAGAACTCCACAAGGGCGTGTCTTGCCCTCGTGGAGTTTTTTTCCGGCTGGTCCGTGTCGCGGGTCAGCGTCCCGGCCTTCTGGCTACAGGTTGGGGTTGATTTCGCTCCACTTCTCGATGGCCGGAACGATGTTGAGCGTCACGAGCTCGTCGCGCATCTTGCACAGGTGCGCGTAGCTTGCGTCGAGCTTCGCCACCTCTTCGGCCGTTCCCGTGGGCACCTTGTAGGTGCAGCCGTCGGTGCCGAGCGTCGTGTCCATCGCCATCATGATGTGGTCGTACTTGTCGGTCTTCACGTAGGTGCCGGCAGGATAGCGGAACTTCTCGCCGCCCATCACCGAGCGGATCATCTCGACCGACAGGTAGCTCGGGCTTTGGAACGAGCTGCGGCCGCGCAGCTTGATGATGGCCGCGCCGCCCTTTGTCACGTCGGTCTTCATCTGCTCCCACTCCGCCTCGGGGAACGCGCTCGTCCCGATGAGGCCGGCCAGGGGCTTGCCGTCAATCTTCACGTTGCTGCCGAACACGGCCATCTGCTCGCCGTGGCCGCCGTAGGTGGCGCAGCCCGTCACCTTGCTCTGCTGCACGCCGAACTTCTTGGCCAGCGCGCTCTGCAGGCGCGTGGAGTCCAGGCCGGCGAGGGTCGTCACCTGCCCCGGCTTCAGGCCCGAGTAGAGCAGCGTGACGAGGCCCGTGAGGTCGGCAGGGTTGAAGATGATCACCACGTGCTTTACGTCGGGGCAGTAGGCCTTGATGTTCTTGCCCAGTTCCTCGGCAATCTTGCAGTTGCCGGCGAGCAAGTCCTCGCGCGTCATCCCCTCCTTGCGGGGCGCGCCGCCCGACGAGATGATGTACTTGGCGTTGGTGAACGCTTCCTTCACGTCTGTCGTGGCCACGATGTTCACGTCGCCGAATCCGCTCTGGCGCATCTCCTCCGCCACGCCCTCGGGCGAGAACACGTCGTAAAGACAAATTTCAGACGTCAGGCCCATCATCAGGGCTGTCTGCACCATGTTGGAGCCAATCATGCCGGCCGCGCCAACAATCACGAGCTTGTCGTTAGTCAAAAATGCCATAATTACCGATAGTTTTTATTGAAGTGATACAGTTTCCTCACAATGGCCGAACGCCCTCTCCCGGACGTTGCATAGGCAAAGTTAGTGCTATTCCGCATCATTCGCAACGCTCTCCGCCACATTTTTCGGCGCGCCGCTACAAAAACACCACGCGGGGCGGCGTTTTGGCAAATGCTCTTGCCAAAACGCCGCCCCGCGCGTGCTGCCGCCCCGTTGTCCAGCCTTTCCTCACACGCCTCCCGGCGGTGTCGTCTTGTCGCGGGCGGCACGGTTTTCCTGCGCTTTTGTCAAGTCGCGGCGGTGTGGGGCGGCCGCGCCGCGCGGGGCGGAACGGGGGGGAAGGGGTGTGCGCAAGTCGCTGGCTTCCAGCGTGTGCGCACCTGCTCCGAAAAACACTGCGGAGGAGCCCCCGAAACGTCCGCAGAGAAAAATCCCGCGCTCCGCAGAGAAAATATATTTCGTCCGCAGAGGAAAATGTTTTTCTCTGCGGAGGTTCTGGGGACAGACCGAACATGCTGATTGCCAGGTGTTTGCTCGGCGCGTGCGGAGTGCTGACAGAATGACGCGGAAATGGGCTCGGTGGCGGCAAAACGAAAGCAGGCGCGCCATCGGAAATGATGGCGCGCCTGCGCTTGTTGCTGAGCCGAATGGCGGACTCGAACCGCCGACCCACGCATTACGAATGCGTTGCTCTACCAACTGAGCCAATTCGGCAAGGATTCCATGCTCGCGGGGAGCATCCTTTTGTTTTGCGGTGCAAAGGTAGAGTTTTTTGGAATGACGAGCAAAAAAACGGCAAATCTTTTTTACTTTTGCAGTGGATTTTGCGTCGGGAAGCAGTGCGGACGGCGGTCGCCGTGTGCGGAGTGGGGAGGATGATGTATCACGTAACGAACGAAACGATGAAGAAGTATGTAAAGGAACTGACGGTGGCGGCGGTGGATTTTCCGGGCGAGCGCTACGTGCTGCTGAAGCTGACGGACGATGCCGCGCTGCCGGAGATGCGCCCCGGCCAGTTCGTGAATGTCAGGGTGGACGGCAGCGCGGCCACGTTCCTGCGCCGCCCCATCTCGATTAACTATGTGGACCGCGCGCGCAACGAGCTGTGGCTGCTGGTGCAGATGGTGGGCGAGGGCACGCGGCAGCTGGGCCGCCTCGGCGTGGGCGACCGCCTGGACGTGCTGTTCCCCCTGGGCAACGGGTTCTCCGGCGTGCGGACGGCGGGCGAGCGCGTGCTGCTGGTGGGCGGCGGCGTGGGCGTGGCCCCTCTGCTCTATTACGGCGAGTGGCTGCGGGCGCGTGGCGCCGTGCCCACGTTCCTGCTGGGTGCGCGGAGCGCGGCCGACCTGATGGAGCTGGACGAGTTCGGCCGGCGCGGCGGCGTTTGCGTCACGACGGAGGACGGCTCGGCGGGCGAGCGCGGCTTTGTCACGCAGCACTCCGTGCTGCAGGCCACGCGGTTCGACCGCATCGCCGTGTGCGGCCCGAAGCCGATGATGGTGGCGGTGGCGAAGTATGCCTCCGCGAGCCTCACGCCGTGCGAGGTGTCGCTGGAGAACATGATGGCCTGCGGGCTGGGCGCGTGCCTGTGCTGCGTGGAGCGGACGGTGAGGGGCAACGTGTGCGTATGCACCGAGGGTCCCGTGTTCGACACGAGGGACTTGACGTGGGAACTGTGAGAAACGACTGAAAGCAAACGACGGAAGAAATGGCTGACATCAGGACAAACATCGCTGGACTGCAGATGAAGAACCCCGTGCTGACGGCATCGGGGACGTTTGGCTACGGGGTGGAGTTCGCCGACCTCGTGAACCTTGAGGACCTGGGCGGCGTCATCGTGAAGGGCACGACGCTGCTGCCGCGCGAGGGCAACGACTATCCCCGAATGGCGGAGACCGCGAGCGGAATGCTCAACTGCGTGGGACTGCAGAACAAGGGCGTGGACTATTTCTGCAAGCACATCTACCCCGGAATCAAGGACATCGGCACGAACATGATTGTGAACGTGTCGGGCTCGTGCTTGGAGGACTACGCCGAGTGCGCCGCGCGGATTGACGCGCTGGACGGGATTCCCGCCATCGAGCTGAACATCTCGTGCCCCAACGTGAAGCTCGGCGGCATGGCGTTCGGCGTGACGTGCGAGGGCGCGGCCAGCGTGGTGCGCGCGGTGAGGGAGGCCTACCACAAGACGCTGATCGTGAAGCTCTCGCCCAACGTGACGAACATTGCCGAGATAGCCTGTGCCGTGGAGGACGCGGGGGCGGACGCCGTGTCGCTCATCAACACGCTGATGGGCATGGCCATCGACGTCGAGCGCCGCCGGCCGAAGCTGTCGATTGCGACGGGCGGACTGAGCGGGCCGGCAGTGAAGCCCGTGGCGGTGCGCTGCGTGTGGCAGGTGGCCAAGGCCGTGCGGATTCCCGTCGTGGGGCTGGGCGGCATCATGACGGCGGAGGACGCGGTGGAGTTCCTCATGGCGGGCGCGTCGGCCGTGGAGATAGGGACGGCCAACTTCATCGACCCGACCGCCAGCGCCAGGGTGGCGCAGGGCATCGGCGAATGGCTCGACCGCCACGGGTGCTCCAGCGTGAGCGAAATCATCGGCGTGGTGTAGCGCGCTGCGGTGCGCGTTCCCCCGTGTCGGGGATAAAAGACAGAACGAAAGCAAATTGCGGCCTATGGTCGTGGTTTGCTTTCTTTTTGCAATAATCCGCGCCGCGTTGGGCGATAATTTGTAGAAAATGGCGTATCTTTGCACGGTTGAAATCAAAGGAAACAGGAAAACAATGGGCAAATTGATAAAACCGCAAGGATACAGGCAGCTGCTGTCGCCGGCACAGACGGAGCAGGGCATCAAGCTGATCAAGGACTTCTTCCAGTCGAACCTCTCCACCGAGCTGCGCCTGCGCCGCGTCACCGCGCCGCTGTTCGTGCTGCGGGGACTGGGCATCAACGACGACCTGAACGGCGTGGAGCGCCCCGTCTCGTTCCCCATCAGGGACATGGGCGAGCGCGTGGCCGAGGTGGTGCACTCGCTGGCCAAGTGGAAGCGGCTGATGTTGGCCGAGTATCACATCGCGCCGGGCTATGGGCTCTATACCGACATGAACGCCATTCGTGGCGATGAGGAGCTGGACAACGTGCACTCGCTCTATGTGGACCAGTGGGACTGGTGCCGCACGATGAAGGAGGGCGAGCGCAACCTCGCGTTCCTGAAGCGGACGGTGGAGAGCATCTATGCCGCCATCCTGCGCACGGAGTACCTGGTGTGCGAGACGTATCCGCAAGTGCAGCCCTTCCTGCCGGAGCACATCCACTTCGTCCACTCGGAGGAGCTGGTCCGGATGTTCCCCGCGCTGAGCCCGAAGGAGCGGGAGGACGAAATCTGCAAGGCGTACGGGGCCGTGTTCATCATCGGCATCGGCGGGAAATTGAGCGACGGCCATGAGCACGACTTGCGCTCGCCCGACTACGACGACTGGACCACGGAGAACGAGGACGGCTTCAAGGGGCTGAACGGCGACATCATGGTGTGGTATCCCGTGCTGAACCGGAGCATCGAGCTCTCGTCGATGGGCATCCGCGTGGACAAGGAGACGCTGTTGCGCCAGCTGGAGCTGACGGGAAAGACGGAGCGCAAGGACTTGTTCTTCCACCGGCAGCTGCTGTCGGGAAAGCTGCCGCAGTCCATCGGCGGCGGCATCGGGCAGAGCCGCCTGTGCCTCGTCCTGCTCCATAAGGCGCATATCGGCGAAATCCAGGCGAGCATTTGGCCCGAGGAGATGCGCAAGGAGTGCGCCGACTTCGGCATGCCGCTGATTTAGGCTTTCGGGAACGTCTTCAGGGAGCACCAACAAGCGTCCCGCCCCGGACTGGCTGTCAGTCCGGGGCGGGACGCTTGTCGTTGCACGGCGCCGCGGCGTGGTGCCCGCCGTGCTCAGTGTGTGATGCCCAGTATCTGTTCGGCGCGTTCCACCTGCTCCCTGGTTGGCGGCTCAACGCCGGCGAGGGTGTAGGGGATGCCCAGTTTCCGCCATTTGGGGACGCCGAGGGTGTGGTAGGGAAGAACCTCGACGCGCTCGACGTTGCGCAGCGTCTGCAGGAAGTCGCGCAGTTGTTCGAGCTGCGCCTCGCCGTCGGTCACGCCCGGCACCAGCACGTGGCGAATCCACACGGGCGTGCCGATGTCGCTCAGGTAGCGGGCGCAGTCGAGGATGTTGCCGTTGGGGTGTCCTGTGAGCCGCAGGTGCGCCTCGGGGTCGATGTGCTTGATGTCGAGCAGCACCGTGTCGGTGAGTTGCATGAGGCGTTCAAACTTGCCGAAGAAAGGCTCTTGCCGTGTGAACGGCTGCGCCGACGTGTCGAGGCAGGTGTTGATGCCCCGCTGCTTGGCGAGGCCGAACAGCTCGAGCAGGAAGTCGATTTGCATCAGTGCCTCGCCGCCGCTCACGGTGATGCCGCCCTTGTCGCCCCAGTAGCTGCGGAACCGTTCGGCGCGGTCGAGCACCTCGGCGGCCGTGTGCTCCTCCGCGCCCTGGAGCCTCCACGTGTCGGGGTTGTGGCAGTAGCGGCAGCGCATGGCGCACCCTTGCAGGAAAACAAGAAATCGAATCCCCGGCCCGTCAACGGAGCCGAAGGATTCGAATGAATGCACGGTGCCCTTCATGGGGTCACATCTGCTCGTGGGCGGAGCGTGCGATCACGTCGAGCTGCTGCTCGCGCGTCAGGTCGATGAACTTCACGGCGTAGCCGCTGACGCGGATGGTGAAGTTCGCATACTCCGGTTTCTCGGGGTGCTCCATCGCGTCGTGCAGCTTGTCGAGGCCGAATACGTTCACGTTCAAGTGGTGGGCGCCGCGGCTGAAGTAGCCGTCGAGCACGCCGACGAGCGTGTTGGCGCGTTCCTCGTCGTCGTGCCCCAGTGTGGAGGGGGCGATGGTCTGCGTGTTCGAGATGCCGTCGAGCGCGTACTCGTAGGGCAGTTTCGCCACGGAGTTGAGCGAGGCGAGCAGCCCGTTCTTCTCCGCTCCGTAGCTGGGGTTCGCGCCCGGGCTGAGGGGCGCGCCGTCGCGCCGTCCGTCGGGCAAGTTGCCCGTGTTCTTGCCGTACACCACGTTCGACGTGATGGTGAGGATGCTCGTCGTCGGCTCGGCGTTGCGGTAGGTCCGGTGCTTGCGAATCTTCCTGAGGAACGTCTTCAGCAGCCACACGGCGATTTCGTCGGCACGGTCGTCGTCGTTCCCGTAGCGCGGGAAGTCGCCCTCGGCCTTGTAGTCGACGTTGAAGCCGTTCTCATCGCGGATGATCTTCACCTTGGCGTATTTCACGGCGGAAATCGAGTCGACCACGTGGCTGAAGCCCGCGATGCCCGTGGCAAACGTGCGGCGCACGTCCGTGTCGATGAGGGCCATTTCGGCCGCCTCGTAGAAATACTTGTCGTGCATGTAGTGAATCAGGTTCAGCGTGTTCACGTAGATGCCAGCCAGCCAGTCCATGGCCTGGTCGAAGCGGGGCGCCAGCTCCTCCCAGGTCAGGTACTCGCTCTTGATGGGGCGGAAGCCGGGCGCCACCTGCTCGCGCGTCTTCACGTCCACGCCGCCGTTGCAGGCGTAGCAGAGGCACTTCGCCAGGTTGGCGCGCGCGCCGAAGAACTGCATCTCCTTGCCCGTCTGGGTGGCGCTGACGCAGCAGCAGATGGAGTAGTCGTCGCCCCACACCGGGCGCATCACGTCGTCGTTCTCGTACTGGATGGAGCTGGTCTTCACCGAGATGGCGGCCGCGTAGTGCTTGAACGCCCTCGGCAGCCGGGAGCTGTAGAGCACCGTGAGGTTGGGCTCGGGGCTCGGCCCCATGTTCTCCAGCGTGTGGAGGAAGCGGAAGCAGGTCTTCGTGACCATGTGGCGGCCGTCCACGCCGATGCCGCCCACTTCGAGGGTCGCCCATACGGGGTCGCCGCTGAAGAGCTGGTTGTAGGACGGGATGCGGGCGAACTTCACCATGCGGAACTTCATCACGAGGTGGTCAATCAGCTCCTGCGCCTCGGCCTCGGCCAGCGTCCCCTCCTTCAGGTCGCGCGCGATGTAGATGTCGAGGAACGTGGAGACGCGGCCCACCGACATGGCTGCGCCGTTCTGCGTCTTGATGGCGGCCAGGTAGCCGAAGTAGAGCCACTGCACGGCCTCGCGCGCGTTCCTCGCCGGCCCGGAGATGTCGTACCCGTAGATTTCGGCCATCGCCTTCATGCTCTTCAATGCCTTGATTTGCATGGAGATTTCCTCGCGCTCGCGGATCACCTCGTCGCTCATCACGCCGCACCCGCACACTTTCAGGTCGGCTTTCTTCTCGTCGATGAGGAAGTCGATGCCGTAGAGGGCCACGCGGCGGTAGTCGCCCACGATGCGGCCGCGCCCGTAGGTGTCGGGCAGCCCCGTGAGGATGTGGTTGTGGCGCACGGCCTTCATCTCGTCGGTGTAAGCGTCGAACACGCCGTCGTTGTGCGTCTTGCAGTATTTCGTGAAAATCTCGTGGAGCTTCTCCGACGGACGGTAGCCGTAGGTGGTGCACGCCTGCTCGGCCATCTTGATGCCGCCGTAGGGCATGAACGCGCGCTTCAGCGGCTTGTCGGTCTGCAGGCCGACCACCTTCTCCAGGTCCTTCATCGAGTTGTCGATATAGGCGGCAGGGTAGGCCGTCATGTCGCTGACAATTTCCGTCTCCATGTCGAGCACTCCGCCCTTGGCGCGCTCAGCCTTCTGGAGCTCCTGCAGCTTGTCCCAAAGCTGGCTGGTTGCCTTCGTGGGGCCGAGCAGGAAACTTTCATCGCCGTCGTAGGCAGTGTAGTTGTTCTGGATAAAATCTCTGACGTTCACTTCGTCAAGCCATTTGGTCCCGGTGAACCCTCTCCAAGCTTCTTTCATGTTCGATGTTGGTTTTAGGAATAATACTTATGCGGAAAGCGGTGGTTTCCAGCCATCGCGGCGCGCGGAGTCGCTCCGCGATTTTTTGAGACTGCAAAGGTACGGCTTTCGATACAAAATGCCAATAAAAAGCGTAAAAATCACCAAAAGTAAGTACCCGCGCCTGGCAAAAGGTAAGGAGCGGACGGGAAGGTCGCCAGGGAGCGGGGCGGCGTGCTTCTTCCTGCCGGGCGCGCCACTTCTTGCCGGGCGCGCCGGGAAGACCCGCAGCGGGCCGCGCCCCTTCCCGCGCCTGGGGCGGCGTGTCCGCGGTGCGGCTGTCAGCCTCGGGCGCTCGTTTTTGGGCGGCGGCGCGGAGCGCGGGAATTTCCAAGTACTTGGAAATAATTTTTCAAGTACTTGGAAGAAAACGTCCAAGTACTTGGAAATATGTTCTCTCTGCGGAGCGGCCGGACGGGCTGTGCGGCGCGGATGCGGAGCTTGTGCGGCGTGGGCATCGTGGCGGCGCGGGGAGGCCTCCTGCGGTCGGCGCGGGCGAGGCCCGTGCTGTCAGTGGCGGGCGGCCGCCTGTTTGGGCAGCTGCGAGTAAAGCCTGCGCCTCCGGGCGTAGTACTGCCAGAGGATGGAGAAGTCGCGCCGTTCGGGCACGCGTCCCGTCGTGCGGCGACGGAGGTTCCGGTTGCGGTCGGCCGTGAACTGGGGGCGCATCCGCCGGTAGGCGAGCTGGGCGCGGACAACGGCGCGGAAGTTGGCGAAGTCGAGCTTCAGCAGGTATTGCAGGGCGGCCAGCGCGTCGAGGACGCGGCGCGCGCGCATGACGGGCTTCAGGTCTTCGGCCGGCAGGTTCTTGTAGAGCATGAGGAGGTTGTTGCGGAAGTTGAGGAAGGTCTTCCGCGGGCTTCCCTGGCTCAGCGTGGCTCCGCCGAGGTGGAACGCCGTGCTTGCGCCGACGCAGACAACCTGCCGCCCGAGCGTGCGCAGCCGCCAGCAGAGGTCGATTTCCTCCATGTGGGCGAAGAAGCGCGCGTCGAGCCCCCCTGCCTCCCAGTAGTCGGCGGCCCGTACCATGAGCGCCGCGCCGGCCGCCCAGAGGAGCGGGCAGGTGTCGTCGTACTGGCCGTGGTCGTCCTCGATCGTGTGCAGCAGCCGCCCCCGGCAGAAGGGGTAGCCGTACTTGTCGAGGAATCCGCCCGCCGCTCCCGCGTATTCGAAGCTCTCCGGGCGGCGCAGGTAGCGGACTTTCGGCTGGCAGGCCCCCGTGTCGGGGTGCTCGTCCATGTATTTCAGCATGGGGGCAATCCAGAGGCTTTGCCGGATTTCCACGTCGGAGTTGAGGAGGAGGTAGTATTCGGCGTCGATTTGGCGGAGGGCGAGGTTGTAGCCGTCGGCATAGCCGTAGTTCTTGTCCAGCACGATGGCCCGCACGCCGGGGAACTCGGCCCGGAGCATGTCCGTGGAGTTGTCGGTGGAGGCGTTGTCTGCCACGATTACTTCCACTCCGTGCATTTGTGAGTTCCGTATGACGGAGGGCAGGTACTTGCGCAACATGGGCGCTCCGTTCCAGTTGAGGATGACGATTGCCAGTTTCATCGTGCTTTTTTGTTGTAACGGCTGCAAAGTTAGCGTTTTTTCTGTACGGAGGCGTTGGCGGCTGCGCACAAAAAAAGGGAACGGACGGCTGTGTCTGTTCCCTTTTGGCTTGCGCCCTTCGGGGGGGCGGGCTATTGCTGTGGCGTCCCGGAGATGACGAGCTTGTAGCCCTTTCCGTGGACGTTGATGATTTCCACGTTGGGGTCGGCGCGGAGGTGCTTGCGGAGCTTTGTGATGTACACGTCCATGGAGCGCGCGTTGAAGTAGTTGTCGTCAATCCAGATGGTTTTCAGCGCATAGTCGCGCGGCAGCAGCTCGTTGACCTTGTTGCTTAGCAGCGTGAGCAGCTCGGCTTCCTTGGTCGTGAGCTTGGTCTGCGTGTCGCCGCTGGTGAGCAGCTGCTTCTGCGTGTCGAACACGAAGCACCCAATCTGCCGGATGACCTCGTTCTTGGCCCTTTTCCCGCGGACGCGGCGCAGGATGGCCTCGATGCGCAGCACGACGACGTCCATGCGGAAGGGCTTGGTGATGTAGTCGTCGGCGCCGATTTCGAACCCGTCGCGGACGTCCTCGATCAGCGTCTTGGCCGTCAGGAAGATGAACGGCACCTCGGCGTTGAGGTCGCGGATTTTCTTGGCCAGCGTGAATCCGTCCATCTTGGGCATCATCACGTCGAGGATGCAGAGGTCGTAGTGGTTGTTGCAGAATGCTTCGTAGCCTTCCTCTCCGTCGGCGCAGAGTTCGGCGTTGTAGCCTTTTGCCTCGAGGTATTCGCGCAGAAGCATGCCGAGGTTTTCGTCGTCCTCGCACAGGAGGATGTTCACGTTGTCGAATAGTTCGTCTGCCATAGCTGTATGTTTTTAAGTTCGTTAATGGTTCATGCTGTCGGAGTGTGTCCGCTCCTTTCCGCGGGGTGTCGTGGTGGCCGCGCCGCCTCATTCGCTGGGGGCGGGCAGCTTAATGATGAATTTCGTGCCGATTCCGAGTTCGCTCTCTGCGGACACCGTGCCCTTGTGGTCGTTGATGATTTTCTTTACGTAGGCCAGTCCCAGCCCAAATCCCTTCACGTCGTGGACGTTTCCTGTGTGTACTCGGTAGAATTTCTCGAAGATGCGCTTCAGGTCGTCTTTCTTGATGCCGATGCCGTTGTCTTGGATTGAGATGTAAAGGTGCTTCGACTCGTTCCATGTCGAGACGGTCAGTTCCAGCTGCGCGTCTTTCCTCTTGTATTTCACGGCGTTGTCCATGAGGTTGAACACAACGTTGGTGAAATGCATTTCGTCCACCATCACGAACGGGCGGTCTGCGTGGAGGCACGAGATGATTTTCCCGCCATTCTTCTCGACCTTCAGCGTGAACGTGTGGATGACACCGGCAATCAGCTCATTGACGTTCAGCCGCACCATGTTGAGGTTCGACTTCTGGTTCTCGTACATGGAGAGCTGCAGCACCTTCTCCACTTGGAAACGCAGCCGCTTCGTCTCGTCGCTGATGGTCGTGGCGAGGCGGCTGAGCGTCTTTGGCGATTTGGGCACGGCCTCGTCGTTGAGCATCTGGGACGCCAAGGAAATCGTGGAGATGGGGGTCTTGAACTCGTGCGTCATGTTGTTGATGAAGTCGTTCTTCACCTCCGACAGTTTTTTCTGCCGGAACACCAGTATCATGGTGACGATGAACGTGACGAGGAGGACCATCGTGAACCCAATGGACGGGAGGATGAACGCGAGTGACTTGTACACATAGTCGCCGAACGCGGGGAAGTGGACGCGGAGCTGCCCGACTTTCTGTACGGGGTCGTTCTTGAATAGCGTCTGCGTGAACGTCCATTCTTCGCCGTCGCTCTCGTAGTCGGGGCATTGATAGACGCACTGCCCGTTGTTCGTGTAGACGGAGAAGTGGTAGACGAGGTTGATTCCGTTGCTGGCGAGGTTCGACTTCAGCGACTGGTCGAGTTCCTTGAAGTCGATGCGGTCCTGGAGCGGGCGGTCGCTGGCGGTGTAGAGGATGGAGAAGATGACTTCGTCCACAAGCTCTTTCTCGTAAACGTAGCGTGCGCGCATGATTTCCTTCAGCGAGCGCGTGTTGCTGGGGATGAGGCCGCCCGGGCGCTTGGTGAAGTATTCGTCGTTCAGCATGGTGCTGGCCGTTGTCTCCAGCAGCTGGAAGGTGCTTCCGTCCTTGGCCGTGACCTGCCGCGTGCGCTGGATGACCGTACTGTCGGTGTTGGCGATGATGGAGTCGACGGTCGTCGCGATGCCCTCCATCGCCTTGGGACCCTGCACGAGGTAGCGGGCCGTCTCCTCCACTTCCAGCTCGTGCGACACGCTGCTCAGGGCGCGCTGCACCGACTCCTCGAAGTGCTGGCGGCGCATGTTCAGGATTTCGTCCACGTATTTCATCTGCATCAACAGCAGGCTGATGAACGAAATGCCCATGATGGCGGTCAATGTAACGATGGTCCTTTTCTTCATTCGTCACGCATCTTTGCTACAAAGTAACCGAAAAGGCTTTGAAATGTCAAAAAAGAAACCAAACTTTTGCTAAAAAACAGAAAAGAAGTTGGGGATTTTAACGTTCCCCAACTTCTTGACATTCGTTTTGATAATTAAAGCGCGGCTGGCGCAGCCTTTGTAATCAGTCCTCGTCCTTGCTCTGCTCCTCGAACTCTTGCATCAGCTTCTGCTGGATGTCCGTCGGCACAAGTTCGTAGCTGGCAAACTTCATGATGAACGACGCGCGGCCGCCCGTGATGGACGAGAGCGCCGTGGAGTAGTTGGCCAGTCCTTTGAGCGGCACTTTGGCACTCAGCTTCTCGTAGCCGCTTTCGCTCTCCGAGCCGACAATCATGCCGCGGCGGCCCTGCAGGTCGCTCATCACGTCGCCCATCCTGTCGCCCGGGACAAATACCTCCACGTCGTAGATGGGCTCCAGCAGCTTCGGGCCTGCGTTCTTGAACGCGTCGCTGAATGCGTGGCGGCCCGCCAGCATGAACGAAAGCTCGTTGGAGTCGACGGGGTGCATCTTCCCGTCATAAACGACCACGCGCACGTCGCGTGCATAGCTGCCCGTCAGCGGGCCCTGCTCCATGCGGCTCATCACGCCCTTGAGGATGGCGGGCATGAAGCGCGCGTCGATGGCGCCGCCCACCACGGAGTTGATGAACACGAGCTTGCCGCCCCATTCCAAGTCGATTTCCTCCTTGCTCTTCGCGTTCACCTTGTATTCCTGTCCGTTGAACTTGTACGACGTTGGGTCGGGCATGCCGTCGTAGTAGGGCTCCACGACGAGGTGCACCTCGCCAAACTGGCCCGCGCCGCCCGACTGCTTCTTGTGGCGGTAGTCGGCGCGCGCCGACTTGGTGATGGTCTCGCGGTAGGGTATCTTCTGCTCGTCGAACTTGACCTTTATCTTCTCGTTGTTCTCCAAGCGCCATTTCAGCGTCCGCAGGTGGAACTCGCCCTGCCCCTTGACCAGCGTCTGCCTCAGCTCCTTGCTCTGTTCCAGTATCCACGTGGGGTCTTCCTGGCTCATCTTCTGTATGGCCGCCATCATCTTCTCGGAGTCCGCCTCGTTCTCCGCCTTGATGCTGCGGATGTACTTCGGGTTCGGATATTTCACGAAGTTGAACCGCCAGTCGCAGTCCTTGCCGACGAGGGTGTTGCCGGTGCGCACGTCTTTCAGCTTCACCGTGCAGCCGATGTCGCCGGCCACCAGCTCGTCCACCTTCATGCGGTTTGAGCCCGCGCACACGTATAGCTGCGCCATGCGCTCTTTCGACCCGCGGTCGGCATTCGTGAGGTCGTCGCCCTCATGCACCCTGCCGCTCATCACCTTGAAGTACTGCACGCCGCCGATGTGCGGCTCGTTGGCCGTCTTGAAGAAGTAGAGCGCCGTCGGCCCGCTGGGGTCGGGCGTTATCTCCTCGCCGCGCGTGTTGTGCACCTTCGGCATCTCGTCGACAAAGGGCACCACGTTCCCCAGGAACTCCATCAGACGGCGCACGCCCATGTCTTTCGACGCGCACACGCAGAACACCGGGTACATCGACCGGGCGGCCAGCCCCTTGCGGATTCCCTCGCGCATCTCGTCCTCCGTCAGCGACTCCTCCTCGAAGAACTTCTCCATCAGCGTCTCGTCGTTCTCGGCGGCAGCCTCCACGAGCGCCTTGTGCATCTCCATGGCGCGCTCCATCTCCTCAGCGGGGATTTCCTCGACGGTGGGCGCGCCGCCTTCGGGCTTCCACGAGTATTTCTTCATCAGCAGCACGTCGATCAGGGCGTTGAAGTCCGGCCCCTCGTTCAGCGGGTACTGGATGGGCACGACTTTCGGGCCGTAGATGTCGCGAAGGCGGTCGAGCACCATGTGGTAGTCGCACTTGTCCGAGTCGAGCTGGTTGACGAGGAAGATGACGGGCTTGCGGAGCTTCTCCGTGTAGCGGAAGTGGTTCTGCGTGCCCACCTCGGGACCGTACTGCCCGTTCAGCAGCAGGACGGCCGTGTCCGTCACGTTCAGCGCCGTGATGGCGGCGCCCACGAAGTCGTCCGCGCCCGGACAGTCGATGATGTTCAGCTTCTTGTTGTTCCATTCGACGTGGTACACCGTCGAGAACACCGAGTAGCCGTATTCCTGCTCCACCGGGAAGTAGTCGCTGACGGTGTTCTTCTGCGTGATGCGTCCCCGGCGGCCGATGATGCCCGCCTCGTAGAGCAAGGCCTCCGTCAGCGTGGTCTTGCCCGCGCCGTCGTTGCCGAGCAGCGCGATGTTCTTGATCTCGTGTGTCTGGTATGCTTTCATAACTTGGTATTTAGGGTTTTAAGGTTAACCGTGTGCGTCGCTCTGCCGCCGGGGCCTCCGCCCGGATTCAAAACGGGCGCAAATTACGCAAAATCCGCGACTTCGCGCCCCCGCCATTTATGTTGTAGAACACATGGCGCGGCGTGCAAAGCCTGTCTGCACGCCGCGCCGCCGCCGTTGCCCGGGTTCGCCGCAGGGGTCACTCCGCCTTGCGCTCGTAGCGGAAGAAGTCCACGTCCACGTGGCCGCCCGCCTGCCGCGTCGCATAGTTGAACACGGCGTAGCGCGTGCCCATGAACATCCGCGTGTAGTCGTAGCGCATCTTGAAGTCCGCGCCGATGCGCCGCCAGTCGCGCCCGTCGGCGGAGTAGTAGAACGCCGCCACGTCGCGCCCGAGGCGGAAGTCCGCGTCGATGCGCAGCCACACGCGCCCGCCCCGCAGGCGCACCCGCTCCTGCACCTCCTCGTCCACGCCGGCGATGCGCTTCTCCCTGCCGTCGAAGTTCACCACCGCCGTGCTCATCCGCAGCTCCGTCCGCCGCCCGTCGCGCGCCACGGTGAGCAGCCCCGAGTGGCCGTTGAACGCCGCGAAGCCAGCGCGGTCGCCGTCGCGCATCCCCGAGAAGTCGATGCAGACCTCCCCCGTGCACGCCGGCCCCTCCATGCGTTGCGACAGCGTGTTGGGCGCGGCGAAGACGTTGTCCACCACGCGGCACGCCTTCAGCCGGAGCCATCCCTCCCGCTCCGTCAGCGACCACGCGTCGTTCACGGGGTTGTGGTTCCACTGCCACTCCATGCGCAGCGTGCTGCCGCCGAACTCGTCGCCCACCACCAGCGGGATGTCCGCGCACCCCCCCACCGGCCGCGCCATCACCGCCGGGATGCGGCCGTCGCTGTCGCCCAGCACCGGCCATCCGTCAGTCCAGCGGCAGGGCTCCACCGTCAGCACGCGCCCCACGGCGTCGCGGTCCTGGAATATCACGCCGTACCACTTCCCGTCGGGCGCGTCCACAATCGTGCCCTGCCCCACGTAGGGGAATCCGGCGAACTTGTCGCACAGCACCACGCGCTTCTCGTAGGGGCCCTCGATGCGGTCGGCGCGGTAGCAGAGCTGGCGGCGGGGCTTGCCCTTCGGCCACGAAATCATCATCAGGTAGTACTTCCCCTCGTGCTTCAGCACGCGGCTGCCCTCCAGGAGCCCGTCCTCTTCCTCGTCGCGCACGTTCAGCTGCACGTCCGTGCCGCCCTCCTTCGGCCCGGTGAGGTCGGCGTTGAGCTCGCGCAGGCGCACGCCGCCGCTGCCGCTGAACACATAGGCGCGCCCGTCGTCGTCGAAGAAGAGCGACGCGTCGTGGTAGTGCGGAAGCCGCGCGTGCAGCGTCCAGCCGCACTCGGGGCTGTCCGTCCTGTACAGGTACGAGCGGTAGGGCTCGTCGTTGGGCGAGAAGAGCGCCCAGAACGTGCCCTTGTCGTAGCGGAGCGACGTGGCCCACTGCCCGCGCCCGTACACCGTGCCGCCCACGAGGTCGTAGCGCGGCGAGTCGGCCAGGCGGTCGAACAGGTAGCTCACGGTGCGCCAGTTCACCAGGTCTTTCGACTTCATGACGGGCCCGCCCGGCATCAGGTGCATCGTCGTGCTGACAAGGTAGAAGTCGTCGCCCACGCGGATTACGTCGGGGTCGGGCACGTCGGCCCACATCATGGGGTTCCTGAAGGTGTCCTGCGCCGTGGCGGACGCCGTGGCGGCCAGCAGCAGCGCGGCCGCCAGTGTCTGTTTCATGTTCATGGTTCGTGTATGGATAAAAAGGGTTGGTTGCGTGTGAGTCCGGCTATTCGCGCGCCGCGCCGGGGCCGGCCTTGAACGTGTACGAGCGCCCGGCCGCAGTGGCGACGTCGTACTCGTACACCCGCCGCGCCTGCGCCGGGCGGAAGCCGCGCAGCTCCGCCGAGCGCAGCGGCTCCTTCACCTGCGCCGGGCGCAGCAGCGCGTTGGGGCAGTCGCCGCGGGCGGGCGCGAGCCCGCGTCCGCGCAGCGGCACGTAGGAGCGCAGCCGCAGCGTGCCGCCGACGGCCGAGGCCACCGTCGCGCGCTCCAGCCGTCCGCCGCGCCACGCCATGTCCACCGTGAAGCCGCCGCGCGCGCGCAGCCCCCGCACCTCGCCCTCGGCCCACGCGTCGGGCAGGGCGGGCAGCAGGTGGACCGCCCCGTCGTGGCTCTGCACCAGCATCTCCGCCACGCCGGCCGCGCAGCCGAAGTTGCCGTCAATCTGGAACGGAGGGTGCGCGTCGAACAGGTTGGGGTACGTCCGCCCGTCCGGGTGCGTGTCCGTATGGCCGTCGTCGGGCAGCAGGCGGAGCAGGTTGGTGAGGATGCGCAGCGCGTGGTTGCCGTCGAGCATCCGCGCGTGGAAGCACGTCTTCCAGCCCAGGCTCCATCCCGTGGCCATGTCGCCGCGCTCGCGCAACGTCTCGGCGGCGGCGGCGAAGAGGTCGGGGCGCGCGTAGGGCGAGATCTGGTTCGACGGGTACAGCCCGTAGAGGTGCGAGATGTGGCGGTGGTCGCTGCGCGGGTCGTCGGCGTCGTCCAGCCATTCCTGCAGCTGGCCGTGCCGCCCTATCTGCATGGGCGGCAGCTGGGCGATGGCGCGGCGCAGGCGCTGCGCGTAGGCGGTGTCCTCGCCCAGCGCCTCGGCCGCGCGCAGCGTGTTGCTCAGCGCGTCGAACACAATCTGGTTGTCCATCGTGCAGCCCGCCGTGAGGGGCGACCGCCGTCCCGCCGGGGCGTGCTCGGGCGACACCGACGGCGCCGCCACGAGCCAGCCGCGCTGCGGGTGGGGCTGCAGGTAGTCGAGGTAAAAGTCCGCCGTGCCTTTGATGACGCCGTACCAGCGGCGCAGGAAGCCCAGGTCGCCGCTGAACAGGTAGCGCTGCCACAGGTGCGTGGCCAGCCATGCGCCGCCGTGCGGCCACATGCCCCAGTACGCGCCGTCCACCGGGCCCGTCGCCCGCCAGAGGTCGGTGTTGTGGTGCGCCGCCCATCCGCCGCAGCCGTACATCGTGGCGGCGGTGCGCGCGCCGGTCTCGCTCATGTCGCGCAGCATGGAGAAGAGCGGCTCGGCGCACTCGCCGAGGTTGCCCACGTCGGCCAGCCAGTAGTTCATCTCCGTGTTGATGTTGATGGTGTATTTCGAGTCCCACGGCGCGTTCGTCTTGTCGTTCCACACGCCCTGCAGGTTGGCGGGCTGCCCGCCCGGCTGCGACGACGAGATGAGCAGGTAGCGCCCGTACTGGAACATGAGCGCCGCCATGTCCGTGTCGTCGCTCCCCGCGAACGCGTCGAGGCGGCGGTCGGTGGGCAGCAGCGCGTTGGCCGACCCGCGCGCCGGGCCGAGCCGCAGGGCGACGCGGCCGTACTGCTCGCGGTAGCGGCCGGTGTGGCGCTTCAGCAGCTGCCTGTAGGGAGTCCGGCAGGCCGCCTCCATGTCGGCGTCGTTGCGCCGCGCGGGGTCGCCGCCGAGGTCGCGGTAGTTCACGAAGTTGGTGTTGGCGGCGACGATGACGGTGGCCCACGTCGCCCCCTCGACGCCCAGCCGCTCCCCCTGCGCCGAAGTCCGCCCGTCGGTCAGCACGCGCACGCGCACCTCGGCCTCCACGCGCCCCTCCACGCCCTCCTGCTCCACGCCGCGCAGCCTGGCGGTCAGCTCCGCGCCGCCGGCGCCGGCGCGCCGCGTGGCCGGAAGCTCCGACTTGTGGCCGAGCGTGAAGGCCAGCGCGCCGCGCCTGCCGGCCTCCACGCGCACCACCACCACGCGGTCGGCCAGCGAGGCGAACGCCGTGCGCCGGTAGGCCGTGCCGCCGGCGCGGTAGGACGTGGCCGCCAGCGCCGTCTCGAGGTCCAGCCCGCGGCGGTAGTCCTCCGCCGGCGCGCCGTGGGCGAAGTCCATCGTCAGGCTGCCCAGCGTGAGGTAGCGCATTCCGTGCGGCCCCTTCACGAAGTGGCGGTTCACCGCCTGCTCCGCCTCCTGCTCGCGCCCGCTGTAAATCAGTTCGCGCACCGCGCCGAGGTGGGCGAGCGACTCGCGGCTGTCGTTGTCGTAGGGCGCGCCGCTCCAGAAGGTCTCCTCGTTGAGCTGTATCTCCTCGTGCGGCGCGCCGCCGTACACCATCGCCCCCATGTGGCCGTTGCCGATGGGCAGCGCCTCGAGCCAGTGGGCGGCGGGGCGGTCGTACCACAGCCGCCGCTCCTGCGCCCCGGCGTGGAGCGCGGCGGCGGCCAGCACGGCCAGCGCGCAGCGCCGCAGCAGCCGCGTGCCGCTTCCCGCGCGGCGGCGGCCGCGCCGCGGCCCGCCTGTGTGCGGGTGGTTGTGTGTCGTCTGTCTTGTCATGGTTTGGTAGGGTTTTCATGGACGGGCGGCGTTTCCGCCGCCTCTCCGCGTTCTTCCTTCTCGCCTCTCCGCGTTCTTCTTCTCGCGGCGGCGCGCCGGGAGTTCGGCGCGCGTGCGCCGGAAGTTTGGCGCGTGTGCGCTGCCGCGATATTTCCAAGTACTTGGAAATATTTTTTCAAGTACTTAGAAATATTTTTCCAAGT
>CAVGCV010000001.1:0-262289 GCA_963627995.1 bacterium | reverse complement strand
CATAGAGGGCAGCTACGACGGCGGCAGCCGGGAGTTCGCCGTGACGCCGTCGGGCGTCGCTGCCGGCAGCTACAAGACCTACCGCGTTGACGGAGCAGCGACGGACATAAGGATACACGATTTGCAGGTGGGCGACTTCTTCCTTGCCGACGGCCGTCTGCTGCCGAAAGAGGCCGACGCCTCGGTCGTGCAGGCGGCCAATGTCGCCGGCATCGTTTTCCAGACCGATCCGGGCCGTATCGGCGCAAAGGAGAAAGAGAAGCTGGGCGGCAATGTCCACGGCCTTGTCATGTCCGTGAGGAACGCCGCGACGGACCAATGGTGGGGGTTAGACTTCAGGGACGAAGGCCTGGCGAAATGCGTAACGAAGGCCGACAGCTACAACGACATCAGCGGCTACGGCAATTGCGAGCACATCCGTGCCAGCCGCGGCGGCTTCAACGGTTATGGTTATATTGCGTTCAAGGCAGCCGACGGCTACAACGCGGCCTGCCCGGTTCCCGCGGCCACGACCGGCTGGTATCTTCCTTCTTCCGGCCAGCTGTGGGACATCCTTCGGAACCTGGGCGGTTGTCCGGCCCTGGCGGACGCAGCGCAGCAAGCCTCGTCCGATGGGGGTGATTTCATATGGTGGGGCCAGGGCGATGTGCCCGCTGCTTTAAACACCTGGATGCGGAAAATTGCCGCAGGCGACAAGGATGATTTCGGAAGCTATGTCGGGCTTTGGTCGTCTTCGGAGTATTCGGTCGCCGACGCACGGGACTGGAGGTTGTACTACGGTAGCCACGTGGACAGCTACAGGAGCAATAAGTCCAGCTCCGTTAGCGACGTGCGTCCTGTCCTTGCTTTCTGACCTATTTATCCATTTAATCCATTTACCTATTGCGGCGAAGCCGCCTGCTTGTCCTGCCGTCCGGCTGCCCCCCGCCCCGCCGCCCGCCGGGCGGCGGGGCGGGGGGAAAAGCGGGAAGCGGCAACGGAAAAGCACGGGGGATGCGCCAGGACGGCACATCCCCCGTGCGGCGGTCTTTCCAGCGGGGCGGCGACGCCCTCCGCGCGGAGGGGCGGGGCGCTGCCAGCGTCTCAGGACGGGTCGCTCACGCCGCCGCTGCGCAGAATCTCGCCGCCCCGGGGGTGCAGGACGAGGGCGATGTCGGAGAAGCTGCTGTGGTACGAGCCGTAGAAGCGCGCGGTGCGCGTGAGCGCGAACAGCTCCACCACGGCCTCCTTCATGCCCTCCGCCGTGCTGCGGTCGGCGCGGCGGTCGGAGCAGAGGACGCGTCCGGGAAACTCGCGGCGCAGCTCCGCCTTGGTCCTCTCGCTGTCCGAGGCCACGTAGAACGTGGTGCTGGCGTCGGCCTCCAGCTCCCGCCGCATGGCGGCAATGAAGAGCGGCAGCGGGCTGCCGTCCGTGGCCACGCGGTTGTCCGTCCGCCGGATGTGCAGCCCCACGGTGCGCCCGAACGGGCGGCACCGCTCCCCGACGGCCTGCCGCAGTTCCTCCGTCGGCACGAAGAAGCGGCCCATCAGCGCGTCGTCGGCCGGGTAGAAGCCCAGTCCCGAGGCTATCAGCACGGTGCGCCCGCGCACCAGCTGCTCCAGCCGCTCGGGGCGGTCGGTGAACTTCTCCAGCCGCTTGTCGAACAGCGTGCGCCCGAAGTGGCTCGACTGGTAGAGCTTGGGCAGGAAGGCGTTCCGCTTGCGCGGCACGCCGTAGCGCATCCAGTCGCGGTCCGTCCCCTCCGTCAGCTCGATGCCGCGGGGGAGCGGGCGGAACAGTCCGTCGAAGCGGCAGTTGAGCCCGATGTCGCGCAGCCACACCACGCGCAGCGCGGCGTCCGTGCGTTGTGCCAGCGTCCATGCGGCGAGGATGGCCCTCATGCGGTTGGCAAGTCCTCCGAGCGGAGTCAGTGTGATGAGCGTCTGTTCCATATTCTTTTTTTGGGTTGGTTTTTCCGTGTGTGTGGGCAAAGATAGCGGATTTTCCGAAAAGCAGCGGAAACAGGCACCCGTGTTTTTCCGCAGTGTTTTTTTCGGCGGCGCAAATTTGCCGTTCTGCGCAGAAACGCGTACATTGCGTGGCAAAACCACTTTTTCCCCTATGACGACGACAACAGTCACGCGGCGTGCCGCCTTGCTTGCGGCCCTCCTGCTCGGCGCGGGCGGCGTGCTGCGGGCCCAGCAGTACGTGGTGCGGAAGCTGCCCACGCAGGCGCAGCTCCCCGTGGCCAGCGTCCACTGCGTGCTGCAGGACAGCGAGGGCTTCATGTGGTACGGTACCAACGGCGGAGGCCTCTGCCGCGACAACGGCTACCAGGTGGACGTGTGGCGGAACGACGCCCGCGCGCGCGGGCGCATCAACAGCAACGAGGTGACCTGCATCGCGGAAGCCCCGCGCAACAGGATATGGTTCGGCACGCGCCGCGGGCTCTACTGCATGGACAAGTCCGCCTACACGCTCTCGCAGCCGGTGGAGGAGCTGGCGGGCAGCCCCATCGACGCGCTCCATTCCGACAGGGAGGGACGCCTGTGGGTGAGCGCGAACGCGGAGGTGGCCTGCTGCGACGCCGGGGGGCGGATGCTGTCGCGCTGCCGCCCGGGCCGTCCCGTCAGCCAGTTCTACGACGACGGCGACCGCCTTTGGGCGACCCTCTGGGGCGGCGGGCTGATGGCCCTCGAGCGGCGGGACTTCCTGTCGGGCCGCTGCCGCTTCCGCCGCCAGCCCTGGCCGCTGGACACCTGGCCGGTGGGCATCGTCAAGGCCGGCGAGCCCGGCTGCTACTGGGTGAGCACGTGGGGGCGGGGCATCGGCTACTACGAGCCGGGGGCCAACCGGCTGACGCTCCAGCCCGCCACGCACGGGGCCGCGGGGAAGCAGCAGGTCATCGACATCCACGTCGACAGCCGCCAGGGCCTGCTCTGGGCCACGACGATGGACAACCTCTACGCCTACGCCGTCGGCGGGAGGACGCTGGTGCCCGTGTCCACGGACGCGTTCGTCCCGCAGGGCAACAAAATCCTCGACCACATGGCCGAGGACCGCAACGGCAACCTCTATGTGGCGGGGTTCACGCCGCACACGTTCATCGTCTCGACGGACAACCGGCAGATAAGGAGCCACACCGTGGCGCCCATGAGCGCGCTGACGGGGTTTCCGCTGCTGGCCGACCGCGTGGTGCCCGACGGGGGCGGCTTCTGGATTTGGCAGGGGCGCACCGGGCTGACCTGCTACGACCCGTCGGCGGAGCGGATAACGCCCGTCCTGACGCACGACTTCAAGCGCTGCATCGCCCCGCGGAAGGAGGGGGGCGGCATCTGGGCCGTGGCGGACAAGCGGCTCTTCTGGCTGTCGGCCACGGCGGACGGCGGTGTGCGGGAGAGGCCGGTGGCGTCGGCCGAAGAGAGCATCACCTGCCTCTACGACAAGGGCGACGGCCGCCTGTGGCTGGGCGCCGACGGGGCGGTGTACTGCTACGCCACCATCAGCGGGAAGATGGAGCGGGTGGGCAGGACGGCGGGGACGGTCGTCGGCATCGCGGTTGCGGACGGCGGCGCCGTCTATGCCATCGTGGAGGGGAAAGGCCTGTGGAGGCTGGAGGGGAAGGGGTCGCCGCGCCGCATGGACGGCGGCGGCGAGGACTTCACCGCGCTCGCCATGCTCAACGGCACGACCCTGATAGCCGCCACCGTGCAGGGCAGTGTCTACGTGCTGCCCGAGGGCGGAGGCCGCCTGGAGAAGGACGCGTGGATGAGCCTTGCCAACGGCGACATGGTGAAGGACGTCAAGACGGACCGCATGGGGCACGTGTGGATACTGGCGGACCAGTACGCGGTGGAGCACAATCCGCAGAACCATGCGTTCCGTATTTTCCGCAACACCAACCCCTTCATCAACGTGAGCTACTTCTACAGCCTGGAGCCGGCGCCGGGCGGCATGCTGCTGAACGGCGCTGGGGCGTTCTGTGCCGTCAGCTCCTCGGAGGCGCTCAACCACAGCACGGGGCAGGGGGCAAAGCCCGTCGTCACCTCCGTGGTCATGGGCGACTCCACGGTTCTCATCGGGCAGGGCCAGCAGGCGTTCCGGCTGCCAAGGGGCCAGCAGGCGCTCACCGTCAGGCTGTCGACCCTGGACGTCCCCCATGCCGGCGAGATATCCTACGCCTACCGGCTGAGGGGGCAGGACAGCGGATGGGTGTATCTTCCGCAGGGTGTCAACGCCTTCACGATAGCCGCCCTTCCCAAGGGGCGCTTCCGGCTGGAGGCGAAGGCCACCGACCCCGACGGCTGCTGGGGCGCGGAATGGCAGTGCCTGGAGATAGAGCGTCCGCCGTATTGGTACGAGACGTGGTGGGCGCGGCTGCTCTACGTGGGCGCGGCCGTGGGCGCGGCCGTGGGCCTGTGGCTCCTGAACCGCCGCATCCACTGGCTCGAGACGCTGCAGAGGAAGCGCAAGGAGTTGTCGCTGAGCGAAATCGACCTGCAGCCCGGCGACACCAACAAGGCCCGGCTCGACGAGCAGTTCCTGCGCCAGGCCATCTCGTCGGTGGAGCGCCACCTTGCCGACACGGGGTTCAGCGTCGAGCGGTTTGCCGACGAACTGCACATGAGCCGCATGAACCTGTACCGCAAGATTCAGGGGCAGACGGGGCTGACGCCGTCGGAGTTCATCCGCGACATCCGTCTCAAGAAGGCCGCCCAGCTCCTCCTCAACGGCCCCAAGATGCCCATCGCAGAGGTGGCGGAGCGGGTGGGGTTCTCCTCGGCGGGCTATTTCTCCAAGTGCTTCCGGCAGAAGTTCGGCATGCTCCCCTCGGAATACGCGAGTTCCAAGGCATCCGCCACGTGACGGAAAAAACGCCAAGTATGTAACAAAAAAACACCATCTTTGTAACAAACGGCCTCCAAACCCCCTGTTTCATGGCTTGGTTACTTGTGTGGCCGGCGTTTCTTCCGGGGCGGCGTATCTTTGCGGCGTTATCAAACTATCAACACCACGATGAAAAACCGATTCGTATTACTCGCGGCTGCACTGACGGCGCTGTCAGCCTCCGCAGCCGAACGCCGGGCGCTGATGTTCCGCTCCACGAACGGCAACTACTGGAAGATGGCTTCCGCAGAAGTGGCCGACAAGGTGGTGGGCACGCCGCAGCTGATAATCCGCGCCGACAGCCCGAACCAGACCTTCAGGGGGTGGGGCACGTGCTTCAACGAACTGGACTACGACGCCTACAGCCTGATGGGCGAGGCGGACAAGCAACTGTTCCTCAAGCGCGCCTTCAGCCCCTACGGAGACTTGCGCATGACGGTGGGGCGCATCCCCATCGGGGCGAGCGACTACGCCCGTGGCTGGTACAGCTGCAACGAGACCGACGGCGACTTCGCCATGGAGCACTTCTCCATCAGCCGCGACAAGGAGGCGGTCATCCCCTCCGTCAAGCTCGCGCAGGCCGAGTGCCCGGACATGACGTTCTGGGCGTCGCCATGGAGCCCGCCCCAATGGATGAAGACCAACAAGCACTACGCCCAGCGCAAGACCGGCACCAACGGCTGCCCGTTCAACGTGCCGCCCTATTTCAACGACCAGTTCATCGACGACGACCGCTACTACAACGCCTACTGCCTTTACTTCAGCAAGTTCATCGACGCGTACAGGGACGAGGGCATCGACATCACCTCGCTGGCTTACCAGAACGAGGCCTACTCCAACACTCCGTACCCCGGATGCTCCTGGACGGCGAAGACCACGGGCAAGTTCCTTGCCGAATACCTCGGCCCCTACTTCGCCGAGCACCACCCGGGCGTGGCGCTGATCGTGGGCACGATGAACACCGGCAGCCTCGACGTGTACGAGCAGATTCTCAACACCCCGAACATCGGGAAGTACTGCACGCAGATAGGCTTCCAGTGGGAGGGTGCGGGCCCCATGACCGAGGTGCTGGCACGCCATCCCGAGTACGAGGCGGTGATGACGGAGAGCGAGTGCGGCGGCGGAACGTTCGACTGGAACGCGGCAACCCACACGTTCTACCTCATCAACCACTACCTGGCCAACCGCGTGACGACCTACACCTACTGGAACGCCATCCTCAAGGACAAGGGCGTCAGCACCTGGGGGTGGCAGCAGAACGCGCTTGTGCAGGTGAACTCCGCCAACGGACGGCCTTACTACACGGCCGAGTACTACGCCTTCAAGCACTACAGCCACCTGATACCCCCCGGCTCGAAGATTCTGGCGGCCGACGAGGACAACCTGGTGCTGTCGGCGCTGACGCCCGACGGGGCCATCGTCGTGGTGGCGGGCAACACGTCGGGCCGGGAGAAGACGCTGACCATGGACGTGGACGGCGCGTATCTCACGGCCACGCTTCCCGCCAACTCGTTCACCAGCTACGTGGTGGGCGACGACCACTCGCTGCGGCAGCTGCTGCTCAAGGAGGCCAAGGGACTGGCGACCATCGAGGCCGGCAGCCTGGACAGCGGGCAGAAGACGGCGCTCGACGCGGCCATCGGCAAGGCGGAAGGCGGCGACCCGCAAAGCCTGGACGCGCTGCTGGAGTCGGTGAAGAGCGTCATCGGCATGGAGGAGCAGGGGCACGGCGCCATCGAGAACCCCGACTTCTCCGACGGGAGCAACGGCTGGAACACGGCGAACGTGAGCAATGGGGGCGATTTCCGCACGAACACGATCGCGGGCAAGACCTGCTGGAACAATTGGTCGAACAACTTCACCTCGATGGACGTCTACCAGGAGCTCAGCGGCCTGGAGCCTGGTGCCTACACGCTCACCTGCGTGTCGATGTGCGGGCCCGGGGAGATTTCCGACCAGCACGCCTACCTCATGACGCAGGGCGACACGGCGGTCTCGCCCGTCAAGCAGGTGGCCATCTGGAACACGGCCGAGGGCTGGGAGCAGCAGACCACGGAAAAAATCATCGTCGGGACCAATGGCAGGCTCCGCGTTGGCTATGCCTCCACTTCGGGCGGCGGCACAAAGGGCTGGTTCTGCGTGACCGATTTTGTGCTGAACCGCGTCGAGATGGACGCCGACGACACCATTCCCGTCTATGTCGACCAGCCCTCGCTTGCCGGGTACAACGAGGTGAAGGCCGAGGCGGCGGTGCTGGCTGCCGATGACAGCTACGCCCAAGAGGCCCGCCAGTCGCTGCAGGCGCTCGTGGCCGAGCAGGACGGCCTGCTGCCTTCGCTGGCCAGGCAGTCCGAGGTGGACGACTTGGCGCGCCAGCTGCGGGAGGCCATCGTGGCCGTCAGGCTGACCCGTCAGCCCGGCGAGGCGACCGACTTCTCGTTTGTCATAAAGAACGCCGGCGCCGAGGCCGAGACGGGCTGGCAGCTCTCCGTGACCAATGGCGATGCGAAAATCAAGAGCGGGCTGCACTACAGCGGCAACGCGGCCAACACCTATTTCGACTCCTACAACGCCACGGCCGGCAACCTCTGGTACACGGGGCACCAGACGCTCCGCGGCCTGCCCAACGGCACTTACCGCCTGGTAGCCAAGTCGCGTACCGACGGAGAGGGCGTGTTCATCACGGCGCAGACCGCCAGCCAGTACCTCAAGACCGAGGTGGCCGCCAACGACAACGCGGAGAGCGGGCTTGACAACGGATGGGGCGTCTATGCCATCGACGGCATTGCCGTGACCGACGGCGTGCTGACCATTGGCTTCACCAACGACATGTACCTCACGGGCAAGAGGTTCACGGGCACGTGGCTGTCGGCCGACGAGTTCCAGGTGTTCTACATCTCCGACAACACCTCCACGGCCATTTCCCGGACCAAGGCCGACGACGCTTGGGCGCGCGGCGGCAAGGGGTGCGTCGTTGGCGACGTGAGGGCCGTCTACCGGCTCGACGGCGCCAGGATGGGACGCACCGACAACCTCCCCGCGGGCATCTACATCGTGGAGGGCTCGGGCCAACGGATGAAGATTGCAGTGAAGTGACACTTACTTACAACCTTATTATATGAAAACAATCACAATGATTTGCATCGCAGCCGTCGCCGCGGCAATGCCCGTGGCGGCAGCTGCCCAAACCGTGACCAAAATCACCACCACCGAAGGCAGCGCATGGAAGCAGACCTCGGTCAAGCTGCAGAAGAAAGCGGACGGCGCGGCCATGCTCTCCGTCGACGGCCGTGCGGAAGGCGTGGCGTTCCGCGCCTGGGGCACCACCTTCAACGAGCTCGACTGGGAGGCGCTGCTGATGCTCACCCGCGACGAGCAGGACGAGATTCTCCGCAACCTGTTCTCGCCACAGGGCGACCTGCGC
Source organism: bacterium (assembly GCA_963627995.1). Lineage (GTDB taxonomy): Bacteria > Bacteroidota > Bacteroidia > Bacteroidales > Bacteroidaceae > UBA3839. Next base: position 253,998 of record CAVGCV010000001.1, on the reverse strand, counting down.
TTCACGCGCGGGCGCATCGCCATGAACGCCAGCGACTATGCCGGCTCGTGGTACAGCTGCGACGAGGTGAGGGGCGACCTCGAGCTGCGCCACTTCAACATAGACCGCGACAAGCGCACCATCATCCCCATGATACGCGCCGCGCAGAAGTACTGCCCGGGCCTCACCTGCTGGGCCTCGCCGTGGAGCCCGCCCTCGTGGATGAAGATCACGGGCGACTATCCCGTGGTGAGCAGCAAGTACAACCGGGCGGACCCGCAGGTCGATTACCTGCTCTACGGCTCTGTGGAGGGCATAGACGAGGACGAGATGAAGTTCCTCGGCGAGCGCAACGGCAAGTTCCCGCGCCGCCTGGCCACGCAGGACTACTTCATCCAGGACCCGCGCTACCTGCAGGCCTACGCCAACTACTTCTGCAAGTTCATCTCCGCCTACAAGGAGCAGGGCGTCCCCATCGACATGGTCATCTACCAGAACGAGGCCTACTCCTACACGCCCTACCCCGGGTGCGCATGGACCGCCGAGGGCACGGTGCGCTTCAACCGCGACTACCTCTCGCCCACGCTGCGCAAGCAGCATCCCGGCGTGAAGCTCTATCTCGGCACGTTCAACACCAACCGGCAGGACCATGTGGAGAAGGTGCTGGCCGACGAGGGCCTGCGCCACTGCATCGACGGGCTGGCCTTCCAGTGGGAGGGGCGCGAAATCCTGCCCGCCATCCGCCAGCAATACCCCGACTACCACTACATCTGCTCGGAGAGCGAATGCGGCAACGGAAACATGGACTGGAAGGCCGGCGAGCACACCTTCTTCCTCATCAGCGACAACGTGGGCAGGGGGTGCGACGAATGGTACAACTGGAACTTCATACTGCCCGACCGCGGGACCAGCGTCTGGGGATGGAGCCAGAACGCGCTCATCCACGTGGACAGCCAGACGCGCCGCTTCCGCTACACCGCCGAGTACTACGCAGTGAAGCACTTCGCCCACTTCGTCGCCCCGGGCAGCCGCATGGTGGGCTATCTGCCCAGGACGGACAAGGGCCTGATGGCGGTGGCCTTCCGCCTGGACGGCGGAGGCTACGCCGTGGTCGCCGGCAATTTCTCCGACAGCGGCCAGCGCCTCACCGTCGACCTGGCGGGGCGGAGCCTGGGCGACACGCTCGCGCCCCACTCGATGAACACCTACCTGTTGGGCGGCCGGTGAGCCGCCTGCCGGGACGGCCGGCGCCGTAACGCCCCGCCGCCCCCCTCCCGAGAGTCCGCGCCGCGCATCGACACGAGATGCCCGGCGCGGATTCTTTCGTCCGGGCGCGCACCCGCTTCCGGGCGCGTCAGCTCCTGCTGCCGGTAAGCACAGACAGCAACCGGGGAAAAAACTTGTCCAATATCCGGTAGAAACCCAGGCAGACGAATGTCGTAGCCATTGGTGCCGCAAGGTATTTCAGCATCGCAACGGCACAGTCGCCTATAGGAATGCACTTGTCGATAATATTACCCACGTATCCCAACACAAAGACATGACAAAGAAAAACGAAGAAGGAGGCTTTCGCCAAATGCGGGTAGATTCTAACCTTCCCTCTTTCGACGAGACGCTTGGCAATACAGACGACACTCAAAGCCGCGGCAATGACATAGAACGGATAGAGGGCTTGCCCGACGGCATCAGTCGTTACCCCGTCACCCTTCCTCCCGTTCAGCCAGACGAGCGGCAACAATGTGAGTACGCTGACTATGTACGACGGAATGCGCCATCTGTAAATGACGTCAATCATATTCACTTGGCGGATGCTGAAATATGCCCCCAATGTAAACCAGAAGAAGGTGGTTGCTGTAAATCCCGGAAATGGAATCCATATCCCCGATATGTAGCAGAACAACATGACGACGACAGGCACGACTTTGAACCTCTTGACGAGATGGTAGATGATAGGAGCAAACAGGATTACAACCATCAAATCTCTCAAAAACCAAAGAGGCACAAGTGTTGGCCCGCTTCCCGGAACCGCCCAGCCCAGCCAGTTCTGATAGTTGCTCCCCCAAACACGGTTGTCCCAAAACATGTGTAGGCCTCCATTGTCCACAAAATATTGCCACAAGCTCGAAACTGGCTTGCCCTTGACTATCACTCCCGCAACCTTCCCGGCTTCATCTTTGAGAATCGCGAGAACAATCCAGCAGACATAAGGAACGAAGAGCGAGCGAAACCGCTTCTGTAGCTTCCCCTTATATACGGATAGGCTGAAATTCTTCACCTTGTAAAAGAACAGAAAACCCGAGAACATGAAAAAGACCGGCACTGCGAAATGCGTGCCGATATTGGACAATGCAATCCGCAGGAAGTCGTAGGCGGATTCCGCAGAGAAAGGATTCGAATGGAGCGACACTAAGTCGAGCTCCTTGCTTCCGAAACTGTGGATGAACACCACGGTGACGGCCAATGGGCAACGAAGACTGTCGATGACCAGTGACTGCAAATCGCTGTCGCCCGGATAGCCTTTGCTGTCTTTGAAAAAGTAGGAATTGTTCATAACGCGTTTGATGGAATGGATGTGGACATTGCTATCAAACGCTTCTGCGACGCAATAAAAAAGAGAGGTGCGGGGTCTCTTATCGCGTCTTGCAGAGAGGTGAGCCTAGGAAATGGAAACCTCCGTGAACTATATAAAATACACCCACACCTCCGCAGGAGGCATGAGCATCGCTTTATTTATAGTTCACAAGGTTACCACAACCATTGGTAAACCCTAACTTATCATTCCGTGCACGTTTATTTCCAAACAGTTTCCTAGGCTCTTGGCAAAACGCGAAATAATAGCTAATGCTTCGTCTTTAATATGTCTGTGCTAATGCACAAAAAAAGGTCTCTGTTCTTTTGTGATGCGTTTAGTTTGTCGCCGATTTCCAGTTCGATGAGGCTTGGCGATATCTCCGCTTGCAAATATATGCACTTTTGGCCTGTTTTCATTTACGGCCTGGCAACAATCTCATGGAAATTCGGGTTTCCTGTCAGAAGAGTCCGGCGGCTTCCACCCTGTCATTCTTTTGTGAAGTGTTGATACGCTTGTACGCTTGTACGCTTGAAGGATTGCTTGAAAGATAAATGTGGAAAACCTCCGCAGAGCGCGCGCCTCCGGTCCGCAGAGAAAACATATTTCGTCCGCAGAGGAAAAACATTTTCTCTGCGGACGTTTCTCCTGCTCCTCCGCAGTGTTTTTTCGTCTTCTTCAATTCATTGGTTTTCAGTTGCTTCCGATGCGTGTGGGAGCGGCCTTGGCGACAAGGAGGCCGAGCGCGTCCATCCGCGCCGACAACGGCGGGCAGGGTGGACAACGGCGCGTTCCTCTATGGGGCAACCTTTTGGGGAGGGACAGTCAGCGGATTTCGCGTTTTTCATGCTTTTTCATGATTTAATATAGTTTAACAATCGGGGGGGGTAAAAATGATTGTTTTGCATACCTTTGCAAAAACCGCGGCTATTCAGGAATAGCTGCGGGAAACCGTAACGCAACGGATGTCTTCGCAAGAAGACGGATTTTGCAACTTGCGCGCGCCGGCGCGCGGATTCTGTTCTTGGAGCGATAATCCCTTTAACGACAAAAATACAAGGCAAATGGAAACGTACCACACGCAAGGCCAGCCCGCGCGGCAACAGCCGCCGCAGCAAATCATTGTCCAAACCGTGCCGCAACGGCACTCGAACGGCATCGGGACGGCGGGGTTCGTCCTGTCCGTCCTCTCCATCGTCCTGTGCTGGGTGCCCGTGCTGGACTGGGTGCTGTGGCTGCTCGGACTCGTCTTTTCGTTCGTGGGCGTGTTCAGGCGACCACGCGGCTTGGCCATCACGGGGCTCGTCCTTTCGCTGCTTGGCGTGCTCCTGCTTATTCTGCTGGCAGGCGTGCTGGTCGCCGCGCTCGCCGGCGACTCCTTGTCTTAGCCTCCGAAAAAGGCGCAATCCGCAAGAAAGTCCGCCGTGTCCTGCAATAAAAAAGCGCGTGCGGCCGTTTCCTCTTAAAAGGAACACCCATTCATCGTGAGACGGAATCTACTTGGACATACCAACATCCACGCTACGGAAAAATACGCCGACGTGGTGATGGGGAAGAAAGCGGATGCCGTGAACCTGAAGAGCGGATCGTTCGGCTAATTTTTGCGCAAAAGCCAAATTGCCGAACGGAATAAAGCCAAATTGCCGAACGGGATTAGGCCGAATTACCGAATACAAATAGAAGAAAGTCCACCGCGTCCTACAATAAAAAGCGCGTGCGGACGTTTCCTTATATAAGTAAGGAATAGCCATTCATCGTGAGACAGAATCGCGCATACGCTTTCGGACGGCTGTGGCTGTGGGCTGCGGGGGCCGCCATGCTCCTGCTCGCGGCCTTGCCTGCGGGGGCGCAGACGCGCAAGGTGATGAACCGCCCCTACATCGACCAGCGCGTGCTGCATTACGGGTTCTTGGCGGGCGTGCACATGCAGGACCTGGAGCTCGTGAACAACGGATACGCCGACGGGGCGGGCAACCAGTGGTACGCCGACGTGCCGTCCTATGAGCCGGGCTTCAGCGTGGGCGTGCTGGCCGAGCTGAAGCTGACCGACAACCTGGCGTTCAGGGTGGTTCCGTCCATGCACTTCGGCACGCGCAACGTGACATTCCTCAACCACCTCAACGGCGGGCGGGAGTACCAGACGCTGAAGTCGACCTACATCTCCGTCCCGCTCGACGTGAAGTTCTCCGGCGAGCGGTTCAACAACTACCGCCCCTATGTGGTGGCGGGGGTGAACCCCATGTACGACCTCACCGTGAAGAAGCAGAAGAACCTGCTGCTCAACCACTTCGACTGCTATCTCGAGGTGGGCTTCGGCTGCGACTTCTACCTTCCTTTCTTCAAGTTCATCCCCGAGGTCAAGTTCGCCTACGGCCTGTCGAACGTCATCGACAAGCACCGCGACGACATCACCAACCCCGAGCAGCTGATTTTCACCAACAGCGTGGACAGGGCGCGCTCCAAGATGATTATCGTGAGCTTCTACTTTGAGTGAGCGGGAATGCGCGCCCATTGCCGCGCGGACAGGATGCAGGTGTAACCTTTTTTTCTTATCTTTGCAGCGCAGACAACGGGCCGGAGCCCCGTGCTGCTGTAGAAGCCATGAAGTTTTCTGTCGTCATACCCGTATACAACCGCCCGGAGGAAATCGACGAGCTGCTGGAGAGCCTGACCCGGCAGACGGCGTCGGACTTTGAGGTGGTCGTGGTGGAGGACGGCTCGGACATTCCCTGCCGTGACGTCGTGGAGAAGTATGCGGGCCGGCTCGACGTCCGCTATTTCGCGAAGGCGAACTCGGGGCCGGGGCCGTCGCGCAACTACGGCGTGCGGCGCGCCTGCGGCGAGTACGTGCTGATCCTCGACAGCGACTGCGTGCTGCCCGAGGGCTATGTCGCGGCCGTGGCCCGGGAGCTGGAGGCGCACCCGTGCGAGGCTTTCGGCGGGCCGGACCGCGCGCACGAGTCGTTCACGCAGGTGCAGAAGGCCATCGGCTACAGCATGACGTCGTTCTTCACGACGGGAGGCATACGGGGGGGCAGGAAGAAGTTGGACAAGTTCTATCCGCGCTCGTTCAACATGGGCGTGCGGCGCGACGTGTACGAGCGGCTGGGCGGGTTCTCGGCCATGCGCTTCGGCGAGGACATCGACTTCAGCTACCGCGTCCTCGAGCACGGCTACAGCGCGCGGCTTTTCCCCTCCGCATGGGTGTGGCACAAGCGCCGCACCGACTTCGACAAATTCTTCAAGCAGGTGTTCAACTCGGGCATCGCGCGCATCCACCTGGAAAAACGCCATCCGCACACCTTGAGGCCCGTGCACCTGCTGCCGGCGGCGTTCGCCGCGGGCGTCGTCGCGCTGGTCGTGCTGGCCGCCGTGCTGCGCCTCACGACCCCGGCCACGTGGCACTCCGTCCCGGTGTGGGCCATGCCGCTGCTGCCGGTTCTTCTTTATACGCTCCTGCTCTTCGTCGACGCCAGTGTCCGCAACCGCTCGGCGGTCATCGGCTTCCTGTCGGTTGAGGCAGCGTTCGTGCAGCTCTTCGGCTATGGGCTCGGCTTCCTGAAGGCGTGGTGGGAGCGCTGCGTGATGAGGAAAGGGGAGTTCTCCGCCTACGAAAAGACTTTCTATGAGTAGGGGGACGCCATTCTTCCAGCCGTTCAACGCGGCGAAGGAAACGAGGGACGCGTGCCGGGCGAGAGAGGACGACGGGACGCGCGACGGCCTCTCCATCAAGGACTGGGCGGAGGAAGACCGTCCGCGCGAGAAGCTGCTGGAAAAGGGGGAGGAGGCCCTGACCAAGGCCGAGCTGCTGGCCATCCTCATCGGCAGCGGCACGTCGAAGCGGACGGCCGTGGACGTGATGTCGGAAGTCCTGCGCGACTGCGACGACCGCCTCCTGCTGCTCGGGCGCATGTCGGTGGCGGAGCTCCGGAAGTACAGCGGCATCGGCGACGCCAAGGCCGTGGCCATCCGCGCGGCCATGGAGCTGGGCCGCCGGCGGGCGATGGAGGAGACGGCCACGGACTTGGTGCGGATGAACGACCCGAGGCAGATATACGACTACATGCACCCCCTGATGCGCGACCTCAACCACGAGGAGTGCTGGGTGCTGATGCTCAACAACAGCGCGCGGCTGATGAAGCGCGTGCGCGTCAGCCAGGGCGGGCGGACGGAGACGTCGGTCGATGTGCGCGTCGTGATGAAGCACGTGCTGCTGGCCGAGGCCACGGCCTTCATCCTCGTCCACAACCACCCGTCGGGGTCGTGCCGCCCGAGCCTCGACGACGAGCGGCTCACGCGGCAGATGCGCGAGGCGGGCCAGACGCTGAAGCTGACCCTCCTGGACCACATCGTCGTGGCCGACGGCGACTACTACAGCTTTGCCGACAACGGGAAGCTTTGAACCTACACACCAACATCCAAGGAGCACATGGAAGAAAAACTGACGAAATACGACATCGAGGCAAAGACGGTGGAGATGCTGAAGACGGTGTTCGACCCGGAAATCCCGGTGAACGTCTACGACCTCGGGCTGATTTACAAGATAGACGTGTCGGACGGCTTCGCGGTGACGGTGGACATGACGCTCACCGCCCCCAACTGCCCCGCGGCCGACTTCATCGTCGAGGACGTACAGCAGAAGCTCGACTCCATCCACGGGGTGAAGTCGGCGACCGTCAATCTCGTCTTTGAGCCGGAGTGGAACAAGGACATGATGAGCGACGAGGCGAAACTCGACTTGGGCTTTCTTTGACTACCATCCCCAAAACAGGCGAAGCCATGAAGAACTACTATTTCATCTCCGACGCGCACCTTGGGTCGAGGGCGTTGAAGCACGGACGGACGCAGGAGCGGCGGCTCGTGAACTTTCTCGACGGCATCAAGGACAAGGCCGAGGCCGTGTTCATGCTGGGCGACATGTTCGACTTCTGGTTCGAATACACCGATGTCGTGCCGAAAGGCTTCACGCGCTTCCTGGGCAAGGTGAGCGAACTCACCGACCGGGGCGTGGAGGTACATTACTTCCAGGGCAACCACGACATGTGGAACGACGACTACCTGACGAAGGAGTGCGGCGTGATTCTCCACCGCGAGCCGTGCACGATGGAGCTGTGCGGCAAGGAGTTCTTTCTCGCCCACGGCAACAAGCTCGGGCGGATGGACCGCAAGTGGAACGTACGCCTCATGTACCACTGCTTCGAGAGCCGCACGCTGCGGCGGCTGGCGCGGATGATTCACCCGCACTGGTTCCTGGACTTTGGCCTCGAGTGGGCGAAGCGAAGCCGCCAGAAGAAAACGGGCGCGGACGAGCTGCCCTACCAGGGCGAGGACAGGGAGGAGCTCGTGCTCTTCGCCAAGGACTACCTGCGCACGCATCCCGACATCAACTATTTCATCTTCGGACACCGCCACATCGAGCTCGACCTGCTGCTCAGCCGCACGAGCCGCGTGATGATTCTCGGCGACTGGTTCGCGCATTTCACCTACGCCGTGTTCGACGGCGAAACGATGTACATGGAGAACTTCGTGGAGGGCGAGACCGAGCTGTGACCCCTGCGCGGCACCTGCCGGGCGCGGATTCCAGGCACCGGCGTCCGCCTTTGCCCCGAGGACAATGCAACGAGCCGCTCCGGGGCGTTTTTTCGGCTTTTTCTTGGTGGTGTCTCCAAAAAAAATTACTTTTGCACAAGGCTGCGCGTGCCAGTTCTTCGGGCGAACGTCCCGTACCCAGGGCACGTGCGCTTTCTCTTTTTTGCAACACAGCCCGCTTTCTCGTCAATTCTAAGAAAATCAATACATTTATTTATTAAATTCAACTCTTTATGTGGTTATGTAGTTCTTCTATCGGAAGAAAGGTGCTGATGTCTGTGAGCGGACTCGCGCTGATTCTCTTTTTGACGTTTCATGGGTGCATGAACGTCGTTGCGCTGATTTCGAAGGACGGATACAACATGATTTGTGAATTTCTGGGGGCGAAATGGTATGCCGTTGCCGCGACAATGGGACTGGCTCTGCTCTGCGTGGTTCACATCGTGTATGCGTTCATCCTGACGTTCCAAAACCGCAAGGCGCGCGGACACAACCGCTATGCCGTGACGGACAAGCCTGCGGCCGTTGAGTGGGCGTCGCAGAACATGCTCGTGCTGGGCGTCATCGTCCTGCTGGGACTGCTGCTGCACCTGTTCAACTTCTGGTACAACATGATGCTGGCCGAGCTGTTGCACTGGGACGTGGAACCTGCCGCAGCGGACGGTTTCGGCTACATCGTGAAGACGTTCAGCTGCCCCGTCTATGCGGTGCTGTACGTCGTCTGGCTCGTCGCCATCTGGTTCCACCTGACCCACGGCTTTTGGTCGGCCCTCCAGACGCTGGGCTGGAGCGGGCACGTCTGGTTCAACCGCTGGCGCGTCATCGGCAACGTGTATGTCACGGTGGTGATTCTGATGTTCCTGGCCGTTGTCGCGGGCTTCGCCACGGGGCTGGCTCCCTCGCTTGCCGACAGCTGCTGCCGTGCGGGGTGCGGCGTGGAAATCGCCGCTCCTTGCTGCGGGATGTAATTTGTTAAACTTCAAAATCAAAAATCGCAAAATCTTATGGTTAAGATAGATTCAAGAATACCCGAGGGGCCGGTAGCGGAGAAATGGACGAACTACAAGGCCCACCAGCGCCTGGTGAATCCGAAGAACAAGCTGAAGCTCGACGTCATCGTTGTCGGCACGGGCTTGGCTGGCGCGTCGGCGGCCGCCTCTCTTGGCGAGATGGGGTTCAATGTCCTGAACTTCTGCATCCAGGACTCTCCGCGCCGTGCGCACTCCATCGCGGCGCAGGGCGGAATCAACGCGGCGAAGAACTACCAGAACGACGGCGACTCCGTTTACCGCCTTTTCTACGACACCGTGAAGGGCGGCGACTACCGCGCCCGCGAGGCCAACGTCTACCGCTTGGCGGAAGTGTCCAACAGCATCATCGACCAGTGCGTGGCGCAGGGCGTGCCCTTCGCCCGCGAATATGGCGGCACGCTGGCCAACCGCTCGTTCGGCGGCGCGCAGGTGAGCCGCACGTTCTACGCGAAGGGGCAGACTGGGCAGCAGCTGCTGCTCGGCGCTTATTCCGCCCTCTCGGCGCAGGTCAATGCCGGAAAGGTGAAGCTCTTCACGCGCTACGAGATGCTCGATGTCGTCGTCATCGACGGGCGCGCGCGCGGCATCATCGCCAAGAACCTCGTGACCGGCAAGCTGGAGCGCTTCTCCGCCAACGCCGTCGTCATCGCGACGGGCGGCTACGGCAACACTTATTTCCTCTCGACGAACGCCATGGGCTGCAACGTGACGGCGGCGATGTCGTGCTATCGCAAGGGCGCGTATTTCGCCAACCCCTGCTATGTGCAGATTCACCCCACCTGCATTCCCGTCCACGGCGACAAGCAGTCGAAGCTGACCCTGATGTCCGAGTCGCTGCGCAACGACGGGCGCATTTGGGTGCCGAGAAAGCTGGAGGACGCAAAGAAGCTGCAGCGGGGTGAAATCAAGGGAAGCCAGATTCCCGAGGAAGACCGCGACTACTATCTGGAGCGCCGCTATCCTGCCTTTGGAAACCTCGTTCCGCGCGACGTGGCCAGCCGTGCCGCCAAGGAGCGCTGCGACAAGGGCTTCGGCGTGAACAACACGGGGCTTGCCGTGTTCCTCGACTTCTCGGAGTCCATCCAGCGCCTTGGGAAGGACGTGGTGGCGCAGCGCTATGGCAACCTCTTCGACATGTACGAGGAAATCACCGATGTCGACCCCTACAAGGAGCCGATGATGATATTCCCGGCCATCCACTACACCATGGGCGGCATTTGGGTGGATTACGAGCTCCAGACATCCGTCCCCGGCCTGTTCGCCATTGGCGAGTGCAACTTCTCCGACCATGGCGCGAACCGCCTCGGTGCTTCCGCACTGATGCAGGGGCTCGCCGACGGCTACTTCGTGCTGCCTTACACCATCCAGAACTATCTCGCCGACCAGGCCATCTGGCCCCGCATCTCGACCGACGCGCCCGAGTTCGCCGAGGTTGAGGCTGCCACGGAAACGCGCATCCAGAAGCTGATGAGCATCAATGGCAAGCGCTCCGTCGACTCCATCCACAAGGAACTGGGCCACATCTGCTGGGAGTACATTGGCATGGGGCGCACGAAAGAAGGCTTGCAGGAGGGCATCAAGAAGATTGACGCGCTCCGCAAGGAGTTCGAGACCAACCTCCGCATCCCCGGAAGCCGCGACGGACTCAACGTCGAGCTCGACAAGGCCATCCACCTCGACGACTTCATCACGATGGGCAAGCTCATCGCCTACGACGCGCTCAGCCGCAACGAGAGCTGCGGCGGACACTTCCGCGAGGAGTATCAGACCGAAGAGGGCGAGGCGAAGCGCGACGACGAGAAATACTTCTACGTGGGCTGCTGGAAGTACGAGGGCAGCGACGACGCTGCGCCCGAGCTCATCAAGGAACCGCTCGAATATGAGGCAATCAAGGTACAAACTCGTAACTACAAGAACTAATCATGGACAAGAATATCAGCTTCACCATCAAATACTGGAAGCAGAATGGCCCGAAGGACAAAGGGCATTTTGAGACGCGCCAAATGAGAGACATTCCGGGCGACACGTCGTTTCTGGAAATGCTCGACATCCTCAACGAGGAACTCGTGGAGGAGGGGAAAGAGCCGTTCGTGTTCGACCACGACTGCCGCGAGGGAATCTGCGGTATGTGTTCGCTCTACATCAACGGAACACCCCACGGAAAGACCCTGCGCGGCGCGACCACCTGCCAGCTCTATATGCGCAAGTTCAAGGACGGCGACACCATCACCGTCGAGCCTTGGCGTTCGGCAGGCTTCCCCGTCATCAAGGACTGCATGGTCGACCGCACGGCTTTCGACAAAATCATGCAGGCGGGCGGCTATGTCAGCGTGCGTACAGGCGCGCCCCAGGACGCCAACGCCATCTTGATTCCGAAGCAGAATGCCGACGAGGCCATGGACTGCGCGTCGTGCATCGGTTGCGGCGCCTGTGTCGCGGCCTGCAAGAACGGCTCGGCCATGCTCTTCGTGTCGTCGAAGGTGTCGCAGTTCGCCCTACTCCCGCAGGGACGTCCGGAGGCAGCCAAGCGCGCCAAGGCCATGGTGGCCAAGATGGACGAACTAGGCTTCGGCAACTGCACCAACACGCGTGCCTGCGAGGCCGTTTGCCCGAAGTGCGAGACCATCGCCAACATCGCTCGCCTCAACCGCGAGTTCATCAAGGCTAAGCTGGCCGACTAAGCGCGGCGAGAAGCCTTGCCACATCGAAAGAGAGCGGCGCATCCACGGTGGGTGCGCCGCTCTTGGCTTTCCTTGCGTCCTGCCGTAACAAGAGCCGGAGCCTCGCTGTTGCCGGAACCTTGACATAAGCTAACAAAAGGAAGGAAAGGGTGGCGGGGACAGGCGTTTTGTGTGGAAAAACGGCGAAAAACCGTGAAAAAAGCGAAAAGGGGACGGGGCGGGCGGGGAGGCGGGGACGCCGGATGCAGGCCGCTGGAAATCAGCGCGCCGGGGACCGCCGGAAAAACACCGCGGAGCGGCGGGAAAACGTCCGCGGTATTTTTTTCGCCGCTCCGCGGAGAAAAACAATTTCGTCCGCGGAGGAAAGGCGCACGCTCCGCGGTGTTTTTCCGGCGGCTCTCGGAACACTGAATATCAACGACTTACGAAACAGGAAACGGCACGGGGCCGTGCCTGGACGACACGGCCCCGTGCCGTAGGCGCATTGCGGGGGAGGCGGCACGCCCTACTCCCGGACCACCAGGAACTTGGCGACAACGCCGCTGCCGCCCTCCTCGTCGGTGGCCAGCACGTAGTAGACGCCGTTGGCGCACCGGCGGCCCGAGGTGGTGCGGCCGTCCCACGTGTATTCGCCGCCCACGCTCGTCCCCTCGTTCACGAGGCGTCCGGCGGCGTTCACTATCTTCACGTTGGAGTTGTACATCAGCCCCGTGACGACGATGGCGCCCTGGTGGTCGGGGCGCACGGGGTTGGGGTATACCTTGACGAGGTCCTTGTCGAAGGCGGGGACGGGGTCGGTGGCGTCGCCGTGGTAGGAGACCAGCCCCTTGTCGGTGGCGATGAACACCTCGCCCGTCGCGCCGTCGATGGCGATGTCGTTGATTTCGTCGGAGACGAGGGGGCTGTTGGCCGCCGTGAAGTGGTGGACGGTCTCCTTGCCGTCGGCGCTGACGAGGAACACGCCCGAGCCGCTGGTGCCTATCCACTTGCGGTTGCCGCCATCGACGGCGATGCACTTCACCGGCACCTCGCTGAGGAGGTAGTCGGCGAGCGTGGGGTCGTCGGTGCGGGGCACCTTGACCTGGGTCAGGTAGAAGTTGTCGCCGAAGACGCTGGCGGGGTCGTAGGAGACGAAGAGGCCGCGCTCGCATCCGAACCACATGGCGCCGTCGAGGTCCTCGCGGATGCAGTGGAAGAGGGTCGGCGTGTAGCTCGTTCCGTCCTGGTTGCGGAACTCGCTCCTGAGGACGTGCCTGTCGTCGGCCGTGTTGTCGAGCGTGCCGTTGTAGTCGAGGACGAAGAATCCGGCCTTGTGGGACGCCGTGGAGCGCCGGGCGTTGGTCCACATCCACCCCCGGCTGTCGAACACGATGTGGTCGAAGGTGGGGTAGCCGGCGATTTCGTCGAAGTAGAGCGACTTCCACGTCCCGTCGGGCTTGAGCACGTGGACGACGGTGTCGGTCTGGTTGTTCGCCATCCAGAGGTTGTTGCCGCTGTCGAAGGCCAGGCCCGTGACGCGCACATAGTAGCCGGCGGTGGGCGCGTCGGGCAGGATGGAGGCGAGGGGGGAGTTGGTGTGGGTGTAGTGGGCGGCGTATTCGCCGTTGCGGAACTCGTAGATGCCCGAGCGCTTCGTCCCGAGCCAGTGGCGCGCGGGGTCGGCGGGGTCCTGCACGATGTCGGTGACGTTCCTGTAGTAGTCGGCGCCCACCTGGGCGGCGACCTTCTCCTCGTCGAAGTTGGTCCACGTGCCGTTCTCGTACATCATGGCCGTGCCGGCGTAGTTGGTCTCGGGATAGTAGAAGTTGCCGCCCGCCACGAGCAGGCGGCCCGCCGACGGCAGGCTGAGCTTGTAGCTGTAGTTGCGGACGGGGCTGTCGGGGACGACGGACGAGACGGCGGCGGTCAGGGCGTTGTCGGCGAGCTTGTAGCCGCGCAGTCCGCCGGCGCCGCAGGCCGCCCAGACGGTGCTGCCGGAGAAGGCCGCGAAGTGGATGCCCCCGGAATTGGCAACGGTGGTGCACGCCGTGCCCTCGATGCGGTCGATCTGCGACTTGAAGGCGTAGAGCGTGCCGCCGTCAACGGCCCAGTCGGTGTATTTGGCCGACGAGCAGCGCGCCCACGTGAAGCGCTCGGTGTCGTCGATGACGAAGGCGCCGTCGGCGGTGCTCATGTAGAGGTGCTTGCCGTCGGTGATGAGGCGCTTGCCGTAGGTGAACGCGCGCAGGAGCTTCCACTGGCCGGGGTCGAGCAGGTTGTCGGTCACGTCGCCGGCGTAGGCGCCGCGCGGGGTCATGGCGTAGATGTGGTTGCCGAAGCGGACGGCGCTGAGGACGGAGGGTCCGAAGGCGTAGAAGTTGCCGAAGACGCGGCGGGCGACATCGACGCAGACGATGCCGCTGGCGGTGCTGACATAGACGGTGCCGCCGTCCTCGGTCACGTCGTTGATGGTCTTGTCGGCCAGCGGCTTCTGCTTGAGGTCGGACAGGTTGAACGCGGCGCCGTCGGGCGGGAGGAGGTCGATGTTGCCGTTGTCGTAGACGACGACCAGCTCGCCCGTTGCCGCGCAGGGGAGGATGGTGCGGATGCCGTTGTCGCTGAGCGCGTTGGAGCGGTCGTAGGTCTCCACGCTCGTGTCCTCGGGGTCGTAGCTGTAGAGGCCGCCGTCGCTCAGCACATAGACCACGCCGTGCAGGGCCACCGTCCGCTGCGCGTCGTGGTAGGCCGCATACACGCGCCAGTCGCCGTTGCCGGCCGCCGCGCGGAGCGGGGAGAGCAAAAGCGCGCAAAAAAGGAAGAAGCGGTTCATGTCTTTTTTTTCTGGATTTCCACCTAAATAACGCGAAATCCGCACCGATATTGTGTGGACGCGCCCGCCCGGGGGGCGGGCGGCTATGCCTGCTTCAGGAGGAACTCGGCGAACTTGGCGACGGCCTGTCCGCGATGGCTGATGGCGTTCTTCTCGGCGGCCGGCATCTCGGCGAACGTGCGGTCGTGGCCGTCGGGGACGAAGAGGGGGTCGTAGCCGAAGCCGTCGGCGCCGCGCTTCTCGGTGAGGATGCGCCCCTCGACGACGCCCTCGAAGTAGTAGTCGGCGTTGTCGGTGACGAAGGCGATGACCGTGCGGAAGTCGGCGCGGCGGCTGTCCTTGCCGTCGAGCTCGCGCAGGAGCTTGTCCATGTTCGCCTCGGAGTCGTGCCCCGCGTCGCTGGCGTAGCGGGCCGAGCGCACGCCGGGCGCGCCGCCCAGCGCCTCGCACTCCAGGCCGCTGTCGTCGGCAAAGCAGTCGAAGCCGTAGAACCGCTTGACGAAGCGCGCCTTTTGGGCCGCGTTCTCGCGGAAGGTGTCGCCCGTCTCGGGAATGTCCATGCGGCACCCGATGTCCTCGAGGCTGCGGATTTCGAAGCGGCTGCCGAGAATCGCCCGCACCTCCTCCAGCTTGTGCGGGTTGTTGCTGGCGAAGACGATGGTCTTCTTCTTGTTCATCTTCTGCGCCTTTATCTCGTCGAACCCCTCGCCGTAAACGCCCTGCACGTTGGCCATGGAGACGAACGCGTAGGGGTCGATGGACTTGATCATGCGGAAGAGGTTGAGGGACTCGCTCTTGCGGATGAGGCTGACGAGCACCTTCCGCTCCGTCTTCGTGTACCACCCCTGCCCGTCGAGCACGGTCACGCCGCGCCCCGTGGCGTTGATGGCGTCGGCTATCTTGGAGTAGTTGCGCGAGAAGATCATGAACTGCACGGACTGGCGCTGGCGGCTCATCACATAGTCGAGCGTGACGTTGGAGATGATGAGCGTGGCGAAGCCGAACACCACGCGGTGCCAGTCGTGGAACACGAAATAGCACGACGAGACGACGGTCATGTCGCAGAGCATCAGCACGTTGCCGAAGCTGACGTTGCGGTACTTGTTCACGATGGCGGCCACGATGTCGACGCCGCCCGTCGAGCCGTTGTTCAGGAAGCAGATGGCCAGCCCCATCCCCTCCAGGCAGGCGCCGATGACGCACGCCATGAACTCCTGGTCGCCCACGAAGCGCGGCAGCCTGCCGCCGGCGTCCTCGCCCAGGCGCTGCATGACCCACAGGATGAGGCTGAGGGCGAACACGGCGTAGATGGTCTTGAGGCAGAACTTCCAGCCCAGCACCTTGACGGCCACGAGCAGGAAGAGGATGTTGCAGATGAGGTAGGTGTTCTGCACCTCGAAGCCCGTAGCGTAGTAGACGATGGTCCCGAGGCCCGTGATGCCGCCCGTCGTGATCTGGTAGGGCAGCATGAAGAAGGTGATGCCGAAGGCGTAGCTCAGCAGCCCCACGGTAATCATCAGGTAGTCGCGCGCCTCCTGCGTGAAGGAGGCGACGAACGGTTGGAATGTCTTGAACGAGGTCTGCATACGGCGTGCCTCTTACTTCTTACTTCTTCAGGACGATGTTCACGATTTTCTTCGGCACGACGATGGTCTTCACGTGCTGCCAGCCCTCCATGTACTTGGCCGACTGCGGGTCGGCCAGCACCGCCCGCTCGATGGCCGCGTTGTCGGCGTCGGCCGGGAAGGCCATCTGGAAGCGGGCCTTGCCGTTGAAGCTGACCGTGAGGCTCACGCTGTCTTCCCTGAGGTAGTCGTCGTTCCATGCCGGCCACTGCGCGTCGCAGACGCTGCCCTCGCGCCCCATGGCCTCCCACAGTTCCTCGCAGAGGTGGGGGCAGAACGGCGCGAGCAGCACCACGTAGTCCTCCAGCACGCGGCGGCTGGCGCTCTTCAGCTGGTTCAGTTCGTTCAGGCAAATCATGAACGCCGACACGCTCGTGTTGTAGGAGAAGTTCTCGATGTCCTGCGTCACCTTCTTGATGAGCTTGTGGAGGGACTTCAGCTCCCCGCGCGAGGGCTCGCCCTCCTGCGTGCAGCGCAGCGCGCCGTCCTTGCCGAACGCGAACATCCAGAGCTTGCGGAGGAAGCGGTGGCAGCCGTCGATGCCGTTCGTGTCCCAGGGCTTCGACGCCTCGACCGGGCCGAGGAACATCTCGTAGAGGCGCAGCGTGTCGGCGCCGAACTTCTCGACAATCATGTCGGGGTTCACGACGTTGAACATCGACTTCGACATCTTCTCAACCGCCCACCCGCACACGTACTTGCCGTCCTCGAGGATGAACTCGGCCGCTGCGTAGTCGGGCCGCCACGCCTTGAACGCCTCCACGTCGAGCACGTCGTTCTGCACGATGTTCACGTCCACGTGGATGGGCGTGGTGTCGTAGTCCTTGCGCAGGTTGTAGCTGACGAACGTGTTCGTGTCCTTCACGCGGTAGACGAAGTTGGAGCGTCCCTGTATCATGCCCTGGTTGATGAGCTTCTGGAACGGCTCCTCCCTCACGCTGTAGCCCAGGTCGTGCAGGAACTTGTTCCAGAAGCGCGCGTAGATGAGGTGCCCCGTGGCGTGCTCCGTGCCGCCCACGTAGAGGTCCACGTTCTGCCAGTAGGCGGCGGCCGCCCTGCCCACGAGCGCCTCGCGGTTGTGCGGGTCCATGTAGCGCAGGTAGTAGGCCGACGACCCCGCGAAGCCGGGCATCGTGTAGAGGTCGATGGGGAACACCGTCCGGTTGTCGATGCGCGTGTTCTCCACCACCTCGCGGGCCGCCTCGTCCCAGGCCCACCTCGTGGCGTTGCCGAGCGGCGGCTCTCCCGTCTCCGTGGGCAGGAACTTGTCCACCTCGGGCAGCTTGAGCGGCAGGCACTCCATCGGAATCATCCGCGGGATGCCGTCCTTGTAGTACACGGGGAACGGCTCGCCCCAGTAGCGTTGGCGCGAGAAGATGGCGTCGCGCAGGCGGTAGTTCACCTTCACGCGCCCCAGCCCGTTCTCCTCCACGTATTTCTTCGTGGCGGCGATGGCCTCCCCCACCGTCAGCCCGTTCAGCACCAGCCCGTCCCCGGGCAGCGGCTTCGCCGGCGAGTTGCAGACGACGCCCTCCTTGGCGTCGTAGCTCTCCTCGCTCACGTCCGCTCCCTCGATGAGGGGGACGACGGGCAGCCCGAAGTGCCGGGCAAAGGCGTAGTCGCGGCTGTCGTGCGCCGGCACGGCCATGATGGCGCCCGTGCCGTAGCCGGCCAGCACGTAGTCGCTCACCCACACGGGGATGCTGCCGCCGGTGAGGGGATTGACGGCGTAGCTGCCGGTGAACACGCCCGTCACGCGCTTGTCGATCATGCGCTCGCGCTCGGTGCGCTTCTTCACCTGCTCCAGGTAGGCGTCCACCTCGGCCTGCTGCCCGGGCGTGGTCAGCCGCGCCACGAGGTCGCTCTCCGGGGCCAGCACCATGAAGGTCACGCCGAACATCGTGTCGGCGCGCGTGGTGAAGACGGTGAACCGCAGCGGCTCGGCCGCCGGGTCGTCGCGCTTCACGGTGAAGGCCACCTCCGTCCCCTCGCTGCGGCCAATCCAGTTGCGCTGCGTCTCCTTGAGCGAGTCGGTCCAGTCGATGGTGTCGAGGCCGTCGAGCAGGCGCTGGGCGTAGGCGCTCACGCGCAGGCACCACTGGCGCATCTTTTTCTGCACCACGGGGTAGCCCCCGCGCACGCTCACCCCGTCCACCACCTCGTCGTTGGCCAGCACCGTGCCGAGCTGCGGGCACCAGTTCACCATCGTCTCGCCCAGGAAGGCGATGCGCCAGTTCATGAGCGTGTCGCTCTGCGCGCGCTCGTCCATGGCGTTCCACTCGTCCGCCGTCAGCGCCAGCTCCTCCGAGCCGGCCGCGGCCAGCCCCTCGGTGCCGTGCGCCGACAGGTGCGCCACGAGCCTCGAGACGGGCTGCGCGCGCCGCAGGGCCGTGTCGTAGTAGCTGCCGAACATCAGCTCGAACGCCCACTGCGTCCAGTGGTAGTAGTCGGGGTCGCAGGTGCGCACCTCGCGGTCCCAGTCGAACGAGAACCCTATCTTGTCGAGCTGCTCGCGGTAGCGGCCGATGTTCCGGAAGGTCGTCACCTCGGGGTGCTGCCCCGTCTGTATGGCGTACTGCTCGGCGGGCAGCCCGTAGGCGTCGTAGCCCATGGGGTTGAGCACGTTGTAGCCCCGCAGCCGCTTGTAGCGCGCGTAGATGTCGCTGGCGATGTAGCCCAGCGGATGGCCCACGTGCAGCCCCGCGCCCGACGGGTAGGGGAACATGTTGAGCACGTAGAACTTCTTCTTTCCCTCGTCCTCGGCCACGCGGTAGGTCTTCTGCTCCGCCCACCGCCGCTGCCATTTCTTCTCGATTGCGCTGAAATTGTAGTCCATCTTCGTATAAAAGGATTCCACGGGTTTCCCTCCCTGGGAAACGACTTGCAAAGTAACTCATTTATTTCCAAACGGCAAAGCGAACGTTCCAAAACCCATGCGCAGCCGCAGAAGAGCAGAATCCCCGGAGCCTGAGCCCCGGGGATTCCCGATTGCGCGTGTGTGCCGCGACTGTTCCGGCGGGTGCCGGCGGGTTACTTCACCATCACCTTCACCACCTTCACCGTTCCGTCGGAGAGCACCGTCTTCACGATGTTCACGCCCCTCTGGAGCGAGCCGGCGCGCACGCCGCTGATGCTGAAGATTTCGGTCGATACGGCCGCAGCGTCCGTCGCCGCCGTCTCGATGGCGGTCGGTTCCTTCTCGCTGTTCTTGCCGTAGTAAACGAGCTTGAACTCGTCGACGAGGCACCAGTTCTTGCCGGTTTCCTCCTTCACGCCGATGCGCATCTTGCCGCCGGCGTCGACCTTGACGATGAGGCTCACCGTGTAAGCCTTGGCGCTTTCCTCGTTCGCGAAGTACTGCACGGCCGTCGCCATCGAGTTGGGCGTGTGGAGGTAGTGGCTCGCGTCGATGGAGTAGGACGCCGAGCCGCTGATTTCAGGCTCGCTCTCCTCGCTCTCGATGCCGCCGGCCGACACGTACGGCAGTGCCGTCTCGCCCGTCTGGCCGTTCACCGTGGCGTAGAGGAAGAGCGTGCGGCTCGAGTTGTCACCCGCGCTCCACAGCTGGTAGTCGGTCGTGTGGCTGTCGCTTGCGCGGGTGTAGCCCATCACGCTCAGCTCGTAAGTGCCTTCGGGCAGGAACTTCAGGTCCTGGTAGGTGTTGAATGCCGCCTTCCACTTCTCGGCGCAGGGGCCCGTCGTGCCGCCTGCCGAGAAGCCGGAGCCTTCCCAGCCGGTGAAGTCGCCCACGGTGTCGAAGTGCGCGTTCGTGATGAACACGTCGGTCACGTCGATGCCGTTGTCGTCGCTTGCCTCGTCGATGTTGGCAGGCATCTTCAGCGCCACGATGGCGGCTTCCGCCCGCTCGAAGAGGGCGGGCAGGCCGGCGCCGGCCAGCGCGTAGTTCAGGTCCACCAGCTCGTTGTAGAGGTCGTTGGCATTATTGACAGCCTCGTCCGAAGCGTCCGGGTAGTTCTGCAGCGCCTCGTCGAGCTTCATGATGTAGGCGTCCACCTTGGCGTAGTTGGCAACCGATGCCGTGGCCGTGTTGTACTTCGCCACCAGGTCGATGAGCGCGTCGTACATGGCCTCGCCGTCGGCGCCGGCGGCAGCGGCCGTGGCGGCCGTGGCGGCGGCGTCGAGCGCGGAGGCGTCGGGCTTGCCGTAGGTGTCGGCGTCGAGTTCGCTGGCGCGCTCCACGTAGTTGTTGATGACCGACTTGAGGGCGGTCGGGTTCTTGGCGCGGTACACGAGCTTGAAGTTGTCCCAGAGCGACCACGTGCCGTCGTTGACGGCGGGGGTCGTCAGGCGGCGGATGCCGATGCGCATCTTGCCGTCGGTCACGAGGCCGTAGGTCTTCATCGTGAAGTTGCGCGCTTCGTCGTCAAGGCTGAAGGCGTTCGACGCCGACACCATGCCGTTGAGCGTGTACTTGCCGTCCGGCGTTGCATACGTGTCCTTGTTCGCCGCGTCCAGCTCGCCGGCCTCGTACTGGATTTCCATCACGTTCCTGACGGGGGCGGCGAAGTCGTTGAGGTATACCTCGGTCGGCACCTCGGGCTTGGAGATTGCACCGCTCAGATAGCTCTGCCATTCGTCGTAGCAGGCCTCGTTCCACCCGCCGCGGTAGAACGCCTGCACGGACAGCTCGTAGAGGCCTGCGGGCAGGTCGGCTTCGATTTCCTGGTAGACGTCGAAGTTCATCTGGTAAGCCTCGGCGCAGTGGTTGGTCTCTTCGCCGCCGCGCCAGCTGGTCAGCGTGCCGTAGCTGGCGTCCATCTTCCAGGCGTCGCCATCCGCGCCGTGCGCCAGTTCGAAGCCCGGGTTCTTGATGAGCTGCGTGAGGTCGCTGCCGTCCTTGAGGGAGTTCTCGATGGCCTTTGCGCGCAGGTTGTCGAGGTAGGTGATTTCGGCCTTGATCTGTTCGGTGTCCAGGCTGCCGGCACCATAGTCGTAGCCCTCCTCGATGCTGGGGATGATGCCGCGGAGCGAGCCGGTCGGGTGGTCCGCGTCGTAGCCGTTGTTGGCCCATTCCTCGGCGTCCTCGTTGATGTACACCTGCAGGACGTCGGTTTCCGCCGCGCTGTATTCGTCGCCGTAGTTGGTGAGCCACTGCCCTATGTCGTTCACCTTGTCCATGTAGGACTTGTAGGCCACGATGCTCTGGTCGAGCGCGTCGACGGCGGAAGCCACCTCGCCGGAGGCCTTCAGGATTTCGTCCTTGCTGGTGGAGTTCTCGAGCGCGTCGATGACGCCGTCGTAGGCCGTCTTGGCGTCAGCGCCGTAGTACATGCCGCTGGCCTCGAAGTCGTACGAGGGGACGGACGCGCGGACTTCCTTGGCGTACAGCTCGTATGCCTCGTTCGACGCGCCGTAGTAGTTGAGCGTGAAGTTGTCGAAGATGCACCAGTCGCCGCCGATGTTCGTGCTCTTCTTGAAGCCCACGCGCAGCACGCCGTCGTCGCCGACAGCCACAAAGAGGCTGTTCTTGTACTTGCCGGCGTCGAACCACTGCTCCGAGCCCTGCATCGAGTTGGGCACGTAGTACGACCCGCCCACCAATGCGTCGTATGGCCAATCGTGATTGTCCGAGGTGGCGAAAAACCCTTCGGTCGAGGCCTCCGACGCCTGGCGGGCCACCGCCTTGCTCACCTCGCCCAGCGACGACGCGCCGTAGAGCTTGGCGTTGTTGTTCGCCGTCGGGTCGGCCGTGTAGGTCGAATACTCCGTGTCGTTGCCGCCGGCGCGGTAGAAGGCCTGGATGCCGATGGCGTAGATGCCCTCGGGCAGGCCCTTCACCTCCTGGTAGACGTCGAAGCTGCTGGCGTTATACACCTCGCCGTTCTTGTAGCCGGCGTCGACAACGCCGCCGTTGCCGCCGGAAACCGTGAACGTCCATCCCGTCTTGTCGCCCGTGTCGAACGACGGGTTGACCAGCGCCGAGGTGAAGGCAACCGGGCTGTCCACCGAAGCCTTGTTCTTCAGGAAGGCGATGATGTCGGCGGACACGGCCTCGGTGGCGGCCAGCAGCGCTTCATAGGTGCTGGCCGTGTTGTTGTACACGGCCACGCGCGCCGAGAGGTCGATGCCGGGGTTGGCGGCGACGGCTTTCTCGATGGCGTCGCGCAGCTTGGCAGCCTGCGCATAGGCCTTCAGCTTGTCCTTGCCGGTCAGCATGAACGCGTCGTAGTCCTCCGGCGTCACGAGACCCCAGTCGCTGTGGAAGCCCGTGTACGCCAGGCCCGCCTCCGTCACAGCCGCCTCGTCGGAGAGGTAGAGGATGGGGTCGGAGCTGCCGGCCAGCACGGACACGTACTTGCCCGAGAAGTCGTACTCGCCGCCGGCCATGATGTCGTTGGCGTTGCAGGGCGAGCCGGCAATCTTCACGGTGTTGCCCGTGGCCGTCACCTCCACGTAGCGGTTGGCCTGCGCGTTGTTGTCGGTCCAGATGGAGTTCCACGCCTCCACGAAGGTGCAGAGCATCTTCTTGTGGCGCGCGGCGTTCACGTAGGAGGTGAGCAGGCACGTGTTTTCCGTTACGTTCTCAAGCTCCTCCCACGGCTCTTCCGTCCCGCCCGGGTTGGTGCGGGTGAAGACGACCTTCGCGCCGATGGTGTCGTTCACCGACGCGCGCGTGGAGTAGTAGGGGGCGACGACCTCGTTCGACGCGCCTATCAGCTCCTGGTAGTTCACGTAGAAGCCTCCCGCGCCCACGTTCCAGAGATAGCACTCCTGGTCGAGCGCATAGGTGCCGTTCATCGCGGGAGCGGGCTTCGTCCACGTGGCCGTAAAGGTCTGGGCGAATGCCGAGCCACCCACCAACATCGCGGCGCCAAGCATCATAAGTTTGCGTTTCATCATGTTGTGAATGAAGTTAGTTAATAAAAATAGGTGATATTTATGAAGCGTTTCCTTTTTTCCTGCCGGGCCGTTGCCGGAACCCCGCCGCCGCCCGTCGTCCGGGCCGTTCCGCCCAGGGCGCGCCGCCGCGCGCGTGTTTTTCCAGGGTTTAGGGGTATGCCGGCAAATATACGGCTTTTCCGCCTCCTGTCCAAACATGGGGGGGGTGATTTTTCGGGCGGGGCGGCGGTTTTTTTCCGAGCCCTTCGGCCCGGCGCGCCGCTCCATGGCTGCAAAATTAGGGAAAGGGCGCGAGGGGCGTGTGCCGATTTCGTGCAAAATGGGTGCAGGAATCGTGCAAAAACCGCCCGGTGCCCCGTCCCTTCCCCGCGGAGGGGCGGGGAAGGCCGTCCGGGCGGCCCCTCCCCCGGGCGCTACATCTGCCCGCTCTCGATGAGCAGGATGCAGCGCTCGGTCAGGCGGTCGTCCACCTCGGGGTCGTACTGCTTCTTCAGGCTCGCGCCGAAGAGCGAGGCGAAGGCGTTGTAGAACGTGGCCTTGAAGCCGCCCATGTACATCCTGATCAGCTCGTAGGACGTGCGGTTGCACTGCCGGTCGATGAGCTTGATGAGGAGCTTGCCCTGCGCGAAGGTCAGCTTCTTGAGGCGGGGCGTGTACTCCCGCTTCAGCTCCTTCTCCATCGCCTTCAGGTACTCGTCGCGGGCGCGCTTGTCGGGCAGCGTCTCCATGTGGGCCACGTGGCGCGCAATCTCGCGCTGTATCTCCACGGCGAGGGGGTAGACCTTCTTGATGTTGTTCGCCACCTTGTAGTACTTCCTCGCCTGCCGCGCGTTCCGGAACACGAGGCGCGGGAACACGTAGACGTCGCCCAGGACGAACTGCGGAATCCGCTCGCCCTCGAACTCGTACTCGCCCGCGTAGCTCACGGAGCGGCTGAAGATGGGCGCGCCCGTCATCTCGGCGTCCAGCTCGGGCGTGGCCACCACCTCCTGGGCCGCCAGCCGCAGGGCGGCCGCCAGCAGGGCGGCGGGCAGGCACGTTCGCAGCAGCAGGTTCATGGCGCGCCCCTCCCCCGGCCTATTCGCAATAGATTACCTCCACCACCGTCTGGCCCGCGGCCTTGAGCGTGGCGGGGTCGATGTTGGCGTACGTGTCGGCCGACGTGTGCCACGTGGCGCAGAAGCCGCCGCCCGCGCGGTCGCTGCCGATGACGTCCACGCAGGGGATGCCGGCGCGGTTCACCTGCACGTGGTCGTCGGTCACGAAGCCCGCCTCCTCCGACACGAAGTAGTCCTGGTAGCCGATGCGCTGCCCGGCCGCCCACACGCGGTCCACGTAGGCGGGCGCCAGGCGCATGGAGTAGCCCTCCTTGCGGAAGCACGTGCCGCGCCCGCCCACCATGTCGAGCAGGATGCCGAACTCGGCGCGGTAGCCCTCGGCGTGGGGGTGCGCCGCCCAGTGCTGCGAGCCGAGGCACCAGGTGGACTCGCGGCCCGCGCCGCCGCCGTCGTCCCACTCCGGCACGCCGCAGTCCTCGGCGTCGAAGCAGATGAGGTCCACGCCCA
The DNA here is from genome assembly GCA_963627995.1 of bacterium. Taxonomy (GTDB): domain Bacteria; phylum Bacteroidota; class Bacteroidia; order Bacteroidales; family Bacteroidaceae; genus UBA3839. The sequence continues at coordinate 229,289 of CAVGCV010000001.1, read as the reverse complement.
CGTTCGGCTGCCGCTGCCCCAGCTGGCGCGCCAGCTCCAGCAGCACGCCCACGCCGCTCGCCCCGTCGTTGGCCCCGTCGATGGGCGCGCGGCGGCGCGCCGTGTCGGCGTCGTGGTCGGCCCAGGGCCGCGAGTCCCAGTGGGCGCAGACGAGCACGCGCCGCGCCGCCGAGGGGCGGTAGGCGGCCACGATGTTGCGCAGGCGCACGGGCGCGCCGTCGTAGCGCCGCGCGTCGGCCTCCTGCACGGTCACCTGCGCGCCGAACTGCTCGAACTTGGCGGCTATCCACGCGCCGCACGAGTCGTGGGCCGGCGTGTTGGGCACGCGCGGCCCGAAGGCGCACTGCGCGCGCACGTAGCTCAGCGCGCTGTCGACGTCGAACGCCGGCGCGCTGCTCACGTAGGGACGGGGCTTGCCGCCGTCGCGGCAGGCGGCGAGCGCGGCGGCCGCGGCAAGGAGGAGGAGGATGGGGTGGCGCATGGTCATGGCTGTCTTTCCGGGGTTTCGGGGGTGCGCCCGCCCCGTACCTTATTATATACGGGGCGCTGGCGACGGCTGCAAATTTACGCCTTTTTTCCGTTCGCGATTCCGCGCGCCCACTTAAAAAAGCATCACAGACTTTAAGAAAGATGAAAAGCCCGCCGCCGCCCGACGCCGCGCCCGAGGAGGGTGGAGGCGGGGGCGCAAGCGGCTGTGGGCCAAGTACTTGACCGCGCGCAAAAAAACACTGCGGAGCGGCCTCCGGGACTTCCGCGGAGAAAAAGTTTTTCGTCCACAGAGAAAAAACTTTTTCTCCGCGGAGCGCGGGCGCTTCCTCTGCGGAGGTTTTCGGCGCGCGGCCAGGGCCGTGGTTTCCAGCGGCTTTCCGCCACGGAAATCCGGGGCGCGCCGGGAAAAGGAGGGCGGGCTTCGCGCCCGTTCGAAATAAAATCCGTAACTTTGCGGCGGTGCGGCGCGCCCGCGCGCACGGGCGCGCCGCACGGCTTGCAAGGACACACACGTTACTTTTTCTTCTTATGACGATTTATTTTTTCAGGACTCCCGCCCAGAGCGTGATCGCCACCGGCGTGGACCACGAGCTGGCGGCCGGGGAGAAGGCCGCGCTCTGCTGGCTGTACGGCGGCGCGAGGGAAGAGGGCGCGCGCCGGCTGGAGGGCTTCTTCGTGGGCCCGCGGCGCGAGATGGTCACGCCGTGGAGCACGAACGCCGTGGAAATCACGCAGAACATGGCGCTGCGGGGCGTGGAGCGCATCGAGGAGTACTTCCCCGCGGCCGGCGAGGACGCCGAGTTCGACCCCATGCTCCAGCGCCTGTACAGGGGGCTGGGCCAGGACCTCTTCACCGTGGGCCTGCAGCCCGCGCCCATCCTCCGCATCGACGACCTGGAGGCCTACAACGAGCAGGAGGGGCTGGCGCTCAGCCCCGAGGAGATAGCCTACCTGCACAAGGTGGAGGGCGAGCTGGGGCGGCGGCTGACCGACTCGGAGGTGTTCGGCTTCGCGCAGATCAACTCGGAGCACTGCCGCCACAAGATATTCGGCGGCACGTTCATCATCGACGGCGAGGAGAAGGAGTCGTCGCTCTTCCAGCTGATCAAGCGCACCACGCAGGAGCACCCGAACAAAATCATCTCCGCCTACAAGGACAACGTGGCCTTCGCGCGCGGCCCGGTGGTGGAGCAGTTCGCCCCGGCGGACCACGCCGCGCCAGACTACTTCGAGGTGCGCGACATCGAGTCCGTCATCTCGCTCAAGGCGGAGACCCACAACTTCCCCACCACGGTGGAGCCCTTCAACGGCGCGGCCACCGGCACGGGCGGGGAGATACGCGACCGCATGGGCGGCGGCACGGGCTCGTGGCCCATCGCCGGCACGGCCGTCTACATGACGAGCTACGCCCGCAACGGCGGCGGGGGCGCGCGGCGGTGGGAGGAGGCGCTGCCCGCGCGGCGGTGGCTCTACCAGACGCCGGAGCAGATTCTCATCAAGGCCTCGAACGGGGCGAGCGACTTCGGCAACAAGTTCGGACAGCCGCTCATCGCCGGCTCGGTGCTGACGTTCGAGCACGCGGAGAACGGCGAGCAGTACGGCTACGACAAGGTCGTCATGCTGGCCGGCGGCGTGGGCTACGGCACGCGGCGCGACTGCCTGAAGGGCACGCCCGAGAAGGGCAACAAGATTGTCGTCGTGGGCGGCGACAACTACCGCATCGGCCTGGGCGGCGGCAGCGTGTCGTCGGTGGACACGGGCCGCTACTCCAGCGGCATCGAGCTCAACGCCGTGCAGCGCGCCAACCCGGAGATGCAGAAGCGCGCCAACAACCTGGTGCGCGCGCTGTGCGAGGAGGAGGTGAACCCCGTGGTGTCCATCCACGACCACGGCTCGGCCGGGCACGTGAACTGCCTGTCGGAGCTGGTGGAGGACTGCGGCGGCCTCATCGACATGACGAAGCTGCCCGTCGGCGACCGCACGCTCTCGGCGAAGGAAATCATCGCCAACGAGAGCCAGGAGCGCATGGGGCTGCTGATACGGGAGGAGCACATCGACCACGTGCGGCGCATCGCCGAGCGCGAGCGCGCGCCGCTCTACGTGGTGGGCGAGACGACGGGCGACGCGCGCTTCGCCTTCGAGCAGGGCGACGGCGTGCGCCCGTTCGACCTGGCGGTGGCGCAGATGTTCGGCCACTCGCCCAAGACCTGCATGCGCGACGAGACGGTGGAGCGGCGCTACGAGGACGCGGCCTACGCCGTGGGGCGCATCGACGACTACCTGGAGGGCGTGCTGCAGCTCGAGGCCGTGGCCTGCAAGGACTGGCTGACGAACAAGGCGGACCGCAGCGTGACGGGCAAGGTGGCGCGGCAGCAGTGCCAGGGCCCGCTGCAGCTGCCGCTAAGCGACTGCGGCGTCGTGGCGCTCGACTACCGCGGCCGGCGGGGCGTCGCCACGGCCATCGGCCACGCCCCGCAGGCGGGGCTGGCCGACCCGGCGGCCGGGTCGGTGCTGTCGGTGGCCGAGGCGCTCACCAACCTCGTGTGGGCGCCGCTGGCCGACGGGATCGACAGCGTGTCGCTCTCGGCCAACTGGATGTGGCCCTGCCGCTCGCAGAAGGGCGAGGACGCGCGCCTCTACGCCGGCGTGGAGGCGCTGAGCAGCTTCTGCCGCGAGCTGGGCGTGAACGTGCCGACGGGCAAGGACTCGCTCTCGATGACGCAGAAGTACCCCGACGGCTCGAAGGTCGTCAGCCCGGGCACCGTCATCGTCAGCGCGGGCGGCGAGGTGAGCGACGTGCGCAAGACGGTGTCGCCCGTGCTGGCCGACGAGGAGCGCAGCGTGCTCTACCACATCGACTTCTCCTTCGACCAGCTCCGCCTCGGCGGCAGCGCGCTGGCGCAGAGCCTGGGCAAGGTGGGCAGCGACGTGCCGACGGTGAGGAACGCCGACTACTTCCGCGACGCGTTCGCGGCCGTGCAGGAGCTCGTGGGCCGGGGGCTGCTGCTGGCCGGCCACGACATCAGCGCGGGCGGCCTGGTGACGACGCTGCTGGAGATGGCGTTCGCCAACACGCGGGGCGGGCTGAACATCAGCCTCAACAACCTGGGCGGCGAGGCCGACCTGGTGAAGATACTGTTCGCCGAGAACCCGGGCGTGGTCGTGCAGGTGGCGGCGCGCGACGTGGCCGACGTGGAGACCGTGCTCGACAACTGGTCGGTGGGCTACGCGCAGATCGGGCGGCCCATCGCCGAGCGCAAGCTGGTTGTCCGCAAGGAGAAGAAGGCGCTGACCTACGACATCGACCGCCTGCGCGACGTGTGGTACGCCGCCTCCCACCGCCTCGACACGAAGCAGAGCCTCAACGGCATGGCCGACGAGCGCTTCAGGAACTACAAGGAGCAGCCCGTGGCGCAGCGGTTCCCGAGGGGATTCACGGGCAGGCTGGCGCAGTACGGCGTCAGCGCCGACCGCCGCGCGCGGACGGGCGTCAGGGCCGCCATCATCCGCGAGAAGGGGACGAACGGCGAGCGCGAGATGGCCTACTCGCTCTACCTGGCGGGCTTCGACGTGAAGGACGTGATGATGACCGACCTCGTGAGCGGGCGCGAGACGCTGGAGGACATCTCGATGATCGTGTTCTGCGGCGGCTTCTCGAACAGCGACGTGCTGGGCAGCGCGAAGGGCTGGGCGGGCGCGTTCCTCTACAACCCCAGGGCCAAGGCCGCGCTCGAGGCGTTCTACGCGCGGCCCGACACGCTCTCGCTCGGCATCTGCAACGGCTGCCAGCTCATGGTGGAGCTGGAGCTGCTCGGCAAGGACGCGGCCGGGCGGGCGGCGAGGATGGAGCACAACGTGTCGCGCAAGTTCGAGAGCGGCTTCGTGACGGTGGACATCCCCGAGAACCGGAGCGTGATGTTCGGCTCGCTCGGCGGCAGCCGCCTCGGCGTCTGGGTGGCGCACGGCGAGGGGCGCTTCGCGCTGCCGCTGCCCGAGGAGCGCTACCACGTCGCGGCGAAGTACAGCTACCACGGCTACCCGGCCAACCCGAACGGCTCGGACTACGACGTGGCCGCGCTGGCCAGCGCCGACGGCCGGCACCTGGCCATGATGCCCCACCTGGAGCGCGCCGTCTTCCCCTGGCAGGAGGGATGCTACCCCGCCGGGCGGCAGGCGGACGAGGTGACGCCGTGGCTGGAGGCGTTCGTCAACGCGCGCAGGTGGGTGGAACGGAACGCCGGCAACAAGTAAGCGCGCGGAGGCCATGCTGCTACAGATGTTCGCCACGTTCAACAAGATTGGCGCGTTCACCCTCGGCGGCGGCTACGCCATGGTGCCCATCATGGAGAAGGAGGTGGTGGACAAGAACCGGTGGCTCGACCGCGAGGAGTTCATGGACATCCTCGCCGTGGCGCAGGCCACGCCGGGGCTGTTCGCCATCGACATGGCCTCGCACATCGGCTACAAGCTGCGCGGCACGTGGGGAGGCATCGTGGGCGCGCTGGGCGTGGCCCTGCCGTCGATCGTGTCCATCCTGCTCGTCGCCATGTTCTTCCAGGCGTTCAAGGACAACGTGTACGTCGAGAAGGTGTTCCGGGGCGTGCGCCCCGCCGTGGTGGCGCTCATCGCCGCGCCCTGCTTCTCGATGGCGAGGTCGGCGGGAATCAACCGGCGCACCGTGTGGATACCCGTGGCGTCGTGCCTGCTGATAGCCCTGCTGGGCGTGTCGCCCGTGTGGGTCATCCTGGCCGCGGGCGCGGGCGGCTACCTGTACGGCCGCTTCGGGCGGAGCGGGAAGAAGAGGAAGGAGGAGGGCAGGCCATGATTTTCCTCAAGCTCTTCATCGTGTTCACGAAGATCGGCATCTTCAACTTCGGCGGCGGCTACGCCATGCTCTCGCTCATCCACAACGAGGTGGTGGAGAAAAACGGCTGGCTCACCGACTCGGAGTTCACCGACATCGTGGCGGTGAGCCAGACGACCCCGGGCCCCATCGGCATCAACTGCGCCACCTACGCCGGCTACACGTCGGTGGTGAACGAGGGCTACCCCGTGTGGGCGGGCGTGCTGGGCGCGGTGCTGGCCTCGCTCTCCATCATGTGGCTCCCGTTCATCCTGATGATTGCCATCAGCCGCTTCCTGCTCCGGCACGAGAACTCGAGGGTGGTGGGCAGCGTGTTCGCCGGGCTGCGCCCCGCCATCGTGGGGCTCATCGCCGCCGCTGCGCTGCTGCTCATGTCGGAGGAGAACTTCAGCTCGCCCCGGCAGAGCCCGTTCGCCTTCGCGGTGAGCATCGTCATCTTCTGCCTCGCCTTTGTCGGCACGCGGCTCTACAAGGTGAACCCCATCCTGATGATCGCGATGTGCGGGCTGGCCGGGCTGCTCATCTACTGACGACGAATTTCGGGCGCCGGCGTTTCGGAAATCGGACGGGTTTGTGTAATTTTGCAAGCAAGTAACCCCAACAATAGAAACAGAAGAGAACACCTATGACTTTCACGGAACGCGCGATGCCCGTCTTTGAGCAGGCCATCCGGGACTACCACGCGCACGACGACGTGGACGGCCCGATGAAGAACCCCTACGCCGAGGGGAGCATCGAACACTACCTGTATGTGAAGAACTGGATCGACACCGTGCAGTGGCACCTGGAGGACATCATCCGCAACCCGCGCATCGACCCCGGGGAGGGCATCGCCCTGAAGCGGCGCATCGACAGGAGCAACCAGGAGCGCACGGACCTCGTGGAGATGATCGACAGCTACTTCCTCGACCGCTACAAGGACGTGGCCGCGCTGCCCGGCGCCACCATCAACACGGAGAGCCCGGCGTGGGCGGTGGACAGGCTGAGCATCCTCGCCCTGAAAATATGGCACATGCGCGAGCAGACCGGGCGCACGGATGCCGGCGACGCCCACGTGGGCCTGTGCCGCCAGAAGCTGGACGTGCTGCTGGAGCAGCAGAAAGACCTCGCCACCGCCATCGACCAGCTGCTGGACGACATCGGGGCGGGACGCAAGTACATGAAGGTCTACAAGCAGATGAAGATGTACAACGACCCCAGCACGAACCCCGTGCTGTACGGGCGGCAGAAACAATAAGGACGCACGCGCCCCGACCCCTGCCCGGCGCAGGCGGCGCGGCGCCACACCCCACTCCCCTATCCTCATGAAGAAGCTACTCATCATCCGGTTCTCGGCCATGGGCGACGTGGCGATGACCGTTCCCGTGGTCCACTCGCTGGCGCGCCAGCACGGAGACCTGCGCGTGACGATGCTGACGCAGAAGCGTTTCGCGCCCCTGTTCGCATGGATGCCGAGCAACGTCGAGGTGATGGGGGTGGACCTGGCCGAGCACGGCGGGCTGGCGGGCCTGGAGCGGCTGTACGGGACGCTGAAGGAGCGCGGCTTCGACGCCGCCGCCGACCTGCACGACGTGCTGCGCACGAAGTTCCTGCGCACGAGGCTGCGCATGGGCGGAGTCCGCACGGCCGTGGTCGACAAGCAGCGGAAGAAAAAGGAGGAGCTGATGGGGAGGGGGCAGACCGCCGCCCCCCTCGTGCCGATGGTGGAGCGCTACGCCGACGTGGTGCGCAGGCTGGGCTACGACGTGACGCTGGACTACGAGCGCGCGTTCCGTCCGGGCGAGGAGAACCTCGCCCCCCTCTACAACCGCGTCGGGCGGAAGAGGAGCGGCGACGTGTGGGTGGGCATCGCGCCCTTCGCCGCCCACGACACGAAGGTGTACCCCCCGGAGCTGATGCGGCGGGCCGCCGCCGCGCTGGAGGAAAGGGGCTACCGCATCTTCCTCTTCGGCGCGGGAAAGAAAGAGGGCGAGACCCTCGCCCGCTGGGAGCAGGAAGCGCCCCTGCACCGCACGCAGAGCGTGTGCAACGGCCTCGGCGGGCTGCACAACGAGCTGCTGCTCATGTCGCGGCTCGACGCCATCGTCGCCATGGACTCGGCGAACATGCACATGGCCGCCATGATGGGCACGCCGACCGTCTCCGTGTGGGGCGCGACGCACCCGAAGGCGGGCTTCCTCCCCTGGAACCAGCCCGCGGACCGCATCGTGCAGCGCGACGACCTCGACTGCCGCCCCTGCTCCGTGTACGGGAAGACCCCGTGCCGCCTCGGCGACCTGCGCTGCATGAGGGGCATCGCGCCCGAGACCATCGTGGCGAAGGTGGTGGAGACCGTCGAGGCGAACCGCCCGAAGCGCACCTGACGCGCGGGCACAGAACGCTGCGAGACACGATGGCCTACCTCTTCTTCCACACCCTCTTCCGCCTGCTGTCGCTGCTGCCCCTGCGGCTGCTCTACGTCCTGTCCGACGCGACCTACCCCGTCGTGCGCCACGTGCTGAAATACCGCCGCGACATCGTGCGCCGCAACCTTGCCGAGGCTTTCCCCGAAAAGTCGGGAAAGGAACGGGACGGCATCGAGCGGCGGTTCTACCACTTCTTTTGCGACCTCTTTGCGGAGAACGTGAAGCTGTTCTCCGTCTCGAGGGCACAGATGATGCGCCGGATGACCTTCGGCGGGCTGGACGAGATGCGCGAGAGCTTCGACGGCGGCGCGCAGCTTGTGTTCGCCTACCTCGGCCACGTCGGCAACTGGGAGTGGGTCGCCTCGCTGCAGTACTGGCTTCCCGACATCCACTGCACGCAAATCTACCACCCCCTGCGCAACCGCGTGTCGCAGCGCATCTTCCTCAGGCTGCGCGAGCAGTACGGCGGCGAGTGCATCCCCATGCGCAAGACGCTGCGCCGCCTCGTGGGGCTGAAGAGGGAGGGGCGGAAGGTGGTCGTCGGCTTCATCTCCGACCAGCAGCCGCGCTGGGACTCCATCCACCACTTCACGCCGTTCCTCAACCACGACACCGCCGTGTTCACCGGCACGGAACACATCGCCAAGGCGCTCGGCGCGCCCGTGTTCTACGGCCACGTCACCCGCGTGCGGCGCGGACACTACCACTGCGAGTTCCGCCGCATGACCTCCTCGCCGGCAGACTTCCCCGACTTCGGGCTGACCGACCTCTACATGCAGATGCTCGAGGCCGACATCCGCGCGAACCCCCACCTGTGGCTGTGGACGCACAAGCGGTGGAGCCGCACCAAGGAGCGGTGGCTGGAGCGGCAGAAAGAGGGAGAGAAAGAGAAAGAAGAAGGGGGCAAGGCCTGACGCGCCGCGCTCCGAGAAGCACGAAACGGCAAGGCCGGCAGCGCGACGCATGAGGGTGCGTCGCGCTGCCGGCCTTGCCGTTGCAGCCACCGCGCCGCGCCCTCACGGCTCGTTCTTCATCACCAGCCGGTTGTTGTTCAGGCGGAACATGTACTGCTGCACGATGGCCTTCAGGCGGCGCTCCATGGCGGCGAGCGAGTCGGGCGGAAGCGTCGCCAGCACGTCGTCGCGCAGGAGCGGGTCGGTGCGGAAGCGGTAGGCGCGGGTCACCTCCCGCTGGTCGAACTGGAGCAGGAAGTCGCCCTCCACGTACTCATATCCGTCGAACTCGTTCACCCAGTGCAGGGCGTGCGAGCGGGCCGGCGGCGTGCGCAGGATGTCCTTGCCGAAAGCGATGTAGGGGCGGTCGTAGTGGAGGTAGCCCAGCACGGTGGGCATGATGTCGATCTGCTCCACCACGCGCTCGCGGTCGTAGCCGCGCAGCGTGGAGTCGCCCGGGGCGTAGAAGATGATGGGCACGGCAAAGTTCCCCAGCGTCGTCCGGTACTCGGGGTCGACATGCCCGCTCGTATGGTCGGCCGTGATGACGAAGAGCGTGTTCGCGAACCACGGCTGCCGGCGCGCCTTGGCAAAGAAGAGGCGGAGGGCGTTGTCGCTGTAGGCCACCGTCTCCTGAATCGGGTGCCGGCCCCTGGGGAACTTGCCGCGGTAGCGCGCGGGCAGGGCGTAGGGCGTGTGCGACGAGGCGGTGAAGACGGCCGTCATGAACGGCTCGCGCATCTCCGTCATGCGGTCGCAGTAGAACTGCAGGAACTCCTCGTCCCAGACGGCCCACGTGCCGTCGAAGTCGCGCTCGCCGCCATAGTGGGGGTCGGCGTCGAACTCCGTCCGGCCGTAGTAGCGCTGGAAGCCCGTGGCGCGCGCGAAGGCCTGGAAGCCCATCGAGCCGTTCTCCGCCCCGTGGAAGAAGGCCGACACGTAGCCCTTGTGCTCGCCCAGCTCGCGCGCCAGCCCCGAGAAGTCGTCGAGCGAGGCGGGCGTGAGGAACAGCGGCTCCACGAAGTTCGGTATCGACGACAGCACCGACGGCATGCCCTCGATGCTCTTGCGCCCGCTGGCGTAGGAATACTCGAACGTCAGCGCGCCGCCGCGGGCCACGAGCGAGTCGAGGAAGGGCGTGAAGCCCTCGTAGGCGCCGCCGCGCAGCGAGCGGTTGTACACGCCGAAGTGCTGCTTGCCGAAGCTCTCCATGATGAGCACCACCACGTTCTTCGGCACGAACGCCGCCGAGTCGGCCGGCGCGTGCACGGGCGAGAACACGGCCTCCGCCTCCTCCATCGTCATGTACGACGGCGTGACGAGCGGCCGCTTGTTGAGCGTGCGGATGAGCGCGAACGGCGTGTTGAGCACGACGCCCGACTCCGCGGGGTTGTCGGCGTACTGGTTGGCGTTGCTGATGGTGATGGGGCGCGTGGAGGTGGTGGCGCCGCCGCGCATGCCGACGACGAAGAGCGGGACGAAAGCCGCGAGCGCCGCGCCGTTCACCGCATAGTAGGCCGGCTTGCGGCAGGCGGCCACGCCGCGCGGCGCGCGGAACAGGCGGTAGAGCGCCCACGTGAGGGCGGCGGCGAGCAGCACCAGGTACCAGTTGGCGGCAAACTGCTCCAGCATGATTTTCGCCATGCTCGCCGCCCCCTCGTGGCTGAACTCCTGGAGCACCGACACCGTGGTGCGCTTCCCCGTGAACTGGAAATAAACGCAGTCGATGAGGTTCGTGTAGAGGCACGCGGCGTTCACCGCCACATAGAGCCAGCGCACCGCGCGGTAGTAGCCTCTGCGCTCCTTCCAGTGCAGCGGGAAGAGCAGGAGCAGCAGGAAGAGCGCGTTGGTGTAGAAGATGGCCGACGTGTCGAACCGCAGCCCCGCGCCCATCAGCTCCAGCGCGCCCCCCCACGTCAGCGTGCCGGAGTACAGCGAGTGGTTCACCGCGAGGAAAGTCAGCCGGCACAGCGAGTATGCCGCGTACACCACCAGCGTGTTCCACACGAACGCCAGCACGTTGTCCAGTATCGGAAGCCTTTTCATGTTCATGCTGCAAAATTACGCCAATTCGGCGAGACAACGGCCGTCCGCACTCGGGAAAACGCGGCGCGCCCACTGCCGCAGCCGTCCGGCACCCGCCATTAGGGCGCGTCAGGTACTTGCGCCCATCAGAATAAGTCCCGTGACGGGCAAACAGGACGGGCCGCCCCGTCTCCACCGAGAGAGGGGCGGCCCTGTGTATGGAGCCCGGCATCGGCGCCGGATTCGCTCCGCCATGCCGTCATGCGGTCACTTCCTCACCACCTTCTGCCCGTCCACGACATAGACGCCGCGCGGCAGCTGGTCGAGCGGGGCCGTGAGGCGAACGCCCGTGAGCGTGTAGGTGCCCTCGCGGCGGGGCGCGTCAACGGCCGTCGTGCCGATGCCCACGGACGGATGGTCATTCGGGAGGATAACCACCTCGCCGGTCACCACCTCGCCGTCCTTTTTCAGCGCGCCGCCGTCGAACGCCGCGCCCTCGGGCGTGAGAACCATGCAGCCCTCGAGCGTCAGCGAGGAGAAGTTGTAGATGCTGCCATCCCCGCCCGTGGCGCGCACGCTGGCGTTCTTGATGGTGAGGTGGTGATTCCGGATTATGAATTCCTCCTCAAAAGGATCCTTTTCCACCGCGTCGCCCTTGATTCCATGCCACCGGCCCGTGACGGTGAGGTCGACATCGCTGATGGTGAAGGTGCAGTTGTCGGCGTGGCGCACGAAAACGCCGAAGAGCGCGGCTGAAACAACAAGCGAGCGCACGTCGGCCCCGGACTTGCCTGCAATCGTGGTGGACGCGTCCATGATAATGCCATGCCAGTTGGATTCCATCGCGCACTGTCCCTCCACCTCGACGGTCAGCCCGGATATGCTCTCGTTAAAAATGCAAACGTCGTTGCCAGGCTGCTCGAGGCGGGCGTTCTTGAGCCGCAGCGTCTGGGTGGCGGGATCGTAGGTGACGGTGCCCTCCGTCACGCCGGGGATGACGGTGAGGTCGTCCTTGTTCGCGTCGGTCACCCGCACGCCGCAAACGTACAGGCCGTAGTCCGCGGCCTGCGCGGGCGCGGCCCACAGCGCGGCCAGCGCCACGGCGAGCAGGAGCGGCCAGCCTCCCCTGGCGGCCAGCCCGCAGGAAGACAAATGTCGTAGCAGTTTCTTCATGTTGTTGTTTTTTTTGGGTGGTGAATAAAAAAGTTCCGAATCACGCCGCCGCGCGTGCTTCTCCAAGCATCCAATCGGCGGGCGGCCTCGGCGGCGAATGTAGTTAAAATCCGTTGATTTTACCCCCCCGATTGTTAAATGTTCCTAAACGCCGCGAAAAAGGGGGCTGCGAAGCGCGCCGGCCCCGCCGGGCCGTCTTCCGAACACCCGGCGGACTGTATTCCGGACAAGACGGGGCTGTCCGCTTTCCAATTTCACAAACAGCTGAAAGGCAGCGCGTTGCGTGTCTCCGAAAAAACACTGCGGAGCGAGGGAATCTGCTCCGCAGAGAAAATGGATTCCGTCCGCAGAGAAAAAATTTTTTCTCCGCAGTGTCTTTTCCGCCGCTCCGCAGTGTTTTTCCGGCGGCTCTTGGCACGCTGATTTACAGCTGTTTGCATCCGTGTTGCCCGCAGGGGGGCAAGAGGGCGGAAAAGAATGAGGGGATGTGCCGTCTTGGCACATCCCCTCGTGTTCCGTCCGACAGGCCCGCCGCTGCCGCGGGCTTGCGGGGCGGGCGGCGGGTCAGGTGTTCAGCACCTTGCGTCCGCCGCTCAGGTAGATGCCCCGGTAGGCGCCGGGGTCCACGCGGCGGCCCTGCAGGTCGTATGCCTCGCCGCCCTGCTGCCGCCCGGCCCTGGCCTTCTTGATGGCGGTGGGGGCGGAGGGCGCCAGCTCGATGTAGTCGATGTCGGGCATCCAGGCGGACGCGTTCGACAGGCGGATGGTGTTGCGCCCCTTCTGGAGCTTCACGCTCACGGTCTTCGTCGCCACGGTGCTCCATCCGCCGGAGTTGGCGCTCACGGTCTGCGCCTTCTCGCCGTTCACGCTGACGGTCATCTTGCGGCTTTCGCCCGAGATGTAGGCGATGGTCAGGTCGTAGTCTCCCCCCTCGGCGCTGTACACGTTGCGCCACTGCAGGTCGTTGGCCTCGCTGTAGCCCAGCCATCCCGCCTTGTAGCCGCCGTCGCAGTAGGCGGCGGCCTCGTAGATGCCGGTCTTCTTCGCCTGGTTGTTCTCAATCTCCTGGTAGTCGCTGATGTACGCCGTCTCGGCCTCGTAGCGCCTGCGCTCCAGGCGCGTCTCGGCCTCGGCCATGAAGATGCGCGTGCCGTGGGCGGAGACCGTCATCTCGTACGACGTCTCCTTCTCGCCGAGGTCGCGCCTGAGGAAGAGGTCGCGCAGCGCGACCTTGCCGGAGAGGTCGACGTCGGCGAAGTTGAGCGTCACGCGCTTCGCGGCGTCGCCGGGGTTGTAGACGGCGATAGCGCGCTTCGTGCCGTTGAGCGTCTCCATGTCCTTCACGAGGATGAAGCAGTCGTTCGCCTTGGCGGCGACATAGGCCTGCTGGTAGAGCTTGTCTTGGCTGAGGGCGATGAGCTCGGGGTTGGTGATGAGCGTCTGCGTGGCCGGCTTGAGCGTGGTGAGGTCGCAGCCGATGAGCAGCGGCGAGCACATGATGCACCACATCCCGAAGTGGGTCTTGTCCTCCTCGGCGGTGAGGCTGCGCCCCACCTCGAGCATGTCCATGTCGTTGAAGCGTCCGTCGTAGCAGTAGGCGGAGAGGTAGAGGTTCTCGGCCAGGATGCCCTTCACGGAGTTCCAGCTGTTGGCGATGTCCCGGGTGGTGCGCCACGAGAAGGCCACGTCGTGCACCCACGTGCCGGGGTATGCCCAGCGGCACACGTTGAGGCGCACGTCGGTGCGGCCCGTCGCCTTGATGGCGTTGCTGATGGCCGTGTAGCGGGCCTGGGGGTCGAGCGCGAGCCGCTGCGAGTTCTGGGGCGCGTCGCCTCCGCAGAAATCGACCTTGATGAAGTCGAAGCCGCACTCCTTGAAGTAGAAGTCGGCGTCGTGCTGGTCGTAGTTGTAGAAGCCCACGTTCACGCTCTGCGTGTCGCCGTTGTAGTAGTTGCCGCAGGTGTTTGCCCCCGCGTCGCTGTAGATTCCGGCCTTCAGCCCTTTCGAGTGGATGTAGTCGGCCACGTCCTTCAGCCCGTTGGGGAAGCGCGTGGGGTGGATGATGAGGTCGCCCGTCGCGGCGTTGCGCCCGCCGAAGAAGCCGTCGTCGATGTTGATGTGGTCGTAGCCCGCGTCCTTCAGGCCCTTCTCGACCATCGCGTCGGCCTGGCGGCGGATGAGCGCGTCGTTGATGTTCACGCCGTAGGTGTTCCACGAGCTCCAGCCCATCGTGGGGCCGTCCTGGGCGCCGGCCGCCGTGCAGCCCGCGGCGATGGCCGCAAGGGCGCACAAGAGTTTTCTCTTTTTCATTGGAAGGTGTTGTGAGTTAGGGGGTAAAAAGTTAAGGGTCTGGTCGGTCGCTCCTGCCCGCTGCCGCGCCGGTGGCAAACGTGCGTTCCGGATGGCGGCGCATGTAGTCGGCGATGCGGTTGGCAAACGCTCGGTCCTTGCGGTTGCCGGGACGGGGCGTGTAGGTCATGTTCTCGGCGATGCCGCTCCCGAGGTCGACGATTTCCGCCGCCCGCGCGCCGTGCTTGACGACAAGCAGCGAGTCGTAGAGCGCGTGCGTGCGGGCGTCGTGCGCGGAGAGGGCGAGCGTGTCGCCGGCGATGCGCACCGCCTGATAGTAGCGGCTGGAGATGCCGAACTTGTCGAAGCGGTCGTCGAACTCGATGCGGTAGTTCTTCGGCGAGCAGTGGCTCACGGTGTAGACGGGGGTCGTGGCGCGTCCGTCGCGGTCGCGGCGCGTCATGCGGGCGTAGGCGTGCTCGTGCCCCTGCAGCACGAGGTCGACGCCGTAGTCCGCGGCCAGGCCGTCGAACGCCCACCGCTGCGGCAGGTTGTTGCAGCCGCGGATGGAGTAGAGCGGGTGGTGCAGCACCAGTATCTTCCACTTCGCCCGGCTCGCCCTCAGCTGCCGCTCCAGCCACCGCCGCTGCGCCAGCAGGTAGGGCAGCTCGCGGTTGCTGTCGAGGAGGAAGAACTGCGCGTTGGCGTAGCGCAGCGTGTAGACCTGGCTCTCGCCGACCATGCTGTCGAGGAAGTAGGAGAACACGAGCGAGAAGCGGCGCTCGAGCCGCTGCACCACCCCCTTCAGGTAGTCGTGGTTGCCCGTCACGGCGAGCAGCGGCACGCGCTGCGCCACCGAGTCGATGCCGCGGAACGTCTCCGCCCAGTTCGCGTCGGAGGGGCGGTCGGTGAGGTCGCCGCCGCAAACGAGGAACTCGGCGTCGGGCGTGCGTCCGAAAGCCTCGCGCAGGATGCGGTTGGCCTCGCCGCCGATGGTGTCCTGCACGTCGCCCACGTAGAGGAACGCGAAGCGGTCGCGCCCCGCCGGGCAGGTGCGGAACGTGTACCACGGCGAGCGGCGGCGGCCGGTGCAGACGCGGTAGCGGTAGGCCGTCCCGGGGCGCAGGTGGCGCAGGCGGGCGACGTAGTAAGCGGCGCGCCCGCTGCGCGAGGCGAACACCTCGCCCCGGGCGGCGACGCGCTCCGAGCCGAGCTCCACGTAGGCGTCCTCCACCTCCGTGCCGCACTGCCAGCTCACGTTGCGCGCGTCCTCGCCCTCGTCGCCGAACGTGAGCAGCACGCGCGACGGGCTGTCCGGCGGCGCGTAGGGCGGCTCGTCGGGCATGCCGAACCACGTGTCCCAGCGGCCGGCCGCCCACGCGCCCACAGCGGCGACCAGCACGGCGGCGGCCACGGCGGTGCATGTCTTTCGCTTCATGTTTCTTTCAGCTGCGACATGAACAAGTCAAAATCCTTGGGCATGGGATTGCATGTATCCTGTTGATGGGCAGAGGCCGGGCCGTGTGAAGCCCGTCGCCCCGCGCCCTTTTGTTTCCGTATAGTTGCGGACAACGATTTCTGTAATCTTCCCGCGCCCCGCGCCATTGGAATTGACGTTGCGCGCGGCCATGACCCGGGCGATGGGGTAGCCGGCGTAGAGGAGATCGAAGAACCCCTGCCCGCCGCCCGCCGCCCGGCTGTCGGAATTGCTGAGCATGAACCGGTGGCCGCCGGCCGCCACCCGGTCGCAGAACTCTTTCAGCCGCGTTTGCTCGCTGTCGTCGAACGCGTCCTTCGCATAGCTGTTGAAGTTCGACGTAACGCTGAGGGGGCGGTAGGGCGGATCGAGGTAGAAGAGCGTGCGTCCCCTGCCCCATCCGAGTGTCTGCTCGAAGTCGCCCTCCAGTATCTCCACCCGCTTCAGCAGCTCGCTGTCGGCGCGGAGCGCCTCCTCGTCGCATATTCTCGGCTGTGCATACTTGCCGAACGGGACATTGAACAGTCCCCTGCGATTGACGCGGTAGAGCCCGTTGAAGCAAGTCCGGTTCAGGAAGAGGAACAACGCCGTGTTCTCTATCGGGCCGAGGCCCTTCCCGTTGTACCGCCGCCGGGCGCTGAGAAACATTTCCTGCTTCGACTCCATGTCCGCCAGCCCGCAGTAGCGCGACTGGATGTCGCGCAAGGCCGGGAGCAGCTGCTCCACATGGTCGCGCACCGTCCTGTAGCAGGTCGTCAAGTCGGGGTTGACGTCGTTGATGATTGCCCGCTCGATATTCGGATGCCGCTGCATCATGAAGAACAGCATGGCGCCGCCGCCAACGAACGGCTCTATGTAGGTCACGTCGTCCCAGCCGTCGAAGTCGGCCGGGAGCAGGGCTTCCAGCTGACAAAGAAGTTGGCCCTTTCCGCCAACCCACTTGATGAAGGGCTTTGCTATTGCCATGGTGCGCCGCTATTGGCGGTGCAAAGATAAGCATAAAGTTCAGAACTACCGAGCCGCGCTCCGCAGAGTTTCCACTTCATCCGCTTGTCCGGCTGGCTGTCGAAATCCTTGGCCTTCGATGCGCGGAGCGTGAAAATCCGTCCTGGCCCGCTTTCCAAATGTTGATGGGCTGAATTTATAGGAGAAGCCTGCGCCTCTTCATACATATTGCATCAATGCCAACGCGATGTCCTCCACAATTCCCGTGACGAGGGCGTTTCCCATCAAAAATGCACGGCGGAGGTCGCTTGAGCCAGCCGTATGGTTGTCCGGGAACATGTTGAGCCGCTCCAGCTCGACAGGGACGAGCCGGCGATAGCGCCCGCTGGCAGTCCTTATGACGTGCTTGAAGCGCGAAGGGCTTGCCCCGCCCTCGCCGGTAATGATGGTTCGCGACGCACAGTCAAGGCGGTCGGGGAAGGCCATTGCGCCCTCGCTGTAATTGTATTCGAAGCCCGTCTTCTTATTGATGCGCCTTAGAGACTTCGCTCCCTTTTGGAATTCCCACCTCGGAAGTTCGGCTGGCGGAATGAAGAACTCGTCGGGAACGTCATCCTCGCCAACAAGAATCTCGCCAAGCGTGAGGTGGCGGCCGGTGTAGGCCGGGGCGGTGTCAAGGGTCAAGGCCTGCCCGTCCCACATCACTCCAGCATTGTGGAACGGGCTGTTTTTCTGCCCCTTGTTGAAATTGGAAGATACATCTGCAAGGTCTGTTCCGATGCTGATGGTTGTTGCCTTCCCGCCCTTTTCCACACAGGGAAAAGCCTGCGGCAGGATGCCGCTTTTCAATAGCCAGTCGGCCTTGTTTCCCGTTGCCGCGAACAGGCGTGCCATGTATGTACTCTTGCGGTATGCCACCATGTAGGTGCGACGGCGGCGTTGGGGCATGCCATATTCCGCGGCGTTGATGACACGCCACTCCACGACATAGCCAAGGCTCGACAGCGACGAGAGGATGATGGCAAAGTCGCGGCCGCGTTGACTGGCCGGAGAGTTGAGCAGCCGGTCCACATTCTCCAGTATCAGATAGTCCGGGCGGCGTTCTCCCTTCTCGGTCAATATGCGGTAAATCTGCCACCACAACACGCCCTTCTTGCCCTCAATCCCGCCCGAATGTTGCAAGGTGGCAGCCACGGAGTAGTCCTGGCAGGGAAACCCGCCACAAAGGAGTTCACAGTCAGGAATCTCACTGGTGGGAATGGTCGTGATGTCCTCGTTGGAATGTCCTTGGGCACCGAATCGCTTGCAATAGATGATGCTTGCATCCTGCCGCTTTGTCGCGGGCTCCCATTGGTTGCTCCAGACGGTCCTGAAATGCCGGGAGGCTCTTTCTAACCCTATCCGGAATCCGCCTACGCCCGCAAAGAGCTCCACGACCCGAATGTCGCCCGCCTCTATCTGCACGGGGCCGTTGCCGAAAAGCTGCTGTTGCAGTCCTGCCTTCTTGTGAGCGGCGTGCGAATACTGTGCAACAGGCTCACAAAGCACACAGCTTGCGTCCGAATCTGCGCCGATACTATAACTCATTATCAATGATGCTCTTTACATATTTTGCATTGAACCAATAGCAGTACTTCCTCGCTAATCCGCCATGAGGGTTGGCCGTCATGTCGGTTGAGGCCCTGGCCTTGGGGCGGACATGAAAATCTTTGCCATCGCCAACGCTCCAGAAAAACCCCGGCGACAGGCGGTTGGCGAGAACGTTTCTCCTGATGTTCTCCCAATATTGCCGGGCAACGGCAAGGTCGGACTGTGGCATTGTCCAAAATGCGGCCTTGTCAAGCCTGTATTCCGCCTCGGTCTTCCCGTTCGGCAGCCGCAGGACTCCATCTGTTTCCCGGAAGACGACGAACAGGAAGCGGCTTGTGAAAAGTTCGTAAAGCCGGGAGTCTGTCCACTCGCCGCAGCCGTAGACCTCCCGGTAGTCTATGTTCTCGAACGACATGCTTTCTTTTACCGTCCCATGCCGGCTCACCCGTATGGTCTTCATTGTCAGCCCCGACTTAACGAATTCCTCCGAGAGGTTTACGTTGCCCACCTTTCCGCCGCCAGCAATCGCATTGGCGATGACGAAGTATTTCGACTTGGTCTTTATCGGGCTCACGCCGAGCATTTCGCACAACTCGCAGTAAGTCTTGCCGCAATATGGGGAAAAGCGGTCTTGCAAGATGGCATCGACCGACCTTTCCCTCAGTTCCTCCGCCGCAAACAGGGACGCCATGGGAGAGGGCGGGATGTCGTAGTTGCAATAAGCTCCATCCTCATGGCGCTTATTCACTTCCTCCAGCAGGACGCGCATGTATGCCGTCTTCAAGCACCATGCGCGGCGTGGCGCGCCGAGCGTGTTGTCGTGCTGTGCCATCAGCGAGTCTCCCTTTTTCCCCTTCCTGCAAGCCCCAAGGTACATTGTGTCGCCTTCCGACAAAGTGTGCGCCTGCCCGTTCCGTATTTTGGCAATGATGGTGTCGTAATCTTGACGGATAATCAGCAGGTCCTTCTCGGGAATCCGCCACAACACGGCAAACAGGAATTGCAAGTCGAGCCTTGACACATTCGGGCGGTGAAGATAGAACATGATGAGCATGACAAGGCATTTTCTGTAAAAATGCGACTCTTCGAACGCCTTATTCCAGTCCGTCGTGTAGTTAATCATTCCGCACACAAGCCGCTCCTTGACGGCAAGCCCACCCCTGCTTCCTGCCTCTTTCAGAGGGGTGCATTTCAGTTCGGCGTGAGCAAAGGCAAAGTCAGCTTCTTGCCGGCTGTTGTTGCCGTACTTGAAAAACAGTTCTTCCACCAGTTGCCCAAGACCTCCCTTGCCGCCCTGCTCTTCCGCATCGGGCGCGAAGTCTCGCAAGCATTTATGCAACAGCTTCCGGCTGTAGCGGTAAATGGAGGTAATGTCTTTCTCGTCGTACGGCAGTTGGTGCATTCCCGACATCGTTTTTATACGCTTTCGCCATGAGCGCCCACCACAAGGGGCTGGCCCTTTGGGCGAGCGGAATGGGCATGCAAAGATATTGTTTTTTCAGAAAAGCCCATGATGCGGGTTTGTCGTTTCCGCACAAATAGGGCCGTTTTTTCAGAAACCGAGCCGCGCTCCGCAGAGTTTCCGCCTGCGGGAACGGGGCGGAAAACCTCCGCGGAGGAAATCCCGGCGCTCCGCAGAGGAAATGGATTTCGTCCGCAGACGAAAATATTTTTGTCCGCGGACGTTTTCCAGCCCCTCCGCAGTGTTTTTCAGAGTGGACGCAAGGCGTTGCGGGAGAGCGTGTTGCGTCCTCCGTTCCGAGGAGGCTCCGCGTCACGCGTCGCTCCCGTCCTCTCCGCCGCCGCAGGCGGCGCGGATGTTGCGCATGAGGCCCCCGTACTTCGCCCGCTTCACGGCCGTCCCCCTGAAGAGCTGGCGGTACTGCTCCTCGGTGAGCCGCTGCCAGTCGGCGGGGCGCATGGCGAGGAACGCGTCGGAGGGGGCGAGCTCGTCCACCTCGGTGGGCGGCGCGAGGCGGTTGTGGGGGCAGGCCTGCTGGCAGCGGTCGCAGCCGTAGACGCAGTTGCCCATGGCGGCGGCGGCGCGGGGGGGGATGGGGCCGCGGTTCTCGACGGTGAGGTACGACAGGCAGCGGGCGGCGTCGAGGCGGTGTGGGGCGCGGAGCGCGCCGGTGGGGCAGGCGCGCAGGCACCGCTCGCACGTGCCGCAGCGCGGGGCCATCGGCTCGCCGTAGCGGTCGAACTCGAGGTCGGTGACGAGCTCGCCGAGGAAGAAGAAGCTTCCCGCCCGGGGGATGATGAGGCTGGTGTTCTTGCCCGTCCAGCCCAGCCCCGCGCGCCAGGCCCAGTAGCGGTCGAGCATGGGCACGGTGTCGCAGCACACCTTGCTGGCGTGCGGGGCGCCGGCGGAGGCGCGCTCCAGCAGCCGGCGGAGGCGCCCGCGCACCACGTCGTGGTAGTCGCGCCCGTAGGCGTAGTAGGCGAACTGGAGGCTTTCCGCGCCGAGCAGGCGGCGGGGGAAGTAGTTGAGGGCGACGACCACCACGCTGCGCGCGCCGGGCAGCAGCAGGCGCGGGTCGAGGCGCTTGTCCTCGTGGCTCGCCATGTAGGCCATCCCGGCGTTCCCGCCCCGCGCGAGCCACTGGCGGAAGGCGCGGGCGTTGCGCTCGTCGACGCGCCCGGCGCGCGCCACGCCGCAAGCGGAAAAGCCGAGGCGCAAGGCTTCGGCTTTCCATTTCTCCGTGCTCTGTGTCGCGCTTCCCGCCATGGCGGCCTCCTCACTTCAGGTGGCGGCTCCACGTCTGGTGCTCGTCGAATATCTTGAACGCGTAGCCCTGCGAGCGCAGCCACTCGATGCTCTCGGGGAGCGCCGTGCGCAGCTTGCCGATGCTCTTGAGGGAGTCGTGGAAGGTGATGATGCTGCCGTTCCGGGCGTAGTCCTTCACGTTCTGCACCACCTCGGCGGCGTTGAGGCGGGTGGAGTAGTCGCGGGTGACGAGGTCCCACATGACGATGGCGAAGCGGTGGCGCAGGCGGATGTACTGCGAGTTCCACATCCAGCCGTGCGGCGGGCGGAAGAGGTTGGAGTGGATGTAGCGGTCGGCCTTGTGCACGTTCCACACGTAGCGGCTGGGGCGCGTCATGAACTTGATGTGGTTGTGCGTGTGGTTGCCCACGCGGTGGCCGCGCCGCTTCACCTCCTCGAACAGGTCGGGGTGCTTGCGCACGTTGTCGCCCACCATGAAGAAGGTGGCCTTCACGCCGTACTCGTCGAGCACGTCGAGAATCCATGGCGTGGCCTCGGGTATCGGCCCGTCGTCGAATGTCAGGTAGACGGCTTTCTCCCTGGGGTTCATGCGCCAGATGGCGCTCGGGTAGAGCCAGCGTAGCCACTTGCTGGGCTGTTCGATAAACATGGGGTTTTCCTGTGGGGTGGATGGGGCGCGGCGCCCGGACGGCAAACGGGCGTGCCGCCGCCGGACGGGCGCCGCGTCGTGCTCAGCTCAGCTTGATGCCCAACTGGTGGCAGCGCGCGGCGAACGCCGCGTAGCTGTTGTTCAGGCTCTCCTCCAGCGTCTTCGCCTTGGCGGCGTACTGGCTCTTGCCCGCGTCCGGCAGGCCGTCCTGCTCGGCCATGCTGCCGTAGGCGTCGGCCAGCTGGGCCAGCGTGAGCAGGTGCTGGTAGCAGTCGATGTAGGCGTTGGCGAAGCGGAAGTCGTTCAGGTGCAGGTAGTAGTCGATGTACTCGCGCGACTTCTTCTCCAGTTGTCCGGCGATGCCGGCGGCCTTGGCGGGCTCGCCGCAGGCGGCGTAGGCGCGCACCATGTCGACCGACCCGCTGCCCGCGTCGTGCGGCACGTTGTAGTCCGGGATTTCCTCGCTGCACTTGTCGAGCGCCCTCAGGGCCTTGTCGTTCTTGCCCTCGGCCAGCAGCTGGTTGATGAGCGCGGTGAACCAGCGGCGGTGGGTCTGGCACATGCGCATCGAGGCCTCCTCGATGTACAGCCCCGGCTGCCGGAGGTTGCCGTAGCGGTACTTGCCCATCATGTTGTCGTACATCCTGTCCGTGTCGACCACGGTCATCTGCACCTTGTTCTGCGGGTAGACGAACGGCGTGATGCGCCACGCCATGCCCTCCTGTACGAAGTGGCGATAGAGGCTGCCGTAGTTGCTGGGCCCCACGGTGGTCGCCATGTAGAGCGGGCGCGAGAAGTTGCTCTGCGCGATTACCTCCAGCATCATCATGAAGCTCTTCGTCACGCGTCCCTGCCCCGCGAGGTCTATCTCCATGCGGTCGGGGATGGAGTCGCCCGGAATCTTCATGCCCGAGCGGCGCACGGCGTCCTTGTCGACGTTGATGTACACCGTGTCGGTCGGGATGCACGAGGGGAGCACGTCGGCGTAGGCCCGGTACTCGGCCGGGAGGTTGTGCCTGAGGACGAACTTCTCGATGACGTTCTTCAGCTCGAAGGGCTCGTCGCCCCATATCTTCCGCGCTATCTCCGGCTCGGCCTCGTACATGAGGGCCACGAAGTCCTTGGCCTTCATGCCGGCGAAGTCGCCCGCGTCGAGCGTGGGGTTCACGTCGGTCACCTCGTGCTGGCCCGTCGTGTAGTCGTAGCGCTTCCACGTGATGGGCAGCGGCGACGACTGTCCCTCGCCCTCGTAGGCCGGCCGCTTCATCTGGTCGATGTACCAGTCGGTCTGGAGGTACGACAGGTTGCACACGCGCACGTCCGTGCGGTTGCCCTCCGTGTCCTCGTTGTACCAGAGGGGGAACGTGTCGTTGTCGCCGTTGGTGAAGATCACGCCGTCGTGCGGGACGGTCTCCAGGTAGTTCAGCCCGAAGTCGCGGCAGAGGTAGCGCCCCGAGCGGTCGTGGTCGTCCCACGTCTGGCTCACCATCTGCAGGGGGATGGCCACGGCCGGGACGACGGCCACGCACGCCGCGGCCAAGCTCGCCGCGCGCGGCCTCCTCGTCCCGAGCAGGCGGCGCAGCCCCTCGTAGATGGCCGCGACGCCCAGTCCGCACCACATCGTGAAGGCGTAGAACGAGCCGGCGTAGGCGTAGTCGCGCTCGCGCGGCTGCCCCGGCGGCTGGTTCAGGTAGAGAACGATGGCGATGCCCGTCATGAAGAACAGGAAGAACACCACCCAGAACTGCTGCACGCCGCGCGCGCCCCGGAAGGCCTGCCAGAAGAAGCCGACGACGCCCAGGATGAGCGGCAGGCAGAAGAACACGTTGTGCCCCTTGTTCGCCCGCAGCTCCTCGGGCAGGAGGCTCTGGTCGCCCAGGCGCGCGTTGTCGATGAGCGGGATGCCCGTCAGCCAGTTGCCGTGCTCCAGCTCGCCGCCGCTCTGGATGTCGTTCTGCCGCCCGGCAAAGTTCCAGAGGAAGTAGCGCCAGTACATGAAGTTGAGCTGGTAGGTGAAGAAGAACTTCATGTTGTCGAGCTGGGAGGGCACCTCGACCGTGCGCGAGCCCTCGCCGGGAATCGCGTAGCTCACCGTCTTCGTGTGCATCTGCCCCAGCCACTGTTCGTAGAGCTTCGGGTGGTTCTGGCTGCTGCTGTAGATGCGGGGGAAGAGCATGCACTGGTCGGCGGGGTACACGTAGTCGAACTTCTCGTTGGCCACGTAGTAGCGGTCGGGCTCGTCGGGCGAGGCCTTCTCCTTGCGCTGGTACTGCGCCGCGCCTTTCTCGATGTTGTACCTCAGCATGCCGCCGCTCTCGACAATCTCGGGCTGCGACTTGTAGGTGGGGCCCCAGAAGAGCGGGCGGTCGCCATACTGCTCGCGGCCCAGGTACTCGCCCAGCGTGAACACGTCCTCCGGCGAGTTCTGGTCCATCGGCGGGTTGGCCGTCGAGCGGATGACGATGATGGCGTACGAGGAGTAGCCCACGGTGATGAGCGTCATGCACAGGAGCGTCGTGTTCAGCAGGCGGGGGGTCGCGCGGCTGCTCCTGAACACGACGACGGCAAGCACCGCCAGCGCCACGGCGCCGAAGACGACGCTCGACACGCCGTGGCCGTAGAACGGGATGCCCAGCAGGGCCGTGCTCACGAGGAACGCCACCCGCATGCGCCGCGCGCTCCGCAGCGCCACCGTCTCCCACAGCGCCCACACGAGCGAGCCCACCAGCAGCGCGAGGTAGACGTAGAGGCCCGTGTTGAACGGCATGCCGAGGGCGTTGACGAACAGCAGCTCGAAGCCGCCGCCCATCTTCACGATGCCCGGCACGATGCCGTAGAGCACCGCCCCCACCAGCAGCACCGACACGGCCAGCACCAGCAGCGAGCCCCAGGCCGTCGGGGCCTTGCTCTTCTTGTAGTAGACCACCAGCACGATGGCCGGGATGCAGAGCAGGTTGAGCAGGTGCACGCCGATGCTCAGGCCCGTCAGGTAGGCGATCAGCACCAGCCAGCGGTCGCTGTGCGGCTCGTCGGCGCAGTCCTCCCACTTCAGGATCAGCCAGAACACCAGCGCCGTGAAGAACGACGAGAACGCGTAGACCTCGCCCTCCACGGCCGAAAACCAGAACGTGTCGCTCCACGCGTAGATGAGCGCGCCGGCCACGCCGCTGGCCATGACGGCCACCAGTTTGCCGGCAGGCACCTCCTCGCCGTCGCGCACGAGCAGCCGCCTGGCCAGGTGCGTCACGCTCCAGAAGAGGAACAGGACGCAGCCCGCGCTCAGCAGCGCCGACATCGTATTGATCGTCCGGGCCACCTGCGTCGCGTCGCTCGCGAAGAGCGTGAAGAACTTGCCGAAAATCATGAAGAACGGCGCGCCGGGCGGGTGCCCCACCTCCATCTTCGTTGCCGTTGTAATGAACTCCGGGCAGTCCCAAAAGCTCGCCGTCGGCTCAATCGTGGGGCAGTACGTGCAGGCCGCCACCGCGAACACGAGCCAACCCGTGAGGTTGTTCACAAGTTTGTACGTTTTCATCCTAAATATGCGAAGTTGAAAAAAACATTCCATGCCGGCCCGCCTGGCACGCCGGCGCAACAAGGGGCAAAGTTACGCATTTTCGCCGGACGCTCCGCGCTTTCCGCTGAAGATTAACGATTTTTGCCTCCGGCGCCCGCCGCTTCCGCCCCCTCCTCGGCCGCCGTCCTGCCGCCGCCCGCGCGGAAGCCAGCCGCAGCCGCCGCCGCAAAATGGCAAGCCGCTCACGGACAGGCGCTTGGAGGCGGCCGGAAAAACACTGCGGAGGAGCGCCGGGGATCTCCGCGGAGAAAAACTTTTTCGTCCGCGGACGAAAAAGTTTTTCTCCGCGGAGCGGAAGGGAAAACACTGCGGACGTTTTCCGCGCGACGTCCGCCGCCGCGCCCGCAGGCTAAGAAAGGGCGGGGCGGGCTGGATTGGAGGATTTTTCACTACCTTTGCAGCCGGAAACTATTGCATACGGAAAAAATGGGAAAATACATCTACGAGCTAAGGATGAAGGTGCGCGACTACGAGTGCGACCTGCAGGGAATCGTGAACAACGCCAACTACCAGCACTACACGGAGCACACGCGCCACGAGTTCCTGCTCGCCCACAACGTGAGCTTCGCGCGGCTCCACGACGAGGGCATCGACTGCGTGGTGGCGCGGCTCGCCATGCAGTTCAAGACCCCGCTCCGCAGCGGCGACGAGTTCGTCTCGCGCCTGTGGGTCAGGAAGGAGGGGCTGCGCTACGTGTTCATGCAGGACATCTTCCGCGCCAGCGACGAGAAGCTCTCCATCCGCGCGCAGGTGGACGCGGTGTGCCTCGTCGGCGGGAAGCTGTCCGACTGCGAGCAGCTCAACGAGGTGTTCGCGCCGTACTTCGCGCAGGCGGGGAATTGAGTTCGCGCAGGCGGGGGAATAAGGGGAAACGGGAGGACGGCGGAGGGCTGCCCCGCCAGGAAAGAGAGGTGGGGCGGGTCAGTCCGCGTCCCACTTGTAGCGGCGCTTCGGGTTGCGCGGGAACCACCCCTTCTTCACGCGCTGCTCCTGCTGGAAGAGCTCGCCGATGGCCCAGAACGAGGAGAAGGCGAACGCGCCGATGACGGCGTTGAGCAGCACGTTCTCCACGAAGAGGAGGCCGGCGAGCAGCGCGAGGACGCCCACCACGAGGAACACCCACCAGAAGCGCGTGCCCGTGTAGTACTCGGCCTTGATGACAATGGGGTGGAATACGCCGATGATGAGGAAGGTGGCTACGCCGATAAGGAGGCCCTCGAAGTGCATGGGGTGGTCGGTTGTGGCTTGCCGCCGGTTATTGGTCGTCGTCGTTCACGATGATGGGGACTTCCTTCTTGATGCTCTGGTCGAGCGAGATGAGCGTCTCGGTGGAGTCGACGCCGGGAATGCCCTGTATCTTCGTGTTGAGCAGCTCCATCAGCTGCTCGTTGTCGCGGGCGTAGAGCTTGACGAGCATCGTGTAGGGGCCCGTCGTGTAGTGGCACTCCACGATTTCGGGAATGTCCTGCAGTTCCTCGACCACGCGCTTGTACATCGACCCCTTCTCCAGCCGGATGCCCACGTAGGTGCAGGTGTTGTAGCCGAGGCTCTTGGGGTTGACGTGGTAGCCGGAGCCCACGATGACATTCATGTCGATGAGCCGCTGCACGCGCTGGTGGATGGCCGCGCGGGACACGCCGCAGGCCTGCGCCACGTCCTTGAACGGAATGCGCGCGTTGCCCGAGATGATGTCCATGATTTGCTTGTCGAGTTTGTCTATTTTTTCCATGGTTCGTTGTCCGATTCGCGCAAATTTAGGCATTTATTCCGTTCTGCGCACCAAGAATGTCGCAAAAAGCGCAAAAAGAGTGCCAAATCGTTAGACTTGGCACTCTTTTTGTAGCACGGAAGCACCCGGGGGCGGGGTCGCGCGCAGTCTTATTCATCGACTATCTCGAGCAGCTCCACCGTGAAGATGAGCGCGGAGTAGGGCTTGATCTTCCCCGTCTCGCGCTCGCCGTAGGCCAGGTCGTAGGGGACGTACAGCTCCCACTTCGAGCCGACGGGCATGCGGCACAGCGCCTCCGTCCAGCCCTTGATGACCTGGCTGGCCCCGAACGTGGCGGGCTGGTTGCGCTTGTAGGAGGAGTCGAACTCGGTGCCGTCGATGAGGTGCCCCTCGTAGTTCACCCTCACACGCTGGCTGGCCGTCGGCACCGCGCCCTTGCCCTCGGCCAGCACCTTGTACTGCAAGCCGCTGGGCAGGGTGACCACCCCCTCCTTCTTCTTGTTCTCCGCCAGCCACTGCTCGCCCGCCGCGCGGTTCGCGCCGTACAGGGCCTCGCTGTTGGCCTTCTGGCGCGCCTCCATGATGGGGCGGAACCTCGCCATCGCGCTGTCGGCGGTCAGCTCGCTCTGCCCGAGCAGCCCGGCCACGATGCCGGCGGCCACGACGCGCGCGCCGACGGTCTTCTCGGGCGTGGCCGCATAGTAGTCCTTCGACAGTGACTGCGCCATCTGCTCAACCTGGCCGCCCACCTGCAGGCCGGCCTGGTAAGCGTGCGCCTCCTTGTCGGCGGCGTCGATGGACGCGCGGTCCATGATGCCCTTGACAAACTGGCCGACATAGGCGGTGTCGACCTTGAGCTGCTGCTGCATGTAGGCCTTCAGGCCTTCCGACTGGCTGATGCCGAGCAGGTAGGCCGTCGAGTCGCCGTCGTTCTTCAGCTCGGGCTTCGGCAGCACGTATGCCGCCCCCTGCTTTTTCTTCTTTTTGGGATTCTTCGCGCCGGCCGTCGTCAGGGCGGCGGAGAGCACCGCGAGCGATGCCAAGAGGATGATGCGTTTCATGGTTCAGAAAATAGGGGCTGCGGGCCCTCCTCGGCGGAGGGCGCGCAGCCTGTTCCTTGTTTCCGTTATTTCAAGACCTCGATGGTGAAGATGAGCGTCGAGAACGGCTTGATCTGGCCCATGTCCTGCGCCCCGTAGGCCTGGTCGGCGGGTATCGTCACTTCCCACTTCGAGCCGGCCGGCATGAGCTTCAGCACCTCGGCCCAGCCCTTGATGACGCGCGGCGCGGCCATGTTCACCTCGAACGGCTCGCTGCGCTCGTAGGACGAGTCGAACACGGTGCCGTCGATGAGCTTGCCCTCGTAGTGGCACTTCACGACGGTGGAGTCCGTCGGCAGGTCGCCCTTGCCCTCGGCCAGCACCTTGTACTGCACGCCGCTGGGCAGGGTGACGACGCCCTCGGCCTTCTTGTTGGTCTCCAGGTAGGCCTCGTTCTTCTTCTTCTGGTCGCCGTACTGCTTCTCCATCTTCTTCTCCTGAAGCTTGTTCATGTAGTCCATGAACTTGCCCTGCGCCTCCTGCGCCTCGGCCCGGCACACGCTGTCCGCCTTGCCGGCCTCGGGCTTGATGGCGGCGAGGATGCCGGCCACGATGTTGCCGATGTTCACCGTCTTGGTCGTGTCGCCCTCATACACCTCGTTCGAGAGGCCCTTGGTCATCTGCTGAATCTGCTGGCCGATCTGCACGCCCTGCAGGTAGGCGTCCCTGTCCTTGTCGTCCTTGTCGAACGCGCCCTCCTTCAGTCCCTTGATGAACGCGTCGATGTGCGCCGAGTCCACGTTGAACTGCATGGGGAGCGCCTCCTTCAGGCCCTCGCCCTGGTAGCGGCCGAAGTTGTAGGCCAGCGAGTCCTCCTCGGTGTTGAACTCAGTCTTGACTGTCGCGCTCTCGCACGAGGCGAGCGCCACGGCGGCGGCCGCAGCCGCCACAAAAAGAAGATTCTTCATTGCTTTTCCTTATGTTTTTTGAAGTTGTTCCTTTATCGCCCGCAGAGGGTCCCTCGCTCAGAGGACCTCCAGCAGCTCCACGTCGAAAACCAGCGTCGCGAACGGCGGAATCGTCTCGCCCGCGCCGCCCTCGCCGTAGCCCAGGAGGTAGGGGATGTAGAAGCGGTACTTCGCGCCCTCGCTCATGAGCTGCAGGCCCTCCGTCCAGCCGGCGATGACCTGGCTGAGCCCGAACGTGGCGGGCTCGCCGCGCCTGTAGGACGAGTCGAACACGGTGCCGTCGATGAGCGTTCCCTCGTAGTGGCAGCGCACCTTGTCGGCGGCCTTCGGCCTCTTGCCGCCGCCCTCCCTGAGCACCTCGTACTGCAGCCCGCTCTTCGTGGTCGCCACGCCCGGACGCGACGCGTTGTCCCTGAGGAACGCGCGCCCCTCCTCCATCGCCTGCCTGCCCCTCTCGGCCTTCTCGGCCTTGAGCCGCTTCTCCTGCTCGGCGAAGAAGGCATTGACGATGCCCTGCGCCTCCGTGTTCCTCACCTTCAGCTCGTTGCCCCGCAGCACGTCCGTGACGGACTGCGCGAAATCCTCTATCTTCAAGGCGTCTTTCAGCCCCATCTGCCGAAGCTGCTGGCCGATGCCCAGTCCCAGCGCGTAGCTAAGTTTGTCCATTCTTTCCCTACAATCTTTACAGAAATCGTGCAAAGTTATTATTTATTTCGTTGGCTTTCTGGCCGAACGGCGTTTTTTAGGTTTATTTCACTAAACGCCCAGCCGCCCGGCGGCCTCGTCGAGGACGGCGAAGAGCTCGTCCACGGTCTCGGCCCGGAGCATCCGCACGCGGGTCGCGCGGAAGTCGGGGATGCCCTTGAACAGGGGCGAGGAGGCCAGGTGGCGGCGCACGTGGATGATGCCGCCCAGCTCCGTGGCCTTGCGGGGGCAGCCGGCGCGCCGCATGGAGCACTCCACGCTCTTGCGCACCTGCCGCCGCAGCACGTCGAGCTTCCACGCCGCGTCCATGCCCGCGGCCGGGCGTCCCGTGTCGAGCAGGGCGCGGATTTCGCGGAAAATCCAGGGCCGCCCGAACGTGGCGCGCCCCACCATCACGCCGTCCACGCCGTAGCGGGCGAAGGCGTCGAGGGCGCGCTCGGCCGAGTCGATGTCGCCGTTGCCGATGACGGGGATGCGCATCCGCGGGTTGCGCTTCACCTCGCCGATGAGCGTCCAGTCGGCCTGCCCCGTGTACATCTGGCTGCGCGTGCGCCCGTGGATGGTCAGCGCCTCGACGCCGCAGTCCTGCAGCCGCTCGGCCAGCTCCACGATGTTCTTCGTGCCGTCGTCCCAGCCCAGGCGCGTCTTCACCGTCACGGGCAGGCGGACGGCGGCCACCACGGCGCGCGCGATGTCGAGCAGCAGCGGCACGTTGCGCAGCATCCCCGCGCCCGCGCCCTTGCCCGCCACCTTCCTCACGGGGCAGCCGAAGTTGATGTCGAGCACGTCGGGGCGCGCCTCGGCCTCGACGATCCGCGCCGCCTCGACCATGGAGTCCACGTCGCGCCCGTAAATCTGGATGGCCACGGGGCGCTCGGCGGCGTTCACGCGGATTTTCTCCAGCGAGCGGTTCACGCTGCGGATGAGCGCGTCGGCGCTGACGAACTCCGAATAGACCATCGACGCGCCGAACTCCTTGCAAAGGAGCCGGAACGCCTGGTCGGTCACGTCCTCCATCGGGGCCAGCACGACAGGCCGCTCGCCCAAGTCCAAGTCTCTGATTTTCATTGCCGTTCAATGGTTCGAAAAACGTCCGCAGTGTTTTTTTCCTCGCTCTGCGGAGGAAATGTGTTTCGTCCGCGGAGGAAAATATTTTTCTCCGCGGACGTTTTCCCGCCCCTCCGCAGTGTTTTTCCGGGCGGACGCAAGTGTTTGTATGCGAGGTGTTTGGAGCGGACACCGGGCGGCGTCAGCCGCCGTCCCCGCCCTCCTCCGCGACGATGCGCCGCAAGCAGCGCCGCGCCTCGTCCTGCGAGAAGCCGCGGGCGACGGCGAAGCGCAGCAGCTTCAGGAGCACGTCGTAGTCGCTCTTCCCCCGCGTCGTCCGCAACTTCTGCCGGAGCAGGGCGGCCAGCGTCCGCTCCGCGTCCTCCGGCGGGATTTCCGCCAGCGCGTCGTCGATGTCCGCCTCCGGCACCCCCCTCGCGCGCAGCTCGTAGGCGATTTTCCGCGCGCCCCAGCGGTTGTGGCGGAACTTGTCGCGCACGAAGGCGCGGGCGTAGCGGCCCTCGTCGACAAACCGCTCGCGCAGCAGCCGCTCCACGACGCGGTCGGCCGCCCCCTCGGGCAGCTCCCACGCCGCCAGCTTCCTGCGCACGTCGCCGACGCAGTGCTCCGCCGCGGCGCACAGGGCCGAGAGCCGCAGCAGCGCGGCCTCCTCAGTCATCGGCTTCCTCTGCCTTTCCATAGCGTCCCTTTATCATTCGGTTCTTTCCAAACTGGTCGTCGCGCAGCTCCACGTCCTCGTAGCCCAGCCGCCGCAGGAGGCGCGCCGTCTCCCGTCCGAAGCGCTCGTTGATTTCGGCATAGAGGAAGCCGCCGGGGCGCAGCAGCGCGTGCCCGGCGCGGGCGATGGCGCGGTAGAAGAGCAGCGGGTCGTCGTCGGGCACGAAGAGGGCCACGTGCGGCTCGTGGCCGACGACGTTGCGCGCCATGGCCGCCGCCTCGCTCCGGCACACGTAGGGAGGGTTGCTGACCACGGCCGAGAAGCCGCCCCCCGCCGGCGCGACGGGCGCCAGCACGTCGCGCAGCTCGAAGCCGACGTCCAGCCCCAGCCGCGCGGCGTTCGCCCGGGCAATGCGCAGCGCGGCGGGCGACACGTCCCACGCCGCGACCTCGGCGCCGGGGAAGCGCGACTTGAGCGCGAGGGCGATGCAGCCGCTGCCCGTGCCGATGTCCAGGAAGCGGAGCGCGCCCGCGGGGCGGGGCTCGCGCGCGCCGTCCTCCGCCACCCAGGCCACCAGCTCCTCGGTTTCGGGACGCGGCACCAGCACGCCCGGCGCCACGCCCACCGACAGGCCGCAGAAGTCGGCCGCGCCCAGCACGTACTGCACCGGCTCGCCACGCGCCACGCGCCGCGCCATGGCGGCCACGCGCCGGGCCACGTCGGCCCCCAGCGCCTCGTCGCGCCCCGCCAGCACGCCGGCCGGCGTCAGCCCCGCCACGCGCTCCATCAGCAGCATGGCCACGGCGCGCGCCTCGCGCGCGTCCATCGACCGCGCGAGCGTGTCCTGCACCGTTCTGTGGAGGGGCTTCTGCATGGGCGGGGGTCAGGGTTTCAGGCGCAGGGCGTGCCGCGCCCAGGGGTAGGCCCTGTTCGCGGCGGCGAAGAAGAGGAAGCCGGCCGCGAGCCCGGCCAGGGAGTCGATGGCGTAGTGCGCCTTGATGTAGACCGTGGCGAAGCAGAGCAGCACGAAGAGCGGCGCCATCGCCCAGAAGAGCCAGCGGTTGCGCGTCTGCCACACGAGCAGCATCGTCACCGTCGACATGCCCACGTGGCTGCTGGGGAACGCCGCCGTGGGATGCTCGCCGGCCTCCTGCGCGGCCAGCACGAGGCGGCTGAACACGCCCTTGGGCGCGATGGAGAGCGCGTCGGTGTGCGTGGCGAAGTAGTGCCCCATGGGCGGGAAGTCGCCGCTGCCCGCAGCATCCGTCCCCAGGGCGCAGTAGTAGTACTGGGGCCCCGCGACGGGCAGGAACTCGAAGATGAGGTAGAAGGCGAAGAAGGAGGCGAGGAACACGAACATGGCCCGCTGGAAGTCGGCGTAGCGCGCGAAGAAGTAGAACAGCGCCATGGCGGCCATCATGTAGTAGTAGGCGTAGTAGCCCAGGCAGAACGCCTCGCTCCAGAAGGTGGAGGCGAGCCACCGGTCGAACACGAGGGCGGGCTGGCAGCCGAAGAGGCGGTAGTCGATGGCCGCGAAGACGTGGTCCTGGTAGTTGAGCTGCTTGCAGAACTCGTAGGTCTCCGGGTACCACTGCGCCAGCAGGGCGATGAGGGGGAAGCCGCGCAGCAGCATGGCCAGGCGGCTGGGCCAGGCGTGGTAGAGCAGGTTGGCCAGCGCCATGTAGGCCAGCACGCCGGCGCGCCAGCCGAGCATGGAGAGGGGCGCGGAGAGGCCGTCCCAGTAGGCGAGCACCATCACGGCGGTGACGAGCATGTAGAGCAGCGTCACGGACTCGAGGCTGAGGAGGCCGCTCTCCTCTTCCCGGCGGGAGAAGATACTCATGTCGCTAAATCCATTTCATCGCCTTGTACCAGTCCACCGTGGCCTTCACGCCCCGCTCCAGCGGCCACTGCGGCTCGTAGCCCAGCTCGCGGCGCAGGGGCGTGATGTCGCACCGCCAGTTGCGCTGGCACATGATCTTGTACTTGTCGCCGTTGAGCGTGGAGGGCTTCCCCAGCAGGCGCGACGCCCATTCCGAGACGGCGCACACGCAGCGCAGCAGCCACAGCGGCGCCGTGACGTGCAGCACGCCCCGCACGCCCAGCTCCTTCTGGACCAGGTCGCTGAACGCCCGCGACGGATAGACGCGGCCGTCGCTCACGTGGAACGTCCGCCCCTCGACCTGCCGCAGGCCGCCCCGCAGGGCCTTGCCGACGGCGGCGAAGATGGCCCCCGCCAGGTCCTCCACATACACGAACGTGAGGTCCTGCGGCCGGAAGCCGACGGAAAAGCCGACGTGCCGCCTGACGCTCTTCGCCATCAGGAAGTAGTCGCGCTCGCGCGGGCCGTACACCCCCGTCGGGCGGAACACGACGTGGGGGAACGCCGCCCCGAGCCCGCGCAGGTAGTTCTCGCTCTTCAGCTTGCTGCGCCCGTAGGCCGTGTTGGGCCGCGGCGCGTCGTCGGCCGTCATGTCCTCGTAGGGCACGGGACGCTCGCGCACGGGGCCCAGCACGCTCAGGCTGCTGACGTAGACGAAGAGCCGCGGGGCCATGCCGAGCGCGCGGAGCGCCTCGACAAGGTTCACCGTGCAGCCGAAGTTGCTGCTGTCGAACTCGGCGGCGTCGAGGCATTTCGTCGCCCCGGCCGCGTGGACCACGACGTCCCACCGCCCCTCGCGCCGCCTGAACGCCTCGAGCTGGCCGCGCAGCGCCGCGGGGTCGGCCATGTCGAGCGTCTGGAAATGCAGCCGCCCGTCCTGCAGCCACCGCCGGCTCGAGCTCCGCCTCACGCCGGCCCATACGTCCATGCGCTCGCCCAGGGCTTTCTCGCACAGGAAGCTGCCGATGAAGCCGCTCGCGCCGGTGATGAGAATCTTCACAGGCTCTTTTGCCATAAATGCACGCTCGTTGACTTTTTAATGTTTCAAAATGATTGCAAAGTTAAGGCTTTTCGGTTATTTCACTGCATTTCCAGGCTGGGAAGCCCCTTTTGTCGCTGAAAAGTCTTACTTTAGAGCAATTTTTCACAGACATGGAAAACTCAAGAAAGAAACGGACGCCCAGGCCGGGCATCAACAAGCAGGAGATTCGCTCCATGCTCCAGCACTTCCTCAAGGCCCACCCGGGCGACGACTACTCGCTCAAGCAGATATTCCGCAGCCTCAAGCTCACGACGCAAACAGCCCGGATGCTCTGCGTGGACTGCCTGAACGAGCTGATGGAGTCCGGCGACATCGCGCGCAACGACAACGGGGGCTTCTCGTCCGCCCAGTCGTCGCACATCTGCGAGGGCGTCTTCGCGCGCACCAACGGCGGGCGCAACTTCGTGGACCTGCCCGACGGGACGGGCATCGTCATCTACAACGAGGACACCTACCACGCCCTCCCCGGCGACCGCGTGAGGGTGAGCCTCTTCGCCAAGCAGCGCAGCTCGCGCCAGCTGCACGGCCAAATCATCGAGATCGTGCAGCGCAACGAGAAGCCCGTCATCGGGACGATACAGATTTCCAGGAACGCCGCCTTCCTCATCTCCTACAACAACGCCCTGCCCAACGACATCCTCATCCCGCCCGAGAAGCTGAGGGGCGCGCGCGACGGCGACAAGGTGTGCGTGCGCGTCACCGACTGGCCCGAGCGGGCGCGCAACCCCATCGGCGAGGTGGTGGACGTGCTGGGCGAGAGCGGCAACAACGACACGGAGATGCACGCCATCCTCGCCGAGTTCGGGCTGCCCTACAAGTACCCCGGGGAGGTGGAGGCCGCCGCCGAGCAGATAGACCCCGGCATCACGCCCGCCGAAATCGCGCGGCGCGAGGACATGCGCGCCGTCACGACGTTCACCATCGACCCGCGCGACGCCAAGGACTTCGACGACGCGCTCTCCATCCGCCGCCTCCGCGAGGGCGTGTGGGAGGTGGGCGTGCACATCGCCGACGTGTCGCACTACGTGGCCGAGGACTCCGTCATCGACAGGGAGGCGCGGCAGCGCGCCACGTCGGTCTACCTCGTGGACCGCACCGTGCCCATGCTGCCCGAGCGGCTGTGCAACTTCGTCTGCTCGCTGCGCCCCAACGAGGAGAAGCTGGCCTACTCCGTCGTGTTCGAGATGAGCGAGGAGGCCGAGGTGCTGCGCTACCGCATCGCCCACACCGTCATCCGGAGCGACCGCCGCTTCGTCTACGAGGAGGTGCAGCACCTGCTCGAGCGGCTCGGCGAGGCGTCGGCCGAGGACATGAGGGCCCCCACCCCGCCGTTCGCGCCGCTGCCGGCCGACGTGCCGCCCCGCCCGGCGGAGGACTTCAAGGACGAGCTGGTGGCGCTCAACCGCATGGCGCACACCCTGCGCGAGCGGCGCATGAGGAACGGGGCCATCGACTTCGACCACGAGGAGGTGCGCTTCGACATCGACGAGAACGGCAAGCCGACGGGCGTGTACTTCAAGCGCGCCAAGGACGCCAACAAGCTCGTCGAGGAGTTCATGCTCCTCGCCAACCGCACGGTGGCCGAGAGCGTGGGAAAGGCCAAGGACGGCAAGGGCAAGGCCAAGACGCTCCCCTACCGCATCCACGACGTGCCCGACCCGAACAAGCTCGACAGGCTCGGGCAGTTCGTCGCGCGCTTCGGCTACCTGCTCCGCACGCAAGGCTCGAAGAAGGACATCGCGCAGAGCATCAACGGCATGCTGTCCGACGTGCAGGGCAAGCCCATCCAGGACCTGGTGGAGACCGTCGCCCTGCGCGCCATGATGAAGGCCAGGTACAGCACCGTCAACATCGGCCACTACGGGCTGGCCTTCGACTACTACACCCACTTCACGTCCCCCATCCGCCGCTACCCCGACCTCATGGTGCACCGCCTGCTCACGCGCTACGCCGAGGGGGCAAAGAGCGCCAGCCAGAGCAAGTACGAGGAGCTGTGCGACCACTCCTCGGCCATGGAGCTGCTGGCCACGCAGGCCGAGCGCGCCAGCATCAAGTACAAGCAGGTGGAGTTCATGGAGGACAAGATTGGCGAGGAGTACGACGCGAAGGTCACGGGCGTGACCGACATCGGCATCTACGCCGAAATCGACCAGTACAAGTGCGAGGGGCTGGTCGCCGTGCGCTTCCTCGGCGACGAGGCCTTCGACTTCGACGACCGCAACTACTGCCTCGTGGGGCGCAAGTCGCACCAGCGGTTCGCCCTCGGCGACAAGGTGCGCATCCGCGTGGCCAGGGCCAACCTCTACCGCAAGCAGCTCGACTTCGACCTCGTGCGCAAGCTCTCGTCCGCCGACCCCACCGCGGAACGCAAGCCCGTCAACTACCTCCAGCCCAACACCGCCAAGCAGGGCGACGGACGGACGGGCGGCGGACGGCGCAAGACGCACCGGGGCCGGCGAGGAGGAAAAGGGCGGCGGAGATAGCGGGCGAACACCCCGCCCCCGGCGCACAAGCGCGGGCGGCGCTCCCTTCCGACGGAGGGAGCGCCGCCCGCATTCTTTTTTTCCGCCCGCATTCTTCCTTGCGCGCCACGCGGGGTCAGGGCCGCGCCTCCGCCCACGAGAACACGGTCCCGTTCCGGCGGCTGGGCGACGCGCCGGGCCAGTCGGCCCCGTAAGGCTCGCCCGTGGCCGGGTCGGCGCCCACGTAGCGGTTCGTCCTCAACGACAGGAGCATGCACTGCCCGCGCAGCATGTCCTGCCACAGGAAGAGGCTTCCCTCCGTCTCCGTCTTCAGCAGGCGCACGTCGGCCGACAGCCCCTCGCCGACGACGGTCACAAAGCCCGTGCCGTTCATGGCCTCGAGCGCCACGCGCCCCTGCCCGCGGTCGTGCACCCGGAAACGGCACCCGTCCCCCTCGTATTCTTTATCGCCCTTGCCCTGGGAGTGCAGCATCCCGTGGGGGTGGGCAAACGCGCGCGTGCCGTTCCCCAGGTTGAGCAGCGTGACGACCTTTCCGACGGGCAGGTTGCCCGAGCGGTCGGCCAGGGGCTCGTCCAGCTCGAAGTCGTCGAAGTCGGCATAGCCGCCCTGCCTCCCCTCCGTGTTGTAGGCGAAGAGCGCATACCGCGCGCCCTGGAACGTCTTCAGCTGGTAGGGCATCAGCACGCTGTCGCCGATGCCCACGAATGCCTTTCCGTCCTCGCTGTAGCTGAACGCGGCCAGGTCGGCGTCGAAGTCGCCCGTCACGCGCAGCCGCAGCGTCCGCTTCGGCGTGTTCTCCAGGGCGGCCTCCGTCCACTTGTCCCGCGCCTGGTCGTACAGGCGAATCTTCAGCCCGCCGCCGCTCCTCGACACGCCCAGCCAGGCGTAGGGGATGTTGAGCAGGCCGATGCCGGCCACGTCGCCGTCCTGCAAGCGCGAGGCGTCAAGCGTCACCGTGGCCGAGGACACGGGGCCGATGCCGCGCTGGGTGAGCGTGTTCTTCGCCCACAGGAAGTCCTTGGCCGGAAGCGTGTGGAGGCGCAGGCGTCCCTTGGAGAGCGACCACTTGGCGTTGTCCGGGTTGTGGTTCCACTGCCAAACGGGGAGCAGCCTCTTCCCGTCGAAGCCGTCGCTGCGGCGGTAGGGCGCGCGCGGCGCGGACCCGGCCCCGACGGCGGGCTTCACCCACGTGCGGGGCGTGCGCCCGAGGTTGCCGGGAAGCCCGAAGTAAGGCCACCCGTCCTTCCACGTCACCGGCGAGAGGCACGTGGTGCGGCCCACCGCGCGGAAGTCCTGCATGGAGACTCCCCACCAGTCGCCGTTGGGCAAATCGACGATGCCGCCCTGGTGCAGGGTCGCGCAGCCCATCCTGTCGCCCGACGGGCCGGAAATCCGGAACTCGAACCCCGGCTCGGGCAGCCGCGAGCCGAGCGACACATTGTCCACCCAGTGCACCAGCGGCGTGCCCAGCGTCTCCTTCACGCTGACGGCCGCCGTCTCGTAAGGGCCCTCGATCCGGTCGGCGCGGGCGCACTGCATGCGCCCCATGGGCGAGAAGTCGGCGCTGAGGATGTAGTACTTCCCGCCAATCTTGTAGACATGGTGCCCCTCGCCCATGGCGTTGCCCGAGGGAATGATGACACGCTCGCTGCCCTCCACGTAGCCGCTGAAGTCGGGCTTGATCTCTATCATCCTCACCTCGTCGTACTTGTAGACGGCATAGATTTTCCCGTCGTCGTCGAACAGCACCGACAGGTCGTAGATGTGGCCGCCCAGGGGCTTGTGCTCCCAGGGCCCGGCGGGGTTGTCGGCGATGAACACCTGCATGCCGTGGCCGTTGATGTTGGAGAAGATGTAGAACTTCCCGTCGTGGTAGCGGATGCAGGGCGCCCAGATGCCCTGCCCGTAGGCCTCCTTGCCGTTGTCGAGGTTGAACTCGTCGCCCATGTCGAGGCGGTCGAAGGCGTAGCTCAGGAACTCCCAGTTGACGAGGTCCCTGGAGTGCAGGACGACGAGGCCGGGCATGCAGTGCATCGTCGTGCCGGCCAAGTAGAAGTCGTCGCCCACGCGGATGATGTCGGGGTCGGAGAACTCGTCGTAGAAGAGCGGGTTGGTGAACGTGCCGTTGCCGTTGTCGGCCGTCCACGAAGTCTGCGCCGGCAGGGAGAGCGCCGGCAGCAGCGCCAGCAGCAGGAGGGTCAGGATGTTTCTCATGGTTGTGTCAGTGTGTGTGTGTGACGATTGTGCGGGGGCGGTCATGTCCCCGGGGGGCAAAGGTAGGGCTTTTCGGGCCTACGGGAGAGACGGGCGTGTTTCCGTTATTAGCCCTCATGTAACATTTAACATTGCGCCCCGGCGCCGCGCCGGCATCCCGCGCTCCAGCTCCAGCAGGAAGCGCTTGGCCTCCACGCCCCCGCCGTAGCCCGCGAGCGAGCCGTCCGACCCCACCACGCGGTGGCAGGGCACGAAGATGGAGAGGGGGTTGGCGGCATTGGCGCCGGCCACGGCGCGCACTGCCCCCGGGCAGCCCATCGCCCGCGCCTGCCCGGCGTAGGAGAGGGACGCGCCGTAGGGGATGTCCGCCAGCGCCCGCCACGCCCGCCGCTGGAACGCCGTCCCGGCAAGGAGCAGGGGGACGGAGAACGCCGTGCGCCGCCCCGCGAAATACTCGTCCAGCTCGCTGGCCGCCCGGCGGAGCACCTCCGCGTCGCCCGCGCGGCACGCCGCCCCGAGATGCCGCGCGGCCCATCCGTCCGCCCGTGCCGCGAGCTTCCCCCCGGCCCACGCGCAGAGGCACAGCCCGCCGCGCCATGCGCCGAGCACCAGCCCGCCGCAGGGCGAGCCGTAGGCCCGCGTGCAGACCACATCGCTACCGGCTGCTTCCATCCTTCCTCGCGCCCGTTTCCTTTCCTTGTCCGACAATGGGCCTCCGCGCCCGCTCCTCGGGCCGGCGGGAGGCTTCCGCAAAGATAGTCATTTTCCGGGCCAGCGCCACGCGCGACGCCCGCCTATATATATATAATAAGGAGAAGGAGGGCGGGCGCGGAGGGAGGGGCGGGATGTCCCCGGCGAGGGCGAGACGCCTGTCCGCCAGCCGGTTGGACGCGGCGGAAGAGGCCGCCAAAAACGTCCGCAGTGTTTTGTCCCGCGCTCCGCGGAGAAAAAATATTTCGTCCGCGGAGGAAAAATATTTTCTCCGCGGACGTTCTTCCAGCCCCTCCGCAGTGTTTTTCCGCCGCGTTCCCCCGCAGGAAAGGGGAGGCGGGAAGGGCGGAGGGCGGGACGCGCACGGCGGGGGCGCGGACGCCCCGGAAACAGCAGGACGCCACGCGCGCCCCACCCTTGCAACACGGACGAAACGCCTTCGTCACATCCGTTGCGCTCAGAAAGGGCCGTTTTTGCCGAAAAACTTGCTGGAAAACATAGATTTTGGGCTGTGTTCGTACACATTCGTTGATTTACATCAAGAAAACGAGGGTTTCCGGAAGATTCGCCACGAAATTGTTTGCGCACACAGAATCCCGCCGTACCTTTGCAGTGTCAAAAGGAAACAAGGCCATG
This sequence comes from bacterium, assembly GCA_963627995.1. Lineage (GTDB taxonomy): Bacteria > Bacteroidota > Bacteroidia > Bacteroidales > Bacteroidaceae > UBA3839. The sequence goes on along the minus strand of CAVGCV010000001.1, from coordinate 188,988 downwards.
GGCAACGTGATTGCGGGAGGCCTCGGAATCAAGATTAACAGACACGACAGTCCGAACGCCCCCGGCAGGGGTGGAAAGGCAAAAGGGTTTCAGGACACTCCGGGCGGGAGGACGTCATTAAAAAGAAAGGAGACGAAATTATGATTACTTTGACAGTGATTCTCTCCGTCGTTGTCGCCATCGCGGCACTTCGGATGAGCTGAATCGGAAAGAGGCCGGCCGAAGGCCACCGAGGCGCGGAGGCCGGCACACAGACGCGAGAGTTATGAGTATTGTTTTTAACGGTAAAAAAGATTGAATTATGGAAGCATTGACAATAGCAATAACTGTCCTTGTGGCAGCAGCAGTGGTAATCAGCAACATTTCCATCCTGAAATGAGCGCCGGGACACTGTTTGGAGAAGACTATAAATTTGAAGGTTAGTTAGTAATATTAGTTAGGTTATTTATTAGGTGTTATTTAGTTAGTATCACATTGGGCGGCCATTCTTCGTGAGAAGGATGGCCGTCGTTTTCTTCGCGGGGCTGGCGCGGGCGGGAGTCCGCGCCAGCCCCTGTGGCGGCGGCGGGGAGGCGGGCAGGGCGCGGAAGGCCCGCGCCCTACCCCTCCCTCGGCCAGAGGATGCGGTTGGTGACGCGCTCGACGGAGAGCAGGCGGCCGTCCTCGCCGCGCACCTCCACGTTCCACACGTGGGTGCTGCGCCCGGCGTGGAGGAGCGTGGCGCGCGCCGTGACCCGCCCCTCGGCGGCGGACATGGCGAGGTGGGTGCCGCTGACCTCGGCGCCGCACACGCGCGCCGGCGAGCCGATTCCGACGAGGTGGAGCGAGCCGGCGCCGGCGACGGTCTCGGCCAGGGCGAGCGACGCGCCGCCGTGCATCACGCCGAAGTACTGGCGGACGGCGTCGGTGATGGGCATTTCGCAGACGGCGGCCTCGTCGTCGGTGGGGATGAACTTCACCTGCATGGCCTCCACCATGGTGCCGTGCATCTTCTGGTGGATGATGTCGCATTCTTGCTGTGTGAGCATGGGCTTAGCGTGATAAGGTGGGTTGTGCTTGGCGCAAAGTTACGCCTTTTTCCGCGTCCGCGCACCCGCGCGCCCGCCGCGGGAGCCGCCGGGAAGGCGCGCGGAGCGGGCTTTTTCCGTGCGTTTAACCAAATTTAACTCCCCGGAGCGCGGCAGGCGCCGGCATCCCGCGCGAGACGGACGAGTGCGCCCGCAAAGGCTTTCCCCGCGCAGGAAGCGGGCGCCGGGAGCGGGCCGGCGCCCCTGGGCGAACGGGCGCGCGCCGATTTCCGCGGGAAAACAAAGGAATGTGGCGCAAAAGTCGTAACTTTGCACATTGTTACCGACAGAGACAACCCGATGAAAATAGGCGTTTTTTGCTCTTCCTCCGACAAGCTGGAAGAGGCTTTCTGCACGGCGGCCGAGCAGCTGGGCGAGTGGATGGGCCGCGAGGGGCACACGCTCGTGTACGGCGGCAGCGCGTGCGGGCTGATGGAGCGCGTGGCGCAGGCCGTGCGCAGGAACGGCGGCCGCGTGTTCGGCGTGGTGCCGCGCAAGCTGGCGGGGTGCGCGAGCGACGCCATCGACGTGACCTTCCACTGCGAGGACCTGACCGACCGCAAGGAGTGGCTGGTGGGCGAGAGCGACGTGATGGTGGCGCTGCCCGGCAGCGTCGGCACGCTCGACGAGGCGTTCAGCGCGATGGCCGGCAACGTGTTCGGCATGCACTCGAAACGCGTGGTGTTCTGGAACGTCGGCGGCTTCTACGACGGCCTGTTCGCCTTCCTCGACGGCCTCGGCGCGCGCGGCGTGGTCCGCCGCCCCTGGGGCGAGGTGATGTCGCGGGCGGCGACGCTGGACGAGGTCGTCGGGTGCGTGGAGGCCTCTTGCGCCGGGAGCGAGGCGGGAACGGAACGAAACGAAACGGACTTTGACTTATGAGAAAGATAATAGGAATCGGCGAGACCATCATGGACATCATCTTCAAGGACAACCGGCCGACGGCGGCTGTGCCCGGGGGATCGGTGTTCAACGGGGTCGTCTCGCTGGGCCGGCTCGGCGAGCGCGTCTCCATCATCAGCGAGACGGGGAACGACCGCGTGGGCCGTCTGATACTGGACTTCATGGCGGCGAACGGGGTGGACAGCTCCCACGTGGCCGTCTACCACGACGGCCGCTCGGCCGTCTCGCTGGCGTGGCTCAACGAACGGAACGACGCGGAGTACATGTTCTACAAGGACTACCCGTCGGCGCGCCTGGAGGTGGACTGGCCCGACGTGGAGGCGGACGACGTGGTGATGATGGGCAGCTACTTCGTGCTGAACCCCGCGCTGCGCCCCAAGGTGAGGGACTTCCTGGAGTACGTCCGCGGCCGCGGCGCGCTCATCTACTACGACCTGAACTTCCGCAGCTCGCACCGCGCGGAGGCCATCAAGATTCACGCCGACATGCTGGAGAACCTGGAGTACGCCGACATCGTGCGCGGCTCGACCGAGGACCTGGAGAACCTGTTCGGCAGCGGCGACGTGGACGACGTCTACCAGCGCGAGATAGCGTTCTACTGCAAGCAGATGCTCTGCACCGACGCGGCCGGCGACATCCGCCTCCTCACGCCCTCCGTCCGGAAGAGCTACGCGGTGCGGAAGATACCGACGGTCAGCACCATCGGGGCGGGCGACAACTTCAACGCCGGCATCGTGTACGGGCTCATCCGCCAAGGCGTGCGCCGCGCCGGCATCTCCTCCGTCGGCGAGCGCGAGTGGGACAGCATCGTGCGGTGCGGCATGGACCTGGCGGCCGAGGCCTGCCAGACGTTCGACAACAGCATCTCGCGCGAGTTCGCCGAGAAGTACAAACAGAAACACAACCAATAAGGACATGGCACTGAAAGCTGGAATCGTGGGGCTTCCAAACGTGGGGAAGTCCACATTGTTCAACTGCCTGTCGAGTGCGAAGGCACAGGCAGCGAATTTCCCGTTCTGCACCATCGACGCGCAGATGGGGCAGGTGAGCGTGCCCGACGAGCGGCTCACCCGCCTGGCCGGGCTCGTGCACCCGGGGCGCATCGTCCCCGCCGTGTGCGACATCGTGGACATCGCCGGGCTGGTGAAGGGCGCGAGCAGGGGCGAGGGGCTCGGCAACCAGTTCCTGGGCAACATCCGCGAGTGCGACGCCATCATCCACGTGCTGCGCTGCTTCGACAACGGCAACATCGTGCACGTCGACGGCAGCGTCGACCCCGTCCGCGACAAGGAAATCATCGACACCGAGCTGCAGCTGAAGGACCTGGAGACGGTGGAGGGCCGCATCCGGCGCGTGGAGAAGCAGGCCAGCGTGGGCGGCGACAAGGCGGCCAAGACGGAGCTGGCCCTCCTCGCGCGCTACAAGGAGGCGCTGGAACAGGGGCGCAGCGCGCGCACCGTGGAGCTGGAGAGCGAGGAGGAGGAGGCCGCGGCGCGGCAGATGTTCCTGCTCACGACGAAGCCCGTGCTCTACGTCTGCAACGTGGACGAGGCGAGCGCGGCCAGCGGAAACGGCTACGTGGAGCGCGTGCGGCAGGCCATCAGCGGCGAGGACGCGCAGCTCATCGTCATCAGCGCGCAGACCGAGGCCGACATCGCCGAGCTGGAGACCTACGAGGAGAAGCAGCTGTTCCTCGAGGACCTGGGGCTGGCGGAGAGCGGCTGCAACCGCCTCATCAAGGCCATCTACAGCCTGCTCAGGCTGGAGACGTTCATCACGGCCGGCGAGATGGAGGTGAGGGCGTGGACCTACCGCCGCGGCTGGAAGGCCCCCCAGTGCGCCGGCGTCATCCACACCGACTTTGAGAAAGGCTTCATCCGCGCCGAGGTCATCAAGTACGACGACTACATCAAGTACGGCAGCGAGGCCGCCGTCCGCGAGGCCGGCAAGCTGGGCGTCGAGGGCAAGGACTACGTGGTGCAGGACGGCGACATCATGCATTTCAGGTTCAACGTATGACACGGCTGCTGTTCATCGACTGGAACCCGCCCGCCGAGGCGTTCCGCCTGCTCGGCCTGCCCGTGCGGTGGTACGGGCTCTGCTGGGTGGCGGGGCTGCTGCTGGCCTACCTCGCCATGCGCCGCCTCTACGCGGAGCAGGGCATCGACCCCGCCCCCGGCAGGGACGGCAAGCCTCGGCCGACGGGGAAGTTCGACCCCCTGTTCATCTACTGCTTCGTCGGCGTGATTGCCGGCGCGCGCCTGGGCCACTGCCTCTTCTACGACCCGGCGGTGTTCCTCACCTCCGGAAAGGGCGTCGCCGAGATGCTCCTGCCCGTGAAGTTCGGCGCGGGCTGGAGCGACTGGCACTTCACCGGCTACACGGGGCTGGCCAGCCACGGCGGCGCCATCGGGCTGTTCCTCGCCCTGCTGCTCTACATCCGCCGCTCGAAGGTGCCCGTCTTCACCGTCCTCGACGACATCGCGCTCGTCGCGCCGCTCACCGCCTGCTTCATCCGGCTCGGCAACCTGATGAACTCCGAGATCATCGGCCGCGCCACCGACGCGCCGTGGGCGTTCGTGTTCCACACCAAGGAGGCGATGGTCGACGGCTGCCTCGCCGCGCGCCACCCCGCGCAGCTCTACGAGGCCGCCGCCTACCTGCTCGTCTTCCTCGCCCAGTGGGCCGTCTACAAGAGCCGGCGGCGCGCCGTGGGCAGCGGCTTCTACTTCGGGCTCTGCCTCACCTCCGTCTTCGCCTTCCGCTTCCTCGTCGAGTTCCTCAAGGAGGCGCAGGGCGGCACCGACGACGGCTCCACCCTGCTCAACGTGGGGCAGATGCTCAGCGTCCCCTTCGTGCTGGCCGGCCTCTGGTGCATGCTGCGCAGGAGCAGGAGCGGCGGCGACACGCCGGAGGCCCGTCCGTAAGCGCCCGAACCAGCAGCAAGGCCCGCACGATGAGAAAGCTGAAAGTGACCGAGATGGGGCGCATGAGCGTCGGCGAGTTCAGGCGCAGCGCGAAGCTGCCGCTCGCCGTGGTGCTCGACAACGTGCGCTCCATGTACAACGTCGGCAGCGTGTTCCGCACGGCCGACGCCTACCGCGTGGAGCGCATCTGCCTGTGCGGCATCACGGCGCGGCCGCCCCATCCCGAGATCCACAAGACCGCCCTCGGGGCGGAGGACAGCGTGGAGTGGTCGCATTCCGGCACGGCGCAGGAGGCCGTCGCGCGGCTCAAGGCCGAGGGCTACACGGTGCTGGCCGTGGAGCAGGCCGAGGGCAGCACGATGCTCCAGCGGCTGGAGTGCGGCGGCCCCGGCGCGCGATACGCCGTCGTCCTCGGCAACGAAGTGAAAGGCGTGCAGCAGGAGGTGGTCGACATGTGCGACGGGTGCGTCGAGCTTCCCCAGTTCGGGACGAAGCACTCGCTCAATGTCGCCACCGCCGCCGGCATCGTCATCTGGGAGCTTTTCCGCAAGCTGACGGAAAGGCAGCCCCTCCCCCCACCCCCAACCCCCGACCACACACCGACAGGCAACGATGGCAAGCAAGGATGAACTCACGCCGATGATGCGGCAGTTCCACGACTTCAAGGCACAGCACCCCGACGCGCTCATACTCTTCCGCTGCGGCGACTTCTACGAGACCTACGGCGAGGACGCCGCCGTCGCCGCCGACATCCTCGGCATCACCCTCACCAGGCGCAGCAACGGGGCGGGCAAGAAGGCGGACGCCACCGCCATGGCCGGCTTCCCCTACCACGCGCTCGACACCTACCTGCCCAAGCTCATCCGCGCCGGCCGCCGCGTGGCCATCTGCGACCAGCTCGAGGACCCGAAGCTCGCCAAGAAGCTCGTCAGGCGCGGCATCACCGAGCTCGTCACCCCGGGCGTGGCCATGACCGACACGGTGCTGGCCAACAAGGAGAACAACTTCCTCGCCGCCGTCCACTTCGGCAAGTCGGCCTGCGGCGTGGCCTTCCTCGACATCTCCACCGGCGAGTTCCTCACCGCCGAGGGCACGACCGACTACATCGACAAGCTCCTCACCAACTTCGCCCCCAAGGAAGTGCTGCACGAGTACGGCCACAAGCCGCTGTTCGAGAAGACCTTCGGCGGCGGCTACTTCACCTACCAGCTCGACGACTGGATTTTCGTCGAGGACACCGCCCGGCAGAAGCTCCACGAGCAGTTCGGCGTGAAGAGCCTCAAGGGCTTCGGCATCGACCACCTGCGCAACGGCATCGTGGCCGCCGGCGCCGTCCTCTTCTACCTGGAGCAGACGCAGCACACCCACACCGCCCACATCCACAGCATCGCGCGCATCGAGGAGGACCGCTACGTGCGCCTCGACCGCTTCACCATCCGCTCGCTCGAGCTCGTCGAGCCCATGAGCGAGGGCGGCAGCTCCCTGCTCAAGGTCATCGACCGCACCATCTCGCCCATGGGCGCGCGCATGATGCGCCGCTGGCTGCTCTTCCCCCTCAAGGACGCCCGCCGCATCCGGGAGCGGCAGGACGTCGTCGAGCAGTTCTTCCGCGAGCCGCGCTTCCGCGACGAGGTCAGCGGCCTGCTCCACCGCGTCGGCGACATGGAGCGCATCTGCTCCAAGATAGCCACCCAGCGCGTGTCGCCCCGCGACATGACGCAGCTGCGCGTGGCCCTGCAGGCCGTCGAGCCCATCATCCGGCTCTGCGCCCAGAGCCCCGACAGCCACGTCCGCCAAATCGGGGCCCGCCTCGACCCCTGCGCCTCGCTGCGCGACCGCATCCTGCGCGAGCTCAAGCCCGACCCGCCCTTCCTCGTGAGCAAGGGCGGCGTCATCGCCGACGGCGTGAGCGACGAGCTCGACCGCCTGCGGCGGATGGCCTACTCGGGCAAGGACTACCTCCTCCAGATTCAGCAGCGCGAGATAGAGGAGACGGGCATCAGCAGCCTGAAGATAGGCTTCAACAACGTGTTCGGCTACTACATGGAGGTGCGCAACACGTTCAAGGACAAGGTGCCGGCCGGCTGGATACGCAAGCAGACGCTCGTGCAGGCCGAGCGCTACATCACCCAGGAGCTCAAGGACTACGAGGAGAAGATTCTCGGGGCCGAGGAGCGCATCCTCGCGCTCGAGACACAGCTCTTCGGCGCCCTCGTGGCCGACGCGGCCGAGTTCATCCCGGCCCTGCAGGCCGACGCGGCCGCCATCGCCCACATCGACTGCCTGCTCTCCTTCGCCGCCACCGCCCGCGAGTGCCGCTACGTGCGCCCCGTGGTGGACGAGTCGCTCGTCACCGACATCCGCCAGGGCCGCCACCCCGTCATCGAGCGCAGCATGCCCGCCGGCGAGCAGTACGTGGCCAACGACCTCCTGCTCGACTGCGAGCGGCAGCAAGTCATCATCCTCACCGGCCCCAACATGGCCGGCAAGTCGGCCCTCCTCCGGCAGACCGCCCTCATCACCATCCTCGCCCAGATAGGCTCGTTCGTCCCGGCCGACTCCGCCCGCATCGGCCTCTGCGACAAGATATTCACCCGCGTGGGCGCGAGCGACAACATCTCCCTCGGCGAGTCCACCTTCATGGTCGAGATGACCGAGGCCGCCAGCATCCTCAACACCTTCACGGAGCGGTCGCTCATCCTCTTCGACGAGCTCGGGCGCGGCACCAGCACCTACGACGGCATCTCCATCGCCTGGGCCATCGTGGAGCACATCCACGAGAACCCGCGCCGCCACGCCCGCACCCTCTTCGCCACCCACTACCACGAGCTCAACGAGATGGAGCGGCTCTACCAGCGCGTGAAGAACTACCACATCAGCGTGCGCGAGGCGGACGGGCGCGTCCTCTTCCTGCGCCGCCTCGAGCGCGGCGGCAGCGAGCACTCGTTCGGCATCCACGTGGCCCGGATTGCCGGCATGACGCCCTCCGTCGTCGCCCGCGCCGAGCAGGTGCTGGCCGACCTCGAGCGCAACAGCGCGGGCGACGGCATCGCCCGGCCGCGCACCGACGCCATCGCCGCCACGCCGGGCGGCACGCCGCAGCTTTCCTTCTTCCAGCTCGACGACCCCGTGCTCTGCCAGATACGCGACGAGCTGCTCCACCTCGACATCGACAACCTCACCCCCGTCGAGGCCCTCAACAAGCTCAACGACATCAAGCGCATCGTGAAGGGAAAGTAGCCCGCCGGGCTTTTTTCCGCAACGCACCCCACGTTGCGGATATCAAAAACACCACCATCTTACTCTTCCCGAACTTTGCGCAAAGTGCACTTTGCGCAAAGCCCGCACGCCGTTTCCGGGCGGCAGCCCTCCGCCATCCCCAGCCGCCGGGGAGGAGACGGACGGACTGGCGTGCAACCGCCAAGAAGCCAGGCGTTTAGGCGCGCCAGGAAAAACACTGCGGAGGAGGCGGGAAAACGTCTGCGGAGAAAAACTTTTTCGTCCGCGGACGAAATACATTTTCTCCGCGGAGCGCGGGGGGAAACACTGCGGACGTTTTTCAGCACCGCCGCCGCCGGCGCCCGGCGCCGACGCAACGGGCTCAACGCCAGGCGCATGGCCCGCAGGGAAAGGCGCGGGAGGGCGGGCGTCGGCCAAATCGACGGCGGTTTCGTTTCCGTCTTAGGACGAAAAGGCGTAACTTTGTGAGAGCTAACCACGCATCGGGATGAAGACAGACACCAGCGGCCGCGGATGGAAGCGGCCGGACTTCGAAATCATGGCGCCCGTGGGCTCGCGCGAGAGCCTGGCCGCCGCCATCCACGCGGGGGCGGACTCCGTGTACTTCGGCATCGGGCGGCTGAACATGCGCGCCCACTCGGCGTGCGCCTTCGGCATCGACGACCTGCGCGAGATTGCCGCCACCTGCCGCCGCCACGGGCTGCGGAGCTACCTCACGGTGAACACCATCATCTACGGCGAGGACCTCGGCGCGATGCGCGAGGCGGTGGACGCCGCCCGCGAGGCGGGCGTCTCGGCCGTCATCGCCAGCGACGTGGCGGCGATGGCCTACTGCCGCAGCGTGGGCCTGGAGGTGCACCTGAGCACGCAGCTCAACATCTCGAACGTGGAGGCGCTGAGATTCTACGCCCAGTTCGCCGACGTGGTGGTGCTGGCGCGCGAGCTGGACATGTTCCAGGTGCGCGACATCCACGAGCAAATCGAGGCGCAGCACATCACCGGGCCCTCGGGCAGGCCGGTGCGCATCGAGATGTTCTGCCACGGCGCGCTCTGCATGGCCGTCAGCGGCAAGTGCTACCTGAGCCTCCACAACGCCGGCCGCTCGGCCAACCGGGGCGAGTGCGTGCAGGTCTGCCGCCGCGGCTACGAGGTGCGCGACCTGGAGACCGGCACGCTGCTCGACGTGGACAACAAGTACATCATGTCGCCCAAGGACCTGAAGACCATCCGCTTCATCGACGTGATGATGAACGCCGGCGTGCGCGTGTTCAAGATCGAGGGGCGCGCGCGCGGGCCCGAATACGTGCGGACGGTGGCGGCGGCCTACGACGAGGCCGTCCGCGCCGTGATTGACGGCACGTTCCAGGCCGACGCGGCGCGGCTCGAGCGGTGGGACGCCGAGCTGTCCACCGTGTTCAACCGGGGCTTCTGGGACGGCTACTACCAGGGGCAGCGGCTGGGCGAGTGGTGCGAGGTGTACGGCTCGAAGGCCACGGAGCAGAAGGTGTACGTGGGCAAGTGCGTGAAGTACTTCTCGAGGCTCGGCGTGGCCGAGTTCGTGGTCGAGAACGCGCCGCTGCGCGTGGGCGACAAGATGCTCGTCACGGGCCCCACCACCGGCGCGCTCATCCAGCCGGTGGAGGAAATCCGCTTCGACCTCGCGCCCGCCGACACGGCCGAACGCGGGCAGAACGTCTCCATCAGGACCCGCGAGCGCGTGCGCCCCAACGACAAGCTCTACGTGCTGGTGAAGCGCTCGCTCGCGTCACCGTGACGCGCGGCGAGAGAAAAAGAGAAAAAGAAAAGAAAAAAACGCGCCCGCGCGCGTTTTTCCCCGAAAACCCTGTAACTTTTCCCCCTTTCATTCGTCTTTATTAGCAGAGGGATGCCAGAAACCAGTTTCCGAAACGACGTGCTGCCACTGAAGAACAAGCTCTTCCGGCTGGCGCTGCGAATCACCCTCAACCGCGAGGATGCGGAGGACATCGTGCAGGAAACGCTGGTGCGCGTGTGGCGCGAGCTCCAGAAAGGCACGGCGTTCGGCAGCGTCGACGCCTTCTCGGCCACCGTCTGCCGCAACCTCGCGCTCGACCTCAACGCGCAAAAGGAGCAGGCCAACCTCTCGCTCGACGAGGAGCAGCACGACCGCGTGGACACCGCGCAGTCGCCCTACGAGCGGATGGTGAGCGACGAGCGCGTGGCGATGCTCAACCGCGTGCTCAACGCCCTGCCCGAGAAGCAGCGGACGGCCGTGCAGCTGCGCGACATCGACGGGCGCACCTACCGGGAGATTGCCGAAATCATGCACATCTCCGAGTCGGACGTAAAGGTGAACATCTTCCGCGCCCGCCAAGCCCTGAAGGAGCGGCTGAAGGCACGGAAGGACGCACGCTGAGGCAAGGAAAGACAAACAAGCAACCAAGGCGGCTGGGCGGCGCAAGCGCCCCGGCGGCAAACAGGAAAACATGGACTACAAATACATCGAACAGCTTCTGGACCGCTACTGGGAGTGCCACACGACGGTGGAGGAGGAGCAGATACTGCGCACGTTCTTCAGCCAGAAGGGCGTGCCGGCCCACCTCGCCCGGTTCGCCCCCCTCTTCGCCCTCCAGGTGGAGGCGGGGAAGGACGTCCTGCCGGAGGACTTCGACCGCCGCGTCGAGGCGCTCGTGGAGTCCCGGGAAGGCAGGCCCGCCGGCAGGGAGCGCGTCAAGGCGCGCGCCGTCACGTTCGGCAGCCGCCTGATGCCGCTGTTCAAGGCCGCGGCGGTCATCGCGCTGTTCCTCGCCGTGGGCGGCGCCATGGAGCGGAGCATGATGCACAACTCCGACGTTCCGCACGCCACGCAGCCAGCCGCCGCCGGCACCTACGTGCGGAGCGGGCAGGTGGCCGCCATCGTGGGCAGCGCCACGCAGCGGAGCGAGGCGGCCATCACGGCGCAGGCCGACAGCCTCCACGCGCCGAGATTGACCCCCGAGCAGGCGACCGCGACCGAGTAGCCCCTCCCCCTAACCACCGACCTCTTTTACTTTTATTTGATAAAACAATATTACAAATTCGACCACGAAGCTGCGAAGTTTCAATTCTCTCTTACAGGCGGGCGCAAGTTCTGAATACCTTCTTGCAACGCCCGCCGTCGAGGAAGCCCCTGTGAAGGGAACATTCCCCGAAATTGAAGAAAAGCCCTGACGGCAGTCGCCGCCGGGGCTTTCTCGTGTCGTGGCCGGGGCGGACGGGCGTTCATGGTTTTTAACAAATTCGCGCCGTCCGGCGGATTCTTTCCCTGCGGATTGCCGCGTTCTGTCATCGGCTGTCGCTATCTTTGCGCCGTGTTGAACAAGAAGCAAGACTTACTACTATGAACGCATTTAGATTCAAGGCAGTTCGCATGAACTGCAACGAGCGGTGGTACGCCGCCGCCGAGACCAGCGGAACGACCGTGAGCGCCGACACGCTGAAACACGAGCTGCAGCTCTGCTGCGGCTTCGACCGCCGGACCATGGAGCTGCTGCTGCGCAACCTGCGCATGGTGCTGCTCCACGAGCTGGCGGCGGGCAACGCCGTGGAGGTGTTCGGGCTGCTGAAACTGCGCCCCGACCTCCAGCTGCGGCAAAAGGTGAGCGGCACGGAGGCCGACGTGGCGCGCGCCATCGGCGGCCTCACGGAGAGGGACGTGCGCCCCACGCTCGCAGCGTCAGTCAATCGCAGCTTCGCGCGCGAATACGCGCGCAAGTGCCGGCTGGGCCTCTGAGGGCAATCCGCGCGGGGCGGCCATGCAGGGACATCCGCGTCCCGGCACGGCCGCCCCGCCTTTCTCGCCAGGCGGTGCGGGGCCAGCAGCCCCGGGGGAAAGCGTGGGCGTCTATGCTGTCCTTAGGAGTTCGGAGAAAGTAACAAATCCAAAGCCTTTTTTTAGAATCTTCTTTCCGTTTTTTGCCAAAACAGGAAATTGGCACAAATTTGCAAAAGAAAAAACAACCTTTTATTAACTTTTAGATTACAAACAAGAAGGAAAAGGAAAACCAAGTCTCGAAGTTGGAAGAACACTTTTCAGGAAATGGAGCAACCTTCACAAGAGAGACGTTGAATCACCAGTATGTTTGAAAAATGAACCGATTTACCTTAACACTCTTCTTTTATTCCACATTGGCATTGACGGCAAGCGCCCAAGATATCGTCGGACGGGTCGTCGACGACAAGGGCGCGCCGCTTCCCTACGCGAACGTGGTGCTTTTCACGGCGGGCGACACGACGTTTGTAAGCGGCACGATGACCGGCGAGGACGGGCGGTTCGCCATCAAGTCCGACCGCAAGGAGCGGCTGCTCAGGGTTTCGCTGGTCGGCTACAAGACCATCTACCGAAACTGATCGGGCAGCGAGGCGGGCGACATCGCCTTGCAGGCAGCAACGACGGAGCTTGGTGAAGTCGTCGTGAAGTCAAGCCGTCCGAAAATCCGTCTCGGTGCCGAGGGGATGGAAACCGTCGTGGAGGGGTCGATACTGGAAAAAGCCGGGACCATCTACGAACTGCTCGACAAACTGCCCAACGTCACGGCGCAGAACGAGGCGATAGAGGTGTTTGGACGCGGAACGCCCGTCATCTATGTGAACGGGCGGCAGGTGTACAACGCGGCGGAATACGAGAAGCTGTCGGCCGACGACATCAAGTCGGTGGAGGTCATCGCCCATCCCGGGGCAAAATACCCGACAGACGTGAAGAGCGTCATCCGAATCACGACGAAAAAGCCGCAGGGCGACGGCTTCGGCTTCAGGACGGAGACAGCGCTCCTACTGAACGAAGAGATGCAGTGGGGAGCGGAAGAAGCCCTCAACGCCAACTACCGGCTGCGGGGCCTCGACATCAGCGCCTACATCAAGGGCAAGAAGGCGCGGGACTTCCTTTCCTGGGGCCAGAACGAGGACTCTTATATGGAGAACACGTGGCACGTTGCGACCAGCAGGGACACCAGGCGGAAGATAGAGAGCTTTTCGTCGCTGCTGTCGGCGAACTACCAGTTCAACGAGAACCATTCGGTGGGCGTAAGAGTCGGCTACGACACGCCTAACACGAAAAACTTTTCCGACTACGAGATTCTGACCATGTGCGACGAGACCTCGGAAAGCGAAAGGACAGCAGGAACGTCGCGGACTGAATACAAGAATCCGGCCTTTAGCGGAAACGCCTATTACACGGGGAAAATCCGGAACACCGGCATCGACTTCAACCTGGACTGGTACAACAATAACAACAACACCGACGCGCAGAACGCGGAAACGTCCGTAGGCAGCGGGGCGGAAGCCATGGTTGTCAACACGGGCGACAGGATACGCAACCGCTTCCTGGCGTCGAAACTCGTGCTGTCGGCTCCGCTGTGGGGCGGGAACGTCTCCCTCGGCGGGGAGTACTCGCATTCGAAACGAACGGAGAGATACGAGGTGCTGCCCGCCGGAATCCTTCCGTCCGCAAACAGCCTCTACAAGGAAAACACGACGGCGGTGTTCGTCGACTACAACCGCCAGTTCGGGCGGCTGACGATGAGCGTGGGAGGGAGGTACGAAAACGTCAGGTTCAACTACTACGAGGACGGCGTCTACATGCCCTCTTCGAGCAAGAACTACAACAACTTCTTTCCATCCGTCAACTTCATGCTGCCCATGGGAAGGGTGCAGATGCAGCTCTCGTACACGTCGGACATCCAGCGCCCCAACTACCTGGACTTGCGGAACGCGGTTTCGTACAAGAGCCGCTTCTCCTACGAATCGGGAAACCCGTTCCTGATGCCCGAAATCACAAGGAACCTGCAATACACGGCGTCGTACAGATTCCTGATGCTCGACGTGGCATACTCCCACATATCCGACCCCATCATGCCCCGGGTGACCCCATACGGGGGCAACACGGCCATGTCGCTGACGAGGCTCGAGAACATCGAAAGCTTTGACAAGATGCAGGCGACGCTGGCGCTGCAGCCCACGTTCGGAGCGTGGCACCCGTCGCTGGCTGCCAATGTGACGAAGCAGTGGTTCGACATGGAGGTGCATGGCGGCAGCATTCTCCATCACCCGCTGGCCATGTTCTCCTTCAACAACGAGTTCGACACCAAGCTCTGCTACGTCGGGCTGTTCACCGGCATCACGACAACAGGCGGGTCTTCGGGCAACTACTGTTTGCACAAGCCCCTTTTCGGCGTAAACCTGGCGGTTGCGAAAACGTTCCTGAATGAACGCCTGCGAATCCACTTCCTCGCAACGGACCTCTTCGGACTGGGCAGGAACAACACGCTGCGATGGTACACGGGAACGCTCCACACCTCGACACAGCACAACGACCCTTGCATGCGGTGGCGGCTGTCATTCAGGTACCAGTTCAACGTCGCCAAGTCGAAGTACAAGGGAACGGGAGCGGGAGACACGCAGAAGAGCCGCCTGACCGGTTCGAGCAGCCCGGGAAACAGGGACTCCGCGCAGTAGCGCAAAAAACAAGCGACGGGAGGCGCGCCGTAACGGCATGTCCTCCCGTCGCTTGTTTTTTTCGGAATGCGTGTTGGAGAAGCCGCAAATGGTCAGTGGAAAATCTGCTGCCACAGCGTCCTGTCGCTCACGACGATTCGCACTTCCGCCCTCTGCCCGACCTGCACCTTCGCGCGGTCCGGCCCCAGGCCGACCTTGGCGGTGAAGCGGTTGCCGCCGGGCCGGAGGACGAGCGTCGAGTCGACCGATGCGACGCTGTACGTGCGCGGCGTCCCGTCGTCGCCCTCGAAGGAAGCCTTCACCGCCTGCGCCGGAACCACCCAGCGCAGGTACTTGTAGGGAATCTCCACCGCCAGCGTGTCGGCCGAGACGACCGTCCCTTCCGTTTCGATGGAGACGGGGTAGTGGATGCTGCAAACGGCCCATCCGAGCAGGGCGACCACCACGGAGAGCACCGCCGTCCCCGTCCGCACCAGCGCGGGCGGCACTTCGCCGACGAAGCGGCGCATCCTCGCCGAGTGCAGCTCGATGCCGCCGGCGGCCTTTCCCGTGTCCTCCGTTTTCTTCCTGTCCATGTCAGTTTCCGAGTTCCAGCTGGTTTTTCACAAGGTGGTAGTACGCGCCCCGGCGGGCAATGAGCGAGTCGTGGCTGCCCACCTCCGCGACCGTCCCGTGGTCGAGCACCACGATTTGGTCGGCGTTCCTCACCGTGCTGAGCCTGTGGGCGACGACCACCACCGTCTTGCCCCGGTAGAACGTGCCGAGGTTCTCCACAATCGTCCGCTCGTTGTTGGCGTCGAGCGAATTGGTGGCCTCGTCGAGGAAGATGTAGTCGGGGTCCTTGTAGACGGCCCTTGCGATGAGGATGCGCTGCTTCTGCCCTTGGCTCAGCCCCACGCCGTCGCGCCCTATCTTCGTGTTGAACTTCAGCGGTAGCGACATCACGTAGTCCTTGACGCAGGCTATCTCCGCGGCCTTCAGCAGTCGGCCCTCGTCAATCTCGCCGTCGTCGACGGCGATGTTCCTCGCGATGGACTCGGAGAAGATCACGCCGTCCTGCATGACGACGCCGCACTGCCTGCGCCACCACTTCTTGTTGAGCCGGCCGATGTCGGTGCTGCCGATGCGGATGGCCCCCTTCGCCACGGGATAGTAGCCGAGCAGGAGGCGCACGAGCGTTGTCTTTCCGCTGCCCGACGCGCCGACGACGGCCGTCACCCTGCCTGCGGGAATGCGGAGGGACACGCCGTCGATGGTGTTGCCGGGGGCGTGCGGATTGTACTTGAACGCGACATGCTCAAGGCTGATGCCCCTGTCCGCGTCGGCAACCGCCGTCAGCAGCCCGTCCCGCCCGTCCTCTTCGTCCATGCGGTGGATTTCGTTGATGCGCTCCAGGCTTATCTTCACGTCCTGCAGGGAGTAGAAGAGGCCCATCAGCTGCTCCACGGGCGCGTTGAGCTGCCCGATGATGTACTGCACGGCGAGCATCATGCCGAGCGTCATCTCGCCGTGTATCACGGCGGCGGCGGCCACGACCGTAATCACGGCGTTCTTCACCTCGTTGATGAAGATGCTGCCCGCCTCCTGCGTCTGCTGCAGCTTGAGCGCCTTCGTCTGCACGCCGAAGAGGTCGGCCTGCGTGTCCTCCCACTCCCAGCGGCGGCGGCGCTCGCAGTCCTGCAGCTTGATTTCCTGCATGGAGGTGACGAACTCGTAGGTCTTGTTGTTGTTGATGGCCTGCTGCTCGAACAGCTGGTAGTCGAGCACCTTGCGGCGCCTCAGGAAGAGGGTCATCCACGCCCCGTAGCCGACGCTCCCCAGCAGGAAGATGGCGAACACCAGCTTGCTGTAGAAGAACAGCGCGACGGTGAAGACGGCGAACGTGAACACGGAGAAGGCGACGCCCAGCGCCTGCTGGGTGAGGAAGGCGTTGACGCGGTAGTGGTCGTTCATCCGCTGCATGAGGTCGCCCATCAGCTTCGTGTCGAAGAACGACATGGGGAGCTTGAGCAGCTTGACGAAGAAGTCGCTGATGAGCGAGAGGTTGATGCGCAGGGATATGTGGAGCAGCAGCCAGCGGCGGACGAAGTCTATCGCCGTGCGGCTGACGGTGAGCGTCAGCTGCCCCAGCAGAATCAGCTAGACGAAGCCGATGTCCTGGTTCTTGATCCCGACATCGACGATGCTCTGCGTCAGGAACGGCAGCGCCAGCTGCAGGAGGCTCCCGACCACCAGGCCCAGCACAATCTGCCCGAAGTACGCCCTGTATTTCCAGACATAGCCGAGGAGGAAGCGGAAGGAACGCCTCTCCCCGCGGCCGCCGCCCTCCCCCGCCATCCTGCAGGTGAAGAACGCCGGGGTCGTCTCGAGGAACATGGCGACGCCCTTGTCCTCCCCCCCGGAGCGCATGCTTATCCAGTGGCTCTCGAACTCGGCGGCGTCGTAGGCGACCTTCCCCTTGGCGGGGTCGGCGACATAGAACCTGCGTCCGCCCCTCACCTTGTAGAGCACCACGAAATGGTTCTGGTTCCAGTGGAGGATGCACGGACGCGGAGCCGCCAGCAGCTCGCCCATCGACACCCGCGCGGAGAGCGTGCGCAGCCCCAGCGCGCCGGCGGCCTCGCCGATGCCGAGCATGGACACGCCCTCGGTGGTGGCAAAGCAGAGCTTCGACAGGTCGTCCAGGGAGTAGTCCCTGCCGAAATAGCGGCAGACCATGTGGAGGCAGGCTATGCCGCACTGCATGGCGTCGTGTTGGAATGTGGTGCGCAGTCTTGACATTGCAGCTCGGTGTGTGTCGGTTGGTTATTCCCTCTTTTCGGTGTCGTTGACAAACCGTCCGTCGAACTTCGACGTGTGTCCCCTCCCGAGGTTGAGGCGCAGCGACAGCACGACCAGCTGCCGGTTGACGCGCTCGTCGCACGTCGCCATGCTGGAGAAGCCGGGCGCCGAGACCCTCGTGTAGGTCTCCTTCGAGAGGAGCCTTGTGGGGACAGTCGTCAGCAGCGTCACCGACAGCTGGTCTTTCAGCAGCATCCCTTTCGCTCCCAGCACCAGCGTTTCCTCCTGGGCGTACTGCTCGCCCTGGAGCAGCGGGAACTTGTCGGAGCGCAGGAAGTATTGCGCCATGACGGCACAGTGCCTGCCCAGCGGGCGCGAGAGTTGCGCGTCGACATAGTATGTCCGGCCCTTGCTCGAGGCGCCTCCGCCCTTCTGCCACCGTTTGTACCGCTGGTAGCTGGCGGTCAGGCCAAGGCCGACGTCGCCGGGCAGCCGCAACTTGCCGTCCAGCCCTGCGTAGTGGTGGTTGTAGCGCGACCCGACGAGCGTTTCCGTCACGAAGTCACCTCCTCCCGAAACATACCAGGGCGTGATGTCGTTGTTGCAGTGCTTGAACATGTAGATGAGCCTGAACTTGTCGAAGAAGTCCACCCGCGCTTCCGCATAGTTCATGACGCGCTCCTCCAGGTTCGGGTTGCCGGAATGGCGCACGACGCTGTTCACCTTGTAGGCTATGGGCGACAGCTCGTCGAGGTTGGGGTAGGTCACGTCGTTGTAGTAGTCCGCCGAAACCGAGATGTGGCTCGACAGCTTCCAGAAGGCTTTCAGGCTAGGGACGAACGAAGCGTGCGACACCTTTTCCTGCGACTGCTCCGACGCGACGGCAAGGAGCTTGCCGCCGGCGCTGAGGCCGAACGCCGCCGTCGGCTGGAAACTCAAGGACGCATAGCATTCGTTGCGGCGCTCGCGCAGCGCAAAGCGCTCATGCCCGCCGTTCCGCTCGCTGTCGGTGTATTTCTTGTAGGTGTACGAACAGCCCATTGTGGCCGTCAGCGGCGAGGAGAAATACCACTTCCAGTCGGTGTTGAAGTGCCAAAACTCTTTGTCGCCGCGCGAATGCTGGGCCGTCGCCGGTTGGCCCTGCGTGGCAAACAACCGGTGTTCGTCCACTCCGTAGCGGTTGTACGTCAGGATGTTCGAGGTGGCCAGCCGGCCGCCGAACTGGCCGTCGTAATAAACGACAGACGTAAAGTTGCCGGCGTCGTAGCTCTGCCGTTCTTCTCCAGAAATACCTGCCACGGGGTCGAATAGCCCTCTTCCGCGTCGTTGCGCCGCCATTCCTCCCACATTTGCGCCGCCACCACGTGTTGCGGCGCAATCCTGAAGTCGGCGCCAAGGCTCACGTTCCACGCCCTGTCCGCCGTCCATGCGTTCGGACGGTGGCGGTCGCACGCCGCTGTCGACCCGCCGCTGTCGCCGTTGAACAGCAGCGTCCTCGCCTTGGCCTCGTAGGTCTTGCGGTCCTTGTAGCCGGCATGGCCGTAGAAGTTCCACTTGCTTAGCGTGTACGTGGCCGACACGCCGGACTTCGTCTGGCGGCTGTGCTCGTTCTCCGTCGACAGCAAGTTGCTGCTGTGCACGTCGACGTCCCATCCCTCGTAGGCGTTGTTGAGCACGACGTTGACGACCATCGGCGCGTCCCCATACTTGCCCTTGGGATAGCGCAGCCGCTCAATCCGTCGGATTCTCTTCGGGTTCAGCCCCTTCACATAGTCCGCCCCCAAGTTTTTCCCATTGACAAGCACGGGGACGTTGCGCTCCGTGCCCACTTTCACCTCCTCCGTCATCCAGTCGACCGAAAAACCCGGAAGCCGGTCGATGAGCTGGAGCAGGTTGTGCGCGCCTTCCCTCAGGGAGTCCGTGATGATGAAGTTTTCCCTCGAGACGTCCTGCGAGTAGGTCTTGGCAGCCACCACGACACCCGGCATCTCGATGGTTCTGTCGGCGTTCCCGTCCTGTGCGGCCGTCCTCTGTGCGGAAAGCAGCAAACAAAGGAGCAATGCGGAGAGCGGCGGTCTCATCTTTTTAACGATTTATTGTTAAGAACCCCACTACAAAAGTCTTGAATCCGCATTTGAAAAAGGGTGAAGTCTCCATGGTGTCCACATAAAAGGATTTTGCATTTTGACACACCCCCATGCGACTGGCGCAGGGCGCGCCGGAGGGGCGGGCGGCCTTACTTGACGTCCCCCGCCTTGACGAGGTACTCGGCAATCTGCACGGCGTTGAGCGCGGCGCCCTTCTTGATTTGGTCGCCCGACAGCCAGAGCGTGATGCCGTTGTCGTTGGCGAGGTCCTTGCGCACGCGGCCCACGTAGACGTCGTCCTTGCCGGCGGTGAAGAGCGGCATGGGGTAGCGCTTATTGGCGGGGTCGTCGACGAGCGTCACGCCCGGCGCCGCCTCGATGGCCGCGCGGACGGCCTCCACCGTCAACGGCTCGGCCGTCTCGACCCACACGGCCTCGCTGTGGGCGCGGAGCGAGGAGATGCGCACGCACGTGGCCGAGCAGCGCGCGTCGGTGTGCATGATTTTGCGCGTCTCGTTGAACATCTTCATCTCCTCCTTCGTGTAGCCGTTGTCCTGGAACACGTCGATTTGCGGAATCACGTTGTAGGCCAGCTGGTAGGCGAACTTGTCGACCGTCACGGCCCTGCCCTCCACCAGCTCCCGGTACTGCTGCTGGAGCTCGGCCATGGCGGCCGCGCCCGCGCCCGAGGCCGACTGGTAGCTCGCCACATGGATGCGCTCGATGTGCG
Source organism: bacterium (assembly GCA_963627995.1). Lineage (GTDB taxonomy): Bacteria > Bacteroidota > Bacteroidia > Bacteroidales > Bacteroidaceae > UBA3839. The sequence goes on along the minus strand of CAVGCV010000001.1, from coordinate 168,782 downwards.
AGAGCCGCTCGATGGGCTGCAGCACGACGACCATCATGATGGTCGTGCAGTTGGGGTTGGCGACGATGCCGCGCGGGCGCACCAGCGCGTCGGCGGCGTTGCACTCGGGCACCACGAGGGGCACGTCGTCGTCCATGCGGAAGGCCGACGAGTTGTCGATCATGACCGCGCCGAACTTCGTGATGTCGGCGGCGAACTCCTTCGACGTGCCGGCGCCGGCCGACGTGAAGGCCACGTCCACGCCCCGGAAGTCGTCGCCGTGGCGCAGGAGCCGCACCTCGTGCTCCTTGCCCCGGAATGTATACTTGCGCCCGGCGCTGCGCGTCGAGCCGAACAGCACAAGGTCGTCCATCGGGAAATCCCGCTCGTCGAGCACGCGCAAGAACTCCTGGCCCACGGCCCCGCTTGCGCCTACGATTGCTACTTTCATTTTACCTTAAAGATTTTTGGGTGACGTAGTACATTTTCTTCAAAAACTGCGCAAAAATACAACTTTTCAGCGAGTTAGCCCACCGAACCGCAACTTTTCGCTACCTTTGCAGGGCTTTTGGCGTGAAAACGACACGCCGCGCCGGAGAATCGCCAACCCCGGCCCACCACGCATGGACTCCCTCACCCGATACCTCAGCCTGCCCATCACCGACCACACGTGGGTGTTCCTCATCGTCCTGTGCGTCATCCTGCTCGCCCCCATGGCGCTGGCCAAGCTGCGCATCCCACACCTCATAGGGATGATCCTGGCGGGCGTGCTCATCGGCGAGCACGGGTTCAACCTGCTCGAGCGCAACGACAGCTTCGAGCTCTTCGGGCAGGTGGGCATCTACTACATCATGTTCCTCGCGGGGCTGGAGATGAACCTCCAGGGGCTGCGCCAGAACCGGCGCATGAGCCTGGCCTTCGGCGCGCTCACCGCGCTGGTCCCCTTCGCGGCCGGCTTCGCGGCCGGCCGCTGGATGCTCCGCTACAGCGCCGAGGCGTCGCTGCTGCTGGCCTGCATCCTCGCCTCCCACACGCTGGTCTCCTACCCCATCGTCGCGCGCTACGGCCTGTCGCGCAACCGCAGCGTCTCCGTGGCCGTGGCGGCCACGATGGTGGCCCTGCTGTTCGCCCTGCTCGTGCTGGCCGTGCTCACCAGCAGCGTCGCGGGGCAGGGCGGCGCGTGGTTCTGGCTGCTCTTCGCCGCCAAGTTCGCCCTCTTCGTGGCCGTCCTCTTCCTGCTGTTCCCGAAGGTCATCCGGCGGTTCTTCCGCAAGTACTCCGACCCCGTGATGCAGTACATCTTCGTCATCGCCATGATTTTCCTGGCCGCCGTCGCCGCCGAGGCCGCCGGCATCGACGGCATCCTCGGCGCGTTCCTCGCGGGACTGGTGTTCAACCGCTTCATCCCCAAGTCGGCCCCGCTGATGAACCGCGTCGAGTTCGTCGGCAACGCCCTCTTCATCCCCTACTTCCTGATAGGCGTGGGCATGCTCGTCAACCTGCGCCCCCTCTTCACCAGTCCCGCCGCGCTGGCCGCCGTGGCCGTCATGCTCGTGGTGGGCACGCTCACCAAGTACGCCGCCGCCCTCATCGCGCGCCGCGCCTTCGGCATGAGCCGCGCGGGCGGGCTGATGATGTTCGGGCTGACCGAGGCCCACGCCGCCGGCGCCATCGCCATCGTCATGGTGGGCGCGTCCATCGAGACCGCCCCGGGCGTGCCGCTCATGGACAACGCCGTGCTCGACGGCGTGGTCGTGATGATTCTCCTCTCCTGCGTCATCAGCTCCATCGCCACCGACCAGGCCGCGCGCATGCTGAAGCTCGAGCAGGAGGCCGCCCCCACCGAGGCCGAGCGGCGCACGGGCGACGACGAGAAGATACTCGTCCCCATCAACGACGACGAGAAGATACCCGCCCTCGTGCAGGCGGCCATCATGATGCGCAACCCGCGGCTCAACCGGGGGCTCATCTGCCTCAACGTGGTCAACGACGACGACACCACCGGCGTCCTCCAGCGGCGCAGCCGCGAGTGCCTGGCCCTGGCCGTGCGCGTGGGCGCGGCCGCCGACGTGAAGATACAGGCGCAGAGCCGCCTGGCCGTGAACTTCGTCAACGGCGTGGTCCACGCGTTCCGCGAGAACGACGCCTCCGAGCTCGTCGTCGGCCTCCACCACCGGCAGCCCGGCGACAGCTCCCTCCTCGGCCGCCTCGCGCAGGGGCTCATCGAGCGCATCGAGCGACAGGTCATCATCGCCGACTTCACCGTCCCCATCAACACCGTCCGCCGCATCGTCGTGGCCGTGCCGCCCAACGCCCAGTTCGAGACCGGCTTCTACCGCTGGGTGGAGCGCGTGGCGCGCCTCGCCCTCGAGATAGGCTGCCGCGTGGCCTTCCACGCCCACGCCGACACCGCCCCCCTCATCCAGGCCTACATGGCGCACTTCCACCCCCTCGTGCGCGACGAGTACAAGACGGCCGACGCGGAGACCCTCCTCGACGAACTCATCCCCGACACCGCCCCCGACCACCTCGTCGTCCTCGTCGGCGCGCGCCGCGGCACCATCAGCTACGACCGCCGCATGGAGAAGTCGCAGGGCGACATCGTGCGGCGGCTCGACGGCCGCAGCCTGCTCATCGTCATCCCCGACCAGGAGGGCGGCGCCACCGACACGCCCACGTTCTCCGAGCCCCGGGGACGCGAGCTCCCACACACCTCGCGCGCCAGCGCATGGCTGTCCAAGTGGATGGCCCGCATCGGCTGACGCGCACATCCCCCCTCCCCCATGATCCAACTCAGCCAAATCACCAAGAGCTTCGGCCCGCTCCGCGTGCTGCGCGGCATCGACCTCCGCATCGCGCGCGGCGAGGTCGTCAGCATCGTAGGCCCCAGCGGCGCGGGCAAGACCACCCTCCTGCAAGTCATGGGCACGCTCGACGCGCCCGACAGCGGCACCGTCCGCATCGACGGCACCGACGTGACGCGCCTCTCCGCGCGCGCCACCGCGCGCTTCCGCAACCGGCACATCGGCTTCGTCTTCCAGTTCCACCAGCTCCTGCCCGAGTTCACCGCCCTCGAGAACGTCATGATTCCCGCCCTCATCGGACGGCAGCCGCAGCGCGCCAGCCGCGAGCGCGCCGCCGAGCTGCTGCGCATGCTCGGACTGGCCGGCCGCGCCGCCCACAAGCCCGCCCAGCTCTCCGGCGGCGAGGCGCAGCGCGTGGCCGTGGCGCGCGCACTCATGAACCGCCCCGCCGTCGTCCTGGCCGACGAGCCGTCGGGAAGCCTCGACACGCGCAACAAGGCCGAGCTGCACCAGCTCTTCTTCGACCTCCGCGACCGGCTCGGACAAACGTTCGTCATCGTCACCCACGACGAGCAGCTCGCCGCGCAAACCGACCGCACCATCCGCCTGCGCGACGGACAGATTGAGGGCGGGGACGCCGCGCCCCACGCGCCCGGCAACACCACAAACGACTGAAAAAAAAGACACATGGAACAGACCATCCGACTCGGCCGGCGCAACCGCCTCGAAGTGCTGCGCGAAGTTGACTTCGGCATCTACCTCGACGCCGGCGAGATAGGCGGCGTGCTGCTGCCGCGCCGCTACGTGCCGGAGGGCACGCGCCCAGGCGACACGCTCGACGTGTTCCTCTACCTCGACAACGAGGAGCGCCTCGTCGCCACCACCGAAACGCCCCTCGTGCAGGTGAACGAGGCGGCGTACCTGGAGGTGAAGTGGACCAACGAGCACGGCGCGTTCCTCGACTGGGGGCTCATGAAGGACCTCTTCTGCCCCTTCGGCGAGCAGCGGCGCCCCATGGAGCGCGGCAAGCGCTACGTCGTCTACTGCTACATCGACCGCCTCACCTACCGCATCGTCGCCTCCGCCAAGGTCGAGAAGTTCCTCACCGGCGACGCCCCCGGCTACGCGCCGGGCGACGCGGTCGACGCGCTCGCGCTGCACCGCACCGACCTCGGCATGAAAGTCGTCGTCGACAACCGCCACGAGGGCATGCTCTTCGACAACGAGCTGTTCCGCCCCCTCCGCGTGGGCGACCGCCTCACCGCCTACGTCAAGCAGGTGCGCCCCGACGGCAAGATTGACCTCATGCTCCAGACCGCCACGGGGCGCGAGCGCGTAGGCGACTTCAGCCGCCACCTGCTCGACGCGCTCCTCGGCTCGCCCGACGGCCGCGTCGCGCTGCACGACAAGTCCGACGCCGCCGACATCTACGCCGCTTTCGGCGTGAGCAAGAAGACGTTCAAGCGCGCCGTGGGCGACCTCTACAAGCGGCGCTACATCGAGCTGGGTCCCGACGGCGTCCGCCTCACCGACCACGGGCGCGCAGCCGGCACGGAGGACTGACCCCCGGCGCGCAGCGATCCGCGAGCCGGCGCGGCGTCCATCGGCCGCTGGCGCACAGGCACTTCCGCGCCGGCGCGCAGCCGCAGAATTTCCAAGTACTTGGAGGTATTTTTCCAAGTACTTGGAATTTTTCTTCCAAGTACTTGGAAATTTTTTCCGGGCGCGCCGCCACCCGTCCCGCGGCGCGGCGCGGGAACATCCGCTGCGCGGTTTCCGCCGCGCCCTACTGCGCCGCGTGGGCGCGGTAGAGGCGGAGGAGCTGCCGGGCGATGGCGTCGGGGTCGAACATCCGGCGCGCGTAGGCCTCGCCCTCGCGGCCCATGGCGGCGCGCAGGCCTGAGTCGGTCAGGGCGCGCTCGAGCGCGTGGGCGATGTCGTCGGCGGAGGAGGGGTCGGGCAGGAGGGCGGAGGGCCCGGCGGCCTCGGGCAGCGACGACACGCTGCTGGCGACGACGGGACACCCCTGGAGGGCGGCCTCGACGACGGGAAGGCCGAAACCCTCGTAGAAGGAGGGGTAGACGAACAGGCGCGCGCTGGCGTAGAGACCCTGGAGCAGGGGGGCGCTCTCCACGGGCGGGGCGAAGAGGAAGAGCGGGTCGAGTCCGCGCGCGGCGACGTACTGGCGCACCTCGCGCTTGTAGCTTCCGCCGCCGCCCACCACGACGAGGGGGATGCGGAGCGAGGGGGGGAGCAGCTCCATGGCCTGGGCCACGCCGAGGAGGTTCTTGCGGCTGTTCACGGAGCCCACGTAGAGCATGTAGTCGGCGGGCAGCCCCGGCACGGCCTCGCGGGCGAGGCGGCGCGCCTGGGCGGGGGCGAGGGGCGTGTAGAAGCAGTCCTGCACGGGCTGGTAGACGACGCTGACGCGCGCCTCGTCAACGCCGTAGAAGCGCAGCACGTCGCGGCGCGTGGCGTGGCTGACGGCCACGATGTGGTCGGCGTGGTGGCAGGCGTAGTGCCACTTGCGGTCGTAGATGACGCGGTCGTGCCAGCGGTACATCTGGGTGAAGGTGCGGAAGGCCACGTCGTGGATGGTGACGAGGGTGGGCACGCCGCGCCGCCCGAGGCCGGCGGGCAGCTCGTTGCTCAGCCCGTGGAAGAGGGACACGCCGCTGCGCTGCACGTCGGCGGCTGCGGCGAAGGTGCGCCACAGGCTCGGGGGCAGGAAGGTGGAGCCGGGGAGGCGGAGCTGGCAGCGGGGCGAGGTGAGGAAGCGGCGCGTGGCGGCGTTGTCGCGGGCGCGCGGGGTGAAGAGCGCGCATCGCAGCTCGGGGTCGTTGCGCAGGAGGATGTCGATGGTGGTGCGGCTGTAGTTGCCGAGCCCGGTGTAGTTGTTGAAGAGGCGTTTCGCCTCGAAGCCGATGTACATGGCGCGGTGGTTAGGGTTGGGTGGGTGCAAAAGTACGTTTTTTGCCGCAGTCTGCCAAACCGGCCGGGGGGAGTGCGCGCCGGCGGTTAAACCTTTGGGCGCGCGGGCAGTCTGACGAGTATCGACCATTCGTTGAGAATGTAGTTAGTTAGGAATTTGGGGGCGGGCTTCATGGGAATGAGGCCCGTCTTTTTTTTCTTTCCGCCGGCAGAAGCGAGAGTGGGAGGCAAGCGCCGATGGCTGGTGCTTGCCTCCCACTCGATTCGCCGCGGGTGTCCGCCTTAGGCGTTGGCCGCCTTGGCCTTGAACGCCAGGGCGTAGAGCCGCATCTGCTTGAGCATGGCGAGCAGGCCGTTGCTCCGCGTGGGCGACAGGTGCTCCTTCAGGCCGATGTCGTCGATGAAGTGGAGGTCGGCGGCGAGGATTTCGTCGGGCGTGTGCCCGCCGAGCACGCGGATGAGGAGGGTGACGATGCCCTTCACGATGAGCGCGTCGCTCTCGGCCTCGAACCGCACCTGCCCCCCGGGGGTGAGCTCGGCGTGGAGCCACACGCGGCTCTGGCAGCCGTCGATGAGGTTGCTCTCCGTCTTGTACTGTTCGGGAAGGGGCTGCTGCTCGTTGCCGATGTCGATGAGCAGCTGGTAGCGGTCCATCCAGTCGTCGTAGTCGCTGAACTCCTCGACGACCTGCTGCTGGGTTTCTTCGATGGTCATGGGTGGAAACGCGTCCGGCGCCTGGCGCGGCAGGCTCTTCGCCTCCGCGCGCCAAGCGCCGGACGTTCTTGCGTTAAGTTCTACACTTGCCGGGGTTTCCTTGCGGTTCTCCCGCAGCGGACTACATCATGCCGCCCATGCCCGGCGCTCCGCCCATGGGCATTTCGGGCTTGTCCTCCTTCTTGTCGACGACGACGCACTCCGTCGTGAGGAACATCCCGGCGATGGAGGCGGCGTTCTCCAGTGCCACGCGCGCCACCTTGGCGGGGTCGATGATGCCGCTCTCGCGCAGGTTCTCGTACACGTCCTTGCGGGCGTTGTAGCCGAAGTCGCCCTGCGCCTCGCGCACCTTCTGCACGACCACCGAGCCTTCCAGGCCCGCGTTCTCGACAATCTGGCGCAGCGGCTCCTCGATGGCGCGCTCGATGATCTTGATGCCCGTCGTCTCGTCGGCGTTCTCGCCCTCCATGCCCTCAAGGCTGGCGATGGCGCGGATGTAGGCCACGCCGCCGCCGGGCACGATGCCCTCCTCGATGGCTGCACGGGTGGCGCACAGCGCGTCGTCCACGCGGTCTTTCTTCTCCTTCATCTCCACCTCGCTGGCTGCGCCGACGTAGAGCACGGCCACGCCGCCCGAGAGCTTGGCCAGGCGCTCCTGGAGCTTCTCCTTGTCGTAGGACGAGGTGGTGTTGGCGATTTCGTTCTTAATCTGGTTCACGCGGTCCTTGATGTTCGCCTTCTCGCCCTTGCCGCCGACGATGGTCGTGTTGTCCTTCGAGATGGTGACCTTTTCGGCCGAGCCGAGCATCTCGATGGTGGCCTGCTCGAGCTTCAGGCCCTTTTCCTCGCTGATGACGACGCCGCCCGTGAGGATGGCGATGTCCTCGAGCATGGCCTTGCGGCGGTCGCCGAAGCCCGGCGCCTTGACGGCGCAAATCTTCAGCTGCGAGCGCAGGCGATTGACCACGAGCGTGGTGAGCGCCTCCGAGTCGAGGTCCTCGGCAATGACGAGGAGCGGACGGCCGGTCTGCACGGCGGGCTCGAGGATGGGCAGGAACTCCTTGAGGTTGGAAATCTTCTTGTCGTAGATGAGGATCATGGGGTTGTCCATCACGCACTCCATCTTCTCGGTGTCGGTGACGAAGTAGGGCGACAGGTAGCCGCGGTCGAACTGCATGCCCTCGACAACGCCGATGGTGGTCTCGCGTCCCTTGGCTTCCTCGATGGTGATGACGCCGTCCTTCGACACCTTGCGCATCGCGTCGGCGATGAGCTTGCCGATTTCCTGGTCGTTGTTGGCGCTGACGGTCGCCACCTGCTCAATCTTGTCGTAGTTGTCGCCAACGGTCTCGCTCTGCGCCTTGATGTGCTCGACGACCTTGGCCACGGCCTTGTCGATGCCGCGCTTCAGGTCCATCGGGTTGGCGCCGGCGGCCACGTTCTTCAGGCCCGTGGTGCAGATGCTCTGCGCCAGCACCGTGGCGGTGGTCGTTCCGTCGCCCGCGTCGTCGCCCGTCTTCGAGGCCACGCTCTTCACGAGCTGCGCGCCCGTGTTCTGGAACGGGTCGGAGAGCTCGATTTCCTTGGCTACGGTCACGCCGTCCTTGGTGATGTGGGGCGCGCCGAACTTCTTCTCGATGATGACGTTGCGGCCTTTCGGTCCCAGCGTCACCTTCACTGCGTTTGCCAACTGGTCCACGCCCTGCTTCAGCTGCTCGCGGGCCTCGATGTTGTATTTCAAGTCTTTTGCCATGGTTTCAAAGGTTTAATGGTTCTGTCTTTTCAAAAATTCTGTCGCATTACTTGCCCAGCACGGCCAGCACGTCGCTCTGGCGCATGATGAGGTATTTCGTGCCCTCGTACTCGAGCTCCGTGCCGGCATACTTGCCGTAAAGCACCTTGTCGCCTACCTTGAGCACCATCTCTTCGTCTTTCGAGCCTTTGCCTGCGGCGACGACCTCGCCCTGGAGCGGCTTCTCCTTCGCGGTATCGGGGATGATGATACCGCCTACTGTCTTCTCCTCGGCGGGTGCGGGGAGAATCAGAACTCTGTCTGCAAGTGGTTGAATGTTCATTTCCGTGATATGATTTAATTGAACGAATAATTCTAAGGGAGGCTTTGCAAACTCCGTGCCACGGGCGCGCCTACAAACGGACGACTGCCACGCGCGCCCCGTGTGGCAGTCTGCGCGGCAGTCGTGACGGACAAGTTGTCAGTACTTACTCCGTGACGGTGATGTTGGCCGTCACGGTCGCCCGGTAGGTGTTGCCGTCGGTGTGCTTGTAGCAGATGGCGAACTTGGGCGAGTAGGTCCTGCCCGCCTCGAGCTTCGGGCCGTTGGCGCTGATGTAGAGCGTGCTGTTGTAGTACGACCACATGGCGTAGTAGGCAAAGTCGTTCGTCGTGTAGTCCTCGCTGACGGTGCCGTCGGCGAGGTAGGCCCACAGGTAGGCGTAGGCCGACGACCGGGTGTCGGTCTCGCTTCCGTCGGGCAGGACGGCGCGGACGTAGAGCGTCTCTGTCTGCTTGCCGGGCGACAGGGCCTTGAGCTTCGCCTCCTCCAGCCCGAGCGCCGTGCACACCTCGTCCATGTCGACGACGGCCGTGGCGCTCGCCTGCTCCTTGCCCGCGCTTACCTCGAAGTTGTACTCGAGCTGCGTGTCGCGCCGCTGGTAGTCCTCGGGGAACGTGTAGGTCGTGGCCGTGAGCGTGCCCTTGTAGTCGGTGTTCTCGAACTTCACCTTGTAGGGCCACTGCTCGTCGTCGGCCGTGTTGCTGGCGCTGAACTCGTCGTTGGTCATGTCCCAGGGGTGCCGCCAATGCTCGGTCGGCGCGCCCAGCACCACGAGCCACAGCTTGTCGGTGTTCTCGGGCACGGCGAACGAGGCCTCGCCTTCCTTGTCCCCGTGCATCTCGCCGTAGGCACACGTGCCGTCCTTCTTCTGCGCCACGAATCCGTAGCGCCAGCCCGCCTTGTCGGTCTTGACGGCGCGGTAGCCCGCCGCGCCTGCCTCGCCCCTGAACGTCGCCTTCACCACCGTTCCGGCGGCGGGCGTCTTCAGCTTCAGGACGTTGAAGCCGTAGTTCTGCGGGCAGTAGGCCGAGTCCACCTCGTAGTAGCCGCCCGCCGAGCGGTGCATCGTCACCTGGAACTTGTCCTGGTAGTTCTTGCCCAGCGAGCGGATGGCGTCGATGTCCCACGTGATGGCGTGGCTGGCGTAGTCGTACATGTCCTTGCAGAAGTCGTCCTGGCTCTTCCCCGTCATGCGCTTGTAGGTCTCCACGGGGTCCTCGGGCTTGAGGGCCGCCTTCCACATCCGGCCGATGAAGTCGGGGCCGTTCACCTGGCACCACCAGTCCTGCACGAAGAAGTTGGCGTAGCGCCAGTACTCGTGCAGCAGGTTCAGGTGGGAGTAGTAGAACGCCGTGCTGGCCCAGCCGTTGTAGAACTTCTGGCTGGGATAGACCTTGTAGGACTGCCACTGCGCGCAGCTCTCCCACCAGGCGCACCCGCCCGACGCGTTCGCCCCGAACCCGTAGCGCCAGCCGTGGTCGAGGCCCAGGTCGCAGCCCACGATGTACTGGAACGTGTGGCCTATCTCATGCGCCACGGTCGACTCGCTGTTGATGGCGGAGGGGTTCACGTCGAGCGTCCCGCACTTGTCGTCCTGCCCCGAGCCGTAGGCCATCCACTCCGTCGTGTAGTGGGCGAACATCATGATTTTGTAGCTGTCGAGCGTCTTCGACTCGCCGGGCTTCGAGAAGCCCAGCTCCTCCGTGTACACCCGGTAGCATTTCTCCGCCACCTCCAGCATGCGCTTGGGGTCGAAGCGGTAGCTTGCGCCGGCTTTCGTCGGGTCGCTGCCGAAGCCCTTCTCCCAGAACAGGACGAAGTGCTCCGACTCCATGCTGCGCTGGAAGCAGTATTGGCTCGCCTCGTCGTCGAAGTCGTTGCTCCGCAGGTAGTTCGGCTTGTAGAGCCCGATGCCGGGCGGCACGAACGTGTAGTAGCTGGCGCGGGCGTAGGTGTCCCTCGCGCTGCTCCCGTCGGCATGGCCGATGATGAAGCGGCTACGCTCGAACACCACCGAGTCGCCCTCGTTCAGCTCGTAGGTGCGGTAGGAGAGGTTGAAGCGGTCGTCCGAGCTCACGCCGTAAATCGTTGTCTGCGCCTGCGCCGACAACGCCAGCAGCACCGCCACCGATGCCGCCGCGAATCCATTGGTTCTCATCTTTCCGTGTCTTTGTCTTTCGTCGCGGGTGGCCTACCTCTTCAGGAACTTCATGCTCTTTCCGTTGACGCTCAGCACGTACACGCCCTGCGGCAGCGCGTTCATGTCGACGGAGGTCACGCCGCCGTCCGCCGACACGCCGGCGCCCACGGCACGGCCGTCGGCGGTGAACACCCTCACCGCGCCCTTGCCCCTCACGTACAGCACGCCGTCCCTCATCTCCGCGCCCCCGGCTTCCACGCCCGGGATGCCCGAGGGGTTGTCGGTCTGCGAGATGTAGAACTTCTGGATGCCGCTGAACGCGTACTTGTCGGCGTTCACGCACACCTCGCCGTCCACAATCCTCATCACCGGGTCGGCCTCGCCGCCCAGCAGGTAATAGACCTCGGTGCCGTCGCTGAGCAGCAGCACCAGGCTCTTCGCGCTTGCGCCGGCGCCCATGCACAGCGCGAGCAGCGAAAGAATCAGAAACTTTCTCATTGCAGTCTTTGTCTTTTTTTGGATGATAGGTTGGTCAGTCGTCTTCTCCCGTTCCGCCGCGCGGTCAGGCGTGCACCAGCGTGCCGATGTCCTCGCCCCGCACCACGCGCATCAGGTTGCCCGCCACGTCCATGTTGAACACATAGATGGGCAGGCCGTTCTCCTTGCACATGGTCGTGGCCGTCAGGTCCATCACCTTCAGCCCGCGCGTGTAGACCTCGTCGTAGCTGATGTCCCGGAACTTCACCGCCGAGGGGTCCTTCTCCGGGTCGGCCGTGTAGACGCCGTCCACGCGCGTGCCCTTCAGCATCACGTCGGCCTCGATCTCGATGCCGCGCAGCGACGAGCCCGTGTCGGTCGTGAAGTAGGGGTTGCCCGTGCCGCCGGCCATGACGACCACCTCGCCCCGCTCCAGCGCGTCGATGGCCTTCCACTTCGTGTAGAGCTCGCCCACCGGCTCCATGCGGATGGCCGTCAGCACGCGGCAGCGGCAGCCCAGGGCGCCGAGCGCGCTGCTCAGCGCCAGCGAGTTGATGACCGTGGCGCACATGCCCATCTGGTCGCCCTTCACGCGGTCGAAGCCCCTGCCCGCGCCCTGCAGCCCGCGGAAGATGTTGCCGCCGCCGATGACGACGCCCACCTGCACGCCCATGTCGCACACTTCCTTGATTTGCGCCGCGTACTCGCCGAGCCGCCCCACGTCGATGCCGTGCCCCTGCCCGCCGGCCAGGCTCTCGCCGCTCAGCTTCAGCAGGATGCGCTTGAATCTTGCATTTTGCATTGTGTCAGAGTGTTTATAGCGCAAAGTTAGCAAAACCTTTTCATTCGCCGCCAAACATTCCGCCCGAAAACCTCGCGCGCGGCCCCTCCGCCGCCTCGCGCCGGAGGGGGTAGTTGCCGCGCAGCTGCTCGAACTGCCCTGGGTGCGCCTTCAGCCGCCGCGAGTCGACGCGCGGGTCGTAGAGGCGCAGCTCCGCGCAGGGCTCGTCCTGCGCCTCCGCGCCCCCGTAGGCGTAGCCCTCGGGCAGGGGCGGGGGCTCCACGCGGAGCGCGAACGGGCGGCGCAGGAAGCGCGCCACGGCCTGGAGCGCCATGCGCGTGGCGTTGGCCTTCCCGTCGGCCGAGTAGCCCGCCACGTGCGGCGTGGCCACCACGGCGCGGCGGAGCAGCTCGGGGCTGATGTCCGGCTCGCCCTCCCACACGTCCACCACCGCGTCGCGCACCATCCCCCCGTCCAGGGCCTCCACCAGGGCCGCGTTGTCCACCACCGCGCCGCGGCTCGTGTTGATGAGCAGCGGCCGGCGGGCGAGCGAGCGGAAGAAGTCCGCGCCGGCCATGTGGAACGTCGGGTAGCGGCCCTCGCGCGTGAGCGGCGTGTGGAATGTGACGATGTCGCACCGCGCCGCCACCTCCGCCAGCGTGTGGAACTCCGCCGCGCCCCCCTCCCTGCCGCCGGCCGCGTCGGCCAGCGGGGGGTCGCAGCGCAGGACGCGCATGCCGGCGGCGGCGAGGTCGGCGGCGACGAGCGAGCCCACGTGGCCCACGCCCACCACGCCCGCCGTCAGCCCGGCGCAGGCCGGGGGGCGCAGGTAGCCCAGGGCGAGCAGCGCGTTGTGCACGTACTGGCGCACGGACGACGCGTTGCACCCCGGGCAGCTGGCCCAGGCGATGCCGGCGCGGCGCAGGTAGTCCGCGTCGATGTGGTCGAACCCGATGGTGGCGGTGACCACCAGCCGCACGCGCGAGCCCTCGAGCAGCGCGCGGTCGCAGCGCGTGCGCGTGCGCACCACCAGGATGTCCGCGTCGGTCACGTCCGCGCGCGCGATGCCGCTCCCCGGCAGGTACACGGCCTCGTCCACCAGCCGCTCCACCTGCCCGCGGATGAAGGGAATCCTGTCGTCAACCACTGCTTTCATGGCGGCAAAGTTACACAATTATTCCATGATTCCTCCTGCCGGGGCGCATCCCCTCCCCGCGGAAGGCGGCCGCAGCGGCGGGGGCGGCCCGTGGTTGTTCCTTTCGCAAGCAAGGCGCTGGGAAAACGCCCGAAGTGTTAAGATTTTAACACGGCGGCGGGCGCAAAAAACCTCCGCGGAGAAAAACTTTTTCGTCTGCGGAGGAAAAACTTTTTCTCCGCGGAGATCCGGGCGGAAACTCCGCGGACATTTTCCGCGCGCTCCGCGGCGCCGATTTCCGGCAGCCTGCGGCAGGGCCCGCTTAGGCTGGCCCGGGGGGCGGAAACGGCCCGGGGCCGGGGGAGGCGCGCCTCCCGCCCGTTTGCATCCTTTAACAGGGCGGGGCGCGCAGGGAAGGGCGGGGCGGCGGTCAGCGGTCCCAGTCGCGGAGGTCGAACCGCGCCTCGACGGCACGCTCGATGCTGTCGTCCACCTGCGGGAAGAAGTCGTAGCCCGTCAGCTCCTCGACGGCATCGACCGTGCAGGCCACGTCCTCCATCGGCTGGCGGTCGTCGGTGTTGGCGTAGACGAAGGCGACGGCCTTCTCGTGTCCCTCGCGCAGCGAGAGCACCACCTTGAAGAAGCCCTCGGGGATGGTGACGCGCACGTCGCGGTCGATGTAGCTGCGGAGCTCGCCGTAGAGCGGGCCGCAGCAGATGTAGACGCAGCCCTCGCGCGCCGCCCACCGCCGGCAGGCCGTCTCCAGGTGTTCCCACCAGCGTCCGTTGAGCGCGCGGGTCTGCGGGCACATGTTGGTCATGTAGAAGCAGTCGGACATGGCCTCGGCGCTCCACTTCATGTCGGCCGCCGGGCACATGTGCCCGCGGTCGTAGCCCGTGCCGCGGTAGGCGTTCGCGCCCACCTGGTGCTCGGCGGGCAGGGCGGGGTCGGCGCGGAAGTCGTTCGTCCGCCCGTAAGGCCCGTCCGTCCTGTCGGCGGTCAGGCTCCACGCCACCCAGTTGGGGTTGTGCTCCTCGCAGTTGTACGACAGCGCGTAGCCCGTGTGGCGGATGAAGACGCCCGGCACGCCCGGAGGCGTCTCCGGCGTCTCGACGGGCCGGCACGCGGACGTCCCGCCGCGAGGGGCGTCGGCCCCGCCGCGCTTGCCGGTGCCCGCGCTTGCGTAGATGAGGATTCCGAGAACGACGGCCGCCAATGGCGGCAGCAGGTGTCTTGCTTTCATGGTGGGTTTCGGGTGTTGGTTGCGGCAAAGACGGCGCAGTCCACGGGCCTTGCCGGTGCAAAAGTACGCATTTCCCGGACAGCAGGCGCGGGAAGCGCCGGGAATTCGTCCGCACAGGCGGCAGGGCCGTCCGCAGGGCGTCCGCCGCGCGGGCGGAGGCCGGAAAGCTGGCGCGGACGCCTCAAGTCCCCGCGCATTTCTTTGAAACCTCGCGGGATTCTTCTAACTTTGTCGGTGGAAAACCTCATCAAAAAACCAAGACCAAGCATGAAGAAAGTATTTGCAATCGTTGCGGCGCTGCTGCTGGCGGCCGGCGCCGGGGCCACCGGCCGCGTGAAGATGACCGTGTCCAACGCGCTGTCGGCGGCGCGCGACGGCGAGATGGCGGAAGTGCCTGTTGCGCAGGTGCGGGCGAGGCTGGGCGCGGCGGAGGCCGTGGTCGTGACCGACGCTGACGGCCGCGAGATTCCGAGCCAGGTGACCTACGACGGGAAGCTGATATTCCAGGTGGGCGTGGCCGCCAGGGGCAAGTCGGTCTATTACGCCCAGGCCGGCACGCCGAAGGCCTACGAGCCGCGGGTGTTCGGCCGCCAGTTCCCGGAGCGCGTGGACGACATCGCGTGGGAGAACGACCGCGTGGCGTTCCGCTGCTACGGCCCGGCGCTCCAGCGGAGCGGCGAGCGCGCGTGGGGCTACGACATCTGGAACAAGCGCACGAGCCAGCTGGTGGTGGACAGCCGCTACGCCGGCGAGCTCGACCCCGAGGTGGCCAGCGTGTGCCGCAAGCTCCGCAAGATGGGGCAGGACGGCCTGGCCGACGACCTCTACAACGCCGTGAGCTACCACGTGGACCACGGCAACGGCATGGACTGCTACAAGGTGGGGCCCACGCTCGGCGCCGGCACCAACGCCCTGCTGGCCAACGGCGGCAGGGACATCGCCTACCCGCGCTGCTACGCCGACTTCGAGATATTGGACAAGGGCCCGCTCCGCTTCACCGTGCGCCTCGTGTACGGCAAGGAGACGGTGGACGGCCAGGAGGTGACGGAGACGCGCGTGGTGAGCCTCGACGCGGGGTCGCAGCTCAACAAGGCCGTCGTGAGCTACGCCGGGCTGTCGAAGCCCATGCCGCTGGCCGTCGGCATCGTCGTGCACAACGAGAACCCCAGCGCCTATGTGCTCAGCGCGCAGGCGGGCTACATGGGCTACGAGGACCTGGGCGACCCCAACCAGTACAAGGAGAAGTACCGCGCGAAGCAGAACCAGGACTTCGGCAAGATTTACGTGGGGGCGGTCTTCGCCCAAAAGCCCGCGGCGGTGGAGTTCCGCGCCGGCGAGGGGCTGCCGGGGGCCACGGGCCACATCCTCGGCATCACGGACTACCGCTCGGCGGACTTCACCTACTACTTCGGAACGGGATGGAGCCGCAACCCGGCCACCTCGTTCCAGTCGCTGTCCGACTGGGAGGCCTACCTCTCCGACTACGCCCGCCGCGTGAAGTCGCCGCTGAGGGTGGCCCTGAAGTAGCCGGCGCCATACCGCCTTATATATAATACGTACGACGCCCCGGTGCGATGACGGCAGAAGAGACATTCTACATGATGGCGCTCACGCGGATTCACCCGCTGAGCCTCATCAACGCCCACGCCCTGCTGGAGCGGATGGGGAGCGCGCAGGCGCTGTTCGAGCAGCGGCACCGCCTGCGCGACGCCATCCCCGACCTCTCCGACCGCATCGCCGCGCCCCTGCGCAACTGCGACGAGGCGCTGCGCCGCGCGGAGGCGGAGCTTGAGTTTGCCGGCAAGAAGAACATCCGCTGCATCTGCTGCGCCGACAGGGACTATCCGCGCCTGCTGCGCCAGTGCGCCGACGCGCCGCTCGTGCTCTACTACCTCGGCAATGCCGACCTGAACAGCCGGCGCGTCGTCAGCGTGGTCGGCACGCGGCGGCTCACGCAATACGGCAAAGACCTCTGCCAGCACTTCGTCGCCGAACTTCAGAAGGACTATCCCGACACCGTCGTCGTCAGCGGACTGGCCTACGGGGCGGACATCCACGCCCACCGCGCCGCCCTGCAAGGCGGGATGCAGACCGTGGCCGTGCTCGCCCATGGGCTCGACACAATCTACCCCTCCGCCCACCGCGCGACAGCGGCGCAGATGGCGGGGCAGGGCGGCCTGCTCACCGAATACATGTCGCACACGAACGCCGACAAGGGCAACTTCGTGCGGCGCAACCGCATCGTGGCCGGCATGGCACAGGCAACGGTGGTCGTGGAAAGCGCGGCAAAGGGCGGCGCGCTGATCACGGCCGAGCTGGCCAACAGCTACGACCGCGACGTGTGCGCCTTCCCCGGGCGCGTCTTCGACGAGCGCAGCGCGGGCTGCAACCGCCTTATCGCCCGCCAGCAGGCGCACCTCGTGCAGACGATGGACGACTTCTACGCCGCCGTCGGGTGGGAAAGCCCCGCCCGGGGGGGCAGGCAGCCGAAGCAGCAGGAGCTTTTCCCCGAGCTGGCCGACGAGGAGCGCCGCGTGCTCCAGTCCCTGGACGCCGACGAGGGCAAGCAGGTGAACCAAATCGTGGTCGAGGCCAACATCCCCTACCACCGCGTGAGCGCCACGCTCTTCGAGCTTGAGATCAAGGGCCTTGTCGCGGCCATGGGCGGCGCGCGCTTCCGCAAGAAGCGGTAGCCTCCCCTCCAAAAAAACTCCCATACCCATGCAGCAACCCTCCTTCGACTGGGAAGAAAAGTACCGCCGGCTCAACGCCGGCCACAAGCCCGGGGGCCGGCGCCCGCTCATCGGCATCACGGGCAACTACGAGGACCGGAAATGCACGCTGGCCGCCACCTACTACCGCTCCGTGCTCCGTGCCGGCGGCCTGCCCGTGGTCATTCCGCCGTTCCGGCCCGACGACCGCGCCTCGCTGGCGCAGCTGCCGTCCCTGCTCGAGCCACTCGACGGCATCCTGTTCAGCGGCGGAGGCGACATCAACCCGCTGCTCCTCGGCGAAGAGCCCATCCCCCAGCTCCACGCCGCCAACCCCGAGCGCGACGAGCAGGAGCTGCTCCTTGCCCGCCTGGCCGCCGACCGCCAGCTGCCCATTCTCGGCATCTGCAAGGGCGTGCAGGTCGTCACGGCCGCCCTCGGCGGCGAGCTCTACCAGGACATCTACGCGCAGCAGCCGGGCGCAGGCGTCAAGCACGCGCAGGACATTCCGCGCGAATGCGCCTCCCACACCGTCAGCATCGCGCCCGGCACCGTCCTGCACGGCATCTACCGGCAGGAGGAGCTCGCGGTCAACAGCTTCCACCACCAGGCCGTCAAGTCGCCCGCCCCGGGAATGCGCGTCAGCGCCGTCGCCCCCGACGGCGTGATCGAGGCCGTCGAGAGCGCCGACTTCAAGTCCATCCTCGGCGTGCAGTGGCATCCCGAATGCCTGCCGGCGCGGCCGGGCTCCGCCGCCACGGACAGGGGGAGCGAGCCGGGCGACGTGTTCGACTGGCTGGTGCGCGAGGCAGCGTCGTTCCAACAGGCCAAGCGGCTCCACCGCCGCATCCTCACGCTCGACAGCCACGAGGACACGCCCATGTTCTTCCACCTCTCCACCCGGCCGCCGTTCAACGGCCACGTCGGCCGCTTCTTCGCCATGCGCAACCCCAGCCTCCTCGTCGACTTGCACAAGATGGACGAGGGCCGGCTCGACGCAGCCATCATGGTGGCCTACCTCGAGCAGAAAGAGCGCGACGAGGCTTCGCTCCTCAGCGCCACGGCCAAGGCCGGCCGCATCCTCTCGCAAATCGAGGAGATGGTGGCCTACAACTGCACGGCCATCGACATCGCCCGCACCCCCGACGACCTCCTCAGGCTGAAGCGCGAGGGAAAGCACGCCATCATGCTCGGCATCGAGAACGGCTATGCCGTGGGGCGCGACCTCGCCAACGTGGCACACTTCCGCCGGCGGGGCGTGGTCTACATGACGCTGTGCCACAACGGCGACAACGACATCTGCGACTCGGCGCGCGGCAGGCACGAGCACGGCGGAATCAGCCCGTTCGGCGCCGACGTGGTGCGCGAGATGAACCGCCTCGGCATGATGGCGGACCTCAGCCACGCCGACGAGAAGAGCTTCTACGACGCGCTCGGCATCAGCAGCCAGCCCATCGTCTGCTCCCACTCCTCCGCCCGCGCGCTGTGCGACCATCCGCGCAACCTCACCGACGACCAGCTCCGCGCCCTCGCCCGGCAAGGCGGCGTGGCGCAGGTGACGCTCTACCACGGCTTCCTCCGCCCCGCCCCCGAGGAGGCGACCGTCCTCGACGCCATCAACCACCTCAACCACATGGTCAGCGTCATGGGCGTCGACCACGTGGGCATCGGCACCGACTTCGACGGCGACGGCGGCATTCGCGGCTGCGCGTCGGCCAGCGAGCTCATCAACTTCACGCGCCGCCTCCTTGCCGAACGCTACTCCGAGGGCGACATCGAGAAGATATGGGGCGGCAACTTCCTGCGCGTCATGCGGCAGGTGCAGGGCGTAAGCCTGCGGGACGTCCGCCAGTGAGGCGAGGCACGTCCGCAAAAAGGCGGCGGAACGCGCGGGCTGGCGCCGTGCGGGCGCGCTGCGCGGGGGTAAATCCAGAAAAAGCCGTATATTTGCAGCGCCAAGGACAACGAACCCAAAAACAAAGCAAATACCTATCATGAGCAACAAGACGAAGAGATTCATCCTGCCCGAGTCGGAAATCCCGACGCAGTGGTACAACATCCAGGCCGACATGGCGACAAAGCCCCTGCCGCCGCTCAACCCCGCCACCAAGGAGCCGCTGAAGGTGGAGGACCTGTTCCCCATCTTTGCAGAGGAGCTGGCGCGCCAGGAGCTGAACCAGACGGACGCGTGGATTGACATCCCCGAAGAAGTGCGCGAGATGTACAAGTACTACCGCTCGACACCGCTGGTGCGCGCCTACGGCCTCGAGAAGGCGCTGGGCACGCCGGCGCACATCTATTTCAAGAACGAGAGCGTAAGCCCCGTGGGCAGCCACAAGCTCAATTCGGCGCTGGCGCAAGCCTACTACTGCAAGCAGCAGGGTGTGACGAACGTGACGACGGAGACGGGCGCCGGCCAGTGGGGCGCGGCGCTGGCCTACGCCGCCAAGGTGTTCGGGCTGGAAGCCGCCGTCTACCAAGTAAAGATTTCCTACAACCAAAAGCCCTACCGGCGCAGCGTCATGCAGACGTTCGGCGCGCAAGTCACCCCCTCGCCGTCGATGTCCACGCGTGCCGGCAAGGACATCCTGACGCGCGACCCCAACAACCAGGGCTCGCTCGGAACGGCCATCTCCGAAGCCATCGAGCTGGCCGTCAGCACGCCGAACTGCAAGTACACGCTCGGCTCGGTGCTGAGCCACGTGACGCTCCACCAGACGGTCATCGGCCTGGAGGCGGAGAAGCAGATGGCGATGGCGGGCGAGTACCCCGACATGGTCATCGCCTGCTTCGGCGGCGGCAGCAACTTCGGCGGCATCGCCTTCCCGTTCATGCGCCACAACATCCTCGAGGGGAAAAAGACGCAGTTCGTGGCCGCCGAGCCGGCATCGTGCCCGAAACTCACGCGCGGCGTGTTCCAGTATGACTTCGGCGACGAAGCCGGCTACACGCCGCTGCTGCCGATGTTCACGCTGGGCCACAACTTCATGCCGGCCAACATCCACGCCGGCGGACTGCGCTACCACGGCGCGGGCGTCATCGTGAGCCAGCTGCTGAAGGACGGGCTCATGTCGGCCGTCGACATCCGCCAGCTGGAGTCGTTCGAAGCGGGCACGCTGTTCGCCCGCGCCGAGGGCATCATTCCCGCGCCGGAGTCGTGCCACGCCATCGCCGCCACCATCCGCGAGGCCAACAAGTGCAAGGAGACGGGCGAGGAGAAAGTCATCCTCTTCAACCTCTCCGGGCACGGGCTTATCGACATGGCCGCCTACGACCAGTACTTCTCGGGGTCGCTCCAAAACTTCGAGGTGACCGACGAGGACGTGCAGCGGAACATCAGCCAGATTGAAAAAATCATTTGACGACACGCGCCCGGCGGAACACCGCTGGCGTTAGGCCCTCACAACGCGCACACCGCTCCGCCGCCGCCATTGCTGCCTGCAATGGCGGCGGCGGAGCGTCCGTTTTACGGCAAGAGCCCAAACCGCACTGCTCCAGCGCATTGGAGCCCGCAGGCAGCGGCTTGCACGATTTCTATAATAAGAATGCACGATTTTTGCACCATGCATTGGGGCGGATTCTCTAAATTTGCGGCATCGCTCTCCCGATGCCCGCCAGCACCCTGGCCGCCCAGGAAAGCGAGCATACTGACAGGCACCCAACAAAGAACATCAACTAACCTTCTATCTACCATTATTATCTATCCATGAAACTCAGGACTCCTATCCTCGCCCTGGCGATGGCGGCTGCAGGCGCAGCCGACGCGCAGACCACCCTTTCGTTCCAGACGGCCAGCCGCGGGCCGCTGCTGGGCGACCACCACTACGGCGTGTTCTTCGAAGAAATCAACCACGCGGGCGACGGCGGCCTCTACGCCGAGCTCATCCGCAACGCCTCGATGGAGGACAACGCCTCCAACCCCGACAACTGGTGGCCCGTGGGCGACGCCACGTTCTCGACCTCCAGCAGCAACCTGCTGAACCCCTACCAAGGCCTCTGCATGAAGCTCAACCTCAAAGGCGCGGGCGACGGCGTCCGCAACGAGGGCTGGTGGGGCATCAACATCGTGCAGGGACAGAAGTACAAGGCTTCGTTCTGGGTGCGCAGCGACAACTACACGGGCAGCCTGCGGCTGGAACTGCAGAACGCAGCCGGCGACGACCTCGGCGCGGCCACGGTGGACGTGGGCGACGCGAAGGAGTGGAAGAAGCTGACGGCGGAAATCACGGCCACCGGCAACGACGGCTTCGGCTGGTTCGCCATCAGGGGCACGGCTGCCGGAACGGTCTATCTCGACGTGGTGAGCCTCATGCCGCCCACCTTCAAGAACCGCGAGAACGGCTGCCGCAAGGACCTGGCCGAGATGGTCGAGGCCATGCGCCCGCGCTTCGTGCGCTTCCCGGGCGGCTGCTACGTGGAGGGCGGAAACCGCTACCAGTGGAAGAACACCATCGGCCCCGTCGAGAACCGCATCGGGCTGCACAACAGCCACTGGGGCTACCCCGTCGGCAACGGCATGGGCTTCAAGGAGTACCTCGAGTTCTGCGAGGACCTGGGCGCGGAGCCGCTGTTCGTGGTCAATGTGGGCATCTACCACGGCTGGTTCGTGGAATACACGCAGATTGACGACTACATCCAGGAGGCCCTCGACGCCATCGAGTACGCCAACGGCGACGAAACCACCTACTGGGGACGCCGGCGCATCGCCGACGGCCATCCCGAGCCGTTCGGCCTGCGCTTCATGGAAATCGGCAACGAGAACTACAACTTCCACCCGGAGGGAACGGGCGACCAGAGCGACCACTACGCCGAGCGCTACTGGCAGTTCCACCAGGCCATCAAGGCGCGCCACCCCGAGATGGTGCTCATCGGCAACGTGGAGTCGTGGGGGACGGACTTCCCGACGTGGCGCAACCCCTACCCCGTCGACCTGGTGGACGAGCACTACTACCGCAGCCCCGACTGGTTCGCCGCCAAGTACAACATGTACGACAACTACAGCCGCACCGGCCACGGCGTGTACGCCGGCGAATACGCGGTGACGAGCGACTACGGCACCAACGGCACGCTCAAGGCCGCCCTCGGCGAGGCCATCTACATGGCCGGCATGGAGCGCAACAGCGACGTGTGCCAGATGGCCAGCTACGCCCCGATGTTCTGGAACGAGGGCAACGGCGCCACGCAGTGGCGGCCCGACATGATCCACTTCAACGCCCACAGCAGCTTCGGCTCGCCCAGCTATTGGGTGCAGCAGATGATGGGGGCGAACATGGGCTACCAGAACATCCACTGGACGGAGGCGAACAACAGCCAGAGCTTCGCCGGCGGGCAGCTCGCCCTGAGCAGCTGGAACACAAAGGTCGTCTACCGGGACGTGAAAGTCACCGGCGCTGCCGGCAGCGCGGTTTACAGCACCGACTTCCAGGACGCTGACGACTACGCCAGCCACTGGGCGGCGAACGGCGGCACATGGGCGGCGGGCGCGGACGGGCTGGCGCAAACCGACGAAACGATGCAGGGAAAGCTCAACGTGCTCGACATCCCGACGGGCGACTGCACCATCGAGCTCACGGCGGTGAAGACAAGCGGGGCGGAAGGCTTCCTGGTGGCCTTCGGCTACACCGACGCGTCGAACTACATCTGGTGGAACATCGGCGGCTGGAACAACGGGCGGCACGGCGTGGAGCAGTGCATCGACGGCACAAAGACCACGCTCGCCAGCACCGCAGGCAGCGTCGAGGAGAACCGCGCCTACAACATCAAGATTGTGAAGGCAGGCGACACGGCGCAGTGCTACCTCGACGGCGAGCTCGTCCACACCGTGTCGATGGCCGGCCGGCAGCGGCTCTACACCTGCGCCAGCATCAACAAGGAGGGCACGGAGGCCATCCTGAAAATCATCAACTACAACGGCGAGGACGTGCCGGCCACCCTCACGTTCGACGCGACGGTGGCCGGCGACGCCACCGCCACGGTGCTGACCCACGCCGACAACTACGCCGAGAACACGATGGAGAACCCCGACAACGTCGCGCCCGCCACGGGCACCATCGCCGCGCCCGCCACGGGCGACGGCCACAGCCTCTCCTACACCGTCCCGGGCTACTCGCTCTGCATCGTCCGCGTGCCGCTGGCCAACCTCCCCGCGCCCGGCGGCGTGGCGGCGGAGGCGCCCGAGGCCAAATACACGTTCGACTTCAACAGCCGCCGCGCCGAGGAGAAGTCCGACGCCTCGCTGGCGGGCGGGTACGAGGGCGGCGCGCGCCCGCTGGCCCTGGCCGACGGCAACGTGGCCCTCTACACGGGCCCGGCGTCCGAGAGCGGCTACGCCGACCTTGGCACGGCGTGCGGCGACGCCGTTGCCGCCGTTGCGGGAACGCGCAACTATTCGCTCAGCATCGACATCATGCCGGCAGCCCCCGCCAACTTCGCGTCCTACTCGTGGGCGCTGGCGCTGAGCACGGGCGAGGCCGACTACACGGGCATCGTCTGCCCCTCCAACAACAACAACTGGTACGCCGAGACGGCGGCCGGCGGCAGCAAGGCAAGCGTCAACTCCAACAGCCGCCTGCAGCAGGGGCGCTGGCACAACGTCACCTACACGCAGGCCGACGGCACGGCGCGCATCTATGTGGACGGGCAGCTGCGCGGCACGTCGGCCGGCATGAACGCCCTCGCGCCGGCGGAGAGCGTGAAGGCATGGCTGGGACGCTCGCCCTACGCGGCCGACGCGGTGATGGCCGAGACGTGGATGGACAACCTCCGCGTGTTCGACCGCGCGCTGAGCGCCGACGAGGTGGCCGCCATCTGGAGCAAGACGCGCGAGATGTCCGCCGCCAGCGACGAGGTGCGGCTCTACGCCCTGCGCGACACGCTGGAGGCGCTCACGGCCCTGGCCGGCGGCGACTTCGCCGACGAGGTGGCCGCCGCCAACACCGCGCTCGCGGAGTACGGCTCGCTGAAGGAAGACCCCGCGACGGTCATCGCCCACCTGCTGTCGGCCCGGGAGGCGCTGGCGGCCAAGGTCTACGCGCAGCGCGCCACCGCCGTCAGCGGCGGGCAGAGCGGTGTCGTTGTCGACATCACGGCGCTGCTCGCCAACCCCGACTTTGCCGACGGCAGCAGCGGCTGGAGCGGCACGCCCATGACCGCCGCCCCCGGCACCGTCGCCGAGCAGTACTGGAAGCTGTTCGACAACTACCAGGTGCTGGCGAACATGCCGGCCGGCACCTACCGGATGACCATCCAGGGATTCCAGCGCTCGGGCACGAAGAACACCGGCTACAACGCCCACCGGCTTGGCACGGAGGAGCTGCCCGCCGTCTACTACCTCCGCAGCGGCGATGCCGAGGCCTCACATCCGTTCATGTCGCTCTACGACGAGCACACGGACTACACCTACTACAACTATCCCGACAACGTGGCGCAGGCCGAGGAGGCGTTCAACACCAAGGACTTCTACCGGAACGAGGCCGTCACGCTGGAGCTGGCCCGTCCGGGCGACCTGCGCGTGGGGCTGCTGAAATACGCCGGCAACATGCCACAGGGGTGGGTGTGCTTCGACAACGTGAAGCTCTACTACGTCGACCAGCCCATGTCCACCGGCGTCGCCGACATCGTGGCGCGCGCCGCGCGGCAGGACTGCGGGGTCTACGACCTCTCGGGCCGCCGCGTGGGCGAAAGCCTCTCCTCCGCAAGCCTCGCGCGCGGCATCTACGTCGTGGCCGGCCGCAAGGTGCTGGTGAAATAAACTGCTGCGGCGTGCTGCAAGGCCGCCTTGTCCGGCCTTGCAGCATTTTTTCCATCCTCTCCCGCGCGCGGACGCGCCTCCTCCACATCCTATTGCAGAACAGGCAGTTAGGCCACTGCCGGCACGTGCCGGAAAAACACTGCGGAGCGACTGGAAAACGTCCGCAGAGAAAAATATTTTTGTCCGCGGACAAAAATTGTTTCCTCTGCGGAGCGCGTGACGTTTCTCCGCGGACGTTTTCCGCGCAGGGTTTCCGCTTCTTTCAGAAAACACGCAAATTGTTGAACCTTAGTCATTTGTCCATGTTTAAGGTCTTTCCCGGAACAAGGGCCGCGCTCGCCGCCGGGTGCTGGCTGCTCGCGCTTGCCCCCGCGCGCGGCGGCGACTGGAGCGTCGAGCGCTACGGGCGCGAGCAGGGGCTTGAGAACCTCACGGTCAATGCCATCTGCCGCGACACGCGCGGCTACGTGTGGATAGGCACGCGCCGCGGGCTGTGCCGCTACGACGGCATCCACCTCCGCAACGTGGCCCTGCCGGACTCCGGCGACCCGCGGGTCGAGGAAAACCAGGTGCACGCCATCGCCGAGACGAGCGACAGCACGCTGTGGGTGTCGACGGACACCGGCGACTTTGCCATCGACCCGCGGACGGGGCGCGTGCGCAGGCTCGGCATCGGCAGCGGCCTCAAGAACTACTCCACCCACACCCTCTGCCCCGACGCACAGGGCGGCGTCTGGATGCTGGCGTGGGACTGCGTCGTCTACCGCAACGCGGCGAGGCGGCAGACGCTCGTGTTCCCCTGCCGCGGGGCCGCGCGCCCCCGGCAGGCGCACGTCACGCGGCGAGGCGCGGTGTGGCTCTCCTTCACGGACGGCACGCTCCGCCGCTACGACAGCCGCCGCCGGCGGTTCGTGCCCGTCCGCCTGCCGCTGCCCGGAAATCCGCCGGGAAGCATCACCTGCATGCAGGAGTGCGACGACGACCGCCTGCTGCTCGTCTGCAACGCGCGCTCGGCATACCTCTACACGCCCGCCACGGGAGAGGCGGAGCAGCTGTTCGCGCCCGCCGACTTTGCCGAGCCGCTCGTCATCCACACCATGGCGACGCTCGACGGCACGCGCGTGTGGATGGGCAGCGAGACGGGCATCCACATCTACGACGTGGCCGAGCGGCGGTTCACCGACCGCATCGCCAAGAACTTCGGCGGCGGGGCTTCCCTCTCCGACAACGCCGTCTATGTCCTCACGCCCGGCGGGGGCGACTGCATGTGGGCGGGCACCTACTTCAACGGCGCCAACCGCATCCGCCTCGGGACGCCCGACTTCCGGCACCTGCGGGTGGCCGACGGCGAGGGGCGCGCCGTGGCCAACATCATCCGCGAAATCTGCCGCGACGCACAGGGGCAGGTGTGGGTCGGCAGCGAGGACGGCGGGCTGGCCCTGCTCGACCCTGCGTCCCACACGCTCCGCCGCGTGGAGCTCGCATGGCAGGGGCGCGCCGTCAGCAAGAACATACAGGGGCTCTGCGCCGACGGCGGCCGCCTGTGGGTCTGCACCTTCGACGGGGGGCTCTACGCGCTCGACGTGCTGACGCGGCAGGTCGTGGCCCACTACGGCACGGCCGACGGGCTGGCAAGCAACACGCTCGTCTGCATACGCCGCACGTCCGGCGGCGCCCTCCTCGTCGGGACCATCGCGGGGGCGTGCTGGCTCGACCCCGCCTCGGGACGCTTCCGGCGGATCGAGGGGCTGGGCGCCCCGTTCGCGCACGCCATCTACGAAGACCGGCAGCACCGCGTGTGGCTCGGCACGCTGGGCAGCGGGCTCTACCGCCTCACGCGCACGGGCGACGGGCGCTGGGCCGGGCGCAGGACCGAATACCCCTATCCGTCGGCCACGACCGTCTTCCAGGACTCCCGACACCGCCTGTGGGTGGGGAGCAAGCGCTTCGGGCTGGTGGAGTACGACCCGCAGGCGGGCCAGGCGCGCACCGCCGCGCTCGCCTCCGGCCGGCAGCAGGTGACGGTGAGCAGCGTGGCCGAGGGCGCGGGCGGAAAGCTGTGGGTCGGCACTTTCAGCGGGCTCTACCGCTACGACGCGGAGCGCGACGAGGCGTCGCACTACGGCATGGGCGAGGGCCTGCCCTACGACCTGTTCAACTACCACTCCAGCTACCAGGACCTCGACGGGCGCATCTACATGGGCACCTACGACGGGCTCATCGACTTCGCGCCCGCCGCCCTCTCGGACCGCCCGGCGGACGCCCGCGCCGAGTTCACCGACCTGGTTGTCGGCAGCCAGGCGGCGCCGGCGGCGGCATCCGTCTTCGCCGGCCTGCGGGCGGGGAAGGCGAGCGTGCCCGAGGACAGCGTCTTCAGCATCCACTACGCCGTGCCCGGCCAGGCGTGGCACACGCCCCTCTGGTTCCGCTACCGCCTGCGGGACGGCGCGCCGTGGCAGGTGGCCGCCGCCGACAAGGGCGGGCTGCACTTCACGCGCCTCTCGCCCGGCACGTACCGCCTCGAGGTGCAGGCCACGGCCGACCCCACGCAGTGGGACGGCGAGGCCAGCCTGCTGGAGCTCACCGTGCGCCCCACGTTCCTGCACAGCCCGGCGTTCCGCGTCCTGCTCGGCGCGCTGGCCGCCGCGCTGCTGGCCGCCCTGGCCGCCGGGCTCTACCTGCGCAAGCGGCGCGAGTACCGGGAGCGCATCGTGGTGCTGCAGAACGAGCACCTGAAGGAGATTCTGCAGGCGAGGGTCAATTTCTTCACCACCATCACCCACGAAATACGCACGCCCCTGACGCTGATTTCCGGGTGCTGCGACCGCCTGCGCGCGCAGGCGGGCCAGCTGCCCGACGCCCGGGAGACGCTCCGCCTGCTGCGGCGCAACACCAACCGCCTGCTGGCGCTGGTGAACCAGCTGCTCGACTTCCGCAAGATTGAATCGAAGCAGCTGCCCATGAACTTCGTCCTGCTCGACGCGGCGGAGGTGGTGCGCGAGCAGGTGGAGAACTTCCGCCCGCTCGTGGAGAAGCGGGGCATCGAGCTCGCGCTGCGGGGCCTGGACGGCGCCCGCCGCCCGGTGATGGCCGACCGCGACTCGCTGGTCAAGATGGTGAGCAACATCCTGTCCAACGCCTGCAAGTTCTGCGAGCGGCGGGTGGCCGTGTCGCTCGCGGAAGCCAGCGAGGCCGGGCAGCGGGAAGTGGTGCTGCGCGTCAGCAACGACGGCCCGCGCATCCCGCCCGGGCAGGTGGAGCGCATCTTCCAGCCCTTCGAGCAGTACTACGCCAACCAAAGCCAGGCCACCATCCAGGGCAGCGGGCTGGGCGTGCCGCTGACGCGCTCGCTGGCGCAGCTGCACAACGGCCGCTTCTACCTGGACGACAAGGAGGCCGCGCTCAACTCGTTCGTGCTTTGCCTGCCCGCCTACCAGCCGATGCGCGGCGAGGCGGCGGACGAGCGGCCCGGCGGCGGGGCGGAGCGCGAGGACGGCGACGCGCCGGCGGGCGAGGGGCGGAGGCCCTCCGTCCTGCTGGTGGACGACGAGCGGGACTTGCGCGAGTTCGTCGCGCAGGAACTGGACGCGAAGTACCGCGTGCTACAGGCCGGGAACGGGCAGGAGGCGCTCGACGTCCTCCGGGAGCAGGGCGTGGCGCTCGTCGTCTCCGACATCATGATGCCCGTCATGGACGGCATCCGGCTCTGCGCGCGCCTGAAGTCCGACTTCCACACCTGCCACATCCCCATCGTCATGCTGACGGCAAAGACCTCGTTCGACGACTACATGAGCGCGCTGCGCACGCAAGCCGACGCCTACATCCAGAAGCCGTTCTCCACCCAGCACTTGCTGGCGCAAATCGACAACCTCATCAGCAACCGCGAGCTCATCCGCCAGACGTTCATCCACTCGCCGTTCGCCCTGACGAGCGACGTGGCGGTGGCGCGCGCCGACGGGCAGTTCTTGGAGAAGATGGACGCCTTCATCAACGGCAACATCTCCCGCGACGAGCTGTCCGTCGAGTTCGTCGCCGACCACATGTGCATGAGCGTCAGCACCCTCTACCGCAAGGTGAAGGGCGTCACCTCGCTCTCGCCCAACAGCTACATCCGCCTCTGCCGCCTCAAGCGCGCCGCCCGGATGCTGGGCGAGGGGCTGGGCGTCCGCGAGGTGAGCGAGCGGCTCAACTTCAGCTCCGCGTCCTACTTCACGAGCTGCTTCATGAAGCAGTTCGGCATCACGCCCGGCGAGTTCGCCAGGCAGGCGCGCAAATCCTGAACCGCCCCCCGGAAGAAGAGCCGGCGCGCGACGGGCCGCCCCCATCCCCCCGGGCATAACCTTAAGACCAAACACCCCTTAAAAACCAAACGCCAAATGAAGAAACACCTTCTCTGCCCGGCACTTCTGCTGCTATGTGCCGGCGCGGCATGGGCGTTCGCCCAGCAGGCTTCCACCGGCCGTTCCGCCGCATCGCCCGTGGCGGACGAAACGCCGGCCGTCGCCGAGGACGGCGGCGAGACGGGCGGCGGCAAGACGCCAGCCCCCGTCATCGGCACCGACACCGTGACGGGCTACATCTACACCATGTCCGGCGGCAAGCCGAAGTTCATCACCCGCAGCCGCAACTACCAGACGCGCGCCGTGCTCGACGACCACGGCATCCCCGTGAAAATCATCCCCGGGGGCGCCGACAGCTCCGCCGTCATACAGATGCTCGACAACCAGCTGTACCTGTATTCGGGCGGCACGACGAGCCTCTACACCGACGGCTCGAAATACACGGAGATGAAGGTCATTCCCCAGCCCGACGGCCAGTCGTTCGTCATCAGGGCCAACAACAGCAAGTCGACGGGCTACGTCTGCATCTCGTCGGACAACAAGCTCGGGCACACCCCCGCCGACGACGACGCGCTCGTCTGGCGGCTCATGGGCCGCGGCGACTACGACGCGCTCGTCGCCAGCCGCGCCGCCGCCGCCCGCAAGGCCGCGCTCGAGGCGGAGGGCGTCGGCGAGGCGGAGTTCGCCGCGATGGTCCCCGTGGTCTACAAGTCGGCGGCCGAGACCTCGACCACAGCCGCCGCCGAGAACTGGGCGGGCAGCAACGCTGCGTTCAGGAAGACCTGGCGCTACACGGGGCTGCCCGAGGGGCTCTACACCATCAGCATCAACGCCTTCTGCCGCTACGGCAAGCGGTCGAACGTCGTGGCGCAGGCCAACAGCGGCTACGACGAGCACTGCGCCTTCCTCACCGTCAACGGCGACTCCGTGAAAATCCACTCCATCCTCGACGGCAAGACCACGGCGCCGCTGCTCGACGGCCAGTCGAACGGCATGGACAACGCGCTCACCGCCGTCATCGGCGACTCCACCTACTACATCCCCAACACGCTCGCCGCCGCCGGCGCGTGGATGGACACGGGGGCCTACGCCAACAGCGTGCAGACCTACGTCGGCGCCGACGGCAAGCTCACCGTCTCGCTCAGCCGCTTCGGCTACATCTACGACAACTGGATTGCCTACCGCGACCTCGTCGTCAGCCGCTACGGGGTGGCCGCCAGGGCCGAGGCAGCCAAGGCCGGCCTCGCGCGCTACGAGCAGGTGGCGGCACAGGCGGCGGACCGCAGCGGCTTCGACGCCGCCATGGCCGGCGTGCGCGCGCGCCTCGACAACGCCGCAACGGCCGACGACGTGGACGCCGCCACGGCCGACGCGCGCTCGGCGTTCCACACGCTCCTCTCCACCTACGCGGCGAACACGGCGTGCGGCTACTTCGACCTCACGCCGCTCATCCGCAACGCCAGCCTCGACACCGACGTGGCCGACTGGACGCTGGGCGGCACGAGCGCGAGCGTCACGTGGGACGCCGACAGGCAGAACTGCGAGAAGTTCGGGACGACCAACGACTTCTCGATGAAGCAGCGCCTCAGCGGCCTGCCCGCCGGACACTACACCCTCGAGGTGCAGGCCTTCTTCCGCTCGCGCAGTTTCACCGTCGACGCCGACAACTACGAGAAGGGCGTCTTCGACAGCAAGGCGAAGCTGACGCTCGGCGACACCGAGGTTCCCATCCGCAGCATGCACAGCGACGCGCGCTACACGCCCTCGTGCACGTCGGCGTCGACGTCGATGCCCGACGTGGGCGGTGCCAACGGGCTGACGGTGCCCAACGGGCTCACCGGCTTCAGGATGGCCTGCGCGCAGGGACGCTACTGGAACGTGGCGGAGGCAGACTTCACCGCCGGCAACAACGACTTCGACATCGGCGTGCGCTGGGACACGGGCGTGCTCTCGGCGACGGCCTGGATGCCGTTCGACAACTTCCGCCTCTACTACGGCGCGCCCACGGTGAGCCTGACGCTCGACGAGGGCGACTCGCTCGCGGTGGACCACATCGTCCCCTCCGCCAACGTGACGCTCAACAAGCGCTTCGCCGCCGGCACGTGGACGCCGCTCTGCCTGCCGTTCGACACGCCCGTGCCCGCGCCGCTCGCGGCCGCGCGCATCCTCGCGCTCGACGGGCAGACGCTCGTGCTGCAGCCCGTCGGGGCCATCGAGGCGGGACGGCCCTACATGGTGAGGGCAGCCGCCGACACCGACGCGCTCACGTTCAGCGGCGTGCGCGTCGTCCCGGGCAAGCCCGACCGCGCGCCCACGCCCTGGGAAAGCGCCATGCTGCAGGGCACGTACAAGGGCTACACCGTGACGGTGGACGACACCGACGCATCGGCATTCGCCACGCGCGAGATCGACTTCTCCAACGTCGCCATCGCCGTCAACGTCGAGAACACCAACGTGCGCAACTTCCTGAACAACACCACCTACACCGACGCATCGACATCGGCCATCACCAAATACACCGCGCCCCCCGTGGGGCGGCCCGACCAGCCCAACACCGCCTTCGTGCCCGTGCCGCTGTCGGACGGCGAGCAGACGCTGACGCTGAGCCGCGACGGCGGCGTCGTGGCGACGCTCGCCATCGCGGCGAACGCCGACCACTGCGAGCTCGGCGCGCTCGTGCCCGGCAAGACCTACACCTACACCATCGGCGGCGGCGGCAAGACGACGTCGGAGGGCACCATCGCCACCAGCGGACGGCTGCGCATGGTGAAGGCCGGCGGCATGAGCAACATCCGCGACCTGGGCGGATGGACCACCGACGACGGGCACACCGTGCGCTACGGGCTCGTCTACCGGGGCGGCGAGATGCGCGGCGCGAACTACGTGCACGAGTCGACGCCCGAGGCGCGCCAGCTGCTCCGCGCGCTCGGCATCCGCGCCGACCTCGACCTGCGCTCGTTCCACGTGGACAAGACGGCCTACTACGGCGAGAACCTCGCCTCGCCGCTGGGCGGCGACACCGACTACCTGGCGTCGAACATGGAAATCTCCGACGGCACGTCGCTCACCAACGACTCCAACCGCACCAAGCACGCCGCCAACCTCAACTTCGTCATGGACCACGTGCTGGCCGACCGTCCCGTCTACTTCCACTGCGTGTGGGGCGCGGACCGCACCGGCGTCATGGCGTTCCTGATCGAGGGCCTGCTCGGCCTGGGCGCGGACGCCATCTACAAGGACTACGAGCTCACCTCGTTCTCGTGGGCCGGCACGCGCAAGCTGGACGGCCCATGGTTCAGGATGACGGACAAGATGGCCGTCATCAAGGCGCTGGACGGCAAGACCCTGCGCGACAAGTTCGACAACTACTGCGTCGACACGCTCGGGCTGAGCGCGGTGAAGATAGCGCGCTTCCGCGCCAAGATGCTCGGCGCCGGCACGCCGTCGTTCGAGGGCAGCTGGACGAAGCCCCTGCGCGTCGCCCACTACACGGGCGCCACCGACCCGGGCTGGACCGTCGCCCGCACGGGCGAGTCGGCGGCCGCCGTGCAGCGCAACACGTGGTCCACGGGGCAGGAGGCCGACGGCAGCAAGCTCGTCCGCCCCTTCTACGAGCTGTGGACCCCCTCCGACAACACGCTCCAGGGCGTGGCGGCCACCTGCACGCTCGACGGCCTCCCGAAGGGCTACTACCAGGTGAGGGCCAACGTGCGCGCCGTGCGTGAGAAGCACGCGCTCGCCGCCGCCGACGGGCTCTCCATCGTCGCCAACGAGGCCTCGCGCCCCATCCGCCGCGGCAGGGACATCGGCGCCGGCGCGCTCGCCGGCACGGGCTTCTGCGCCGTCGCGTCGGTGGTGGGCCGCGTGGGCGACGACGGCGTGCTCACGTTCGGGTTCAAGGCCGACAGGAGCAACGCCAACTGGCTCGCCTTCGACGACGTGACCGTCGACTTCGTGGGCGACGCCGACCGCATGACCGTCATCTCGGACGACGGGACGCACGCCGACCTCTACGGCAACGCCGACCTCGACACCGACGCGCTCGCCGACGAGGGCGTCCTCTCCGCCGACATCACGCAGCTGGCCAGCGCCAACCGCCTCGCCGCCGCCACGGCGAAGAACCCGAACCTCGTGGTGTTCGCCAACCCGGGGCAGGCGGGCGACGACCACAACGTCGTCGTCGACGGCGCGTGCGACAGCCTCGCCATCAACGACGCCTACGCGTTCCAGTCGCACGCCGCGTTCACGGCCCGAAGCGTGAGCTACGAGCGGGCCGGCACGCACGACGGCAACATCGTGTGCCTCCCCTTCTCGTTCTCCGTCAGGCAGGCAGCGCAGCTCTTCGGCGAAGGCGCCAGCGTGCTGGCCGCCGACGAGCTGAGCGTGTCGGACGGCAACACCGTCACGCTCAGCTTCAAGGACTGGTACGGGCTGACCGTCACCGGCGGCACGCCCTGCTTCGTCCGCTGCCCGGGGACCACGGCCTGGAAGGGCGGCCTGAGCAACGCGAACGTCCGCGTCATGGCAGAGCCGAGGGCGCGCATCCTCACCTCCGCCGAGGGCACGGCCAGAATTGTGGGCGCGCTGCGCCCGACGTCGCCCGAAGGCAGCGCCTGGCTCTTCGACGACGACAGGCTGTCGTTCCGCGCCGCCGCCGATGGCGCGCAGGCAAGGCCCTTCCGCGCCTACATCGAGACGGACGGCACCGACCTTTCCGGCGCCGACATCCGCATCGTCGTCGACGGCCTCGCCACGACCATCGGCGCCGCCCCGGCGCCTTCCGCCGCCGCACCCGCCGCCTACGACCTCACGGGCCGCCGCGTGAAGGCCGCCGCCGCGCCGGGCGTCTACATCGTGGGCGGCCGCAAGGTGCTGGCGAAGTAGCGCCGCCCGCCCGCCCCCCCTCCTCCGCTCCGCGCAGGACACCGCGGACGGAGGAGGGGCAGGCGGCGCGCAAAAAAACGCCGCAGAGGAAGTTCCCGCGCTCCGCAGAGAAAACACATTTCGTCCGCAGACGAAAATATTTTTCTCTGCGGAGCTTTTCACGCCCCCTCCGCAGAGTTTTTTCCGGGCATCTGCAAGCCCGGCGGCAAGCTGCCTGCGAGAGCGGGCGCCGGCGGCCCGGGCCAATCCCGCCCCCTGCGGGGAGTGTCGCCCCCTGCTCGCGCCCCCGTCCTGCGCCGGAAAAAAATAAAGGGCGGGAAAGGGCGCGCGTTTCGGGAAAATGCGCTACCTTTGCCGCCAGAAACGACATGTGGACAGATTTGGGCTGCTTGCAACCACAGAAAAAAATGCTAAAAGGATGCCAGAACCAGCGTTCCGCCCGGCGCGGACGGCTTCGGACGGCGGGCATGGTTCCATCCGCGCATCTTCTCCCCATTTCTCCCCCACGCCATTTTTAACCACTTACTTCCAGTCATTCACTTTTTTAACTTAAAAAGGTATGGGTTATCTATTTACATCGGAATCCGTGAGCGAGGGCCATCCCGACAAGGTGGCCGACCAGATTTCGGACGCCGTGCTCGACGAGCTGCTGGCCTACGACAGCAGCTCGAAGGTGGCCTGCGAGACGCTCGTGACGACGGGCCAGGTGGTCATCGCCGGCGAGGTGAAGTCGGACGCCTACGTGGACCTGCAGGAGGTGGCGCGCGCCACCATCCGGCGCATCGGCTACACGAAGGCCGAGCTGAAGTTCGAGGCCGAGGGCTGCGGCGTGCTGAGCGCCATCCACGAGCAGAGCGCGGACATCAACCGGGGCGTGGAGCGCGGGCTGCCCATGGACCAGGGCGCGGGCGACCAGGGCATGATGTTCGGCTACGCCACGAACGAGACGGAGAACTACATCCCGCTCTCGCTCGACCTGAGCCACCACATCCTGCGCACGCTGGCCGACATCCGGCGCGAGGGCAAGCAAATGACCTACCTGCGCCCCGACTCGAAGAGCCAGGTGACCGTCGAATACGGCGACGACGGCCGCCCCGCGCGCATCGACACCATCGTGGTCAGCACGCAGCACGACGACTTCGTGCGCCCGTCGCTGACGCTCGACCAGGAGCGCGCCGACAAGCAGATGCTGGCGCAGATCAGGCAGGACGTCATCAACGTGCTCATGCCCCGCGTGCTGTCCGAGATCAAGAGCGAGGAGGTGCGCGCGCTGTTCGGCGCCAACATCACCTACCACGTGAACCCCACGGGCAAGTTCGTCATCGGCGGCCCCCACGGCGACACGGGGCTGACGGGGCGCAAGATCATCGTGGACACCTACGGCGGCAAGGGCGCGCACGGCGGCGGCGCGTTCTCGGGCAAGGATCCCTCGAAGGTGGACCGCAGCGCGGCCTACGCGGCGCGGCACATCGCCAAGAACATGGTGGCGGCCGGCGTGGCCGACGAGATGCTCGTGCAGGTGAGCTACGCCATCGGCGTGGCGCGCCCGGTCAGCATCTACGTGAACACCTACGGCCGCTCGCACGTGGCGGCGAGCGACAGCGAGATAGCGCGCAGGATCGGCCGGCTCTTCGACCTCCGTCCGCGCGCCATCGAGGAGCAGCTGAAGCTGCGCAACCCCATCTACAGCGAGACGGCGGCCTACGGACACATGGGGCGCCGGCCGCGCACGGTGGTGAAGCACTTCGACAACCGCTACATCGGCAGGCGCGACATCGAGGTGGAGCTCTTCACGTGGGAGAAGCTCGACTGCGTGGAGCGCATCCGCGAGGCGTTCGGGCTGTGAGCCGCGCGCCGGCGGCGGCGCGGACGAAAAAGAAGAAGGACCGACACGATGCCTGAGAACTACGACTCCCTGCTCATCCGCCCCCTCCCCACGCCCATCGCCCGGAGCGAGTACTACGCGAGGGGAAGGGGCCTGCCCGACGCCGACGCGGCGGGGCAGCCGCGCGCGGAGACGTTCGGCGACTCGGCGGCGGTCGCGCCGCTCGCCCTGCTGATGCTGGCCGTGCTGGCCGTCACCGTCCACCGCAGCCACCGCTACATCCTGTTCCGCGCGAGGGACTTCTTCGCGAGGGAGCGCCGGTTTTCCGACGCGCGCACCGGCAAGGGCGCGGGCGAGCGGCGCGGCACGCTCCTGCTCACGGGGGTGCTGTGCCTGAGCCTCGGGCTGATGGCCGGCAACAGGCTCGCGCTCCACGGCGGCGCGGCGGCGCTGGACGCGCTCCCCATCGACGCGCGCCTCGTGCCGCTGGCCCTGGGGGCCGCCCTCATGGCGCTCGTGCTCGCGAAGGGGGCCGCCTACGCCGCCGTGAACTGGGTGTTCTTCGACCGCGAGTCGCGCGGCCGCTGGCTGTCCGCCTACTTCTTCCTCACCTCGGCCTGCTCGTTCGCCGCCTTCCCCCTCGCCATGATTGACATTTATCGCAGCGAATTGCAATGTGCAGTTGCCATTTGCTCACTGGGGGCGTTCATTTTGTATAAGATTCTGCTGTTCTACAAACTAAATGCTAACTTTAGGCTGAAAAGGTACAGCGTTCTGCTCCTTTTTTTGTACTTTTGCACCGCCGAAATCCTGCCGTCCCTTGTGATGTGGCGTTTGTTGGGCCTGGCGGGCTTCGGCGGCGACCAATAGCTCATCTTTTTACAGGTTAATCGATGGTATCAAAAATCCTAATTTCTCAACCTAAACCGCAGACGGAAAAGTCCCCATACTTTGACCTGGCAGAAAAATACGACCTTGAGATGGTGTTCCGCCCCTTCATCAAGGTGGAGCCGATGACTGCCAAGGACTTCAGGCAGCAGAAGGTGTCCATTCCCGGCCACACGGCCATCGTGTTCACCTCGCGCCACGGCATCGACCACTTCTTCAACCTGGTGAAGGAGCTGCGCGTCACGATTCCCGAGACGATGAAGTACTTCTGCAAGTCGGAGCAGGTGGCCCTCTACATCCAGAAGTACGTGCAATACCGCAAGCGGAAGGTGTTCTTCCCCCTGACCGGGCGCATCGACGACCTCATCCCCATCATGGAGAAGCACAGCGCCGAAAACTACTTCGTGCCGCAGTCGTCCGCCCACAACGAGGACATGAGGAAGCGGCTCGACGCAGCCGGGCTGAAGCACGACGAGGCGGTGATGTACTACACGGTGAGCAACGACTTCACGCCCGACGAGCCCTTCGACTACGACATGCTCGTGTTCTTCAGCCCGGAGGGCATCAACTCACTGACGAAGAACTTCCCGAACTTCAACCAGAACAAGGTGGCCATCGCCTGCCTGGGCCAGAAGACCATCGACGCGGCCGAGGCCGCCGGGCTGCGCGTGGACATGCGCCCAACGGCCGAGCTTCGGAGCGTCCCCGCCATCATCGAGGACTTCATCAAGCGCCAGGGCACGGCGGCAAAGAAATAGCGGCACAGCACCAAGATGTCGGAGACACTCACCAAGGCAGAGCGCGTCTGCAGCCGGCTGCTCGTCGAAAAGCTCTTTGGAGGCGGGAATGCATCGCTGGCTGCATTTCCGCTTCGCGCTGTCTACGCCATGGTGAGCGACGGGGAGAAAGGCGCGCCCGAAATGCCCGTGGCCGTGCTCGTCAGCGTCCCGAAGCGCAAACTCCGCCGCGCGGTGGACCGCAACCGCATGAAGCGCCAGGTGCGCGAGGCATACCGGCGCAACAAGCTGCCGCTGTGGAAACTCATGCAGGGACGCGGCGGGCAGCGCCTCGCCATCGCGTTCATCTGCATCAGCGACACGCCCTGCACGTCGGAGCAGGTGGCCCACAGCGTGCGGAAAATCCTGCGGCGAATCGGAGAGAAGCTCGCGGCCGACAAGACATAGCCGCCGCCCCGTCCGGAAAAGCATGCCCCCCACTCCACACCCCCCTACTCCACCCCACATGTCGCAGGCACTCCGCGCCATCGGCAAAGCCCTTTCATGGGCCCTGCTCCTCCCCATCTACTTCTACCGGCGGTGCATCTCCCCCCTCACGCCGCCGGCATGCCGCTTCACCCCCACCTGCTCGGCCTACGCCGTGGAGGCCATCAAGCGGCACGGCCCGCTGGCGGGGCTCTACCTCGCCGTCAAGCGCATCGTCCGCTGCAATCCCTGGGGCGGAAGCGGCTACGACCCCGTGCCCGACAAGTTCCACTGGTAGGCGGAGGCCAGCGCGAAGGGCTGGAAAGGCACGGACAGAAAGCGGCGGAGGCGGGCGGAAAGGATAGCAAGAATGCTCCTTTCCGCCCGCCTCCGCCGCTTCTTCCGTGCGCGAGTCAGCCGAGCCGGATGACCGTTCCGCCCGCGCGCCCGATGCGGTCGGCGCGCGTGACAAGCACGCGCCCCACGCCTGCCCGGCAGGCGGAGAGCGCGTTCTCAATCTTCGGAATCATGCCGCCCTGTATCGTGCCGTCGGCCACGAGCCGGCGGAAGTCCCGCTCGGAAATACGGGGGATGACGCTCTCCTCGTCATGCTCGTCGCGCAACACGCCCGCCTTCTCAAAGCAGTAGACCAGCGTCACGTCGAAGTAAGGGGCGAGCGCCTTGGCCGTCTCGCCGGCGATGGTGTCGGCGTTCGTGTTGAGCATCGAGCCGCGCCCGTCGTGCGTCAGCGGCGCCATCACCGGCACGACGCCCTCGCCCACAAGCCGCGACAGCACCCTGCCGTCGCACCGCTCCACGTCGCCCACGAAGCCGTAGTCCACCGGCTGCGCCGGCCGCCTGCGGCTGCGCATCACGTCGATGTCCGCGCCCGTCAGCCCCAAGGCGTTCACGCCGCGCGCCTGCAGCCCGGCCACGATGTTCTTATTGACCAGGCCGCCGTACACCATCGTCACCACGCGCAGCATCTCCGCGTCGGTCACGCGCCGGCCGCCCACCATCTTGCTCTCGATGCCGAGGTCGGCCGCCAGCCTCGTGGCCGAGCGGCCGCCGCCGTGCACCAGCACCTTCCGCTCCACGATGCGCGAAAAGTCGTCGAGCAGCCGCGACAGGCTCTCCTCGTTCTCCACGATGCCGCCGCCCACCTTGACGACAAGCAGCCTTTCCTTTTCCATCCCCCTCACAGCCGCCGGTACTCGGCGAAGATACGCTCCGAAATCTCCTGCATCCGCTCGGCGGGGAGCGAGAGCTTCGGGTTGCCGAACATCATGTCCTTCTCGCTCTGCATCGGGACGAGGTGGATGTGCGCGTGCGGCACTTCGAGCCCCAGCACAGCCTCGCCCACCTTCACGCAGGGAAAGGCCGCCCTGATGGCGCGCGCCACGCGCTTGGCGAACACCTGGAAGCGCGCCAGCTCGTCGTCGTCCATGTCGAAGATGTAGTCCACCTCGCGGCGCGGAATGCACAGCGTGTGTCCCTCCACGAGCGGGTTGATGTCGAGGAACGCATAGAACTCGTCGCTCTCACCGCACTTGTAGCTCGGAATCTCACCGGCCGCTATCTTTGCAAAAATACCCATGGTCTTCTCTTTTTCCTGACGGTGGTCACACGGAAATGCTCACAATCTCCAGCTCAATCAAGCCCTGCGGAATCTTGATGGAGGCGGTGTCGCCCACGCGCTTGCCCAGCAGTCCCTGGGCAATGGGCGTCTGCACCGAAATCTTGTTCTCGCGCAGGTTGGCCTCGCTCTCGCTCACCAGCGTGTAGGTCATCTTCGCGCCCGTCTTCACGTTCTTCATCTCCACCTTCGAGAGAATCTGCACCACGTCGGTCTGCACCTTCGAGGTGTCTATGATTTTCGCGTCGGCGAGCGACGCCTTCAGCTGGGCGATTTTCGACTCGAGCTTGCCCTGCGCCTCCTTCGCCGCGTCGTACTCCGCGTTCTCGGAGAGGTCGCCCTTCTCTCTCGCCTCCTGAATTTGGCGAATCACCTCGGGGCGCTCCACCTCCTCCAGCTGCTTGATTTCGGCCATGATCCGGTCATAGCCCTCCTGCGACATGTATGCCATAGTTGTGTTTCTTTGTTAGGTTGTTGGCAATCTTTACTTCACTTCGTGCAATCCTAATAAACAAAAGAATCCCAATGCTCGGCTAAAAGCATCGGAACCCTTCATCCACTGAATTTGACTGCGGCAAAGGTACGCCTTTATTCCGTCGTGTCCAAACTTTTTCGGCGTTAAAAAAAAGCGACGCTTCCTCCGCACGGACGCCGCAAGCACCGCGCGCGCCCTGCCCCGCTCCGCCAGCCGCGCTGCCACGGCGGAGGCGTAGCGCGGCTTATCAACAGCCACAGGCTGAAAACTTGTTGAAAACCGAGCGACAACTTTTGAAAACTTTCCATTGACTTTCCCGCAAATTTTCATATACGCCGACGCCGACGAGAACACCAAGGAAAGTTAGCGTTTTTTGTAACAAAGTTTTCAAGGCCTTTTCCGCCGTTGTCAACAGCCGAAGTTGTCGCTTTCTATCGACAGGCGCGCTTGTCGACAGCGTGTGGAAAAGATGCGCAACGCTTTCTGCGGCAGGTGCTTGGATTGTTGGCAACGATGTGGAAAACGCGTCCTCCCGAAACATTAACTTCAGGTGCAAGCGAACGGCGGTTTTCTTTTCGACACATTCGACAGCCCATCATCATTATCATATTTATTTCTAAATTAAAATTGTTATATGATTATAATGAAAATCGTTGCCGACGGGGAAAGTGGAGGCCGGGCGGGAACGGCGGTTGCCGCTGCCCCGCCGCGCGGCGGGGGGCGGCGCGCCGGGCGGAAAAAGCGTCCGCAGTGTTTTTCGCCTCGCTCTGCGGACGAAAACAATTTTGTCCGCAGAGGAAAATCTTTTTCTCCGCGGACGTCTTTCCGGCCGCTCCGCAGTGTTTTTTTGGAAACGCAGGCCGCCGCTGGCACAAGGAAAAGGCAGCAGTTCTTCACAGAGCCGCTGCCTCTACAATAACTAACTATATATTCACGCTACATGATGCCGTGGTCTGCTATTCAGGCGCGCGGCCAGCCGCACCTGCGCTCTTGGAGCGAAGCTCCAGCTGCTGCTTCAGGTGCCGGATGGCTGTGCGCAGGCAGTTGTCCTGCCGGTCCTTGAAGTAGGACTGGTAGGTTTCCGTGGCGGGAATGTCGGGCTGGAACCCCACGCCGTCGAAGTCCGTCCCGTCGGAGGCCGTGTCGTGCTTGGCGCAGATGTTGGCCGCGCACGCGCCGGGAATCACGTCCAGGCGCACGCCGTTGCCCGTGCTGCCGCCCGTGGGCTCGCCGACCAGCGTGCCTGTGCGCATGCCGCGCATCACGCCGATGAAGTCCTCGGCTGCCGAGAACGTACCCTTGTCAGCCAGCACGGCCACGGGCTTCAGATAGGGCTCCTTGTCGCTGACGGGACTCATGTGGCCGCCGGGCTGCTCGTACCATCCTTCCTTGTAGCCCCACGAGGCGAACGCCGGGATGTACTTGCGGCTTTTCCACGAGTTGGTCCTGATGCTGTCGCGACTGAAGTGGCGCAGCACGTAGTCGGCGTTGCCGGAGTTGCCTCCGCCGTTGTTGCGGATGTCGATGACGAGCGCCTTGGTGTCGAGCAGCTGCGCATAGATTTTGTCGAAGGTCTTCGGAATGCTGCTGTCCATGAAAGAGGATATGCGCAGGTAACCGATGTCGCCGTATTTCGCGAACGCAATGTTGTCGGCGCTCTCGGTGCGGTCGGCCTTCAGGCTGCCTGTCTCGTAGGGCAGCACGAAAGTCTTTCGTCCGTCGCTGAAGCCTATCTGGATGGTGTCGCCGCGCGTTCGCATCGTCAGCGCGTGGTTGTCGAACATCTGGTGGAGCCGCCACTGCTCGGTGGACGCCGACACGTAGGGTGCCAGGCGCTGACGGGCGTAGTCGGAGACGTCCATGCTGTCGATGGTGACGACCTGCAGCCCCCGGCGCACGCCTTTGGCTTTCAGCGCCGTGCTCTCCACCTGGTCCACATACACCTTTCCGTCAATCAGCCTGGTGGTGAAGGGGGCCGGCTGCTCGCGCTCCACGTTGCCGTAGGCATAGACGTAGGTGTGTCCGTTCCCCACTGCGGCCGCCATCTTCTGCAGCACTTTCACCGCCTCGCCGTTGTCCTTGGCGGCTTTCATTTCTGAGACCGTCGCCGCGTAGAGGCTGTCCCAGTCGAGCTTCACGCGCTCCATGAAGGCGAAGTTGCGCCTGATGCCCATCCACAGGTGGCTCACTCCGAGCAGGCGTTTCGTCTCCTCGTCGATGGCGGCCCAATGGTCGGGCTTTGGCTGCGGCCCCTTGTAATGGTCGCGCTTGTCCCAGTCTTTGACGACGCAGAGGCAGTCGTCCGTCCTGGCTTTCAGGAAATAGAGCTCGCCGTCGTCGCCCATCCGCATTCCGTAGAAAAGCTGCAAGTCGTTCAGTCCGACGGCG
The DNA here is from genome assembly GCA_963627995.1 of bacterium. Classification (GTDB taxonomy): domain Bacteria; phylum Bacteroidota; class Bacteroidia; order Bacteroidales; family Bacteroidaceae; genus UBA3839. Next base: position 126,404 of record CAVGCV010000001.1, on the reverse strand, counting down.
GCCCGCATCTTCTCTTCGTCCAGTATGACGTGCGTCTCTGCCTTGTACGACCGGAACGTTTTGTAGTAGCGCTTCACTTTGCCGGAATCCGGGTTCTTCACCATGAGCCGCTCGCCCGTGGTCGTTCCCCGTCCGTCGCCGGCCTGCCACTCGAATCCGCTGATTTCGCTGCTGAAGTCGCCGGAGTACTGCACGCGGCTTATCTCCACGCCTGTCGTGTTTTTCACTTCCTGGTATATTTTTTCCAAAGCGGAGGGGTCTACTCCGTTGTCGGCCATCGTGCTTTGTGCTTGGAAGAAGAGGCAAAGCAGCAGGCAGCCGATGGCGTTTGTCTGCTTGTGTGTCATGTGGGTCGGATGTGTGTTTTTGAATGTAGTGCCGTTCTCGCTATTTCTTTAGCTGGCTTTCCATCTCGGCGGCAAGTTTCGCCACTTCCTGCTCGATGGCGTTCCTGTCCTCTGCTTTCAGGCTGGGGTCAGACAAGATTTTCTTGATCCGTCCCCATTGTGTTTTCAGCATTTCGAGCTGCATGCCGTGCGTAGGTTCCGGCAGCTTCTTTAGTTTTTCCTTTAGTTTCTCCATTCCCTCCTTCAGGTAGGAAGGGAGGATGTTACCGTCGTTGAATTCCTCGATGTTGTACCATTGCATCGGGACGCAGACTTCGCTCTCGACCGTGGCGGAGAGGAACGAAAGCGTGCCGTCGGTTTCGGTGTGGGCAACGAAGAGCTCGTCGCCCACTTCGTCCTTGGCAACGATGTCGCGGGCGTACAGCATCACGTTGACTCCGTTTCCGCCGCCCATCAGTCTTCTCATCTCGCATTGGATGCGCTCGAACCACGTGCCGCCGGCGTCGGCGATGGTGATTCGCGTTCCTTTTGTCCATCCCTTCCCGCTGTTGCGCTGGAAGATGAAGCTGCCGTTCTGGCCGGTGTATCTCACCTCAGTTTTCGTGGCGCCGTCCTTTCTGCCCAACTCGTCGAACAGGGAGTGCAGTTGCGAGAAGTCGGCTTTCTTGGGAGGGGCTTTCTTTTGACGCTTCTGCTGTACGACAATGTTCAGGTGATCGTCCATGTCGAAGAAGACGAAGCCCTTGTTGTTCGCGTGGCTCGTGTGGTGGTTCAGGATTTCCATGCTTGTTGCGCGGTTTGGAGTGTCGTAGAGAATGGTTCCGTGGATGCCGGATTCGGCAAGTCCGCGCCGTGCGCCCATGTCCTTCTTGTAGTTCATGCTTTCCCATTCCTTGTCGAACGTCTGCCGGGCTGCCTGCAGGTCTTCGGGCAGGACGGAGGCGCTTTTCATGCGGAAGTCTTTCCTGAAGGTTGTGAACGTCGTGTTGTCCGCGCCCGTCGTGCAGCGGTACTCCTCTCGGTAAACGCCCGTCGGATACTTCTGCTGCAGGTTTTCCACCAGCGCCATCATCTTTTCCTGCGCCGGTGCGGTCGTGGCGGCCATGGCTGCCGCCGCGAGGATGATCAGGGTTTTTTGGTTCATGGTCGTATTGTGTTTTTAAGGTTCTGCATAGACGTAGTCGGGGATGTCGCCGTTCTCGGTCATCAGCTCGCGCATCTGGGCAATCTGCCGGTCCACTCCGTCCAGCCGCTCGGCCAGCAGTGCGTTCACGTCCTCGCCGTACTCCATCGGCGCGTCGTCCTCGTCGTCGCTGCTCGCAGCGGGGACGGCAGGCGCGGCTTCCGGCGTGATGCGGGCTGTGGTGCGGGCTGTGGCGCGGGCTGTGGCCGCGAGGGGCTGCGCGGGGATGCCGGGTCGGGGCGTAGGTTCCGCGGGTGCTGCCGTTGTGTGTTCCGCCGGCGCGGGCTGGTCTTGCTTTGGCGCGGTGCGCGCGGTGTTGCTGTCCGCAATGGCGGGGGCGGGGTGTTCTTTCGGCCGGTGGAAGGCGTTCCACCCGACGGTCAGCGCCACGGCAACGATGGCCGCCGCTGCCGTCCATCTGAGCAGCAGTGTCCTGCGCCGCGCGGTGTTGCGGTTGCGGCAGATGGTGTCGAACTCCTCCGTGAGGTCTTCCTCCAGTATGTCGTCGGCCGGCAGCGTGCGCGGCTTGCCGGCGAGCATCAGGCGGTAGGTCTCCCATTTGGCCGGAATCGCCTCGTTCTGCATCGTGTGGCGCAGCTGTTGCTCCTCGGCGGCGGTGGTCGTACCGTCCATGTACTTACGGAGCAGCGCCTCGGTCGTGTGTCTCAGTTGTTCTTCCATTGTTCATTTCCTCCTTTCCTGGTGTTTCAGTGCTTCGTAGAGCAGTTTGCGGGCGGTTGAGATCATGGCGCTGGCCGACTCCCTCTTGATGCCTGCCGCGGCGGCGATTTCCTCGAGGCTCATGTCGGTGTCGGCCTTCATCTGCAGCAGCCGCCGGTATGCCCGCGGCAGCCGCGCCTTGGCCGCCTCGATGCGCCGCGTTTCCTCGTCGCTGACGATGGCGTCGATGGCCGTGCCGCCGCTGGCCGCGGCACGGGCTTCCTCCAGGGACACGCGGCTGCCTTGCTGCTGCTTCCGCCACAGCGACACGCAGCAGTTGCGGACAATGCGCTGGGCGAGGGCTTCCTCCTCACCCTGACGGACGCGGGCGCGCACCGACCACAGCCGCAGCAGGGTGTCCTGCACTGCGTCCTCGGCGTCCTCGGCGTTCCCGAAGAATTGGCGCGCTGTCTTCAGCAGTCTTGGGCGCATCTTGGCGGCCATTTGTCCGAATTCCTTGCGTTCCATGGGTGTCGTTCTGCTTCTATATACGCGGATGTGCGGCTTTTCTTAAGTGTAATTTTTGTTAAAAAAAACAAGCGCGGCGTTGGACGCGGGCAGGTGTCCGTACGCACGTTCGGCACAAGCGCCGTGTCTGTGTCCCGACATGGGGCTTGTGCCGAATGTGCGTTGGCTGCTTCCGGGTGTCCGGGCCGCGCGCTACGCGAGGTGGCGGCTTGCCTCGCCGAGGGCGACGTTGATGTTGGGGCAGATGTTCCGCTTGCCCACCAGCTCGGCGAAGTGGTTCTTCTCGAGCACGGCGCGCACGCTGTCGCCCACGCCCGAGAGGATGACGACGATGCCCGAGCGGTGGCTCTGCTCGATGAGGTTGGTGAGGTTGTGGATGCCCGTGGAGTCGATGAACGGCACCTTGCGCATGCGGATGATGCGCACGCGCGGCTTTTCCTTCATGCGCGACATGACGTCCTCGAACTTGTTGGCGATGCCGAAGAAGTAGGGGCCGTCGATTTCGTACACCTCCACGCCGCGGGGGATGGTCAGGTGCTCGATGTCGAGCAGGTTGAGCTCGCTCTCCTCGTTGGGGTCGATTTCCTCGGTCAGCACGCTCACCTGCGTGGTCTCGGCCATGCGGCGCATGCAGAGGAAGCAGGCGAGGATGACGCCCACCTCGATGGCCACGGTGAGGTCGAACACGACGGTGAGCAGGAACGTGAGCCACAGCACGACGATGTCGCTCTTGGGGTTGCGCATGAGCTGCGCGATGGTGCGCCAGCCGCTCATGTTGTAGCTCACCATGACGAGCACGCCGGCCAGGCAGGCCATGGGGATGTAGGCGGCGTAGGGCATGAGGAAGAAGTAGATGAGCAGCAGGACGGCGGCGTGGACGATGCCGGCCACGGGGGTCCGGCCGCCGTTGTTGATGTTGGTCATGGTGCGCGCGATGGCGCCGGTGGCCGGGATTCCGCCGAAGACGGGCGAGAGGACGTTGGCGATGCCCTGGCCGATGAGCTCCTGGTTGGAGTTGTGCCGGTGGCCGGTCACGCCGTCGGCCACGGTGGCGGAGAGCAGGCTCTCGATGGCGCCGAGCACGGCGATGGTGATGGCCGGCGGGATGAGCCCCTTGACGCTTTCCCACGAGAGTGGCGGAATCTCGGCCTCGGGCACGGAGGGGTCGATGCTGAACCTGTCGCCGATGGTGTCGATGTGTATGCCGAAGTGGTCCAGCGCGATGCCGGCCACGGTCATCACGAGGATGGCGACGAGCGAGCCGGGCACCTTCTTCGAGACGAGCGGCGTGAGGGCGATGACGGCCACCGACGCCACGCCCACTGTGGCCGTCGCGGTGTCGGTGGTGGCGATGTGCCGGGTATAGGTGGCCCATTTCGAGATGAAGTCGGCGGGCATCGCGCCCTCGATGTGCAGGCCGAGGAGGTCTTTGACCTGGGTGGTGAAGATGGTGAGCGCGATTCCGCTCGTGAAGCCCACGACGATGGGGTAAGGAATGTAGCGGATGACGGTGCCGAGGCGGAACACGCCCAGCAGCACGAGGAACGCGCCGGCCAGCACGGTGGCGACGGCCAGCCCCTCGGGCCCGTATTGCTGCACGATGCCGCAGATGATGACGATGAACGCGCCCGTGGGGCCGCCTATCTGCACGCGGCTGCCGCCGAAGGCGCTGATGGCGAAGCCCGCCACGATGGCCGTGATGATGCCCTTCTCGGGCGACACGCCCGAGGCGATGCCGAAGGCGATGGCCAGCGGCAGGGCCACGATGCCCACGATGGCGCCCGCCATGAGGTCGGCGGAGAGCTTCTGCTTGTCGTAGTTCTTGAGGCACTGGACGAGTTTGGGCTGGAATTGTAGGAAGCGTTTCATGTGTGGTGGTGGTGTGAATGGATGAACGCGGCGTGTGGGGCCGCGTTCGTGTGTGTTGTGCTGTGTTTTGTGCTGTGTGCTGTGGCTCAGCGGTAGATGAGCAGCGCGAGGTTGTCGTCGGCGAAGAGGTCGCGGGCCACGTCGTGGACCAGCCGCGGCGTGAGCTTGTCGAGCCGCCGGAACGTGTCGGCCACGCCCTCGAAGCGGTTGTAGTGGAGGTAGGACTTCGCCATGTCGAGGGCGTAGCTCTCGAAGTTGTCGCAGGCCACGCCTATCTGTCCGCGTATCTGCCGCATGGCGGCGGCGAACTGGCCGTCCGTGAGGGGCGTTTGGGCGAGCGCGGCGAGTTCCTTGCGCACGAGCCGCAGACAGCGTTCCACGTCGCTGGCGTCGCAGCCGAAGTAGATGGCGAACGTGGACGTGTCGGTGTAGTTGGCCAGCGTGCTCTCGACGGTGTAGACGAGGCCGCGCCGCTCGCGCAGCGCCACGTTGAGCCGCGAGTTCATGCCCGGGCCGGCAAGGATGTTGTTGAGGAAATAGAGCGCCACGCGGCGCGGGTCGTCCGACGGGTAGGCGCGGCAGCCGAGCATCACGTGCGCCTGGTGCGTTCCTTTCTCCACCACGCGGCGGTGCGCGGCGCGCGGCGGAAAGGGCGTTGCCGGACGCGCGGCGGCTGCTTCCCCGGCCCGCCCCGCGGCGGCTGCCCCCATGCGGCGCATGGCGCGCTCGAGGGTGCGCCTGACGGCTGCAAAGCCGTAGTCGCCGAAGACGAAGAACACCATCCGCTCGGGGCGGTAGAGGCGGCGGACGAAGCGCAGGGCGTCGTCCGTCCGGAAGCCGCGCACGCGCTCCGGCGTGCCGAGGATGTCGCGCCCCAGCGGGTGCTGCCCGTAGACGATGCTCTCGAACTCGTCGTAAATCCGTTCGGCGGGCGAGTCGTTGTAGCTTTCCATTTCCTCGGCGATGACCTCGCGCTCCTTGTCGATCTCGTGCTGGGGAAACGTGCTGTTGAACACGATGTCGAGCACCAGCTCGGTGGCGCGGGCGAGATGCTCGCGCATGAACGCGGCGTGGACCACCGTCTCCTCCTTGTTGGTGTAGGCGTTGAGGTCGCCGCCGATGGCCTCCATGCGGTTGAGGATGTGCCATGACCGGCGGCGCTCCGTCCCCTTGAACAGCATGTGCTCGCAGAAGTGCGCCATGCCCTGCTCGTCGCCGCGCTCGTCGCGCGTGCCGGCGTCGATGGCGACGCCGCAGTAGGCCACGCGGGTCGGCGACGCCATGTGGATGACGCGCATGCCGTTGTCGAGGACGAGTGTGCTGCAGCTTTCTTGCATGGGTGGGATGCCCGGCGTGGGGTCAGAGCGACTCCAGCATGCGCTTGAGCACCACTTGCGCGGAAATCTCGCGGTTGGCGGCTTCGGGAATGACGATGGACGCGGGCGACTCGATGACGTCGTCGCTCACAATCATGTTGCGGCGCACGGGCAGGCAGTGCATGAAGTAGGCGTTGTTGGTGGCGGCCATGTGGCGCGCGTCCACCGTCCAGCCCGTGTCCCTGGAGATGACCTTGCCGTAGTCGTCGGGGCGCGTCACGCCCGGGCAGCTCCAGTTCTTGGCGTAGACGAAGTCGGCGCCCTCGAAGGCCTTCATCTGGTCGTACTCCACGCGGGCGCCGCCCACGAACTGCGGGTCGAGCTCGTAGCCCTCGGGATGCGTCACCACGAAGTCCACGTCGGCGGCGTTCATCCACTCGGCGAAGGAGTTGGGCACGGCTTGCGGCAGCGCCTTGGGATGGGGCGCCCACGTGAGCACCACCTTCGGGCGGCTGCTGCGCTTGTACTCCTCGATGGTGATGAGGTCGGCGAACGCCTGCAGCGGGTGCACCGTCGCGCTTTCCATGAAGAACACGGGGCGGCCGCTGTGCTCGACGAACTGGTTGAGAATCTTCTCCCCGTAGTCGTCGCGGCGGCTCTGGAACGTGGCGAACGAGCGCACGCCGATGATGTCGCAGTAGCTGCCCATCACGGGGATGGCCTCGAGCAGGTGCTCGCTCCTGTCGCCGTCCATGACCACGCCGCGTTCCGTCTCGAGCTTCCACGCGCCCTGGTTCACGTCGAGCACGATGACGTTCATGCCGAGGTTCATGGCCGCCTTCTGCGTGGAGAGCCGCGTGCGCAGGCTGTTGTTGAAGAAGATGAGGAGGGCGGTCTTGTTCTTTCCGAGCGACTGGAACCGGAAGCGGTCTTCCTTTACGGACCGGGCCTCCTCCAGGGCCGCGCGGAGGTCGCCGATGTCGCCCGCGTGCTGGAATATTCTCATGGCTTATTTTTTCTTTCCTTTTTTCTTTTTCATGAATTCGCCGTAGAAGGGCTGGTCCTCCACCTGTCCCTCGAAGAACCTGGCCCATTCGGGCTTCCCTTTCTCGCCGCGCTCCTCGCCGTTGAAGTCGTCGAAGGAACTGCTGCGGCGGTTGGCCCCGCGCTTGCGCATGTCGGCAAACGCGTCGCCGCCGCCCCGCCGCGCCCGGCGGATGTTCTTCTCGTCGATGCGGCGCTCGGCGGCGTTCCTGTACCCGCCGTCGCGGCGGCCGCCGCGCTCGCCCCAGTCGCGCCGCTCGCCCCAGCCGCGGCCGCCCTGGCCGTCCGTAATCTCCACGTTCACCCGGCGGCCGTCGAAGTCGGCTCCCGACAGGGCGCGGATCACGTCGTTCGCCTGCTCGGTGGGGACTTCGAAGAACGAGAAGTTCTTCATGAGGTCGATGCGGCCGATGCTGAAGCGCTTGCCGTCGGCGCAGCGGTTGATGAGCCCCATCAGCTCGCGCGTGTACATGCGGTCCATCTTGCCGAGGTTGATGAAGAGGCGCGTGTAGCCCTCCTCGGCCCCGCCGCGGCGCGCGCCGCGCTCGCGGCGTTCCCCGCCCCAGTCGCCGCGCTCTCCGCGCTTCTTGGCGCCCTCGTCGCGGCCGCCCTTGCCCGTGGGCTGCACGATTTCGGGCGCGTGCTTGTAGTAGTTGAGGAACGTGTTGAACTCCATCGACACCATGCGCTTGAGCACGTCCTCCTTCTCCATCATGTCGAACTTGCGGTATACCTCGGGCAGGAACGGGGCGATTTCCTCCTCGTCGACCTCCACCTTCTCGATGTCGTCGAGGAGCTTCATCAGCTGCTTCCTGCAGATTTCCTCGCCCGCGGGCAGCGTGCCGACCACGAACTCCTTGCCTATCTGTTTCTCGATGGCGCGCACCTTGCCACGCTCCTTCATGTTGATGATGCAGATGCTCGTGCCGGCCTTGCCCGCGCGTCCCGTGCGGCCGCTGCGGTGGGTGTAGCTCTCGATGTCGTCGGGCAGCCCGTAGTTGATGACGTGGGTCAGGTCGGCCACGTCCAGTCCGCGCGCCGCCACGTCGGTGGCCACGAGCAGCTGCGTGTGGTGGTTGCGGAACTTGGCCATCGTCAGGTCGCGCTGCGCCTGCGAGAGGTCGCCGTGGAGCGACTCGGCGTTGTAGCCGTCCTGGATGAGCTTGTCGGCTATCTCCTGCGTCTCCATGCGCGTGCGGCAGAAGATGATGGCGTAGATCTCGGGGTAGTAGTCGGCCACGCGCTTGAGGGCGTTGTACTTGTCGCGCGCCTGCACCATGTAGTAGATGTGGTTCACCTTCTCGGCGCCCTCGTTGCGGCTGCCGACCACGATTTCGGTCGCGTCGTGCAGGTAGTTCTTGCTGATGCGCTCGATTTCCTTGCTCATCGTGGCCGAGAAGAGCAGCGTGTTGCGCTCCTGCGGCACGTGCTCGAGTATCTCGTCGATGCTCTCCGAGAAGCCCATGCTCAGCATCTCGTCGGCCTCGTCGAGCACCACGTTCTCAACGGCGTCGAGCTTGGCCACGCCGCGCTTCATCAGGTCCACGAGGCGGCCCGGCGTGGCCACCACCACCTGCACGCCGCGCTTCAGCTGGCGGATTTGCGTCTCGATGCTCGCCCCGCCGTACACGGGCAGCACGTGCAGCCCGTCGATGTACTTGGCGTAGGCCTTCAGGTCGTCGGCAATCTGCAGGCACAGCTCGCGCGTGGGCGAGAGCACCAGCGCCTGCACGCGCACGCCCTCGTACTTCGTCTCCTGGAGGTCGGAGTTGAGCGAGATCTTCTGCAGCAGCGGCAGTCCGTAGGCTGCGGTCTTGCCCGTGCCCGTCTGGGCCAGCGCCACCACGTCGTTGTTGTTTCCAAGGAGATAGGGAATCACCTGTTCCTGCACGGGCATCGGCTCCACATAGCCCAGTTCCTCGATGGCACGGAGTATCTCTGGCGACACTCCCAGTTCTTCAAATGTCTTCAATGTTTCTTGTTTTTTTTAAGTTAAGACTTGCCTCGTGTGCCAACGCCCGCCCCTTTCGTAAAGACCCAAAACACGGATGTTCCTGATTCCTATCCAAAAAAGTTTTCCCTGTCGGCACTGTCGGCGTGCCGAGAAAAGTTCCAGAGGGCCGTGTCTGCACACGTTCGGGCTGCAAAGTTATGCAAAAAATATGGGTTTTCTGTTGAAAAACACAGAAAACCACTTTTTTAGGCCGTCCGACACCCCGAATCCGCGCCTTTCCGGGGGGTGCCCGCAAAAAAGGAGCCCGCCGGGAGCGGGCGGGACGACAAGCGCCTCCCCGTTCCCGGCGGGCCTTCTTCAGGCGGACGGCCGCGGCGCGCCTACTTCACGCTCCACTCGAACACGCCGCAGGAGTGCTTCTCCGGCTGCACGAGCTCGAGCTTCATGGCCGTGGTGCTCACGGGGTCGAAGTTCACGATGTTGGCAACGCCCTTGCCCGTTCCGTAGCCGGTGGGGTTCTTCACCTCCTGCCAGCTGCCCGACGCGTCCTTGTAGTAGAGCTTCCACGACTTGGGCACGCGGCAGCCGCCCCACGGGCCGTCGTCGAACCAGTAGACGGTGGAGCTGCTCACCGTCGCCGGCTCCCTGAACGTGTAGCTCAGCCACTCCGTCGAGTTGTTCTTGGGCCACCAGTGGGTGTAGGGAATCGAGCGGTCGTTGCCGTCCGACGGCACGAGGCGGTCGTTGATGGCGCCCAGCGCCGGAAGGCGCGGCACGGACGCCGCCACCTTGCTCTCGCTGGCGATGCTGGGCGGCAGGGCCGGGTTGGTCGCGCTCAGGTCGATGGGCAGCCATACGGCCATGTTGCCGTTGCCGCGGTGCGCCCACGCGTAGTAGGGAATCAGCGTCAGGCGCTCGTCCTTCGCGGTGAGCCGCCCGTCCTTGTCGAAGCTCAGCGTCTGCGCGTCGGTGGTGATGGTCCGCACGGCGGTGCCCGCTATCTCCTTCCGGCCCATGGTGTACCGCGGCTCCTGGTTGAGCAGCACGCTGAGCACGTCGCAGTCGTTGTCGGGCCACTCGGCGCAGTAGACCAGCGGGCCGCGCTCAATCTCCGCCCTGCCCCTGTCGGCGCCCACCTTGCCGTTGGCCTTGACGAGGCGCGGCTCCATGTCGAAGTGCACCGACACCTTGTCGCCGCTCTTCCACTTGCGGTCGATGACGAAGTAGCCGTCCCGGAGCTCGGAGCTGGCGGGCTGGCCGTTCACCCGCACCGCGTAGCCCAGGTGCTTGCCGTCGGCGTAGGTGTAGAGGTCGCTCGGTACGACCTGCCCCCTCACCCACCCCGGGATGCGGATGTTGAGGGCGAACCGGCCCGACGCCTTCCTCACGGTCATCTCCACGTCGCCGTCCCACGGGTAGTCGGTCGACTGGGCGAGCGTCACGTTCTTGCCGCCCACCTTCACCGTCGTCTCGTTGCCGGCGAAGAGGTTCACGTAGAGCGCGTTGTCCCTCACGGCGTAGATGTACTGCGGGAGCGAGGGGATGAAGCGCGCCGCGTTGCTCGGGCAGCAGGCGCAGCCGAACCACGCCTGGCGCTGGTGCTGCCCCATGCTCTGCAGCGGGTTGGGGTAGAAGAACTTGCCGCCGTCGATGGAGATGCCGCTGATGACGCCGTTGTAGAGCGTGCGCTCCAGCGCGTCGTAGTACTTCGACTCGCCGTGGAGCAGGAACAGGCGGTAGTTGAGGTAGACCTGCGCGATGGCGGCGCACGTCTCGCAGTAGGCCGACATGTTGGGCAGCTCGTAGTTCGCGCCGAACGCCTCGCCGCTCGACGTCGCGCCCACGCCGCCCGTGATGTAGTACTTCTTCGAGACGATGTTGTCCCAGATGCGGTCGATGGCCTCGATGTAGCGCTTGTCGCCCGTCAGCGCGGCCACGTCGGCCATGCCGGCGTACATGTAGCCCGCGCGCACGGCGTGGCCCACGGCCTCGTCCTGCTCCAGCACGGGCCTGTGGCTCTGGCTGTACTCGGTCTTGATGGTGGTGAGGCCGCGCTCGTCGAGGAAGAACCTGGCCTGGTCGAGGTACTTCCTCTCGCCCGTGGCGAGGTAGAGCTTGGCCAGCCCCATCTCGGCAATCTGGTGGCCGGGCACCACGCGCGCCTGCCCGGGCTTGTCGCCCACCTCGCGGCACACGCAGTCGGCGTAGGCGCGCGCGATGTTGAGCAGCGACTTCTTGCCCGTGGCGTTGTAGTGCGCCACGGCGGCCTCGCACAGGTGGCCCAGGTTGTAGAACTCGTGGCTCAGGTCCTCGACCTTCGACCACCGCTTCTCGCCCGCCCAGTGGTGGGGGTCGCCGGGGTTCTGCGTGCGCGCCGTGTAGAGGTAGCCGTCGGGCTCCTGCGCCGAGCCGATGACGGCGATGACGCTGTCGACGTAGGCCTCGAGCCTCTTGTCGGGGTAGGTCTGGAGCAGGTAGCTCGCGCCCTCGATGGTCTTGTAGGGGTCGGTGTCGTCGAACGAGTACCCCACCCCGTTCACCTTGAACACCTTCGACGGGTCCTTCAGGTGAGCCGCCGCGTTCGAGAAGTTGGTGTAGCGCCCCTCGCTCTCGCACTTGCTGAAGGCCAGCGGGATGGTCACCGTGCGGCTCGCCTCGAGCCGCTGCCCCCAGAACGTGCCGGGAGTGACCTTCACGTGGGTGAACGGGACGGGCGTGATCGGGTAGCCCGACTTGTCGCTCTGCGCGAGCGCGCTGCCGGCGGCCAGCGCCGTCAGCGCGGCGAGCGACGCAGTTTTCCTTAGATTCATAAGTTTCTGATGGTTGGTGGATAGGTGTTGATTAGTTCTCGGCACAAAGATAGTGAAAAAACATTTTCCGGGAAGCCGGAAGCCGCGCCAAAAACGTCCGCGGAGAAAATTCCCGCGCTCCGCGGAGGAAACGCATTTCGTCCGCGGACGAAAAAAATTTTCTCCGCGGACGTCTCCGGGGGCGCTCCGCGGTGTTTTTTCTGAAAAGTTTCGGCGGAAACGCGGCGACTTATGCGGCAATCACGTATATTTGTACTTTCGGAGTTCCAGAACGGAACGGGAGGAACAGATGTACAGGAAATGATGCTGGTAGACATTCATACGCACCGCTGGGAGCAGCCCGAGGGGACGCTGGGGGTGGTGAGCTGCGGCGTGGACGACGACTGGCGGCGCGCGGCGTATTGCTCGGTGGGAATCCATCCGTGGGACGTGGACGAGGCGTGGGAGCAGCGCCTCGGCCGCCTGCGCGGGCGGCTGGAGCGCGGCGACGGCGCGTGGCGCGTGGTGGCCGTGGGCGAGTGCGGGCTCGACCGCTCGCGCGGGGGCGACTGGGAGCTGCAGAAGGCCTGCTTCGGGGCGCAGGTGTCGCTGGCCGAGGAGCTGGGGCTGCCGCTGATTGTCCACTGCGTGGGGGGCTGGGACAGCCTGATGCGCATGGTCCGCCGCTGCAGCGTGCCGGTCATCGTGCACGGCTACCGGCGCAACCCCGCGCTGGCGCAGCGGCTGATGGCCCTGGGGGTGGAGCTCTCGTTCGGCCCGAGGTTCAACTCCGAGAGCGTGCGGCAGGCCTACGCGCGGCGCAGGCTGTGGCTGGAGACGGACGACAGCGGCGTGGGCATCGCCGAGGTTTACGAGGCGGTCTCCAGGGTCCTCAACATCTCGCCCACCGACATCGAGCTGCCCGGCACGCTGAGGCTGGGGGCTATCTGAGCCAGCGGACGGAGCACGAACAGCCGCTCGGCGATGCGCGGGTGGGGGATGCGGAGCCGGGGCTGGCTGACGGTGCGGTCGCCGTAGAGCAGGATGTCGATGTCGATGACGCGGTCGTGGTAGGCGGGGCGCTCCGAGGGCCGCGTCTTCTCCGTGCGCCCCATGTCGCGCTCGATGGCCTGGGTGGCGTCGAGCAGCTGCCGGGGCGAGAGGGGCGTGTCGACGGCCACGCAGGCGTTGAGGAAGGCGTGGGGGCTGCTGAACCCCCACGGCTCGGTCGTGAAAAGGCCGGATCGGGACACGATGTGCCCGATCCGGCTTTCTATTTCGGCCATCGCGCGGCGCATGTTCTGCCGGCGGCGGCCGAGGTTGGTGCCGATGGAGAGGTAGACCACGGGCTTAGAGGATGAGCATGGCGTCGCCGTAGGTGCCGAACTTGTAGTCGCCCTCGAGCGCCTCCCTGTAGGCGCCCATCACGGTGTCGTAGCCGCCGAAGGCGCAGGTGAGCATGAGCATGGTGGAGAGGGGGAGCTGGAGGTTCACGACGAACGAGTCGCACACGCTGAACGTGTGGGGCGGGAAGATGAACTTGCTCGTCCACCCGCTGTACTCCTTGAGGATGCCCTCGGGGCCGGCGGCCGTCTCGCTGGCGCGCAGGACGGTGGCGCCGATGGCGCACACGCGGCGGCCGTCCTTCTTCGACTGGTTGACGAGGCGGCAGGCCTCGGCCGGCACGTTGACTTGCTCGGAGTCCGTCTTGTGCTTGGTGAGGTCCTCCACGTCGATGGGGCGGAAGTTGCCCAGCCCGGCGTGGAGGGTGAGGAACGCCTGGTTGATGCCCTTGATTTCCATGCGCTTCATCAGCTCGCGCGAGAAGTGCAGCCCCGTGGACGGCGCGGTCACCGCGCCCTCGTTGGCGGCGTAGATGGTCTGGAAGGACTCGAGGTCGCCGGCATCGGCCGGGCGCAGGCTGCGCACGTCGACGGGCAGGGGCGCCTCGCCCAGGGCGTAGAGGGCTTCCTTGAACTCGTCGTGCGGGCCGTCGTAGAGGAAGCGGAGCGTGCGCCCGCGCGAGGTCGTGTTGTCGATGACCTCGGCCACCATCGAGTTGTCCTCGCCGAAGTAGAGCTTGTTGCCGATGCGGATCTTGCGCGCCGGGTCCACCAGCACGTCCCAGAGCCGCTGCTCTTCGTTGAGCTCGCGCAGGAGGAACACCTCGATTTTCGCGCCGGTCTTCTCCTTGTTGCCGCTCAGGCGGGCGGGGAACACGCGCGTGTCGTTGAAGATGAACGTGTCGCCGTCGTCGAAGTAGTCGATGATGTCCTTGAAGACCTTGTGCTCTATTTCGCCTGTCTCGCGGCGCACGACCATGAGCTTCGCCTCGTCGCGGTGCCGGGGCGGGTAGAGGGCGATTTTCTCCTCGGGGAGCTTGAACTTGAATTGGGAGAGTTTCATATTTGGACTGATAGGTTATGGATTTCGCTGGAGTGGGGGCGCGGGGGCGCCGTGCGTGCCGCCGCGGCAGGTGTCCGGCTGCGCCACGCCCACTGCGTCCACCCACCGCTCGAAGCCGTCGACGTCGCGGCAGTCGGCGACCAGGCGGTCGCCCACGCGCGTGCGGCGCAGGGCCGTGAGGTAGGCGCCGCTGCCGAGGGCCTCGCCGATGTCGCGCGCGAGGGCGCGGATGTACGTTCCCTTGCTGCATGCGATGCGCACGCGGATGTAGGGGTAGCCGCGCGGCGGCCGCGCGTTTTCCGCCTGCAGCGCCTCGGCCTGCCCGGGCGCGAGCCGCTTGATGTCCACGGGCTCCGGTGTCCCGGCCGACGGCGGCGGCGTTAGGTCGCAGTCGAGCAGCTCGATTTCGTCGATGACGAGCACCTTCGGCTTCAGCTCCACTTCCTCGCCCCTGCGCGCCAGCTTGAAGGCGCGCTTGCCGTCGACCTTCACGGCCGAGAACCGGGGCGGCACTTGCTCGATGCGCCCTGCGAAGCGGGCGAGCGTCCGCTCCACCAGCGCGCGCGTGATGTGGGCGGTGGGGTAGGACGCGTCCTCCTCCGTCTCGCGGTCGAACGACGGCGTCGTCGCGCCCAGCTTGAGCGTCGCCACGTATTCCTTGGTGCCGGCCTGCAGCGCGTCGATCAGCTTGGTGGCCTTGCCGGTGCAGACGATGAGCACGCCCGTGGCCAGGGGGTCGAGCGTGCCGGCGTGCCCCACCTTCAGGCTCTTCGTCCCGAGCCGGCGGCTGAGGATGCCGCGCACGCGCGAGACGACGCGGAACGAGGTCATTGCGTAGGGCTTGTCGAAGCAGAGGATTTCGCCTTCGGACGGATGGAGCATGGGCGGGGTCGGGTTGGGGGTGTGGTGGGTCAGGCGGCGAGCTGCCAGATGACGGTCGCCAGGCCGGCGGCGGCGCAGTAGACGGCGAAGTAGATGAGCTTGCCGCGCTTCACGAGGCTCACCATCCAGTGGCAGGCGAGGCACCCCGTGGCGAACGCGGCGGCGAAGCCCGCGAGCAGGGCGGCGGCGGAGATGCCGCTCATGGCCTTCTCCACGCCCATCTCCACCATGTCCTTGACGTTGAGCAGGGCCTCGCCGAGGATGGGGGGGATCACCATGAGGAAGGAGAACTGCGCCAGCTGCTCCTTCTTGTTGCCCAGGAGCAGCCCCGTGGCGATGGTGGTGCCGGAGCGCGACAGGCCGGGCAGCACGGCCACGGCCTGCGACAGGCCGATGACGAGCGCGTCCCAGGCCGTGATGTGCGCCTTCGCGCGCGGCTTGGCGATGTAGGAGAAGGTGAGCAGGGCGGCCGTGGCGAGGAGGCACACGCCCACCACCGTCAGGCTGCCGAAGTACTGCTCCACCTGCT
The DNA here is from genome assembly GCA_963627995.1 of bacterium. GTDB lineage: Bacteria > Bacteroidota > Bacteroidia > Bacteroidales > Bacteroidaceae > UBA3839. Next base: position 110,897 of record CAVGCV010000001.1, on the reverse strand, counting down.
TCTTGAAGAAGAGGCCGACGACGCCCACGGGGACCATCGACACGGCGATGTTGAGCGCGTAGTTCTGCTCCTCGTTGAGCGCGCGGATGCCGTAGGGGCTTGGCACGGCGGAGCGGCCGGTCCTGAGCAGCCCGCGGAAGAGCCATGCGACCTCCCTCCACAGCACCACCAGCGTGCTGAGCACGGTGGCCACGTGCACGGTTATCGTGAACGCCATGATCTGCTCGGGGTCCTCCATGCCGAAGAGGCGCGCGGCCAGCATGAGGTGCCCGCTGCTGCTGACGGGGAGGTACTCCGTGAGGCCTTGGAAGACGCCCAGGAGAAGCGCGTGAAGCCAGTCCATCTACTCCGCTTTCTTTTTGTGGTGGAAGGGCCTGGCGAGGATGGCCGCGATCTCGAAGAGGAAGCCGAAGAGGCAGACCATCGGCCCGACGACGATGCGGCGCGTGCTGAAGATGTCGGGGTTGAACGCCTCTTCCGTCGAGCCGCCGCCCGACATGAGCGCGAAGCCGGCGACGACGGCGGCGAATCCCGCGAGCAGCAGGATGTAGTTGAGCTTGCCGAAGGCAAAGTTTCTGTCCATTTCTGTGTGTTGTTTGGGAGTGTTACTGTCGTGGCCGTCAGATGTGGTACAGCTCGTTGCTGCTCATGCGCAGGTACTTGCCGAGCGACACGTAGGTGCACAGGAGCGTGATGAGCAGCCCGAACACGAGCACCGCCGCGCCCACGGTGGCGGCGACCTCCGGCGTCACCACCGTGCGGATTTCCGGCTCGAACCGCCGCAGCCACTCGATGCCGAGGTAGATGAGCGCGTCGGCCGCCACGGCCGAGACGAAGCCCAGCGCGAGGGCCTGCCGCAGGAAGGGCCGCCGGATGAAGCCCCAGGGCGCGCCCACGAGCTTCATCGTGTTGATGAGGAACCGCTTCGAGAAGATGGTCAGGCGGATGGTGTTGTTGATGAGCTCGAACGAGATGTAGGTGAACAGGGCGGCGATGACGAGCAGGATGGCGCTCACCTTGCGGATGTTGTCGTTCACCGACTGCATCAGCTCCTTCTGGTAGAGCACCTCCGCCACGTCGGGCGTGTCCTTCAGCTCGCGCACGATGCGCGAGAGGCTGTCGTTGTTGGCGTAGGCGGCGTTCATCTTGATTTCGAACGAGGCCATGAACGGGTTGTGGTCGATGAACTCGGTGGGGTCGGCGCCCATCGTGCGGGTGTACTCCTCGCGCGCGTCCTCCTTCGTGACGTGCCGGATTTCCTTCACGTAGGGGCGTGCCGCGAGGTCCGACCTGAGCGCGTCCGAGGCCAGCGAGTCGAGGTCGTCGCTCAGCAGCAGCGTCACGTTGATGTTCTCGCGCACGAAGGCGGAGAGGTTCCGGGCGGTCAGCACGAAGAGGACGATGGTCCCCAGCAGCACGAGCACCAGCGTGGTGCTGATGCACGAGGTGACGAACTGCGTGCTGAAGAAGCGGGAGTGGTGGGAGTGCTTGCTTGCCATGGTGTGTGTGCGTGTTGCGCGGGGCTTATGGGGTTTCTTCGCCTTTCAGCGTGGCCGGCGACGAGCCGGTGATGCGCACGCGCACGCGGTCGCCGACGCGGTGCGCGCCGCGGTCGAACACCACCACCTTGTTCTGCTCCGTCCGCCCGAACAGCTGCTGGCGCGAGCGCTTGCTCACGCCCTCGGCCAGCACCTCGAGCTCGCGGCCCACGTCGCGGCGGTAGCTCGCGGTCGACAGCTCGCCCTGCAGGGCGATCATCTCGCTCAGCCGCCGCAGCTTCACCTCCTCCGGCACGTCGTCGGGCAGGTGGCGGGCGGCGTAGGTGCCGGGCCGCTCGGAGTACTTGAACATGAAGGCCGAGTCGTAGCCGCACTCGCGCATGAGCGAGAGCGAGAGCCGGTGGTCCTCCTCCGTCTCCGAATGGTAGCCCACGAAGATGTCGGTCGTCAGCCCGCAGTCGGGCACGATGCGGCGGATGGCCTCCACGCGCCCCAGGTACCACGCGCGCGTGTACTTCCGGTTCATCAGCCTCAGGATGCGGTCGCTGCCGCTCTGCACGGGCAGGTGGATGTGCCGGCACACGTTGGGGCACTCGGCCACGGCGCGCAGCGTCTCGTCGCTCATGTCCTTCGGGTGCGACGTGGTGAAGCGCACGCGCATCTCCGGCGCATGCTCGGCCACGCGCCGGAGCAGGGCGGGGAAGTCCACGTCCCGCCCGCCGGGCGGCGCCCAGAGGTAGGAGTTCACGTTCTGCCCCAGCAGCGTCACCTCCCTGTAGCCCCGCTCGCGCAGGTCGCCCACCTCGCGCAGGATGCTCTCCACGTCGCGGCTGCGCTCGCGACCGCGCGTGTAGGGCACGATGCAGTAGTGGCAGAAGTTGTCGCACCCGCGCGTGATGCTCACGAAGCCCGAGACGCGGTTGGCGTGGATGCGCTCGGGAACCACCTCGCGGTAGGTCTCCGTGGTCGACAGCTCCACGTTGATGGCCTTCTCGCCCGCCTCGGCCGAGGCGAACAGCTCGGGCAGCGACAGGTAGGCGTCGGGGCCCGCCACCACGTCCGCGTGGTGGCGCTCGAGCAGCTCGCCGCGCACGCGCTCGGCCATGCAGCCCACCACGCCCACGATCAGCCCGCGCCCGCGCCGCTTCTCGCGCTCGGCGCGCAGGGCCTCCAGCCGGTGGAGAATCTTCTGCTCGGCGTTGTCGCGCACCGAGCAGGTGTTCAGCAGCACCGCGTCGGCCGCGTCCAGCCTGTCGCACGTCTCGTAGCCGGCCATCTTCATCACGGAGGCGATGACCTCGCTGTCCGCCACGTTCATCTGGCAGCCGTACGTCTCGATGTAAAGTCTCTTCATCTGCTCTGCGGAATGGGCGCAACGAACCCAATGTAAGAATTTGGCCGCAAAGTTACGACATTTCCGCGAAACGCTGCGGCGTCCGCTTCTTAAAAAGCGCAAAATCCGCGCGTTCCGCCAGCGGGGGAGGCGTTGTGTCGCCCGGTGGCCGACGGTCTTTTGCAAGCCGTTGAGGCACAGCGTCTTGTGTCTTTACGAAAAAACTCTGCGGAGCGCGGGGGTTTGCTCCGCAGAGGAAATGGATTTCGTCCGCAGACGAAAATATTTTTCTCTGCGGACGTTCCCGGGGCCGCTCCGCGGTGTTTTTCCGGGGGAGCGGAAGGCGTTGGCTGCGAGTGGCTTGGGGGGGGCGTCAGAACTGCCAGCGGGCCTGGAGCTCCAGGTCCTGGCGGTGGCTGTGGGGGATGAGCTCCGGCCCCGTGCCGATGGTGCTGCGGTTGAAGTAGCGCGTGTGGCCGAAGCGGGCGATGAGGTCGAGGCGGTGGGCGAGGGGGTAGCTGGCGAGCAGGACGGCGCGCATGCCGTGGTCGTGGTAGGCGCGCGCGCCGAAGGTGCGGAGGAGCGAGGGCTCGTAGAAGTAGAGGCGCGCGCTGTGGCCGGCGGTGTTGAAGTAGATGAGCGAGGCGGCGGCCTTGAAGGCGCCGGCGTGGCGGCTCCGGCGGCGGTGGAGGGTGTCGGCCCACTGGACGGTCTCGCCGATGCCGAAGCCGGCCTTTCCCTTGCTGCGTGGGGCGTGGACGAGCGCGGCGGCGAGGTTGGTCTTGAGCGTGAGGTTGTCGGTGAGGATGCGGACGTGCTGCCCGCGCAGGCTCTGCACGGTGTTCGGGCTCAGGAGGACCTCCGTCTCGCCCCGTTCGTTGGTGGCGGACCTTGCGTCGCGCTGCTTCGACTTCAGGCGGTAGCGCAGGGTGGTGGCGTGGCGCGTCCCCTCGTGGGCGGCCAGCGCCACGATGTCGATGCCGCAGGAGGACGCGCTGGCCGCGTGCCTGGGGCGCGGGAAGTACATGCCGTCGATGTAGCCCTCCACCCGCAGCGTCCGGCTTGCCCGGTGTTTCCAGCCCACGTAGAGGCCGACCTCGTTCTGCGGGCTGCTGTTCTCGCCGAAGGGGCGTCCGTTGATGCTGACGAAGCGCGCGGAGTAGGCGCGCTGCACGACGGTGAGCTCGTGGATGCCCCGGAAGTGGTGCAGCACGTTGATGGTGGCGACGCCGCCGCTGGAGCTGGCGGCCGTCTCGCCCTTCACGTGGTAGCCGCGCCCGAAGTATTCGTAGGCGAGGCCGTAGCAGCCGAAGTCCTGCCCGTGGGGCAGGTAGCGGCGGTAGCGGGTGGAGGGCGTGTCGTGGCGCGGCAGGAGGGGGATGTCGAAGTGGGTGAGGGCGGCGGTGGCGGCGAGGCGCAGGTACTGGCGCTGCCAGAAGAGGTTGCCGCCGATGTCGGTGCGGCCGAGGTTGCCCTTCTTGCTCCGCTCGAGCGGCGTGCGGTGCAGCCCGTCGGTCTTCAGGCTGCTGACGCCGAGCGAGTCGGGGCGCAGGGTGCCGTCGGCGTTGCGGCGGGAGGCGTAGGCGGAGGCCTGCCAGCCGCGGGGCAGGCGCAGGGTGGCGGCCGCGCCGGAGAAGTAGCCGCTCTCCTGCATGGTCGCGTGCTGGCGGATGCCCCGGTTCATGCTGCTGAGGAGGCCGAGGGCGAACGACTTTCCGAAGGCGGAGGCGTTGTTCGCCACCAGCCCCAGGCCGAACGAGAGGCGGTAGTCGCCCACGACGAGCGCATCGACGGGGCCGACGCGGCGCGCCATGGCGTAGGCGGAAAGGTAGTCGATGCCGCGCTCGCCGGCGTCTTTTTCCATCTGCACGCCGGCCGTGAGCTTGCCGAGCGTGGCGAGCGAGTAGCGCAGCGAGTGGTAGGCCGGGGTGCCCCGATAGGCGCGGTTGGGATACCGGCGCAGCTCGTCGGCGGGGTGATGGGCGTGGCCCGCCTTCGTGTAGAGGGGGATGTCGGTGCGCAGGATGAGCTCGTTCTTCGACTTGCGGAGGGCGTTGGCGAGGGTGGGGCGGTCGGCGGCGGCGGGGCCGACGTAGCAGAACAGCTGCAGCAGCCGGCGCGTGTAGAGCGAGACGGAGGGGACGCTGGCGAGCACGTCCATCGAGGCGGCAGGGCGGTGCTGCTCCATCGCGTCGAGCATCTCCACCGTCTGCCGGTGGTTGAGGAACGGAAGGCTGCGCAGCTCGTCGGCGTGGAGGTCGTTGATGTTCAGCTTGTTGCAGTGGATGTCGTAGAGGTCTTCGAGCGTCTGCTGGTCGGTCGGGCTCTCGTCGTCGGCGTCGCCGGCGAGGGCGGTGAACGCCTCCACGAAGGCATCCCACGAGAGGGGCTTCTCCCGCGGCGGCACGTAGTCCTGCGCGTGGCCGCTGGCGGCCATGCGCAGGAGGAGCAGGATGACGGCAAGCGGCTTCCGCATGGTGGGTGTGGAGGTCGGGGGTGTGTGTGGATGGGAGGGTGGGGTGGGGGTCAGTGCGCCTCCAGCCAGTTCCTGCCCCACCCGCAGTCGGCGACGAGGGGGACGGAGAGGGGGTAGGCGTTCTGCATCTCCTCGACGACGAGCTGCTGGAGGCGTTCCTTTTCGTCGGGGAACACGCTGAAGTTGAGCTCGTCGTGCACTTGCAGAATCATCTTCGAGCGCAGGCGCCCGGCCTGCATCCGGCGGTCGATGCGCACCATGGCAATCTTGATGATGTCGGCCGCCGTGCCCTGGATGGGGGCGTTGATGGCGTTGCGCTCGGCATAGCCGCGCACGGTGGCGTTGTGGGAGTTGATGTCGGGCAGGTAGCACCGGCGGCCGAGGAGCGTCTCGGTGTAGCCCCTTTCGCGCGCCGTCCGGATGGAGAGGTCCATGTACTGCTTCACGCGGGGGTAGGTGGCGAAGTATTCGTCGATGAGCTCCTTGGCCTCGGCGCGGCTCACCTGCATGCGCTCGGCCAGCCCGAAGGTGGTGATGCCGTAGATGATGCCGAAGTTGGCGGTCTTGGCCTTGCGCCGCTGCTCGTCGGTCACCTCCCCGATGGGCAGCCTGTAGACCCTGGCCGCCGTGGCGCGGTGGATGTCGTGCCCCTCGCGGAAGGCCTCGAGCATGTTCTCGTCGCGGCTGAGGTGGGCCATGATGCGCAGCTCGATTTGCGAGTAGTCGGCCGAGAAGAACTCGCACCCGGGGTCGGGGATGAAGGCCTTGCGCACCTCCTTTCCGTTGGCGTTGCGGATGGGGATGTTCTGGAGGTTGGGGCTGGAGGAGGAGAGCCGCCCCGTGGCCGTGACGGACTGGTTGTAGGAGGTGTGGATGTGCCCCGTGCGGGGGTTGATGAGCTGGGGGAGCGCGTCGATGTAGGTGGAAAGCAGCTTCTTGTAGCCTCGGTGGTCGAGTATCTTCTCCACGATCGGGTGCTTCGCGCGGAGGTTCTGCAGCACGTCCTCGGAGGTGACGAACTGCCCGGTCTTCGTTTTCTTGGGCCTGTCGACGATTCGCAGCTTGCCGAAGAGGATGTCGCCCACCTGCCGGGGCGACGATACGTTGAACGGCTCGCCGGCCAGCGTGTGGATTTCGCCTTCGATGGCCTCCATGCGCTCCGTGAACTCGAGCGAGGTCTGGCGCAGCGACCCGGTGTCGAGCATCACGCCGTTTCGCTCCATCCGGGCCAGGACGGGGACGAGCGGCATCTCCACGTCGCGGAACAGGCCGGCGAGCTGCTTCTGCCGCAGCTCGCCGGCAAGCACGCGGTGAAGGCGGAGGGTGATGTCGGCGTCCTCGCAGGCGTATTCGTAGACGTCGCCGGGGGCGAGGTCGCGCATGGAGCGCTGGCTCTTGCCGCGCGCGCCAATCAGCTCGTCGATGTGGATGGTCTGGTAGTTGAGGTAGACTTCCGCGAGGTAGTCCATGTTGTGCCGCAGCTCGGGGTGCAGCACGTAGTGGGCAATCATGGTGTCGAACAGCTCGCCCCGCACCTCGACGCCGTAGTTTGCCAGCACCGTGATGTCGTATTTCAGGTTCTGCCCGATTTTCAGGATTTCCCCGTTTTCGTAAACCTCCTTGAAGATGCTCACGATTTTCAACGCCTCGGCGCGGTCGGCGGGGACGGGCACGTAGTAGGCCTCGTTTTCGTCCGTCGCGAAGCTCAAGCCCACCAGTTCGGCGTTGATGGCGTCGGTCGATGTGGTCTCCGTGTCTAACGAGAGCAGATTTCCCGACAGGAATTTTCGCCGAATTTCCGCCATATCTTCCTCTTTATCAACGAGGTGGTAGGCGTGCGGGGTACTTTTCAAGTTGCCGAGAATCGTTTTTTCTGGAACTTCCGTCCCCTCGTGCGGATTTTTTGGATTCTCGTGCGGCTTCGGGGCGGCGGTCGCGCCGCCGAAGAGGTCGCCCATCGCTGCGGCGGGTGCGGGCCGCTGCTGCCGGGGCTGTGTGTTGAGGACGCGCTGCGCCAGCGTGCGGAACTCCAGCTCGTCGAACAGCTCGCGCAGCCGCGCCGCGTTCTTCTCCCGGCGGCGGAGGTCGTCGAGGCTTACATCGACGGGGGCATCTGTCCGTATGGTGGCCAGGAACTTTGAGAAGACGATTTGCTCCTTGTTCTCCTCCACCTTCTTCCGCAGCGCTCCTTTCAGCCGCTCCGTCCCGCTGAGCAGGTTCTCGATGGAGCCGAACTCGCCGATGAGCTTCACGGCCGTCTTCTCGCCCACGCCGGGGCAGCCGGGAATGTTGTCGGACGCGTCGCCCATCAGCCCGAGCAGGTCGATGACTTGGGCGGCGGACGCGATGCCGTACTTCCGGCACACCTCCTGCTCGCCCATCACCTCGAACGCCTTCTCGCCGCTGTGGGGCTTGAGCATCCACACGTTCTTGCGGACGAGCTGGCCATAGTCCTTGTCGGGGGTCATCATATAGACGCCCACGTCGTCGGAGGCCAGCCGCCAGGCCAGCGTCCCGATGACGTCGTCGGCCTCGAAGCCCGCCACCTCGATGGTGGGGATGTTGTAGGCCCCGAGTATTTCCTTGATGTAGGGGATGGCGAAGCGGATGCCTTCGGGCGTCTCCTCGCGCTGGGCCTTGTATTGGGGGTAGGCCTCGTGGCGGAACGTGCCGCCCTTGGGGTCGAAGGCCACGCCGATGTAGTCGGGGCTTTCTTCCCGGAGCACCTCCTCCAGCGTGTTTACAAAGCCCAGCACGGCCGACGTGTTGCGCCCCTTGCTGTCGATGCGCGGCGAGCGGATGAGGGCATAGTAGGCCCGGTAGGCCAGCGCGTAGGCATCGAGGAGAAACAGCTTTTTCATCGTTTTGTCAGTTTAGTTATGTGTAAAGTTAGGCAAATTATTCCACGTCACAAGTTAATTCGCTAAATTTGTACCCGATTTTCCAAATTTATCCGCAGATTCTGCAGGCTCGAACAGCGGGCAAAAAACATGAACGACATCCATTATTTGTCTCAGCCGGTGGAAAGGGGGATGGAACGCTGCAAGCAGCAGTTCGACTCTTTCATGACCCACTCCAACCCCTTGCTCCATGAAATTCTGCAAAAAGTGTCGATGCGCAAGGGAAAGATGATGCGGCCGCTGCTCACGCTGCTCGCAGCGAAACTTTTCGGTGAAATCGACGAAAAGTGCATCTCCACAGCCATTTCCTTCGAATTCTTCCATACCGCCAGCCTCATCCACGACGACATCGTGGACGAGAGCGACCAGCGGCGCGGGTCGTCGTCGGTCAATTCGGCGTACAGCAACAAGATTGCCGTGCTCGTGGGCGACTTCATCCTCGCCAACGCCCTCCTGAGCGCCACGCGCGGCGGCGACACGAGGCTGGTGGAAATCCTCTCCGAAACGGCGCAGCGGCTGACCAGCGGCGAGCTACTGCAGCTGCAGAACATCTCCAACGAGGCGATATCCGAGGAGGTGTACTTCAGCATCATCGACAACAAGACGGCCGCACTCTTCGCCGCTTGCGCCGAGGCGGGCGCGATGACCGCCGCCGCCAGCGCCGACGACGTGCGGACGATGCGCAGGTTCGGCGAGGCCGTGGGGGTGTGCTTCCAAATCAAGGACGACATCTTTGACTATGTGGCCGGGACGGAGATCGGCAAGCCCACGGGCAACGACATGCGCGAGGGCAAGCTCACCCTGCCGCTCATCCACGCCCTGTTCGCTGCCGGCGACGAGCGGATGTTCGACCTGGCCTACAAAATCAAGGGCGGCCGGATTTCTTCCGATGAAATCGACGCTTTGGTGCGTTTCACCCTGCGCAACGGCGGCATCGAGTACGCGCAGCGGAAGATGGAGAAGTATGCCGACGAGGCCAAGGGGCTGCTGGAGAAATACCCCGACTGCGCCGCGCGCCGCGCGCTCCTCGGCTACGTCGATTATGCGATTCAGCGCAGCTTCTGACGGCATTCAGGTAATCAAAAAGTAAAAATATCAAGAAGTATGGGAGGTTTCTTCGCAACGGTCCAGATGGAAAGTTGCGCGAGTGACTTGTTCTATGGGACGGACTACAACTCGCATCTCGGAACGAAGCGCGCGGGCATGGTGACGTTCGACCGCGAGCAAGGGTTCACGCGCACCATCCACAGCCTGGAGCGCGACTACTTCCGCTCGCGGTTCGAGTCGGAACTCCACAAGTTTGTCGGAAATTCGGGCATGGGCGTCATCAGCGACACCGACCCGCAGCCGATCCTCATCAACTCCCACCTCGGCCGCTATGCCGTGGTGACAGTGGCCAAAATCAACAACCTGAGGGAAATCGCGCAGGAGCTGCTCGACCAGAAGATGCACCTCAGCGAGATGAGCTCCAACACCATCAACCAGACGGAGGTCGTCGCCCTCCTCGTCAACCTGGGCAACACGTTTGTGGAGGGCATCAACCTCGTCTACCAGAAGGTGAAAGGCTCGTGCTCGCTGCTCATCCTCACCGAGGACGGCATCGTCGCCGCCCGCGACCCGCTCGGACGCACCCCCATCATCGTCGGGAAAAAGGAGAACGCCTACGCCGTGAGCAGCGAGACGGCGAGCTTTCCCAACCTCGACTACAAGATTCTGCGCGACATCGGCCCCGGCGAAATCGTGCGGATACGCACCGACGGCGTGGAGGTGCTGCAGGAGCCGTTCCGCCGCAAGCAGGTGTGCTCCTTCCTGTGGGTGTACTACGGCTTCCCGGCCAGCACTTACGAGGGCGTGAACGTGGAGCAGGTGCGCGAGGACAGCGGGAAGGTGATGGGAAGGGCCGACGACACCGAGGCCGACCTCGTGTGCGGCATCCCCGACTCGGGCGTGGGCATCGCGCTGGGCTACGCGGAGGGACACGGCATCCCCTACAAGCGGGCCGTGCTGAAATACACGCCCACGTGGCCGCGAAGCTTCACCCCCGGCAACCAGAACCACCGCGACCTCGTGGCGAAGATGAAGCTCATCCCCAACCACGCCATCTTGCAGGGCAACCGCGTGGTGTTCTGCGACGACAGCATCGTGCGCGGCACCCAGCTGCGCGACAATGTGCGCACGTTCTTCGAATACGGCGCGCGCGAGGTGCACGTGCGCGTCTCCTGCCCCCCCCTGGTCTACGGATGCCCGTTCATCGGTTTCACCGCCTCCAAGAGCGACCTCGAGCTCATCACGCGCCGCATCATCCGCGACTTCGAGGGCGACCCCGACAGCAACCTGGAGAAGTATGCCACGACAGGCTCGCCGGAATACACGCGCATGGTGGACGAAATCGGCAAGCGGCTTGGACTGACCACATTGAAATTCAACACGATAGAGACGCTTGTCGGGGCCATAGGACTGCCCAAGCGCGATGTCTGCACCCATTGCTTCGACGGCACGAGCTACAACTACTGTCCCTGCCGACAGCAGCAGCAGCCGTGACCTTTGTCGTCGCCGAAGCAAGGAGGGGGATGTGTCAGGACGACACATCCCCCTCCTTGCGCTTCGGCCGTCTTCTCTCCCTTGCGGAGGGAGCGGACTTAAACCATTGAAAACCAACGGGACAAGAGCCGCCGGGAAAACACTGCGGAGCGGCGGAAAAAGCTCCGCAGAGAAAAAAGTTTTTCTCTGCGGACAAAATCCATCTTCTCTGCGGACGAAAAACACGCGCTCCGCAGTGTTTTTTCAAAAGCGCGCAACAAGCTATTTCTCAACGGCTTACAAAATCGGAGAGCGGGCGGCGTCCCGGCACCGTTCTCGTGGCGGAAATCCGCCCTGTTCGCAAGGCTCAGAATCAGAAGTGGCTGGTCTCTGTGCCTGTGATGTCCGACAGCAGCCTGTTGGCCAGCGAGCTGGCGCCGAGGCGCAGCCATTCGTTGGTGAGCCAGCGCTCGCCCAGCACCTCCTTCACGATGGTGTAGTAGGCGAGGGCGTCCTCCGTGGTCTTCATGCCTCCGGCGGGCTTGAAGCCGATTTGGATGCCGGTCTTCTCGAAGTATTCCTGGATGGCCTGGCACATGACGAACGCGGCTTCCGGCGTGGCGGCGGGCTGGAGCTTCCCCGTCGATGTCTTGATGTAGTCGGCGCCGGAATACATCGATAGGATGGCGGCTTTTTTGATGTTGGCGGCGGTTTCCAGGCAGCCGGTTTCAAGAATCACCTTTAGTTTCCGCTCGCCGCAGACGGCCTTCATCTCGGCGATTTCATCGGCCACGCCCTCGTAGTCGCCCACGAGGAACTTGCCGACGGGCAGCACCATGTCGATTTCTGTGGCTCCGTCTTTCAGCGCCAGCGCCGTTTCGGCAATCTTGATTTCCGGGAAAGTCTGCGACGACGGGAAGCTCCCGGAAACGCAGGTGATGGCGATTTCCCCGTTTTCCAGCGTGTCGTGGCAAATCCTGGCGAAGCAGGGATAGACGCACACCGCGGCCACGTGGCCGAGCTCGGAGTACTTGTCGTCGAACGCATTGACTTTCTCGATGAGGCCGAGGATGCTGTCCTCGCTGTCGGTCGTCTTCAGCGAGGTGAGTTCCACACTGTTCAGCAGGAATGTCTTCACGGCCTTGGTGTTGTTCTCGTCGAGGTGCGCGTCGAGCAGCGCGCGCACTTGGCGCGCCACCTGCGCGTCGTCGATGCCGTAGTCGTAGAGCCCGAGCGCCTGGTCGTAGCGGCTTTCCGTTGCCTCTTCGCCCTCGTGGTGGTGGTGGCCGCAGCCGCAGCCCTCATGGCGGTGTTCGTGGTGGTGTTCCATGTCGTTGTGGATTGTGTGTGGGTTTGTTGGTTCTTCCGTTCCTATTCTCTGTTCTTTGTGTCCATGCAGATGGTGACAGGGCCGTCGTTAAGGAGCTCCACCTTCATGTCTGCCCCGAATGTGCCGGTGGCAACGGGCTTGCCCAGCTGTGCGGACATCGCCTTGCAGAAGCGCTCGTAGAGGGGGATGGTCACCTCGTGGCTTCCAGCGCGCAGGTAGGACGGACGGTTGCCTTTCTTGTACGACGCCCACAGCGTGAACTGACTGATTACCAGCACCTCGCCGCCTACGTCAAGCACCGACTTGTTCATGACGCCCTGTGCGTCGTCGAAGATGCGCAGGTTGGCCACTTTCTTGCTCAGCCATTCGATGTCCTCCTCGTCGTCGGCGTTCTCGCATCCGACGAGGACAAGGAGGCCATGCCCGATGGCCGACGTCACCTGCTGGTCAATGGTTACCGATGCGTGGCTCACGCGTTGTATGACAGCTCTCATTATCAGTGTTTTATGCGTTTTCCTGCGTTGTGCTCCCTCCCAACCCCTCCTTCAGGATGCGCGCCTTGGCGCTGCCGACGAGTTCGGCCAGCGTTTCCTCGCTGGCCTCGCGTATGCGCTTCACGCTGTGGAACTTGCCGAGCAGCAGCTTCTTGGTGGCTGCTCCGATGCCCCTGATTCCGTCCAGTTCGGACGCGATTTGGCGCTTGCTCCGTTTGTCGCGGTGGAATGCGACGGCGTAGCGGTGCACCTCGTCCTGCATGCGGGTGAGAAAATGGAAGAGCGGTGAATTCATCTCGATGCCGATGGTTTGGGGCGGAAAGCCGAACAGTAGTTCGGACGTTCGGTGGCGGCTGTCCTTCGCCAGTCCGGCAATCGGTATCTGTAGGCGCAGCTCGTCCTCCACCACGTGGCGCACCACTTCCATCTGCCCCTTGCCGCCGTCGGTGACGATGAGGTCGGGCAGGGGAGTGCCTTCTTCGATGAAACGGCTGTAACGGCGGTGTACCACCTCGGCCATGGAGGCGTAGTCATCGGGGCCGACGACCGTCTTGATGTTGTATTTGCGGTAGTCCTGCTTCGATGGCTTCGCCTTTTTGAACACCACGCAGCCCGCCACGGCGTCGCTGCCTTGGATGTTCGAGTTGTCGAAGCACTCGATGGTCATGGGGAGTCTCGGCAGGCTGAGCTTCCTCTGGAGCTCTTTCATGAGGTTCACGCTGCGCTGCTCGGGGTTCAGCTTCTCGGCCTGCTTCATCCTGTCGAACTTGAACTGCCGCACGTTGGCCAGCGAAAGGTCGAGCAGGTGCTTCTTCTCGCCGCGCTGCGGGACGGTGATGGTCACGCCGCTCATCTCCACTTCAAGGGGGAAGGGGACGATGATTTCGCACGATCGGCTCTTGTACCGCTCGCGCATCTCCACGATGCCCAGCGCCAGCATGTCCTCGGGCGTCTCGTCGAGCCTCTTCTTGAATTCGAACGTGAACGCCTGGTTGATGCATCCGTTGGTGACGTGGAGGAAGTTGATGTAGCAGCTCTTCTCCTCGTCGGCCACGCTGAAGACGTCGATGTCGTGGTCGTAGCTCGCGATGACCTCGCTCCTTTCCACGAATTCGCGCGCGAGGTCGTACTTCCTTTTGACGACCTGCGCCTCCTCGAACCTCATCTCCTCCGACAGCCGCTGCATCTGCGCCAGCATCCTTTGGCACACGGCCCGTGTGTTCCCCTTGAGGATTTCCTTGATTTCGGCCACGTTCTTCATGTACTCCTCGCGCGTCTCCTGTCCGACGCAGGGCGCGTTGCAGTTCTTGATGTGGTACTCCAGGCAGGGCTTGAACTTCCCCCTCCGAATCATCTCCTCCGTCATGGGCTTGCGGCAGCGGCGTATCCTGTACATCTTCCCGATGAGCTCGAGCATGTTGTTGAGCGTGCCGCCGTGGGAGAAGGGGCCGTAGTACGTGCCGGCTTTCGGGACGATGTTCCTCGTCTTGAACACGCGCGGAAGCCACTCGTTGGTGACGCACACCGACGGGTAGGTCTTGTCGTCCTTCAGCAGGATGTTGTAGCGCGGCTTGTGCTTCTTGATGAGGTTGTTCTCCAGAAGCAGCGCGTCCTCGTCGGTGGGGACGACGATGTAGTTGATGTCCTGAATCTTCGAAACGAGCACCTGCGTCTTCCGCGAGTGGACGTTCTTGAGGAAGTAGGACGACACGCGCCGCTTCAGGTTCTTGGCCTTGCCCACGTAGATGATGCGCCGATCCTTGTCGAGGTACTGGTAGCAGCCGGGTCGCTCGGGGAGGTTGAGGGCGATGTTCTTCAGCCGGGCAATGCGCTCTTCGTCTTTCGTCATGGGCGGTGTCGGGTAGGGTGACGGTTATAGTTTCACGTGAAACAAACGCCTCGCAACGGCAACGGAGTCAGTGTGTTGCGCTGCGGGACGTGAAGCGCAGGTTTTAGGGCTTGATGTTCAGCAGCGTGGTCACTTCGATGCCGTCCCCGATGCTCTCGCGCCCGTTCAGCCCCTCGTCGTGGATTTCGAGGATGAAGTTCATGTAGCACTTCTTGGGGTGGAATTTCTCCACCAGGTCCCACGTGGCCTTGATGGTGCCGCCCGTGGCGAGGAGGTCGTCGTGGATGAGCACCACGTCGTCCTCGCAGATGGCGTCCTTGTGGATCTCGATGCGGTCGGTGCCGTACTCCTTGCCGTAGGCCTCGCCGTAGGTGTCGGCGGGCAGCTTTCCTGGCTTCCGGCACATCACGAACCCGGCGCTCAGCCGGCTGGCGAGGATGGCGCCCATGACGAATCCGCGCGACTCGACGCCCACGACCTTCGTGATGCCCTTGTCCTTGTAGAGGCGGTAGAGCTCCTCCTCCATGATGGCGATGCACTTCGCGTCCTTGAAGAGGGTGGTTACGTCGCGGAAGTTGATTCCCTTCGTCGGGAAGTCGGGGATGCAGCGCAGGTGCGCCATCAGATATTCCTTGTCCATGGTTGTAGTGTTGGTTTTCTTGTCGGTGCCTAACGGCCTGTTCCTTAGCCCTCGGCGACGGATTTGTTTCACGTGGAACTTTACGGGGCGCGCCCCGCGCTCACCGCCCCAGCATCACCAGCAGCACGTTGATGTCGCTGGGCGAAACGCCGGGGATGCGGCTGGCCTGGGCCAGGGTGGCGGGCTGTATGGCGTGGAGCTTCTGCCGCGCCTCGATGGTGATGGCGTTCATGCGGAGGTAGTCGAACCTTCCCGCGATGCGGATGTTCTCGAGCCGCGCCACCTTCTCCGCCAGCTGGCGCTCGCGCATGATGTAGCCCTTGTACTTTATCTGCACCTCCGTGGCCTCGAGGATTTCCTCCGTCTCGGCCGCCGTGCGCCCCTCGCCGATGCGCGCCACTTCCTCGCGGAGGGGAGCGACGTGGGGCATGAGGCCGGCGATGCCGACCTGCGGCCGCCCCAGCAGCTCCTCGAGCTTGCAGCCGCGCTGGAGCGGGGCGGTGCCGAGGCCCTCGAGCGCGTCGTTGATGAGCGCGGCCTTGACGGAGAACTGCTCCGCGAAGTGCGCCAGGTCCTCGATGGCGCGCCGCTTCGCCGCCATGCGGTCGTAGCGCTCGCGCGTGGCCAGCCCGACGCGGTAGCCCCGCTCCGTGAGCCGCATGTCGGCGTCGTCCTGCCGCAGGAGGATGCGGAACTCGGCGCGCGAGGTGAACATCCGGTACGGCTCGTCCACGCCCTTGGTCACGAGGTCGTCGATGAGCACGCCGATGTACGCCTCGTCGCGGCGCAGCACGAGCGGCTCGCCGCCGCCCACTTTCAGCGCGGCGTTGATGCCTGCCACCAGCCCTTGCCCCGCCGCCTCCTCGTAGCCCGTCGTGCCGTTCACCTGTCCCGCGAGGAACAGGCCGCCCACCACTTTCGACTCGAGCGTGTGGCGGAGCTGCGTGGGGTCGAAGTAGTCGTACTCGATGGCGTAGCCCGGGCGGTAGATGGCGACGTCGCGGAAGCACGGAATGCGCCGCAGCGCCTCGACCTGCACGTCCATCGGCAGCGACGAGCTGAATCCGTTGAGGTACATCTCGTTGGTCGCCTCGCCCTCGGGCTCGAGGAAGAGCATGTGGCGGTCGCGGTCGGGGAACGTGTGTAGCTTGGTCTCGATGCTCGGGCAGTAGCGAGGCCCGACGCTCTGTATCTGCCCGTTGAAGAGCGGCGAGTCGGCGAATCCCGCGCGCAGCGCGTCGTGCGCCTCCTCGTTGGTGTAGCAAATCCAGCATGGCAGCTGGCGCAGCCGCTTCGGCTCGTGCATGAACGAGAAGGCGTGCGCCCCCTCGTCGCCGTCCTGCCGCTCCATCAGGGCGAAGTCCACGCTCCGGCGGTCGATGCGCACGGGCGTGCCCGTCTTCATGCGTCCGCTGCGGACGCCGTGCCGCGTGACGGACTCGGTGAGCAGCGGCGACGCCGGCTCGGCGATGCGCCCGCCCGGCAGCCGTGTGCGCCCGATGTGCATCAGCCCGTTGAGGAACGTGCCGGCGGTGATGACCACGCACCGGGCGCGGAACTCCGCGCCGAGGAAGGTCTTGACGCCTTGTGCCTTTCCGCCCTCCACGAGCAGCTCCTTCACCTGGTCCTGCCAGATGCGCAGGTTGTCCGTGCCGTCCAGTATCTCGCGCCACGCCCAGGTGAACTTCTCGCGGTCGCACTGCGCGCGCGGGCTCCACATGGCTGGCCCTTTCGAGCGGTTGAGCATGCGGAACTGGAGTGTGCAGCGGTCGGCCACGATGCCTGTCTGCCCGCCGAGCGCGTCGATTTCGCGCACAATCTGCCCCTTGGCGATGCCGCCGACGGCCGGGTTGCAGCTCATCTGGGCAATCTTGTTCATGTCCATCGTGACCAGGCAGGTGCTTGCCCCCATCCGCGCCGCCGCAGCCGCGGCCTCGCATCCGGCGTGGCCCGCGCCCACGACCACGACATCGTAGTTGAATACCATCGCTTGTCCGTCAGTAAGTCGGTCTGCCCGCGCAAACCCTTTTCCTTTCAATTTGTTGCGATTGGCAAAGTTACGGATTTTGTCCGAATGCAGGCCTACGATTCGCGGCCAACTTCTTTGGCACCCACATTGTTAATGAATGCAAAAGCAGAAGGACGCATTTTGCCGCCGCGCCGGCGGGGCCGGGCAAAAACGGGCTCGCAACCCGCTCATTGTGAGTTTTGTACAAGACCTCTGCGGAGCGGCGTAAAAACGTCCGCAGAGGAAAACTTTTTCCTCTGCGGACGAAATATATTTCCTCTGCGGAGCGCGCGGATTTTCTCTGCGGAGGCGTTCCGGGGCGTTCTTCCGTTGAAAAAACGGTTAATTCCTTGTTCGGAATCAACTGCCGCCGGACGCCGGACGCAGTTCTCCGTATGGCCGGCGTGTTGGCGTTGAAATCGAACTGCGCGGTGCTTTGCGCGCTCATTCCAAGATAATTCATTAAATTTGCGGTGTGTGGATTAAGGAATGGTAATAAAACAAGATGAGTGAGCAATCTCCCATATTGAACCATATTGAACAATCCGTATGAAGAGCCGCAGTGGCATTACTCGACAGTCCTTGAAGACAACCTCGACTACGACAAGAAGCCATGTAGCTGGGCGTTTTTTGTCGCCCTCAGCCGGAAGCCGCATTTGGAGGATGTTTCACCCGACCGAAGAAAAAGGAATAACTAAAAAACACATACGCGTATGAAATCAATTTTAATCTATGTGTTCGGTATTGTGACTGGTGTCATCTTGGCTTTTGTTCTTCTTGTCAATGCTACTGATGAGTCAACGCATGAGGCAGACAACAATGGTGTCGTCTTGTTTGAACGGCCTCAACAGGAGATAAAGGCGAAAACATTCAAAGTCTTGCAAGTTCTTCCTGACGGGAGTGCATTGGCGACGGTGCAAGACAATCTCGGCAATCTCACCTCTGATGTGGAGTTCGGCACCACCGTTATGTTTAATGCGAAGGACGGAACCGTATACTATGACGACCAAATGGTAATCGTTCAAAGGGGGCAACGCGCCGTGCAAATCGGGACTTTCAGGTACAAGTCGCGACTGGGCGTGGAAAAGACCGTCCCGATTGTAGACTTCGTGGAAAAGTGATGTCGGTGCAGGAACTTGGGCGGGGCATCGAACGCAGATGTTTTTCCCCTTGTAAAAGCGTCGGTCGTGGTGGCGGATCGATGGGGACGTGCTGCTCCGAGTCCGCGCAGCTTCAGAAACGCATGAGTGCCGGCAGGCTGCATCCGCAGCGCGCCGGCACTCGTGTCCTTTCGTGTCCGTTGGGCGGAGGCGTTCCGGGGCGTCAGAACATGACTTTCCTGCCGTTTACGATGTTGATGCCCGGGACGGCGTGGGCGACGCGGATGCCCGAGAGCGTGTAGGTGGCGTCCGCTCCGCCGTTTGCGCCCGTCGCGGCGTCGGCCCCGGCGGCGTCGATGCCGTTCGCCCCGTCCGGGCCTACGGTCAGCCGGTAGGTGCCCGAGCCGAGCAGCAGGCGCGCCTCGCCGTCGGCGTACGCCACCTCGGCCACGCCGTCGGCGCCGGCGGCCACGCTCGTGCCGTTCTCGCTCACTGCCTGCCCCTCGGCGCAGGGCAGCGCGACGCGCGCGCAGCTGTTGGCCGGAATCTCAATCGTGTAGTCCGTCCGCTCGTCCGCCGTGCGCGCGTAGCTGCAGCGGATGGTGCCGTAGACGCTCTGCGTGCTCGCGTCGAGCCGCGTCATGTCGGCCGGAATCCACGGGGCCACCCGCACCGTGTCGAATCCGTAGCCCGCGTTGCTGATGCCGCCCAGCTGCGAGAAGAACCATTCCTCGATGTGGTCCATCATGCAGTGGTTCTGCGAGAACGCGCCCACGTCCCAGTATTCGGGCGTGGTGGTGTGGCCCTGCTTCACCCAGTAGCCGTAGCTCGGGCAGTCGGTCTGGTTGGCCATCTGGTAGACGATGTCGTTGTAGCCGTGCTTCGCCAGCGACATGAAGAGCGGCTTGAGGGCTATCTCGCCCGTCTTTATCTTGTAGTCGTCGCTCTTCACGCGCTCGGCCAGCCGGCGCGCCACGTCGGCCTCGTCGGCCTCGTCCACCAGTCCGTAGTAGAGTGGCATGGCGAACTCCGACTGCTGCCCGTTCCCGTACACGCCGTTCTTGCAGAACTGCCTGTTGAAGGCCGCCCTCGTGCGGTCGGCGCGGGCGCTGAACGCGCGCGCGTCGGCCTCGTGCCCCAGCTCGCCGGCTATCTCGGCCATGGCGCGGAGCAGGTGGTAGTAGGTGGTGGTGATGGTGAACTCGCCCGGCACCATGGGGCTCACGCCGGCCGTCTCCTGCCCCCAGTCGCTCAGCACGCTGTAGGAGCTGCCGGGCATGATGTCGTTCGCGGCGAGCGAGGTGTAGTAGTCGATGAGCCGCTTCATCCCGCCGTAGTAGGCGCTGATGGTGGTGCGGTCGCCGTAGGTCTTCCACGAGCGGTAGGGCACGAGGATGGCGGCTCCTCCCCAGTTGGGGTCGTCGTCGTAGACGGCCATGAAGTGGGGGACGGTGCTTGGCACGCGGCCGTTGGGGTACTGCGCGTCGAAACAGTCGAGCACCACCTTCCGGTAGAATGTCTCCATGTCGTAGTTGTAGGCCAGCGAGTTGTACATCTCGTTGGGCACGTCGAGCCAGCCCAGCTTCTCGCGCTGCGGGCAGTCGGTGACGCAGTTGTAGAGCTGGCTCTGGATGGCGTCGCGGCAGATGGTGTGGATGTCGTTGAGCAGCTGGTTGCTGGTCTCGAACGTGCCGGCCGTGTCCATGTTGCTGCGGATGCGCAGGGCGGTGAAGTCGCCGGGGCTGGGCATCTCGTCCAGCCCGATGATCTGCAGGTAGCGGAAGCCGTGGTACATGAACTCGGGCCCCCACTCCTCGCCCTCGTCGCTCCCGGCGAAGGTGTAGGTCTCGTAGGTGTCGGCCGCGCCCGTGTAGTAGTTCTGCATGAACACCGAGCCGTCGGGGTTCAGGCTCTCGCCCTCGCGCAGGGTGATGGTCTGCCCGCTCCTGCCCTTCAGGCGGAAGCGGTACTGCCCGGCGAAGTTGCGCCCGAAGTCCACCACGTAGAGGTGGTAGCCGCCGCTGTACACGCTCTTCACGTCGACGGCCTTCCACTCCTCCACCACGCGCAGCGGCTCGTAGCCGCGCGAGCGGAGCGTGCCGAGGCCGCTGGCCTGGCTGCTGCTGAACGAGGGGCTGGCCACCGTCTCGACGGCCGCCCATCCGCCCACGTCGAAGTGCGCGCCGCCGACGCCCGCGATGGCCAGGCGCGCGTCGTAGTCCTCGCCGCCCCACCAGTTGCTGCCGAGCGTGGGCGAGGGCGCGGTGCGCCAGCTGCCGTCGGTGGTGACCGCTTCGTGCGTCCCGTCGGTGTAGTCCACGTGCAGCTCGGCCTTCAGCGCCTTGTCGCCCGCGTTCACTATCTCGCCTTTCGAGTAGCGTCCGGCGAGCTTGTCGACGTTGAAGATGCCGCCCGCCACGCGCGCCAGCAGCGTGTTGTCGCCCTGGCGCAGGAGGTGCGTCACGTCGTAGGTGGAGTAGAGCACGCTCTTCTCGTACTCGCTCTCGCCGGGCTCGAGCTTGTTCTCCGTCACGGGCTGTCCGTTGAGCGTCATGGTGAACACGCCCAGCGCGGAGGCGTAGATGCGGGCGCGCGCCACGGTCTTGCCGCTGTCGATGGCGAAGTTGCGCCCGAGGTAGGGCACGCGGACGCTGCTGTTGGCGAAGCTCGGCGCCGCGCCGTCGGCCACCGTGTGGCGCACCGTGTACGCGCCGTCCGCTCCGGCCGTCTGGATGGTGTACGACGCCGGGAAGTTGGCCGCCTCCGTGCCGCTCCGTGCCTTGTCGTCCTGGCGCGGGTAGAGCACCACGCGCTCGATGTCCATCGCCTCGCCCAGGTCGGCCGTGACGGTGACGTGCTGGTCGGCGCTGGCGAACTGCGCGGTCGTGTAGCCCAGCGCCGCGCCCACGACGACGCCGTCGTTGATGTAGTCGAGGCTCCAGCCGCCCACGTTCCAGTTGCTGCTGGCCGTGAACGTGGCCTTGCGCGCCACGTTCTCGCCCTTGCTGTAAATCTCCACCTCGGCCAGCTGCAGGAAGTGGAAGTTGGGGTCGGTGGAGGCCACGAGCCCCAGTTTCGTCGCGTCGAGGCGCACGTAGCGGCAGTGGGCCTCGAGGCCGATCTCGACCTTGGCGTTGCTCGTCCTGGGGGCGGCAATCCATTGCGCCGTCCACTCGGCGGGCGAGAGGAAGGCCGTCTCGAACGTGCTGCGCGCGCTCGTCGAGGCGTTGCCCCGCGCGTCGTAGACGGTCACGCTCCACACGTAGGGCGTGCGCGAGGCGAGCGCCGCGCCGTCGTAGCGGATTTGGTTCTGCCGCGCCGACTCCACCTTGCCCGAGCTCCACACGGCGTCGCCCGCGGCGGTCTGCACGTTGATTTCGTAGGCCGACTGGCGGAATCCGCGCTCGTCGCTCTCGGTTTGCCAGCTGAACGTGGGGGTGGGCGTGTCGATGCCCATCGGGCAGGACAGCCCGTTCACTTTCAGCCGCGTGGGCTGGAATGCCGCCCAGCCCGTCAGGAACGGGACGAGCAGGCAGGCGGTTGCAATGGCTTTCTTCATGGGTCGCAAAACGTATTTTTGGGTGTTGGGTGTTGGATTCCACAGGGAACGGGAGGAGGCCGCGCCGCCCGGGGGCGGGTGGGGGGCGGCGTGGCGCTCCGCGCGCAGGGGCTTCGTCCTCGGCTGCAAAATTATGCGATCGCCGCGGGACTGAGGGAGCGTTTTGTTGCAATTATCCGCCAAATTGTTACAAAAACTGCCGCCGCCCGTCGCCCCTTGCCTCCGACGCGGATGCAAGCCGCTGGAAACCAGTGTGCTAAGAGCCGCCGGAAAAACACTGCGGAGCGGCGAAAAAAACGTCCGCAGAGAAAAATATTTTTCTCTGCGGACGAAATCCCTTTTCTCTGCGGACGAAAGGCACGCGCTCCGCAGTGTTTTTTCGGAAACGCGCAACACGCTGGAATTCAGTGGTTTGAAAACAGCGGAAAGCCGCGCTGACGCCGGCCTCCCGCAGGGCCGCTTCGTTGCGCTGCCGCGCGTCCCTTTCCCGCGCTTCTGCCTGCGTCGGGGGCCGGAAAAAACGAGAGGCCGTGTCGGAACGACACGGCCCCTCCCGGTGCGTATTGCCGCGCGTGCGGCAGCCCCCTGCGCGCGTGCCGGCTTAGTAGCTGCGGCGCAACAGCCACGCGTCCTTGTAGACGGCGCGGAGCGAGCTGAGCGACGTGCGTGCCGACGCCTCGTCGTCGAACGACGTGGCGATGACGCGGTACATGCCCGTGTCGGGGTTCTGCGCCACCTGCGCGCTGTAGCCGGCGTTCACCAGGGCGTTGCGGAGGTTGCTGGCGTTGTCGGCCTTGGAGAACGAGCCGCACACCACGTTGTAGGCCTTCAGCGTGCCGCCGTTCATGACGTTCAGCCGCTCGGAGCGCACGTTCGAGCTGGTCTCGACGGGCGCCGCCTGCTGCGCCGCCGCCACGGGCGTGACGGACACGGGCGGCGTCTCCGCCTGCTGCTGGGCGAGCTCCTGCGCCTTCGCCTGCTCGTATGCCTTCTTGTAGTTGCTTTCTTTCGACTTGCAACCGGCGAGCATGACGAGCGCCGCAAGCGAGAGACCGATAAAGAGGTTCTTTTTCATAATCAACGAATAAGTGGAAAATAATGGATTCTGTCTGCAAAATTACAGATTTCAAAACAGCAGGTCAAACACTGCGGAACAAAATATGTTAAATTCGGCTTTTTTGTCAGGCCGGGGAGCGCTGCGCGCAGGCTGGCGTCCGCCCTTTTCCCGCCGTCTCCGCTCCGGGGGGATGGGTGCGCACGCTGCGGGGCCGGACTTTTTCCGCCTCCGCGGGTCAGGATTCGGAGGAAAAGAGAGCCGTTCGGATAATTTTCGTATCTTTGCACGCATATTTTGCAAGAGGGCGAAGAGAGATGATAAAGTCGCTGCACATAGAGAATTATGCGCTGATTGAGCAGCTGGACATCGAGCTGCACGGCGGATTCTCTGTGGTCACGGGTGAGACGGGCGCCGGGAAGTCCATCATCCTCGGGGCCATCGGCCTGCTCCGCGGACAGCGGGCGGACACGCGCGCCGTGAAGGACGGGGCGCGGCGTTGTGTGGTCGAGGCCGTCTTCGACGTGTCGTCCTACGGGCTGGACGCGTTCTTTTCTGCGAACGAGCTGGACTTCGACGGGCGGGAGTGCGTCGTGCGCCGCGAGATAACGCCGGCCGGCAAGAGCCGCGCCTTCATCAACGACACGCCCGCGTCGCTGGCGGTGCTCAAGGACTTGGGCGACCGGCTGGTGGACATCCACTCGCAGCACCAGAACCTGCTGCTGGGACGCGAGGACTTCCAGCTCGGCGTGCTCGACACGGTGGCCGGGCAGGCTGGCCGCCTGTCGCGCTACGGGCTGGCCTACGGGCAGCTGCGCGAGGCGGAGCGCGCCTTGGAGCAGGCGCAGGAGCAGATGAGGCGGAGCAAGGAAGAGGAGGACTACCTGCGCTTCCAGTTCGCCCAGATTGAGCAGCTGCGGCTGCGCGAGGGCGAGCAGGAGGAGCTGGAGGCCGAGGCCCGGATGCTGGAGCACAGCGAGGAGATCAGGCAGGAACTGTTCCGCGCCGGCGAGAGCGTGCGGAGCAGCGGCGACGACGAGGCCGACGTGTTGCAGCGGCTGAGGCTGGCCGCCTCCGCCCTGCGCGGCGTCGGGCCGAAGTTCCCGCCGGCGGCGGAGCTGTCCGCGCGCATCGAGTCGTGCTATATAGAGCTGAAGGACGTGGCCGACGAGCTGGACTCGGCGGCGGAGCGCGTGGAGTGCGACCCGCGGCGGCTGGAGCAGGTGCATGGGCGGCTGGGCGAGATCTACGCCTTGGAGCAGAGGCACCGCGTGGACAGCGTGGAGGAGCTGGTGCGCATTGGCGAGGACTTGGGGCGGAAGCTCGCGCTCATCGACCATGGCGACGAGGAGCTGGCGCGGCTGCGGCGGCAGCGCGACGTCCTGCGACAGCAGGCCGGGGAGCTGGCCGCCGAACTGTCGGACGCGCGCCGGCAGGCGGCCGCCGACGTGGAGCGACGGATGGAGGAGAGCCTGAGGCCGCTGGGCATGCCGAACGCGAGGTTCCGCGTGGAGGTGGAGTCCGACGTGTCGCGGCTCGCGCCGTCGGGCGCCGACACCGTGGCTTTCCTCTTTTCGGCGAACAAGAACGGCCGGCTGCAGAACGTGGCGGACGTGGCGTCGGGCGGCGAGATTGCCCGCGTGATGCTGTCGCTGAAGGCGCTGACGGCCAGCGAGGCGAACCTGCCGACCATCATCTTCGACGAAATCGACACGGGCGTGTCGGGCGGCATCGCGGAGAAGATGGCGCGCATCATGGAGGAGATGGGCAGCGGGCGCCGCCAGGTCGTCAGCATCACCCACCTGCCGCAGATTGCCGCGCGGGGACGGGCGCACTACAAGGTGTACAAGGAGGACGGCGCGGACGCCACGACCTCGCACGTCAAGGCCCTTTCGCCCGAAGAGCGGGTGGAGGAGATAGCCCACATGCTGAGCGGCGAGACGCTGACGGACGCGGCCTTGGAGAACGCGCGCGCGCTGCTGAATATGAATCTGAAATGAGACGACGGACAGTCATGAACATACGACGAGTTTCCCTCCTGGCGCTGTGGCTGCTGGGGCTTGCCCCCGTCGCGGCCCTTGCGCAGGAGCGCGAGGCGGCGGCGCCGAAATGGGCGGCAAAGGCGCAGAAAGCGATTGTTTCTGTGCTGACCTACGACAAGAACAACGAGTTGCTGCGCAGCGGCACGGGCGTGTACGTCGGCGGCGACGGAACGGCCATCGCCGACTACGCGCTGTTCCGCGGCGCCTATAGCGGCGTGGTGGTTGACCAGGGCGGCAGGAGGGCTCCCGTGGAGCGCGTCCTGGGGGCTGACGACGCGTACGGGGTCGTGCTGTTCAGCGTTGGCGTGAAGAAGACCCCGGCACTGACGGCCCCCTCCCCGGCGAGGGCCGGCGAGGGGGCGCGCGTCTATGCCCTGGGCTTTTCCAAGGGCAGGGTGGCGACCTGCCCGTCCGCGACGATAGAGAAGAAGGACGTGGTGGAGGAGAAGTACGCCTACTACACGCTGTCGCCGGCGTTTGACGACAAGTACACGGGCGCCGCGCTCTTTGCCGAGGACGGCTCCCTGCTGGGGCTGGTGCAGTCGCCCATCGGGGGAAGAAGCTACGCGGTGGACGCCGGCTTCGGGAAGGACCTGTCCATCGCCGCCATCCAGACGAAGTCGGCCTCGCGGGCGCTGGGCAACATCTTTCTCAGGAAGGGGCTTCCGAAAACGGTGGAGGAGGCACTGGTGTACCTCTACTTCAAGTCGCGCTCGGCGGGCAACGAGGAGTATCTCGACCTGCTGGACCTGTTCGTGCAGACCTATCCGTCGAACGCCGAGGGCTATTACCGCCGCGCCACGCCCCTGGCCGACCTCCACCGCTTCGACGAGGCCGACAGCGACCTGCAGGCCTACCTGAGGCTGGCGGACGACAAGAGTGCGGCACACGCCAAGGTGGCGCAGGTGATGTACACGAAACTGCTTTACCAGCCCGAGCCGAAGTACGACAAGTGGACCTACGACCTGGCGATAGCGCACATCGACCAGGCCATCGGCGGGACGCAGGCCGTGGCGGGCGACGGGGACGCGGAGGCCCGCGTGCTGGGCTACCGCCTGGAGAAGGCGCAGATGCTGGTGGCGAAGAAGGACTACCGTGCGGCCTTGGCCATCTACGACGAGGTGAACGCCGGCCCGCACCGCGCGCCGGCCACCTACTACGCGGCCAGCTTGGCGCACGAGGCGGCGGGCGACAGCCTTGCCGTCCAGATTGAGATGATGGACTCGGCGCTGGCCCTGTTCCCGGCGCCCGTGCCCAAGGAGGCGGCCGGCTATGTGATGCGGCGCGGCCAGCTTCATGCGGCTGCCGGGAAGTACCGCCACGCGGTGCTCGACTACAACCAGTACTGCTACCTGAGCAACAACAAGGTCAATGCGAGCTTCTACTACGACCGCTCGCAGCTGGAGGTGAAGGCGCGGATGTTCCAGCAGGCGCTCGACGACATCGGCCTCGCCATCCAGAACGCCCCGCAAGAGCCGCTCTACCTCGTGGAGAAGAGCGCCATCCTGCTGCGCGTGAACATGCTCGACGAGTGCGTCGCCGCCGCCCGGCAGTGCCTGGCCCTGGACGGCGAGATGCCCGACGCCTACCGCATCATGGGCTACGCGCTCATCCAAAAGGGGGAGAAGGCGCAGGCGCGGGAATGCTTGGAGAAAGCCGTCTCGCTGGGCGACGAGACCGCCCGGGAACTGATTGACACCTATCTGAAATGAGACACACGGTTATTACGTCGGCGGTGGAGCGCCTGGCCAGCATCGGCTCGCTGCAGCGGATGTTCGGCCAGGACAGCCAGGTGTTCCGCATGCCGTCGGAGAAGATACTGGCCGAGGCCATCGACCTTGCGCGGGACGTGCTTTTCCCGTATCATTATGGCGACACGCCCGTCTATTCCGACACGCTGAAATACTACATCGGCGTGCGCGTCGACAGGCTGGCGCGGCTGCTCCGCGAGCAGGTGGAGATTGGGCTGGAATACGAGAACGGGAAGTGCCCCGACGCCGCCGCGCTGTCGGACGCGATCACGGAAAAGCTCATCGCCGCCCTTCCCCGCCTGCGCGACATCCTCACCACGGACGTCGTGGCGGCCTACAACGGCGACCCGGCCGCCAAGAACCACGGCGAGATCATCAGCTGCTATCCCGTCATCAAGGCGCTGACCAACTACCGCATCGCCCATGAGCTGCTCCTGCTGGGCGTGCCGCTCATTCCGCGGATGCTGACCGAGATGGCGCATTCGGAGACGGGCATCGACATCCATCCCGGCGCGCAAATCGGCGAGTCGTTCACCATCGACCACGGCACAGGCGTGGTCATCGGCGAGACGTGCGTCATCGGCAACAACGTGAAGCTCTACCAGGGGGTCACGCTGGGCGCGAAGAGCTTTCCCCTTGACGACGACGGCAACCCCATCAAGGGCATCCCCCGCCATCCCGTCCTGGAGGACAACGTCATCGTTTATTCCAACGCCACGATTCTCGGGCGCGTCACCATCGGCCGCGGCGCGACCGTGGGAGGCAACATCTGGGTGACGGCCGACGTGCCGGCGGGATGCCGCGTAATCCAGCAGCGCGCCTCGCAGGAGAAGAACCTTTGACTTTTCATTTTCAAACACATATCATGGAGTTTAAGATTATTGCAAAGACCTTTCAGGGACTTGAGGAGGTTCTTGCACAGGAACTGGATAAACTCGGGGCCAGCAACGTGAAGGCGGGCAACCGCATGGTCTCATTCACAGGCGACCAGGAAATGCTCTATCGCGCCAACTTCTGCCTGCGGACAGCCGTCAAGGTGCTCAAGCCCATCAAGGAGTTCAGGGCGACGGACGCCGACGAGGTCTATGAGGTGGCCAAGCAGGTGCCGTGGGACGAGTACATGGACGTGAAGCAGACGATTCTTGTCGACTCCGTCGTGTTTTCCGAGAATTTCCGCCATTCCAAGTTCGTCGCCTACCGCGTGAAGGACGCCATTGCCGACTACTTCCGCGACAAGACGGGCGAGCGCCCCAACGTCAGCATCAGCAACCCCGACATACGCGTCAACGTCCACATCTCCGAGAGCCTTGTGACCCTGTCGCTCGACTCTTCGGGCGAGAGCCTCCACAAGCGCGGCTACCGCAAGGCGTCGGGCGCGGCCCCGCTCAACGAGGTGCTGGCCGCCGGCATGATTCAGCTGGCGGGCTGGCACGGGCAGTGCGACCTCATCGACCCGTTCTGCGGCTCCGGCACCATCCTGGTGGAGGCGGCCCTCATTGCGCAGAACATCTACCCGGGCGTGTTCCGCGAGGAGTTCGGCTTTGAGCGCTGGAAGGATTTCGACGAGGAGCTGCTGGAGCGGATTTACAACGACGACAGCCAGGAGCGCGAGTTCGACCACAAGATTTACGGCTTCGACATCAACCGGCAGGCCGTTGGCTTCGCCATCGGCAATGCCCGTGCCGCGGGTGTCGGCAAGGTGGTGGATGTCCAGCAGCAGGATTTCTACGAGTTCGAATGGACGCCGAAGCCGGCGGTCGCCGACGACGACGTGGACGCGGAGGCCATCCCGCCCCGCCCCGCCCTCATCATCACCAATCCGCCCTATGGCGAGCGCGTCACGACCGACGACATCCTCGACCTCTACAAGACGATCGGCGAGCGGCTCAAGCATTCGTTCGCGGGCAACGACGCGTGGATTCTCAGCAGCCACGAGGAGTGCTTCGACCAGATAGGCTTCCGCCCCTCCACGAAGATCGCCCTCTACAACGGCGCGCTTCCCTGCGAGTTCCGCCGCTACCAGGTGTTTGCCGGCAAGTTGAGGGACCTCCGCATGGAGGGCGTCGACATCAAGTCGGCCGAGGAGCGCAGCCGCAACGCGAAGTACAAGCCCTATCGCCGCAAGGACGAGGACGGCGAGTTCGACGGGCACGGCTGGCGCGGCACGGGGTCGCGCGACGACGAGCATTACTTCCGTTCGCGGCCCGACGCCAAGAAATTCGAGCCGAGGAAGCGCAAGCCCCTCTCGGACGGCGACGCAGCGGTGGGCCGCCACAATTTCAAGTGGGGCGACCGCCCCGCCGGCTACCGCAGGGACGACGGCGCCGACCGCTGGCGCGACGACTCGTCCAGCCGCAGGGAACGCCCGTTCCGCGGCGACCGCGAGCCGAATCCCTATGGGCGCGACCGCAGGCCTTTCGACCGCCGCGACGACCGCAGGGACGACCGCCCGTTCCGCAAGCCCTGGGACGGCGACCGCAGGCCGAGGCCGCGATTCGGGGACGAGGAACGCCCGTCCCGCCGCCGCGACGACTGACGCGCGCGGCTCCGTGAGAGCAACAACCATCAATAACAGACAAGCACCATGAAATTACTATTGCTGGGCAGCGGCGGCCGCGAGCACGCCCTGGCGTGGAAGATTTGCCAAAGCCCGAAAGTCGAGAAACTCTACATAGCCCCCGGAAACGCCGGGACAGCCCACCTTGCCGACAACGACAAGGTGGGCGGGCACCGTTTCGCCCCCACCGAGAACGTCGCCGTCAAGGCCGACGACTTCGCCGCCCTGAAGCAGCTTGTGCTCGACAAGGGCATCGACATGGTGGTGGTCGGCCCCGAGGACCCCTTGGTGAAGGGCATCTACGACGAGTTCAAGCGCGACGAGGCCGTGTGCCGCGTCCCCGTCATCGGCCCCTCCAGGGCGGGTGCCGTGCTCGAGGGCTCCAAGGACTTCGCCAAGGGCTTCATGCAGCGCCACGGCGTGCCGACAGCCGCCTACCGCACGTTCAGCGCCGACACGCTGGCCGACGGGCTTGCCTTCCTCGAGACGCTGCGGCCGCCCTACGTGCTGAAGGCCGACGGGCTCTGCGCGGGCAAGGGCGTGCTGATTCTCCCCACGGTGGACGAGGCCAAGCGCGAGCTCCGCGAAATGCTCGGGGGCATGTTCGGCCAAGCCAGCGCCACGGTTGTCGTCGAGGAGTTCCTGAGCGGCATCGAGTGCTCGGTGTTCGTGCTGACCGACGGGAGGGACTACAAGATTCTGCCCGAGGCCAAGGACTACAAGCGCATCGGCGAGCACGACACGGGGCTGAACACCGGCGGCATGGGCAGCGTGTCGCCAGTCCCCTTTGCCGACGCGGCGTTCATGCAGAAGGTGGAGGAGCGCATCATCCGCCCCACGGTCGACGGGCTCGCGCAGGAGGGCATCGACTACAAGGGCTTCATCTTCTTCGGCCTCATCCGCGTCGACAGGGACTATTCGTGCGCCAAGGCCGGCGACCCGATGGTCATCGAGTACAACGTGCGCATGGGCGACCCCGAGACGGAGACGGTCATGCTGCGCGTCAAGAGCGACCTCGTCGATTTGCTCGAGGGCGTGGCCGAGGGCGACCTCGGCAGCCGCGCGATCGACATCGACCCCCGCTCGGCCGTGTGCGTGATGCTCGTGTCGGGCGGCTATCCCGAGAAGTACGACAAGGGCTATCCCGTCACCGGCACCGACAAGGTGGACGGCGCCATCGTCTTCCACGCCGGAACGACGGAGCAGGACGGCGAGGTGCTGACCAGCGGCGGACGCGTCATCGCGGTCAGCTCCTACGGGAAGGACAAGGCCGACGCCTTGCGGAAGTCCTTCTCCGAAGCGCAGAAGATACAGTTCACCAAGAAGTATTTCCGTAGCGACATCGGCGCAGACCTCTGACCCGGGGCCCGCGCCGGCCGCCCTGCTCCCTGTTTCCAACACGTCCACCATGCTCCAACGCTCCATCGCCTCCGGGCGCTTCGCCTTGCCGGCAGCCGTCGCCGTCGGCGCGCTGGCGTGGCTCCTCGACGGACTGCGGGACATGGAAGCCTCGCAGTGGACGCTGCCGGAAGCCCTCTCCGGCCGCCCCCAGCTCGTCCTGCTCGGCCTGCTGCCGTGGGCCTGCGCCGTCTATTCCGTCACCGAGCTCAACAACACGTTCGTCCTGCTGCGCGCCGGCAGCCGCGCCATCGGCTCGCTGCTGGCCCTGCTGGCTGCCGCCGCCACATTCCTGCACCCGCTCCAGCCGGGGCAGGCGGTGCTCCTGCTGGCGGCGACGGCCTACTTCCCCCTCTTCCGCTCCTACCAGGACGACCGCGCCACCGAGGACGCCTTCCTCGTCCATCTCCTGCTCGGATGCGGGGCGCTGCTCTTCCCCCGCCTGCTGGCCGCCGTCCCCGTCTTCTGGCTGTCGCAGGCCCTCCTCCGCGGCATGGGAGTCCGCTGCTTCCTCGCCTCGCTGCTCGGCACGCTCGCGCCCCTCTGGGCCTTCGCGGCGCTGGCGTTCGTCCTTGGGCACACCGCCCTCCTGCTCGAGGGCTGGACGCAGCTCGCCACGTGGCAGCCCCCCTGCTACGCCGCGCTCACGGGGCGGCAGGCTTTCATCGCCCTCCTTGCGCTGGCGGTGTTCCTCCTCGGCGCCGCCAACTACCTGCACACGCGCCATCTCGACAAGACGCGCACGCGCGCCTACTACAGCGTCATCCTCCTGCAAGGCGCGTTCGCTTTCCTCTTTCTCGCCGCGCAGCCACAGCACTGCAACGAAATCCTGCCGCTCTGCCTTGTCAATGCCGCCCTCGCCGGCGGCCGTTTTGCGGCCCTGTCCGCCGGGCGGATACAGAACTGCGCCGTGGCCGTCCTTGCGCTCGTCCTGATAGCCGCCTGCCTCGTCCCCTGACGTCTTTCCCCCGACTTCCCCACCCAAACCACCGCCCGTGAACACCCTCAACGAGTTTTTCATCCAATACGGCTACTGGGGCATGATGCTCGCCTCCTTCCTCGCCGGCACGTTCATTCCCTTCAGCAGCGAGGCCGTGATGGGCGCGCTGCTCGCCACCACCTCGATGGACCCCCTGCTCACGGTGCTGTCAGGCACGGCCGGGAACGTGGCCGGCTCGATGGTGAACTACTACCTCGGCCGCCTCGGCGACGCCGACAAAATCAGCCGCTGGCTGCGCGTCAAGCCCCGCCACATGGAGCGCGCCCGGCGGTGGTGCGAGCGCTACGGATCGTGGATGGGCCTCCTCACCTTCCTGCCCATCCTCGGGACGGCCATCTCCATCGCCCTCGGCGTCATGCGCGCCAACGCGGCCATCGTCCTCGGCACGACGCTCACGGGCAAGCTCGTCCGCTACCTCGTTGTCGCCTACTCCGTCGTCGCGCTCTCCTGAGGAGCTTTTGCAGTCAAGCCTCTTCCCCCGCGGTGTCTTTTCCCGCTCTCCGCGGTGAAAAAAACACTGCGGAGAGGCCGGGAAACGTCCGCAGAGAAAATTCCCGCGCTCCGCAGAGGAAACACATTTCGTCCGCAGAGAAAAAAGTTTTTCTCTGCGGACGTTTTTTACGCGGTTGCAAGTGCCTGGAAACGAGCTGTGTGGGCGCAGCCCGCCCTCACAGCGGAAGGACGCGCACCTCGGCGTTCCCCATGCGCGCAATGTCGGCCATCTCCACGCCCCGGCACACGGCCTGCAGGCAGCGGAGGAAGAGTCCGTGGCTGACGACGAGCAGGGTCTGTCCGCGATAGGTGGCGGCGGCGAAGTCGAGGAATACGCGGGCGCGGGCGCGCATGGCCTCCACGCTCTCTGCGTCGGGCGGGACCGCGATGCGCGCCGTGCCGTCCGCCACCATGCCCGTGGCCGAGCCCCAGTCGCGCTCGCGCAGCAGCCGCGTGGGCGTGATGCGCAGGGCGTTGCCGCCGGGGCCGTACCGGCGGAGCGCGGCGGCGACGATGGCCGACGTGTCGAGGCACCGCCGCAGGTCGCTCGACAGCAGCGCGTCGAAGTGCACGCCGCGCAGGCCCTGCGCGGCCTGTGCGGCCTGTGCCCGCCCCAGCTCCGTGAGGTGGCCGGGCGTGGTGCCCTGCAGGATGTGCCGCCGGTTTTCTTCCGTCTCTCCGTGGCGCAGCAGGTAGAGTGTGGTCATGCGCGTGCTGGGTTCGTGGGTGTGTCGGCCGGGGGCTTTCCCGGGCCTCCGCCGCTTCTCGCTGCGGACTGCGGCGGCAAAGGTAGTGCAATTTGCCCGGAACTCGGCGGCCACCGCCCCGCTTTCCGCCGCACGGCGGCGGGCGCGGACGGCTACGGCGTGTTAATGCGCGTTAAATAATCCGTTTTCCCACGGGGCGCGCCGCGCGCGGGGCGGAATTTCCCTAAATTTGCAGGAAGACGGAGGCGTGCGTGCCGAACGGCGCGCTCCCCCACACACTGACATGAAGAAGAATACTTGCAGACTTTTTGCCCTGGCCGCCGCCCTGGCGCTTCCCTCGCTGGGAGGCGCGGGCGGCGGACGCTGCCTGGCCCAGCGGCATGCCGACCCCAACGCGGCGGCCCTGCGCGGCGAGGAGGCGTGGAGGCTCATGGCCGACGGACACTACTACGGGGCGCGCGGACTGGCCGACGGCGAGGAGGCCGCGCTCGTGGCCGACTACCACCTCAACGCCGACGGCGTGGCCGCGCGCATCGGGCGCTGGCTGGACGCCCACCGCGTGCATCCGCTGGCCGCCCGGCTCGGGACGATGCTGGCCAACCTGCGCGTGCGCGAGGGACGCTACGACGAGGCCCTGGGGCTGTACGCGGAGCACGCGGGGGCCAATGCGCCGCGGGAGGAGGTCGTGGAGGCGACGCTCTACCGCGCCGTGGCCCACATCAACACGGGCGACATCGGCCGCGCGCGCGCGCTGCTCGAGTCCATCGGCAGCGCGGGGGCGCACGAGGCCGACGTGATGTACTACTCGGGCTACGTGCGCTACGCCGAGGCCGACTACGCCGGGGCCGTCCCCTACCTGCTGGCCGTGGGCGACAGCCGCGCCTACCGCAAGAAGGCCCCCGTGTACGTGGCCGACTGCTACGTGCAGCAGGGCCAGCCCGCCCGCGCCTTGCAGGCCATCCGCGCCTACCAGCGGCAGTGGGGCGCGACGGAGCTCTCGCTGGAGGCGAGGCGCGTGGAGGGCGAGGCGCTCTACGGACAGGGCGACCACTACAACGCCGTGGTGGCGCTGCGCGCTTACGCCGACGAGAGCGCCGCGCCGCGCCGGACGGCCCTCTACAAGCTCGGCATGAGCGAGCTGCACACGCAGGCCTACGCCCGCGCGGCGCGCGACCTGAGCGCCAGCGCGGGCAGCGAGCGCGACGCGATGGCGCAGAACGCATGGCTGCACGCGGGCATGGCCTACGTGCAGGGCGGCAGCAAGCAGCAGGCGCGCATGGCGTTCCAGCAGGCCGCCGGCATGGACGCCGACCCGGCGGTGCAGGAAAAGGCGTTCTACAACTATGCGCTGACGCTGCACGACGGCGCGACGATGGGCTTCGGCGAGTCGGTGGCGGCATTCGAGCAGTTCCTCAACCGCTATCCCGACTCGCCCTACCGACAGAGCGTCGCCCGCCACCTGACGGAGGTCTACTTCACCACCAGCAACTACCCCGCCGCACTCGCCTCCATCAACAAGATCACGAACCCGAGCGGCGAAATCGTGGCCGCCAAGCAGCAGGTGCTCTACAACCTCGGCGTGCAGAAGCTCGCCGCCGGCGACAACGCGGCGGCCAAGGAATACCTGCGCCAGAGCGCCGCGACGCTCGACAAGCCCGAGACGCACTACTGGAAGGGCGAGGCGGAGTACAGGCTCGGGCAGTACGCCGAGGCCGTGGCCGACCTGCAGCGCAGCCTCTCGGCGCCGGCCGACGGCGGCGACGCGCGGGGCTGGCGGCAGCTGGCGCGCTACACGCTGGGCTACGCGCTGTTCAAGCAAAAGAAGTATGCCGACGCGCTGCCGCACTTCCGCCAGTTCGCCGACGCCGGCCCGGCCGACGCGCTCCTGGCGGCCGACGCGCTCAACCGCCTGGGCGACTGCCAGTTTGCCGCGCGCGACTTCGACGCGGCCACCGCCTCCTACCGGCAGGCCATGGCCGCGAGCCACGCCGCCGGCGACTACTCCCTGCTCCAGCTCGCGCTGATTAGCGGCCTGCGCGGCGACTACCGGCAGAAGGTGGAGCTCCTCGGGCAGCTCGGCGCGCAATACGGCGCGTCGGAATACGGCGGCGACGCGCTCTTCGAGCAGGGGCGCGCCTACGTGCAGAGCGGCGACCGCCAGCGCGCGATGACGGTGTTCACGCAGCTCATGTCGAAGTATCCGCAAAGCGCGAACTGCCGCCGCGCGGCCAACGAAATCGGCATGATTTACGCCGAGAGCGGACAGAAGGAAGCGGCCATCGCCGCCTACCGCCGCGTGATGGAGCGCTACCCGGACACGGAGGAGGCGCAGACGGCGCTGTCGAACCTCAAGGACATCTACACCGACCTGGGGCGCGTGGGCGAGTACGCCCAGCTGGCGCGGCAGGCGGGCAGGGGGCTGACGGCGGACGAGCTCGACGAGATGACCGCCGAGGCGGCCCTGCGCGCCACGGCCGGCGGCGACCACGCGCAGGCCCTCGCCCACTACCGGCAGCTGGAGGCGCAGACGCTGTCGGCCGAGCGGCGCATGGCCGCCCTCGAGGGGCAGTTGCGGAGCGCGCGGGCCGCCGGACAGGCCCAGGCCGTGGCCGACGTGGTCACGCGCCTGCTCCAGCCCGGCGCGAAGCTGTCGCCCGACCTCGCGGCCGAGGCGCGACTGGCGCGCGCGCAGAGCCACATGGCGCTGGGCAATGCCGACGCGGCCGTGGCCGACTACCAGCAGCTCGCGCAGGACACGCGCACCGCGTGGGGCGCGCAGGCAGTGGTGGAGCTGGCGCAGTACGCCTACGACACGAAGCAGTACAAGTCGGCCGAGGACATCCTCACGACGTTCACCGACGCGGGCTCCGCCCACAGCTACTGGCTGGCGCGCGCCTTCGTGCTGCTCGCCGACGTGTATGCGGCGACCGACCGCGCCATCGAGGCGCGCCAGTACCTCCTCTCGCTCAAGAGCAGCTACACGGAGAGCGAGGACATCAACCGCATGATTGAGGAGCGGCTGGACAGATAAGGCGACGACTTTCTTAACGACCCAACGATGAAACGACAGAAACTGAAGATGCTCGCGCTGGCGGGCGCGTTCGGGCTCCCGCCCTCCGTCCTCCCGCTGCGGGCGCAGATGAACAACGTGGTGGAGGTGGAGAGCTCCTACACGCCCGTGGTGAGGGACGCCAACAAGGTGAACGTGTTGCCCGAGGCGGAGAAGGCCGAGGCGCGGCACTACGACGTGCGCTACGACGCGACCGCCGTGCCGGCCGCGACCCATGTGTTCCAGCCCGTGTGGGCGGCCGGGAGCGACGCGGCCGTCGAAGGCTGCCCGCGCGGATTCGCCACCCTGGGCGGAGGATCGCACGGAAACCTGAACCTGCGCGGGGCCTACGGCGTGAAAATCGCGCCCGGCGACCTGCTCGACATCGACCTCTCGCTGCGCGGCCACAACGGCAGGGCGAAGGACGGCGGCCCCGAAGGCTGGATGTCGCGCTTCTACACCGCCCGCGGCAGTGTGGCCTACGGGCACGAGCTCTCCTCGAGCTCCTCGCTCCTCGTCCGTGCCGAGGTGGAGAGCCAGGTGTTCAACCACCTGGCCGGGACGTGGATGCCGGCCGTTCCCCAAGACTACACCGACAAGCAGCACAACACGCTCGGCGCGTTCAGCGCGGGCGTCACGCCCTACAGCGCGGGCGCGTTCAGCGTGGGCGGAAAGCTCGCCTTCCTCTTCTTCAACCAGAAGTACAGGCACAACTACTTCGCCGCCGACGCGAAGAACGACGAGACACAGCTCGCCGGCGAGCTGAACCTGGGGTACAGCCTCTCTGGCTCCGGCACGCTGGGGCTTGACCTCGGGGCGAGAAGCCTGGCCTACGGGTGCGAGGCGTTCGAGGCCAACAACTCGTTCAGCGTCGCGCCACACTACGACCTGCGGTCCGGGCAGCTGTCGCTGCGCCTCGGCGCGACAGTGGGCTTCAACACGGGGCTGGAGAAGAAGACGCGCCTCGCGCCCGACGTGCGGCTCGCCTGCCGCGCAACTCCCGCGCTCGAAGTGTTCGCCTCGGCCACGGGCGGCGAGGTGGCGAACGATTTCCGCCACTTCGCGCAGATGACCCCCTATTGGCAGCACGCTGAAACCGCGGCGTTTGACAATACCGACGGCTCGGTGTCGGTAAAGACAGTCCTCGCGCAGCTCCGCAACCAGTTCGACGTGGTTCGCGCCGCCGCAGGCGTCAGCTGGAACATCGCCGACGGGCTGTATGCCCTGCTGTACGGCGGCTACGACGTGTCGAAGAACCGCGCCGAGCTGTCGCCGGACGGCCGCCTGCTGCAGGCCGACGGCTCGCTGTTCCACCTCAACGCCGACGTGCGCTACGACTACCGCGACGTCTTCGCGCTCGGCGTCCGAACGCAGTTCAACGGCTGGGCCACCGACGACGATGCGGACGGCGGGGATGCCGCCACCGACTGGCGGCCCAACACCGACATCCGCGTGGATGCCGCGTGGCGCGTCGTCCCGGCCCTGAGCATCGGGGCCGACTGCACGGCGCAGACGTTCAGCAAGGGCGTGAGCTACCGCCGCGCCAACATCTTCAACCTTGGGCTGTCGGCATCCTACACGCTGCCGGTCGGCGTGCTGCGCGAGGGCGAGCGGCTCTCCGTCTACGGCCGCTGCGACAACCTGCTCAACAAGCGCTACGAGCCCTACCTCGGCCATCCGGGGATGGGGACGAACTTCCTTGCCGGCGTGGCGCTGACATTCTGAGCAACGCCGGGCTTTGGCATGCGGCAGAGGTTTGCGCGGGAAGCCGTGTAAACCTTTGCCGCTTTTTCCAGTCTAAGAACCAAAAAAAACACCAACACAATGCGTACAACAACCCTTAGCCGCTGCGCGCGGCTCTTTTGTGCGGCCGCCGCACTGGCGGCTTCCCTCGTCCCGGCAACGGCTCAGAAAGCTGCGGGCCAAGTGGACTTCAGCAGCGAGTCCGTGTCTGTCCTCAACGTCAAGATGCCCTACCGCTGCGCCGACATCGCCGCCGAGGAGGGCGGAACGCCCGCGCTCGTCGTCTACCTGCACGGAGGGTCAAGCAAGGGCAGCGACAACACGACGCAGATGGGGGAGAAAGGCATCGACTCCATTGCCAACTATCTGGAGGCGCACCGCGTGCGCTCGCTTTTCCTCGTGCCGCAATGCCCGTCCGACAAGTCGTGGGGCGGGCCGATGAACAATGCCGTGAAGGCCATGATTGAGCGTTACACCGCCGGCGGGGCGGCCGACGCCGACCGCGTCTATGTGTTTGGAGGGTCGATGGGCGGCACCGGCACGTGGGGGCTGCTGTCGGCCTATCCGGGCCTCTTTGCCGCCGCCATGCCCGTGGCGGGCAATCCGTCGAAATGTGTGGCCGACAACGTGGCGCAGACCCCCGTGTTCACCGTGATGGGAACGGCCGATGCCATCATGAGTGTGGAAACCGCGGAAGACTTCATCGGCCAGCTCGCGCGACTGGGCGGCGAGGCGCGGATGGAGACGGAGGATGGATGGACGCACGAGATGACCTGCGTGCAGAGCTACACGGCCGAACGTCTCGACTGGGTGTTCTCCCATGTGCGCGGACAGACGGACGGCGTGGCCGCGCCGGCCACCGACAACACCGGCACTGACGCGCCCGCCTACTACACCCTCGATGGGCGACGGGTGCCGTCGCCCGCCGCCAGCGGCATCTACCTGCGGGCGGCATGCCGTGCCGATGGGAGCGTGACGGTGCAAAAGGTGGCTGTCGGACGCTGAGCCGTCCCTCCCCGCCTCGCAAGAACAGGCAACAAGCGCAGGGCGCGTGCCTCGTCCGTCGGGACGGGGCACGCGCCCTGCGCTTGTCTTGTCGGCCGGCTGATGCGGGCGCGCTCACGGTGCGCCGCCGTCCTCCCTGGCGTGCGCGTCCGCGTCCTGCGCGTCGCGGCTGAGGCTCTTCAGGAATTCCGTGGGCGACATCCCGAACTCCGCCTTGAAGAGCTTCGAGAAGTACTTCGGCGTGTTGTAGCCCACCATTGCCACGACCTCGGCGATGGACGTGTGTGGGTTCGCCTTCATGATGCGGCACGCCTCCTTCAGCCGGATGCTGTTGATGAACTCCGTGACGTTGCCGCCCGTGATGGAGCGCAGCTTGTTGTAGAGCGTCGATGAGCTGACGCAGAGGTCGGCGGCAAACTGCTCGCGGTTGTAGTCGGCGTCGGCGAGGTGGCTCTTCACACAGTCGATGGCCTTCTGGATGAAAATCTCGTTGGGGCTGCTGTAGTGCTGCTCCTCCACCTCGAAGTCGGTCTGTGTCTGGAACTTGCGGCGCACGCGCTCGCGGTTGGCGATGATGCTGTCGATGCGCAGCTGCAGCTCGTCCATGCGGAACGGCTTGGCGAGGTAGGCGTCGGCGCCGCTGCCGTAGCCGGCGGCGCGGTCCTCGTCGCGCGTCTTGGCGGTGAGCATCACCACGGGCAGCTGCGCGTAGTCCTCTGTCTGCTTGATGGTGCGGAGCAGCTCGAAGCCGTCCATCACGGGCATCATCACGTCGCTCACCACGATGTCGAGCCCCTTGCGTGCCAGCACGTTGAGGGCCTGCTGCCCGTTGCGCGCGGTGAGCACGTTGTAGCGCCTGCCCAGGTGGCTCTTGAGCAGCATGAGCAGCTCGGCGTTGTCCTCGACCACAAGCACCGTGTATTCCTTCTCGCCGCCCTTCTCCCCGGCGTCCGGCAGCTCCGCCACCGCCACCTCGGCGATGGACGCCGCCCCGTCGGGGCTGCCCTCCTCCTGCTCGTCGTGGGCGTAGGCCGTGCGGGCCGTGGGGAAGGCGACGGTGAACGCCGTGCCCTTGCCCTCCTCGCTCTCGAACGCGATGCTCCCGTGGTGGAGCTTCACGAGGTCGTGGGTGAGCGCCAGGCCGATGCCCGTGCCGACGACGCGCATCTTGCGGTAGTCGCCGTCCATGAACGGCGTGAACAGGTGCTTCTGCTTCTCGCGGGCGATGCCGATGCCCGTGTCGCGCACGGTCAGCGTCGCCCGCTTCCGCCCGTCGATGCGCAGCGCGACGCGCACCGTGCCGCCCTCGCCCGTGTATTTCACGGCGTTGGAGACGAGGTTGTAGAGCACCTTCTCCATCTTGTCGGAGTCGAACCACGCGGGGCCGTCGCCGGCGCAGTCCACCTCCAGCGCGATGCCCCTGCTCTCGGCCAGGGGGCGCAGGTTCTCGCACACGCTCGCCACGAACCGCGCGAGGTCGCCCTCCGCCACTTTCAGCTTCAGCTTCCCCTCCTGCGACTTGCGCACTTCCAGTATCTGCCGCAGCAGCCGCGTGAGCCGCTGCACGTTGTTCTGTATGAGGTCGATGGGCTGTGGCGGCGTGCTCCCGCCGCGCACCGTCTCCGCCGCCGCCGAGATGACGGACAGCGGCGTGAGCAGCTCGTGCGTGATGTTGGTGAAGAGCGTGTTCATCGCCAGCTGGTTCCTCGTCTTTAAGCGTCGGTGGTACCACTGCGTCAGTCCGTAGGCGGCCCCGGCCAGAAGCAGGGCGTAGAGGGCGAACGCCCACCACGCGAGGTACCACGGCGGCAGCACCTTGATTTCGATGGCGTAGGGGAGCTCCGTCCACGTCCCCCGGCTGTCGGAGGCCTTCATGCGCAGGCGGTAGGTGCCGACGGGGAGGTTCTCGAATACGGCGCGGCGGCTGCGCGCGTCGGTGACGTTCCACTTCTCGTCGTAGCCCTCCAGCTTGTAGGCGTACTTGTTCTGCCCGGGGTTGGTGTAGGTGAGCAGCACGAAGCCCACGCCCACGCGCTTCACCGACGGCGGCACCACGATGCGCCGCGCGTAGGCGGGGGCGATGTCGCTCACCTCGGCGCGGAGCGTGGAGTCGAGCTCTTTCCAGGGTCGGCCGTCAATCCACACGTTCGTCACGAGCAGGGGGTGCTTCGCCGCCGGCTGCCGCCCGATTTCCTCGGGAACGAACGACACGAAGCCCGTCTTGTTGCCGAAGAACAGCTCGCGCCCGTGTCGGAACGTGGCGTTGAGGTTGAAGCGGTCGTCCTCCAGCCCGTCCTCCTTGCCGAACGTGGCCACGTCGGGCACGTTCCCGCCCCGGAACGAGAGCCGTGCCAGCGCGTTGTCAAGCGCCAGCCACAGGTTGCCCTGGCTGTCCTCGTTGATGGCGAACACGCAGTTGCTGCTCAGGTTGTATTCGTGCGTCACGGCCACGAAACGGTCTG
Source organism: bacterium (assembly GCA_963627995.1). Classification (GTDB taxonomy): domain Bacteria; phylum Bacteroidota; class Bacteroidia; order Bacteroidales; family Bacteroidaceae; genus UBA3839. The sequence goes on along the minus strand of CAVGCV010000001.1, from coordinate 69,929 downwards.
CGCGCGCGTCGTAGCGGAACAGGCCGCCGCTCATCGAGATGGCCCAAAGGCGGCCGCGGGAGTCCTCCATGCAGCTTTCCACGTCGTCGGCCGAGAGGTTGCCCAGTTTCGGGCAGTACTGCTTGAAGCGGAAGGAGCGCCTGCCCGTGGGCGTTGCCTTGATGACGCCCATGTTGTTGGTGGCCACCCACATGTTGCCCTGGCGGTCCTCGCCGATGCCGCGCGCGTCGCACGCCATGAACGGCTCGTCCTTTCCGAGGACGGCCACGCTGTCGTCGGGGAACACCACGGCCACCAGCGACCGCTGCCCCACCCACACGCTGCCGTCGCGCGCCTTGTAGAGCGTGTTCACGTAGGAGTCGCCGATGTGGAGCGTCTCCGCCGCGCCGCCGTGTTCCCTCAGGCGCACGATGCCGCGTCCGGCGTTGGCCATCCACACCTCGCCCGGCGCGCGCTGGATGATTTTCGAGAAGCTCGAGATCAGCGTCTTCGTGTCGATGCCGGGGGCGAAGTCCAGCTGCCGCCCGTAGCGCAGGCTGCCCGTCGCGCGGTCGAGTTGCGCCAGCCCGTAGGGGCGCAGCGTCAGCCACAGGGTGCGGCCGTCGGGGGTATAGAGCGATGTCACGGAGTTGGGCATGGCCGGCACGTCGGGCGAGCTCGCCCTCCAGTAGCGGAACTTGGTGGGGCTGGTGTCGATGTGCACCACCGTCCCCATCGTCGATACCCAGATGTTGCCCCGCCCGTCGGTCTCCAGGCTCCAGCACGAGGCCAGCTGCTGCGCGCCGACGTGGGTGTAGCTCGCGAGGCTGTCGCTGTCGAGCCGCATGAGCTGGATGCCCTCGCTCGATCCCGCCCAGATGGTCTGCGTCACGGGATCCTCGATGATGTCGTAGTAGTAGATGTAGGGGTTGAAGTCGTCGTGCTTCTCCCATTTCCGCAGCCCCGGGTTGGCGATGTCCCTGGGGTTGTCGAGCCGCTCGAGCCCGTGCCCCCACGTGCCGATCCACAGCCGCTGGCGGCTGTCGAGGAAGAGCGTGTAGGCCGAGTTCATGGAGTTGAAGCGGGGGTAGCGGTAGAACGTGCCCGTCTCGCGCTTCAGCATGAGCAGCCCGTCGTTCCACGTCCCGACATAGAGGTTGCCCTCCTCGTCCTCCGCCATCGACTTCACGCTGTAGTTGCCCACGGGCCGGCTGCTGCCGTCGGTGTCGGCCATCGTCTCGCCGTGGCTGCCGTCGTAGGTGAGGAACGTGTCCGCTTCGGCAACGTAGCGCGTCAGCCCGCCGTCGGTGCCGGCCCACACGGTGCCGTCGCGCGAGGTGAAGAGGCAGTAGACGATTTTCTGCTGGCGGCCGGGGAGGTGGTAGGTGCGGAACGTGCCGTGCATGCAGTCCATCCTCACCAGCCCGTTGCGCGTGCCGACCCACAGGTTGCCGTCGCCGTCCTCGGTGAGGCAGTTCACGGCGTTGTTGGGCAGCAGGCCGTAGGAGTAGGCGTTGTTGCGGTAGGAGTCGAAAGCGTAGCCGTCGTAGGTGCGCAGCCCGCTGTTGGTGCCCATCCACAGCAGCCCCTGCCGGGAGAGGTGGAGGTCATACACTTCGTCGGCCGAAGTAGCCTGTATGGGCGGCAGGGCGCGGAACGGAAGTCCTTGCGCCGTGGCGGACAGTCCGACGAGCCACGCGCACAGGCTTGCCAGTAGGAAATTCTTCATGGGTGTTATTCGTTGGGCAAATATAAGGAAAAAAAGGAGAAAAAGAATGGATTCCGGGCAGGCATGGCGGCGGGTTGGCGGTTTTTCCCGCGGACACCCGGCTTTCCGCTCCCCCCGCCCTTGGAGCGGACGCCCGCCATGCGGCTGGGGGCGCGGGAAGAACCATCCGGGGCGAATGATGCGTAAATCCCGATGTACACGGCGTTTCCCGCTTCCGAAATCACGGATAGAGCCCTCTTTATCACGATTTGTGCCCCGTGGTTGCCTGGCGTATCCCTAACTTTGCACCCGGTTTCGCACAGAGAGGGAGAGGGGGCGCGCCGCGCCTCCGCCGTGCTGGGGGAAGCCAAGAAAACAAGAAAAGAAGATATGGAAGACAACGGAAGATAGAAGATAAATGTAGGCGATATAAAAAAGAAGTTATTAGTTAGTTATTATTCTGAAAGCCGTGCCGCTCGTGAGAGTCGCACGGCTTCTTTCCTTCTGCCCCGGTGCGGAGACAGCCGTGCCGCGCCATATGCGTGGCCGCATGCATGGCGCGGCACGGCTGTCGCTCTTTTCCGGGGCGCGTCCGCCCTGGCGTCCCTATGCCTTTTTGTCGAGGCTGATGAGCCGCCAGATGCCGGCGGCGACGGCCGCGCCCACGAACGGGCCGGCGATGAAAATCCAGAGCTGCGGAATCGCGCTCTCTGCCGCCGAGAAGAGGGCGGGGCCGATGGAGCGCGCGGGATTGACCGACGTGCCCGTGTAGCGGATACAGGCGAGGTGCACCAGCACGAGCGTCAGGCCGATGGCCAGCCCGGCCAGGTTGTTGGTCGCACCGTTGGTCTTCGACGTGGTGCCGAGCACGACGAGCACGAACACGCAGGTGAAGACGATTTCGGCCAGCAGGCCGCCCGCCACGCTCACGTTGGCCTGCAGCCCGTTCGCGCCGAGCGCGCTGGCCTCGAAGCCCGCGCCCCTGGTCAGCGCGAGCAGGATGGCCGCGGCGGCGATGGCGCCCACGCACTGCGCCACGATGTAGCCGAGCGCCTCCTTCGCGCTCATGCGCCCGCAGAGCAGCACGCCCAGCGTGATGGCCGGGTTGATGTGGCATCCCGAGATGCCGCCGATGGTGTAGGCCATGGCCACCACCGAAAGACCGAACGCCATGGCCGTTCCGATGACGGTGGCCGCGTTGGCCACGTCGGCGCAGTCCGACGAGCAGTTGAGACTGACGGCCACGCCGCAGCCCATGAGCGTCAGCACGAGCGTGCCGAACATCTCTGCCAGATACTTTTTCATAGGCAAACTTGTTTTTTTGTGTGTGGTTGGATTGTGTCCGTCCCGGATGGGGGAACGCCAAAAATAGAGAAATTATTCCGCAATCCGCGCCGCCCAGCCCCGAAAAAGTGCGCTTCGGCGCGAAAATGCGCCCTGCGGGCGGCGAAACGGCCCCGGGACGGGACAACACGCGCGCCGTGCGCCGGAGGGGAGGAATAAGGATGACGGATGGTCGAAATCCGCGCGAATCACGATTTGTCGTCCCCGAATCTCCATAAGTGAACGCCGCTTTCCCCGACCGCCCCTATCTTTGCCCGCGAACCTGCCGCCGCAGCGGCGGCAGGGCTGCCGTTCGGACGACACTGCGCCTGTCCGCGCGCCACGGCCGGGTGACGCATGAATGGAGGATGACAGAAGTTGGTTAATTTTTTTGTTAGTAATTTCCGACGCCGTGCCGCCCGTGAGGGTCGCGCGGCTTTCTTTCGCGTACGCTCGGCATGAGCATTGTCTAACGGGCGCTATCACCTTGCGGAAATGCGGTGCGTTGTGCAACCATTGCGCATAGACCTGCCGTAGGATATTTTTAGAATCTGCCTTTAGTGTGATTTTATAGCAGAGAGAATAATTGTGCTGGCAATAACATTTTTTCAAAAAAAGGTTTGCTTCGTGTGGCGTTTCCCTAAGTTTTGCGTTATTAAGGTAAAAACAAGAATGGAGCAAATAGAGTTCGAACATCATGTGTCGTCGCTTCGACCGCGGTTGGTGGGATGCGCCCAGCGCTATCATGCCGACGATGCCGACATCGAGGATGCCGTGCAGGAGACGCTGGTCAAGCTATGGCAGCTGCGGGGGCGCATTGCCGACTGCGACCACATGCCCCGCCTGGCCCTGGTGGTGGTGCGCAACACCTCCATCTCCATGCTCCGCCGCCGGCAGTCGCACCCTACACAGCGGTTGGATCTCGTGGCCCACGACCAGCCCTCCGCCCCCGACGCCCACCAGCGGATGGAGGCCGCCGAGGCCGACCGGTGGCTGAGCCGGTGCATCCGCTCACTGCCCGACAAGCAACGCGCCATCCTGCAGATGCGCAACGTCGACCAACTGAGCTACGCCGAGATCGCCCGCATCCTGGGCTCCACCGAGTCGTCGGTCCGAGGACTGGTCAGCCGGGCACGCGCCACTCTCTTATCACAACTCAAAAGACAGAAACTATGACACACAACGATACCTTGCAGTCCTTGCTCGAACGCTTCGTGAGCGGCCAGACCACCGAAGCCGAGGAGGCCGAACTGGCCCGCTACTTCCGCACGGTGCGCGAGGAGCCTGCCGAGTGGCAGGCTTATCAAGAGCTGTTTGCCAGTTTCGATACCGACCTCTATGCCTTCACCGAGGCCGAGCTCGACGCCATGGCCGCCCCCGAGGCTTCCGTCGAGAAGGAGCTGGCTGTCACGGCCGCACGCAAGCCCTTGTCCCGCCGCGTTCTGCGTGTGGCCGCCATGGTGGCCATCGCTGTGGGCGTGGGCCTCGCCGCCTACAAGGGCCTTGTCGCCCCGACGCCCGGTGTGTCGCCCGCCCACCGTCTCACGCCCACGGCCCAGGTGGCGCAGGCCCCGCAGGCTGGACAAGCAGAAACGACACCATCCGTGACTCCCGTCCCTGGTCCCCGTCGTTCAGCCCAGGCATCCGTTCGCAAGGGCTCCGTCCGTCGCCCGTCGTCCGTCGCCCGTCGTCCGTCGCCCAAGATGCCGCCGCCGAAGCCTTGCCGGCCGTCGAACCGGTCGCCGAGCCTACCATGGTGGCCCAAGCTTCGCCTCTCGCGCTGCCGCCCACTGTCACCACGGCCTCGTGTGGCTCCTATGCCGATGACGACTACGAGCAGCTCTTGGCGCAGTTTAGCGCTCTGAGGGACATCGCCCTGGCTGTCGATGACGCTGACGCGCCTCTCATGGCAAGCACCGCCCTTCCCGCATTGTCGCCCTCACAGCCTGTCGCCCTCTCCGCCCCACAGGCCGCCTCCACAGGCTCGCCCTTCGACGGCGACGTGGTTTTCTCGAAGATTGCCATCCCCTGACCCTTGTCACTCCATTTGCATCTACTACTAAATTCCAATCCCATCCAAAAACATCCCATCATGACCCACAAAAATTTCCATCGCATCCTCTTCGCCTGCCTTCTCGCCATGGCCTGCCTGCCCTCGTTGGCCAAGGATGGCAATAAGACCACCTACATGCAGCTCAACCCCGTCGCCATGGACATCTATCATGAGCTCGACAGCGTTTTCCCGCTCCACTATCTCGCCAACGAAAGCCCAGCCCATTGCGCCTATTGGGTCAACTTCAACTTCTCCTCGACAGAGCCGTTTGAGCGCTATCGCCCTTGGGTGGAGTCGCTCATCCGGCGGCTCGACACTGTGGCGGCCTACTCGCGCACCACCAACCTCACCGACTCGGCGAGCAAGTACTTCAACGGCGTGGAGCTGACCCTGAGGACCCCCAACAGCGTGCAGAAAGACAATTGCACGTTCTACATCAGCCAGTCGCGCATGAGTTTCTACTACAACGCCTGTGTGGAGGGCGAGGACTTCCGCGCCTTCAGCGACGCCATCCACGCCTACTCGCGCACGTCGCCTGTCCGCACATCGTTCAACAACAACTACTGGCAGTATGAGGCCGCCGCCATCTGCATCATCCGTCCCGACGGCCAGAACCCGCTGATGGTGGCCGCCGCCCTGAGGGGAACGCGCCTCTACCTGCTCCGCATCGAGGGCGAGCACACCTGCTTCATGCCCCGCGCCTGGGCCGAGGAAAACTTGAAGTGGGAGATCAAGGACCGCCACAAGTTGACCGAGCGCCAGCCGTTGTCGCCACCCGCCGTGGACAAGTAAGCCCCGTCGGCATCCCACCCGGGAACGAACCTGTTACCCAAAAACCACTTTTTTTATTCATCCCCCTCCATCTCCAGGGCTGCACCGCGGCCCCGGCAGGGGCGCCCCATGCTTATGAAACAGCTCATCCTTGGCCTCTTGGCCCTCATCACCCTGTCTGCCTCTGCGCAGCCCCAACAGCATCAGCCGAAAAAGCAGCGCACGTTCACCCTCTGGGGCCATGTGCGCGACGGTTTCACCAAGGCCGTCGTGCCTGGCGTGAAAATCACCCTCATGAGGGCAGACAGCACCATCATCGACACCTGCACCGCGCAGACCCATGAGGCCGCCGGGCGTGTGGCCGGCGACTGCTGGTACAGCTTTGTCCTGCCGTCGCTGTCCCAGCGCCTCATCATCCGCGCCTCCCATCCCGACTATGAGGACTGCTATGTCGACTACGATGTGCGCCACGTGGCGCGCAACCGCTTCTTTGACGCCCCGTGGCACTACATGAAGCGCCGCCAGCACGAGGACGTTGACTTCGACGCGGAGCTTGGCGAAGTGGTGGTCAGGGCCACCCGCGTCAAGATGGTCTACCGCGGCGATACGCTTGTCTTCGACGCCTCGGCCTTCAAGTTGCCCGACGGCAGCATGCTCGACGCCCTGGTCAGGCAGATGCCTGGCGTGAAGCTCGATGACAACGGCGTCATCACCGTCAACGGCCGCAAGGTCGACTGCCTCATGCTCAACGGCAAGGACTTCTTCAAGGGCGACAGCAAGGACAAGAAGCGCGAGAACATCGCCTCGGCGCAGGCCGCGTGGACCGACAAGGCCCTTGCCACCGCCACCAGCCGCGAGAACTTCCTCTCGTCGGGAACCGCCCATGCCCTGGCCGACAGCCACAGCGCCGACCGCGGCCGCTCGCTTGCCCTGACCAACGACTTCCGCATCAGGCTGCCCTTCTGGTTGCAGAGCAACACCCGCGTGGAGCTGGGCGACGCGCGCAACAGCGTGCGCTCGCGCCAGGCCTCGTTTGGCCAGCCGGCCAGTGCCTATGGCGAGCCGTCCTCTGTGCTCGACTCCGTGTTTTCGTCCTCGCGCCCGTCGGGTCTCACGCAGGCGCTGGTCAACCGCACGTTCAGCGAAGCGCACACCCGCGGCCAGAAGTTCCATGCCTACCAGAACCTGGAGTACAACAGCAAGCTGCCGTGGGGCGACAACATCGAGTTGCAGGCCAAGGCCTCCTACACCCGCAACGACAGCAAGGGCCACCAGGACTACCGGCTCGACTATGCCCAGCCAGCCGTCCCCGACCATCGGCGGGCCTACAGCCATCAGCCCACCCGCACATCCTTCCTCTATGGCCGCGGCGAGTATTACCTCAACCTGCTCAACCACTGGACCTACCGCTTCTACTCGCTCTATGAGTGGCAGAGCACGCGCAAGCCTCGCGACTACTATCGCCTCGACCGCCTGGCGGGGTGGGGCGCCAGCCAGCATCCCCTCACCCACCTGCCCCCGGCCGACTCGCTGCGCCAAGCCCTCTCGCCCGGCGACAGCCACTATCAGCGCGTTGCGAGCGGCAACTGGAACTCGGGATTCAACATCTACCTCCAAAAGGAGACCGACCAGCCCGCCCTCACCGACTATGTGGTGTTCGACCGCACCGACCCCCTTGCCGTGACGCTGCAGGCCGACAAGCTGAAGAACGCCGAGAAGTGGGAGACCTCGATGTGCGTCCGCCTCACCACGCGGGGAAGCCGCCTCAACTTCTACGCCGAAGCCGGCTATGCCCACACGGCCAACCCCATCACGCTGGGCTTCAGCTATGACCCGGCGACGGGCGGCTACACCTATCGGCAGCCCAACGCCCGCGCCGCCAACTCGGGAAAAGTCTTCGCGCAGGTGTCGGGACAGTGGGGACACTGGACTTATGAGCTGGGCTGCCGCATGGAGTATGGCCAGGGGCAGACCGTGGAGTTCGACGCCGACATGCAAGGCAAGCGTCTCTACGACTTCCGAGGCGCCAGCGTCGCGCCTGTCGTGGCCATTGCCTTCCAGCAGCAGGCGTTTTTAGCCCGCCTCTCGGCCTATGGCGTCTATGAGCGCAACACGTTCGACAACGCGCGGCAGACCAACTACAACAACTACTTCAGCCAGGCGACGCTCTATGCGCAGTACGCCCTGCCCGTGGCGGATATCCAGCTGCAGTCCGAATTCTCCTTTGTCAACAACTCGGCGACGCTCTCGTCGGTGCCCACGCGCAACAACTGGTTGTGGAACATCAGCCTGACGCGCTCCTTCCTCAAGGACAAGCGCCTCGTCCTCCAGCTCACCGCCCTCGACATCCTGCGCAATGTCTCCGCCTATTCCTACACCGCCGGCCCCTCCACCTTCACCCGGACGGACACCCAGCGCATCGGACGCATGCTGATGCTCAGCGCCACTTGCAACATCTTCAAGAAATAGCGCGCCCCGGCCGCGCCGCGGGCGTGGGCGCGGCGCGGCCTTTTTTCCGCGCCTCCGCCGCGCGCCGGAATTTCCAAGTACTTGGACGGATTTTTTCAAGTACTTGGAAATTTTCGTCCAAGTACTTGGAAATATTTTTTCTCCGCGGACGCGCCGCCACCGTTCCGTGGAGGGGCGGAACGCGCCGCCTGCCACTTTTTTGGGCCGCGCGCGGCTGCCGATTGGCGGAAAAAGGCTACTTTTGCGGAACAAAACCAGTAGAAGGACCCATAATGAGAACAAGACTGACGGCGGTGGCGGCCGCGCTGGTGCTGCTGTCCGCCCCGGGCGAAGCGATGGCACAGAAACAGAGATTCCGACTTTCCGACCTTGTCGTGGGCGGAGACACGTACTACCAGGTGTCGGCGGTGAAGACGAAGTACCCGACGTGGTGGGGCGACACGTGCGTGCGGCGCGAGACGGACCGCTGTCTCGCGGTGGACAAGGCGACGGGCGGGGAGCGCGAGCTCTTCACGCTCGACCGCGTGAACGCGGCCCTCGCCGGAGCGGGTGCCGTCGGCCACCTGATGGGCGTCACGTTCCCCGTGGCCGGCGAGCCGCTGGCGCTGGTGGAGCTGCCGCGGCGGCTGGCGCTGGTGGACTGGGAGGAGGGCAAGGTGGCGTGGCAGGCGCCGCTCGACCCCGAGCGCAGCGCGCAGGACTGGAGCGCGCGGTCGCGCAACCTGGCGTTCGTCAAGGGGCACAACCTCTACGTCACCACGGCCGACGGGCGCACCGTGGCCGTCAGCAGCGACGGCAGCGACGACCTGCGCTACGGCGAGAGCGTGCACCGCGACGAGTTCGGCATCACGAAGGGCACGTTCTGGAGCGACGACGGGCGGCGGCTGGCGTTCTACCGCATGGACCAGTCGATGGTGTCGCCCTACCCGCAGGTGACGTTCGGCGTGGGCGGCGACCCGTCCGACGGAAGCTCGCGCTGCGCCCGGTGCGTCCCCGACAGGTACCCCATGGCGGGCGAGGCGAGCCACAAGGTGGGCGTGGGCGTGTACGACGTGGAGCGCGGCACGACCGTCTACCTGGAGACGGGCGACCCCACCGACCGCTACTTCACCAACATCGCGTGGGCGCCCGACGGGAGGACCGTCTACCTCGTGGAGCTGAACCGCGACCAGAACCACGCCTGTCTCGACTCCTACGACGCGGCGACGGGCAGGCTCGTCGCCAGGCTGTACGAGGAGACCGACGAGAAGTACGTGGAGCCGCTGCAGCCCGTGCGTTTCCTGCCGTGGGACGCGTCGATGTGCATCTACCAGACGCGCCGGGACGGCTACAACCACCTCTACCTCTGCCGCCTCACGCCCACGAGGTTCCAGGTGGTGCGCCAGCTGACGCGCGGCGCGTTCGAGGTCATCGACCTGCTCGGCTTCAACGAGCGGGAGAAGACGGCCGTCTACACGAGCAACGAGGACGACCCCATCGGCTGCACGCTCCACGCCGTGGACATGAGCGGGCGCGCCGCGCGCCTTGGCGGGGCGCAGGGCTGGCACAGCGCCGTGCTCTCGCCGTCGGGGCGGTATGCCATCGACCGCTGGTCGTCGCCCGCCGTCCCGGGGCGCATCGACATCCGCCCCACGGCGCGGAAGGGCGGGGACGGCCTCGCGATGTTCGCGGCGGACGACCCCTGGAGGGACTATGACGTGCCCGAGATGAGGGTGGGCACGCTGAAGGCCGCCGACGGGGTGACCGACGTGTACTACCGCCTCGTCCTGCCCACCGGCTTCGACCCCTCGAGGAAGTACCCGGCCGTCGTCTACGTCTATGGCGGGCCGCACGCCCACAACATCGACGCGGGCCGCAACTGGGGCGCGCGCGGATGGGACGTGTGGATGGCGCAGAACGGCTACGTGATGTTCTGCCTCGACAACCGGGGCGGCGAGCACAGGGGCAAGGCGTTCGAGCAGGCCACGTTCCGCCGCCTGGGCGAGGAGGAGATGAAGGACCAGCTGCGCGGCGTCGACTTCCTGAAGTCGCTCCCCTACGTCGATGCCGGGCGCATCGGCGTGCACGGCTGGAGCTTCGGCGGGTTCATGGCGGCCAACCTCATGACCTCCTACCCCGACGTGTTCAGGGTGGGCGTGGCGGGCGGCCCGGTCGTGGACTGGCGGCTCTACGAGGTGATGTACGGCGAGCGCTACATGGACACGCCGCAGGCCAACCCCGAGGGCTACGCGCGGAGCAGCCTGCTCAACCGCGCCGGCAGCCTCAAGGGGCGGCTGCTCGTTGTCTACGGCGGCAACGACCCCACGTGCGTGCCGCAGCACGCGCTCTCGTTCGTCCGCGCCTGCATCGACGCGGGCACGCACCCCGACCTCTTCACCTATCCGGGCGACGGGCACAACATGACGGGCACTGACCGCGTGCACCTGCACGAGCACATCAGCCGCTACTTCGACGACTTCCTGAAGCGGTAGGTGCGCGGTCGGTCCGCAAGGACGGAGAGCCGCGCCTCCGCTGCCGGTTGGCAGCGGAGGCGCGGCTCTCTGTTGGCTTGCGGGGTGCGCGGTTGTCGGCCGCTCTGTCTGGCGTCCGCCCGGATTTCCCGGCTACTGCTTCTTTATCTTGTTCCAGTAGGAGTTCTGCGAGGCGTTGAGGTCGGAGAGGATGGTGGCGACCGTCTCCTTCTCCTTCGCGGTGCCGTGTCCCTGGTAGATGTTCACGAGCTCGTCGCGCTTGAAGTCGGTGAAGATTTGCGGCAGGTTGCTGAGCGGCTTGTTGGCGTGCGCCTCCTTGAGCAGCTGGACGCTCTCGGTGATGGCGGCCCGCCCCCGGTCGGCGTTGTTCGCCATCTCGTCGAGCCCCTGTCGGTAGTACTTGTACTGGAGCTGGCGGAACGTTTCCATCGCGCCGTCCATGTAGTCGTTGATGACGGCGTGGCGGTTGCGGCCGTCGGCGAACGCCTTCCACCCGGTCTCGGCGAGCGTCTGCGCGTTGGTGACGATGGCCTCGACGGTGTGCAGCGCCTCGGTGCCTCCGAGGGGCGAGAACGTGTCGAGGTCCATGCCGATGAAGAGGTGGGCGTAGTAGGCGAGGAGGGCGGTGAGGCTGTTGTCCATGGTGTTGATGTTGAACTCGAGCGGGTCGTACTCCTTGTAGCTGAAGTTGAAGTTCTCGTCGCGCATGGAGAACACGGTGGAGTTGTAGGAGGAGTTGAACACGGGGCGGTTGAGCTGGAAGAGCAGCTCGCAGCTGAATGCGTTGTCCTCGGGCTTGTACTGCTTGACGGTGATGTTCATCGTGCAGTCGATGCGCTCGTTGCGCTGGAACTGCAGCTCCGTCCACGAGCGGTTGTTCATGAAGTCGCTGATGGCGGTCTCGAGGGTCTCGAAAATGCTGCTGTTGGTGCCCTGCACCTGCGAGTGGACGACTTTCACGCGGCAGTTGAGCTCCTGCGCGTCCAGGCGGGCGGCGGCGAGGAGCGCGAGCAGCAGGAGGAGTGTGGGGAGGTGTCGGCGCATGGGGTGGTCAGTGTGTCCCCTGGCGGGGCTGGCTGTTGGCCTTCCGCTTGCTGTCGATGCAGTCGTGGAGCGTGTCCACGATGTCGGCGGCGACTTCGGCCTTCGCCTTGAGGGGATACTCCGTGCGGGAAAGGTCGTGGCGGATGATGGTGACTTTGTTGGTGTCGGTGCGGAATCCCGCCCCTTTGTCGCGCAGGGAGTTGAGGACGATGAAGTCGAGGTTCTTCCTGCGCAGCTTGCCCTCGGCGTTGGCCTGCTCGTCGTTGGTCTCGAGGGCGAACCCGGCGAGCGTCTGCTCCCCGGTCTTCATGCGCCCCAGGGCGGCGGCGATGTCCTGCGTGGGCTTCAGCCGCAGCGTCATGACGCTGCCCTCGCGCTTGATTTTCTCGGGCGCGGTCGTCTCGGGCGTGAAGTCGGCCACCGCCGCGCAGAGGATGGCTGCCTGTGCCGACGGGAAGATGCGGACGGCGGCCTCGTACATCTGCTGCGCCGTCTCCACGCGGGTGACGCGGACGCGCGGCGCGTCGCCCCTCGTCAGGCCCGGGTGGGGCTGTACGGACGCCGGGCCGCATACCAGCTCGACGTGCGCCCCGCGCCGGGCGCATTCCTCGGCGAGGGCGACGCCCATTTTCCCCGACGAGTAGTTGCCGACGAAGCGGACGGGGTCGATTCTCTCGTAGGTGGGGCCCGCCGTGACGAGGATGCTGCTGCCGCTCATCGTGGGCGGCGTGAGCGCCTCGTCCAGCTGCCGCACGATCTCCTCCGGCTCCTCCATGCGCCCCTTCCCCTCGAGGTGGGAGGCGAGGAACCCGCTCTGCGGCTCGATGATGCGGTTGCCGTAGGAGCGGAGCTTGTCGAGGTTCTGACGGGTCGTGGGGTGGGCGTACATGTCGAGGTCCATGGCCGGGGCGACGAGCACGGGCGCCTTCATCGACAGGTAGGTCGTGACGAGCATGTTGTCGGCCACGCCGTTGGCCATCTTGGCGATGGTCGATGCCGTGGCGGGGGCCACGAGCATGGCGTCGGCCCACAGCCCGAGCGCCACGTGCGAGTGCCACGTCCCGTCGCGCTGCGCGAAGAAGTCGCTCACGACGGGCTTGCTCGTCAGCGCCGAGAGGGTGATGGGGGTGATGAACTCCTTGCCCGCCGGCGTGATGACGGCCTGCACCTCCGCGCCGGCCTTGACGAGCTGGCGGATGATGAGGCACGACTTGTAGGCGGCGATGCTGCCCGTGATGCCGATTACGATTTTCTTTCCTTTCAGCATGGGGGGATGGGGGTTGGGGGGGTGTGGCGTGCGCTTGCCTGGGCCGCCGGTGTTCAGTGCTTTGTCTTCGGGTGGCCGTACTTGAGCGCGAGCCGCTGGAACACCTGCTTGGTGTTGAGGGGGAAGTCGCCCTGCAGCACCCAGCCCAGGTAGCCGGGGTCGCGCTGCAGCACGTCGGCCACGGCCCGGCCCTTGTGCTTCCCGAAGTTGATGGTCTCGCGCCCCTTGTCGTCCAGCACCACGCGGCCGGCGAGGTCCACGTTGCGCGCCATGGCCGAGAAGTCGGCGAGGAAGTCCACGTCGTTCCGCAGGTCCTGCGGGTAGTGGTCGAGCTGCGCCTCCAGCACCTCCATCGTGGCGCGCGTGTCGGCGGCCGCCGAGTGGGCGTTCTCCAGTTCCTTGTCGCAATAGAACTTGTAGGCGGCCGCCAGGGTGCGCTTCTCCAGCTTGTGGTAGATGTTCTGCACGTCGATGAGCTTGCGGCCGGCCAGGTCGATGTTCACGCCGGCGCGCAGGAACTCCTCCACGAGCATGGGCACGTCGAAGCGGTTGGAGTTGAATCCCGCGAAGTCGCAGCCTTCCAGCGCGCGCGCCAGCTCCTTGGCGATGTCGGCGAACGTGGGGCAGTCCCTCACGTCGTCGTCGCTGATGCCGTGCACCGCCGTCGTGTGCTCGGGGATGTGCACGGTGTTGCCTTCCGCGTCGGCCGGGCGTATCCGCATGGTTCTCGTCTCCTCGTTGCCGTTGGGCTCGACCTTGATGTAGCAGAGCTCCACGATGTGGTCGCGGGCGGGCTCCACGCCGGTGGTCTCGAGGTCGAAGAAGACGACGGGCCGCTTGAGCTTCAGTCTCATTCCTCCGCTCCTATTCGTTTAGCATCATGGGCATGAGCAGCATGAGCAGGTCCTCGCCCTCCTCCTGCTCGGCCGGCACGATGACCCCGGCGCGGCTCGGGTCGGCCAGCTCCAGCACCACCTCCTGCGCCGTCATGCTGTTGAGGATGTCGATGAGGAACGTGCCCTTGAAGCCGATGCTCATGGGGTTGCCGCTGTAGTCGCAGAGGATGTTCTCCTCGGCCGACGTGGCGAACTCGATGTCCTGCGCCGACACCATCGTGTTGTTCGCGTCGATGCGCAGCTTCACGAGCGAGGTGCTGGTGCTGGCGAACACGAGCACGCGGCGCAGCGCGCTGACCAGCGCCGCGCGGTCTATCGTCACGCGGAAGGGGTTGTCCGTCGGAATCACGGAGTTGTAGTTGGGGTAGCGCCCCTCGATCAGGCGGCAGCTCAGCGTGTAGTTCTCCAGCCGCACGCGGGCGTTGCGCTCGTCGAAGCGGATTTCCGCGTCGCCCGGCTCCTTGGCGAGGATGTCCTTCAGCAGGCGCGCCGGCTTCTTTGGCAGGATGAACGCGGCGGGCTGGTCGCCGCGGGCCGAGAACACGCGGTCGCGCACGAGCTTGTGGCCGTCGCTGGCCACGAAGGTCACGCTCTCGGCGGAGATGTCGAAGTAGATGCCGTTCATCACGGGGCGCAGCTCGTCGTCGGCCGTGGCGAAGAGGGCGCGCGAGATGCCCGAGAGCAGCGTCTCGTTGCTCAGCGCCAGCTGCTGCGCGCCGTCGCCCGCCGGCTGCGGGAGGGGGTACTCCTCGCCGCTCTGGCCCACGAAGTTGCTCTTCCCGTTCTGGTATGTGATCAGCACCTCGTGGCTCTCGCCGTTCACGTCGATGGTCACGGGCTGCTCCGAGATTTCCTTCAGTCCGTTGATGATGGTGCCGGCCTTGATGGCGAAGCGCCCGTCGGCGTCCGCCTCGTTCACGTCGAGCGTCGTGACGAGCGTCGTCTCGCTGTCGGACGCCGTCAGGCGCAGCTTCCCGCCTTCCAGCTCGAAGAGGATGCAGTCCAGGATCTGGAGCGCGCTCTTGCTGGCGAGAACCCGGCTCAGTGTCTGCAGCCGGCCGCAGAGCATGGTGCTTGATACGTTGAATCTCATGGGTGTGTCGTTTTTTCGGATTAGACAAGTGGGGCCGGGGCCGCCGCTCCGCGCGCTGCGGAAGGCCGCGCGGGCGCGCCCCTAAAAGCACACAAAGGTATGAAATGTTTTCCGCTTTCCTCAAGAATCGGAAGCCAAATTTGTGCGTTCCGCGGATAATTTGTATTTTCGCACGAATTTTTTTAAGCACACTACGATGGAATTACAAGGAAAGGTGATAGCAGTCCTCGAGGCGCGCAGCGGCGTCTCCAAGGCAACGGGAAACACGTGGATGACGCAGGACTACGTGGTCGAGACGCACGAGCAGTATCCGCGCCGCATGGTGTTCAACGTCTTCGGCGAGGACAAGATTAAGCAGTTCAACATCCAGCAGGGCGAGGAAATCAACGTGTTCTTCGACATCAACGCCCGCGAATGGCAGGGCAAGTGGTTCAACGACATTCGCGCGTGGCGCGTCGACCGCGTCCAGCCCGGGCAGGCCCAGGGCGCCCCGGACGCCGGCGCGGCGTCCGTCCCTCCCTTCCAGCCGGCCGCGCAGGCTCCGGCCGCCGACTTCGGCGGCGGCGACTCGACGAGCGACCTTCCCTTCTGACCCCCCTGCCGGGGGCGGTACCGTGACGGCAAAGGGTGCGCGTCCCCATCGCGGGACGCGCACCCTTTGCCGTCTTTTCTTCGCGCCCGCCGCCCGGCGGCAACGCAGAAGCCCGGCGCGTCGTCGCGATGCACCGGGCTCCTTTCAAGAATACATAAAACTAACTAACCAAATCTTCCGTTTATAAAAACAAGGTTCTTTCCGTTCGTCTTCCGGGGCGCGGCGCGCGCCGCCCGCGGAGGCTGTCGGTGCCGGCCCCGGCGGGGCGGGACACCTCCGACGGCTGCAAAGGTCGCGCATCCGCGCCGGACGCTGGGTGCGTTTTGTTGCAGCCGTGGGGCGATATGTTGATTTCTTGCGCGGAAGACGTTTTTGTTGCATCTTCTGCACGATTCCTGCACTCCGCCGCCCCCTCCGTGAGGGCCATTTTTGTCGCGGCGCTTCCGCAACGCGCTGTCGGCGAGCGCGTTGCGTGCCGTCGTGCCGCCCCTGGAAAAACACTGCGGAGGGGCTGTAAAAACGTCCGCGGAGAAAAAACATTTTCTCTGCGGACGAAAAACATTTTCTCTGCGGAGCGCGCGGGCTTTCTCTGCGGAGGTTTTCGGCGCGCTGTCCGGTGTTTTGCAAAGTGCTGTGCGCCAGCGTGCTGCGAATTCCGCTGCACGGGTCGCTCCCGTCCGTAGCGTCCCGTCCGCCGCGCCCGTCCCTGGAAGTTGGCGGCGGGGGGTGGAGTTGTCGCGGAAATAGCGGCGCGGAACGTCGGAAAATGACTAACTTTGCACGCAACATCAACCGGAACCATATGAAGATAGCCATTTTTGTGTCGGGAAGCGGAAGCAACTGCGAGCAGCTCATCCGCCATTTCCAAGGGTCGGAGAGGGTGGAGGTGGCCGTGGTGGTGAGCAGCCGCGCCGACGCCTACGCCCTGGTGCGCGCGCAGAGGCTGGGCGTGCCGACCGAGATCGTGCCGCGCGACGCGCTGCGCGACGCCGGCTCCACGCTGCCCCTGCTGCGCAACTACGGCGTGGAGTTCATCGTCCTCGCCGGCTTCCTGCCGCTCGTGCCCGACTACCTGATCGAGGCGTTCCCGCGCCGCATCATCAACCTCCACCCCGCCCTCCTGCCCAGGCATGGCGGCAAGGGCATGTACGGCCGTCATGTGCACGAGGCGGTGAAGGCCGCCGGCGATGCCGAGACGGGCATGACCGTCCACTACGTGTCGGCCGTGTGCGACGGGGGCGAGATCATCCGCCAGTTCTCGACGCCCGTCTCGCCCGACGACACGGTGGACGACATCGCGGCCAAGGAGCACGAGCTGGAGATGAGGTACTTCCCGCTGGTGGTGGAGGAGGTGCTCGGACGGCTGGCGTAGCCCCCGGGGGCTGGCCGGCACGCACGCACACACGGCAGCGCGCCCTGCAATGCGGAGTTGCAGGGCGCGCTGCCTGTGTGTGCCGGCCGGCGGCGGGCTATTCCCACTCGATGGTTGCCGGCGGCTTGGAGGAGATGTCGTAGCAAACGCGGTTCACGCCGCGCACGTGGTTGATGATGTCGTTCGACACCTTGGCCATGAAGTCGTAGGGCAGGTGGGCCCAGTCGGCCGTCATGGCGTCGGTGGAGGTGACGGCGCGGAGTGCGACGGCGCGCTCGTAGGTGCGCTCGTCGCCCATCACGCCGACGGACTTCACGGGCAGCAGGATGGCGCCGGCCTGCCACGTCTGGTCGTAGAGCGACACCTCGACCTCGCCGTTCGCCATCTCGGCCGGGACGCCGGCGGCGAGCACGCGGCGCGCCTCCTCGCCCGACAGGCGCACCTTCCAGTCGCGCAGCCCCTGGATGAAGATGTCGTCGGCGTCCTGCAGCACGCGCACTTTCTCGGGCGTGATGTCGCCCAGGATGCGCACGGCCAGCCCGGGGCCGGGGAAGGGGTGGCGCGTGATGAGGTGCTCGGGCATGCCGAGCTGCCGCCCCACGCGCCGCACCTCGTCCTTGAAGAGCCACTTCAGCGGCTCGCAGAGGCGGAGGTTCATCTTCTCGGGCAGCCCGCCCACGTTGTGGTGGCTCTTGATGACTTTGCCCGTGATGTTGAGGCTCTCGATGCGGTCGGGGTAGATGGTGCCCTGCGCCAGCCAGCGCGCGTCGGTGATTTTCTGCGCCTCGGCGTCGAACACGTCGATGAAGCCCGCGCCGATGATCTTGCGCTTGCGCTCGGGCTCGGACACGCCCTCCAGCTCCTTGAAGAACTTGGCCGAGGCGTCCACGCCGATGACGTTGAGGCCGAGGCACTCGTAGTCGTGCATCACGTTGCGGAACTCGTTCTTGCGCAGCATGCCGTGGTCCACGAAGATGCACGTGAGGTTCTTCCCCACGGCGCGGTTGAGCAGCACGGCGGCCACCGAGCTGTCGACCCCGCCGCTCAGCCCGAGGATGACGCGGTCGCTGCCGATCTGCGCCTTCAGCTCGGCCACGGTGGTGTCGACGAACGAGGCCGCGCTCCAGCCCTGCGCCGAGCCGCAGATGCCGACCACGAAGTTGCGGAGGAGCTGCGTCCCCTGCGTGGTGTGGAACACCTCGGGGTGGAACTGCACGCCCCACAGCGGCTCGCCCTCGGCCTGGTAGGCGGCGAGCGCCACCTTCTCCGTCGATGCGATGCGCCGGAAGTGCCGCGGCAGGGCGGTGATGGTGTCGCCGTGGCTCATCCACACCTGCGAGTTGGGCTCGAAGCCCGCGAACAGCGGGTTCTCGCGCTCGAAGAACGAGAGGTTGGCGCGCCCGTACTCGCGGCTCTCGGCCGGCTCCACGCGCCCGCCGTAGGTGTAGCTCATGAACTGCGCGCCGTAGCAGATGCCGAGGATGGGGTAGCGGCCGCGGATGCGGCTCAGGTCCGCCTTGAACGCCTCCTTGTCGTAGACGGAGAAGGGGCTGCCCGACAGGATGACGCCGATGACGCCGGGGTCGCCGTGCGGAAACTTGTTGTAGGGCAGGATCTCGCAGAACGTGTCGAGCTCGCGCACGCGGCGGCCGATCAGCTGGGTGGTCTGCGAGCCGAAGTCGAGAATGATGATTTTCTGTTGCATAAGAAAAACAGGAGAGAAAAGG
Source organism: bacterium (assembly GCA_963627995.1). Classification (GTDB taxonomy): domain Bacteria; phylum Bacteroidota; class Bacteroidia; order Bacteroidales; family Bacteroidaceae; genus UBA3839. Next base: position 51,164 of record CAVGCV010000001.1, on the reverse strand, counting down.
GGGCATGACGGGCGGAAGAAAACGGCGGACTCGTCATGCCGGATTGTCAAACACGGGGCAAAGTTACGTATTTTCCACGGAAATGCCGGGCGCACCGCACTATTTTGCGCGTTTGCTTTGTGCGTCCTGTGAAAATATCTAAATTTGTGGCATCGCAGCAGGATGGGCTCGCTTCGCTGTCTTTGTTCTTTATTTTCTTTTTTTATCCATTTGTGTTTGGAGAGCCGCAGGCACAGTAAAAACAAAATCAATATGAGCGAAAACATGAACTCCCAGCCCGGACTGTTCGAGGCTGGAAAGAGCGGAAAGAGCCGTGGTGTGGCTGCACTCCTTTGCCTCCTGCTTGGCGGATTCGGTGCACATTATTTCTATTGCGGCCAGACGAAGGCCGGCATCTACACGCTGCTGCTCGTCTTTATAGCAGGAACCATTACGTGCGGGATCGTTTCTTCCATCATGGGCATCATCTTCCTGATTCAGGGCATCATGATGTTCATCAAGCCGCAGGAGGACTTCGAGGCGAAGTATGTGGAGGTGCCCATCGACTCGTTCGGCGACTACTTCAAGAGCATCAAGAATTCGTTCTCTTGATGACGCGCGAATCCTAAGGATAAAACAAGCGAAGCCCCCTCGCAGACTGTCTGCGAGGGGGCTTCGCCGTTTCCGTGCGCCTGTGCGCGGCCTATTCCCAGTAGAGCATCTGGCGGTTGATGTCCCACTTGTGGTCTTTCGGGAAGTCGTCGCCCTCCCACGCCTTCTTCGATGTCCACTTCTCTGCCGGGGCGGTCCAGAAGGCGTCGCTGGCCGGCAGCCCGAGCGGCAGGAAGGCGAGCGAGGTCATGTAGAGCGACCCGTTGTTGGTGTACCAGTCGGCCACGTTGGGGTGGTTGCCCACGAAGCCGATGGTGAGGAATCCCTGCTTGTTGAAGTTGCTGGCGCGGCCGAACATGTTCTTGGCGACGGCCGTGATGCCGCTCCGCACCTGCCCGTCGCTCAGCTCCTCGGGGAGCTGCTTGCGCCACGCGAGCTGCGCCAGCGGCTGGAACACCGCCATGCGGTAGGGGATGGAGCGCCCCACGACGGGGAACGTGCCCTCGGGCGAGATGAAGCGCTCCAGGATGACGCTGTACTTCTGCATGCGCTTGCGCACCTCGGCCACGCGGTTCTTCGCCCCGTTCATCTTCGCCTCCTTGCTGCGGATGAGGTAGGTGTCGTTGCCGCGCCGGGCGGCGATCATCTCCAGGCACTCCACGTACATGGGCTGTATGACGAAGGCGTTGTAGTAGTCGAACGCGAACGAGGGGCCGTCGCTGTACAGCCCGTCGCCGACGTACCACTCCTCGGCCTTGCTCATCGCCATCTTGATGCGGAAAGCGTCGTAGTCGGCGCCGACGTACATGAGGAAGCACTCCTCCATGCCCACGAAGAGCAGCCAGTTGGTGTAGGGCGGGTCGTAGCGGCGCAGGCCCTGTATCTCCTTGATGTAGCGCTGTTTCGTCACCTCGTCGAGCGGCTTCCACAGCGCGTCGTAGCCCCGGTAGAGCGACTCCACGAGGTAGGCGGCGTCGACGAGCGTCTGTCCGCCCGACTTCCAGCCGAGGTAGTCGGGGCTGTCGGGGTCGACGGCGTTGGCGTAGGCCTTCAGCGCCCACTCGCGCAGCTGCTTGCGCTTCGCGCCCTCGGCCGTGTCGTCGTCGGGCAGCGAGAGCCACGGCGCGAGGCCGGCCATGAGGCGCGCGAAGCACTCCATGTAGCTCACCTTCTTGTCGCGGTTGTCCCACGTGGGCGACAGCTCCAGCCCGCCGTTCTCCAGCGTCATGGTCTGCTGCAGCCGGCCCTCGGCCATGTTGCGCAGCACGGGCTCGGCCATCTGGTACATGATGTCCACCCACACCTCGCGGTCGGTCTTTTCCTTCTTCTTTGCGTCCGCCGCCAGGGGAACGAGTAGCAGGGCGAACAGCAGGATGATGTAGTTCCGTTTCATACGTATGGATTAAGAGAGATTAGGTTCTCGGGGGCTCAGTTCTCGCGCCAGAACACCGACTGCATGTCGGCGGCCGAGAGCACGAGCGTGTCGGCCGTGAGCTTCACGATGTCGAACGTGTCGGTGATGGCCGCGCTCTCCTGCGCCACCTTCACGGGCGAGGTGAGCAGCAGCTGCCCGTCTTTCAGCGCCCAGCGGTCGTAGTCGATGCTGCCCATGTTGTAGGTGGTGGCGCGCCCGCCCTCGTTCAGCTCCAGGCTCTGCGTGCCGCCCATCTGGCCGCGCTGCGTCCACAGGTGGAGCAGGGAGCTGACGTTCACGGCGACCGAGGAGATGCGGCGTCCGCCCGCCTCGCTGTACACCACGTCCAGCTTCTCTCCGGCCTTCACGCCGCCCCGGATGAGGGCGATGGGAATCTCGATGTCGAGCGTGTCGCCCCTGTCGGTGATGAGCTCCAGCACGTTCATGCTCGAGCCGTCGCCCGCGGTGCCGCACACCTCGCGGATTTGGGGCAGGCTGTCGATTTCGGCGATGTCGGGGAGGCTGCCGGACGGGCTGTTCTTGCAGCCGTCGCACGCCGCCAGTACGCACGCGCCGACGGCCAGCAGCAGGGGGGCTTTGGGGAATCTCATGCTTCTCGGTGCTTTGGTTGCTGCAAAAGTAGTTTTTTTCCGTGAATAAAATGGTTTCCAGCCGGAAAAACAAGGAATCCGCGGCCGCAGCGGCCGTGGATTCCCTTGTCTTTTCTTGTCGCCGGCGGAGGCCCGCTGCTATTTCACGTAGATCTTGAACGCCTGGATGTCGCCTTTGCGCAGGAGCGACAGGATGTAGAGCCCGCGCGGGAGGCCCGCCGGCAGCTGCACGGTGGCGCCGGCGCTCACCGGCTGCTCGTCGATGACCACGCCCGACGCGCCCACGAGGTGGGCCGTCAGCTCGCTGGCGGGGATGCCGTTGAGGTCGAGCTGCACCTGCTGCCCGCCCCTCAGCTCGGTGCTCATGAGGCGGATGCCCTTGTAGGCGTGCGCCTGCCCGTCGGCTTCCACGCGCCCGACGCCTGTCAGGAAGTCGTTGTCCTTCAGCGTCTGCTCGTAGAAGTACCAGCGGATGTCCTTCGACGCCACGCCCAGCGCGCCGTCGCCCAGGCGCACGCGGTAGTCGAAGTGCTTCTTGCGCGTGTCGTCGTTCACGAAGATGTAGTCGGTGTTGCACACCACGCAGAACACCACGCCGTTGGCCGGCGCGTCGTCGGCCGTCCAGCTGAGCTCCATCGTCCCGGCCAGCACGGGCTGGCTGTAGAAGCAGCGCCCGTCCCTCGTGCGGTAGCAGAGCTGGGCGCGCATGTTCGCGTCCTCCGGGCGGTACTCGATGGCGCAGTGGCCGCCCTCCACGTGGACGGGGATGATGTTGGCGCCGCTCCATCCCGGGTTCGTGATGGTGTCGGGGGCGAGCCACCCGTCCTCGTCGTTGGGGTCGAGCGTCTGGTACGGGGTCAGCTTGAAGGGGGCGACGTCAATCCAGTAGGGCGACCACTCGGCCTTCACCGTCCCGCCGAAGTTGTTGTTCACAATCTTGCGGTAGCCCGGCGCGAACCCGCCGATGTCGAACGTCGCCTGCTTGGCGCGGTACTGCATGATGAGGCTGCGCATGGCCTCCTCGCCGATGCCGCTGACGCCGGCCGAGGCGTTGCCCTCGGCGATGCCCTGCAGCACGCGGTTCTTGCACCAGCGCCAAATCCAGGGGATGGTGCCCTGTCCCACGGCCTCGCCCAGGAAGATGGCGAACCCGTTGCCGTACTGCGTGCCGCCCAGCAGGTTGCGCCACGTGCACACCTGCTGCCCCGACGCGTTGAACATGTTCACGCCCTCGGCCGACGGGCCTCCGAACGAGCCGTCCTGCAGCCAGCCCGAGTAGCACTCGATGGGCATGAAGGGGGCGATGAACGGGCAGGCGTCGAGGAAGCCCGGCTCGCCGTAGGTGCCGCTGCGCTTGGTGTTCATCGCGCTTTGCAGCCACGTGTTGCCGCCCTCGTGGAACCAGGCCGAGTTCTTCACGCCGTTCATGTCGGCGAAGATGGCGTGGATGCCCTCGTGGATCATCGCCTCGCGCTGGTACTCGCCGTCGTTCCACTTCGAGTCTGCGTCGTCGCGGAAGCGGCTCACGGGGTAGTACGACGCCCACACGTTGGGGTAGTTCTTGCCGTCGACGTAGAGGTTGCCCTGGTAGCCGCCCTGCTCGGTGTTGGAGGCGTTGTCGGCGTTCAGGCCCGAGCCGAACACGTAGACGTAGCTCTTGTAGCCGTCGCGCGCGCTCAGGTCGGGCGGCCAGCCCATCTCGTCGCGGATGTAGGCGAAGTCCTCGTCGAACTTCTTCATCATGTTGGTCATGGCGTTCTTGTTGTCGGCGTCAACCTCGGCGTTGAGGTTGTCGCCCCAGAACACCGACCACCACTCGCCCTCCACGCAGTTGGCCCTCGTCCCGTTCTTCTTGTAGATGGAGTGGATCTTCGTCGGCGCGGGGAACCCGTCGGGGTACTCGTCGCGGAAGTCGTAGCTCCAGTAGGGCGTGTTGGCCGCCCAGTCGTAGTTCTCGCCCCGGTTGGTCTGCACGTCGACGACGAACTGGCACTGCTGGATGGTGGTCTTGCCGTCGGCCTTGCGGCGGATGCTCAGGGTGTAGTAGCCGGCGTCGCCCGGCTCGGCGGCCTTCAGCTCGAAGTCGTCGGCCTTGTAGCCGCGCAGCACGGTGCCGGACGGGCTCTTCACGTTGAACACGACGGTCTCGCCGGCGCTGCGCGGCGAAAGCCCCAGCGTGAGGCGGTCGCCGGCGTTCAGCTGCGCGAAGTCCTGCCGCAGCGGCGCCTGGTCGTTCACGCGCACCGACGGAACGGCCATCCATGCGTCGATGTTGTCCGCGCGGTGGACGACAGCGGGCATGTCGGTGCTCACCGACGGCTTGCTGCCCATGGCGAGGGTGAACGTCAGCTCCACCGTGTCGCTGGTCGCCGTGTTCACGAACGCCTGCTTCCACGTGTAGGTCTCACCGTCGGCCGCCTTGTCGTGGTGCAGCACCTTGATGCTGCCCTTGCCGTCGAACTGCGACGAGCAGGCCGCGCGCGAGGCGCTGGTGGTGACGACTCCCGCCGTGGTGAAGTAGTGGCCCCAGGGCGACAGCGTGGCGCTCGTGTAGTACTTGCCGCTTGGCTGGATGGCGTAGAACCTGACGGTGCTGCTGGCGAACGACGAGGTGATGGCCGAGGCCTGGACGCCGAGGTGGGCGGCCAGCACTTTCGCCTGCACCGGGCAGAGCGAGGCCTCCTCCTGCGCCATGGTGCGCGTCACGCTGTAGCTGTAGCTGTGCTTCGTGTCCTTGGCCGCGCCGGACAGGGGCGGCAGGAGGGCCGCAAGGCACAGGGCGCATGCGCGCAGCGCACTTCTTGTAGAATGCTTCATAGGAATGTTAGATAGGTTGGTTGATGACTGACGCTGCAAAGAAACGAAAAAAAGCTGAAAGGCTTTGTCTTTCAGCTTTTTTTTAACACGACAGGCCGGGCGGTGTCCCTACAGGCCCAGCAGGTTGCGCCCGACCCACCATGCCGCCGTGAGCGCGACGTAGGCGGCCAGCGTGTAGCGGTGGTGGACGAACGCCTGCAGCCGCGCCAGCCGCTGGCGGCGGTCGAAGCCCTCGGCCACGACGGCGGCGGCGAGGAGGGGCAGCGACACGGTGAAGAAGTAGTTGTGGCGCAGCGCCTCGAGCGGGTGGCCGTGGAGCAGCGCGTGGAGGGCGCGCTGCGCGCCGCAGCCTGGGCACTGCGTTCCCGTCAGCAGCCGCCACGGGCACTTGGGCATCCACGTAGCGGTGGCCGGGTCGGCGAGGTAGTAGTAAGCGATTCCAACGGCCAGGAGGGTGGCGGTTGGAATCGCGACGAGCAGCGTCTTCTTCGTTGTGGTCATTCCCTTAGGTGGATGCCCCCTCCGCCGGCTGCCGGCAGGAGGCGGGGGCCGGGCGGCGGGTTAGAACTCGGAGGCCATGGCGATGGCGTAGACGATGCCGTAGACGAGCTGGACGACGAAGCCCACGATGGCGCCGATGAGGGCCCACTTCTTGGCTGCCTCCGACGCCTTGATGGCGCCGGCGTAGTCGCCGGCGTTCCAAAGGCCGTCGACCTTCGTGGCCTGGATGATGGACACGATGCCGAGGGGAAGGCAGCAGCACACGGTGCAGGCGATGGCCAGCCACAGGTTGGTGGCCGGGCGCGGCAGCGACGACGCGTCGCCGCCGATGGTCTGTCCCCCGTCCGTCACGGCCTGGTACTGCGGCTGCTGGTACTGCGGCTGCTGGTACTGCGGCTGTGGCTGCGGCTGCGGCTGCGCGGGCTGTTGCGGCTGTGCGGGCTGCTGGTACTGTGGCTGCGGCTGCGGCTGCGCGGGTTGTTGCGGCTGTGCGGGCTGCTGGTACTGTGGCTGCGGCTGCGCGGGTTGTTGCGGTTGTGCCGGCTGCTGGTACTGCGGCTGCTGGTATTGTGGCGCGTTGTACTGTGGCTGCTGTCCGCCGTTGTTCTGCCCGTTCGGCGTGGATGGCGTGTTGTTGTCCATTTTTGTGCTTTTAGGATTGTGCTGGCAAATGCCGTGGTGGCACGCTTTGTGCCGTCGGTGCAAAAGTATGAAAAAAAACAATGTTGTGCAAAAATATGCCAAAACTTCGTCCGGGACGCCGCTCCCGCCGTTTTCTTGCAAATTTGCAACTGGCTGGCTTGCAGCTGGTTGCATGGAGACGGGCGGGGACTCGAAAACCTCTGCGGAGAAAAGTCCCGCGCTCCGCGGAGGAAAAAGATTTCGTCCGCGGACGAAAATGTTTTTCTCTGCGGAGCTTTCCGGGGCTGCTCCGCAGTGTTTTTCCGGGCGTCGCCCCGGTGTCCGGGCGGCCCTTTGCGGGCGCGGCTTCCGGGCGGGCCGCCCGGCGGACGGGAGGCACGAAAAAGGGGCGGGCGGAACTCGTGTCCGCCTGCCCCTGGGGAGTTAGGTGTGGATGGTGTGCTTAAGCTATCGCGTTGAGGAACTTCGTGCGGTTCATCTCGCGTGCCTTTCCCATGACCATGAACCAGTCGATGATGGTCCAGATGCCGCCGGCGCCGCAGGTGATGAGCTTCACGATGCCGAGGCCCACCTGCCCGAGCATGAAGCGGTCGACGCCGAGGGTGCCGAAGAAGATGGAGAGGACGATGATGAGCGTCGGGTTCTTGTAGGGGATGGCGGTCAGCTCCTCGAACTTGCTGTCGTCGACGGTGGCGAGCTTCTCCTTGATGAGCGGCATGTCGGCCTCGGCGAAATTCTTGCCGTAGGTGGCGACGAACTCGTTGATTTTCTGTTGTTCCATGTTTCTGTTTTTTTTGGTGAATAAATGAAAGGGTTGATAAAGGTGCTGATTTGGCGTGCTTCTTGGCGTCTCGGGGCGCGCGTTCCTCCATTCGGGGCGCGCGTCCGTTCCTTTCCTGCGCCAAAGATAAGTGTTTTTCCGGCAACGGTGTGCAGTCCGCGGTGTTTTTTTTGCACGCGGGGAAGAAAAAAGTGCGGAAGACGCTGCCGGGGGCAGTCGTCTTCCGCACTTTTGCGGGGGCGGCGGGGGCGGTGGGCGCGCCGGGCTACTCGAGCGTGAGCTCCTTGATGAGCCGCTTGCCGTGGCCGTACCGGTCGATGACGGACAGCACGTAGCGGATGTCCACGCCGATGCATCGCTGCAGGCCGGTGTCGAACTTCAGGTCGCCCGACATGGCCTCCCAGTTGCCGTCGAAGGCGAGGCCGATGAGGCGGCCCTTGCCGTCGAACATGCCCGATCCGCTGTTGCCGCCGGTGATGTCGTTGTTGGTGAGGAAGCAGAGCTGCAGGTCGTTGCTGCGCGCGTCGGTGTAGGCCTTGCCGAACTTCCCCTTCTTGAGCCACGCGTAGACCTCGGGCAGGAGGTCGTAGTCGTGGTTGTCGCCGCGCCCCTCGTGCTTGTCGATGATGGACTGCGAGGGCGTGAAGCAGGCGTACGTGGCGGAGGCCGTCTCGTAGCCCTCGACGATGCCGTAGCTCATGCGCAGCGTGAAGTTGGCGTCGGGGTAGTACTCCTTGTCGGCGTTCATCTCGCGGACGGCGTCGCCCAGCAGGCGCTCGTACTCGCCGGTGCGGTCGGCGCCGCGCATCCTGAGGAGCGTGCCGACGAGGTCGGCCGCGACGGCGAACATGGGGTCGTCCACCAGCTCGCGCACGTCCTCCGCCTGCGCCAGGTCGGCTGGGCGGGCGAAGACGGAGCGGGCGTAGAGCGCGTCGGCGTAGGCCGCGCAGTCGCCGCCGTAGGCGGAGTCGATCTCGGCGTAGAAGTCGGGCAGGTAGTCGGCGGACGGCGCCTGCTTGCGGTAGTTGTCGGCGAGGGCGGCGAACACGCGCTTGTCGAGCCCGGGGTCGATGTCCCTGAACGCCGCCTCGACCCTCTTCTTGAAGTCGTCCTCGCGGTCGTCCATGACGGCCATCATCTGGTTGAGGGCGAACTTCACGATGTCGCTGCCGTTGTAGAAGCTCTCCGTCCAGAGCGTCCGGGCGTAGTCCTGCTCGAAGCTGCCGGCGTACCCGGCCTTGAGCGAGTCGAGCATGGTGGCGTAGGCTTCGTACTTCAGGCACATGCGGCAGTGGCTGCTTTCCTGGCCGCCGCACTTGGCGCGGCACGCCTCCACCTTCTGCCGCGCCCACGCCTCCACCTCGGCCTCGAGGGCCTGCTTCTCGGCGATGACGCCGAGGTCGCCGAGCGCCTTGTTCTGGCCGATGGAGAACTTCCAGTAGTTGCTGCTCTGGGCGTACTTCGAGGCGTACATGATGCGGAGGGCGTCGCTCGAGCGCATGGCCTCGGCGAGGATGGCCTGCTTCACGCCGCGCACCTGGATGCGCAGGGCGTTGGTGGTGCGCATGGTGTTGTCGATGCCGTAGGAACTGAGGTAGCGGTCGGTGGATCCGGGATAGCCGAACGTCATGCAGAACGAGCCGGGCTCGTAGCCCCGGGTGCTGACGCGGGCGTAGCGCGCGGGGTGGAACGGCACGTTGCCGGCGCTGTACTCGGCGGGCTTGTTGTCCTTGCCGGCGTAGATGCGGAACACGGAGAAGTCGCACGTCTGGCGCGGCCACATCCAGTTGTCGGTGTCGCCGCCGAACTTGCCGAGGCTCTGTGGCGGGGCGAAGACGAGGCGCACGTCGGAGTAGCGCTGGTAGACGCTCAGGTAGTACTTGCTGCCCTTGTAGTAGGGCACGACCTCGGCGTGGATGCTGTTGGCGGAGTCGCTGGCCGCCTCCGCCAGCGCCATGCCCATGGAGTCGAGCGCGACGGCGCGCTCGTCCTCGTCCATGCCGGGCCTGAGGGCGGCGAACATCTGCCTCGTCACGTCGCGGGTCCTCACGTGGAAGTCCACGTAGAGCTCCTCGTTGGGCAGCTCGTCCTTCTGCCTCTTGGCGAAGAAGCCGTGCTTGAGGTAGTCGTGCGCGGTGGACGAGTGGCTCTGGATGGCGCCGAAGCCGCAGTGGTGGTTGGTGAACACCAGGCCGTCGGGGCTGACGACCACGCCGGAGCAGAAGCCGCCGAACTGCACGATGGCGCTGTTGAGCGACGGCTGCGTCTCGCTGTAGATTTCGTCGTGCGTCAGCTCCAGCCCCATCTCGCGGAGGATGGAGTCGGTGCGCGCCGAGAGGTTCGTGACCATCCACATGCCCTCGTCGGCCCTTGCGCCGAGCATGGAGAGGAGCGTGGCGATGCAAAGCAATAGTCTTCTCATGTTGTTTGGGTTTTGTTGTTGTGTGTGTCGTGCCGTCCGAAGAGCTTCCCCACCGCGGGCAGCGAGCGGAGCGGCAGGTCGCGGCGCGCGGCGTAGGCGGCGAATACGGCGATGAGCGCCGTGTTCGCGGCGACGCGCCACAGGGCGTGCCAGCCGGCGGGCAGCAGCGCCATGGCCGCGTAGAGGGCGGCGGCCAGCAGGACGTAGCCGCCGATGCTGCGCAGGGGGTAGTCGATGGGGTTCTTGCGCTGGCCCACGAAGTAGCTGAGCAGCATGCTCGTGGCGTAGCCGGCGAAGCCGCCCCACGCGCAGGCCATGTAGCCGAAGCGGGGGATGAGCAGCACGTTGATGGCCACCAGCACGGCGCAGCCGGCGAGCGAGAACCACGCGCCCCAGATGGTGCGGTCGATGAGCTTGTACCAGAACGAGAGGTTGAAGTAGACTCCCATCATGATTTCGGCCGCCATCACGACGGGCACCACGCGCAGCCCCTCGCGGTAGTCCGCGCCGATGATGTGCTTGAGCACGTCCATGTAGCCCGCCACGCACAGGAAGGCCAGCAGCGTGAAGATGACGAAGTACTTCATGGCCAGCGCGTAGGTCGCCCCCGAGTCGCGCTCCCGGCTCTTGGCGAACACGAACGGCTCGTAGGCGTAGCGGAACGCCTGCGTGATCATGGCCATGATCATGGCTATCTTCACGCACGCCCCGTAGATGCCGAGCTGCACCCTGCCTTCGGCGGGGTCGGGGTAGACGAGCGGGTATATCATCTTGTCGACCGTCTGGTTCAGGATGCCGGCGATGCCCAGCACGAGGATGGGCCACGAGTAGGAGAGCATCTGCCGCAGCAGGCGGCCGTCGACGCGCCACCGCGTGCGCAGCGCCTCGGGGATGAAGAACACGGTGGTCAGCGCCGTGCACGCGAGGTTGATCCCGAACACGTAGCCCACGCCCACGCCGGGGTCGTAGACGGCCGACACGCTCCCGGGGCTGGCGGCGTGGAGGGCCGGCAGCGCCACGAAGTAGAGGAGGTTGAGCCCGATGTTGAGGACGATGAACAGCAGCTTGAGGGCGGCGAACTTGACGGGGCGCTTCTGGTAGCGGAGCAGGGAGAAGGGGACGGCCTGCACGGCGTCGAGCGCGACGACGGCGGCCATCATGCCGATGTAGTCGGCGTGGCCGGCGTAGCCCAGCGCCGCCGCCACCTGCGGCAGGAAGCCGAACACGCCGGCCAGGAAGAGGGCGGCGAGCGCGCCCACCGCGGCCATGGCCGTGGCGAACACGGTGTCGGCGTCTGCGCCCGGCTTGTTGGCGAAGCGGAAGAACGTGGTCTCCATGCCGAAGGTGAGGACGACGAGGATCAGCGCCGTGTAGGCGTAGAGGTTGGTCACCACGCCGTAGCCGCCGCTCGCGGCCGAGATTTTCGCCGTGTAGAGGGGGACGAGCAGGTAGTTGAGGAAGCGCCCCACGATGCTGCTCAGCCCGTAGATGGCCGTGTCTTTCGCCAGCCCTTTCAAGTTTGCCATGTGTGTGTCGTGACGGGAAAAGGAAGTAAGGTGTGCGTGTCGGCGCGCGCCGCGCGCCTCCCCCTATCCGAAGAGGTCGTTCATCGGCCGCGCCGCCTGCGGCGTGCGCCCCAGGTGGCGGAACGCCAGCTCCGTCACCTCGCGCCCGCGCGGCGTGCGCTTGATGAAGCCCTCCTTGATGAGGTAGGGCTCGTACACCTCCTCCACGGTGCCGGCGTCCTCGCCGATGGCCGTGGCGATGGTGCCCACGCCCACGGGCCCGCCCTTGAACTTGTCGATGATGGTCGTGAGTATCTTGTTGTCGATTTCGTCGAGCCCGAACTTGTCGATGTTCAGCGCCTCGAGGGCGACGTGGGCGATGCGCACGTCGATGCGCCCCGTGCCCCTCACCTGCGCGAAGTCGCGCACGCGGCGCAGCAGGGCGTTGGCGATGCGGGGCGTGCCGCGGCTGCGCCCGGCGATTTCGGCGGCCGCGTCCACGTCGCACGGGATGCCCAGCAGCGAGGCCGAGCGCAGGACGATGCGCTTCAGCACCGGCGCGTCGTAGTACTCCAGGTGCAGGTTGATGCCGAAGCGGGCGCGGAGCGGCGCGGTGAGCAGGCCGCTGCGCGTGGTGGCCCCCACGAGGGTGAACGGGCTGAGGTCAATCTGTATGCTGCGCGCCGACGGGCCCTTGTCGATCATGATGTCGATGCGGTAGTCCTCCATGGCCGAGTAGAGGTACTCCTCCACCACGGGCGAGAGGCGGTGTATCTCGTCGATGAAGAGCACGTCGTTCTCCTCCAGCGAGGTGAGGATGCCGGCCAGGTCGCCCGGCTTGTCGAGCACCGGGCCGCTCGTCACCTTGAAGCCCACGCCCAGCTCGTTGGCGATGATGTTCGACAGCGTGGTCTTGCCCAGCCCGGGGGGGCCGTGCAGCAGGGTGTGGTCGAGGGGCTCGCCCCGGAACTTGGCCGCCTCGACGAAGATGCCCAGGTTCTCCACCACCTTCGTCTGCCCGCTGAAGTCGCCGAACCTCAGCGGGCGCAGGGCGTTCTCGAAGTCCTTCTCCTTCGACGCGAGGTACTGCTCCTCGCGGATGTCAAAACTGTCTGCCATTCGCGCGTGCTTCGTTTACTGCCTGCAAAGATACATCTTTTTCCGCGAACGGCTCGCGCGCCGCGCCGTTTTCGCCCGTCGCCCCCGCGCAGGGAAAACACTGCGGAGGGGGCGGAAAAACGTCCGCAGAGAAAAATATTTTTCTCTGCGGACGAAATCTGTTTCCTCTGCGGAGCGCGCGGGCTTTCTCTGCGGAGATTTCCGGGGCGGAGCGCGCGGCCCCTCCCGGCGGCCTCCGGGGGCGGCCGGGAGGGGCTACCGCTTCCGGCTGAGAATCACGTAGATGACGACGGGCGCGCCCATGACGGGGGTGACGGCGTTGAGCGGGATGACGCCCGCGTCGCCGGGCAGCACGCACACGAGGTTGCACAGCAGTGCCACGGCGGCGCCGGCCAGGATGGTGGCGGGCAGCATGGACTTGTGGTTGTCGGTGTTGAGCGTCATGCGCGCCACGTGGGGGACGGCCAGCCCGATGAACGCGACGGGGCCGCAGAAGGCCGTGGTGACGGCCGACAGCAGCCCCGTGACGAGCAGCAGGGCGTTGCGCGTGCGGACGATGTCGATGCCGAGGTTCTCGGCGTACTCCTCGCCGAGCAGCAGGGCGTTGAGCGGCTTGACGAACAGCAGGGTGAGCGTCAGCCCGAGCAGGCTGACGCCGACGAAGTAGGGCATCTGCTCCATCGACACGCCGCTGAAGTTGCCCAGCCCCCACACCATGTACGACTGCACGCCCTCCTCCGTCGCGAAGAAGTTGAGCAGCGAGATGGCCGACGAGGAGACGTAGCCGATCATGATGCCCACGATGAGCAGCATCGTGTTGTTGTGGACGAGGGAGGCGGCCAGCAGGATCAGCACCATCACGAGCATGGCGCCGGCGAAGGCGGCGGCCAGCACGGCGGCGAAGCCCGTGAGGCTCACGCTGCCGGCGCTCACGCCGCCGCCGAGCAGCAGCATGACCAGCGCCACGCCGAGCGACGCGCCGCTGTTGATGCCGAAGATGGAGGGGCCGGCCAGGGGGTTGCGGAACGCCGTCTGCAGCAGCAGCCCGCTGGCGGCGAGCGACGCGCCGCACAGCGCGGCGGTGATGGCCTGGGGCAGGCGGCTCTGGAGGACGATGTAGCGCCACGAGGGCTGCGCCGGCTCGCCGCCGAGGAGGATGCGCGCCACGTCGGACGCGGGGATGCGCACGGCGCCCGCCACCATGTTGGCGGCGAACAGCGCGGCGATGGCCGCGCCGAGGAGGAGGGCGATGCGGGTTCCGCGTCTCATGGCTTCAGCTTGGCGAAATAGGCGGGTTCGCCGAGCTGCGGCCGCAGCTCGGGGTGCGCGATGACGATGAGGTCGCGCAGCAGGAGGTCGGGATGGAAGGGCGTGTCCTCGTAGAACGTGGTCGTGGCGGTGTTGCATCCGTAGACCTCGCCGCGCCGGAACGCGCGGAACTGGCCGTAGCCCCGGTTCTCGGCGAGGAGCGAGGCGAGGGTGGCGGCCCTGGGCGCGTTGTAGCGGAAGAGCCACACGTCGGCCTGCCCGGCCTTCTCGAGCACGCTCTCGAAGGGCAGGGCGACGCTCCCGCTGCGGGCATCGCCGCTCCAGGGGTAGCTGGCCGCCGCGTCGGCGATGAGCCTCCCGATGGTGCTTCCGCCGCCCGGCACGTACCACACCGGCCCCACCTGCTTGTCCATCACCACGGCGCGGCGGGTGCCGGAGGCCGCCGCCAGCCGCGCGAGCCGCAGGTAGTTGGCCTCCACGGCCCGGAACAGGCTGTCGGCCTCGCGCTCCGCCCCGAAGAGCATGCCGTAGAAGCGCATCCACTCGGCGCGCCCGAGCGCCGAGGTCTCCATGTAGTCGGCCATCTCGACGATGGGCACGTCGATGTTCTCCAGCTTGCCGTAGCCGCCGCTGTTCTGGAACGGCGACAGGAAGATGGCGTCGGGACGGAGGTCGAGAATCTTTTCGATGGTGGGCGACAGGCCGCTGCCGCAGTCGGCGATGCGGCCGGCCTTGTGCTGCGCCTGCACGTAGGGGAGGTTGATGTACTGCAGGTCGCACACGCCGGCGATGCTGCCCTCCCGGCCGAACGAGTGGATGAGGCCGCAGTGCACGCTCGTGGCGACCACCGCGCGGCGGAGCGGCGTGCGCACGACGCTGCCCTTGGGCAGGTGGGGCGGCAGGGGCGCGTCGGCCGGGACGAGCACGTAGGTGTGCAGGGCGCGCCCCTCGTGCCAGGGGTCGGCAATCGTGGCGACCGTGTAGCCCTCGTGGCGGACGGCCTGCAGGCGCGTGGCGTAGCGCAGCCGCAGCGTGTCGCCGCCAGCCGCGCCGGAAAGAGTGCTGCCACCCGTGCACGACGGCAGGGTGGCAAGCACGGTGAGGGTGAAGCAGCAGCCCAGCAGGAGTTGTTTCATGCTTCGGCGTTGGTTGGGGGGTTACTTGTAGGCGATGCCCGTGTTGAAGACGATGGCCTGCGGGCTCGCGCCGCATGCGAACGACTGGACGAGGTTGCCGTCGGCGTCGTATTCGTTCACGTAGCCCGGGATGCGGTAGTTGGCCCTGCCCGTCTCGGGGTCTTTCGAGATGGAGGCGATGAAGATGTGGCCCGTCACGGGGTCGGCGCCGATGCAGGCGGGGCTGAACGGCTGCTCGCTGAGCGTGAGCGTGGCGGGCGTGCTGCTCTTCGCGTTGTAGACGCTGTAGGTTGTCTCTCCGCTGCCGTAGGGGGCGTTGATGGCGAAGATGTGGGTGTCGTCCGCGTACATGGACGTTGCGTCGATGACGCGCGTGACCGTGCCGCCGGCGGCAATCTTCCTCACGCCGGCGTCCTTTTGGTTCCAGCTGGCGTCGTACTGCCCGTAGTCGAGGAAGTAGATGTCGTTGTTCACGACGGACACGGCGACGGGGTTGAGGACGTCCTTGCCCTGGATTTTCTCCTCGCTGCCGCTGGAGAGGTCCACCTGCGAGATGTAGGCGTCGCCGTTCGAGCCGTAGCTGTAGTAGGAGTTGGCGACATAGGCGTAGCCGCCGCGGATGGCGATGCCCTCGGGGTAGGCGCCCACGGTGTAGGTCCTGACAAGGCCGAAGTTGGCGGTGTCGATGGCGGCCACGTAGCCGTTGCCCTTTGCGGCATACGCTTCGTAGTCCACCATCGACTCGCCGTAGGTGGTGACATAGACCTTGCCGTCGGAAGCGGCGATGTGGCGGGGCGACTTGCCTTTCGTCTCGGAAAGCAGCTCGGTCGTCTTGATTTGCTTGATGCTCCTGAGCGTCGTCTTGTCGACCACCTCGATGGTGTTCTCGCCGTCGACGACGATGTAGAGCTTGCTGCCGTAGGCGAGGGCGTCGTTGGCCGTCCGTCCGAGCGAGCGGCCGTTGGCATTGGCGAATGCGCCGTTGGTGGCCGTGTTGGAGCTGTAGTCGAAGTAGGTGAGGCTGCCGTCCACGTTGCCGGAGAAGCTGCCGGAGTTGACGACGAATGCGCCGTTGCTGACTTCCACGGGCGTGGGGGGGACGGGGTCGTCGTTGCTGTCGCACGCGGCGAAGAAGATGGCGCCTGTCGTCAGTGCCGCAAGAAGATAGAGGTTCTTTTTCATTGCTGTTGTTTTTAATAGGGGTTAATAATGGTGAGAGAATGAAATCTGCGTGTCAGAGGATGAAGGCGAGGGTGAGCTGCCAGCTGCGCCCGGGCATGGGGTAGAGGCGGACAATCTCGTACTGCTGGTCGAGGAGGTTCTTCACGTCGAGCCGCGCCTCCGCCACGTGGCGGCCGATGTGCTGGCGGCGGTAGGCCGTCGCGCCCACCTCGCAGTAGCCGTCGATGTCCGTTCCGGCGAGGTGCTCCACGTTGCAGTGGCGGCTGCTGACGCCCGTGCCGTGGACGGAGACATTGACCCATGGGTTCTCGTAGCTCAGGGCGAGGCTGCCCGAGTGGAGCGGCACGTAGGGGAGCTGGTTGCCGTAGTAGGGCGACGACTTCATCGTGCGGTTCTCGGCCTGCTGGTAGCTGTAGCTCCCGGCGACGAGCAGCGCGTGGCGGCGGCTGAAGCGGTGTGTGGCGCTCAGGGTGGCGTCGATGCCCACGGCCCGCACGGTGCCGAGGTTGATGTTGGTCCAGATGAACATGTTGTAGGGGACGGCGATGATCTTGTCGCGCACGTGGTTGAGGTAGCCGTCGAGCGTGGCCTGCACCGACGAGCCCTGCCCGTAGGCGTGCAGGGCGGTGAGGCCCACGTTGAGCTGGTCGGTGCTTTCGGGCTTCAGGTCGGTGCTGCCGTAGTGGAAATAGTAGTTCTCGTTGAAGGTGGGCGCGCGGAAGATGTTCTTGTACGACGCGCGCAGGTAGAGTTCGCGCCCGGCCAGCAGCTTGTAGGAGAGCGACAGGGAGGGCGACAGGCGGCGGCCGTTGCGCGCCCCGCTGCCGTCGCCTCTCCGCGTGTCGTTGAGGTAGAGGGAGTGGAGCAGCCGCCCCATGGCGGTGAGGCGGGGCGTGTGGAACTTGGCCGCGGCCGACTGCAGGACGGTGCTGCGGGTGGGGTCGGTGTCGGCCTTCACGTTGCTGCGGAGGCTGTTGAGGATGTAGTCGGCGGAGTAGTCCAGCGCCCATGCCTCGGAGGGGCGGTAGAGCAGGCACGCCGAGGCGTATGCCTCGCGCTGGCGGTAGTCGAGCTTCGAGATGCCGCCGCCGACGGGGCCGTCGCGGTAGACGGACGCGGCCCAGTTGTACTTCGCCAGGCATTTCAGCGTGAGGTCGCGCCCGTTGGTGGCGGCGTAGTGCAGCTGCCCGAAGGCGTTTTGGTCGTGCAGCCGCTCGTTGCTGATGTTGGTGTAGTAGCGCACCTGTCCCGGCAGCTGGCGGTCGTTGTCGTAGTAGTAGAGCTTGCCGCCGAGCCGCTGGCGCGGCGTTGCGCTCCACAGGAAGTTCAGCTCGCCGTGCCCCGAGTTCATGCGGCTGTTGGTGCGCCGCTCGCGTGTGACGAGCGTGATGTTGCGCAGGGTGAACGGATAGTCGTTGTCGGCGTGGATGTACGTGCCGGCGGCGGAGAGCGCGAGTCGCGGCGAGAGGTTCTGCTCGTAGCGCACGAAGGGGCTGGCGTAGCCGAACGACCCGGCCTTCAGCTGCGCCGTGAGGTGGGGCTGCGAGTCGGCGGTGGGAGCGCCGATGGTCTGGATGGAGAGCAGGGCCGCGCTGCTGGCGTTGCGCGCCGGGACGAAGATGTCGTCGTTGTCGCCGATGACGAGCGAGAGGCGGTCGATGTTGTCGATGGAGTAGCGCGACACGTCGATTTCGCCGCTCTGGCAGTCGCTCAGCAGGATGCCGTCGTAGCTCACGCCCGTGTGCTGCGCCCCGAATCCGCGCACGGCCACGGTCTTCATGCCGCCCGCCCCGCCGTAGTCGCGCAGCGTGATGCCCGGCAGCCGGTTGACGGCGTCGGCGATGTCGGTCACGCCCATCGTCTGCATCTGCTCCCGCCCGAGCGTGTGGGTGGGCGCGGAGCTGGTCACGCTGCGGGGCGCGGCCTGGCCCTCGACCTCCACTTCGCGCAGGTGGTGGGCGCGGCCGGCAATGGTGTCGACCGCGTGCTGCGCCCGCGTGCAGAGCGCGGCCGCCCACAGTCCGGCAATGACGATGGTTGCTCTCATCGGGATTTCGTTTGAGCAGCGCCTTTCCTCGAGGCGCACGTTCAACAGGCTCCGGCTGGCAGGTCTTCTGACTTTGCTATCGGCGGCGAACCCCTTCCCGGCGCGTCGGTGTGGCCAGTGGCTCGTTTGTTCGCCTCCTCCAATGCGGTTGGATAGCTCACAGCAGCGGGACTGTCCGGGATTTGCACCCGGTTCCCTTTTCATCACCCTGTGCGGGTGAACCAGCGGTATGGCTGCAAATATACGACTTTTTCCGGCAGGAATGGCGGGGAAGCTAAAAAAAACGGGCCGCGCGCCTTCCTCTCCATGGAAAGCGTGCGGCCCGCAAGCGCAATGCGCTGTGTGTCTTGCCCTCTACACGAGGTGGCGGATGATGTCCTCGCGGTCGCCGGGCAGCATGTCGATGACGGGCAGCTCAATCATGGTGTAGGCGCCGGGCTGCTGCCTGAGCGAGGCGCGCGCCACGTTCACGAGCACCTGCGCCGTGAGCGCGGGGTTGTTGATTCTCATGTTGAACTCGAAGAGCTGGTTGTGCGTCGCGCCCGACACGCCCTTGCGGACGAGGTTCACGCCGTGGCCCACGTCGTTGAGCGCGTCCACGCTGCCGACCTGCTGCACGTGGGTCTCGTCGTTCACGAAGTAGGGGTCGGCCTTGATGGCGGCGGCCACCGTGGCGAGGTCGTGGCCCGGGAGCAGCTCCACGTACACCATGCGGCGGTGGATGCCCGTGCCCAGCGGGATGGTGACGGAGAGCGCGTCCTTCACGCCCTCGATGGCGCGCACGGCCACGCTGTGGCCCATGCTGCGGCCCGGGCCGAAGTTCGTGTAGGAGACGCCTTTCGGGGCGAGGCTTTCCATGAGCGTGCGCACGATGGAGTCGCTGCCCGGGTCCCAGCCGGCGCTGACGACGCTGACCGCGCCGTGCGCCTTGGCCTCCGCGTCGAGCGAGCGCCGGAGCTCCACGATCTGCGTGTGGATGTCGAACGAGTCGACCGTGTTGATGCCGAGCGCGAGGCACTCCCGGGCGTAGGCCTCGACCCTGCGCGTGGGCGTGGCGAGGATGGCCACCTGCACGCCGGCGAGCTCCTTGATGCTTCTGACGACGGGGTAGTCGGCGAGTTCGGCGGGCTTGTCCTCCGCGCCCTTGCGGCGGACGACGCCCGCGCACTCCATGTCGGGAGCGGCCTCGATGGCCTGCAGTGCGTAGCGCCCGATGTTGCCATATCCGACGATGGCTACTTTGATGGTGTTCATGCTTGTTGGGGTGTTTTTAAGAAGGGCCTGCGCATGACGTGTCGCATGTGCAGGCCCCTGCTGGTGAGTGAGTGTGTGGATTCGCCCGTCACTTGGCCGCGACGGCCTCTGCCTCCAGCTCCTCGTGCCCCTCCTCGCGAATCTTGCGTCCCAGCACGAGGAATGCCGTGGGCGCCGCGATGAAGATGGACGAGCAGGTGCCGAACACCACGCCGAGCATCATGGCGAAGGCGAACGAGCGGATGGAGTCGCCGCCGAAGATGAAGATGGCGAGCAGCACGATGAGCGTCGAGAGCGACGT
This sequence comes from bacterium, assembly GCA_963627995.1. GTDB lineage: Bacteria > Bacteroidota > Bacteroidia > Bacteroidales > Bacteroidaceae > UBA3839. Next base: position 31,572 of record CAVGCV010000001.1, on the reverse strand, counting down.
GTTGATGGTGCGCGAGAGCGTCTGGTTCAGCGAGTCGTTGAACAGCCGCTGGATGTCGCGCCTGGGGTAGAGCGTGAAGTTCTCGCGGATGCGGTCGAACACCACCACCTTGTCGTTGATGGAGTAGCCGATGGCCGTCAGGATGGCGCCGATGAACGTCTGGTCAATCTCCAGCGAGAAGCCTATCCAGCCGTAGCAGATGGAGTACATGCCGATGATGAGCAGCGTGTCGAACGTCAGGGCCACGATGGAGCCCACCGAGTAGGCCACGCTGCGGAAGCGGTAGAGGATGTAGACGAAGATGGCGATGAGCGCGAGCACCACGCTCCAGATGGCGTTGTAGGTGATGTCCTCCGCGATGGACGGACCCACCTTCTGCGAGCTCACGATGGAGCCGCCCTCGCGCTCGTGGCGGTTGACGAACTGCGCGTGCGACACCTTCGTGCTGTCGATGTAGCCGCGCTCGGTGAAGGCCTCGTAGAGCATCCGCTCTATCTCCGCGTCGACTTCCGTGCCGGGCACGTTGATGCGGTAGTTGGTCGTCACGCGGATGTTCTTGCCGTCGGTGCCGAGGGCGATGACGTTCGTGTTGACCGCCTGGTCGCTCTCCTTGTCGGCGAACTTGGCAAGGACGGCCGCTTTCACCTCGTCGGTGTTCACGGGCTGGGCGAACTCCACCTTGAAGTTGCGGCCGCCCGTGAAGTCGATGGAGCGGCTCAGGCCGCGGAGGCCGAACGACACGAGGCTGGCGACGAGCAGCAGGCCGAACGCGGCGAACGACTTCTTGTAGATGCCCATGAAGTTGTACCTCGTGCCCTGCATGAGGTTCTTCGAGAACGAGGTCGTGAACGTGAGGCCGAGCCACTTGTCGCGGGCGAAGCGGTTCTCGTACACGATGCGCGTGAGCCACACGGCCGTGAAGAACGAGCAGACGATGCCGATGAAGAGCGTCGTCGCGAAGCCGCGGATGGGGCCCGTGCCGAAGTAGTAGAGGATGGCCGCCGTGATGAGCGACGTGAGGTTGGAGTCGAAGATGGCGGAGAAGGCGTTGCTGTAGCCCGCCGAAACGGCCGCCTGGATTCTCTTGCCGCCCTTCAGCTCCTCCTTGGTGCGCTCGTAGATGAGCACGTTGGCGTCGACGGCCATGCCGAGGGTCAGCACCATTCCGGCGATGCCCGACATGGTGAGCGCGGCCTGGAGCGACGTGAGGATGCCGAGCGTGAAGAAGAAGTTGAGGATGAGCGCGCTGTTGGCCACCATGCCGGCCTTGAAGCCGTACATGACGCACATGTAGAGCATCAGCACGATGAAGGCGATGACGAACGAGATGAAGCCGGCCTGGATGGACTCGGCGCCGAGCGACGGGCCCACGATGTCCTCCTGCACGATTTGCGCGGGCGCGGGCATCTTTCCCGAGGCCAGCACGTTGGCCAGGTCCTTCGTGTCGTTGGTCGTGAACTGGCCGGTAATCTGCGAGCTGCCGCCGTCAATCTTGTTGTTGACGTTGGGCGCGCTGTACACGTAGTTGTCGAGCACGATGGCGATGGCGTGGTTGATGTTCGCCTCGGTGAGGGCCGCCCACTTGCGCGCGCCCTCGGAGTTCATCTTCATGCTGACGCAGGGGTTGCCGTACGTGTCGAACTCGTCCTTGGCCTCCGTCACGACGTCGCCGGTGAGGGGCGCGCGCCCGTTCTGCCCGCTGCTGGTGCGGATGGCGTAGAGGCGGAATATCTTGCCGGCCTTGTCAACCGACTTCACGTCCCAGAGCAGGCGGAGGTCGGCGGGCAGAATCTGCCTGGCCGTCTTCGAGCCGACGAGGGCGTTCACCTCCGCCGTGTCGCGCATGGCGGCGTAGCCCACGGCGCATCCCGCCGCGCGGTTCTCGGGCTGGAAGATGGCGAAGAGGGGGTTCTCGCGCTTGGCCGCCGCGACGGCTTCCTCCTCGGTCGGCGTCTGCCCGGCCTTCTTCTTGTCCGCTCCGGCCTTGCCGAGGCGCGCGAGGGCGGCCTTGTCGGCGCTGGCGGGCTCGGACGCCTTCGCCGGGCCGGCGGCCGCCGTGTCGGCTGCGCCCGCCTGCTCGGCCGCGGTCTCGCCGGCCGCCTCGCGGAGGGCCGTGTTGAGCTGGTTGAGCAGGGGCAGCACGTCCTGCGTGTCGTAGGTGGTCCAGAACTCAAGGTTGGCGCTCCCCTGGAGCAGGTTGCGCACGCGGTCGGGCTCCTTGATGCCGGGAAGCTCCACCATGATGCGGCCGCTCTTGCTGAGGTCCTTCTGTATGTTGGGCTGCACCACGCCGAAGCGGTCGATGCGGGTGCGGAGCACGCGCTCGGAGTTGTCGACGGCCGACTTGACCTCGGCGCGGAGCACCTTCTCCACCTCGGCGTCCGTGCTGGTGGGCTTCACCTTCTCGTTGAGCTGCTGGGTGGCGAAAATCTGCGCCAGCTTGCCGTCGGGCGCGTTCTGCTTGTAGGCCTTGACGAAAGCGGTGATGAAGTCGGTCTGCGTGTCCTGCGACTCCAGCTTGGCCGACTCCACCGCCTTGAGGAAGGCGGGGTCGTGGCTGTTGCCCGACAGCGTCTTCACCACGTCGGGGATGGACACCTCGAGCGTGACGTTCATGCCGCCCTTCAGGTCGAGGCCCAGGCCGATGGCCACTTCGCGGCACTGCTTGAGGTTGTAGCTCCAAAGGTAGAACGGCGTGGCGTTGAGCGAGTCGATGTAGGCGGTGGCCGCCACGGAGTCGGTCTCTGCCATCTTTGCCGCCTTGTTGTCCACGACGTTGGTGACAATGGAGAAGGAGAGATAGAAGAGGCAGATGAGCGTGAGCAGAACCGCCAGCGTTTTTATGAATCCTTTGTTTCGCATTGTTGTTTAGAAGGTTTTTATTTTTTGTTGATTTGTTGTCGCAGGTGGGGGCCGGCAGGTGCCGCGAGGCCGCGCGCCGCGCCCTGGCCGCGCTTCGGGCTCGCCCATGCGCCCCGGGCCAAAATGGTTTCACCTTGGCCTCGGCACAGTCTTTCAAGGTTGCAAAGGTAGCTCTTTTTTGTGAATATCAAGATGTTTTGTGCATTTTTTGCGGACGCCCCTTCCGCGCGGCATTCTCGCGGCGGCGCCGCCCCTCGCGCGCGTGCTTTTTATTTATTATATAGGTTATTATATAGGGGGCGGCCGGGCGGCCGCCCCTCGCGCGCCGGAAGCGGGGAAAAACACTGCGGAGCGGGCGCGAGAACCTCCGCGGAGAAAAATATTTTCGTCTGCGGAGGAAATCCATTTCGTCCGCGGAGCGCGGGCGCGCGCTCTGCGGACGTTTTCCGCAGGTCGCCCGGAGGGGCGGGAAAGGCGTGCTTTTTCCCCCGGCGGGGGCTCGCGGCTCACCGGCCGAGCTCCAGCCAGCAGGAGATGGGGTAGTGGTCGCTGGCGCGGATGGAGTTGTCGACGCGCGCGCCGTAGGGGGTGATGTTGGGCGAGCAGAGGATGTTGTCGATGCGGAAGTACATGCCGCTGCGGTTGTAGCTGATGCCCGGCCCGTTGCCCGAGCGCGTGTAGGCGTCGTTGAGGCGTCGCGTGAGGCGGTGGTGGGAGTAGGAGATGGAGGCGTCGTTGAAGTCGCCGCACGCGATGATGTACTTGTAGGGCGACCGCTCGACGTAGGCGGCCACGGAGTCGGCCTGCGGCCCGCGGATGGCGTTGGCGGGTACGACCTTGCCGGTGAGGTCGCGCAGCGACTCGAGGATGCGCCCCTTGCTGGGCTCGCGCACGAGGTCTTTGTACTCCTCGCGGTCGCCGTCCTTGAGCTTGTAGCTCTCGAAGTGGTTGTTGATGACCAGCACGCTGTCGCCGCCGACGAGCAGGACGTGGGCGAGCGAGCTGTTGCCGGCCGACTCGTACTCGACGGTGTCGGTGCTGAGGATGGGGAACTTCGACAGGAGGGCGAACTGCCCCTTGTTGATGGCCCCGTAGTACTGGTAGGGGTAGACGGGGTCGGTGACCTGCCGCACGGTCGCGAGGCCGAGGTTGCTCGCCTCCTGGCAGCATACGATGTCGGCGCCGCTCTGCACGATGTACTTCACGATGGGCCGCTCCGCGTAGGGCACGGTGTCCTTTCCCCCGAGGCCGAGGATGTTGTAGGAAAGGAGGAGGATGGCGCCGTCGGGCGGGTCGGACGGCAGGTTGACGGGCCAGTAGGTGCGCACGCTCCCCGCGCACAGCAGGAGGGCGGCGAGCGAGAGCGACGCGAAGCGCCAGTTGGCGAAGAGCCAGAAGACGAGGAAGGCGATGTTGGCGGCGAGGAAGAGGGGGAAGAAGAGGCCCCAGTAGGAGAGGCCGGGGTGGCGCTGCGGCTCGGCCCAGGCCGACAGCGCGCTTGCCATCATCCCCGCGGCAAGGAGCGTGTTGAGGATGGCGAGCGCCGCCTGGAGCGCGTTCCGGGCGTATTTCTTGGCCCTGGACCTCTTCCGCTGGCGGGAGGCTGCGCTTGGGGCGCGCAGCCCCGCCCTACTTCTTGCTGGCATTGAAGAGGGTGAGCTTCTCGTCGTCGGTGAGGCTGGCGTAGCCGCCCTTGCGGATTTTGTCGAGGATGCGGTCTATCTCCTTGCTGTCCTGCTGCTTGCGGTAGTTGTAGGCGTGGTCGGCGGCGTTGTTGTCGCTGTAGCTGGCGTACATGTCGGGGTGCGGCTTCTTCTTCCGTCCCGCCTGCCCCATGAGCCGGTCGAAGAATCCGCCCTCGCCCCGGTCGTAGTGGCCGGTGCCGTCCCGCCGTCCCGCCGTCCAGGAGCCGCGGCGGCCGAAGCCGGCGCGCGCCGTCCGCTTCCGCCAGTAGAGGATGAGCAGCAGCCCGAACAGCATGCCGCCGATGTGGGCGAAGTGGGCCACGCCGTCGCCGGCGCTGAAGCCGGAGAAAATCTCGATGGCGGCGTAGAACGCGACGAAGTACTTCGCCTTGATGGGGAAGGGGAAGGGGATGATGAACAGCCGCTCGTTGGGGTAGGTCATCCCGAAGGCCAGCAGCAGGCCGTAGACTGCGCCCGACGCGCCGACGGTCATGGCGTGGGAGGCGATGAGGCCGACGCCCTGCCCCGCCTCCTGCACCAGGCCGGCGCCGATGCCGCAGGCCAGGTAGTAGAGGAGGAAGCGGTACGGCCCCCACGTCTGCTCCATGATGCGCCCGAACATCCACAGGGCGAACATGTTGAAGAAGATGTGGCTGAAGCCCGCGTGCATGAACATGTAGGTGACGAGCTGGTAGAAGTGGAAGTTGCCGTCGCCGAAGTAGTGCAGCCCGCAGATGACGTTGAGCAGGGTCTCCGTCTCCCCGTTGGCGAACACGAGGCGGGGGAACAGCAGCCCGGCAAGGTAGCAGACAAGGTTGATGATGAGCAGCGAGCGGACAACGATGGGGATTCTCATACTGATATTCTGTACTTTATGAACGGATTAGGCTGCAAAATTACCTATTTTCCCTGCGATAACGAGGAAAACGGCGCAAATAGTGAGTTTTTTCCCGGAAAACTTGTTTTTTTTAACGAAAATATTTGTGGGATGATGTGAAAGCCATAACTTTGTGACGATGATGCGCGGTGAAAAGAGTTGAGAACGAGAGAATAAAGTGTTTCCATACATATTTTTAACTTCAAATTTATTGTTATGAACAAGAATGAACTCGTAAGCGCAGTGGCCGCGAAGGCCGAGCTGAGCAAGGCGGACGCAAAGAAGGCTGTCGATGCGTGCGTGGAGGCGATTGCCGACGCGCTGAAGGCTGGCGACAAGGTGGCGCTCGTAGGTTTTGGCACGTTCTCGGTTTCCGAGCGCTCGGAGCGCAAGGGCATCAACCCCGCGACGAAGGAGCAGATTACGATTGCCGCCAAGAAGTCGGCGAAGTTCAAGGGCGGCGCCGAGCTGACGGCGGCGCTCAACTGACAGCCCCCGGCTACGGACACAGACAGAGGAGGGCCTCCACCCGCGGGTGGAGGCCCTCCTCTGTCTGTGTGCTTTCCCGCGCGCTGTCGTGCGGGGTGTGCGGGCGGCCGCGTCAGTCCACGGCCAGCTCCACGGGGCAGTGGTCGCTGCCGAGGATGCCGGTGTGGATGGACGCGCTCCGCAGGCGGCTGTCGAGCCGGCGCGACGAGAGGAAGTAGTCGATGCGCCAGCCCGCGTTCTTCTCGCGGGCGTGGAAGCGGTACGACCACCACGAATAGGCGCCCTCGGCGTCGGGGTGGAAGTGGCGGAACGTGTCGGTGAACCCCGCGCCGAGCAGCTCCGTGAACTTGGCGCGCTCTTCGTCGGTGAACCCTGCGTTGCGCCGGTTGCTCTTCGGGTTCTTGAGGTCAATCTCTTGGTGCGCCACGTTCATGTCGCCGCAAACGATGACCGGCTTCTTGGCGTCGAGGCCCAGGACGTAGCGCCGGAATGCGTCGTCCCACTCCATGCGGTAGTCCAGCCGCCGCAGCTCGTCCTGCGAGTTGGGCGTGTAGACGGTGACGAGGTAGAAGTCGGGCAGCTCCACCGTGACGACGCGCCCCTCGTGGTCGTGCGCCTCCAGGCCCATGCCGTAGGCCACGTCCAGCGGCTCGCGCCGCGTGAAGATGGCGGTGCCGCTGTAGCCTTTCTTCTCGGCGTAGTTCCAGTACGACCGGTAGCCCTCGAACGCGAGGTCGAGCTGCCCGGCCTGCAGCTTGGTCTCCTGCAGGCAGAAGCAGTCGGCATCCAGCTGCCGGAACGTGTCCTCGAAGCCCTTCGCGCAGCAGGCGCGCAGTCCGTTCACGTTCCAGGAAATCAGTTTCGTCATGTGGTCCTTGCTCCCCTTTTGTGGGAAGCCGTCGCAAAAGTGGGGATTTTATCAGGAAAGGCGCTCCGGCTACTTCACGTATTGCGCCCAGTCGGTCTTGTGCATGTCGCCCTCGCGCAGGAACGTGTCGTGCATGGCGAGCGCGGCGGACAGCTTGTGGCAGCTCTGCCCCTTGTCGGCAATCTTGAGGTAGTCCCACAGCAGCTGCCTGTAGTCGGGGTGGGCGCAGTTCTCGACGATGGCCTTGGCGCGCTCGACGGGCGACTTGCCCCGCAGGTCGGCCACGCCCTGCTCCGTCACGATGACGTTCACGTCGTGCTCCGTGTGGTCCACGTGCGAGCAGAAGGGGACGATGGAGCTGATCATGCCGCCCTTGGCCACCGACGGGCAGGTGAAGATGCTGAGGAAGGCGTTGCGCTCGAAGTCGCCGCTGCCGCCCACGCCGTTCATCATCTTCGTCCCGCAAATCTGGGTGGAGTTGGCGTGTCCGTAGATGTCCACCTCGATGGCCGTGTTGATGGCTATCAGTCCGAGCCGGCGGATGACCTCCGGGTTGTTGGATATCTCGGACGGGCGCAGCACGAGCTTGTCCTTGAAGAAGCCGATGTCGTCGTAGATTCCCTGCAGCACCTCGTTCGTCACGGTGAGCGAGCAGGTCGACGCCGACTTCACGCGGCCCTCGCGCATCAGCCCGACCACCGCGTCCTGCAGCACTTCCGTGTAGACGTCGAAGGCCGGCACGTCGGGGTTGCCGCCCAGCGCGCCGAGGATGGCGTTGGCCGTGGAGCCCACGCCGCTTTGGAACGGCAGGAACGAGCGCGGGATGATGCCGCGCGCCATGTCGGCCAGCAGGAAGTTGGCCACGTTCTCGCCAATCTTGTCGGTCACGGGGTCGGCGTCCTTGAACGAGCGCGCCTCGTCGGGCAGGTCGCACTCCACCACGCCCACAATCTTCCCGGGGTCGATTTGCAGGTAGGGCGTGCCGATGCGGTCGTTGGGGTGCACGATGGGGATGGGCTGGCGCATGGGCGGGTCGAGCGGCTCGTACACGTCGTGGATGCCGATGGACCTGGGGCTGTGGAAGGCGTTGAGCTCCAGTATCACGCCCTTCCGGGCCAGCCGCGCGGCCGTGGGCGAGATGCCGCCGGCGGCCGTGAGGTACGCCTTCCCGTCGTCCTCGATGGCGCAGACCTCGATGATGGCCCAGTCCACGTCGCCGAGGAAGCCGTAGCGCAGCTCCTGCGCCATGTGGCTGAGGTGGATGTCGTTGTAGGCGATTTCGCCCGCGTTGACGTGGCGGCGGAACGTGGAGTTGGTGGTGTAGGGCGCGCGGTAGCGGATGGCCCCCTCCTCCGACAGGACGCCGTCGCAGCTCTGTCCCGTCGACGCGCCCGTGAAGATGCCGATCTTGTAGGGGCGGCCCGCCTCGTGCTCGGCGCGGGCGACCTTCGCGATTTCGGCGGTCGTCGCCTTCGGCGTGCCGGCGGGCGTGAAGCCGCTCAGGGCGATGTTGTCGCCGTTCTTCACCAAAGCTGCTGCCTCGGCAGCCGTGATTCTTGTAAATGCCATTGGTATGCGGTTTTTGTAGTAGGAGCGTTTTTGGCGGAAAATCAAAAACGATGGCAAAGTTACGCAATGTTTCCGAGCAAACCGCACACTTCCGCCTTTTTTGTGTGGCGGCGCTCCTGCGCGGCGCGCCCGCCGGGGCCGGAGGGGGGGGCGGCCTGCGCCGCCAGGCCTTCCGCCGGGAAAAACGCGCCGTTTCTTTGGGAGGGGAGGGGAAAAGTCGCGCCTGCCGTTGGCGCTCGCGGGCGGAATCCGTATCTTTGCGGCGCGTTAAATTTGTTGAACAACTTCTAAAAGAGAAAAAACTATGGGAAAGAAGATGACTGCGCGCCTCTCGCTCGCTGCGCTCGTCGTGGCGGCGGCGCTTCTCGCGGCTTCCTGCGGGCCGTCCGACACGGCGAACCTTATCAAGCTCAAGGCGATAATGGCGGTGGCCAACGCCTCCCTCCCGGAGGACTTGGGCGAGGGGCTGACGCTCAAGTCCGCGGCGGTGGAGGACGGGAACGTCCTCTACATGGTGGACTGCGACGAGGACATCTATGACATGGATGTCCTGGAGGAGAGCATCGACGACATGAGGGCGGAAATCAAGGAGTCGCTCCGCGCCACCGAGGGCGTGGAGGAGCTGACCGAGCTTTGCGCGGCTTTGCACGCCGACGTCGTCTACCGCTATGTGGGCGACCAGACGGGGCAGTCGGTGGATGTCACCATCCCTTATTCCGAACTGCCGTAGCGGCGCGCGGCCAGCCGGCCGTGCGAAAGAAAGGACAGCCGCCCGTCCTTAGGCGCAAGCCTGAGGACGGGCGGCTGTCCTTTCTTTGATGGCAGTGTCGTCGATGTCCCTTTGCCGTCGTGGACGGTCTGGGGTGTTCTGGCTTTGGGCGCGCTTTGCAACGCGCTGGAATTCAGTGTGTTGAAACTTTCGAAAAAAACACTGCGGAGCGAATGTTTTTTCTCCGCAGAGCGCGCGGATTTCGTCCGCGGAGAAAAAATATTTTCTCCGCGGACGTCCCGGGGGCTTCTCCGCGGTGTTTTTCCGGGCGGCCTCCGTCCCCTTGCGCCAGTGCGCGTGCGCGCCGGGGTGGCGCGTCGGGCGCTCCGCCGGAAAACGTTAGGAGCCAGCCAGTTGCGACACCGTGACCATTGCGTGGACGATGGAGCCGATGGAAACCGCAATGCTGATTGCGGCGGCCGCGATGCAGACGGTTTTCATCGCCCATCCTCTGACGGCGATGGCGGGCAGGATGAACAGCAGGGTGTTCAGGATGCTGAGCGGCGGCAGGATGTATTTGCCGGGGGCGACGCCCCATCCGCCCGTGAGCGGGGCGATGGCCGTCTGGAGGATGTTGAGCGCCGCCGTCCCGAGGATGAAGACGACGAGGGCGGTGTTCATGATTCTTTCACTGGCGGGGGCGGTTCCCTTGCCTGCCAGGCCGGCCCCGCAGTGGGGGCAGAACCGTGCGTCGTCGGCAACGGGCCGCTGGCATTTCTTGCAGTTCATGTGGGATGGGTGTGTATGGGGTGGATGAATGGGTTCCGGGCTGTGCGTCAATAGTGGAACGACGAGCCGCCGAGGAACTCGCGCAGGAGCGAGGTGGGCGGCAGCTCGGCGTCGGGGATGGGGTCGAAGAAGCGGAGGAAGCGGGCGAGCGCCGCGGCCATGGCGTGCTCCTCGCAGTTCTGGTGGACGGCCTCCAGCAGGGGCAGGGCGTGCTGGCGCAGCACGGCCAGCTCGTAGATGAGCGCCGAGTTGAACATCGCGTCGGCGTTCTCCTGGTAGGGGAAAATCCACTTGTCCTCGCCCCGGCGCACCGACGGCCAGCGGGCGATGGTGGCGCAGGCCGACGTGCCCCGGAACTGGTTGTCGCGCACGATGCGCCGGATGAGGCGGTTGTCGGTCGTCGGGATGTAGTTGTGGCGGTCGAGCTTGATGGTGGTGAGGGCGGAGACGTAGACCTTGAACGTCGCCTCCGCCGGGATGCCCGCCGCCATGAGGGGATTGAGGGCGTGGATGCCCTCCAGCACGAGGACGGAGTGGGGGGCGAGCCGCATCCTCCGGCCGCTGTTGACGCTCTGCCCCGTGGCGAAGTCGTAGTGGGGCAGCACCACCTCCTCGCCGCGCAGCAGCTGGGCGAGCTGCCGGTTGAAGAGGTCGAGGTTGAGGGCGTGGATGGATTCGTAGTCGTACTGGCCGTCCTCGTCGCGCGGCGTGTGCTCGCGGTCCACGAAGTAGTCGTCGAGCGAGATGAGGCGCGGCAGTAGGCCGCACGCTGTGAGCTGGATGCCGAGCCGCTTGCTGAACGTGGTCTTCCCGCTGGACGAGGGGCCGGCGACGAGGACGACCCGCACGTCCTTGCGCGCGGCGATTTCATCGGAGATTTGGCTGATTTTCTTTTCCTGCAGGGCCTCGGCCACCTTGATGGCCGCGCCGGCGTGCCCCTTCCGGTTGAGCTCGTTGAGGTCGCCCACGGTGGTCATGCCGATGAGGCGCGCCAGCTTGTGGTCGTCGTGGAACGTACGGAGCATCTTGTCCTGCCGGATAATGTCGGGCAGCTCGCCGTTCTCGCGCGGGATGCGCAGGAGCAGCCCCTCGTAGTAGTGCGTGAGGTCGAACGCGTCGAGGAAGTCGGTCGACGGCACGACGGGCCCGTAGAAGTCGTCGATGGTGTCGCACAGGCGGTAGTAGTAGGAGTAGAGGCGGCCGGTGCCCTCGATGAGCTTGGCCTTGTCGTCCATGCCGTTCGCGCGGAACAGGCGCGCCACCTCCTCGGTGGGCGCCTCGTAGCGGTGGAACCGGTGCTTCTCGGCGATGATTTCCGCCATCCGCCGCTTGAGCGCGGCGGCCATCTCGTCGGTCGCCTCCTGCTCGCCGAGCGTGAAGAAGTAGCCGCGCGACACGGGCGCCTCGATGGTGAGGCGCACGTCGGGGCAGAGGTCCCGGATGGCCTTGAGCAGCACGAACATCATGGAGCGCATGTAGACCTTGCGCCCCGCCTCCGACCGGATGTCGAGGAACTCCACCTGCTTGGCGCTGAAGACGCGGAACGTGAGCCCCTCCAGCCGGTTGTTCGCCATCGCGCAGAGCGGCTTGTGCGCCAGGCCGGGCTTCATTTCCTCGTAAATTTGCAAAAGGGTGGTGCCGTAGTCGAACTCTTTTGAAATTTTATTATTTTTGCAGAAAATTTGTAACATGGTGCTCTTGGGGTTGAAAAGTCAGGGGAGAACCTTTTTGATTCGGAGCGAAAGTTACGACTTTTTACACTGCGGAGAGGTGTTCCCAGCCTAAAAAGGCGGTTTTCTCCGACAAAAAGACAGATTTAACCAACAGAACCCCCTGATGGAATTAACGACAATCCTCACCTTTCTCGGGTCGCTGGCCCTGCTGATGTTCGGCATGAAGACGCTGAGCGACGGGCTGCAGAAGTGGGCCGCCCCGCAGCTGCGGGATGTCCTGCAGCGGATGACCCGCAACCGCCTCATGTGCGTGCTGGCCGGCACGTTCGTCACGGCCGGCATCCAGTCGTCCACGGCCACGACGCTGATGACGGTGTCGCAGGTCAATGCCGGGCTGATCACGCTGGCGCAGGCGATCGCCATCATCCTCGGGGCGCACGTGGGGACTACCGCGACGGCCTGGGTCATGAGCCTCGGCTTCACGTTCGACATCGGGGCGGTCGCCTACGGCGCGGCCGCGCTCGGCGTCGTCCTTATATATACGAAGAGGCACAAGAGCCTGGGCGAGCTGCTCGCCGGGCTTTCGTTCCTCTTCCTTGGCGTGATGGTGCTGCGGCGGACGGGGGCGGCCATCCAGGAGGCGCTCAGCCCCGGCGTCCTCGGCTTCTTCCATGCGCTCGACCCCCACGACGCGTGGACGGTCCTCGCCTGCCTGCTGACGGGGGCGGTGCTGACGCTCTGCGTGCGGATGTCGGCGGCCATCATGGCCCTCACCATGACGCTGTGCTCGACGGGTGTCCTTCCCGTCGAGCTGGGCGTGTCGCTCGTGCTGGGCGAGAACGTCGGCACGACGGTCACGTCGGTCCTGGCCGCCCGGAACGCCAACGTGGCGGCCCGCCGCGCGGCCTTCTCCCACATGCTCGTCAACGTGGCGGGCGTGTGCTGGGTGGTATGGATGATTCACCCGTTCTTCGCGCTCGTCTGCCGCCTCGTCGGGTGCGACGCCGCCCGGGCCGGCCAGGATCTGGCGTATGCCGAGGCGCATTGCGGCGTGATGCTGGCCGCGTTCCACACGGCGTTCAACGTGGCCAACACGCTGGCGATGGTCGGGCTCGTCCCGCTCATCGAGAAAGCCGTGTGCCGCATCGTCCAGCCCAAGCCCGAGGCGGAGGACGAGGAGTCGCGGCTCTTCTTCATCACGTCGGGCGTGATGCAGACGCCGGAACTGTCCATCCTGAACGCGAAGCGGGAAATCGTGGTGTTCGGCGAGCGCTGCCAGAAGATGCAGGTGCTGGTGCAGACGCTGCTCCGCACGGAGAAGAAGGGCGATTTCGACAGGCTCTTCGCGCGCGTCGCCAAGTACGAGCGGATTACGGACAAGATGGAGGTGGAGATTGCCGGCTACCTCAACCATGTGAGCGAGGGGCGGCTCAGCGTCGAGTCGAAGACGGAGATCCGCCACATGCTCCGCGTGGTGAGCGAGCTGGAGAGCATCGGCGACGCGTGCTACAACCTGGCCCGCGGCATCGCCCGCCGCCGGGAGCAGTCGAAGGAGGACTTCACGGAGAAGCAGTACGAGCACATCCAGAACATGATGATGCTGGGCCAGGAGGCCCTGGAGCAGATGAACGTGGTGGTGAAGTTTGGCGAGCAGCGGTACGTGGACCTGAACAAGTCGTACAACCTGGAGAACGAAATCAACAACTACCGGACGCAGCTGAAGAACCAGAACATCCTCGACATCAACAACCGTCTCTACGACTACCAGATAGGCGTTTACTACATGGACATCATCGCCGAGTGCGAGAAGCTGGGCGACTACGTGGTGAACGTCATCGAGGCGACGGGCGTGAGGGGCAGGAAGGTCTGACGCACGCGCCGCCTCCCGCCCGCCCGGCCGCGCGGCGGCGGGAGTGGACGGGCCTCGCCCTCGATTTTTGGGGCGGATGGCTTGCTTCTCGCGAATTTTCCCTAACTTTGCACACCACAAGCCAGCGGACTTGCCGCCTCTGTAGTTCAATGGATAGAACAAGTCTCTCCTAAAGATTAGATACGAGTTCGATTCTCGTCGGAGGTACATGAGCGTGGGGGCTGCCGAACGGACGAAGTTCCGTTCGGCAGCCCCCACGCTCATGCTTTGCGCTCTCCGCCCTCAGTCCTTGCGCCCTGCGCGCGTCTTCCGCAGGACGAGGATGCTTTCCGGCCCCATGTTGAACAGCAGGTCCGCGACGCTTAGGCCGGGGAGGAACCCGTGCTGCGGGGCGAACACCTGGTAGTAGGGGACGGGCGTGAACGCCGCGTCGTCGGCCGTGTCGCGCTTCGGCGAAATCAGGTCGCGGCAATCGCGGACGCCTTGCCGGGAAGCGGCGGCCCCGCCGGCGTCTTCCGTTCCTTTGGGGAAGAAGCCGGCAGTCCGCTCCATCCGTGGCGCCAGGTCGATGAGCTCGCAGCATTTCCGCGCCAGCTCTTCGTTGAAATCGACGAGGAATGTCCACCGCCGCTCGTAGAAAGGGCGGAAGTCGTCCTGGTAGTATTCGAAGAAGGGGGAGTTCTCATACGAGGAGACGAGCGCGTGCCAGTGCCGGCGCCGCCAGCCTCCGTGGTCGCTGATGCGGCAGTCCCTGACGAGGCGCGAGCCGCCGGCCGGACGCTCGACGGGCACGGTGAGCGCGAGCGCGCCGTTGGGCGAGTCGATGAGGCACCGGTTCCGGTAGGTCTGCTTCTGGAAGCTTTCCCATTGCTCCACAAGAACGTCCCCGTCCAGCAGCTTGGAAAACCACTGGACGGGGGGCAGGTATGCGGTGGAAAGCAGGGTCGTCACCTCTGTTCGGGCTGTGTTGCGCCGGGCTGGCTTCTCTGCCGTCAGCCCCTGCGGGTCATTTGATGTCGGCCACCCACTTGAACAGCCTGTCCCAGCGGTAGCGCGGGCTCTCGGGGTTGTCGTCGGGCGACACCGACAGCCACACGAACAGCGGCTTGCCCACGATGTGGTCCTCCGGCACGAATCCCCAGTAGCGGGAGTCGGCCGAGTTGTGGCGGTTGTCGCCCATCATCCAGAAGTAGTCCATCTTGAACGTGTACGACGCCGCCTCCCGCCCGTTGATGAGAATCCTGCCGTCCCTCACCTCCAGCCGGTTGCCCTCGTAGGCGCGGATGGGGCGCTCGTAGATGGCGATGTTCTCCATGTCGAGGGGGATGGTCATCCCCTTTTTCGGGATGACGACGGGTCCGTAGTTGTCGCGTGTCCAGCCGTAGTCGTGGTCGAGCGGATAGAGCAGGCCGAAGTCGCCGTCCTTGACTTCCACGATGCTGTCGATGAGCTGCGTGTTCTGCTCGAGGGCGGCCTTGGCGGCCTGCGTCAGCGGCATTCCGTTCACGTGGTCGAGCACCTTCGCGCGGTCCTCGTCGCTGATGCCGAGCTGGGCGCAGAGCGCGTCGCCCAGCACCTCGCCCCCGCGCGTGTAGACGCGGTAGCAGAACTGCGCCTGCTCGGGCTGCGGCATGGCCTTCCCGTTGATGTATACCACCTTGTCCTTGATTTGCAGCTCCTGCCCGGGCAGCCCCACGCAGCGCTTCACGTAGTTCTCGCGGCGGTCGGCCGGGCGCACCACGATGTCGCCGTACTGGTTCTTCTGCATCCTCACGTATTCCTTGCCGAGGGCGTAGACGCGGTTGAACTCGCGCATCTGCTCCTCGGTGGACAGCCCGCGCATGTAGGGCAGGCTTTCCCCCTGCTGCGTCAGGATTCCCGCGCCCAGGCGGTAGCAGAGGTCGTAGAAGTCGTTGGCGTAGTTGACGGCCACGGTGTCGCCCGCCGGGTAGTTGAACACCACGATGTCGCCCCATTCCACCTTGCCCAGCCCCTTCACGCGCCGGTAGTCCCATTGCGGCCACTCCACGTAGGACTTGCAGTTCAGGCCCGGGACCGTGTGCTGGGTGAGCGGCAGGGTGAGCGGCGTTTGCGGGATGCGCGGGCCGTAGCTCAGCTTCGACACCAGCAGGTAGTCGCCCGTGAGGAGCGACTTCTCCAGCGACGACGATGGAATCTTGTAGTTCTGGAAGAAGAAGTTGTTGAAGAAGTAGACGGCAACCAGCGCGAACACGATGGCGTCCACCCAGCTCATGATGCTCCGCGCGGGGTTGTCGAGGTTCTTCCACCACGTCCACTTGATTTTCTTCGTGATGTAGGCGTCGAAGATGAACGGCACGACGACGAGCCCCCACCAGCTCTCCACCCAGAGGAGGAAGGCCAGGTAGAGGACGACCACGGCGGCGCACCACGCCCATCTCGCCCATTTCGGGCGCTCGGCGCTTGCTTCCTTCTTGTTCTTCGTCCGAATCTTGGAGTAGTCGGGCTTGCTCGAGAATAGGTACATGGGCCGTCAGAATTTGAAAAGGTCGTCCGTCGTCAGCAGCCCCTGGTGCTGCGCCGTGTATTCCGCCGCCAGCACCGCGCCCAGCGCGAACCCCTTGCGCGAGTGCGCGTCGTGCGTGATGCTGATGCAGTCGGCCTCCGAGTCGTAGGCAACCGTGTGGATGCCCGGCACCTCGTCGCGGCGGACGCTGCTGATGGGCAGCAGGTCGGCCGCGCACGCCTCCGTGCCCGTCACCGTCCCGTCCGGTGCCTGCAGCGTGCCGCGCGTCCAGCCGGTCTTGCGGTCGAGGCTTTCGACGATGCCCTCGGCCAGGGTGATGGCCGTTCCGCTGGGCGCGTCCAGCTTGTGGACGTGGTGCGTCTCGCACATCTTCACGTCGTACTGCGGAAACTGGTTCATGATGCGCGCCAGGTGCTTGCTGACGGCCGCGAAGATGGCCACGCCCACGCTGAAGTTCGAGGCCCAGAACAGCGTCTTGCCCCCCTCGGCGCAGGCCTTGCGCACGTCGTCGGCGTGCTCCTCCAGCCAGCCCGTCGAGCCGCTGACCACCTTCACGCCGGCCGCCCACGCCCGCAGGCAGTTGCCGTAGGCCGCTTGCGGGGCGGTGAACTCGATGGCCACGTCCGCGCTCCCGAACGCCTCCGACCCGAAGTCCTGCTGGTTGTCGATGTCGATGACGCTCACAATCTCGTGGCCGCGGCCCCGGGCAATCTGCTCTATCATCTTGCCCATTTTCCCATATCCGATGAGTGCTATTTTCATGCTTGGTGCGGATTTTATGGGCAAATTTACGCAAATTCCGCGTGAATGCTTAATTTTGAAAGGTTTTTTAATACTGCGGGAAGGCCGCGCCCGCCGCCGCCTTCCCCCCGCCCAATCTGCCCAAGCCATGGAACAGCTGCTCCACTATGTGTGGAAACACAAGATTCTCCCCCTGCGCGAACTCTTCACGACGGACGGCCGGCGGCTGGAAGTCGTCAGCCCCGGCATGCACAACGGCGACGCCGGCCCGGACTTCTTCAACGCCAAGGTGAAGATAGGCGGGCGGCTGTGGGTGGGGAACGTGGAGGTGCACACCCGCGCCTCCGACTGGTACCGCCACCGCCACCACGCCGACGCGGCCTACGCCAGCGTGGTGCTGCACGTGGTGGGCGAGGCCGACACGCCCGTCGCCTACCCCGGCGACCCCGCCCGCCTCATCCCCCAGTTCGTCCTGCCCGTCCCCGACCACGTCCGCCGCAACTACGAGCGCCTGTCGCGCTCCGACGCCTTCCCCCGCTGCCGCGGCGTGGTCGCCTCGCTGCCGCCGCTGCGCGTGCACGGCTGGCTGTCGGCGCTCCGCGTGGAGCGGCTCGAGGAGCGCACGGCGCAAATCGCGCAGCGGCGGCAGGCGTGCGGCATGAGCTGGGAAGACACGCTCTTCGTCACCGTGGCCCGCCATTTCGGCTTCGGCATCAACGGCGACGCCTTCGAGCGCTGGGCGCAGTCCGTCCCCCTCGGGGCGGTGGCGAAGCACCGCGACGACCTGTTCCAGGTCGAGGCGGTGTTCTTCGGCCAGGCCGGCTTTCTGGAGGAGGAAGGCCACGGTTCCACCGACTATTTCGCCCGCCTCCGCCGCGAGTACGCCCACCTCCGCCGCAAGTTCTCGCTCGCACCCATCGACGTGTCGGCGTGGCGCTTCCTGCGCCTGCGCCCGCAGAACTTCCCGCACGTGCGCATCGCCCAGCTCGCCATGCTCTACTGCGAGCGGCGGCTCACCCTCGCGCGCCTCATCGACGCGCCCGACGTCCCCGCCCTCCACGCCCTGCTCGACACCCGCGTCAGCGACTTTTGGCAGACGCACTACACGTTCCGCTCGCAGCCGTCGGCGCGCGCCGACCGGAAACTCTCCATTCCATCGAAGAACCTGCTCATCGTGAACGCCGTCTCCTCGATGCTCTTCGCCTACGGGCGCTACAAGTCCGACACGGCGCTGTGCGACCGCGCCGTGCAGCTGCTGGAGCAGCTGGAGCCCGAGCGCAACGCCGTCGTCGCGGCGTGGCGCGAGGCCGGCGTCGCGTGCGAGTCGGCCGCCGACAGCCAGGCCCTCCTGCAGCTCACGCGCCGCTACTGCGAGCCGCGCGACTGCCTCCGCTGCCGCTTCGGCTACGAGTATATGCGCCGCACGCCCGACTTTCTCTGCGAGGGGGAGTAGCGCCACCCCCGCCCCTCCTCCTTTCTCCTTCTTTCCCCTGTCGGCCTTTTTGCGCCAGCCTCCTTGCCGTCTACTCTAAGTGGCTGGAACGCAGAGGCTTGCATTTTCCGAAAAACCTCCGCAGTGTTTTGCCCCGCGCTCCGCGGAGAAAATAAATTCCGTCCGCGGACGAAAATATTTTTCTCCGCGGAGGTTCCGGGCGCTCCTCCGCAGTGTTTTCCACGCGGATGCCAACCCCAACATTCCCAACGGCTTGCACCGTCTGCTGCCGCGTCCCTGCACCCCGGACAGTCCCGCCCCTTCCGTCCGCCGGCACATATATATAAAGGAAGCAGCCGGCCCCGCAGTCCTCTCATTCGCAACGTTTAGGAACACTTAACAGTCGAGGGGGTGAATACAACAGTTTTTTTACCTACATTCGCCACCGAGGCCGCACGCGCGCCGATGGGATGCTTGGAGAAGCACGCGCGGCGGCGTGATTCGCTTTTTATCCACCGTCCAAAAACAACACCACCATGAATAAACAGCTACGACATCTGTCCTCCGGCGGACTGCCCGCGGGAAGAGGCTGGCCGCTCCTGCTCGCCGTGGCGCTGGCCGCGCTGTGGGCCGCGCCCGCGCAGGCCGAGGACTACGGGCTGAAGATTTGCGGCGTGCAGGTGACCGACGCGAACAGGGCCGACCTCTCCGTCATCCCCGGCGTGCAGGGCGGCACCGTCGCCTACGACCCCGCGGCCCGGACGCTGCGCCTCAGGAATGCCTCCATTGGGACGGCGCACGACATCAGTTGCATCGAGAACATAGGCGTGAGCAGTCTGACCATCGAGGTGGAGGGGCGGTGCGCGGTGACATCCGGCGATTGGCCCTGCATCCTCATGGACTCATCCACCGTGATTGCAGGGAAGTCCGGGGCTGAATCGCCCTCGCTCGCCTGCATTGCAGGGAACACCGGCATCGGCGTGCGCGCCGGCGCGCTCTGCACCATCCGCGGCCTCGACCTCACCGCCACGGGCCAGGCGTATGGAATCGCAGGCGATGGCGGTGGGTTTCTCGCCATCGAGAACGCCACCGTGCGCGCCGCGGGGGCGAAGCGGGGCAGCATCGACGGCTTCAACTCTGTGGCGCTTGAGGGCTGTCATGTCCTCACGCCCGAGGGCGCGGCGTTCGACGGCGGCACGCTGAAAAAGGACGGCGGGGTGGTGACCGGCGAGGCGGTCATCCTCCCGACATCCGTGGGCATCGGTACGGCAGAAAGCGACGCACCCCGCCGCGCGGCGTCTATGTCGTGGACGGGCAGAAAGTGGTGAAGGTGTGACGGCATGACGGAGCGGGCCCGACACAGGCCCCGGCCGCCGTGCGCCGTGCCGCCCCTCTCTCTTGGTGGAGGCGGGGCGGTCTTTTTTTATTTGTCTGGAATGCCATTGGCGGATGTTCGGAAGACAGTCCGGAAAGGGGCTGCATAGAAGAAAACTCGGACTCGGGCAACGCTTGCGCCTTCCGTCCACACCTATATATATAAAGGAAGCACCGCCATGCAGCAAAAGGGTTGCCGGAGGGCCTTGTTTTCGGTGTTTTGTAACTTTTTTTCCGCAGAATTGGCGATTTGTCTTCGGAAATCCCTACTTTTGTGTCGATTTTTTAGGGAAGATACTAACTGACATGTAAATATGAAAATTCGGAACAGCTTGACAAGGGCTCTCGCCGGCGTGGTGCTGGCGCTGGGCGCAGGGAGTGCGCACGGCCAGTCCACAATGTATGTGTGCAAAGGCCAGACTTACACGGAAGTGGGTGTGGCGGGCGGCACGGCGTTCGTGTACACGGCCGATGGGAGCAGCGTCACCATCGGCGGCAACACATTCCTGCTTTCGGACATCGACAGCATCACGTTCGAGAAGCCCGTGTTTCCCTCCATCGACGACGACGGCATCGTATATATAAAATACGACGGCGCGACAGCCACCGTCACCGTCCCCGCCAGCGTGAGCGGCGTGACGTATGAGACGGCCGGCGCGCATGTGACCGTCACCTCCACCAACACCGCCGACAAGCTCACCTTCTCGCTCTCGGGAACATCGCCCGACGGCGCGTTCACCTATAACGGCTCGTACAAGTGCCGCATGATTTTCAACGGGCTGGACCTCACGAGCCTGTCGGGGCCGGCGGTGAACATCCTTTGCGGCAAGACCATCGACATCGAGCTGGCCGAGGGTACGGAGAACGTGCTGGCCGACGCGGCGAACGACGACCACAAGGCGTGCCTCTACGTGAAGGGGCATCCCGAGTTCTCGAAAGGCGGCTCGCTGACGGTGAGCGGCAACTATGCCCACGCCATCAAGACCAAGGAATACTGCCTGCTGAAGAAGACGCTGGGCAGGCTGACCGTCGCGTCGGCCGTGAAAGACGGCATCCACGCCGGGCAGTACTTCCGCATGAACGGCGGCACCGTGACCATCGGCGGCACGGGCGGCGACGGCGTGCAGGCGGAAATCACCGACGACGCGACCGACGAATGGAACGGGCAGCTGATGCTGAACGGCGGCACGCTGGCAATCACGACGGCCGCCGACACGTGCGATGCCGTCAAGGCCGACTCGCTCATCACCATCAACGGCGGTACGCTGGCGGTCAAGGCGTCGGGCAGGGGCGCGAAGGGCATCAAGGCCAAGGACGACCTGGCCATCCACGGCGGCACGGTGGACATCGCCACGACGGGCGCGACGTTCGGCTCGTCGGGCGGAAACAGCTGGGGCGGCGGAGGCGGACGTCCCGGCGGCGGGGGTGGCGGCGGCTTCGGCCCCGGCGGCGACACGTCGGGCAGCGACGCCACCTACTCGAAGGCAGTCCGCGCGGCGGGCGACATCACCATCGACGGCGGCGACATCACGCTCTCCACGTCGACCGACGGCTCGGAGGGCCTGGAGTCGAAGTCGGGCATCACCGTCAGCGGCGGCGACCTCTATGTCAAGGCATACGACGACGCCATCAATGCGGCGACCTCCATCACCATCAGCGGCGGACGCGTCTATGCCTACTCCACGGGCAACGACGCGGTGGACTGCAACGGCAACACCACGGGCTGCATCACCATCTCCGGCGGCGTGCTGGTGGCGGCGTCGGCCAAGGGCGCGCCCGAGGAGGGCATCGACTGCGACAACGCGGCCATCCGCGTGAGCGGCGGCTACCTCTTCACCATAGGGTCGGCGCAGGGCAACAACGCCCCCAGCGTGCCGACGGCGTCGACCGCGACGCAGCCGACCGCCCTGCTGAGGTCGGTCTCGCTCACCGGCGGACGCTACCTGAGCGTGCAGTCGTCGGACAACGCCACCAACTACTTCACGCTGAAACTCCCGTTCTCGTTCAGCGGCAGCTACTCGCTCGTGTCGTGCCCGGGATTCGCCAGGGGGTCTTCCTACAAGGTGGTGACGGGCACGTCCGCCCCCACCGGCTGCGAGAGCGAGTGGAACGGCTTCTATGTGGGCGGCTCGTGCACGGGCGCGACGACGCTCAAGACCATTGCGTTCTCTTCGAATTTCGTGTCGCTCTGACGCGGGAAATGTTAAAATTCGGAGAACAGACGGGGCGTGCGCGCGAACAGGCGGCCGTAACGAAAATTAACACAGAAAAACCTGCCTCCATGTTTGGAGGTTTAATCCAAAAGACATAACTTTGCAGTGCTAAAATAAAATAGGAAAAGCAAATTTCGTATATCCAATCACAAAAGTATTTACGACTTCGTTTTTAGCTGTGAAGTTATAGAAGTCAAATTAAAAGGTTTGTAACTCTTAAAAACATTGTGCGGCTTTGTCGTGAGACAAGGCCGCATTCTTTTTGCAGGCCCCTGGCCACGCCTTTTGTCGGGAGTGAATGCGGCGTGTCGTGGCGGAAAGGGGCGGAAAGGAGGGGGAACTTGCAAAAAATCATTACCTTTGCAGCAAAACCTATCCTTCTGACTGACGCGAATACCATGAGAAACCGCTTGCTTCCGCCCCCGTCCATGCTTGCCGTGGCGCTCGCGCTGCTCTTGGGCTGCCACCCGGCGGCGGACACGGAGCTGCTCGACATGGCGCACTACGAGCCGATAGAGAAGTTCGTCCCTGCCTACGAGGCCATTGGGAACAGGGCCGACTTGGCGACGGGGCGGGACTACGACATCGAGCGGACTGTCCGCGTGCTGAACGCCCTGGAGCTGGCGCAGGCCAATTCGGAAAACTTCGACGACTTCCTGATGTGCATGGCCCGGCAGGACTACACGGGCGTCGCGCCCGACGTGCTGGAGGCGAAGGCCAAGCTGCTGCCGCTCCTGCAATATATGTACAAGCTGCAGGACGAGGACGAGCAGCTGGGCGACGTCTGGATGCTGGCGCGGAGCGCGGCGCGGGGCGGCGCGTCGCTCGTCGCGGGCGACGGGGCCTGGCGGATGCTGGGCGCGCTGCACGGCAACCCTTTCGCGATGGTCGATATTCTGAAAAAGGAGGATGCCGCCCACGCCACGGACGCTGCGTTCGAGCAGTATGAGCGGGACAAGGAGCTGAAGTCCGCCATCCGCGGGGACATCCGGAAACTGCGGGCTTCGTACCTGCTGTACCTGTCGGACTACGCGCCCATCTACCATAAGTACATGCGCGAGTACGACGCGCTGTGCGTGGAGAAGGACAAGGCGTACATCGACCTGTACGCGGGCAGTCCCGGCGGGGCGTTGGAGCACGCGCAGTCCATCCTCTCCAAATATCCGGGCAACGCGGAGGCGCTGCTGCTGAAGTCGCTGTCGCTCATCATGGAGGCTCCGGCGCGGACGGCGGGCGGCGCGGAGGCCGTGGCGGCGACCCCCCTGGAGGTGCCGCTGCCCGACAGCGTGAGGATCTTGCCGCAGCCGGCCGACGGGCGGCTGGCCGCAGCCGGCGCGACGCTGCAAGCCTATACGGGCCTGTATCCCGACCGCACCGCTCCGGCACTGGTGCTGAAGGGGCTGCTCTGCCAGCGGCAGGGCGACGAGCGCGGGGCGATGGCGTATTTCGACCAGGCGGCGATGGAGTATCCCCGGCAGGCCGAGCAGCTGACCGACATGCTCGACTCCTATCGCGCGCGTACCTATCTGAATAAGACGCCGGAGGGGCAGTACCTGCTCCGTCTGTACGGCTCGACGATGGCGGGGTATGGGCTGTTCAGCCCGAACCTGCTGAAGGCGAAGCATTACGCCGACCGGGGCGAGCGGGAAAAGAGCCAGCGCGAGATTTACAACCATTTCTTCCGGCGGGGCAACCAAGGGGCTTACGACGCGCTGCTCTCCGACATGCAGTTTTGCGAGGAGCACCTTTACGGGAGCTTCCGGCAGCTCTTGCTGGAGCAGTCCTATGTGGATGTCTCCGTCGGCCCCGTGCAGGAGTGGCTGTTCTGGCGCAAGGACGATGCCGCCCGCGTGCGAGTCAACAACCGCTCGGATGTGGACCTGGAGAATGTCCGCGTGTTCCTCTGCATCCATTACACGGACATGTACCGCGACGAGTACGACGTGGTGAAGGTGCCCCGGACGCTGGGCGTCGTCCCGCAGCACTCCGAGGCCGACTTGGGGGAGGTGGCGCTGGACTATGGCGGAAAGACGTTCGGCGACATTGCGCACGTGCGCGCCATCGTGATGACCGACGACCGCATCTGCTGGGTGGACGACGTGGACTACAAGCGGACGCACGCCCTGTTGCGCTCGCGTGGCGGACGGCGGTCGGCGGACGAGCGGCTGCGCCAGGCGAAGGAGGACTATTTGCGGAACTACTCGCTCGAGCCGGAAAAGCTGCTGCGCACGTTGCGCGACGGCGTGCGGATTGTCGCTGCCGACAGCTGCGCCGCAGGAGGCCCGGGCTGGTGGAACGCGGTGAAAAGCTGGTTCTCGCGCCCCGACAACCGCCTCAGGGTGGAGCTGCCGCGCGTGATTTCCATGCTCGACCCCGTGTTCTCCATCCGCCCGATCGGGGGGACCGACGCGCTTGCGCCCGTGGAGAACTACTTGGACGGGACGGCGATTCGCCTCACGTTCGACCATGTCCCGGAATCCCAAGAGGCAATCCCCCTCTACATCTATAGCGACTTCATGGACTTCAAGGTCGATATCCTGTGTGAGGGAGCGGCCACGGAAGTGGTCGGGGTGGAACTGCTGCAATGAGGGGAGGGGAATTCGTTGAAAAGATGTTGCGATGCTAACGAAACTGCATAGTGCGACGTTGCAGGGGCTCAACGCCATACCTGTGACGATAGAGGTGAACTGCGAGGAGGCAGCCACGCAGTCCCGCTTCGTGATTGTCGGGCTTCCCGACAACGCGGTGAAGGAAAGCCAGGAGCGGGTGGTGACGGCAATGAAAGTGAACGGCTATTCCGTGCCGATGCGCTCGACGGTCGTGAACCTCGCCCCGGCCGACGTGCGCAAGGAGGGCAGCGGCTTCGACCTGCCGATAGCCATCGGCATGATGATGTCGCTGGGCTACCTGAAAGTGGAGGACGCGGAGCGGTTCGTGTTCGTCGGCGAGCTGGGGCTCGACGGGACGGTGCAGCCCATCAGGGGCGCGCTGCCCGTTGCCATCAAGGCACGCGCCATGCAGTACGAGGCCCTGTTCGTGCCCGAGGCCAACGCCCGGGAGGCGGCGGTGGTCGATCGCCTGAAAGTCTATGGCGTGCGGCATTTGGACGACGTGGTCGGTGTGCTGCGCGGGCACACGGACCTCCGGCCGGTGGAGGTGCGCACGCGCGAGGAGTTCTATGCCCGGCAGTCCGACCTCGATGCCGACTTCGACGAGGTGAGGGGGCAGGAGAACGTGAAGCGGGCTTTTGAGGTGGCTGCGGCTGGCGGCCACAACATCATCCTGATTGGCAGTCCGGGCTGCGGGAAGTCGATGATGGCCAAGCGGCTGCCCTCCATTCTTCCGCCGCTCTCGCTGGAGGAGAGCTTGGAGACCACGCAGATACACAGCGTCGCGGGGAAGCTCCGGCGCGACGCCACGCTCATCAGCCAGCGCCCCTTCCGCGCGCCGCACCACACGGTGAGCGACGTGGCTTTGGTCGGGGGCGGCACGACGTTCATGCCCGGGGAAATCTGCCTGTCGCACAACGGCGTGTTGTTCCTCGACGAGCTTCCCGAGTTCTCCCGCTCCGTCTTGGAGACGTTGCGCCAGCCGCTCGAGGACCGCGTCATCACCATCAGCCGTGCCAAATACACGTTCACGCTGCCGTGTTCTTTCATGCTTGTGGCATCGATGAACCCATGCCCCTGCGGCTACCACCACCACCCGACCCACCCCTGCGTCTGCTCTCCGGGGCAGATCCAGCGCTACATGAACCGCATCAGCGGCCCGCTGCTCGACCGCATCGACCTCCAGGTGGAGGTGGAGAGCGTGTCGTTCGAGGCCATGGCGAAAGCCCCAAGAGGAGAACCGAGCGCCAGCATCCGCGAACGGGTGCTGCGCGCGAGGCGGATTCAGGAGGAACGCTTCCGCGGCGTGCGCGGCGTGCACTGCAACGCACAGATGGGCACGTCCCTCCTCCAAAAGCATGCGGCACTTGACGGCGCGTCCTCGGAGCGGCTGCGTGCTGCGATGCAGCAGCTGAACCTCTCGGCGCGCGCCTACGACCGAATCCTCAAGGTGGGGCGCACCATTGCCGACCTGGAAGGGACGGAGCGCATCCAGTCGCACCACATAGCCGAGGCCATCAGCTATCGCGGGCTCGACAGGGACAACTGGTTCGACTAATCCTACCTGTGAACCAACTTTCAACACATTCAACTAACCAACCATGAAATCAAGATTCCTAAGCATCGCGCTCTCGCTGGCTGCTCTCACGGCGTCGGCGCAGATGACGGTGACCTTCACCGGTGTCGATGGCGTGGCGACCAGCACCATGTCCACCGGCCAGACGCTTGTGCAGCTGCCGCTCGGCACTGACCTCGCCACCGTCATGCAGAAAGCCTCGTTCGCCGTCGATGGCGCGACGGTGGCAACCAGCGACATCGTTCCCAACCCGTCGGCACTCTCGCTGACGGACGGACAGAAAGTGACGTTCCTCTATCGTGGCAAAGCCTACGGCTTCCAGTTTTCGGAGGGAAAATACTTCACGGCCGTGTTCACCACCGACCCCCATGCGGGGCAGGCGGCCAATGCCGACGGCTCGTCGGTGGCGAGCATCCAGGGCTACGTGTCGCGCATCGTCAACATGGGAAAGGACGGCGGCGACACGTTCTCGTTCGACGCTCTTCCAGGCTACGTCCCGCAATGCGACATCGCCATCTCGATGGGCGACATGGACGCCGACTCGAAGACCGACGACAACGACTTCAAGACGGCGCACGCGGGCTATGCCACGGCGGGCATCCCGTTCCTGACGATGTGCGGAAACCACGACCTCGTGCCGGACTACTGGACGGGCGACAATCCCGACAAGGGGCTGACATGGGGAAGCTCGGGAGGCTCTGCGGCCAACGACGCAGCCCTTGCCACGGTCAAGTCCTACCGCACCGCCCTTTCCAACTACGGCATCACGGATGTGCAGACCTTCACCGACAACACGAGCCACACGCAGTTCGAGCCGTTCACCTTCACCTTCAACGGCGTGCGTTTCTACATCGGACAAACCTATTGGTTCCAGAAGCCTTACGCCAAGCCCTCTCTGCTCTCCTCGGCCACCTACTATGCCCCCGACGGCATCATCTCGGCATTGGAAGCGTTCGCCTCCAGCCATGCCGATGAGGCTTCGGTGTGGATTCAGCACTATCCGTTCGTCACGGCCAGCGACAACAACCGCTGGTGGCTCGACCAGAACGACAAGGGCAAGTACATCAAGACGAGCGACACGTCGGCATACGGAACGTCCGACGACGTGGCGGTCTACACCGAGTCGAGCGCCATAGCGGTCGCAACGAAGAAGAAAGACAAGCTCTCCGGCATCATCAAGCAGACGAAGAACCCCGTCCATTTCTCGGGCCACGCCCACTACTACGACGTGCAGACCTACAACGGGCTCACGGACTACACCTGCGCCGCGCTCGGCAAATCGGGCAGCGAAGGCGCCGCCTACATCGTGCTCATGAAGGCCGGCACGGGCGTGGTGGAAGTGAAGAAAGTGCGCTTCCTTGCCGACGCCGGCATGGCCGACGCGCCCGCCACGCTCTACAGCTCCGATCAGGGCGGTGTGGCGGCCAACCTGCAGCAGGCGCTCACGTCCCTCGGCGCCGACATGACCGCTGCCACGAGCGTCCTCGAGAACGCCACGACCGAGACCGGCGTGGCCGACGCAGTGGACGCCATGGCCGCCGCATTCGACGCTTATGTGCAGGCGCATGGCGGCCAGAACGTGGACATCACCGCCATGCTCGGCAGCAACGCCGACTTCGAGACGGCCCAGGGCGCTGCCAGCGCCAGGCTGTCGCAGGTGTACACGCAGCCTGGGTGGAACACCTGCGTGGAGTCGTTCAGCAACACCGCCAACGCCCAGTACATCAAGCTCCAGCAGTCCGCCACGACCGGCGCGTCGGCCGGGTCGAAGAGCCTCTTCCTGCGCGCCAAGTGGCAGGACTTTGCGGGCAAGGTGCAGGCCACCAAGCAGACCGCCCTCCCCGCGGGCATCTACCGGCTCAACTACTACGCGTCGGCAACCAGCGCCATGACCACCAACCTCTGCTACGTGGAGGCGGGCGGCCAGCGCGTCTCGCTGCCAGCCGCAAAGGGCGTCGCCACGCCCGCCGCCCAAAGCGTGCAGTTTGCCCTCGCCGCTCCGACCGTGGTGAATGTCAGCTATGGCTTTACGGGTGGCGCGGGTAGCTCCGAATCCTACGTCTATGTCGACGACCTCTCGCTCACCTACCTTGGCGCGTTCGCTCCGGGCGTGGACATGACCGGCTACATCAAGAACGCCTCCTTCACCGAGGGCACTCAGAACAAGTCGGTGCAAGGGTCGGGCGGAAGGGTCAATGTCCCCACGGAGTGGAACTTCCAATACGCCTACAGCGGCTGGAACGACACGTTCACCAATACCGGCACGGGCGTTTTCAACGCCTGGGCCGGCACCATCTCGCGCGCGGAGCTGTCGCAGGCCATCTCCCTTCCCAACGGTGCCTACCGGCTAACGGCCGATGTCAAGACCGACCAGCCGGCCGATGTCTCCACCATCGCCATCTACGGCGCGGCGGCGAACAACAACATAGGCCGCTCGGAGGAAGTGGGCAAAGGCGGCGGCGACTTCGCCAACTATTCGTGCGCGTTCGACGTGACCGACGGCACCGCGACCATCGGCATCCGCTCGGATAAAGCCTACTACCAGGTGAAGAACTTCAGGCTGACTTATCTCGGCGCGACCGCCGAACAGGAGACCGACGCCTCCTATCTGCGCCAGGACTACTACTGGGGCGGCAAGGGCAGCTATGAGTTCGACGCCTCCGGCGCGAAGTACGCCAACGCCTCCGGCGTGGTGGTCTATCCGCAGGTGAAGAACCAGCTCATCCGCGCCGCGTCGAACGCCCAGTTTGCCGACACCGACAACAAAATCGTTGACGGCGCCTGCCAGCGTCTCGTCCTCACCGACCAGCATCCTTTCGTCAGCTCCGCACCCTTCACAGCCGCCACGGCACGCTACTCGCGCGCGATGGCGAATACGTGGGGCACGCTCTGCCTGCCCTATGCCATCGATGCGGACGACAACGCGACCTGCGACTTCTATGCGCTGGCCGAGGTGAGGGCCGACGAGCTCGTGCTGGCCAAGCTGTCGGGCGAGATTGCCGCCGGCACGCCCGTGGTCGTGCGCCGCAGGGCGGACGCGGCGGCGATTGACGTCAATGCGGCGAACACGGCCGTCGTCACCGCTCCCGTCGCGGACGAAAGCGGGCGCCTGGCCGGCACGTTCGTGGAGATGGAGGTGGGGGACGGCAACTACATCGTTGCCAACGACCACTTCTGGCTGGTGGACAAACTGAAGAGCGGTGCCGAGGACGTCACGGCGGTCATGACCAAGGGATTCCGCGCGTACGTCACCGACGGGGCCGGCGGCAGCGTGAAGTCCAACCGCCTCAGCATCACGACCGGCGAGGCGACCGGCATCGGCGCAATCGACGCGCTCAACAGCCCCGACGCAGCGTTCTACGACATCCAGGGCCGCCGCACCGGCGGGCTGCAAAAGGGCCTGAACATCGTCAGGACGGGGAGCACGACCCGTAAAATTATGGTAAAGTAAAGACGAACCGCATTAAAGACGAACCGCATGGAAAAGAAAACATACAGCCCTCCGCGCGTGGAGGAGATGGAGGTGGTGTCCTCGTTCCCCATCAACGCCTCCGCAGTAACCATCCCAAGGGGCGACCGCGAAACCGACCCCGACCCGGAAGACCCCTCGCCCCTGTGGCCGACGCCCTCGGGCCCGAACATCTGGGCCGAATAGCCGGCGTCCGTGCGCTCCGCGGGCGGAAAGAGGGGCTGTGCCGCAAGTCGTTTGCGGCGCAGCCCCCTTTTTGTTGCCGCCGAAGCCGACCTCTTCGTCGGAGACCGCTGTCCGGGCGACCTCCGCCTCCCCCGTGAAGCCCGTGGCGCGAGGGCGTCTCCGGCGTCATCCCGCCTGCCTCCCCTCCCTGTGTGAAGAATGCAGGCGGATGCGACCCTTCCGCTTTGCGGCGTATGCTCGAACTTCCGGCTCCACGTGCGTCTATCCACCTGATTGTGAGGTGGATGGAAAATCACTGCGGAGGGGCGGAAAAACGTCCGCAGAGGAAAATATTTTCCTCTGCGGACGAAATCTTTTTTCTCTGCGGAGCGCGCGTCGCCGCTCCGCAGAGTTTTTTCCCTCCCTTTCCCGTGTTGAAGCCAGGGCCGCCACCGGGTTCCTCGGAATGCAGCTTTTCCATCGAGTTCCTCATGTCCTCCATTCGAAGCGGACACTTGCAAACACGTCATATCCAGCTGCTTGCGAAAGCAGTCCGCGCCTTTTGTCTTCCTGATGGCCGATTTGGGGTGAAACATCCTTTTTACTCTCGGATAAAGTCCGTATTTTTGCCATAAAGTGTCAAGACGATAGCGGGAACATGTTGTTTACAGCGAAAATCAAAGATTTCCTCTCTGAAAAAATGGGAGAAATATTGGAGAAGGGAATCTGTCGCAATTCCAGAAAATGTGACTCGAAAAATGAGGCCATGGGTTTCGACCGTAAAAGAAAAAGAAGGGGGTCAGTTTTTGACAATACAGCGCTTAACCGTATGAGGAATACGGTTGAGACAGCAAAAGTTGCTTGCTAAGTTCCTATATAATATTCAACCATTGACAGGTGATACATGGATAACAAAAAAGAGAGGTTGTCAGAAGTCATGAACCTTATAGGCTATGGATTGGCTAAGTTCGATTTGGCTTTTGCCAAAGAGTTCGGATTTAGCACAAAGACTGCATTTTGTGATTTTGTGGTGGATATGGGTTTAGTAAAAACGGCAAGGGCTGTGTTTAATAGGCAAGATAGTTTCGACCCTTATTTTGACAACGGCAGAAGGGGGTGGTTTCAACGCAATCAACGTGAACACATTAAACTTTTTATAGATAGTTTGTTTGGTAATGAGGATGTCAAAGGGTATGCCAATATCGTAAAAATGTATATCCATGATATCGACAGAAATATAAACCTAACACCTATAAAGGTGTCGCCCGTGACTGTTTCAAGATTTAAGCAGCTTCAAGAAACGGGAAAAGAGGCTGAGTTTTATTTTATGAACAATTATCAGAGCATACCGTTCTTTGAGCATTCAATCTTGGAAGATGCCCGTTTGTGGGGGGATGGATATGATGTCCAAATGCAAAAGGATGATTACTTTTTCCTTGTTGAAATAAAAGGAGTAAGAGAACAAAGTGGCTCTATCAGATTTACGCAAAAAGAATTTGATAAGGCTGCTGAATTTGCAGAGGATTTCTTCCTTGTTGTTGTAAGTAACTTAAACAACACTCCGAAGTTGAATTGCGTGCAAAATCCAATACGCAATATAGGCCTCGTGTGCCAAGAAGTCCATACTGTATCGAAGAATTACGTAACCGGCAGCATTAAATGGTAAATAATGAAAACAAGAAAAATTGGCCCACATTGTGGACGTCCTTTATGAAAATCGGGTTTTGGAAAAAGTGGAAATCAAGATTCTTTCCAGTGCTTTGCTTGCTGCGAGGACTTTTGGCGATTTGAAGTTCTCAGAAAGAAAGAGGAGCCTTTGGTATAGGCCCTTACGGATGACTGCCTTAGAAAAAGGATTTGTCCAACAACACGAACACAAGCCATTGTATGCACAAGCCTTATCCCAAAGTCCGTAATTTCTAAACACCATTACTATGGGCATAAGGTTTGCCATACAACCTTATGCGGTAACTGTTCAGCGGTAGATGCATGACGGGGCATCAAACCTCAAACAAGGCTTGAATTGCGTTAAAAGGGGTTTGGTTGTGTTTTTTGGCGGTTTCGATAACGGAATGTAATTCAAGGAATGCGTCAGC